>NZ_BONK01000045.1 GCF_016862675.1 Cellulomonas chitinilytica | reverse complement strand
GTTGGAGCCTTCGCCGACGGTGATGTTGGAGTTGCCGGAGGACTGGTATCCCTCGGTGGCCATGATCATGTAGTTGTGGCTGCCGAGGTTCATGCCCTTGGAGGCCCAGGCGTCGAAGTGGGTGCCGGTGGTGATGGTGCCGCCGGTCTTCTTGGACTGGCGCACGGACCAGTACTGGTAGAAGGTCGCGGTGCCCTGGATGGAGGGCTGGTTGACGCGCTGGGTGCGGTAGATGTCGTAGGTGCCGCCGTCGGAGCTGACGGTGCCCATGAAGGTGCCGGTGGGCCGGTAGGTGCCCCAGTTGTCGACGATGTAGTACTCGACGAGCGGGTTGGTGGTCCAGCCGTACAGGGCGAGGTAGGCGTTGCCGGAGGGGTTGAACGAGCCGGAGTAGCTGACGGTCTTGCGCCCGCCGGTGGACCAGCCCTTGCCGGCGACGAAGTTGCCGGTGTTGGACCAGCTCGTGGAGTAGTTGCCGCCCGAGCCGAGGTTCATCGAGACGGTGCCGGGGCTGTCGGTCCAGAACGAGTAGAAGTAGCCGTTGTTGTTGCCGGTCTCGTTCGACGACACGGCC
>NZ_BONK01000044.1 GCF_016862675.1 Cellulomonas chitinilytica | reverse complement strand
GACGCCGACGCCGACGCCGACGCCGACGGTCACCCCGACCCCGACGCCGACGCCGACCCCCACCCCGACGTCGAACCCGGGCGGCAAGTGCACCGCCTCCTTCAAGGTGCTCAACAGCTGGCCCGGCGGCTACCAGGCCTCCGTCACCGTCAAGGCCGGCAACGCCATGATCAGCTCCTGGACCACCGCGTTCACCCTGCCCTCCGGCAGCGCGATCCAGTCCGGCTGGTCGGGCACCTACTCCACGTCCGGTTCCACCGTCACCGTCTCCAACGCCGCCTGGAACGGGCTGCTCGGCGCCGGCGCCACCGCCGAGTACGGCTTCGTCGCCAACGGCACCGTCCCCACCGGCACCGTCACGGTCACCTGCGCCTGACGTGAGGACGTGGGCCCCGCCGGAACCGGTCGGGGCCCACGTCCTGCTGCACGACGTGCGGCCCGCCGCCCGGGGGCCGCACCGAACCACGAGGCGGTCGCGCGCCCGCGGCCGCCCGACACCCAGGAACGAGGATGTTCATGAGGTCTCGACTTCCCCTGCTGTCCGCCGCCGTGGCGGCAGCCGTCGCGCTCGGCGCGG
>NZ_BONK01000043.1 GCF_016862675.1 Cellulomonas chitinilytica | reverse complement strand
CTCGGGCGGTGGGACCGGTGGCGGTCTCGGCGGTGGGAACCCGACGCTGGGCGGTGGGCTGGCCGGTGCGGCGACGGTGGGTGGTGCGCTGCTCGGCTCGGGTGCGATGGGTCGCCTCGGCGCTGGAGCGCTCACCGGGGGGACCGGTGCCGGTCTCGGTGGTGCGCGCGGCGGGTCGAGCCTGCCGGGCGGTCTGGGTGGCCCGCTCGGGGCCGGTGCGGGTGGGACGCTCGGTGGTGCCCGCGGCGCGGGTTCCGGGTCGTCGCTGACCGGGTCCTCGTCGCTGGTCGCCGGTGCGCAGGGGCCCGGTGCGGGCACCGCGGCCGGTGCGCGCGCCGGTGGCGCGGGTGCGCCGATGGCCGGCGGTGGTGGTGGCGGTGGGGGGCAGTCCTCCAAGCGTCGCCGTAACTCGTTGGGCTACATGGCCCCCGACCTCGGCCTCGACGACGACGACAACCCCGTCTCGGCCACCGGCCGCGCCGGCTCACGCGACGCCCGCCCCCAGGTCACCCTCGACACCCCGGACGACGACACCTGGTGACGTGGTGCCGTCCGCGCACGGCCGCCGACGGTGACGACCGGGCCGACCGCACGGTTG
>NZ_BONK01000042.1 GCF_016862675.1 Cellulomonas chitinilytica | reverse complement strand
CCGCGGGTGCGAACGCGCTGCGGGTGGTCCTCTCGGACGGCACGCGGTGGACGAAGAACGACGCCACCGACGTCGCGAACATCATCAGCCTGTGCAAGGCGAACAAGCTGATCTGCATGCTCGAGGACCACGACACCACCGGCTACGGCGAGGAAGGCGCCGCGGCGAGCCTCGACACGGCGGCGAACTACTGGATCTCGCTGGCCTCGGTCCTCAAGGGCCAGGAGGACTACATCCAGATCAACATCGGCAACGAGCCGTTCGGCAACAACGACACCGCGAACCTCAAGTGGGCGTCGGACACGTCCGCGGCGATCCAGAAGCTGCGCAACGCGGGCCTGCACCACAACATCGTGGTCGACGCGCCGGCGTGGGGTCAGGACTGGAAGAACGTCATGCGCGACGCCGCCTCGACGGTCGCCGCGGCCGACCCGGACGCGAACACGCTGTTCTCGATCCACATGTACGACGTCTACTCGAGCGCCTCGACGATCACGTCCTACCTGGACGCGTTCAAGGCGAAGGGCCTGCCCCTGATCGTCGGCGAGTTCGGGTACCGCGCGAACTCCTCGAACGTCGACATGGACACCGTGATGTCCGAGGCCGTGAAGCGGAACATCGGCTACTACGGCTGGTCGTGGTCGGGCAACACCGACCCGATCCTCGACATGGTGCTGAGCTTCAACCCGGCGAACAAGTCGGCCTGGGGCCAGCGCGTGCTCG
>NZ_BONK01000041.1 GCF_016862675.1 Cellulomonas chitinilytica | reverse complement strand
CGGCGGGTGCGAACGCGCTGCGGGTGGTCCTGTCGGGCGGTGACCGTTGGACGAAGAACGACGCCACCGACGTCGCGAACATCATCAGCCTGTGCAAGGCGAACAAGCTCATCTGCATGCTCGAGGACCACGACACGACGGGGTACGGCGAGCAGAGCGGTGCGGTCACGCTCGACACCGCCGCGAACTACTGGGTCAGCCTGGCCTCGGTCCTCAAGGGCCAGGAGGACTACGTCCAGATCAACATCGGCAACGAGCCCTACGGCAACACGGCGTCGGTGAACGCGGGCTGGGCGTCGGACACGTCGGCGGCCATCAAGAAGATCCGCGCGGCCGGTCTGCACCACAACATCGTGGTCGACGCCCCGTCGTGGGGTCAGGACTGGGCCGGCATCATGCGCGACAACGCCGCGACCGTGGCCGCCGCGGACCCGGACGCGAACACGTTGTTCTCGGTGCACATGTACGGCGTCTACAACAACGCCTCGACGATCACGACGTACCTCGACGCGTTCAAGTCGAAGAACCTGCCGCTCGTCATCGGCGAGTTCGGCAACATGCACTCGGACGGCGACCCCGACGAGGACACGATCATGTCCGAGGCGGTCAAGCGGGGCATCGGCTACTACGGCTGGTCGTGGTCCGGGAACGGCGGCGGCGTCGAGTACCTCGACATGGTGACGAGCTTCAACCCGTCCCAGCTGACGACGTGGGGCACCCGCATCTTC
>NZ_BONK01000040.1 GCF_016862675.1 Cellulomonas chitinilytica | reverse complement strand
GGATCGCCTAAGGTCGTCGCGGTTCCCGGTGTTCCGCCGGGGGTGGCGTCGCCGTCCGGCGGGCGTCCGGGTCGGCCCGCTGGGTCGTGTGCAGGGGAGGTGTCATGGCTGCCGAGGTTGCTGCGGCTGATGGTGCGCTCAAGGCTGGTGCCGATGTGGTCGCGCGTTCGCGTGGCGAGCTGCAGCGGGAGCTGAGCTCGTTGGAGGGCAAGCTGGCCGGGATCGGGTCGCACTGGCAGGGCGCCGGTGCGGTCGCGTTCACCGCGTTGATGACGCGCTGGCGTGAGGACGCGGCCAAGATCGTGTCCGCGCTGAACGAGTTCGAGGCGAACCTGCAGGCCTCGCAGTCCGCCTATGTCGCGTCTGACGACGCCCAGCAGTCGCAGTTCTCGCGGCTGCAGGGTCGCCTGGGCTGATCCCCGATACCCGTAGACGAGAGAAGGGGACGCTGATGAGCGACCTGAAGGTGAACTTCGGTGGTCTGGCCACCGCTGCTGCGGACATCGCCTCTGGTGCCAACCAGATCGAGGCGCAGCTGAACGACATGGACTCCTCGCTGGCGCCGCTGCGCGCGAACTGGTCCGGTGAGGCTGCCGCGTCCTACGAGGCCGCCCGCGCGAAGTGGACCGCGGCGATCACGGACATGAAGGCGCTGCTGGCCGACGTCGGCCGCGCGGTGTCGACCTCGGGTGAGGACTACCAGTCGACCGAGCGGTCCAACGCCGCCCGCTGGTGAACCAGCACGGCTGAGCGGTACCGAGCTTCACCCGCAGCGCCGGATCCCGACGGGGTCCGGCGCTGCGGGCACGACGAGAAACATGGAGGGGGCGACGGTGGCTGGTGAGGT
>NZ_BONK01000039.1 GCF_016862675.1 Cellulomonas chitinilytica | reverse complement strand
TCGCGGCGGCCGACGGTGCCGGTGGCTGGATCGTGACCAACGGCGGTGCGGGTCCGGACTTCATCCCGACCTGGGCGAACCAGCCCGGGGTGCGGATCGTGGCGGGCGACTTCAACGGCAACGGGTACACCGACATCGCGCTCGTGCGGCAGACGCCGGGGTGGGGGTCGATCCCGGTGGCGTTCTCCGACGGGGCCGGGAACTGGACGATCACGAACGGTGCCGCGGACCCCGACTTCATCCCGTCGTGGGCGAACCAGCCGGGCGTGAAGATCGTGACCGGTGACTTCAACGGCAACGGGCTGACGGACATCGCCCTGGTCCGCCAGACGCCCGGGTGGGGGTCGATCCCGATCGCGTTCGCCGACGGGGCTGGTGGCTGGACGATCACGAACGGCGCGGCCGGGCCGGACTTCATCCCGTCGTGGGCGAACCAGCCCGGGGTGCGCATCGTGACCGGCGACTTCAACGGCAACGGGCTCACCGACATCGCGCTCGTGCGGCAGACGCCCGGGTGGGGGTCGATCCCGATTGCGTTCGCCGACGGGGCCGGCGGCTGGAACATCACCAACGGTGCCGCGGACCCCGACTTCATCCCGTCCTGGGCGAACCAGCCGGGCGTGAAGATCGTGACCGGCGACTTCAACGGCAACGGCCTGACCGACATCGCGCTCGTCCGCCAGACACCCGGGTGGGGGTCCATCCCGGTGGCCTTCGCCGACGGCAACGGTGGCTGGAACATCACGAACGGCGCGGCCGGGCCGGACTTCATCCCGTCCTGGGCGAACCAGCCGGGGGTCAAGCTGATCACCGGGGACTTCAACGGCAACGGCCTGACCGACATCGCGCTCGTCCGGCAGACGCCGGGCTGGGGGTCG
>NZ_BONK01000038.1 GCF_016862675.1 Cellulomonas chitinilytica | reverse complement strand
CGCGTCACCCGAGCGAGGCGGTCGCGACGCACCGTAAGGAGCGCGCGGGCCGGCGTCTCGTGCGCCCTGGCCGCTGCTCCGTCGACCGTCGCCCGTTCCTGCTCCCCCACCGGTCGACCAGCGTGACCGATCGCCTCCCGAGCTCGGACGCCCACCGCTCGACCACGACGAGCGAGGGGCACCGGTCTCACCGGACCGCCCGCCACCACGATCGTCACGGGGCGCGTAGGGCCGCCCGCCACGGTCACCGGACGACGCCCCGCCGGCGTCACCGCCTCGCGAGCCGCCCGGCGCACCGCGTCGGTCCGCCGACGGGCGGTTGCCCCTCTCCGACCACGAGGACGAACCACCCGTCCGGCCAGCTGCCCCCGACCAGCCGGCACCGCCGCGACCCTCGCCGCTGCCGCCGCCCGAACGCTCGCCGCTCCCGCGCTCGTATGCCTGGCGCGAGTCACCACGACCCTGGCCCCGGGAGTCCCGGACCCACGCGGGGGCCGTACCCTGACGCCCACGTCCGGAGTCCTTCCCGCCGGTACGCGGGAGCCCACCACCGGAACCCTTCGACGAACGGCCCTCGCCTCCGCGTCCCTCGCTCCGACCGCTCGGGCCTGAGCCGCGACCGCTGTCGCCGGTGTGCCGTCGGTCAGGGGTGCGCCCCGCGCCGTTGTCGCTGTTCATCGTGTGACTGCTCTCCTCGACCTGACCAACGTTCCATGCTCTCATCCCGGGGCCTCGAACCCCGACCCACGGTGCGCCACACCCACGTCACCTGCGACACAACTGACCGGAACACCCTCGGGACACCCGGTTCAGTACGCCCGGCCGCGCGGTGACAAGGACGCCGCCCCACGGCTCGTCCGCGCAGCACGAGATCCGGCCCTCGCCAGCCGGCAGCGCGCGGGATCGACCCGCACGAACGACGTCGGGCCACCGCTCGAAGCATTCCGCCGGGAGCGCAAGAAAGCCCTCCGCGCTCGCCCAGAATGCATTTTGCCCGAG
>NZ_BONK01000037.1 GCF_016862675.1 Cellulomonas chitinilytica | reverse complement strand
CGCGGGCCGCCTCGCGCGCGACGAGGAACGACCCGCGGGCCATGACGTCGTGCTGCAGGTCCCAGTCCTTGGCAGTGGTATCGAGTAGCGGCTTGGAGATCGACAGCCCGGCGTTGTTGACGACGAGGTCGACGCCGCCGAACGCGAGCGACGCGGCCTTGATCAGGCCCGCGACGGCATCCTCCGAGGTGACGTCCGCTTGGACGGCGAGCGCGACATCCGCGCCGCCCAGCTCGTCGGCGACGGTCTGTGCCGCTTCGAGGTTGAGGTCGGCGATCACCACGCAGGCGCCCTCGGCGGCGAGACGCTCGGCGATCGCCTTGCCGATCCCAGAACCCGCTCCCGTGACGACGGCGACGCGGGTGGCGAGGGGCTTGGGCGCGGGCATCCGGGCGAGCTTGGCCTCTTCGAGCGCCCAGTACTCGATGCGGAACTTCTCGGCCTCGTCGATGGGCGCGTAGGTGGAGATGGTCTCGGCGCCGCGCATGACGTTGATGGCGTTGACGTAGAACTCGCCGGCGACGCGGGCGGTCTGCTTGTCCTTGCCGAACGAGAACATGCCGACGCCGGGCACCAGCACGATCGCGGGATCGGCGCCGCGGATCGCGGGGCTGTCGGGGGTGGCGTGCCGGTCGTAGTACGCCTGGTACTCGGCGCGGTACTCCTTGTGCAGCTCTTCGAGACGCGCGACGACGTCCTCCAGCGGGGCAGACGCAGGCAGATCGACGACCAGCGGCTTGACCTTGGTCCGCAGGAAATGGTCCGGACAGGAGGTCCCGAGGTCGGCGAGTCGCGCGAGCTGCTCGCGAGCGGTGAATGCGAGGACGACGGGCGAGTCGTTGAAGTGGCCGACCTGCGGCCGGTCGGTTGAGGCCAGCCCACGGATCACGGGCGCGAGAGCCGCCGCGCGATCGCGGCGCTCCGACTCGGGCAAAGCCGTGTAGCCGGGCCGCGTCGGGCCGAAGGGGTGCTCGGAACGAGTGGTGGCGCGCTCAGCGATGAACGCCTCCGCAGACCGGATGATCTCGAGCGACCGCGCTTCGGCCTCGGACGAGGTGGCGCCCCACGCGGTGATGCCGTGCCCGCCGAGCAC
>NZ_BONK01000036.1 GCF_016862675.1 Cellulomonas chitinilytica | reverse complement strand
TGCCGCCGCCTCGACGCCCGCGACACCGAGGGCCGTGCGGTGGGTGACCCCGACGAAGTACGCGACGACCGCGGCGGTGAAGACGACGGCGGGCGCACCCGAGGAGCGGGCGGGCGCGCGGGTCATCGGATCACCTTCTCGGGTGCCCCCGAGCGCTCGCGGCACGTGCACGTCCGGGGACGGCAGCGGTGCGGGGGACCCGTCGAGGATACGCCCGGGATCGGGCCGTCCCGCGCGGCGCCGGGGATCCGGACGCCAGCCCTGCCCGGCCGGGCCACGTCGCACGCGCGGCCGCCATCAGGTCGACGAACCTTGTGCTGCCGCTCATGCCGAGACGCGGCCGTGTCGATACCGACGGCGGAACGTCACCCCATCGAAAGGCCGCGCCGATGTGCCTCGCCCGAGCTCTGGTCGTCACCGCGGTCGCTGCCGGCGTCCTCACAGGGTGCTCATCCGCTGAGATGCTGCCCCCTGCCGCGTCGCCCACCCCGGCCGTCGCCGACGGCCTGACCATCAGTGAGTGGAGCCACGGCCCGATGACCGACTTCACGTCGGGCGTGACGACTCTTGGAGCGGACTGGTATCGGAGCACTGCTGGATGCCAGGCCGCCCACGACCTCGCCACGTCCGCGCGCGCCGCAGACCAGCCGGCGGAGGTCAACGTGGCCGCCGCGTGGGACTCCGCACTGACCGCCTACGAGGACATGGTTGCCGCGTGCTGGGAGTTCGACGCCACGACGTTCCTCGCAGCGAGCGACCGGTACAGCGCCGCGCTGCGGGACACGAGCGCGGCAATGGCGGCAGCCTCGTCCTGACCGGACGGCGGGTCTCAGGCGAAGGATCGACGACACATCACGGGCGACGACCCCCCCGCTCGTCCTTCACCAAAGCCGGTCGGGTTCGCTTCGAACGCGCAACACGAGCGAAGTGGTCCCGCGCGAGGTGGTCCTCGGGACGGCGTGGCTGTGACGACTGAACCTCGATGACCGCATCGATGTTCTGACTGCATTGCTGCCTGGACCCTTGCGCCTGTAGCTCAGGAGATAGAGCAAAGCTCTCCTCACCCGGCAGTGATGATCGCCCGGGGGCCGAACCCG
>NZ_BONK01000035.1 GCF_016862675.1 Cellulomonas chitinilytica | reverse complement strand
GCGTGCCCCCGGACGACCCCCGCGACGTCGCACCCGGCACGCCCGCGGACCAGCCCGGCGCACCGGTGGACCAGCCGCCGGTCGCGTCGACCGACCCGGTCCCGGAGGACGGCGACCCCGTCCTCCGGGTCCGGGTCCAGGGCGCGACGCTCGACGACCTGCGCGCGTTCGCCGACGAGGTCCAGCCCGACCCGGGCTGCCGGGCCGTCGCCAAGCGGACCGACACCGGCTACTCGCTCGACGTCTACCTCGAACAGTCCCGGCTCGACACCGCACGCGGTGCCCGGGCCGCCGCACAGGTCACCCTCGACGTCGTCGCCGACGAGACCGCGAACGGGCGAGCCCGCCAGCAGGAGGTCGGCACCGGCGACAGGTACGCCGCGCGGGGCGAGGTCCCCCGAGGGCTCGGCACGAAGGAGCAGCCGCGATGAGCTACCTCAACGTCACCGAGATCGAGTCGGCGCTCGTCAACCTCCAGGCCGCCTACCCGCAGACGTCCGAGCTCGTCACGTTGCCGCACCTCAGCCACGAGGGCCGGCAGACGCACGTGCTGCGCATCGGCGCCCAGGGCAGCGGCGACACCGACGGCGTCCTGCTGCTCGGCGGCGTGCACGCCCGCGAGTGGGTGCCGCCCGACGCGCTCGTCTCCCTCGCCGCCGACCTCCTCGAGGCGCACCAGCTCGGCACCGGCCTCGTCTACGGCGGCCAGTCGTTCACGGCCGACGACGTCCGGCAGATCGTCGAACGGGTCAACCTGTTCGTCTACCCGTGCGTGAACCCCGACGGGCGCAGCTACAGCCAGACGACGAGCCCGATGTGGCGCAAGAACCGCCGCCCGCCCTCCGGCGGCGCGGCCTGCGTGGGGGTCGACATCAATCGGAACTTCGACTTCCTGTGGGACCACACCGTCCACTTCGCGGCCGACTCCCACGTCCAGACGTCGTCCGACCCGTGCGACCCGCAGGTGTACCGCGGTCCGTCCAGCGCGTCCGAGCCGGAGACGCAGAACGTCGTGTGGCTCGCCGACACCTACCCGCGGATCCGGTGGCACGTCGACGTGCACAGCGCCGTCCCCGACATCCTCTACAGCTGGGGCAGCGACGAGAACCAGAGCGCGCACCCCGACCAGAACTTCCTCAACCCCGCGTTCGACGGCGTCCGCGGGCGCCCGCACGACGCCGCGTACGGCGAGTACATCGAGCCGGACGACCTCGACCGGGTCCGCACGCTCGCCGATCGCATGCACGACGCGATCCGCGCCGTGCGCGGCGACTCGTACGGCGTCGAGCAGGCGTACAGCCTCTACCCGACGTCCGGGGCCAGCGACGACTACGCCGCCAGCCGGTCCCGGGCCCGGCCGGACGTCGCCGAGATCGACGCGTTCACCATCGAGTGCGGGCACAGCTTCCAGCCCACCTGGGCCGAGGCGGAGAACGTGATCCGCGAGGTGTCCGCGGGGCTCGTGGCGCTCGGGGTCGCGGCCGCGTCGACGATCGGGTCCGACGAGCCGCCGGTTCCCTCGGCGAACTCGATCGCGCTGGTGCGGCAGATGCCGGGGTGGGCGTCGATCCCGGTTGCGGCGGCCGACGG
>NZ_BONK01000034.1 GCF_016862675.1 Cellulomonas chitinilytica | reverse complement strand
CGGACGCCGGCGGACGACCCGAGGTCCTCGATCGAGACCCCCCCGAACCCGTGACGGGCGAACAGCCGGGCAGCAGCTTCGAGGAGCGCGCTGCGACGTGTAGTACGACGTGTGCCCGTCGCCCTCGCGGGTCAGCACGTGACTGCCCTGGATCTGGGCAGCGTCGAACACGGCACCGACGTCCTTGCCCTGCAGCGCGCACGTCGCATCCGTGTCGCACCACCGGGCGAAGCGGTCGAACGAGTCCTCGACGGTCCGGATCTCCCCGGCGACCTGCAGGACCTCGGGCAGGCCGTGCTCCAGCGCCGCGTCCAAGGCCATCGCGCGCGTCCGCCGCGGGAACAGCTCGGCGTGGTTCGGGGCGAGCTGGGTGCCGTGCGGTTCCTCACGGACCTCGGCGCGATCCTCGCGAACCCGGGGTCGGTGCAGCGGATGGTGTGAGCTCGTCAGCCGCCGAGAAGTGCCGCGAGCTGCAGACGCTCGTCGGCGTCGAGTCCCACCTGGGCCGTCGCCGTCCACGACGGCGTCACCAGCTCGACGATCGTCCCTGGGTCGAGCTCGACGCGCAGACGTCCTTGCTCCGTGCCCGACACGAGGCTCACCGTGACCTCCCGGTCGTCACCGGTGACGATCTCCGCGAGCTCCCAGTCGTCGCCGGGTCGTCCGTAGACGTGCGCCAGACGCGGCAGGACGAGCGACCACGGCGGCCGCTCCGGCGGGCGCAGCGACGTGCTGGACGACGTCCCGGCGTGGTCGCTGGAGAAGCGTCGCGCGCCGGTCGACCACAACGTGGCCGCGCCGTCGATCCGGACTGCCCATCGGTCCTTGTCGACGAAGAGAAACACCCCCTGCTCGCCGGTCGTACCGTCGGCGAAAGTCGTCGAGAACCGACCCGCAAGGTCGTGCGGCTCGAATGCGAGCATCCGCTCCACAAGTTCGTCGATGTTCACCCTGCTCCTCTCGACAGCCTGCGAGGGAGGCCGCGGTGAGCGCGGCCCCCCTCGCAGAGAGTCACTTGAACTTGCAGCTCACCGTCTTGTAGCACGTCATGCGATCGCTCTGCACGGATCCGAGAATGTTGAGGACCTTGCCCGAGGCCGACATCCGGATCGCGTAGAGGTCGTAGAAGTACTTCTTTCCGTCATACGGAAGCTGGTTGTACCCCTCGCTGTATGCGTCCTCCAGGAAGCTGTAGCTGCTCGTCGCGTACGACGAGCCGTATGCCTCCGGATAGGTGAACACGGTGTCGTCGGTCGCGAGATTGTTGTCCCGACGAATGCGCAACGACCAGATCACGGAGACGGCGGGCGAGGCCGTGTAGCTCATCTTCACGTCTGCCGAGTGGTTATAGATCACCGTCCGAACCGTGACCGGCACCGTGTATCCGACGCCGCTGATGGAGGCGATGATCGGCTCGGTCACGTTGGAGATGTAGTCGCTGGCGACGACCAGCGGAGTCACACCTGCGGCGCACCGTGCCGCCGCGGGCTTCGTCAGCGCGATCGTCTTCGCGACCGGAAGGACCGCCGCGTCGGACTTGGCAAAGACCGTTACCGTGCCGGCGAAACACGCCCAATCCGCACCCGAGCCGCTGTTCCTCGCCGCGTACTCGGCGCAGTCGGTCGCCGGGTCGACCTGACTTGCGGCAGGCTCGCTGCCGCCGGCCACTGCCGACGCCGGCACGGCAAGCCCTCCGAGCGCGATGCTCGCCAGCACGACTGCCACCCACACCCTAGAAGCTCGCACCTGTCCACCTTTCGACGGAAAAGCCGCAGTTCAAGCGATCGACAGGGACGCTATCACTTGAGTCATGGCGGTTATGACACTTCGGCAGATCTCGCACGACCGCCGTGGCCGGAACCTTGGCACCGCTACGGCGCGAGTGCCGCGAGCGCCATCCGCTCGAGGACCGTCCTGGTACGCCCGGCGGTCAGCGACCGGGCCGAGTGCGGAGTCGAGTTCATCAGCCCGAACGTCGCCTGGGCGCGCAGCCGGAGCTCGGCGCGCTCGGTCGACGGGTCGAGCCGAGAAAGGACGTCGACCCACACCTCGACGTAGCGGCGTTGCAGGTCGCGCACCGACTCGCCGTCCGCGGCCGAGAGGGCCG
>NZ_BONK01000033.1 GCF_016862675.1 Cellulomonas chitinilytica | reverse complement strand
GCCGACGCCGACGCCGACGGTCACCCCGACCCCGACGCCGACCCCCACCCCGACGTCGAACCCGGGCGGCAAGTGCACCGCCTCCCTCAAGGTGCTCAACAGCTGGCCCGGCGGCTACCAGGCCTCCGTCACCGTCAAGGCCGGCAACGCCATGATCAGCAGCTGGACCACCGCGTTCACCCTGCCCTCCGGCAGCGCGATCCAGTCCGGCTGGTCGGGCACCTACTCCACGTCCGGCTCTACCGTCACCGTCTCCAACGCCGCCTGGAACGGCCTGCTCGGTGCCGGCGCCACCGCCGAGTACGGCTTCGTCGCCAACGGCACAGTCCCCACCGGCACCGTCACGGTCACCTGCGCCTGACGTGAGGACCAGCTCGCGGTCACCGGCCCCGGGGCCGGGCTCCGCGGAGCTGACATGACGCCCGGCTCGCGGTCACGGGGGCCGCGAGCCGGGCACCGACAGGACACCCGGCCGCGGACGTGGAGGCCGCGAGCCGGGCGGTGCGTCGGGCGGTGCCGTCCGGCGGTACATCGGGCGGTGCCGTCCGGCCGTACATCGGGCGGTGCCGTCCGGCGGTACGTCCGTCGGGCGTGGCGCCAGGGTCCGCAGGGCCCTCGGCGCCTACAGCCCGAGCAGACGCTGCAGGTGGCGCACGGCCTCGCGGCCGGCGCGGCTCGCGCCGACGGTCGACGCGCTCGGACCGTACCCGACGAGCTGCACCCGCGGGTCGGCCACCACCTGGGTGCCGTCCATGACGATCCCGCCACCGCCGCCGCGCAGACGCAGCGGCCCGAGGTGGTCGAGCGACGGCCTGAATCCCGTGCACCACAGGAGGGTCCGGGCCTCGACGTGCGACGGCCCGTCGACCCACCCGTCCGGCACCTGCGCAGCGGTGGACGGCCTCGACCACGTCACGCCGTCGGACTCGATCCGGTCGAACATCGGCCGGGCTCTCAGCACCCCGTCGGCGATCCCGCGACGGTAGGCGTCCGTCAACGGCAGCCCGGTGACGGAGACGATGCTCTGCGGCGGGAGCCCCGCCCGCGTCCGCTCCTCGACGAGCGCGACGGCCTCCCTACCCACCTCGGGCGTGAACTCCTCCTCCCGCCACGCGGGCGGCCGCCGGGTGACCCACGTGGTCGTGGTCACGCGGGCGAGCTCGAGCAGCAGCTGGACGGCCGACGTGCCTCCGCCGACCACGACCACGTGCCCGTCGGCGAGCTCGTCGGCGCTGCCGTAGTCGTGGGTGTGCAGCTGCCGGCCGCGGAACGTCCGGCGTCCGGGATACGTGGGCCAGAACGGCTTCCCCCACGTCCCGGACGCGTTGACGAGGCCCCGCGCACCCCAGACGACGATCTCGCTCGGCCGGTCGACGCTGTGCGAGGTCACGAGCAGCCGGCCGTCCGGCCCGTCCTCCACCCGGCGCACCCGCACGGGTCGCTGCACGTGCAGGTCGAACTCGCCCTCGTACTGCGCGAAGTAGTACGGCACGGCCATCGCCGCGGGCTCGCTCGGGTCCGGGACGACGAGCGGCATGCCCGGCAGGTCGTGCACGCCGTGCGCGTCGGCCATCGTCAGGGACGGCCACCGGTGCTGCCAGGCGCCTCCGGGCTGCGGGGCGTCGTCGAGGACGACGAACGTCGCTCCGGCCCGCTCCCAGCCCCGCTCGCCGACGGCGACGAGCCCGCGACGACGCAGGTGGTACGCCGCCGCGAGACCGGCCTGACCCGCGCCGATCACGACCACGTCGACCTCGACGACCTCCCCGCCGGATCCGGACGCGGCGGTAGGGCCTGACGACGCGGCACGACGGCGCGCGGCCCGACGGCCCTCGACCACCCCACCACCGACCGCCCGCTCGACCTCGACGGCGTGCCCGTCCTCGACGGCGTGCCCGTCCTCGACGGCCCGCTCGTCCTCGACGACCTGACCGCCCGCGGCACGATCGTCCTCGATCGCCTGACCGTCGTCGACCGCCTGACGTCCTTCGACCGGGGTGTCCGCCGCATCGGCCATCGCTCGCGGGTCGGACTCGCCCACGAGGGCCGGGCCGTCAGTGGGCTCCGCCAGTGCGGGCCGCTCTGCGACGTCGGCCAGGTCGGCCCCCTCGCGAGCACCGTCCCCGTCGCGAGCACCGTCCCCGTCGCGAGCACCGTCCCCGTCGCGAGCACCGT
>NZ_BONK01000032.1 GCF_016862675.1 Cellulomonas chitinilytica | reverse complement strand
CTCGCTCGACCGGGACAGGCTCAAGCAGAGCCTGGACAAGCTGCTCGAGCTGCACCAGAACGTCTCGATCCTGCACGACGGCCTGCAGCAGGTGCACGCGCGTCAGGACCGTGGCACGTGGTCGGCGCGGGGCACCACGTTCCAGCACCCGTACGCGGACTCGCTGGCCGACGCTGTCGCGCAGGTGGCCCGCTTGCGTGAGCAGCTGTGCGCCTACCGGGACACGTTGACGGCGTCGGCGGACCGGCTCGCGCTGATGGATGCCGAGGTGCAGGACCGTCTGGCCCGGTTGGCGGCCCGTCAGGACGGGATCGTGACCGCGATGCCTGCGCAGAACGCGCCGTGGCAGGCGCCCGCGGCTCCGACCACCGGGTACGTCTACGACCCGAAGACCCGCACCGGGTTCGACCCGAGCACCGGCGCGACCCAGGTCGCACCGCCGGCGGAGACGTCGACCACCACGACCATCTCGACGGCCCCCGGGTCGACCGCGCCGGTGTCGTCGGGGTCCGGCATCGGATGAGGCTGTCGAAGACGGGCCGGGCCGAGACGGGTGCGACTGGAACCGCGCGCCCAGGTGTTGCAGCCTCGCCGGGGGGCCGACGGGGCATGCGGGCGGTGGCTGCCGTGTGCGTGATGGTGCCGGTGACCGCGTCGTTGGTCGCCGCGGGTGATCCCCAGGGCGGGCTCTGGTACTACAACGACTCCGGCATGGCCACCATCCACCAGACCACCACCGGCGAAGGCGTCACCATCGCGGTGCTGGACAGCCCGCTGAACCCGAACACCCCGGACCTGGCCGGCCTGGACATCCCGACGACGGGCACGTGCGCGGCCGAGGACGGCGGTCCGGCGCTGCCGTCGACCGCCACGGACGACACCGCTGTGCACGCCACGGGCATCGTGTCGTACATCATCGGCACCGGAGCCGGCGTGAACGGCCAGCCCGGTGTCCTCGGTGTCGCCCCAGGTGCCAAGGTCCATCACTACAACGTCACCAACGACGAGACCGGGTGCCCCACCGCCGAGAACGTGCGCGACGGCACCTCGACGCTGGTCGACGCGATCGCCGACGGCGCGAAGATCGTGAACATGTCGTACTGGTCCGCCGCTGAGTCGTTCGACGTCTCCGCCGAGGACATCCCGGGGGCGCTCGCTGCGGGGGCGATCCTGGTGGGTGGAACTCCGAACCGCGCGGGCGCCGACCTGCTCCCGCCGGGTGCGTTCAACGGCGTGGTGTCGGTCGCGGCGATCGGTCCGGATGGTGCGCCTACCGCGGAAGCGGCGGTGGGGGAGCACCTGGGGGTGCTCGCACCGGGTGAGGGTCTGCGGGTGCTGACCTCGAAGGGAAACTGGACCGAGTACGGACTGTCGGTCGGGTCCTCGGGCGCGACGGCGTACACGTCGGCGGCGTTGGCGCTGGTGTGGTCGAAGTACCCGGACGCGACGTCGAACCAGATCCTGCAGTCGTTGGCCCGCAACACCGGGTCGGAGGACCACGAGCTGACGCACGACTCGGAGCACGGGTACGGGATCGTGAACGTGCGGCACATGCTGGAGCACGACCCCACGACCTACCCGGACGAGAACCCGTTCCTGTGGGACGACCCGGGTGAGTTCGGTCCGACCAAGGAGGCGGTCCTGGCTGCCGCCGCGGAACCGGAGGCGACCGGGCAGGCCACGACCGCGCCGGACCCGGCCGCGACGGACCCGGCCTCCGACCCGGCAGGCGGGTCGTCGCTGCCGTGGGGCGTGATCGGCGCCGGTGCCCTCGCACTCGTCGCGGTGGTGGTGGTGGTCGCGGTGGTGGTACGGCGCCGACCAGCAGGGCCGGGTCAGGCGTGATGAGCGTGCGTTCGGTCGTGGTCGTCGTGGGTGCTGGTGAAAGGAGCACGTCATGGGTGTGAAGGCGGAGTCGCTGCGGGCGGTGCTGGATGCGGACCTGCAGGCCATGCACGACGACCAGGACTACCTCAAGGCGGTCTGCCGGGACTTCGAGCAGTACGCCTCCCAGCTCACCAGGCTCATCGACGACCTGGGGATCACCGGGGCGACCGCGGACGCGGCGTCGACCCGCTTCGACGGCCTCGCCGCGGCCCTGAAGGCCACCTCGGACAGCCTGACGCGGACCGCCGACGCCGCAGAGCTGGCGCGCACCGCGATCGACACCGCCCAGAAGGCCTACCGCGACCTGCCCGACGGGCAGCTCAGCACGACCGAGCGCGCCTTGATCATCGGCGGCGGCACCCTGGCCGGTGGCCTGCCTGGGGCGTTGGGCGGTGACCTGCTGGCCGACAAGTTCGCGGCCGACCGCGCCAAGGAGCGCGAGGACGAGGCCGCACGAGCGTTGACCGACCTGGAGCAAGACCTGTCTGCCGCAGCACGCCGCGTCGGTACCGAGATCTTCACGATCGAGCCGATCATCGGTGATCCCGGGCCGAGCGGCGACCCGCAGCCCCCCCAGACCGGTGGCGGTGGAACCGGGTCGGGCACCGGTGGCGGTGGAGGACGTGTCGGCACGGTGCCGGGCGGTCGGGGCAGCGTGCCTGCGGTGCCGACGTCCGACGTGGTGGCTCTGCCGTGGACCCCGCCTGGTGTCGGCACCCCGGACGGGCCGGTGCACGGGGTCGTGCCGCCGAACACGACCCCGCCCGGTGGTGGCATCTACCCCGAGCATCCCGGCGGCAACCCGGTTCCCGGCTCGAACCCGGG
>NZ_BONK01000031.1 GCF_016862675.1 Cellulomonas chitinilytica | reverse complement strand
CCCGGGTTCGAGCCGGGAACCGGGTGCGGGTTCGAGCCGGGCACCGGGTTGCCGCCGGGATGCTCGGGGTAGATGCCACCACCGGGCGGGGTCGTGCTCGGCGGCACGACACCATGCACCGGCCCGTCCGGTGTCCCGACACCAGGCGGGATCCACGGCAGAGCCACCACGTCGGACGTCGGCACCGCAGGCACGCTGCCCCGGCCACCCGGCACCGTGCCGACACGTCCACCACCGCCACCGCTGCCCGACCCGGTGCCGCCACCACCGGTGCCAGGGCCGCCACCACCGTCCGGGACAGGCACCGGCTCGGGGAGCGGTTCGAACTCGTACCTGTCCGACCCGATCTGGTCCCCGGCGGCGTCGAGGCCGTTCTGCAGCGTGGTGAGAGCCGCTTGGGCCTGCTCGTCCCGCTCACGGGCGCGGTCGGCGGCCAGCTTGTCGGCCAGCGCGTCGCCGCCGAGCGCTCCGAGCACACCCCCGGCGACGGCGCCCCCTCCGACGATCAGGACACGTTCGGTGGTGCTGAGCTCGCCGCCGGGCAGCGCGTGATACGCCTCTTGGGCCTTCTCCACCGCACGCCGGGCGTCGCCCGCCGCACGGGTCACCGTGGTGATCGAGTCCGACGTCGTGTTCAGCTTGCCGGCCAGGCCGGCGATACTCTCGGCGGCCGCGTCCGCGGCCGCACCGGTCATGCCGAGGTCGCCGATGAGGCGCCGCAGCTCGGTCGCGCACCGGTCGAAGTCCTTCGCCAACTGGTTCAGGGAGTCCGCGTCCGCCCGGATCCCGGCCACGTCCGCGTCCAGAACCGCCCGCAGCTTGTCGTCGTTCCCGCTCACGCCGCACCCTCTCCATTCGCACCCACGACCAGGACCGTCACTTCGGCGCGCACGTTCATGACGCCTCACCGGGCGACCGCCCGGACCGGCGCCGCAGGACCAGCAGCACCACGACGACCACGGCGACGACCAGGACCACTCCGGCACCGATCGCGACCCACGGCAACGAGGACGCGCCGTCAGGGTCGGCCGAGGGATCGGTGAACCTCGGGGCCGGGGTGACCGTCCCCGAAGGGGTCCCGCCGGTCTGCTCGGCGGCAGCCAGGATGTCCTGCTTGGTGGGTCCGTAGTCGCCCGGGTCGTCCCACAGGAAAGGGTTCTCGTCGGGGTACCCCGTGGGGTCGTGCTCGAGCATGTGCCGCACGTTGACGATCCCGTACCCGTGCTCGGCGTCGTGGGTCAGCTCGTGGTCCTCCGGCCCGGTGTTGCGGGCCAACGACTGCAGGATCTGGTTCGACGTCGCGTCCGGGTACCTCGACCACACCAGCGCCAACGCCGCCGACGTGTACGCCGTCGCACCCGACGACCCGTTCGCCATGCCGTACTGCGTCCAGCTGCCGCCCGGACCCAGCGCGAGCATGTCGTCACCAGGTGCGAGCACGCCCAGGTGCTCCCCCGTGGCTGCGTCGGGAGAGCGCGCACCGTCCGGGCCGATCGCAGCGACCGAGACCACGCCGTTGTACGCGGCCGGAGGGTCCAGTGCCGCGCCGGCCTCGTTCGGGGTCGCGCCCACCAGGATCGCCCCCGAGGCCAACGCCCGCGGGATGTCGTCGACCGGCACGTGTGTCGACCCTCCCGCGCCGCCGAAGGACATGTTGACGATGTTCGCGCCGTCGTCGATCGCGTCGATCAACGTCGATGTGCCGTCGAGGGCCGTCTCGGACGCGGCGCAGCCGTCCACGAAGTTCGTGGCGTTGTAGTGGTGGACCTTCGCACCGGGTGCGACGCCGAGAACACCTGCCTGCCCGTCGACGCCGGCACCGGTGCCGACGATGTATGCCACGATGCCGGTCCCGTGCATGGCGGACTCGTCCGTGGCGGTCGACGGCAGGACCGGCCCTCCAGGTTCGGCCGCGCACGCTCCCGTGGTGGCGATGTCCACGCCGGCCAGGTCGGGGGTGTCGGGGTTCAGCGGGCTGTCCAGGACCGCGATGGTGATGCCTTCACCGGTGGTGGTCTCGTGGATGGTCGCCATGCCGGATTCGTTGTAGTACCAGAGGCCGCCCTGGGGGTCCCCGGCCCCGACGAGCGCGACGCCTACCGGCACCATCACCGCGGCGACGGCCAGCGACCGCATGGCACGACGCGCCCTCGGACGGTGCACCGGGTTGCTCGGCGCGGTGGGTCGGGTGGAGCGGGACGGGTGGAGGTTCGTCGGCCTCATCCGATGCCGGCTCCCTGCGACGGCGGGGCAACAGCAGGCTGCCCGGGTGACTCGGACGTGGCCGCCGCAGGCGAGTCGGTGCTCGTCGAGGGTGCGACCTGGGTGGTGCCGGTGCCCGCGTCGTGGCCGGTGCGGGTGGTCGGGTCGTAGGTGTACCCGGCGGGCCCCGACGCGTGCCCGTTCCTCGGGGTCGTGGTGGTCGGCATCGGGGTGTCGATGCCGGCCTCCCGGGCCGCCAGCCGCGCCATCCGGTCGTGGACCTGCTCGTCGGTCAACACCAACTGGCCCCCCGACTCGGTGAGTGCGTCCCGGTAGGACGCCAGCTGGGCGAGCAGCTCGGCCACATTCGCCGCGGCGGTGTCCAGCGACCTGCCGTAGGCGCCGGCGAACGAGGTGCCCCGCGCCGACCAGGTGCCACGGTCCTGCCGCGCCTGCACTTCGCGCAGTCTTTCCCGCAGCACCGAGATGTCCTCGTGCAGCGCAAGCAGCCGGTCCAGCCGGACCTTGAGCGTGTCCGCGTCGAGCGTC
>NZ_BONK01000030.1 GCF_016862675.1 Cellulomonas chitinilytica | reverse complement strand
AACGTCGCGTTCCACCTGTTCAGCGACCCGCACTCCCAGCACGCGCCCGGGCCGGGCGGCCCGACGCCGGACACCCTCCAGGTCGAGCGCGGCACCGCGGTGTTCGACCTCGTCGTGACGACCTGGGACGACGCCGACACGGTCGCGGGACGGATCGAGTTCAACACCGACCTGTTCGACGCCGCCACGGTCGACCGGCTCCTCACCCACCTGTCGACCCTGCTCACCGCCGCGACCACCCACCCGGACAGGCCGCTGAACAGCCACGACCTGCTCACGGACGCCGAGCGGGCCCAGCTGCGGACCTGGAACGCGACCGCGGCCGCGCTGCCGACGACACCGGTGGAGTCCCTGTTCAGCGCCCGCGCCGCCGCGACTCCCGACGCGATCGCGCTGGTCAGCGACGACGAGACGTGGACGTACCGCCGGTTCGGGACGCAGACGCACCGGCTCGCCCACCACCTGCGCGGGCTCGGCGTCGGCCCGGGCACCGTCGTCGCGGTCTGCGCCGAGCGGACCCCGCACCTGCCCGTCGCCGTCCTCGCGATCCTCGAGGCCGGCGGCGCGTACCTCCCCCTCGACCCGACGTACCCGCCCGACCGGCTCCGCGACATCCTCACGGACGCCCGCCCGGCCCTGCTGCTCACGGACGCGCCGTCGCCCCCGACGACGGACGTGCCGACGCTCGACCTCGCCACCCTCGACCTCAGTGCCCACCCCGGCACCCCGCCGCCGCCCACCGCGACCGGCGACGACCTCGCCTACGTCATCTACACCTCCGGCTCCACCGGCCGCCCCAAGGGCGTCGAGGTCCCCCGCCGCGGGCTCACCAACCGGATCGCGTGGATGCAGGACGCCTACCGGCTCACCCCGGACGACCGCGTGCTGCACAAGACGTCGATCGGGTTCGACGTCTCGGTGTGGGAGCTGCTGTGGCCGCCGGCCGTCGGCGCCACCATGGTCCTCGCCGCCCCCGGTCGCGGCGCCGACCCGGCGTACCTCGTCGACCTGGTCCGGCGCACGGGCGTCACGACCGTGCACTTCGTGCCGTCCGTGCTGCAACAGTTCCTCGAGCACCCGGACGTCGCGTCGGCGCGCAGCCTGCGCCGGGTCGTGTGCAGCGGCGAGGCGCTCGGTCCGGGCCTCGCGCAACGGCTCCTCGCGACGCTCGACGTCGAGCTCGACAACCTGTACGGGCCGACCGAGGCGTCGATCGACGTCACCGCGTGGCGGGTCACACGGCAGGACACGCACGTCGTGCCGCTGGGCCGCCCGATCGCGAACGTGCGGTGCCACGTGCTCGACGAGCACCTCGACGAGACGCCCGTCGGCGTGCCGGGACAGCTCGCGCTCGCGGGGGTGGGCCTGGCCCGCGGGTACGTCGGGCGGCCGGACCTCACGGCGGAGCGGTTCGTCGAGCACCCGCTCGGCGGCGCGCCCGACGGGCGGCTGTACCTCACCGGGGACCGCGCGCGGTGGACGGCCACGGGGGTGCTGGAGTACCTCGGCCGGGCCGACGAGCAGGTCAAGGTCCGGGGCGTGCGCATCGAGCTCGCCGAGGTGGCGGCCGCGATCGACGACCTCGACGTCGCCGCGGCGTGCGCGGTGGACGCCCGGCCGGGCACCGACGGCCGGACGACCCTCGTCGCGTACCTCGTCCCCCGGCCCGGCGAGGACGTGCCGGGCACCGCCGACCTGCGGTCGAGGCTCGCGGTGCGGCTGCCGGACGCGTTCCTGCCGACCGCCGTCGTCCGGGTCGCCGCCCTGCCCCTGACCCGCAGCGGCAAGCTGGACCGGCGGGCGCTGCCCGACCCGGAGCTCGGCGCCCCCGGTGACGGACCGCGGCCGGCGGGGCCGTCGACGCCGACCGAGGAGCGGGTGCTCGGGATCTGGCAGGACGTGCTGCAGCGGCCCGTCGCCGGGGTGGACGACAACTTCTTCGACCTCGGCGGCCACTCGCTGCTCGCGACCCAGGTGGTCGCACGGCTGCAGTACGACCTCGGCGTCGACCTGCCGCTCGTGCAGCTCTTCGAGTCGCCGACGGTCGCGGCGCTGGCCCGCCGGGTCGACGCGCTGCGGGACGGCGACGACGGTGCCGGCCGGATCACGCGCCGCACCGACCCCGACGCAGCCGCCGACCTGCTCGCACGGCTCGACACCCTGACGGACGCCGAGGTCGAGGACGCGCTGCGCGAGCTGAGCAGGGGGGAACGGACGTGAAGGGGCGACGGACGTGACGGACACGCGCGAGGCCGAGGCCGGGGTCCGGGCCGACGACGAGCGGCGGCGGGCCCTCGCCGAGCTGCTCCTGACCCGCACGGGAGGCCGCCGGGAGTTCCCGCTGTCGTTCCCGCAGGCGCGGCTGTGGTTCCTCGACCAGCTGCACCCGGGGAACGCGTTCTACACGATCGACGTGGCGCTGCGCCTCGACTTCGCGGTCGACCCGGCGCTCGTGCAGCGGGCGGTGGACGACCTGGTGGCGCGGCACGAGTCGCTGCGGACGACGTTCGAGACCCGCGGGGACCAGCCGGTCCAGGTCGTGTCGGCGCGCGTGCCGGTGCCCGTGGCGGTGGTCGACGTCGCGGACCGGCCGGACCCGCAGGCGGCGGCGGTGCAGGTGGCGACGGACCAGGCGCGGACGCCGTTCGACCTGACGACCGGGCCGCTGATGCGCGTCACGCTGGTCCGGCTCGCGGCGTCCCGGTGGGTGCTGGCGGTCGCGGTGCACCACATCGTGGCCGACGGGTGGTCGATGCGGGTGCTGTTCGCCGAGATCGCCGCGCTGTACTCCGCGCACGCCCGCCGGGTCCCACCGGACCTGCCCGATCTCGCGATCCAGTACCCCGACTACGCCCTGTGGCAGCGCGAGGTGCTGACCGGGGACCGGCTCGACGAGCACCTCGGCTACTGGACGCAGCAGCTCGCGGACCTCCCCGTGCTCGACCTGCCCGCCGACCGGCCCCGCCCGCCGGTGCAGACGTTCACCGGCGCGACCACCGCGTTCACGCTGCCTGCCGACGCGGTCGCGGCCCTCCGCGCCCTCGCGA
>NZ_BONK01000029.1 GCF_016862675.1 Cellulomonas chitinilytica | reverse complement strand
AACGGCGGCGGCGGCGGGACGACCACACCTCCCCCGAACAACGGCGGCGGGGGCAACAACGGCTGCACCGTGAGCGTCACCAAGGGCGACGAGTGGTCCGACCGGTTCAACGTCAACTACACCGTCAGCGGCAGCAACAGCTGGACCGTGACCACCACCCTCAACGGCAGCCAGTCCGTGCAGAACAGCTGGAACGCCAACGTGAGCGGCAGCGGCAGCACCCGCACCATCACGCCGAACGGCTCCGGCAACTCGTTCGGGCTGACCCTCTACAAGAACGGCAACAGCTCCCTGCCGAGCGCGACGTGCTCGAGCTCGAGCAGCGGGGGAGGCGGCAGCACCACGCCGCCACCGAGCGGCGGAGGCGGCAGCTGCTCGGTGAGCGTCACCCGGGCCGACGAGTGGTCCGACCGGTTCAACGTCACCTTCGCGGTGAGCGGCAGCAGCTCGTGGGTCGTCACGGTGCGGCTCAACGGCAGCCAGTCCGTGCAGAGCAGCTGGAACGCCTCCGTCTCCAGCAACGGCTCGACCGTCACCGCCAGACCGAACGGATCCGGGAACAGCTTCGGGATCACGCTCTACAAGAACGGGAACAGCACGACCCCGTCGGCCAGCTGCTCGACGTCCTGACCGATGTGCGACGGGGGCGCCGGCCTCGCCGGCGCCCCTGCCTCGCGCGCCCCGTCCCTCGACACCAGCACGAAGGAGTGCACGATGTCCCGCAGTCCCCTCTCGACCGCCAGCACCCGGCGCCGCCGATCGGTGCGCGCCCTCCTCGGCCTCGCGGCGTCGACCGCTCTGGCCGCCGGCGCCGTGGTCGCCGCACAGCCGGCCACCGCGGCCTGGTCGGGCAGCTGCTCGGCCGGCTACGTCGGCCTCACGTTCGACGACGGGCCCAACGCCGGCACCACGAACCAGCTGATCAGCACCCTGACCTCGGCCGGCGCGACGGCCACGGTCTTCCCGACCGGCCAGAACGCGTCGAACAACCCGTCGCTCATGCAGGCCTACAAGAACGCGGGCCTGCAGATCGCGAACCACAGCTGGGACCACCCGCACCTGATCAACATGAGCCAGTCCGACATCCAGTCGCAGCTCTCGCGGACCCAGCAGGCCATCCAGCAGACCGCGGGCGTCACCCCGACCCTGTTCCGGCCGCCGTACGGCGAGTCCAACGCGACGCTGCGGGCCGTCGAGTCGTCGCTCGGCCTGCGGGAGATCATCTGGGACGTCGACTCGACCGACTGGAACAACGCCAGCGCCGCCACGATCCGCCAGGCGGCGGCCCGGCTGACGAACGGCCAGATCATCCTCATGCACGACTGGCCGGCCGCGACCCAGCAGGCGCTGCCGAACATCCTCAACGACCTCAAGTCCCGGAACCTGTGCCCGGGGCACATCTCGTCGAGCACGGGCCGTGCGGTCGCCCCGTCCGGCTCCGGTGGCGGTGGGCCGACGACGCCTCCCCCGACGGGCGGCGGCGGGAGCTGCACGGTCACGGTCACGAAGGCCAACGACTGGACCGACCGGTTCAACGTGAACCTCGCGGTCAGCGGCGCGAGCTCGTGGGTCGTCACGATCCGGCTCAACGGCAGCCAGGCGCTGCAGAACAGCTGGAACGCGTCCGTCTCGTCCAGCGGCAGCACGGTGACCGCCCGGTCGAACGGCTCCGGCAACAACTTCGGCATCACCGTCTACAAGAACGGCAACAGCAGCACGCCGAGCGCCACTTGCGCGACGGCCTGACGCACGTGCGGGTGGGGGTGCCGGCGGCCACCGGCACCCCCACCCGCACGTGGGGCGAACCGCAGGATCAGGCGGCGGAGCGACCTCGGGCCCAGCGCCAGATCGCCGTCACGATCACGGCGCCGACGATCGAGCCGATGATCCCGCTCGCCCGCAGCTCGAGCCCGTCCCCCGCGACGAGGCTCGCGAGCAGGCCGCCGACGAACGAGCCGACGAGACCGGCGACGATCGCCATGGTCCAGTCGATCCGCCCGGACTGCCGTCCGAGGATGAGCTGGGCAGCGGCACCGACGAGCATGCCGAACAGGATCAGGCCGAGGATCAGCATGCAGCCGACTGTAGGGCAGCAGGTCACACGCCGCCCAGGGTGCAGCAGGGCCGGCTCGGGACTAGCTCGGCGCGGCGAACCGGGCGTGCACGCCGGGCGAGTACAGCACGGAGTCCGGCGGGCGGGTCGCGATCCCGGGCAGCCCACCGGCGGCGACGAGCTCGTCGTCGAGGTCGACGAGGGTGGCACGACGCAGCGGCCACGGCTCGTGCTCGTTGGGCACGAACCGGGTGCGGCCGGCGATCCGGGTGTGCATGCCCCACCGGGCGGTGAGGAAGTCCGCGAGCGGGTCGCCGACGACGGGCTCACGGGTGGGCCGCACGACGATGCGGGTCGACGGCTTCGCACCCGTGAGCCTCGTCGAGCGGTAGTCGATCGCGTCCCCGGTGCGGCGGATGGACATCCGCGCCCACTCGTACGGCACGTTCATCACGGTCCGGGCGCCGAGCACGACGACGGCGCTCGACGCCTCGAGCGAGCGGAACAGGACGCCGCGCCGGCCGTCGTCGTCGACGGTGTAGAGGCGGACGTTGATCTCGGGGAACGTGCCGACGCACGGCAGGGCGGGTCCGGGTGCGACGGCGAACCGCTCCATCCGGAACGCGATGAGCCCGACCCACGACGAGCCGTCGTGCTCGTCGGGCCGGGTGCCGGGCGGGAGCAGCGGCGCGACGATCTCGGGGTCGACCCGCCAGTGCAGGAAGCTCAGCCGCACCCAGTCCTGGGACAGGATCACGCGGCCGGTGAGCGGGGGCGCGGTCGGCGTGACGGGGTCCACCCGGCCACCGTACGGACTGCCGGGGCCCAGGGCCCTGTCGACACAATGCGGGACTATCGAAACAATGCCCCGCTATCGAAACAATGGGAAAGTCTAACAAAGCCTTGACGCGAGTCGTAGCGCCCTGAACAATTGCCCAGGAACGGCTTCGACGTCGAGCGCCATGGCCTGACGCGGGCCGCCCGGAAGTGGAACGAGCCATTTCCGACGCGCGTGCACCGGAATGCATTCCTTGAATGCCCGGCGCCCTTTTTCAGCACAAAGGAGTGCACATGTTCGATCGATTGACCACCCACCGCGACGCCCCCCGGCGCCGGCGGACCCTGCGGGCCCTGCTCAGCATCGGCGCAGCGACTGCGCTGGTCGCGACGGCGATGGCACCGGCGTCA
>NZ_BONK01000028.1 GCF_016862675.1 Cellulomonas chitinilytica | reverse complement strand
AGCCACCCCAAGACGGACAAACCCGGGCCTTGTGGACAACGGTCACCCGACAGCTCGACAGATGAACCACACCGCACCCGCCGCTGCTCCGCCCCGGTGGGGCGCTCCGGTGCTGGGCCTTTCGGTGGATGGGCTGCCCGGTGTGTGGGGGTTGCTGGTTAGGCTGCCGGGCGTGACGGGGTTCTACGACGATCCGGATGTGGCGTTGGCGCGGGTGGCGGCCGACATCGAGGCCGCCCGGCAGCGCGCAGAGCGTGCGGTCGAGGTGAAGGCGTCGATCGACCGGGTGCGTGGTCGGGCACGCAGCGCCCGTGGTGAGGTCACGGTCGAGACCGACGCGTCCGGGCAGGTCACCGACCTGGTTCTCGAGGAGACGGCGCTGAACCTGCGTGCGGTGGACCTGGCGGCGCTGATCCGTCAGACGATCCGCGCCGCGGCCCACGACGCCGGGACGCGCGCGGTCGCGGTCGCGGAGGACGCCTACGGCAAGGACTCGGCGATCAGTGCGCACCTGCGCGACGAGCTCGAGACCCGGTCGCGGTGAGCGACGGGTTCGAGGTCGACTCCGAGGTGCTGCGCCGCCACTCCACCCGTGTCTCCCAGGTCGCCGGGGACCTGTCCACGGCGCAGTCCGCGGTCGGCACGACCGACCTGCACGGTGGTGCGTTCGGGGTGCTGTGCTCGTTCCTGCCCGCGATCGTCGCCGGCGTCGACTCCGCGGCACGTGAGGCTGTCTCGGCGGTGCACGACGCATCCGAGGGTGTGGTGCATGAGCTCGGGTCGATGGCGCGGGCGTTCGACGAGGTCGACGAGCGTGTCGAGCAGGTCCTGCGCTCGATCGCCAAGGCCCTGGACCGGTGAGCGCGAACCCGCTGGTCGCGGGCCCGGTCGAGACCTCCACCGCGTTCGGAGGTGCCGGTCTGCTGGAGTCCGTGACCGACCTGTGCTCGGCGTTGCAGTCCGGGTCGTGGCTGTCGGCCGGGCTGGCCGGGGTCGGGGTCGCGCTGGACACCGCGGCGGCGGTGGTGGACCCGTTGGGGTCGCTGATCGGGGCCGGGCTGGGCTGGCTGATGGAGCACCTCGAGCCCCTCAAGGGCTGGCTGAACGACCTGACCGGTGACGCCGGTGCGGTGCTCGGGTTCGCCGGCACCTGGGGCAACGTCGCCAAGGCCATGGGGCAGGCCGGTGACGAGCTGACCCGGGTGGTCCGCGCCGACCTGGAAGCCATGACGGGCGAGTCCATCACCGCCTACTCCGCCTACGCGGACGGGCTGGCCGACCGGATCCGGGTCACCGGGGCGTCCGCGGGGTCGATCGGGTCGGCGTTGCAGGTGTGCGCGATGGTCGTGCAGGCGGTACACGACCTGGTCCGCGACACGCTGGCCCAGCTCGTCGGGTCGATCATCTCCTGGGCCGCCGAAGCGGTCTTCACCCTCGGTCTGGCGACCCCGGTGATCGTCGGGCAGGTCTCCACCCGGGTGTCGTCGCTGGCCACCCGGGTCGGGCGGTCGGTGACTGACGTGATCACCTCCGCCAAGTCCCTCAAAGGTCTGCTCGAAGCCCTCAAGGAAGCCCTCGCCGGCCTCGCCCGAAACGTCCGCACCAAGCTCCCCGGCGCCAAGACACCCACGACCCCCACGTCGCACACCGCCCTGCCCGACATCAGCGACATCCCTCACCCGAAGAACGGCGGCGACCTCGACAAGTGGGCGGACGAGGTCGCAGGTCGGCACCCCGAACTGACGCCCGACGAAGTCAAGGCGATCTACCGCTACACGACCGACCCCGGCTACAAAGAGATGAACGCCTACCTCCGCAACCCGTCGGCCTACTCGCCCGCGGACGCAGCGCGCATCCAGAGGGAAGTGGACGACGCGGTCTCGGGGATGGACAAGCTCCCCGACCACAGCGGAACCACCTACCGGGGGACGAACATGCCAGATCACGTTCTGGACGAATGGATGCCACGCAACCGGGTGAAGGACGACGCGTTCTGGTCGACGTCCACGTCGAGCCGCGTCGCCGACGACTTTCGGATACGCAACGGAGGGAACTCCATGATCACCATCGAGGGCGGTCACGGGACCGACGTCCAGGCGTTGTCCCACTTCGGCGACGAAGCGGAGATCCTCGTGCGGCCGGGGACGTACTACGACGTCGTCAGCCGGGACTGGAATCACGCTGGGTTCTGGGAGTTCGTGGCCCGTCAGGTCGGCTCGTGATCGAGCGTCCGGAAGACCGCGACCCGCGGCCCGACCCCGCAACATGGTCGGCCGACGAACTCGAGGGCAAGACGTCCGAGGAGCGCCTCGCCATCCTGCATGCCCTCCAGGCTCGATCCGAGGAGCAGGCGACCGCCCGCCGTGGTCGCCCACTTCGAGAGGGGGACATCAGCAGCACCAAGGGTGACTTCCCGGTCATCACGCGACTCGTCGGCCGCCATCTCCCGGACGGCACCTACGAGGACCTGACAGGCGCATCGGACCGCGTCAACCCCTCACGTGAGGAGCACGAGTGAACGACCCGGTCAGCGGATTTCTCGACGCGATCGCCAAGCTGCCCGACTTCAACGGCATCACCTTCCGGGGGTTCGACCCGTCGGCCGAGCAACCGCCCGTGCTCGGCGTCGTGACCGCGGTCCTCGCGTCCTCGCGGGACCCCAGGGTCGCCTCCGAGAACTTCTCCGGTGCACCGTTGCTCGTCCTGCTCAACCGCACCGGCCGGGACATCTCGACGTTCTCGGCCCAGCCGCAGGACGCCGAGGTCGTTGTCCGGCCGGGTACCACGTGGCGCAGGCTCACCGAGGTCGACGTCCCTGGCGTGACACCTCGACTGCTCGTGCTCGAAGAGCTCGACCTGTCCACGACTGCGCCGAGCCCCACCGAGTGGGGCGACACGCTTGCGGAGCTCACCGCCCGGGTCACCCGCATCGTCCAGCAAGCGCTCACCGCCGATCCGGTCTCCGTCTCGGTCGGCAAGTTCGTCGGCCCCTGGCCCGCCCAGATCCCGACCGGCTGGTGACCACGCAACAGGCGAGGCCGCGACGTGCTGCTGTCGGTGATGGGCGCCGTCTCGACTCCGTCACGCATGCCGCCCCCGGTGATCGTCTGCGCACAGGAAGCACAGTCGGCACCCGCTCGGGCGTCGGACCTGCGAGTCAGCCGACCGTGACGCCCGCCTGACGCAGCAGCCTCGTGGCTGTCGGGATGCAGGCAGGGCAGTCGGCGTCCCGCACGTGCGGAGTCGACGTCGGCTTCCCGACGAGCGCGCCGGCGCCGTCGTAGCCGGCCGCCAGCCTCTCCAGCGCCGTCGCGTACCGCGGACCGGCCGAGCCGAGGCTGTCGTCCGCGGCCATCGGGACGCGCGTCGGCCCGACGACCAGCTCGCACGTCCCGGAGAGGGTCGCCCGTGCCGTGACGACGAGCACCACGTGCTCGATCCTGCGGCGCAGGAACGTCCCCGCGATCCCCAGGGTCACGACGTCGACCGCGTCGATCAGGCACCCGCGACGCCACGCCGCACCGGTGTCACCGATCTCGACGAGGCGTGCGACCCACGGCGACCCCTGGCGCGCCAGCACGGCACCGACGTCCTGCGGTGCGACGACGAACCCCTGCACGACGAGCTCGCGGACGGCGTTGTCGACGGCACGGTCCGGGCTGTCGCGGACCTCGAGGCGCGCCGGCCGGACACGAGGTGCGAACAGCTCGAACCCCGGCTGGGTCGCGCCGGCGCCGCTCACGGCGACCCGGGCCGGG
>NZ_BONK01000027.1 GCF_016862675.1 Cellulomonas chitinilytica | reverse complement strand
ATCGCACCCGCGGCGATCTAGTCCCCGACCCAGGTCGAGCAGGACCTCCTGGCGGGGTAGCCGGGGCGGCGCAGCTCAGCTGAGGTGGCTGCTCCGGCCGTTCGTGAAGTCGATCGCGAGCAGCGTGTGGCCCTCGACGGTCACGGCCTCGAGCCCGTCGGGCAGTCGTGCGCTCCACCGCTCCGCACCCGAGCGCAGGTCCCACCCGACGAGCCACGCGTCGTCGCTGCTCAGCGGCCGGTGCACGACGGAGTAGACCCACCGGCCGTCCGTGAACATCCCCAGGTCCGTGCCGGTGTCGGCCGACTTCCACACCCTGCGGCCCGTCCGGGCGTCGAGCGCCACGACCGCAGCCGCGGTGCTCGTCACGTACACCCGTCCCCGCAGGACGATCGCGCCGGTAGGCCCGGCATTCGTCGACAGCCGGGCGTACCAGAGCTCCTCCCCGGTGGCGCTGTCGTAGGCGCGCAGCCCCGGTCCTCTGCCCGGCCGCGTGGACTCGTCGCCCATCTGCTGCGCGAGCGGGAGCGACCCGCTCGTGATCGTGAGGACCAGCCCGGGCACGGACCCGTCGTCGACCGGCGTCATCAGGTCTCCGGTGTACACCCGGTCCGACCGTGGGTCGCCGTCGGGCGCCAGGACCGTCGTCGTCGCCTCGCCAGACCTGGTCATCGTCGAGACGACCAGCGCCCCGTCCAGCACGTAGCCGTACGCGGCCACGCCGTCGCCGCGCCCGAGGTCGTCACGGACCACCCGTCCGTCTGCGTCGAGCACAGTCATGGCCATCTCGTCGGTGACGACGGCGAGGTCGCCCACCGTGTACACGGCGCGGCCGATGCCCCACGCCGCGGCGGCGCTGCCTTCCGAGAGCGGCATCGTGTACCGCCACCGCTCCGCGCCGGTCGTCTCGTCGTGCGCGACGACCGTGACGACACGGCTGGACTCGTCGGCGTACCCCGTGAGCACCACGCCCGGCAGGGACGCCACGGCGACCGCCGGTCCCGTGGCCCAGGTGGACAGGACCTGGCCGTCGTCGGTGCCGACGACGACGACCTTCGTGGTCGTCGCGGGCCTCAGAAGGGGCACGCTGTCGGAGACCGTGAGCACCGCGTCGGACACGACGCACACCGCGGTCGCGTCCTTCCCGGCGCCCGTCACGCACCGGCTCACGTCCGACGGGCCCGCGTCGCCCGACGAGGCCCCCGCCGACGCCGGGGCCAGGACGGGGACCGACCAGAGCGGCTGGCCGTCCGCGCCGACGTGCGACGACACCACCGACCGGGAGCCGTCCGCCCCGGCGGTCACCGTCGCGGCCGGGAGGTCCAGGTCCGCGAGCTGGTACTCCTCGACCTCCTGCGTCGACAGCGGGCTCGTCTCGACGGTGTCGCCGAGCGGTGGGACGACCCCGTCGACACGCGCGAGCGCCGCGACCACGGCCCGCTCGCGCGCGTCGACGAACCACTGCCCGGCGGCCAGGCCGGCCACCGCCACGACCACCCCGCACGCGACCCACCAGCGCCACCTCGGGCGCCGGCGCGCTGGTGCGAGACCGTCCGGGGGTGCGGTCTGCTCGTCGCCGTCGAGGAGCTCGACCTCCCGCATGTCCCGCGCCACGGGGGGACCGTACCGGCGGCCCGGGCCGGCCGGGGGTCGTTCGACGCATCCGGTTGCCCGCGCGCCGGATCCGCCCTGGTCAGGTCGCCGAACCGCCACGCACCACCCCACCCGACCGCTATGGTCGCGGCAGCCACGACGGCTCACCACGACGACCCGGACGAGGACACGTCGATGACCACGCTGGACTCCCCTCGCACCCGACGGACGGCCCTCCTGACGGCGACGGCCGCGCTCGCGCTCCTCGCCGCGTGCAGCGCCTCCGACCCCCTCGCCGGGCTCGGCGGACCGGGACTCGCGGAGCGCTGCGCCGCCGGGCTCCCCCAGCCCGAGGGCACCGTCGACCACGCCTGCAACGACGGGCAGGGCCGCACCCAGTACCCCTTGCCGCTGGAACCCGGGAGCTACGACCTCGTCGCCCTGTGCGACGGCGCCGACGACCTCCACGTCGTCCTCAACCCGGCGCAGCCCCTCTTCGAGACGGCGACCGCGGTGTGCGACGAGGGGTCCGACCCCACTCGGGTGCCGATCGGGACCATCGGTGACGCGACGACCGTGCGGGTCGCGATGTCGCAGCTCGGCGAGGGCGACACCGCCTGGTTCATCGTGCGGCGCTGATCGTCCGCCGACGTCGAGGACCCGCGCCTGATGCTCGGCACAAGGTGCAGTAGATCGTCTCGCTCGACGTCCCACCGCCCGCACCCGCACCGGTCCACTGGGACTGGTACTTGGCGACGGCGTTCTGCACGGTCGTCGACTGCGGGCGGTACAGCGACCGGACCGGCTCCGTCATGCTGCCGAAGGACGCCCGGTAGTTGGGGCTGCCCGTGCTGAGGATCTTCGCGCCGGCGCCGTTGTAGCACGCGTACGCGAGTACGAGATGTAGAACGCGAGCGTGACGATGCCGGTGTCCGAGGACGCCTTGCAGTCGTCGTAGTTGGCGTAGCCGGACCCGCCGACGGTGGTCCGGCATCCCGCCACCGAGAGCGGCGTGATCCCGTTCGCGGCGGTGGGGGGCGTCTGCGGCTGCTCGAGGTCGGAGACCACGATCGAGCCGTCGGCGTACGTGTCGACGGTCTCCTGGCTGCCGTTGCTCGTCGCCTGTGACGAGCTGACCGGCGTGTGCTTGCCGTCGACCGCGTCCCAGGTCTGCCCGGCGGCGAGCTTCGACAGCAGCGACTTCTGTGTCGCCTTCGGGACGCCGTGCGCGTTCCAGAACGCCTCGAGGTGCGACCTGGTGTCCGGGGACACCGGCTGCGACGCGGCCAGGGAGCTCTGTGCGGTCATTCCCAGCAGGGCCATCGCGAGCGGGGCGATGAGCCACCGCCGCGACCTGCGGATGAGGGTGCTTCGTTGCATTGCATGACTGGTCGGACTGCGGAAAGGTTCGCCCCGTGACGACCGAGACGCAGGCGCGCACCAGACGGACCTCCGCCTACCCCGTGATCGCAGGAGGAGCAGGCGTCGTCGCCGTCGCCGCAGCCGGGCTCCTGCCCGAGAGCTGGGTGTTCTTCGCGCGCACGCTCGTCCCCGCGCTCACCTTCGCCGCCCTCTGGCTGACCGCGAGCAAGCGCGTGCCCGCCGGCTGGGAACGGACCAGCTACGCCGTGGCCGCCGTCGTCACCGCGCTCACGTCGACGATCCTCGGGCCCGTCACCCTCCTGCTCGGCCCCGTGGCCCTGATCGCCGTGGGGCTCGCGGGCATCGCGGTCGCCGGCCGGCACATCGTCCCGCTCGTCGTCGCGGCGGTCCTGGTCGTCCTGCCGATCGACACCCGCGGCCTGGAGCTGTCAGGTGGCGTGAGCCCCGTGGGGCTGCAGCTCCTCGTCGGCACCGCCGTCCTCCTGCTCGGCCTGGCACTGCTCCGGCCGGCCCCGCAGCGCATGTCAGACACGTCCGGCGCGAGCACCACGCCCGCGGCCTGAGCCCGAGGTGCCGCGCGCGGCGTCGTCCAGCCGCGTCGCCGAGCTCAGTCCGGCAGCGCGTCGACCAGCTCGGTGACCCACGCGGCGGCTCCGCGCGCGACTGCGGCCAACCCTGTGCTCGGTTCGAGCTCGAGCGACCCGACGAAGAGCTGCCCTCCGCCCCTCGTGGCAGGGCAGCCGGGGTTTCGCGCGCTCGACGCAGAGCCAGGCCGCGGGCGGCAGCCTCTCGCGGCACGACGCTCGCGCAGCCGTGGGCAGGTCAGCCGAGCTCGGTGCGCTCGCCCGTGGAGTAGGCCATGCCGAGCAGCGTGTGGTCGATGACGGTGAGCACGTCGACCCCGTCGGGCAGCGGCGCGCTCCAGCGTTCCGCCCCGGTGTCGAGGTCACGCCCGACGAGCCAGCGGCCACGCCGCCCGTCGTGCGACCTGGTGGAGGCCGCGAAGACGGACCTG
>NZ_BONK01000026.1 GCF_016862675.1 Cellulomonas chitinilytica | reverse complement strand
ATCCTGGGCGGGCACGGCATCACCGCCTGGGGCGCGACGTCCGAGGAGGCCGAGCAGCGGTCCCTCGAGATCATCCGCAGCGCCGAGGGGTTCATCGCCGAGCGCACGGCCGCCCTGGCCGCTGAGGGCGGGCACCCGTTCGGCGCCGTCGTGCACCCGCCCCTCCCGGACGACGAGCGCCGCGCCCGGGCGGCCGCGCTCGCGCCCGTCATCCGGGGCCTCGCCTCGACCGACCGCCCGCAGGTCGGCCACCTCACCGACTCCGACGTGGTGCTGGACTTCCTGTCCCGGCAGCGGCTCGCCGAGCTGGCCGCGCGGGGCACGTCCTGCCCGGACCACTTCCTGCGGACGAAGGTCCGGCCGCTCGTCGTCGACCTGCCGCCGACCGCGCCGGTCGAGGACGTCGTCGCCCGCCTGCGGACCCTGCACGCGGAGTACCGCGCCGACTACCAGGCGTACTACGACCGGCACGCCACGCCCGGCAGCCCCGCGATCCGCGGCGCCGACCCGGCGATCGTGCTGGTCCCGGGCGTGGGGATGTTCTCGTTCGGCAAGGACAAGCAGACGGCCCGGGTCGCGGGGGAGTTCTACGTCAACGCGATCAACGTGATGCGCGGTGCCGAGGCGATCTCGACGTACGCGCCGATCGACGAGGCCGAGAAGTTCCGCATCGAGTACTGGGCGCTCGAGGAGGCCAAGCTCGCCCGCATGCCGAAGGCCAAGCCGCTCGCCACCCGCGTCGCGCTCGTGACCGGCGCCGGGTCGGGCATCGGCCGGGCCATCGCGGAGCGGCTCGCGGCCGAAGGGGCGTGCGTCGTCGTCGCGGACCGGAACCTCGACGGTGCGCGCGAGGTCGCGGAGTCGCTCGGCGGGCCCGACGTCGCCGTCGCGGTCGAGGCCGACGTGACGTCCGAGGAGGCCGTCGCGGACCTCGTGGCGCAGGCGTCGCTGGCCTTCGGCGGCGTCGACCTCGTCGTCAACAACGCCGGCCTGTCCATCTCCAAGCCGCTGCTCGACACCACCGTCGCCGACTGGGACCTGCAGCACGACGTCATGGCCCGCGGCTCGTTCCTCGTCGCCCGCGAGGCGGCCCGGGCGATGATCGCGCAGGGCATGGGCGGCGACATCGTCTACATCGCCTCCAAGAACTCCCTGTTCGCCGGCCCGAACAACATCGCCTACTCCGCGACCAAGGCCGACCAGGCCCACCAGGTGCGGCTGCTCGCCGCCGAGCTCGGCGAGCACGGCATCCGCGTCAACGGGGTCAACCCCGACGGCGTCGTGCGCGGGTCCGGGATCTTCGCCGGCGGGTGGGGGGCGCAGCGGGCCGCCGTGTACGGGGTGCCCGAGTCGGAGCTCGGCGCCTACTACGCGCAGCGGACCCTGCTGAAGCGCGAGGTGCTGCCCGAGCACGTCGCCGCCGCCGTCTTCGCGCTCACCGGCCCCGACCTCGTGCAGACCACCGGGCTGCACGTGCCGGTCGACTCGGGCGTGGCCGCCGCGTTCCTGCGATGACGGCTCCGGCTCCGGCTCCGGCTCCGGCTCCGGTTCCGGCTCGGGTTCCGGCGACGCGTGTGCCGGCCTTCGCCGCCGTCGACCTCGGGGCGTCGAGCGGGCGGGTCATCGTCGGGCGGGTGCTGCCCGGCGACGGCGGGCCGCGCGTCGAGCTGCACGAGGTCAACCGGTTCGCGAACGGTCCCGTCGCCGTGCCGGCGGTTCGCGCCTCGGGTCGGGGCGCGGGCGCTGCGTCGTCCGGCGGCCCTGGGGCCGGACCCGGCCAGGGTGGCGAGCCGACCCTGCACTGGGACGTCCTGCACCTGTACCGCGGCGTGCTCGACGGGCTGCGGGCCGCGACCCGCGACGTCGGCGTGCTCGACGGGGTCGGCATCGACTCGTGGGCCGTCGACCACGGCCTGCTCGACGCGGACGGCGTGCTGCTCGGCAACCCCGTGCACTACCGCGACCGACGCACCGCCGGGATCCCCGAGAAGGTCTTCGCCACCGTCCCCGCCGAGGAGCTGTACGCCCGCACCGGCCTGCAGGTCCAGCCGTTCAACACCGTGTTCCAGCTCGTCGCCGCCCAGGGCACCGCCCAGCTCGCCGCCGCCCGGCGCGCCCTGCTGATCCCCGACCTGCTCGGTGCGTGGCTCACCGGCGTCGAGGTCGCGGAGGTCACCAACGCGTCCACCACCGGCCTCCTCGACGCGACCACCCGCACCTGGGCGACCGACCTCGCCGCGCGGCTCGGCATCGACGCGACGCTGCTGGCGCCGCTGCGCGACGCGGGCACGCTGCTCGGGCACGTGCACGACGAGACCCGCACCGACGTCGGCCACCGGGCGCCGCTGCCCGTGTGGACCGTCGGGTCGCACGACACCGCGTCCGCCGTCGTCGCCGTCCCCGCGACCGACGACGACTTCGCGTACATCTCGTGCGGCACCTGGTCGCTCGTCGGGCTCGAGCTCTCCCGGCCGGTCCTGTCGGAGGCCGGCCGGCGCGCCAACTTCACCAACGAGGCCGGCGTCGACGGGACCGTCCGGTACCTGCGCAACGTCATGGGCCTGTGGGTGCTCCAGGAGTCGATCCGCACCTGGAACGACGCCGGCCTGCCCGCCGACCTGCCCGACCTGCTCGCCGCCGCCGCCCGCGTCCCTGCGCTCACCACGGTCGTCGACATCGACGCCCCCGAGCTGCTGCCGCCCGGCGACATGCCCACGCGCATCGCCGCGCTCGCCGTGAGGACCGGGCAGAGCCCGCCGCAGTCCCAGGCGGAGACGGTCCGGTGCATCCTCGACTCGCTCGCGCTCGCCTACCGGCGGGCCGTGCGCGAGGCCGCTACGCTCGCCGACCGGGACGTCCGGGTCGTGCACGTGGTCGGCGGCGGGGTCCGCAACGAGCTGCTGTGCCGGCTCACCGCCGACGCGACCGGCCTGCCCGTGGTCGCCGGGCCCGCGGAGGGTGCCGCCCTCGGGAACGTGCTCGTCCAGGCACGGGCGGCCGGGGTCCTCCCCGGCGACGTGCGCGACCTGCGCGACCTGCGGCGGGTGGGCGCCCGCGGCCTCGACCTGCGCCGGTACGTGCCGGGCGACGGGCCGTCGGCCGCGCAGTGGGACGCCGCAGAGCGTCGTGTCCTCGGCTGACCCGCTCCCGCACGCCCGAGATGCCCCGGTTCGGCCGGGTATCGGTATTTTCGCCTCCCGCATCCACTCCTGATCCCCAACGGCACAGCGCGCGGCCCGAGCCGCGTCGACAACGGGGGAGCGGGACATGGAACGCGAGTACTTCGTCCGCGGTGAACGGCGGACCGTCGAGCAGGTGGAGGACGTCGCGGCCGTCAAGGTGGCGCCCGACGAGACCGGCGAGCGGGCCGGACGGGCACGCGAGGTCGAGTCGACCGACGCGAGCCGGCAGGCGGGGCTGAGCGACGACGACGTCGACGCGTTCCGCCGGGCCGGGTGGGTGTTCGTCGAGCCCGGTGCCGCGCCCGGTGCCGGAGCCGGTGCCGGGGCCGGCGACCTGATGGCCCGGGAGACCCCCGACGAGGTCGAACGGGCCGGCGAGCTCGTGCGGCGCCCGAGCGGGCGGGTCGGGATCGTCACCCGACGGCTCACCGTGCAGCTCGACGCCGGGCTGTCCGCCGACCAGGCGCGGGCGACCCTCGAGGAGCTGGGGGTCGTCCCGCTGCTCACGCTGGGCTGGGCGCCGAACCTGTTCGAGGTCGACACGGTCCGGCACGACGACGCGATCGCCGCGTCGGCCGCGCTCGACGCCGACCCCCGGGTCGTGTTCGCGGAGCCGAGCTTCGTCGAGCACGTGGACCAGCGGCTGCACCCGACGGACCCGCGCTACGGCGAGCAGTGGCAGTGGCTGAACACGGGCCAGGCCGGCGGCACGGTCGGTGCCGACGTGCACATCGAGGCGGCCTGGGACGTCACCCGTGGCGCCGGTGTGCGGCTCGCGGTCATCGACAACGGGTTCAACGCCGCGCACGAGGACCTCCAGGCGGCCGTCGTCCCGGAGTCGGGACACTTCCAGTCCAACGGCGCCAACCCGGCGATCTTCGTGCAGGGTACGGGGGGCATGCCCGGCAGCAACCACGGCACGTTCTGCGCCGGCATGGCGGCCGCCCGGCAGGGCAACGGGCGCGGCGGCTCGGGTGCCGCCCCCGAGAGCGACCTCCTGCTCATCGCGGCGCTCGGGGACCAGGTGGGCACGCAGGTGACGCTCGCACGCGCGGTCAGCTACGCCGCGGACCCGTCGACCGTCGTCGCGGGTGCGGACCCGGCGTCCGGTGCGGACGTCCTCGTGTCGAGCCTCGGCCCGAACGGTGCCGACTGGGACCTCACCGAGGCGCTGCGTCTCGCGCTCGTCTTCGCCGGGTCGCAGGGCCGCCAGGGCAAGGGTCTCGCGATCTTCTGGGCGGCGAGCAACGGCAACAACGTCGACGTCCTGGCCGACCACGTCGTCTCGCACCCCGACGTCATCGCCGTGGTGCGGTCCAACCGCATGGACCTCGAGGACAACGCGGCCCGCGGGCCGGAGGTCGAGCTCATCGCACCCGGGGTCGACGTCGTGAGCACGACGGGCGCCGGTGGGTACGGGCCGAGCACCGGCACGAGCTTCGCGGCGCCCTGCGCAGCGGGGGTCGCCGCGCTCGCGCTGTCGATGAACACCGCGATGACCCGTGACCAGCTCCGGGCCGTCATGCACGACTCCGCCGACAAGATCGGCGGCGTCGCCTACGACGCGAACGGGCACAACGACGACTACGGGTTCGGGCGCGTCAACGCCGCTCGCGCCGTGGAGCTCGCCGGCGACGTCGTCACCGAGACGGGCAGCGCGAACTCGATCGCGCTGGTGCGGCAGATGCCGGGGTGGGCGTCGATCCCGG
>NZ_BONK01000025.1 GCF_016862675.1 Cellulomonas chitinilytica | reverse complement strand
AAACAGAAAGAGCCACCCCGTGTGGGGTGGCTCTTTCTGAATGGTGTCCGGCGGCGTCCTACTCTCCCACACCCTGGCGAGTGCAGTACCATCGGCGCTGAAGGGCTTAGCTTCCGGGTTCGGAATGGGACCGGGCGTTTCCCCTTCGCTATGACCGCCGTAACGTTGTCGAGTTGTCAAACGGGTTCCCGTTCGTCTCTCGGGAACCGCACAGTGGACGCGTAGCAATGAATGAAGGTGGTGAAGTTGTCGGCATATTAGTACCGGTCAGCTGCGAGGGTCTTTCGTCCCCTCTTCCACATCCGGCCTATCAACCCAGTGGTCTAGCTGGGTGCCTCTCGGGGATCGAGTCCCCGTGGAAACCTCATCTTGAAGCAGGCTTCCCGCTTAGATGCTTTCAGCGGTTATCCCTTCCGAACGTAGCCAACCAGCCGTGCTCCTGGCGGAACAACTGGCACACCAGAGGTTCGTCCGTCCCGGTCCTCTCGTACTAGGGACAGCCCTTCTCAAGTTTCCTGCGCGCGCAGCGGATAGGGACCGAACTGTCTCACGACGTTCTAAACCCAGCTCGCGTACCGCTTTAATGGGCGAACAGCCCAACCCTTGGGACCTACTCCAGCCCCAGGATGCGACGAGCCGACATCGAGGTGCCAAACCATGCCGTCGATATGGACTCTTGGGCAAGATCAGCCTGTTATCCCCGGGGTACCTTTTATCCGTTGAGCGACGGCGCTTCCACAAGCCACCGCCGGATCACTAGTTCCGACTTTCGTCCCTGCTCGACCTGTCAGTCTCACAGTCAAGCTCCCTTGTGCACTTGCACTCGCCACCTGATTGCCAACCAGGCTGAGGGAACCTTTGAGCGCCTCCGTTACATTTTAGGAGGCAACCGCCCCAGTTAAACTACCCACCAGGCACTGTCCCTGGTCCGGATCACGGACCGAGGTTAGATATCCAGAGCGACCAGAGTGGTATTTCAACGTTGACTCCACCGACACTGGCGTGCCGGCTTCACAGTCTCCCACCTATCCTACACAAGCCGCACCGAACACCAATACCAAGCTATAGTAAAGGTCCCGGGGTCTTTCCGTCCTGCTGCGCGTAACGAGCATCTTTACTCGTAGTGCAATTTCGCCGAGTTCGCGGTTGAGACAGCGGAGAAGTCGTTACGCCATTCGTGCAGGTCGGAACTTACCCGACAAGGAATTTCGCTACCTTAGGATGGTTATAGTTACCACCGCCGTTTACTGGGGCTTAAATTCTGAGCTTCGCCTTGCGGCTGACCCGTCCTCTTAACCTTCCAGCACCGGGCAGGCGTCAGTCCGTATACATCGTCTTGCGACTTCGCACGGACCTGTGTTTTTAGTAAACAGTCGCTTCTCCCTGGTCTCTGCGGCCCTTGGTGCTTCCCCGGGCTAGCCGGTTCACACGTCAGGCCCCCCTTCTCCCGAAGTTACGGGGGCATTTTGCCGAGTTCCTTAACCACGATTCTCTCGATCGCCTTGGTATTCTCTACCTGACCACCTGAGTCGGTTTGGGGTACGGGCGGCTAGAACCTCGCGTCGAGGCTTTTCTTGGCAGCATAGGATCACCATTTTCCCGCGTTCGCGGTCACCATCAGCTCTCAGGCTATGTGAGAGGCGGATTTGCCTACCTCTCGCCCTACGACCTTGGACGTGGACTACCATCGCCACGCACGGCTACCTTCCTGCGTCACCCCTGTTAATACGCTTACCTACTACCGGTTCGGGTCACGAGCTCCCCGGCACGGTACCCCCGAAGGGGTGGTGTGCCGGCTCGGTCGTTTAGCATCACCGGGCTCGGTATGGGCGGTTCTTCGCCGGTACGGGAATATCAACCCGTTGTCCATCGACTACGCCTGTCGGCCTCGCCTTAGGTCCCGACTTACCCAGGGCGGATTAGCCTGGCCCTGGAACCCTTGGTCATTCGGCGGACGGGTTTCTCACCCGTCATTCGCTACTCATGCCTGCATTCTCACTCGTGTGGCGTCCACCGCTGGGTTACCCCGCGACTTCGCCCGCCACACGACGCTCCCCTACCCATCCACACACCTGAACCACGAAGGCTTAGTTATCGTGTGAATGCCACAGCTTCGGCGGTATGCTTGAGCCCCGCTACATTGTCGGCGCGGAATCACTTGACCAGTGAGCTATTACGCACTCTTTCAAGGGTGGCTGCTTCTAAGCCAACCTCCTGGTTGTCTGTGCAACTCCACATCCTTTCCCACTTAGCATACGCTTAGGGGCCTTAGCTGGTGGTCTGGGCTGTTTCCCTCTCGACTACGGAGCTTATCCCCCGCAGTCTCACTGCCACGCTCTGGCTTACCGGCATTCGGAGTTTGGCTAACGTCAGTAACCTGGTGGGGCCCATCGGCTATCCAGTAGCTCTACCTCCGGCAAGAAACACGTGACGCTGCACCTAAATGCATTTCGGGGAGAACCAGCTATCACGGAGTTTGATTGGCCTTTCACCCCTAACCACAGGTCATCCCCCAGGTTTTCAACCCTGGTGGGTTCGGGCCTCCACGCGGTCTTACCCGCGCTTCACCCTGCCCATGGCTAGATCACTCCGCTTCGGGTCTAGAGCACGCGACTGAATCGCCCTATTCGGACTCGCTTTCGCTACGGCTTCCCCACACGGGTTAACCTCGCCACGTACCACTAACTCGCAGGCTCATTCTTCAAAAGGCACGCCGTCACCCCTGCTAGGGAGGCTCCGACGGATTGTAGGCACACGGTTTCAGGTACTATTTCACTCCCCTCCCGGGGTACTTTTCACCTTTCCCTCACGGTACTTGTCCGCTATCGGTCACTAGGTAGTATTTAGGCTTACACAGTGGTCTGTGCAGATTCACTCCAGGTTTCTCGGGCCCGGAGCTACTTGGGATCCCTCACGGGAGGCCACGCCATTTCGTCTACGGGGGTACCACCCTCTGTGCCGGGCCTTTCAATGCCCTTCGACTATGACGCGACTTTCTGACTCCCTGTCGGTTCGGCAGAACCAACAGCAAGGTCCCACAACCCCGCATACGCAACGCCTGCCGGCTTGAACACGTAGACGGTTTGGCCTGATCCGCTTTCGCTCGCCACTACTCACGGAATATCTCTTCCTGCCGGTACTGAGATGTTTCACTTCCCGGCGTTCCCTCCACACACCCTATATATTCAGGTGCGGGTCACACGACATGACTCGTGCGGGGTTTCCCCATTCGGACATCCTCGGATCACGGTTCGTTTGCCAACTCCCCGAGGCTTATCGCAGGCTACAACGTCCTTCTTCGGCTCCTAGTGCCAAGGCATCCACCCTGTGCCCTTATAAACTTGACCACAAAGATCATTCAAAGATGCTCGCGTCCACTGTGCAGTTCTCAAGCTACGACCGGGTGACTCGCCCTTTACTCGCACGCCTTGCCCACCAGCTCGTGATGGACGGTTCATGCGACCAGGCGGCCCGCAGGCCGACAGCCACCCCCACACCCGCAGGTGCGACAGTGGCTGACTCGACCCCAAGTTCCCAACCTTCCGGCTGTTCCCTCAGGACCCAACAGCGTGCCAGGCCAACCCGATGACCCCGGTGATCAGCTCGTTCCCTCCCCACCGCAAGCGGCAGGCGTACTAGAGCAACCACCGGCACCAGGCCGGCCGTAGTCGATGTTCCACCCTCGAGCACCACCACACGATCGTTCGCCGTGTGCGTGGGCCTGGACACCCTGCGCCACCCATGACAGATGAACGCGGCTGCCAGATGCTCCTTAGAAAGGAGGTGATCCAGCCGCACCTTCCGGTACGGCTACCTTGTTACGACTTAGTCCCAATCGCCAGTCCCACCTTCGACGGCTCCCCCCACAAGGGTTGGGCCACCGGCTTCGGGTGTTACCGACTTTCGTGACTTGACGGGCGGTGTGTACAAGGCCCGGGAACGTATTCACCGCAGCGTTGCTGATCTGCGATTACTAGCGACTCCGACTTCATGGGGTCGAGTTGCAGACCCCAATCCGAACTGAGACCGGCTTTTTGGGATTCGCTCCACCTCGCGGTATCGCAGCCCTTTGTACCGGCCATTGTAGCATGCGTGAAGCCCAAGACATAAGGGGCATGATGATTTGACGTCATCCCCACCTTCCTCCGAGTTGACCCCGGCAGTCTCCCATGAGTCCCCGGCATAACCCGCTGGCAACATGGGACGAGGGTTGCGCTCGTTGCGGGACTTAACCCAACATCTCACGACACGAGCTGACGACAACCATGCACCACCTGTACACCGACCTTACGGGGAGCACATCTCTGCACTTTTCCGGTGTATGTCAAGCCTTGGTAAGGTTCTTCGCGTTGCATCGAATTAATCCGCATGCTCCGCCGCTTGTGCGGGCCCCCGTCAATTTCTTTGAGTTTTAGCCTTGCGGCCGTACTCCCCAGGCGGGGCACTTAATGCGTTTGCTGCGGCACGGAACTCGTGGAATGAGCCCCACACCTAGTGCCCAACGTTTACGGCATGGACTACCAGGGTATCTAATCCTGTTCGCTCCCCATGCTTTCGCTCCTCAGCGTCAGTTGCGGCCCAGTGACCTGCCTTCGCCATCGGTGTTCCTCCTGATATCTGCGCATTCCACCGCTACACCAGGAATTCCAGTCACCCCTACCGCACTCTAGTCTGCCCGTACCCACTGCAAGCCCGAGGTTGAGCCTCAGGTTTTCACAGCAGACGCGACAAACCGCCTACGAGCTCTTTACGCCCAATAATTCCGGACAACGCTTGCGCCCTACGTATTACCGCGGCTGCTGGCACGTAGTTAGCCGGCGCTTCTTCTGCAGGTACCGTCACTTGCGCTTCTTCCCTGCTGAAAGAGGTTTACAACCCGAAGGCCGTCATCCCTCACGCGGCGTCGCTGCATCAGGCTTGCGCCCATTGTGCAATATTCCCCACTGCTGCCTCCCGTAGGAGTCTGGGCCGTGTCTCAGTCCCAGTGTGGCCGGTCGCCCTCTCAGGCCGGCTACCCGTCGTCGCCTTGGTAGGCCATTACCCCACCAACAAGCTGATAGGCCGCGAGCCCATCCTTGACCGATAAATCTTTCCAGACACGACACATGCGTGTGCGTCTCATATCCGGTATTAGCCACCGTTTCCCGTGGTTATCCCAGAGTCAAGGGCAGGTTGCTCACGTGTTACTCACCCGTTCGCCACTGATCAGACCAGCAAGCTGGTCGTCACCGTTCGACTTGCATGTGTTAAGCACGCCGCCAGCGTTCGTCCTGAGCCAGAATCAAACTCTCCGTAAATGTCTACATGGCACCGACCCACCGAAGCAGGCCAGCAACCGACACACGAAACGTCCCGAAGGACAATCAGATTCGGCTGTAATTCGGAGCCGCCCACCCACGGGGTGAGCAGACGACCCGCATCTCAACCAAGACCCACCACATCACTGCGATGGACCATCTTGGCATCGACTACTTGGCACACTGTTGAGTTCTCAAGGAACAGACGCGCAT
>NZ_BONK01000024.1 GCF_016862675.1 Cellulomonas chitinilytica | reverse complement strand
GGCGTCGAACGGCTCTGACCGACGCCGTTCAGCCACCCGTTCGGCATGCTTGCCGCCGTGGACACCTACCTGCAGACAGAGCGTGTGACGCTGCACCCCTTCTCCGTCGGCGACGCCGACCTGCTGATCGAGCTCGACGGCGATCCCGCGGTCATGCGCTACCTGTCCGGAGGCGAGCCGACCGCGCCGGAGCTGGTCCGCGGTCGCGACCTGCCGAGCATCCTCGCCGGCTACGACCGGTGGGCCGGCGCCTTCGGGCTCTTCGCGGCGTACGAGACGGCGGGCGGCGCGTTCGTCGGGTGGTTCTGCCTGCGTCCCGAGCGTGAGGGGCCGCTCGACGAGGCCGAGCTCGGGTACCGGCTGCGACGGGCCGCGTGGGGCAGGGGCTACGCCACCGAGGTGTCCTCGGCCCTGCTGACGAAGGCGTTCACCGACCTCGACGTCCGGATGGTGTGGGGCGCGACGATGGCGCTGAACCGCGCGTCGCAGCACGTGATGGAGAAGGTCGGGATGACGGTCACGGAGGCGTTGCCGACGCCCGAGGACATGCTGGCGGTCGAGGGTTCTGAGCTCGGTGGCTTCCGGTACGAGATCACCAAGGAGCAGTGGGAGCGGCAGCAGGCGCTCCGTCCCTGATCTCGTCGCCGGCTGGGTCGGACCACGCGGGCGGGACGCGTCGGTACATTCCGGTGCGTGACCCGCTCCCGCCGTGCCGTCGCCCTCGTCGTCCTCCCTGTGGTGCTCGCGCTCGGGGCGTGCGCCGGTCGTGCGGGTACGGCGACGCCGACGCCGACGCCGACGTCGACCGAGCCCGCTCAGCCGGCTGACATCGCCCCGTGGGCGACGCCGACAGGGATCGCGCCCGAGCTCGTCTACGTCACGGACGTCGAGGGGTTCGACCTCGCGACGCAGTCGGTGGGCGTCGTGGGTGACGACGGCTTCTCGGCCATCTACACGCGAGCCGGCGACGGCGTCCTGTCGACGGTCGCGCTGACGACCGCGCCGACTGCGGTCGTCGACCTCTCCGTCGTCGCGCCGTGCGCCGAGCTGCCGGACGCTCCGGCAGCGCTCCGCTGCGCGGTCGTCCGCGGTGAGGCGTACGTCCTGCTCGAGGGCCAGGACGTCGAGGCTGCGACGCTCCGCGCCGCCGGCGCCGCCGTGCGGCTGCCGAGGGTCGACGAGCTGCCCTACCTCTTCACGGACGTGATGGTGCCGAGCGCACCCGTCGTGCGTGGCGACCTGCCGCCCTTCGGCGACGGTGCCCCGGTCGACCCGGAGCGCGCCGGAGGCTGAGTCCGCGACGCGAGCAGGTCCGGTTCTGACGGACGCGCGGCTTCCCGATGGCGTGGTCGCGCCGATCAGCAGGGGCCCTCCGCACCAGGAGCATCGCGCCGCCCGATCGGGCGCCTCGACGTCGGGTGGTCATCGGTCGCGAGCGGCCGCACCGGTCTGGAGGTAGACCTCGATCTCGGTGGCCTTCGCCGAGAGGTACACCCGGTCGCCGGGGCGCAGCCCGAGCTCGGCGACGGCCGCGGGGGTGACGTCGACGACGGCGGACGGCTCGCCGTCGAGGTCGATGCGGACGCGGTCGGTCAGCATCGTCAGGCCGGAGATGGTGGCGGGCCAGGTGTTGCGGACGCTCGAGGTGTCGGGCCGGTGCGGGCTGACCACGACCGCGGACGGGCGCAGCGCGACGAGCACCGCGCCGTGCTCGCCGTGGTCGGGGACGACGAACGTGCCGCCGCCGTCGAGACGGACCTCGTCGCCGTCGGCGGTGCCGGTGTAGAGGTTCAGGCCGACGAGCTTGGCGACGTACTCGGTGGCCGGGCGGCGGGCGACCTCGGCCGGGGTGCCTTCTTGCACGACCCGTCCGTCCTCGAGGACCATCAGGCGGTCGGCGAGGAGCAGGGCCTCCAGCGGGTCGTGCGTGACCACGAGGCTGGGCCCGGCGAAGCTCGACAGGTGGCGCCGGAGCTCGGCCTGCACGTCGAGGCGGGTGCGGGCGTCGAGCGCCGAGAGCGGCTCGTCGAGCAGGAGCAGGGTCGGCTCGCCGGCCAGCGCCCGGGCGAGCGCCACGCGTTGCGCCTGGCCGCCCGACAGGTCGCTCGGGCGCCGGTCGGACAGCTCGGCCAGGCCGAGCCGGTCGAGCCACTGCTCGGCCGCGGCGCGGGACTGCGACCGGCCCGCACCCCGGGCGCGCGGCGAGAACGCGACGTTGTCCCGGACGCTGAGGTGGGGGAACAGCCGGTAGTTCTGGAAGACGAACCCGACCGGGCGGTGCGGCGCGTCGAGGAAGGCGCCGCTCTCCGCGTCGTCGAGCACCTGCCCGTCGAGCAGGATCCGCCCCGCGGAGACCGGGGTGAGCCCGGCGACGGCGCTGAGCAGCGTCGACTTCCCGGCACCGTTCGGGCCGAGGACGGCGACGACCTGCCCGGGCTCGACCCGCACGGCGACGTCGAGGGTGAACGTGCCCCGGGTGACCCGTGCGTCGACGGCGAGGCCGCGGTCGCTCATGAGGCCGCCGACCCGGTGCGGAGCCAGCTGTCGCGCAGGGCCACCAGCACCGCGACCGACACGAGCAGCAGGATGAGGCTGAGCAGGATCGCCGCGTCCCGGTCGGTCTCCAGGGCGTAGTAGACGGCGATCGGCATCGTCTGGGTGCGACCGGGGAAGCTGCCCGCGAACGTGATGGTCGCCCCGAACTCGCCGAGCGCACGCGCCCAGCACAGCACCGCGCCGGCCGCGAGCGACGGCCCGATCAGAGGCAGCGTGACGCGCCGGAACACCGTCATCCGTCCGGCGCCCAGGGTGGCTGCGGCCTCCTCGAACCCCCGGTCCGCGGACCGCAGCGCCCCCTCGACGGTGACGACGAGGAAGGGCATGGCCACGAACGTCTCGGCGATGACGACCGCGGCCGGCGTGAACGGCAGCGTGATCCCGAACCACTGGTCCAGGTACTGGCCGACGAACCCACTGCGCCCGAACGCCAGCAGCAGCGCGACACCCCCGACGACCGGCGGCAGCACCAGGGGAAGGGTGACCAGGGCGCGCACGAGCCGCAGGCCCGGGACGGCGGTGCGGGCCAGCAGCCAGGCCAACGGCACGCCGATCACCAGCGAGATCGCCGTCGCCGTCGTCGAGGTCCACAGCGACAGCCGCAGCGCCTCACCGGCGGCCGACCCGTGCAGGATCGTCCACGCGTCCCCCCAGGGGGCCCGGATCAGCAGGCCCACCAGGGGGACGACCAGGAACAGCATCCCGACGAGCGCCGGGACGAGCAGCGGGGCGGGGGCGGACCGCGACCCGCCGCCGGTCGTCGCCCGGCGCTCACGCTCCCGGGAGCTCAGCGTCGTCGGCATGTCGCTCAGGCCTCCAGGTCGCCGGCGGTCAGGGCCGCGCGAAGCCCGCCGCCGACAGCACGTCGGCCCCGGCGGACGAGAGCACGTAGTCGACGAACGCCCGGGCGACGTCGGCGTGCGAGCTGTGCGACAGGGTCGCGATCGGGTAGTCGGTCGAGGCGTTGACGTCGTCCGGGATCTTCACGCCCTGGACGTCGGCGCCTGCGGCGATCACGTCGGTCATGTAGACGACGCCGGCGTCGACCTCGCCGAGCGTCACCTTGCTCAGCACCGCCTTGACGTCCGGCTCGAGCGTGACGGGCGTGACCGTGATCCCGGCGTTGGTGAAGACCTTCGCGGCCGTCGACCCGCAGGGCACCTCCGCCTGGCAGAGCGCGGTCTTGATGGCCGCGTCGGTCAGGTCGTCCAGGCCGGTGACCTTGCCCGGGTTCGCGGGCGGCACCGCGATCTCCATGCTGTTCGTCGCGAACACGACCGGGTCGCTCGCGTCCCCGGCGGCGACGACCTCGTCCATCGTCTTCGTGCTCGCGGACGCGAACACGTCGGCCGGGGCGCCGTCGGTGATCTGCCCGGCCAGCGCGGAGCTGGCGGCGAAGCTGAACGTGACCTTCACCCCCGGGTTCGCCTTCTCGAACTCCTCGCCGAGCGTCGTGAACGACTCCGTGAGCGACGCGGCCGCCAGCACCGTGATGTCGCCCTCGAGGGTCGACGTCGGGGAGGCGGACGGGGTGCTGCTCGGCGAGGCATCGGTGTCCGAGGCACCCGAGCCGCAGCCGGCGAGGCCGACGCCGACGACCGCGGCCACCAGGGTGAGGGCGAGACGACGCATGGACGGGCTCCTTCGTGGGATCTGCGAGGGGGTCAGCGTGCGCGCGGGATCTCGACGGACACGTTCGTCGCCTTGACGGCCGCGACCGCCAGCACGCCCGGTTCCAGCCCGAGCTCGTCGGCGGCCTCGCGACTCATCAGGGAGACGAAGCGGTGCGGTCCGGCCTGGATCTCCACCTGCGCCATGACGGTGTCCTTGACGACGCGGGTGACGAGGCCGGTGAACCGGTTCCGCACCGATGCCGCGGCGATGTCGCCGGCGTGGAGCTGCGCGGCATCGTGCGCGAGCTCCTGGGCGAACCTCGCCAGCGCGGCTCCGTCGACCGCTTGCCGCCCGGACGAGTCGGTCGTCGTCTCGATCCGGCCGCTGTCGGCCCACCGCCGCACGGTGTCGTCGCTCACTCCGAGCAGGTCGGCTGCCTCTTTGATCCTGAAGGCTGGCATCGGTGCTGCTCCTCACCCGGGCACTCGCGGACGATCGGAACAGTAACCGACGATGCGTGAGCGCAGGGGTACATCACACCGCGATTGCGTCACACTCGGCGCATCGGATCTGCATCTGCGGAAGCAGGTCGTGACTCGGCGGGCGACCGGCACCGCGGTCGAGCGCGTGCCGCCCGGTGACCCGCGTCAGAAGCCGTCCGGTGGCCGCGTACGCGCGCGGTGTCGGCGCACGGCGGCTCTGCTTGCGCAGCGTGGTGAGCAGTACCGCTGGGTGCCGTTGCGGGAGGTGTCGACGATGACGTTCGTGCAGGGGCTCGCGGCGCACCGGCCGAGGCGGCTCATGCCTCGCGTCGTCAGGTGCAGAGCGGTGCCGACACTGAAGACCGCCTGCAGCACGCGGGGCAGGTCGTCGTCGACGTCGCGGTAGTGCAGGTGCCACCCCTCCCCGTCGTGGTCGGTCAGTCGCGGGTACGCGGTGGCGCCGGCCATCTGCTCGTTGAGGAGGGCGGCGCGCTCGTCCGGGTCGTCGGTGTCGACGACCCGGAGCCACTCGTCGAGCACCGCCCTGCACCGGGCGTGGTCGTCCTCTCGCTCCGGGAAGGGCATCGTCATGCCGAAGACGCGCGTGCGGGCGACGATCCCCGCGCGGGTGGTCGGCCAGTCGTCGGCCAAGGATCGGGCGAGCTGGACGGCGTACTCGCCGTAAGGGTTGAGCTGCACAAGGCCATGACACCAGCATTTCTGCCGTGCCCATGCTCCCGTTGTCGCTGCCCGTGTCCGGTGGGTCCCTCGTCGGGATGGTGCTGACCGCGCTGGCCATGGTGCTCACCCCCGGGCCGAACATGGTCTACCTCGTCTCGCGGAGCATCGGCCAGGGCCGCAGCGCCGGGCTGATCTCGCTGGCGGGCACCGGCGTCGGGTTCGTCGTCTACATGCTCATGGCCAACGTCGGCCTGGCTGTCGTGTTCGTCGCCGTGCCCGTGCTGTTCATCGGATTCAAGGCCGCCGGCGCCCTGTACCTGGCCCACCTGGCGTGGCGGGCGCTGCGTCCTGGCGGCCACGGGGTGTTCGACGTGCGCGAGCTGCCGCGCGACAGCCGGGCCCGGCTCTTCCGGATGGGGCTGGTCACCAACCTGCTCAATCCCAAGGCCGCGATCATGTACCTGACGCTCATCCCGCAGTTCGTCGACCCGGACCGCGGTCGTCCGGCCGTGCAGGGGCTGACCCTCGGCGTGGTCCAGATCGCCGTCAGCCTTACCGTCAACGCCCTGATCGTCGTCGCCGCAGGCGCCGTCCCCGGGTTCCTCACGCAGCGCCCGGCCTGGGCCGCCTGGCAACGACGCCTCACCGGCACCCTCCTCGGTGCCGTCGCGCTCGTGCTCGCCCGCGACGTGCCGGCCCGGGCCCGCGTCTGACCGGACGGCGCCGCGGCCCCCTCCGAGGCGTGCCCCGAACGTCCGCGTCGTACCCCCGATCTAGCGTGACCCCATGGACTTCGAGGATCGGCAGCGCTCGGCGCTCGAGAACGTCGACATGACGGGCTCCCTGTTCACGAGGGTGGACTTCACGGGCTCGAGGTTCCGAGCGGTCGCGCTGCACGGCGTGGTGATGCGGGACATCGAGGTCTCGGACACCACGATCGACGGCGAGATCGGGAGCCTCGTGGTCAACGGGGTCGACGTGGCGCCGTTGGTCGAGGCCGAGCTGGACCGCCGCCACCCCGAGCGACCGTTGTTCCGGCCGACCGCGGCGGACGGGTTCCGCGCCGCGTGGGACGTGAACGAGCGGCTGTGGGCGGACACGGTCGCGCGGGCGCGCCTGCTGCCGGACGGGCAGCTGCACGAGTCGGTCGGCGGCGAGTGGTCCTTCGTCCAGACGCTCCGCCATCTCGCGTTCGTGTCGGAGTCGTGGGTGGGTCGCGGAGTGCTCGGCGACCCGAGCCCGTGGCACCCGCTGTCGTTGCCGTGGGACCAGATGGAATTCCGCGACGGCGTGCCCCACGACAGGGACGCCCCCGCCACGCTGGACGACGCCCTCGCGCTGCGCCTGGAGGCGATGGCGTTGGTGCGGAGCGTGGTCGACGGCCTGACGGACGACCAGCTCGACGTGCCCGGCGAGCCCCTCGTCGGTCCGGGATGGCCCGACGAGGGCGAGGTGCTCTCGCCTCGGCAGTGTCTCCGGGTCGTCCTCAACGAGGAGTGGTGGCACCGTCGGTACGCGGAGCGCGACCTGACCGTGCTCGAGGAGCTCCGCTGACGGTTCGGGTGCGCGGGGGTGCCAGCCGCGACACCCCTGCCCGACGTCGAGGGCGGGTGCCTAGGTCGCGACGGTCCGGAAGGGGTCGGCGGCGGCGACGAGCTCGACGGGGACCTCGGGCACGAGGTCCGTGAGCCGGCGACCGAGCTCGGCCATGCCCTCCTGCTCCGACGGCACGTGCCCGACGACGACGACGCCGGCGCACACGCCTGCGGTGACCCCGTCGGCGGCGTACTCGCCCGTCTCCCACTCGTGGCCCTCGCCGATGACGATCACGTCGACGTCCGACCGGGCGAGCAGGTGCCGGTTCCGCTCGAACCCCTGGAACCCCGGCTGCAGGCCGACGACGGACACGGGCGTCCGAGGGTCGCCGACGAAGCGCAGCGCACGGGCACCCAGCGCCTGTGCGACGTGCGCGGCCAGGGCACCGAGCGTCGTCCGCGGCAGGTCGTAGACGCCCGGGTCGCCCGCCCGCTCGGCGTCGAGCCAGCCGAGGGCCCGTGCGGTGCCGGTCAGGATGCCGTCGGGCTCGCGGTCGTGCCAGGCGTCGTGCTTGTGGAGGACGACGAGCCCGTGCTCGGCGACGAACGCCGACTTCGCCGCGTGCACCGGGTCGGCCTCCGCGGCGAGGACCGCGTCGGACGCGCCGTGGTGGTCGAAGTAAAGCGGCTCGTGCGTGATGACGAGGTCGAGCCCTCGCTCCGCGGCGCGCTGCAGCACGTCGAGCGTCGCCATCACCGTGACGGCGATCCCCCTGATCGGGGCGTCCGGGTCACCGGCGAGGAAGCCGTCGACCGTCGTCGCCCGAGGCGGCACCCCCACGTCCGCACCGATCCGCTCCGCCACCTGCCGCGCAGTCACCGTCACGCCGACACCGTAGCGACGCTCCCCGTCACGCCGGACCCCTGTCCGCGGGGGACACTGGTGTCAGCAACCATCGCCTCGACGAGGAGTCCGCCGTGCCCCAGGGAACTGTCCGCTGGTTCGACGCCGAGCGGGGGTTCGGCTTCATCGCCCTCGGGGACGACGCCGAGGACCTGTTCGTGCACGCGTCCGAGATCGTCGACGACGGCGGGCCGAGGCTGCTCCGCGAGGGGCAGGAGGTCGAGTTCGAGATCGGCGAGGGCGACCGTGGGCCGCAGGCGCGCCGCGTCCGGGTCACGGGCGACTTCGCCGCCGACGCGGCCCTGGGCGTGCTCGGCACTGTCTCCTGGTACGAGCCGGGCAAGGGGTACGGCTTCCTCACGCCGGACGGCGGGGGCGCGGAGATCTTCGTGCACAGCTCGGCCATCGTCGGCGGCGGCGTGATCTCGGACGGGCAGCGGGTCGCGTTCCTCGTCGTCGAGGGGGAGAAGGGGCCGCAGGCGGACCACCTCCTCCCGCTTGGGGCCGCGGCGGCCCAGCGGGGCGCGACGTCCGACGGGGCGGACGGCACCGTGACCTGGTACGACGCGGACAAGGGCTTCGGGTTCGTCACGCCTGACTCCGGCGGCGAGGACGTCTTCGTCCACGTCCGGGCACTGGCCGGCGGTCTGAGCGAGCTGGCCGACGGGGACCGCGTGACGTACGAGGTCACCGAGGGCGAGCGGGG
>NZ_BONK01000023.1 GCF_016862675.1 Cellulomonas chitinilytica | reverse complement strand
CCCCCTCGCGAGCACCGTCCCCCTCGCGAGCACCGGCCCCCTCGTGGCCGTCGGCCGCCTCGTGACCGTCGGGAACGACGTCCGCGCCCCCCACGTCCGCGTCCCCCACGTCTGCCGGACCCCGGGGCGGCGCCGCAACCGCCGGCAGGACCGCGGTCGCGGTCTGGTCGGGCACGGGCGACCCTGCGGCCGCCCGCCCGCGCTGCGTGATCGCCAGCTCCTCGGCCTGCCGCCGCTCCCGACGCGTCTGCGGGGTCCGTTCACCCGCGCGCGGGGTGATCGGGGAAGCATCCATGACCGACCCAACGTACCTGCTGCACGGGCGCCGCAGGGCCCGTGGGTGCGGACGACGCCCGACCGGACGACAAGGTCGATGCCCGGCGGCCCACGTGGTGGGATGGGCCCATGCCGGACGACACGAGTACGCAGGTCACGGTCGCCATGACCGCGGGGCCGCTCGACGCGAGGACCGCCGGGGCGGTGCGTGGGCTCGCCGCGCGGGCGACCGCCGCGGACCGCGTCGCGCCGCTGTCGGAGCAGCCGCTGCTGTGGCTGACGGACCCGGAGCCGCCAGCCGTGCACGTGTGCGCGACGGACGCGTCGGGTGAGGTCGTCGGGTACGCCCAGGCGGACGTCGGCGCCGCGACCTGGGTGTCCGCGGAGCTCGTCGTCGACCCGTCCCGTCGCCGTACCGGCATCGGCTCGCGTCTGCTGGGCCGGCTGAGGTCGGAGGCGGCCGTGGTGCCGGGACGCACCCTGCAGGTGTGGGCGCACGGCGACCTGCCGGCCGCACGGGCGTTCGCGGGCGACGCGGGGATGGTGGTGGTGCGTGAGCTGTGGCGGATGCGCCTGGACCTGACCTCCCCCCGGCCGGAGCGACCGCTGCCTCAGGGCGTGCGCGTGCGTCCGTTCGTCCCGGGCCAGGACGAGGAGGCGTGGCGGCGTGTGAACTCACGGGCGTTCGCGTACCACCCGGAGCAGGGGCGCATGACGTCGAACGACCTGCGCGCCCGCGAGGCGGAGCCGTGGTTCGACCCGGCCGGCTTCCTGCTCGCGGAGCGCGAGGGCGCGCTGCTCGGGTCGGTGTGGACGAAGGTCCACCCGTCCGACGAGGGCCGCGACGACGGTCATGCCGCCGCGGTCGGCGAGATCTACGTGGTCGGCGTCGACCCGGACGCCCAGGGCCTGGGCCTGGGTGGCGCGCTGACGGCGCTCGGCCTCGACCACCTCGCAGCGCGCGGTCTGAGCAGCGCGATCCTGTACACGGGCGCCGAGAACACGGTCGCGATCCGCACCTACACGCGGCTCGGTTTCACGAAGGCGTCGGCGGACGTCAAGTTCGGCTACGGCACCCAGGGTTCACCCTCAGGTGTCACGATGAGCACATGACGGACGCCCCTGCCATCGACCCGTCCCTCGCGGCCCACATCGCCGAGCACATGGCGAGCGCGGACGTCGAGGAGACGACACCGGAGCTCGAACCGCTGCCTGACGACCGGTTCCTGGACCGCGAGCTGTCGTGGCTGGCCTTCAACCAGCGGGTGCTCGAGCTGGCGGAGGACCCGGACCTGCCGCTGCTGGAGCGGGTGCGGTTCCTGGCGATCTTCGCGTCCAACCTCGACGAGTTCTTCATGGTGCGGGTCGCCGGCCTCAAGCGCCGGATCGCGACGGGCATCGCGGTGACGGCGGCGTCGGGCCTGTCGCCCCGGCAGGTGCTGGAGGCGATCAGCGAGAAGGCGCACGAGCTGCAGGACCGGCACGCCCGCGTGTTCGCGGAGCAGGTGCAGCCCGAGCTCGCCGCCGACGGCATCACGCTGGTCCGCTGGGACGACCTGGGCGAGAGCGAGCAGGACCGCCTGCGCAAGTTCTTCCGCCGGCAGATCTTCCCGGTGCTGACGCCGCTCGCGGTGGACCCGGCGCACCCGTTCCCGTACATCTCGGGGCTGTCGCTGAACCTCGCGGTCGTGGTGGTGAACCCGTCGACCGGCAAGGAGCACTTCGCGCGGGTGAAGGTGCCGCCGCTGCTGCCGCGGTTCATCGCGGTGGACGCGAGCGGCCGCCCGTCGGCGCCGGACGTGCAGGCGGCGTCCGTCGAGAAGGGCCCGATGTCGTTCGTGCCCGTCGAGGACGTCATCTCCGAGCACCTGGAGCACCTGTTCCCGGGCATGGAGGTCATCGAGCACCACACGTTCCGGGTGACCCGCAACGAGGACGTGGAGGTCGAGGAGGACGACGCCGAGAACCTCCTGCAGGCCATGGAGAAGGAGCTGCTGCGGCGCCGGTTCGGCCCGCCGGTGCGGCTCGAGCTCGCCGAGGGCATCAGCCCGCGGATCCGCCAGCTCCTGATCCGCGAGCTCGGCATGGCCCCCGAGGAGGTGTACGAGCTGCCCGCGCCGCTCGACTACACGGGCCTCAACGTCATCGCCGACCTGGACCGCGCGGAGCTGCAGTTCCCGCGTTTCGTGCCGACGACGCACCGTCAGCTCGCCGAGGTGGAGAGCGCGACGGCCACGGAGGTGTTCGCGAAGCTCCGCGAGCGGGACATCCTGCTGCACCACCCGTACGACTCGTTCTCGACGTCCGTGCAGACGTTCCTCGAGCAGGCCGCGGCCGACCCGGCGGTGCTCGCCATCAAGCAGACGCTGTACCGGACCTCGGGCGACTCCCCGATCGTCGACGCCCTCATCGACGCGGCCGAGGCCGGCAAGCAGGTGCTGGCGCTCGTCGAGATCAAGGCGCGGTTCGACGAGCAGAACAACATCTCGTGGGCTCGCAAGCTCGAGCAGGCGGGCGTGCACGTGGTGTACGGGATCGTCGGGCTCAAGACGCACTGCAAGCTGTCGCTCGTCGTCCGTCAGGAGGCCGACGGTCTGCGCCGCTACAGCCACGTCGGCACCGGCAACTACCACCCGAAGACGGCCCGGCTCTACACGGACCTGGGTCTGCTCACGGCCGACCCGGAGGTCGGCCAGGACCTGACGCGGCTGTTCAACCAGCTCTCCGGGTACGCGCCGAAGTCCCGGTTCCACCGGCTGCTCGTCGCCCCGCGCAGCGTGCGCGCCGGCCTGGTCGAGCGCATCGAGCGGGAAGCGGACGCGGCCCGCGCCGGTGAGCGGGCGTGGATCAAGATCAAGGTCAACTCGATGGTCGACGAGGCCGTCATCGACGCGCTGTACCGCGCGTCGCAGGCGGGTGCGTCGGTCGACCTCGTGGTGCGCGGCATCTGCGCGCTGCGCCCCGGCGTCCCCGGCCTGTCGGAGAACATCCGGGTCCGCTCCATCCTCGGGCGGTTCCTGGAGCACTCCCGGATCTTCGCGTTCGCGAACTCCGTGCCCGACCCGGACGCGACGTTCGAGGGCACCGAGGTGTACATCGGCTCGGCGGACCTCATGCACCGCAACCTCGACCGCCGCGTCGAGGCGCTCCTGCGCATCGCGGACCCGGACCAGGTCACGGAGATCGTCGACCTCGTGGACGAGTCGATGGACGACGGCACGTCGTCGTGGCACCTGGAGTCCGACGGCACCTGGGTCCGGCACAGCCAGGGCCCGGTGGGCCCGCTCGTCGACCAGCAGGAAGCGCTGATCCAGCGGCAGCGGCGCCGCCCCGGCACGGGCCGGTGAGGGCAGCACGCCCGCCTGCCGTCGTCGAGGCGGCCGGTGCGCTGGTGTGGCGCGTCAGGACAGGCCGGCTGCAGGTCGCGCTCGTGCACCGGCCGCGGTACCGCGACTGGTCGTGGCCGAAGGGCAAGCTCGACCCGGGCGAGTCGGTGGTCCAGGCGGCGACCCGTGAGGTCGCCGAGGAGACCGGCCACGACGTGGTGCTCGGGATGCCGCTGCCGAGCCTCGAGTACGACCTGTCCGACGGGCGCCTGAAGCGGGTGCACTACTGGGCGGCGCAGGTCGCGGGACGGCCCGACGCGGCCGCTCTGCGGGCCCGCCCACCGGTGCCGCGGGCGTCGCGCGAGGAGATCGACCAGGTCCGCTGGCTCGACGTCGACGTCGCCGCGAAGCGGCTGACCCGCCCCGAGGACGTCGCCCCGCTCGCGGCGCTCGTCGAGGACCACGTGAAGGGGCGGCTCGACACGCGCGCGGTCGTCGTCGCCCGGCACGGGACGGCTCGTCGTCGCGCGGACTGGGACGGCACCGAGCTCGACCGGCCGCTCACGGACGCCGGCCACCGGCAGTCCCGGGCGCTCGTGCCGATCCTGTCGGCGTTCGGGGTGTCACGCGTCGTCACGAGCGCGTGGGCGCGCTGCACCGCGACGATGCAGCCGTACGTCGAGGCCGCCGGTGTCGAGCCGGAGGTGTCGACGGTGCTCACGGAGACGGCGCACTCGTCGTCCCCTGCGAAGGTCGCCGCCGAGATCGCCGAGCTGTTCACGTGGCCCGCCGACTCCGTCGTGTGCACGCACCGGCCCGTGCTGCCGACCGTGGTCGACGTGCTCGCGCAGCACGCCCTGCGCCCCGTCGCGGACGCGCTGCCGCGGCTCGACCCGTTCCTGCACCCGGCCCAGGTGCTCGTGGCGCACGTCGCGCAGACGCCGAAGGGGCCGCGCGTCGTGGCGACGGAGACGCACCACCCGGAGGACTGAGGGCACTCGGCCCGGCTGCGGGGCTCAGCCCGGCAGCGGGCTCAGCCCAGCAGCGGGCTCAGCAGGAAGTAGATCAGCGCCGCGACCAGGGCGGCGGCGGGGATCGTCAGGACCCACGCGGTCGCGATGTTCCCTGCGACGCCCCAACGCACCGCGGACGCCCGCTTGGTCGCTCCGACGCCCATGATCGACGCGGTGACCGTGTGCGTGGTCGAGACGGGCGCGTGCAGCACGAACGCGTTGAGGTACAGGACGGTCGCGGAGACCGACTCGGCGACGAACCCGCGGGCGGGGTCGACCTCAATGATCTTGCGGCCGAGCGTGCGCATGATGCGCCACCCGCCCGAGTACGTGCCCGCCGAGATCGCGGCTGCGGCGGAGATCTTGACCCACAGCGGGATGCCCGTGTCGGGGTCCGCCCAGCCGACGGTCAGCAGCGCGAGGTAGATGACGCCCATCGTCTTCTGCGCGTCCTGCAGGCCGTGGCCGAGGGCCATGGCGGACGCCGACACGGTCTGGGCACCACGGAAGCGGCGGTACGTCCGGCCCGGCGGGCGGTTCCGCACGAGCCACAGGACGCCGACCATCAGGGCGAACGCGCCGACGAACCCGACGATCGGGGAGAACACCATCGGCAGCACGACGCTGGTGTACACCGAGTGCCAGTACACGCCGAGCCCGCCCGCGAGGCCGGCCCCGACGAGCCCGCCGATGAGGGCGTGCGTCGACGACGACGGCAGGCCGAACCACCAGGTGATGAGGTTCCAGCTGATCGCACCGATGAGGGCGCACACGATGACGACGAGCGCCTGGTGCGGCGGCGCGTCGCTGAGGTCGACGATCGACGTCGCGATCGTCTCGGCGACGGCGGTGCCGAGCAGTGCGCCGGTGAAGTTCATGATCGCCGCCATGGTCAGCGCGACCCGCGGGGTCAGCGCCCGCGTCGACACCGAGGTGGCGATGGCGTTGGCGGCGTCGTGGAAGCCGTTGGTGTAGTCGAACCCCAGGGCGAAGAGGACGACGACGACGACGAGCGCGGTCTCCACCGGACCTCAGGACTCCTTGAGCGCGATGGTCTCGACGGTGTTCGCGACCTTCTCGAACGCGTCCGCCGCATCCTCGAGCTTCTCGACGATCTCCTTGAGCTTCATCAGCAGGACCGGGTCGGTGATCTCGTCGAACAGCTGCGCGAGCAGCTTGCGGTGCGACTTGTCCGCCTGGTTCTCGAGGCGGTTGACCTCGACCCAGTACTCCGAGAGCGAGTCCATCGAGCGCAGCCGCGGCATCGCCTCGGCGGTGAGCTCGGCGCAGCGCTGCAGGACGGCCACCTGGTCGGAGACCCGCGCGGGCAGCTCGTCGACCTTGTACAGGACGATCAGGTCGGCCGCCTCGTCCATGAAGTCCATGCAGTCGTCGAGGCTCGACGCGAGGTTGTAGATGTCGTCCCGGTCGAACGGGGTGACGAACGTCTGGTTGAGCCGCCGCATGATCGTGTGCGTCGCCTCGTCGGCGAGGTGCTCGGCCTCGGCGATCCGCTTGCCGATGTCCTTGCGGGTCGACCGGTCGGCACCCAGCATCTCCCCGAGGAGGTTCGCGCCGGTGACGAGGTGCTTCGCCGAGTCGGCGAAGAGGTCGAAGTACGTGGTGTCGCGCGGTGTGAGGCGCAGGCGCACAGCGGTCTCCGTGGAGGGGGTGTCGGAACGGGGTTCAGGCTAGGTCACGGCCGGGGGAATGCCTAACGGCCGACGACGACCACATGGACACATGGTGACAGCACGGCGACCGCTCGGGGTGCGGTTTCGATGCTGGGAGCAAGCGTCGAGCACGGGACGTCCGGGACGGCCGCGATCCCGTCGGGCATCCCGCAGGGCGCCCGTCCCGGGAAGGCCGGTGGGGGGAAACCGCAGCGCAACTGCGGGAGGCGAGGCGACGCCGGACCGCGGAGCGCCTCTCGGCGCGAGGCCGCTCGGAGCGGCTTGAGATGGAGCCCGGGGCTACCGCGGCCCGACGTCGTCGTCCACCATACGCCGCCGGGAGGCGCCGCCAGGTGTGCGTCAGATCACGAGCGTGCGGACCACCCGGTCGGACGCACGGCGGGTCCCCTACTCCAGCCGGCCGGCCCGCCACAGCGACGCGGCGTGCGCGAGCTCCTCGGCCGTCCGCACGAGCGAGGCGGCGCCCCGGGTGGTGCGCAGCGCGCCGGCCGGGTCGACGTCGTCGAGGTGGTCGGCGTCGAACGCGGCACCCGTCGCGAGCACCTGGCAGAACGCCGCCGCCCGCTCGAGCGCCACGGCGAGGTCGCCCGCGTACACGCCGGACAGCACCGCGTCCGCGACCGCCTGCACGTCCTCCGGTCCGGGGGCGTCGGCCACGCCGGCGACGACGTCGTGCACGGGCGCGGCGTGCACGCCCATCCGGTACCGCTCGGCGACGGTGCGCGGGTCGCGCAGCACCCACTCGCGCAGCACGTACAACCGCCACAGCGCGCCGGGGAGCGAGTCGGCGGGGCTGTCCGACCAGAGCTCCGCGACCATGTCGAGCCCCTCGGTCTCGACCAGGGCGACGAGCCGGGCGACGACGTCCGGGTCGGCGTTGGCCCGGCCCTGGTGGACGAGCGCCGCGGCCGTGGTGTGCGCCACCTCGTCGCGCAGCGCGGGGTCGAGCGCGCCGGGGAGCTCGTCGGCCTGCGCGGGGTCGAGCATCGCGGGTCGGCGCGGGCGGCGCGGCTCGCCGGTGTCCGTCATCGTCGCCTCCGTCCTCCTCGCGCACCGTCGTCGGGGTCTGCGCTCCGTCGGTGCCGTCCGGACGATCCTCCCCCGCCGCCCGCGCGCCGCGAAACCCCGCTCGACGTGCGTCGTCATGCCGCGCGGGCCACAGTAAGGAAGATCTCCCGGGACGGGCTCGGGGGCCAGGAGGTGCCCATCATGTCCCACGCGTCAGCGTCGCCGCAGGGGGCGGCAGCAGGGGGCGGCGAGTACCGCAGCCCGCACCACAGGAAGGCGATCGCCCTCGCGACCGCCGCCGCCGTCGGCGGGTTCCTGTTCGGCTTCGACAGCTCGGTCATCAACGGGGCTGTCGACGCGTTCGGGCTGCACTTCGACATCGGCTCGGCGTTGCAGGGCTTCGCGGTCGCCATCGCGCTGCTCGGCTGCGCGGTGGGCGCGTGGGCGGGCGGCCGGCTCGCGGACCGGTGGGGCCGCCCTCGGGTGATGTTCCTCGGCGCGGTGCTGTTCTTCGCGTCGTCGATCCTCACCGGCATCGCGTTCTCGATCTGGGACTTCATGCTGTGGCGGACGATGGCGGGCTTCGGCATCGGCATCGCCTCCGTGATCGCACCGGCGTACATCGCCGAGATCGCGCCGGCGGCACTGCGTGGCCGGCTCGGGTCGCTGCAGCAGCTCGCGATCACCCTCGGCATCTTCGCCGCCCTGCTGTCGGACCAGATCATCGCGTCGTCCACCGACCCGGCCGAGGGCCAGCTCGCGGCGTCGGCCGAGCTGTGGGGCCTGCAGGCCTGGCGGTGGATGTTCATCGTCGCGGTGATCCCCGCCACCGTGTACGGCATCCTCGCGCTACGGATCCCCGAGTCGCCTCGCTACCTCGTGTCGATGCGGCGCGAGCCCGAGGCGTACGACGTGCTGAAGGAGGTCCTCGGGCCCGACGAGGACCCGCAGGCGCGCATCGACGAGATCAAGCGGACGATCGCCGAGGACAAGGAGCACGCGCAGCACGCGAGCCTGAAGAAGCCGGACGGCAAGGGTCTGCTGCCCGTCGTGTGGGTCGGCATCCTGCTGTCGGTGTTCCAGCAGTTCGTCGGGATCAACGTGATCTTCTACTACTCGAACACGTTGTGGCAGGCCGTCGGCTTCGACGAGAGCGACTCGTTCATGGTCTCGACGATCACGTCGATCACGAACGTGGCGGTGACGTTCATCGCGATCGCCCTCATCGACAAGATCGGCCGGCGCCCGCTGCTGCTCATCGGGTCGGCCGGCATGGCCGCGTCCCTCGCGATCATGGCGGTCGCGTTCACGCAGTCGACGGGCTCGGGCGACAGCCTGACGCTGACCGGCTCGTGGGGCACGATCGCCCTGGTCGCCGCGAACGCGTTCGTCGTGTTCTTCGGCGCCACGTGGGGCCCGCTGGTGTGGGTGCTGCTCGGCGAGATGTTCCCGAACCGGATCCGGGCCGCCGCGCTCGGTGTGGCCGCGGCCGCCCAGTGGATCGCGAACTTCCTCATCACGATCTCGTTCCCGCCGCTGCTCGACAGGTTCGGCGCGTCGATCCCGTACCTCCTGTACGCGATCTTCGCGACGCTGTCGTTCTTCTTCACGCTCTGGAAGGTGCCGGAGACGAAGGGCGTGCAGCTCGAGGACATGGAGGGCATCAAGGTCGAGCGCGGCCGCCGGGGCAGCGCGACGCCCGTCTGACGAGCCCGGGTCCGTCCGTCGTCGGACCCGCCGGCCCCCGGTCCCCCGTGCTCACGGGGCGGCCGGGGGCCTTCGTCATGCCCGGCCGCGTTCCCGGGCCGCGGCCGTCGCGGTGCCTGCATGGTGCAGCAGTTGGCTCATGCAACCTCTTTGTCGTACAGTAATTGCTGCAGGCAACAAAGGAGCACGATGACCGCCGCACCGCCGACCGCCCCGTCGACCGCCCCCGCGACCGCCCTCGGGCACCCCTCGCCCGGCACCGACAGCCCCCAGCAGGAGCTGCTGCGTGCCGTCGAGCGCTTCGGCCGGGCCATCCGCGAGACGTCGTTCCTGCTGTCCAAGGAGTACCCCTGCTCGCGCGGGTCGGTGCCGATCGTGCGGATGCTCGAACGGCGCGGCACCATGCAGGTCAGCGACATCGCGGACGTGCTGCACGTCGACATCTCCGTCGCCAGCCGGCAGGTGAGCAGCCTCGTCGACGAGGGCTACGTCGAGCGTGCGGTCGACGACGGCGACCGCCGTGTCCGGACCCTGCGCCTCACGCCTGCCGGTCAGGTTCTCGCCACCGAGATGCGCGCCGGCCTCGACCGCAGGATGGCCGAGACGTTCGCCGGGTGGACGCCCGAGGACATCACCGCCTGCGCCGGCACGCTCGACCGGCTCACCGGCACGCTCGAGACGTCGACGCACGCCCCCGCACCCCGCGAGCCGACCGGGTAGGCGCCCGGCCCCCGCCGCTCTGCCCCTCACGACCCGCACCTCACGACCTGCCGACGACGCCGGGTCCGCCCCACCGTCCGCACCAGCACGAGAGCGAGCACCACCGCCGACATGAGCCAGACCACCAGCGCCCCCGAGGCCCCGGAGGCCGCGACCGGGTCCACCCCCGCCGCCGCCGCAAGCCCGGCCGCCGCCACGCCCGCCGCCACGCCCGCCACCACGCCCGCCATGACGCACCGCGAGATCCTCGAGTCGATGTCGGGGATCCTCCTCGGGATGTTCGTCTCGATCCTCGCGACGAGCGTCGTGTCGTCGTCCCTCCCCCGCATCATCACCGACCTGCACGGCGCCCAGTCGGCGTTCACGTGGGTCGTCACCGCCACGCTGCTCACCACGACGATCTCGACCCCGATCTGGGGCAAGCTCGCCGACCTGGTGAACCGCAAGCTGCTCATCCAGCTCGCGCTCGTCATCTCCGTGGTGTCGTCGGCCCTCGCCGGGCTGTCGCACACCACCGGGATGCTCATCGGCATGCGCGCCCTGCAGGGCATCGGCGCCGGCGGCCTGACCGCGCTCGGCACGATCCTCATCGCCGACATCATCAGCCCCCGCGAGCGCGGCCGGTACATGGGCCTCATGGGCGCCGTGATGGGCGTCGGCATGGTCGGCGGCCCGCTGCTCGGCGGCGTCATCACCGACAGCACGCTCGGCTGGCGCTGGAACTTCTTCATCGGCCTGCCGTTCGCGATCGCCGCGATCATCGTGCTGCAGCGCACCCTGCACCTGCCCGCACGGACCCGCCGGACCGTGAAGATCGACTACCTCGGCGCGTTCCTCATCTCCGCCGGCATCGCCACGCTCCTGCTGTGGGTGACGTTCGCGGGCGACAAGTTCGACTGGGCGTCCTGGCAGACCGCGGCCATGGTCGGCGGCTCGATCGTGCTGCTCGCGCTCGCCGTCTTCGCGGAGTCCAAGGCCGCCGAGCCGATCCTGCCGCTGCACCTGTTCAAGAACCGCACCCTCGTGCTGTCCGTCATCGCGTCGATCGCGGTGGGCATCGCCCTGTTCGGCACCTCGGTGTTCCTCAGCCAGTACATGCAGCTCGCCCGCGGCAAGACGCCCACCGTGTCCGGCCTGCTCACCATCCCGATGATCGTCGGCATGCTCGTCTCGTCGACGATCAGCGGCCAGCTCATCAGCCGCACGGGCCGGTACAAGCGGTTCATGGTCGCCGGCGCGACGATCCTCACCGGCGGGCTCGTGCTCATGGGCACGATCCACTACGACACGAGCTTCCTGCTCGTCGGCCTCTACATGGTGATCCTCGGCGTCGGCGTCGGGATGCTCATGCAGAACCTCGTCCTCGCCACCCAGAACACCCTGGCGATCCAGGAGGTCGGCTCCGGCACCGCGACCGTGGCGTTCTTCCGGACGCTCGGCGGCGCGCTCGGCGTGTCGGCGCTCGGCGCCGTGCTCGCCCACCACTCGACCGACCTCATCGTCAAGGGCGTCGTGCGGCTCGGCATCGACCCGTCGGCGCTCGGCGGCTCGGGGGCGCTGCCCGACCTCGCGACGCTCCCGACCCCGGTCCGGACCGTCGTCGAGCAGGCGTTCGGCGACTCGATCGCCGACCTGTTCCTCATCGCGGCGCCGATCGCGCTCGTCTCGCTCGTCGCCGTGCTGTTCCTCAAGGAGGTGCCGCTCGGTCGCCGGTCCGGCATCGAGCAGCGGCTCGAGAACCTGGCCGCCGAGGAGGAGGCGACGACGGGTGCCGCGCTGCCCGCTCCCGTGCTCGCGGCCGACGCGCCGGACGCCGTGGACGCTGTGGACTCCGTGCACGCCGTGGACGTCGTGGACGTCGCGGACGCCGTGGACGCCGTGGGAATCACCGTCGGCTCCGAGGACGGCGACCCGGTCGACGCGCTCGACCGTCGCTGACCGCGCGCCGCTCCCACCTCGACCGGTGACGCCGTGCCCCGCCTCCGCGGGGTGCGGCGTCGCCGTCGGCGGTCAGGTCAGTCCGTGGGCTCCTCGGCGCGACGCACCTCGGCGAGGTCGTCGTTCAGCCGGGCGAGCTGCGCCGCGAGGGCGTCGACGTCCTCGGTCGACCAGGACGCCAGGGCGCTGTGCAGGTAGGCCCGGCGGGCCTGCTGGGCGGACTCGAAGCGCTTGTGCCCCTCCTCGGTGAGGTCGAGGAGCTGCCCCCGGAAGTCCTCCGGGTCGGGGCGGCGGGAGATCAGGCCGAGGGCCGAGAGGCGGCTGAGCTGGCGCGAGATGGTGCCGCGCCCGACGCCGATGAACGTCGCGAGGTCGCTGGCCCGGACGCCGGGCGTCGCGACGATGTGGCCGAGCAGCACGTACGCCGACGGCTCGAGGTCGGGGTGCACCCGACGGGACAGCGCCGTCGACGAGGCCTGAGCCCTGCGCAGCAGCAGGCCCAGCTCACGCTCGAGCTGCAGGAAGTTCTCGTCGACCACGGCCACATCCTGACTGACGAGGCCGTCCGGCGGGCTCGTCTCGGGCAACGATCTGTGCAGGCGTCCAGTCCGACCTGGGTGCTAGCACCCAGAGTGACGCGTGGACACGTATCAACGGTCCCCGGGGACGCCGACGAGAGGCCGGGCCGGACCCTCAGGCCTCCCGGTCGGGAGTCCGGCTCAGTGGGACCCGGTGCGGCAGCTCAGTGGGACCAGGTGCGGCGGCGGCGGGCGATCTGGGCGATCGCGTGGACCCGGGCGGGGTCCAGCCGCGCGGGCATCCGGCGGAACACGCCGGGCACGTCGCTGCGGTGCACGACGAGCGGGTCGTCCTGCCCGGCGGGCCCCACGACCTGGAGGTCGCCCTGCACGACGACGACGCCGCGGACGCTGATGCCCGAGATGGCGGCCGCGACCAGGAGACCGTGCACGCGGGCCGCCTCGAGCCGCGCGACGCGGAGGGCCGCGACGGGGGTCCCGTCGACGACCATCTGCCGGCCGTCCACGACGACGGACGGTGCGGCCTCCGTCGGTGTGGGAGCCCCGGACGTGGTCTCGGAGCAGGTGTCCGAGAGGTCGGCCGGGGAGCCGGCCGACGGGCCGGCGGTGTCGGCCGCGCCGTCCGCCGGGCGGTCGGTCGGGCACGCCCGTCCGGCGTCGCGCCGCTCCCCGACGGTGAAGATGCCGCCGGGGCCGATGAGCAGGTGCTCGACGACGTCGCCCTGACGGCCGAGCGGGACGTCGCGGACGACCTCCCACCCCTCCTCGGTCAACCGGTCGAGACGGGTCCGGAGCGAGCTGCCGCGCCCCGTGCGGTAGCGGTCGTCAGGCACGTCGCGGGAGTCGGGGCCGAGCCATGCCTGCAGCGCCGCCTCGTCCAGCTCGTCGAGCGCGTCGGGCGCAGTGGTCGGCACGGGCAGCACGAGCTCGGTCACGTCGGCGCGCGCGTCGGTGCGGAGCCAGGCCTGGGCGGCGCGGCGCAGGCCGGCCTCGCGCTCGGGGTCGTCCGCGACGACCTCTCCGGACTGCAGGTCCACCGACCCGAGCCGTGCGCCGGTCTCCTCCGTGACGAACAGACGGTCGGCGCCGTAGCGCCTCCACCTGCGTACCGTCAGGACCTCTTCCACGCAGGCATTATCGGCAGGTCGCGGCCGGCACTTCAGTCATGTCAACCATCTGGACGCCGAGTGTCAGCGTGTCGGGTGACGACACGCCGACCCGCCTCGAATCGGTTCGAGACGGCCGCTCCGCAGGTGAGCGCTCACACCCGTGCGGCGCCGTCACCGGCGTGGTGACGGCACCGGCACCGTCGAGTCACACCTCCGGCGCAGCGGCCGCCGGCTCGAACGTCAGGCTCACCGAGTTCATGCAGAACCGGTCGCCCGTCGGCGTCTGCGGCGCGTCGTCGAACACGTGCCCCAGGTGCGACCCGCACCGCGCGCACCGCACCTCCGTCCGGACCATGCCCAGGCTCCGGTCGGTGAGCAGCTCCACACGGTCGCCCGCGAGCGGCGAGAAGAAGCTCGGCCACCCGCAGTGCGAGTCGAACTTGGTGTCCGAGCGGAACAGCTCGTGGCCGCACGCGCGACAGCGGTACACGCCCTCGCGCTTCTCATCGAGCAGGGCCCCCGTCCAGGGGCGCTCGGTGCCGGCCTGGCGCAGCACCGCGAACTCCTGCGGCTCGAGCTCGAGCCGCCACTGCTCGTCGGACTTGGTCACCTCGTAGGTCATCGGAACCTCCTTCGTGTCGCTGCAACATCGCACACGCGCCCGCCGTTCCCAGGTGCTGGTCCCGGGCCTCTCGCGGATCTCTCCGGGGACCCGCTTCAGCGACCTCCCCGCTCACTCCCGGCTGCCTCCCGGCTCCCTCCTGGACGCGCGACCGACCGCGCTACGGCGCGTCGCACCCCGGGAAAGTCCGGCACGCGGCACTCTGACCTGGAATGTCGTGAGTTCCCATGTTGACCGCCTACCCTTCGCCGTAGCGCATGCCGCCCCGGCGCGCCCCATCCGTCCATCCCGAGGTGCTGCGTGCCGTCGTCCGCTGCTCGCCGACGCTGGTCATTGACGCGCTACTTCGCCGTCGTGTCCGTCGTCGCGATGGCCGCGCTCGGCTGCGCCCTCGTGTGGGTGACGTCGAACGTGATGCGCGGGCAGGCGCTGCGCGACGGGACGGCGTCGGCGGAGACGCTCACGGCCTACACCGTCGGCTCCGTGCCCACCGACGCGTTCGCCGACGGGCTCGTGTCCCCCGAGGAGCAGGCGCGGATCGACTACGCGGCGACGGGGTTCGGCGACCGGCTCGTCGAGGTCCGGCTGTGGAGCGCGACCGGCACGCTCATGTACTCCTCGACGACGGGCGCGCGGCCCGGCTTCCCCGACAACGACCGCTTCGCGCACGTCCAGCGCTCGGGCTCCGCGGACGCCGAGGTGCTCGTCGACCTGCGCGACCACGACGTGCCGGGCGGCGCGGCGTCCACGATGCAGCGTCAGGTGCTCGACGTGTACGTGCCGGTCCGCGCGTCCGACACGGCAGGCCCGCGGGCGTCGGTCGCGGCCGACGGCACGACGGGCGCAGCCGGCACGACGGGCGACGCCGCAGCGACCGTCGCCGCGGGCGGTGGCACCGCGGCGGCCGACGAGCCGGCGCCGGGCGCGGTGGTCGGCGCCGCGGAGATCCTGCTCGACCACACCGAGACGGAGGCCGCGCTCTCGGACGCGGTCCGCACGGTCGGGCTCGTCGTCGGCGGCGGGCTCGTGGCGCTGTGGCTCCTGCTGTTCCGCACGGTCTTCACGACGTCGCGCCGGCTGCAGTCGACGGCTCTCGAGAACGCCCGGCTCGCACTGCTCGACTCCCTCACCGGGCTGCCGAACCGGCGCCTGCTCGCCGAGCGGATGCGGCGCACCGTCACCGCCGCGCACGAGGACGGCTCACGGGTCGGCCTCGTGCTGCTCGACATCGACCGCTTCAAGGACATCAACGACTCGCTCGGCCACGACCGCGGTGACGAGCTGCTCGAGCAGGTCGCCGAACGGCTGCGTGGCGCGCTGCGCGACGAGGACGTCGTGGCCCGGCTCGGGGGCGACGAGTTCGCGATCCTGCTGCCCGACGTGCGCTCGGTCGCGAACGCGGAGCGGCTCGCGCGCCGCGTCCGGGCGCTGTTCGTGCCGCCGTTCACGCTCGGCGAGCTGTCGCTGCACGTGGAGACGTCCGTCGGCGTCGCGTGCCTGCCGGACCACGCGCACGACTCGTCGTCGCTGATGCGGACCGCCGACGTCGCGATGTACGCCGCGAAGCACCACCGGACGGGCGTGTCGGTGTACTCGGCCGACGAGGACGACTCGTCGCCCGCGCGCCTGGTGCTGCTCGGCGACCTGCACCACGCGCTCGACCCCGAGCCCGACACCGAGCCCCAGCTCGAGATGCATTACCAGCCGAAGGTCGACCTGGGCAGCGGCAGGATCGTCGGCCTGGAGGCGCTCATGCGCTGGCGGCACCCCACCCGCGGCCTGCTCGCGCCCGGCATGTTCATCCCGCTCGCGGAGCAGTCCGGCCTCATCCACGACGTCACCCGGTTCGCGCTGTCGCAGGCGGTCGCCCAGCTCGCCCGGTGGCGGGACGAGGGGCGCGTCACGCCGGTGGCCGTGAACCTGTCCGCGCACGACGTCACGTCGTCGACGGTCGTCGACGTCATCGAGGGCCTGCTCGAACGGCACGGCGTGCCGCCGGAGCTGCTCGAGGTCGAGATCACCGAGACGGCGCTCGTGGCGGACCCGTCGCGTGTCGTGCCGGTGCTGAAGAGGCTCGGCAGCATCGGGGTCAAGGTCGCGATCGACGACTTCGGCATCGGGAACACCTCGATCGCGCAGATGCGGGACCTGCCCGTCGACGAGCTCAAGATCGACCGGCTGTTCGTCTCGGACCTGCGCGACGGCGGGCGGGCCGGCTCCGAGGTCGTCGTCCAGGCGATGGTCGACCTCGCGCACTCGTTCGACCTGCGCGTCGTCGCCGAGGGCGTCGAGGACCAGGAGACGGCGACCGCGCTGCGCCGCCTCGGCGTCGACCAGGCACAGGGCTTCTGGTACTCGCCGGCCCTCCCCGCGGCCCTGCTGCCCACGCTGAGCGACGTCCCGCGGCCCCGCCGGCCGCGACCGCCGGCCACGGCGGGAGCCCCCGTCGGCCCCGGTCGGACCGGCGCCGGGACGGGAACGCGAGGCTCGGCGACGTCGGGACGAGGGCCGCGAACCGCCGGCACCGAACCCCATCAATGAAAATCGTGCAGATCGCTCAAGTCCCCCGTTCCACCTGCCGATAACCACCGATGTGCCGTGATTCTCACGGTGCAGCACGACGCCGAACCCCAGAAGCCCGGAGGAGCACACCGCCGTGATGGACGACCTGCTGCAGGAGATGATCGACCCCGCGCCTGCGCCACGAGACGCACCGCGTCGCCGCAGGCTGTGGATGACGGTCGTGATCGTGGGGCTCGCGGTGGTCGGCGTCACGAAGCTGACGACGGCGGCGCTGTTCACCGACAACGCCACGACCGGCTCGGCGATCACGTCCGGGACGATCGACCTCACGACCGACGAGCTGACGCTGCCCGTGCTCGACGGCGGTCTCATGCCCGGCGACTCGGTCGTCGCCCCGGTCAACGTCACGAACGCGGGGACGCTCTCGTACTGGTACGCCGTCACGTACACCGCGACGGACACGGACACGCAGACCGGTGCCGGCACCGGCGCGGACGACGCGCACCTGTCCGACCGGCTCGTGCTCGACGTGTACGCCGACCTCGCGCAGTGCAGCGCACCCTCGGACACCGCGGGCGCCACACCGCTCGCGACGATCACCGGCCTGAGCACCTCGGAGGCCGCCCTGTTCGGCGACCGCACGACCGAGTCGAACGCGAAGAACCGGGTCCTCGGCTCCACGCAGGCCGAGACGCTGTGCGTCAAGGTGTCGTTCCCGTCGACCGACGACGACAACGCCTACCAGGGCACGGCGACCGCGGTCTCGCTGAAGTTCTACGCCTCGCAGACGGCTCACGGCTCCCACAAGTCCTGACCGGAGGCACGACCCACCGATGATCCGCCGATGATCCGCCCTGCCCGGCGCGAGCGTGCCGAACCCGTCGACCGACGGGTCGAGCACGCGACCGTGCTGCACGCCTCGACGCACCGCGCCCCGGTGCCGCCGCTGCGCCGGCTCCTGTCGGTCGCGCTGTGGACCGTCGTCGTGGTGGGTGGGCTCGCGTACGGGACGTCGCTCGCGGTCCCGCTGTGGTTCCAGGCCCACGAGCAGCGGCTGCTCGTGGTGACGTCGGGCTCGATGGCGCCGAAGTTCGACGCCGGCGACGCGGTCGTGATGCGGCGGATCACGGACGCGTCGCAGCTCAAGGTGGGTCAGGTCGTCTCGTTCTGGCCGCTCGGCTCCGAGACGCTCGTGACCCACCGCATCGTCGAGCTGCGCAGCATGCCCGTGCTCACGCAGGACGAGACGACCGGCACCATGGTCGCGCCCGGCGGCGCCGGGTCCGCCCCGGAGATGCGGCAGTACATCATCACGAAGGGCGACGCGAACCCGGTTCCGGACCCGAACGCGACCCCGTACACCCGGGTCAACGGGGTGATCCTCGGCGTGCACCACGGCTGGGGCTGGGTGCTGCAGTGGGCGGGCTCCGCGACGGGCCGGGCCGTGATGCTCGTGCCGCCGCTGGTCGGCCTCGCGACGCTCGAGGTGCTGTCGATGAGCGACACCCGCCGGCGGGCCCGGCGGGCGAAGAAGAGCGAGGAGCGGCGGCTCGATGCGCTTCTCCTCGGCTGACGGGGCGCCGCGGCTCACGGACCGGGCCGGCTGGACGCGGCTCGGTGCCGCCGTGCTGCTGGGCCTGGTCGCGGCCGTCGGGCCCGTGGTCGGGCACACGTCGGCGCAGTTCACGGACACGAGCGAGGTCGGGCTGGGGACCGTCGGCACGCCCGACGACTTCGCGTCGCCGACGCCCGGGGCGACGCCGGGCACGGGGCAGCCCACCGCGGGTCCGGGGAGCGGGAGCGACGACCCTACGGCGGGCGGGACCGACGACCCGTCGACGACCCCGGCCCGCCCGTCCGCCGGACCGGACCGCACCGGACCCGATCGCACCGGGCCGACGCCGAACCACCAGCGACCCCGCACCGCTCCCTGCGCCCGCTGACGCCGCCGCGCACCTGACGTACCCGGCGCCCGCCGACGCCGCCGACGCCACCGTCGACGGCGACGGCGACAGGCCCACGCACAGCGGAGCCGGGCACGTCCCTCCGCGTGCCCGGCTCCCCCGTCCCCCTTCCGGCACCGCCGCCCGTCGGGGCAGCGGTGTCAGGACCGCACGCCGCGGGCGGCGAGCAGCACTCCCGCCGGGTCGTACGCGAGCGACAGGGCGCGCAGCCGGCGGGCGACGAGCGGGGTGAACACGCGGTCGGCCCAGGCGCGTCCGGCCGTGTCGGTGAAGTTCGGCAGCGACCCCGACCGGGCCCAGGGCTCCAGACCGGCGGCGATGCGGACGGCATCACGGGTGACCGCCTGGGCGACCTCCGGGATCATGAGCCCGATCGTGAAGACCGAGAACGCGGCGTCGCGGTGGGCGAACGCGCACGCGTCACCCTCGCGGACACGCCCGCCGAGCTGACGGACCTCGACCATCGCCTGCGCGGACCGCGCCCGCGTGCCGACGAGCTCGACGAGGCGCTCGACGCCGTCGGGCCCGAGGTCGTCGAGCAGCATCGTGGTCTCGTGGAGCGGCATCGGGTCGACCGGGTCGGCGTGCACGTCGCCCAGCGCGTGGTACGGCATGACGTCGACGGAGTCGAGGACCGCGTCGCCCGCCGAGCGGATCGCCTGGATCATCTCCGCACCGACCCCCGGGTCACCGGTCCAGGCGAACCGGACGTGCAGCGAGACGCGGCCGCGCAGCGGCTCCGGGAACGGGTCCATGTCCGGCAGGCGCATGACGGCCACCGACGTGGTGCCCTCCTCGGGCAGCAGCTCGCACCACACCGCCCACGTGCGCAGCACCCGGTCGACGTCGTCGCCGACGAACCACAGACCGCCGGCGTAGATCTCCGGGAGGTCGACCAGGTCGATCTCGACGGCCGTGACGATGCCGAGGGACCCCTTGCCGCCGCGCAGCCCCCAGAACAGGTCCGGGTGCTCGGTCGCGGAGACACGACGGACCACGCCGTCGCCCGTGACGACCTCGAACGCGCGGACCGTGTCGGACGACAGGCCGTGCGACCGGGCCACCGGGCCGAGCCCACCTCCGGTGAGCAGCCCGACGACGCCGACGTCGGGCGACGAGCCGCACAGCGCGGCCAGCCCGTGCGGGGCGCACGCGTCCAGCACCCGCTCCCACCTCACGCCGGCACCGACCCGGGCCCAGCGCTCCTGCGGGTGGATCGTGACCTCGTCGAACGCGGCCGTGTGCACAAGGATCGCGTCGCGCATCTCCTCCGTCGCGCCGTGGCCGGTGCCCTGCACGGCGACCGGGGTGCCGAACGCGGCGGCCAGCCGCAGGGTGCGGCTCACGTCCATCGGGCTGCGGGCCTCGACGACCGCGACCGGGCTGATCGCGTGCGTGAGGTTGCTGGTGCGGGTGAGGGCGGCGTAGCGGTCCGAGCCGGGCAGGTGCACGTCCGTCACGACGTCCTGGAGCGCGCGGGCGGCGGCCGAGCCGGCCGGACGGTAGTCCGAGCCGATGAGGGAGCTGAGGATGGTCATCGTCGTCCTTCGTCGTCCTGACCCGGGTTCCGCGCGCACGGGGTTCCGCGCGCCTGTCCCGGGTGGTGTCCGAGGCGCCGTGTCTCGGCGCACGGGCAGAAGGGGACCTGCACATCCGTCCAGATACATGCGGTGCGGACCGGTCGGCGAAGGGCTCCGGACAGGGCCGGGCGACGGGTCGTCAGGTGGGCGGCGCGGGCGGGCGTCAGGTGGGCGGCGTGGCCGGGAGGGCGATCGCGAACGTGGTGCCCTCGCCGACGGAGCTGAGGATGTCGAGCGTCCCGCCGTGGGCCTCGACGACCGCCTTGGTGATCGCGAGGCCCAGACCGACGCCGGGGATGGCACGCCGGGTCGCGGTCGTCGCCCGGAAGAAGCGTGTGGTCAGTCGGCTGAGCTCGTCGGGCGCGATGCCGATGCCGGTGTCCGAGACGGCCAGGCGCGCGCCGCCGTCGAGCACGGGCGCGCACTCGACGACGACCCTGCCGCCCGCGGGCGTGAACTTCAGGGCGTTGGAGATGAGGTTGTCGACGGCCTGGGAGATCCGCTGGGCGTCCGCGACGGCCGGCGCGGACTGCGCGGCGACCTCGAGGACCACCCCGGACTGCTCGGCGACCGGCGCCGCCGACACGACCGCGGCGCGCACGACGTCCGCGAGGTCGACCGGCAGCGGGGCGATCGCGAACGTCCCGGCGTCGACCTGGGCGGTGAGCAGCAGGTCGCCGACGAGCCGCAGCTGGCGGCGGGCGTTGCGCTCGATGACCTCGACGTACTCGCGCTGCTCGTCGGTGAGCGGGTCGGTGCCGTCCTGCAGGAGCTCCAGGTAGCCGAGCACCGAGGTCAGCGGCGTGCGCAGCTCGTGGCTGACGAGGCTGACGAACTCGTCCTTGAGCCGGGCCGCCTCCTGCTCCTCGGTGATGTCGGTGGCGACGACGACGTAGCCCGAGACGCTCCCGTCGGCCTCCGTCCGGCGGGTCACCGCGAGCCGGACGAGCACCTGCGAGCCGTCCCTGCGCTCGTAGGTCCAGTCCCGGATCTCCGGGCGGCCCGCCAGCGCCGGTGCGACCAGCGGGGCGAGCAGCGCCATCGGCTCGTCGACCGTCGAGGCGTCCTGGAACAGCTCCCGCCGGCGGGCGTCGAGCTCGTCGCGGACGTGGAAGTCGGTGAGGCGCATGCGGTGCACGACCTCACCCTCGGCGTACCCGAGCAGGTGCTCGGCGCCGGCGTTGAACACCTCGACGAGGCCGGTGGCGTCGGTCGCGATGATCGCCTGCTCGGTGGCGGAGTCGATGACGGAGATCAGCTGGTCGCGTGCGGCGCGCCGGGCGTTCGCGACCCGCGCGAGCTCGCGGGCGTCGGCGCGGGTGCGTTCGAGGAGCGCCTCCTGCGAGGCCCGCAGGGTGTCGATGGACGCGGTGCGGGCCCGGAGCCGGTCGGTGATCTCGTCGACGGTGACGGCGATGACGACGCCGACGAGCGCGAGGTAGAGGCTGCGGATCACGAGGTTCGCCGAGATCGGCACGTCCGGGTCGAAGACGACGGGGAGCAGGACGACACCGATCATGCTGACGGCGACGATGAAGACGCCCCGGCGACCCGGCTGGGCGGCCAGTGCGATGACGGGCAGGAAGACCATCGTCGTGCAGTACGAGCCGACCCCGCCCGTGCCGTCCCGGACGAGCGCGACGGCGAGGATCTGCAGGATCGGCAGCACGTCCTGCGCCGCGACGGGCCACCGGCCCCAGGGCAGGACGCGGGCGAGCACGGCTTGGGCGACGACGACCACGACGGACGCGACGACGGACCCGGGACGGGTGACGGGCACGGCCGGGGACAGCGTCGTGAGGACGCCGATCGTGTAGACGAACAGGAACGGCAGCTGGCGCTCCACGACCCCGGCGTCCGGGCCGAGGAACCGGCTGATCCTCACCAGGTAGCGGGAGCCCCCCTCGGAGAGGTCGTCGCGCACGCCCCCGGGCAGCACGCCGGCCGCGCCGGCCGCGCCGGGTCCGCCCGCCGGCGGACGCACGACCGGCACCTCGCCGCTCATGCGCTCCCCCCGCCCGACCAGGCCGGCACCGCCGTGTCGAGCGCGTGCCGCACCCCCGCGCCCGTGAAGGGCTTCGGCAGCACCGCGTCGACCACCGGGTAGTCCTCCGGGTCGAGCACCGACGTCACCACGACCGGCAGCCCGGGGCGGTGCTCGTGCAGCCGCCGGATGAGCGCCCACCCGTCCATGCCGGGCAGCCGCAGGTCGACGAACGCGACGTCGACGGCGAGGTGGTCGTCGTCCGCCAGCGCCTCCTCGGCGCTCACCACGGCGACGACGTCGCAGCCCGCGCGGCGCAGGTGCGTGGTGAGCAGGGCCAGCTCGTCGGCCTCGTCGTCCACGACGAGCACCCGCACGCTCACGCGACGACCCCGTGCAGCAGCAGCACCACGACCGTGACCGCCGCCGCGACCAGCCCGAGGAGCAGCAGCCGCCGCTCCCACCGGGCGTTGTGCCGCGTCTCGTCCTCGAGCGCGTCGGCCGTCAACGTCGCCCAGCGGCGCTCGTCGTCCGTGCTCATCCCATCACCTTGCCCGTCTTCACGGTCTTGTCCCAGACCTGAGAGGCCCCCTGCCACTCCTTGACGTACGCGTCCAGCGTGATGGCGCAGAGCACGGGCCCGAACCCCACCACGTACAGCAACGGCTTGGTGAGCCACCGGACGGCGCCCACCCCTTCGACCGTCTTGACCAGCCACGCGAGCCCCATCGCCAGGACCGTCCAGGTGTACAGCAGCAGGGTCCACAGCACGAGACCCGTCGGGCTCAGGCTCAGGCCGAACCAGCCGGGGACGGTGGTCTCCCAGAACCCGGGGAACCAGGCGGCGACCATGACGACGAGCGCGCCGAGGCCCGGGAACGTCAGGCCCTCGAGCCACGACCGGCGGGCGGTGTCGGGGTCGATCAGCAGGGTCATGGTCGTGATGAAGACGTACGCGACCACGGCGACCCACCACAGGCCACGGAACACCTGGGTCGCCGCGACGGCGTCCGACACGTACAGCCCGACGAGCCCGACCGCGGCCAGGGTCATCGCGACGGGCAGCAGGTAGATGGAGAACCAGATGACCCCGAACTCGACCGAGCCGAGCCGGTGAGCGCGCGACGGGCGGAACCACACGCGCCGGAACCGCCGGGTGATGTGCACGTTGCCGCGCGCCCAGCGCACCCGCTGCTTCCACAGGGCCCGCACCGAGTCGGGCTCCTCGGCGAGCACGACCGCGGCCCCGTCGAACACGACGCGCCGCCCGTCGAGCTGCGTGAGGAACGTGGTGAACGTGTCCTCCGCGAGGGTGGACGTGTCGATCCGGCCGCCGACGGCCTCGAGGTTCGCGCGCGAGTGCAGCTGCGCGCCGCCCGCGAGGCACGCCATCGCGCCCATGACGTTCTGCGCGCGCCGAGCCGCCGCCTGGGCCGTCACGTACTCGTAGCCGATGAACCGGGCCACGGCCCCCGGGCGTGCGCTGCCCTCGCGGATGAACGCCGTCACGGCGCCGACCCGCTCGTCGGCGAGGTGGCGGGTCATGCGGCGCAGCGAGTCGGGCCGGTAGATGACGTCGGCGTCCATGATGAGCAGCGCCTGCATCCAGTCGTCCGCGAGCGCGACCTGGATCCCGTGGTTGAGGGTGTGCGCCTTGCCCTGGCCGCCCTGCTCGCGGCGCAGGTGCACGACCTGGCCGGGGTACTGCGCGGCCTTCGCCAGCACCACGTCGGGGGTGTCGTCCGTGGACGCGTCGTCGACGACGTACACGCGCAGCCGGTCGGCCGGGTACTCGAGGTGCATGAGCCGGTCGAGCGACGCCCCCAGGACCGCACCCTCGTTCCATGCGGGCACCACGATGACGACGTTCGGCAGGTGGGGCCGCGAGCGGGACAGGTGGTTGCGGAACGCGTGCACGGGCACGAGCAGGTACTGGTAGACGCCGGCCAGGACCGGCACGACCCCGAGGCCGACGAGGACGACGAAGAGCGCGACGAGCGCGGCGCGCCACGTGTCGTTCACCGGCGCCCGTCCACGTCCCCAGGAGCGGGCCCGGACCTGACGGGGCTCAGCCACGTGTAGACGCCGACGTCGGTCGCGACGTGGGCGTCGGTCGACGCGACGAGCTCGACGCCCGCGCCCCACCACCGGGCGACGACCCGTTCGCCGGGGCAGCGCCACTTCTCGTTGACCTCCACGGGGGTCCCGGTCGCGACGGCGACGTCCGCGAGCGCGTCGAGGAGCTCGTCGGGCACGTCGTCCTCGGTCAGGCCGATCTTGGGCAGCAGCGAGAACGGGTGCGCGAGCTGCGCGCGGCCGACCCGGCGGACCGCGCGGATCGTCGCGGTGACGAGCATCTCGACGGCGTCGGGCGGCGCGAACCCGTCCTCGATGAGCTGCGTGACGACCCGCGGGCTCCAGGGGCCGTCGGTGCCGGGGAACTGGTGGTCGGCGAGCAGGACCCGGTCGGCGCCGTGGCCGGTGCCGAGCGCGGCGAGCACCTCGGGCGGGGCGTCGACGGCACCGCTCGCGTCGAGGATCTTCGCCTCGACGCCGGTGAGGACGGTGAGCCCGTCGACGGGCGGCAGGGCGCGCACCACGGACAGGAAGTCCGGGACGTACGTGGTGGTGAGCCGGACGTGGTCGACCATCCGGATCGTGTCGAGGCCGGCGGCGACGGCGGCGGCGAGGTTCTCGGCCGGTGTGCTGACGGCGTCGTCGGAGAACGACGAGTGCACGTGGTGGTCCCCGCGCAGCGACGGTGGCCGGGCGTCGACGGGCGACGACCTGGGTCCGGGCACGGCGGCCATCAGCCGGGCAGGATCTCGTCGACCGGCAGGAACACGTCCTCGAGGTACCGGACGTTCGCGACCTCCGCGAAGTCGACGTGGTCGGGGACCGGGCGGCCGAGCACGGCGTCGAGCGTGAGGGACGGCATGTCGACGCCCGACGCGATGGTCAGCGGCATCGCCCCCGGGAAGCGGGGGTTGACCTCGAGGAGCGCGGGCCGCCCCTCGGCGTCCCGCTTGAGCTGGATGTTCGCGACGGTCGTGAGGCCGATCGCGCGGGCGACCGCCGACGCGGTCTCGACGAGCTCGTCGTCGTGCACCGTGACGCCCGCGACGGCCACGCCGGAGTCGACCCGCAGGCGGGCGCGCGGCACGGCCGCGACGACGTTCCCGTCGAGCCCGGCGAGCACGTCCACGGAGAACTCGTCGCCCGGCAGCATCTCCTGGACGAGCAGGTCCTCGTCGGAGTGCACGGCGTCCAGCTCGGCGGCGGTGAACACGGTGCGCACGCCGCGCGAGCCCGCCCCCCGGCGCGGCTTGACGATCACCGGGAAGTCCCAGCCGGACACCGCCTGCGGGGTCCCGACGAGCTCGGTGCGGGGCACCCGCACGGTCCGCTCGCACGCCCGCGCGAGGGTCAGCTTGTCGAGGCACGTCTCGAGCGTGCGCAGCGCGGGCGACGCGAGCACGGTGCCGTCCGCGGCGAGCTCGTCCCGCACGGCCGCGAGGCGCGGCAGCTCGACGTCGACCGTGGGGAACAGCACGTCGATGCGGTCGTCGCGGCACATCTGCCGGACGGTGTCGACGAAGTGGTCGGCGCGCCCGGCCGGGACGAGCCGGCGGTACGCGGGCGGCACCAGGTAGATGGCGCTCGCCCAGCGGTCCATGTCGGCGGCGAACACCTCGACGTCACCGCGGCGCAGCAGCGACCGGATGACGGCGACCCCGGCGGGGCCGCCTGCACCTGTGACCAGCACCCGCGTCATCGCACCGTCCCGTCGTCCGCCCGTCCGTGGCCCTTGCTGGTCGCGCTGGTGGTGCTGGTCGTGGTGGTCGCGCTCGCGGTCCTCACGTCGGGACGCCGTGCTCGCCGGGGCACTGCGCCTCGGACGCGACCGCGATGCCCGCGACGCCGGCGGTGGAGGTGCGCCCGACGAGCATCGCGGCGGCGCGGACCGTCTCGAGCGGCTCCGCGTAGTGCCCGGTGCCGAACCGCGACCAGTACCGGGCGGTCGCCCGCACGAGGTCCGGCTCCATGTAGTCGCGATGCGCCTGCGAGGAGAACGCGGCGAGCATGTCGAGCTTCGTCTCGACGAACCCGTCGACCGGGACGAACCGGGTGGGGCGGAAGTCGACCGTGCACGACGGGCTCTGGAAGCAGGCGAGCACGGGCACCTTGCGGGCGGCGATCTCGACGGCCTGGTGCACCGCGCGGTGGTCCTGGTGCCAGTCGTGCGACGAGTGCGTGTACACGATCGTGGGCGCGACCTCGCGGATCGTCTCCTCGATCGTCGTGGTGAGCCCCGCCGCGGGGTCGAGGCGGGTGTCCTCGAAGTCGTGCAGGTACAGGCGGGCACCGATGACGGCCGCCGACGCGAGGGCCTCGTGCCGCCGGGCGTCCGCGTCGCCGCCGACCGCGCCGCCGGAGAGCGTGAGGATGACGACGGTGTCGCCGACGGCCCGGTGGGAGGCGAGTGTCGCGCCGACGCCGATCTCGACGTCGTCGGGGTGCGCGCCGATCGCGAGCACGACGTCGCCGGGGCCGGCGGACTCGCGGCGTCGACGGCCCTCGACGGCCAGGGCCGTGATCTTCTCGAGCAGGGTCGCCGCGGCGACGGGCTTCACGAGGAACTCGTCGGCGTCGCGGCGCAGGGCCTCGACGGCGTAATCGACGCTCGCGAAGGCGGTCATGACGGCGACGGGGACGCCCGCGGCGCGGGACCGGAGCTCGCCGAGCAGGTCGAGCCCGCTCATGCCGGGCATCTGGATGTCGGTGAGGACCACGTCGAACTGCCGCCGCGCGACCTCCTCGAGCGCCGACATGGGCTCGTGGGCCACGGTGACGTCCATGCCGCCGCGCCGGGCGAGCACGGTGCGCACGTACAGCGCGGTGTCGACGTCGTCCTCGACCACCAGGACCCTGATCTGCTCGTCGGCCACGGCACCGACCTCCCCACGTGCCCGACGTCCGGACGTGACTCACGCTAACCGGATGCCTGGGGCGACGCGCATCATGAGAGGTTCCGGGCGGTTCGTGCCACCGTGAGACGACCGGGAATAGCTGCGGGGGGTGCCCGGTTGGAGCGGCAGTACATGCAAACGCATGAACCTGAGGACGTCAGGGGCGGCAGCCCCGGACGAGACGAGCGAGGCGCACCATGCAGTTCGGCATCTTCACCGTCGGCGACGTCACCACCGACCCGACGACCGGCCACACCCCGGACGACACCGAGCGCGTCCGCGCGATGCTGACCATCGCCCAGCACGCCGACCAGGCCGGCCTGGACGTCTTCGCGACCGGCGAGCACCACAACCCGCCGTTCGTGCCCTCCTCCCCCACGACGATGCTCGGCTACCTCGCCGGCTCGACGAAGAACATCGTCCTGTCGACCGCGACGACGCTCATCACCACCAACGACCCGGTCCGGCTGGCCGAGGAGTACGCGATGCTCCAGGTCATCTCCGACGGGCGGATGGACCTCATGATGGGCCGCGGCAACACCGGCCCCGTGTACCCCTGGTTCGGCCAGGACATCCGGCAGGGCATCCCGCTGGCCATCGAGAACTACGCGCTGCTGCGCCGCCTCTGGGAGGAGGAGGTCGTGGACTGGCAGGGCAAGTTCCGCACGCCCCTGCAGGGCTTCACCTCCACCCCGCGCCCGCTCGACGGCGTCCCGCCGTTCGTCTGGCACGGCTCCATCCGGTCCCCCGAGATCGCCGAGCAGGCCGCGTACTACGGCGACGGGTTCCTGCACAACGGGATCTTCTGGCCCATCGAGCACGCCGCCCAGATGATCGGCTTCTACCGGCAGCGCTTCGAGCACTACGGGCACGGCCAGGCCGACCAGGCGATCGTCGGGCTCGGCGGCCAGGTGTTCATGCACAAGAGCTCGCAGGAGGCCGTCAAGCAGTTCCGGCCCTACTTCGACGAGGCCCCCGTGTACGGGCACGGCCCGTCGCTCGAGGAGTTCATGCGGGACACGCCGCTGACCGTCGGCAGCCCGCAGCAGGTCATCGACCGGTACGGCGCCATGCGCGACAAGATCGGCCACTACCAGCGGCAGATGTTCCTCATGGACCACGCCGGCCTGCCCCTCAAGACCGTGCTCGAGCAGATCGACATCCTCGCCGAGGACGTCGTGCCCGTGCTGCGTCGTGAGGCCGAGGCCGCCCGTCCCGCGCACGTCCCCGCGAACCCGCCGTCGCACGCCGAGCGCGTCGCCGCCGCCCGGGCCGCCGGCACCCTGCCCGTCGCCGCCGTCACCGCCACGGACCACTGGACCGGGCGGACCGCGGAGGACGACGTGGAAGCCGCCGACGCGGTCACGCGTTGAGCAGTCAGAACGACCACCCCAGCGTCAAGGAAGAAGGACCGATGAGCGACCGCACGATCGTCGTCATCTCCGCCGGCCTCAGCCAGCCGTCGTCCACCCGGCTGCTGGCCGACCGGCTCGCCGAGGCGACCGTCGCCGAGCTCGCCGCACGGGGCATCACCGCGCAGGTGCAGACCGTGGACCTGCGGGACGTGGCCCACGAGATCGTCAACATGACCCTCACGGGCTTCCCGTCGGGCGACCTCGTCCCCGTCCTGGAGCAGGTCGCGGCCGCCGACGGCCTCATCGCCGTCACGCCGGTGTTCTCCGCGTCGTACTCCGGGCTGTTCAAGTCGTTCGTCGACGTCCTCGACAAGGACGCGCTCGTCGACCGGCCCGTCCTGCTCGGTGCGACGGGCGGCACCGGACGGCACTCGCTCGCGCTCGAGTACGCGATGCGGCCCCTGTTCGCCTACCTGCGGGCCGACGTGGTGCCGACCGCCGTGTTCGCGGCGACCGACGACTGGGCGACCGCCGGCGGCGACGACGCGAACCCGCTGCCCGCCCGCATCCGCCGGGCCGGACGGCAGCTCGCGGAGGAGGTCGCCGACCGCGAGCCGTCCGCCCCGGTCGGCCTGTACGACGCGGTCCCGTCGTTCGAGCAGCTCCTCGGCGGCAGCTGAGAGCCCAGGCCACGGACGCAGGAGGGGCGAGGAACCGGTACCGGGTCCTCGCCCCTCCGTCGTGCGGTCAGAGCTCGGGCAGGCCGCCCCGCGCCGACCACTGCGGGGTCAGCGTGAAGCTCGCGCCCGGGGCGGCCGGGTCGACGTCGAGCTCCTGGTCGGCCAGCGCGACGGACGCGCCCTGGTCGACGTACACGCGGGCCGTGCCGTCGGTCACCACGTCGTCGCCCGGGGCGGGGCGAGCGACGAGGGCGAGCTCGAAGCCGCCCGCCTCCTGCTCGGCGATGCGCAGACCGCCCGTGTCGTCGGGCAGACCCGCCTGGTGGGTGAGGTCACGGACGGTCGAGCGGGCGTTCTCGGTCAGGGTGAGCACAGGCGCTCTCCTCTCCTCCGGGGGGACGCCACCTCGAAGGGCGGCGCCGTCGGACGCTCCACCGTCACCACCGTCACGCGCCGGCGGCAACCCGGGCCCGGTGGGCGAGACATCGTGTGAAGACCTCGGGCGACGGGGTGCGACGGCCCTGCGGGGGCACTACGGTCCGCGCCCGCGGCTGCGGGGGTGGCGGGCCGTCGCTACCGTCGGACGATGCCCATCCCGCACTGGGTCACGGCCGTCAACCGGCGGTTCACCAACCCGCTCCTCGGCAGGCTCTCGGACGACGTCGCGCCGTTCGCGACGCTGCACCACGTGGGCCGCGCGTCGGGCCGCCGGTACCGCACGCCGATCATGGCCTTCCCGACGGCGCGCGGGTTCGCCGTCGCCCTGACGTACGGGCCCGACGTGCAGTGGCTGCGCAACATCGAGGCCGGACAGCCCGCGCGGCTGGTGCGGCGGCGACGCGTGTATGCCGTCGCGCACCCGGTGCGGCACCACGGGGAGGACGGGCTGCGGCTGGTGCCGCCGTGGACGCGGGCGGCGCTGGGGCTCATGCACGTGGACGACGTGGTCGAGCTGGACGTCGTCGACCCCGACTGACCGCGGCGGGGACTGGGCCGGGAGCCGCGCCAGGGACCGGGCCCGGGACCGGGGCCAGGGGCCGGGGCCGGGCCACCGCACCATGCGCCCCGTGCCGTTGCGTGGTGAGCGTGACATCCGGCACAATTCCGACAATCAGGACACCGCGCGGGGGCGGGGGCCGTCGATGACGCGCAAGACGGACGACGGATGGCAGGACATCCGGCTCGCGGTCGTGCTCAGCGGCGGGGTCAGCCTCGCCGTGTGGATGAGCGGCGTGGTGCTGGAGCTCCACCGGCTCACGCTCGCGAGCCGCAGCGACGAGCGCAGCCCGTACTCCGACCTGCTGGGCCTCATCAAGGCGACGGCAGAGGTGGACGTCGTCGCAGGCACCTCGGCCGGTGGCCTCAACGGCGCCTTCCTCGCGCTCGCCCAGGCGCGCGGCACCGATCTCGACTCGCTGCGCGACCTCTGGCGGGACCACGGCTCCCTGGCCGCGCTCATGCGACCGGCGCTCGCGAAGAACCCTCCGTCCCTGCTGCAGGGCGACGCGTACTTCCTGCCGAAGATCGAGCAGGCGATGCAGACGGTCGCCCGCGGCCGCCAGGTGGAGCCCGGCTTCGTCGACGCCCAGCCCAGCAGGCACCGACCGATCGACCTCATCCTCACGGGCACGCTGTGGGACGGGCACGCGACGGTGTTCAGCGACGACCTCGGGGCCGCCCTGGCCGAGCGCGACCACGACGCGACATTCCACTTCAGCGGGACCGCCGGGGCCATGAAGGTCGACGGGCCCGGGTCGACGGCACCGACGCTCAACGACCCGCAGGTCGTCCGCTGCCTCGCCCGCGCGGCCCGGTGCTCCGCCTCCTTCCCCGGCGCGTTCGAGCCGCACTGGGTCGACGTGTCGTCCGCTGACCGGACGTCGCCGGACCGTTGGCGGACGACCGCCGGTACTGCGACGTTCTCCACCTCCCAGTTCGTGGTGGACGGCGGGGTGCTGCGGAACAAGCCGATCCGCCCTGCCCTCCAGGCGATCTACCGCCGGCCCGGGGCCCGACAGGTGCGGCGGGTCCTGGCGTACGTCGTGCCGTCCGCCGGCGAGCCCGTGCCGCCCGACCAGCGGACCGGCGGACCGACGTCCGGGCAGGAGGCACCCGCGGCCCGGCCTGCAGGGGCAGGGGTAGCGGCAGGGGCACCGGCAGCACCGCCCGTCGCCGCCCCCGCCTCGCCCATGGCCGCGGACGTCCTGCTCGGGGTGGTCAGCCGCCTCCGGAGCACCGACTCCGTGTCGGCCGAGCTGCGGGAGATCCGTGACCGCAACCGCGCGGTGCGGCAGAGGCGTCGAAGCCGCGCCGCGCTCGTCATGGCGCTCACGCCGGGCGACGACGACACGGTGCTGGTGTCGCCGATCGCCGAGGCCGTCTGGGCCAGCTACCGGGCCGAGCGCCACGCCGACGCCGCCCACACGATCGCCGGTCTCGTCCACGCGGGCCAGCCGCAGGGCGCCGGCCCGGACGCGTGGAGCGAACGCGAGCTCGCCGACGCGGTGCTCAGGTACGTCCAGCGGTGCGGCAGCCTGCCGTACGTCCCCGAGGGGACGCTCGAGCAGGCGGTGCGGGCCGAGGGCGCCGAGTGGCGCTGGGGCCAGACGACCGTGAACCGGCTCGCCGACATCACCGTCGACGTACTCAAGCGGGCCGTGTGGCTCGCAGGCGGCACCCACCTCGCCCCGCGCGTCGTCAAGCGACGCCGCGCACTCATGACGTCGCTCGACACGATCGCCAAGGAGCGCGACTCCCTCGTGCGGCGCTGGTCGTCGACGCCGACGACGACCCGGCTCCCGCGGCCCGTCCGGTCCGGCATGTCGGGCAGCACGAGCAGGGCGGGATCCTCGGGCCAGGCCACCCCCGGGTCGTCCTCCTCCGCGCTCAACGTCCACGCGCTCGACACCTGGTTCGCCCAGCGGATCCCCGAGTGGGACGCCCAGGGGGCGAACGGCACGCCGGGTGCGGACGCACGGCACGCCGCGCTCCACGCCCAGGCGCTGGACCTCGCGAAGCACCTCGCGGAGTCCGGTGACGTGCTCTCCGACGTCGTCCGCGGCGAGTCGTCGGTGGACCCCGACCACTCGGAGCGCGACGAGCTCGGACGGATCGTCCGCTGGCTGGTCCCCGGGTCCGACCCGCAGCAGGTCCTGGCCCGGATGCTCCAGCTCGACGTCATCCAGATGGCGACCGGGGGCGCCCTGCAGGTGGCCGAGCAGGAGGTCGAGCTCGTCCAGGTCTCGTGCAGCGACCCCGAGACCGTCACCGGGTTCCAGCTCAACCACTTCGGCGCCTTCTACCGGGCGTCGTGGCGGCTCAACGACTGGATCCAGGGGCGGCTCGACGGCAGCACCCAGGTGATCCGGCTCCTGCTGGCGCCCGAACGGCTCCGCCAGCTGTCGACGAGCAGCGACCAGGTGCTCAAGGCCGTCGAGGACATCGTCACCGCCGGAGGCCTCGACGCGGACTGGCGGGACTCGCAGTGGAAGGCGGTCAAGGACGACGTGCGCGCCGAGATCGTCGCGGCCCTGGACCCCGGCTGCTCCGGCGTCGTCCTGCAACGGACCGCCGAGGCGCTCGCCTGGGCGGTCCAGATCGACGCGTTGCGCGCCGACCTGCCGGAGCTGGTGCGGGCGATCCGCGCCGAGGGCGACGACGCGCCGCCCGCGAGCCGCCGGTGGATCGGCGAGCACGGGCCGCAGATCATGGCGAAGAAGCCGTCGTGCTCGGACCTGTGGCGCGCGGCCCAGGCGATGCGGGCGATCGGCGGGGAGCGCCTGCTCGACGACCACGGGTCGGACTCGTTCGCGACCACGGTCGCGCACGCCGCGGCCCTCAGCACGTCCCTCGTCCGCCTGCGGGCCGACAAGGGCTACCTGCGGCCCGTGCGGTTCGTCATGTCCGCGCTGCGTGGGTACACGGGCACCCTCTGGGTGTTCGTGGGGCTCCTCAGCCGCAAGAGCTCGTTCGGCCGGCACGCCGTGCTCATGGCGACCTCCGCCGGGCTCGTGCTCACGGCGCTCGGGTTCGTCGTCCCGGGCATCCCCGTCACCTTGACCCTCGTCGGGGTGCTCGCCACTCTCGCGGGCGTCAGCGCGGCCGCGCTCTACGCGCACCAGCGGGCGCTCGCCGTGCGGCTCTGGATCGTCGCCGGCCTGGCGGCCGCCGGGCTCGCAGTCCTGGTGCGGCGGGACCCGCAGGCCTTCCTCACCACGGTGATGACGGGGCTCATCGCGGTCGGCGCGGTCGCTGTCGGATGGTTCCTCGCCTGGCCGTTCGAGCGACGGCCTCGGCGAAGGAGCCGTGGCCGCTGACCGGTCCGCGGGTCGTGGGTGAGCACGGCGCGCCACCGCCTCAGACGACACCCCGACGCTCGCCGGTCACCGCGGCGGAGACGGTGTGGCCCGACCAGAGCCTCGTGTCCGTGCACCCCTCCGCGCAGTGCATCCCGCACGCCGGGCAGACCCACAGCGTGTGGTGCCGGTCGAGCGTGCAGCCGCACGTGACGAACCGCTCGGACGGGCGGCCCGGACCGTTCGTCGTCCAGCGGTGGCCCGCCGGGCACGCGGCCGGTGGCACACGCACCCAGCCGCGCGGCGTCTGCTGCCACTTCGACCAGTCGACCACCCGCACCATCGAACAAGTGTACGAGTGGCGCGGGATGCCGGGCATCGCCACCATGGGTGACATGACTCCCGGCGGGATGGACGAGGACGACGTGCGCCGGCTCGCGCTCGCGCTGCCCGACGTCACCGAGCGGACCAGCTGGGGGCGGCCGGCGTGGTTCCACCACCACATGGTCGCGAGGATGTGGGACGACGACCGCGTCACGGTGCGCGTCGAGGACGACGGGGAGCGCCGGGCGCTCGTCGAGCAGGAGCCGGACCTGTTCCAGACGACCGACCACCACGCCGGGACCGCGTACCTGCTGGTCAGGCTCGCGGCGGCCGACGAGGAGACGCTGCGGGCCGTGCTCGCGGAGTCGTGGTGGTGGGCGGCCCCGCCGTCGTGGCGGCGGACCCGGCCGGAGATGGGACCGCCGGCCCCGTCGTGAGCGAGGCGGCGGGCGCACCCGGAGGGTCCTCTGTCCCCGGGTGCG
>NZ_BONK01000022.1 GCF_016862675.1 Cellulomonas chitinilytica | reverse complement strand
AACACGGGCCTGATCTGGCGGTACACCGGCACCCCGTTGACCGGCTGGGAGCTGCTGGACAACAACCCCGCCACCGTCGAGATCGTCGCGGCGGGCGGGCACCTGTACCAGCGCCACGGAGACGGCACGATCTGGCGGTACACCGGCACGCCCCTGACCGGCTGGGAGCTGCTGGACAACAACCCCGCGACGGTCGACATCGTCGCGGCGGGCGGGCAGCTCTACCAACGCCACGACGACGCCACCATCTGGCGCTTCACCGGTCTGGTTCTCAGCGACCTCGACGACCTCGACGCCGCAGGCTGCGACGGAGGCACCTCCGGTGAGCAGGACCGCCTGTTCGCCCTCCGGAACGGCTGCGGAGCGAACGACCTCGTCGCGTACCTGGTCCGGAGCGTCATCCAGACGACTCCGGGCGGTGGCGCGCTGAACGGCTGCGCCAGCCACCCCGCGGGCGAGCCCGGCGCCGCCGTCGCGCGGATCGCGTCGCAGTGGACGCTCGCGCACGAGATGGGCCACGTGCTCGGCCTGCCCCACATCTCCGGTGAAAAGGACGCCGCCGGCAACTGCATCAGTCCTGACTTCACCCGGTTGATGACTGGCTGCAGCACGAGCAACATCGTCGGCATCCCGACCGTGTCGGCGTCCGAGATCGCGACGATGACGAGCAGTGCCTTCGTGTTCGCACTCTGAAGGAGTCGACCTCATGTCCGTGAGCATGGAACAGGTGCTCGGCTACCTCGACGCCGAAGAGCCGAACTACGTGGCGGCCGCGCGGACGCTCGGCGCCGATGCGCTGCCGCACCTGGAGAGCCTGATCCGTGGCGACGACCTGGCCCGCGCGACGAAGGCGGCCTCGCTCGCCGGTGTGATCCGGACCCCGGAATCGGCCCAGGTCCTCGCGATCGCAGCCGGCCACGACGACGCCACCGTCCGGGTCGCCGCCGCTGCTGCGACGAACCACCTCGACCCCTCCGACGCGAGCCCCGTGCTCAGCGTCCTGCTCGACGATGCCGACGCCGGTGTGCGCAAGCTGGCCCTGCGGTCGGTGTCGCCGGGAGCGGACGCGGACGTGCGCGAGAAGGTCAGGGTCATGGCGAACTCGGACCCCAACGACCGCCTGCGGGAGCTCTCGACGGAGATCCTGCGCCAGCTGGGCTGACCGCTCAACGAACGACCGCACGAGGACACTCGGGCCCGGATGCACCCGCGCGACCGGTCGATAGCATCGACATCGAGCGGCCGGCCCGTTCGGCGCGGGTCCCGCCGGGGAGGCTCGTCATGAGTAGCGTCGGCGCGGACCAGAACCCCACCGCCGGTGAGCGGAAGGCTCGTGAGGTCGCCGAGGCTGCCCGGGAGCAGAAGTGGACCCGGCCGAGCTTCGCCAAGGGCCTGTACCTCGGCGCGTTCGACGTCGGCCTCATCCACCCGTACCCGACGTCCGACCCGGACGCCGCAGCGCGCGGGGCGGTGTTCCGCCAGGCGTTCGTCGAGGTGTGCCGGACCATCGACGGCCTGGCGATCGAGCGCGAGGACCACATCCCCGACGAGGCGATCGACGCGCTGCGGCGCGTCGGCGCGTTCGGCATGAAGATCCCGCAGCAGTACGGCGGCCTGGGACTGTCGCTCGTCGACTACGGCAGGGCCTTGATGTTGGTCAGCACCGTGCACCCAAGCCTGGCCGCGCTGCTGTCCGCGCACCAGTCCATCGGTGTGCCCGAACCCGTGCACCTGTTCGGCACCCCGGAGCAGCAGCAGGCGTACCTGCCACGCTGCGCCGCGGGGGCGATCTCCGCGTTCCTGCTCACCGAGCCCGACGTCGGCTCCGACCCCGCACGGCTCGGCACCACCGCGACACCGACCGACGACGGGACGGCGTACCTGCTGGACGGCGTGAAGCTGTGGACCACCAACGGTCCGATCGCCGAGCTGCTGGTGGTCATGGCCGTCGTCCCGCCGCACGGCGACCAGCACGGCGACCGGCACGGCGGCATCACCGCGTTCGTCGTCGAGGCCTCCACCCCGGGGATCACCGTCGAGCACCGCAACCGGTTCATGGGGCTGCGCGGGATGGAGAACGGTGTCACCCGGTTCCGTCAGGTGCGGGTGCCGGCCGCCAACCGGCTGGGACGCGAGGGCGAGGGCCTGAAGATCGCGCTGACCACGCTCAACACCGGCCGGCTGTCGATCCCTGCGATCTGCGCGGGCGGGAGCAAGTGGGCGCTGTCCATCGCACGGCAGTGGTCGACCGAGCGGGTGCAGTGGGGTCGGCCGGTGGGCGAGCACGAGGCGATCAGCTCCAAGCTGGCGTTCATCGCGGCCACGGCGTTCGCGCTGGAGTCGGTGTTCGACCTGTCTGCGCGACTGGCCGACACGGGCCAGAAGGACGTGCGCATCGAAGCGGCGCTGGCCAAGCTCTGGGCCAGCGAGATGGGCTACCGCGTGGCCGACGAGCTGGTCCAGATCCGCGGCGGGCGCGGGTTCGAGACCGCCGACTCGCTGGCGGCGCGGGGTGAACGGGCGGTCGCCGCCGAGCAGCTGCTGCGGGACATGCGGATCAACCGCATCTTCGAAGGCTCCTCGGAGATTATGCGCCTGCTGATCGCCCGCGAGGCCGTGGACACCCACCTGGCCGCCGCGGGCGACCTCGCGTCCCGCGACGCGCCCCTGGGCGCCAAGGCGCGCGCGACCGTCGGCGCGAGCCGCTTCTACGCCCGCTGGTACCCCGCCCTGCTGACCGGGCACGGCTCCCGGCCCAACGCCTACGGCGACTTCGGCCGGCTGGCCCCCCACGTGCGCTACGTCGAGCGGTCGTCCCGCTCGCTGGCCAGGCACACCTTCTACGCGATGGCACGCCACCGGGCCCGCCTCGACCGCAAGCAGGTGCTCCTGGGTCGCGTCGTCGACATCGGCGCCGAGCTGTTCGCCATGTCCGCCGTGTGCACCCGGGCGATCGCGATGCGCGACGAAGACCCGGCTGCCGGCCCCAACGCGGTCGATCTCGCCGACGCCTTCTGCGCCCAGTCCCGCCTCCGGGTCGAGGACCTGTTCCGGGGCCTGCGCGGCTCCACCGCCACGTCGGACGGCCGGCTGGCCCGCGCCGTGATGGCCGGCCGGCTGCGATGGGTCGAGGACGGCATCGTCGACCCCTCCGCGGGCACCGGCCCGTGGATCGCCTCCCCGACGCCGTGAGTCACGAGGGGTTCCCCCGCCGCCGGGGCGGCAGAGGTTCGTCCGCGGTCAACAGCCGGCCCCGGTACGCCGCCGCGACGGCCTGGGCGCGGTCGTGCAGCCCCAGCTTGCTGAGGACCCGGCCGATGTGGGTCTTGACGGTGGCCTCCGCCACCACGAGGTGCGCGGCGATCTCGTGGTTGGTGAGGCCGTGGGCGGCGAGCACCAGCACCTCACGCTCCCGCGGCGTCAGCCTGAGGAGCTCAGAGGCTGAAGGAAGGGCAGGCGCCGGGCGTCCGGTGAACTCGGCGAGCAGCGACTTCGCGATCGCGGGATCCAGCCACGCCTCTCCCGCGGCGACGGCGTGCACGGCGGCGATCAGCTCGTCCGGCAGGGCGTCCTTGAGCAGGAACCCGGAGGCACCCGCGCGCAGGGCGCTCCGCACGGCCTCGTCCTCGGAGTAGGTCGTGAGGACGAGCACGTCACCCGATGCCGACTCGACGATGCGACGGGTGGCTTCGACGCCGTCCATGCCCGGCATCCGCACGTCCATCAGGACGACGTCGGGCCGGAGCTCCGCGGCGAGGGCGACCGCCTCGGCGCCGTCGCCGGTGGAGCCGACCACCTCCATGTCCGGCTCGGCCCTGAGGATCAGGCCGATGCCGGTCCGCACCAGCGGTTCGTCGTCGACCAGCAGCAGCCGGACGGTCATGGCACGTGCGCCGGCAGCGTCGCTGTGACCCGGTAGCCGCCGCGCGCCACGGGTCCGGCATCCAGGGCACCGCCGACGATCGTGACCCGTTCCTGCAGACCCGCCAGGCCGTGCCCGGTGGACAGCGCGCCCACCGAGCGCGGGGGCACCCCGGCTCCGTCGTCGTGCACGTCGATGCGGAGCGAGTCCGGCAGCCAGTGAAGGCCGACGTCGACCGTCGTCCCGGCACCGGCGTGGCGGGTGACGTTCGTGAGCGCCTCCTGGATGACCCGGAAGGCGGCGAGGTCGACGCTGGGGTCGAGCTTCCCGGGTGTGCCGCGCTCGCAGAGCGTGACCCGCACGCCGGCGGACTCGGCCTGCGTCACCAGGTCCGGAACCGTGGTCAGGCGCGGCGAGGTCCCGATCACGGCGACGTCACCGTCGTCGCCCACGGTGCGCAGCACGGCGAGCAGCCGGCGCAGCTCCCCGATCGCCTCCTTCCCGACGTCCTCCACCGTCTGCATCGCGCCCCGAGCGAGCTCGGGCTCCTGGTCCATCGTCCGGCGTGCGCCGGCGGCCTGGAGCACCATCACGGTGACCGCGTGGGCCACGATGTCGTGCAGCTCGTGCGCGATCCGGACGCGTTCCGCCGCCACGGCCTCCGCCGCCATCGCCTCCCGCGTCTCGCGCAGCCGCTTCGCCTCTCGTCTGGCCGAGCCGACCCACCACCCGACCCCCCAGGCCGTGCCGTCGAACAGGACGTAGAGCAGGGACAGCTCGACCGTCGTCTGGACCGTCTCGGAGAGGGCCGCGGACTCGTACGCGACCGCGACCCCGTTCGCCACGAGCGTGGCGGCCAGGCACAGCAGCGAGCGGCGCGGTGAACGCCAGGCGGCCGCGTTGTACAGGGCGACGAGCAAGGTGAGCACGGGCCGCGAACCGATCGTGACCGTCAGGGCGGCCGCGTAGCCGGCCAGCCCCAGGCTGACCGCGATCGGGGCCCTCCGGCGCAGCAGCAGGGCCGTCCACGCCGGCACTGCGGCCAGGACCACGACCCACGGCGGCGCATCGACGACCGGCCACGACGACGACCGCTCCAGCTGCGTCATCGGGGTGAAGAGGGCGAGGTCCACCGCCACCGCCATGGTCGCGACGCAGATGTCCCGCCAGCCGACGACACTCGGCCCGCGGGCCGCCGCCGGCCGGTGCAGGACACGGCGGTGCCCGGCCGACATCCGTCTACTCCCGCAGCAGCAACTTGCTGAGGATCGAGCCCGAGGTCCGCGCCATGGCCGTCACCGTGGTCTGGCGGGACGCGGACCGCGCCGCGACGGTGGCGGCCGGCGGCGGACCCGACGCTGCCGAGGGCGGAAGGGCGGGCTGCGAACCCTGCAGCGGCGAGAAGTCCTGGTCCTGGTTCGTCGACCCGAGGAGCCGGCCCCAGTCCCAGCCGGCGGCGACGATCTTCTCGTCGATCAGCGCGTCCGGAGAGTTCCTGGGAGCGAGGGGCTCGAGGACCGGGACGTCACGGAACTGCACCGGGGGCGGGACCTCCACGACGCACAGGCTCCCCGACGCCGGACCCCGCGGCCGGTAGACGAACACCTCGCCCGGGCGGTGCCACTCCACGACGTCGTCCTGCCACACGGCCACGTCGAACTCGGCGCCGTCCAGGCGGGGCGGCCACGGGCTGATGAGCGCCCACCTGTCGTCGCCGTCGGTGGTGCGGACCACGCCACCGACGCCCGGTACGAGACCTCCGCCGCTGTGGACCGCCACTATGGGGCCCAGCTTCCGGGCCGGGGTCGTCGCGTCTGGCATTTGGTCTCATCCCCCCGTCAGAGACGCACCTGCTCAGGGCACGCGCAGCACTTCGATCATGCACCTCCCGGCCGCCGTCCGACCATCGCCTCGATGGGTCCCCTCGGTCCGGGGCGCCTGCCGCGGGCGCGGTACTCCGGTCGTGGTAGCCCGGTCGTCCGCCTGCTCCCGCTGACGCAGATCAGAGTTCCGGCTCCGGGCGGACGTGCTGCACGGGGGCGCCGACCCATGCTGGGCGCGTCCGGAACGCTCCCGTCGGCGGGACGGCGTCCCGGCAGACGAAGACCTCGACGGTCGTGGCGCGCGCTCCATGAGGCGTCCGGCTCGACATCCAGGCGCTCGACCTTGCGACGGTCCAGCGGAACCACCACACACCAAGGGGGAGACATGAAAGGACGCACGGCATCATCGACCCGGGACGGGGCATCTGCGCGCCTGTCCCGGGGACGCGGACTCAGGGCCGCTCTCACCTGTCTCGCGGCACTGGCACTCGTGCTGTCGCTCGGCACCTCGTCGCGGGCCCAGGTCGCTCCGGGCTACTGGGAGGTGCGGAACCGCCAGACCAGCGAGTGCCTCACCGTGAAGGACGCGCTGCCGTACCACGCCGCCGACGTCCGAGTGGCGTGGTGCGCGGGCGGGGTGCACCAGGGATGGCGCCTGGACCCCGTCGGGGACGAGTACTACCAGGTGCGCGTGCTGCACACGGGCATGTGCCTCGACGTCGCCTACCGCGGCACGACGAACGGCTCCGACGTGATCCAGGGCGTCTGCCAGCCCACATGGAAGCAGACGAGCTACAACCAGCACTGGAAGCTGGTCGCCGTCGACGGCCACTTCCTGCTCGTGCCGCGGCACGCCCAGGGGATGTGCCTCGACAAGGACGGGTGGGGCGACGCCATCATCTGGACCTGCGACGCGAACAAGTGGTGGCAGCAGTGGAGCTTCAGCTGACACGTCCGCTGACGCGGCGCGGACGCCCGGTCCCGCTCTCGGGTGGGGCCGGGCGTCTGCGCCCACGCTCGCCGGGGTGATCCACGCCCCTTCACGGAGAGTGCCGGGCTCCCGGTGGCGCGCAGATGCGTCCGCCCGGAGCCTGGTCTGATGATCACGGGCATGCACGTGCTGCTCCCGAGCGGCGATCCCGCCGCGGACCGGGCGTTCCTGCGGGACCGGCTCGGGTGGGTCTGGGTCGAGGACGCTGCGTCGGGTGACGGCTGGCTGATCTTCCGGCTCCCACCCGCCGAGCTCGGTGTGCACCCGGGTGCCAGCGCCCCGCTCGGTCAGGGGGCGACGCTGTACCTGATGTGCGACGACCTCGACCGCACTCTCGCGGAGCTCGCCGGGCGTGGTGTGGTCCCCGACGGGCCGCCGCGGGAGGCCGGCTACGGGCTCGTCACCAGCATCGCTCTGCCCAGCGGCGCGACGCTCGGCCTGTACGAGCCGCACCACCCGAGCCCCTTGTCCGACGTCGCGATCGACCGACAGCACACCCCGGCGCTGCCCGCACCGACGCGTCAGGCGAACCTCGACGTCACGCTCGTCTCGACCGTCATGGAGTGCCGGGACGCCTCGGCCCTCGCCGGTTTCTACGAGCGCCTGCTGGGCTGGACGCGCGTCGGCGAGGACGACGACTGGGCCCAGCTGCGGCCGCCCGGCGGCGGCTCTGGTCTGTCGCTCAGCTCCGACCCGCTGTACGAGCCGCCCGTCTGGCCCGCGACGACCGATCACCAGCAGATGGAGCTGCACCTGGACTTCCTGGTCAGCGACCTCGCGGCCGGCGTCGCGCACGCGCTCGCGTGCGGTGCTCGGCTCGCCGACTTCCAGCCCCAACAGCATGTGCGGGTCCTGCTCGACCCGGCGGGCCACCCGTTCTGCTTCTTCGACGACGAAGGCTGATCCGCCGGTCGAACCCGACCGTGCCTCGTCGAACTTCTCGTCCGTGCGGCGCATCCTGTGGGTGTCGGGTCCTCCGAGCGGAGGTGGATGCGATGGACGAGAGCGACGGCGACCTGGCCCGAGCGGTGAACGACGGTGACGCCGCGTGCCTGGGGATCCTGCTCGAACGCCACCGAGCGGACATGCGAGCGATCGCCGTCGCCCGGCTCGGGTACGGTCCGGCGGCGGAGGACGCCGTCCAGGACGCGATGGTCACCGCGCTGTCCGCGTGGGGCTCGCTGCGCGACCCGGACGCGGTGGGCGCGTGGCTGAGGGCGATCGTCCGCAACACCTGCCGCATGCACGTGCGGCGTACCCGGCCCGTAGCACCCCTCCGGCTCGACGTCGCGGCACCCGGCTCCGTCGAGGACGAGCTGGACCGGCACGCGCTGCGCGACTTCGTCTGGCACGCGGTCTCGACGCTCACCGAACCGCTGCAGCTCGCGGTGGTGCTCCGCTACTTCGGCGGTGGGCACAGCTACGCCGAGATCGCCGCGATCTGCGACGTGCCGGTCGGCACCGTCCGGAGCCGGCTCCACGAGGCGCGCCGACAGCTGACGACCGCCCTGCTCGACGGGGAGGCGGTCGCGCACCCCGACGTCGACGCGCTGGCCCGGCGGCGCGGCGGCGGGCTGCGCGGGCTGCTCGACGCCGCCGAGGACGGTCCCGCCCTGGCCCGGGTCGTCGCGGACCTGGCGCACCCGGACATGGTCGTGTCGGGCTGGTGGGGCACCGTGCACCACGCGAGGTGGCTGTTCGAGCACATCCTGCGCAGCGACGCCGAGGACGGCGTGCACGAGCGCGTGGTCGACGTGATGGCGAGCTCCCGGTTCACGGTGATGGAGTGCGACCTCGTCAGCCCTTCGTGGGACCCCACGCACTGCCCGCCGTCGGTGCTGTGGCTCGTGGGCATGCGCGAGGAGCGCATCGACAGCGTCAGGCTGTACCACCCGGCGCCAGCCTGATCGAACCTTGCGCCGTCCGCGCGCATCTGGACGTGCATGTTCACCTCAGTCAACGACACCAGGCTCTACTTCGACGTCGAGGGCGCGCAGCTGCGTGTCGACGGCGACGCCCTCAGCACCGTCCCGACCGTCGTGGCGCTGCACGGCGGGCCGGGCTTCGACCAGGGGTACCTGCGCCCTGGCCTCGGGCCGCTGCGTGACGTCGCGCAGGTCGTCTACGTCGACCTGCGCGGGCAAGGGCGGTCGGACCCGGTGCGCGTCGAGACGTGCTCGCTCGAGCAGATGGCCGACGACGTCGCCGCGCTCACCGCACGCCTCGGCCTCGAGCGTCCGATCCTGCTCGGCCACTCGGCAGGCGGGTTCGTCGCGCTGCACGCCGCGCTGCGCCACCCGGACCGTGTCGGCGGGCTCGTCCTGTGCAGCACGGCAGCGACTCTCGCCGCGGAGGCCGACCCCGGGTCGCCGACCCTGGCCGACCGGGCCGGCCCCGAGGCGGTCGAGGCGGCCCGGCGCGTGTTCTCGGGCGACGTCTCCCCCGAGGCGGGCGAGGCGTTCGGCCGCCTCGTGGCACCGCACTACGCCGCCCCCGGGTACGAGCACGTCCCGGGCCGCCTGTTCCCGCTCAGCCGCCAGGCTCTCGACGTCATGCACCACTTCTTCGCCGGACCCGCCTCGCGGTACGACGTGCGCGACCGCCTCGCCGACATCACGGCGCCCACGCTCGTCATCGCCGGCGGCTACGACTGGGTGTGCCCACCCGCGGCGTCGCGCACGATCGCGCGAGGGATCCCCCGTGCCGAGCTCGTCGTGCTCGAGCAGGCCGGGCACTTCCCGTTCTCGGAGCGCCCCGAGGAGTTCCGACGCGCCGTCACCGAGTTCCTCGCCGGCCGCCGGCCCGCACGCGAACCCGTCGCGGCTGCGACCGGGCCGGTGAACCCTCGGTGACACCCCGCGATGGCGCAACGGTCGACAGGGTCCCTGCGTGCTCGGAGTCGTCTCATGCCGAGGCAGCGACCAGCGTCTCCAGGGTGCGCCGGGCCCCGACCTCGTGCAGCAAGCCGAGCGTCCGGAGGTAGGCGGTGGTGAACCGTTCGTCGTCGGCGAGTTCGCCGAACACGTCGCGGTCGCGGACGAACGCGAGGGGGTCGTCGCGCTGCCGTCGCGCGGCCTCGCTCAGGCGGTCGCGGAGCCGGTCGACGACCTCGATGGGCTCCCCCGCCTCGTCGACGCCCTCGGCGTAGCGGGCCCAGCTCGCGACGACGGCGGCCGCGAGGTCGATCGGGCCACCGTGGTCGAGCTGGTGCCGGATCACGGGCAGGAGCCACTTCGGGATGCGGTCGGAGCTCTCGGCGCAGAGCCGGGCGACCGTGTCGCGGACCTGCCCGTTGGAGAACCGCTCGATGAGCTGCCGCTTGTAGTCGTCGAGGTCGATGCCCGGCACGGGTTCCAGGGTCGGGGTGGCTTCACGGTCCATGTAGGCGCGCAGGAACGTCGCGAACAGCGGGTCCTGGCACGCCTCGTGCACGAGCCGGTACCCAGCGAGGTAGCCGAAGTAGGCGAGGGCCTGGTGGCTGGCGTTGAGCAGGCGCAGCTTCATCAGCTCGTACGGCTCGACGTCGTCGACCATCTGCACGCCGGCGCGCTCGAACGGCGGCCGCTCGTCGAAGTCGTCCTCGAGCGTCCACTGGAGGAACGGCTCGCAGACGACCGGCCAGCCGTCGTCGACGCCGAACCGTCGCGACAACTCGGCGCGGTCCTCGTCCGTGGTCACGGGGGTGATGCGGTCGACCATGCAGTTCGGGAACCGCACCTCGTCGCGCACGAAGGCGCCGAGGTCGGGGTCGCGGAGCTGGGCGAAGGCGCCGAAGCTGCGCCGTGCCATGTCGCCGTTGCCCTGGATGTTGTCGCAGGACAGCACCGTGAACGGCGGCAGGCCGCGGTCGCGCCGCCGGGCGAGCGCCTCGACGACGAGCCCGAACGTCGTCTGTGGCGGCGTGCCGGGCTCGAGGTCGTGCCGGACGGCGGGGTTGGCCCCGTCGAACTCGCCGGTGACGGCGTGGAAGTTGTACCCGCCCTCGGTGATGGTCAGGGACACGATGCGCGTGGCGAGGTCGGCCATCCGCTCCACGACGGCGTCGGGGTCGTCGGGCGCCAGCAGGTAGTCGACGATCGAGCCCACCACGCGCGGCTCCCACGTGCCGTCGGGGTGCTTGACGACGAGCGTGTAGAGCCCGCGCTGGGCTGCCATGACGTCGGCCATCCGGCGGTCCTGGGGAAGCACGCCCACACCGCAGATGCCCCAGTCGAGGGCGTCGCCGGCGTTCATCAGCCGGTCGAGGTACAGGGCCTGGTGCGCCCGGTGGAACCCGCCGACGCCGACGTGCACGATCCCGACCGAGACCTGGTCGCGGTCGTACGTGGGCACGGCGACCTCGGGCGGCAGCGACCCGAGCGTCTCGGGCGTGAGGCGAACGCTCACTTCACCGCCCCCATCGACAGCCCCTGGACGAGCTTGTCCTGCGCGGCGAACCCGGCGATGAGCACCGGGAGGGACACCACGAGCGAGGCGGCGCACACCTTGGCGAGGAACAGTCCCTGGCTCGTGACGAAACCGGTGAGGTAGACGGGCGCGGTCTGCGCGACGGTGGCCGTGAGCACCCGGGCGAACAGCAGCTCGTTCCAGCTGAAGATGAAGCAGATGAGCGCGGTCGCGGCGATGCCGGGGGCGACGACGGGCATGATGATCTCGCGCAGGGACCGGACCAGCCCGGCGCCGTCCATGGAGGCCGCCTCGAGCATCTCGCTCGGCACCTCGGCGAGGAACGAGCGCATCATCCACACCGCGATGGGCAGGTTCATCACCGTGTAGAGCAGCCCGAGCCACCACAGGTTGTCGAGCAGCCCGGCGAACTGCGCGAACAGGTAGATCGGCAGCAGACCGGCGACCGCGGGCAGCATCTTGGTGGACAGGAAGAAGAACATCACGTCGGTCCACTTGCGCACCGGCCGGATGGACAGCGCGTACGCGGCGGGGATGGCCAGCACCAGGACCAGGACGGTCGAGCCGACGCTGGCCGACAGCGAGTTGGCCAGCGCGGGCCACGGGCTGGCGCCCGACGAGGCGCCGAAGAACTCCTTGTAGCCCTGCAGGGTGAGCGGTGCGGTGAGGCTCGGCGGGTTGGTGGCGGCGTCGGCCTCGCTGTGGAACGAGGTGAGCACCATCCAGGCCACGGGCACGAGGAACAGCAGCCCGACGAGCCAGGCCAGGACTCCCAGAAGGACGGTGCCGCGGGGGCGCCGGTCGCGGCGCGGGGTGCCGGCGGTCGTGCGGGTCGCCGGGATCGGACCGACGTCGGTGATGGCGGTCATCGCCCACCCTCCTCACGGAACAGGCTGGAGACGGTGCGCAGCGCGAACGTCGCGATGATGATCGTCGCGATCACCACGACCACCCCGGCGGCCGAGGCCAGCCCGTAGTCCTGCGCGTTGTAGAACGTCGTGTAGATCGTGTACGGCAGGTTGGCCGTGCCGAGCCCGCCCGAGGTGATCGTGAACACGGCGTCGAAGTTCTGGACCACGTAGATCGACCCGAGCAGCGCCCCGAGCTCGATGTACTGGCGCAGGTGCGGCAGCGTCATCGACCGGAAGATCTGCCACGACCCGGCGCCGTCGATGCGGGCCGCCTCGATCACGTCCAGCGGTCGGCCCTGCAGGCCCGCCAGCAGGATGAGCATCATGAACGGCGTCCACTGCCAGATGAGGTTGAGCTGGATGGACAGCAGCGGGAACGAGCTGATCCAGTCCGGCTGCGGTGGCGTCGTGTCCCCGAACAGGCCCCACACCCAGGTGATGGTGCCGTTGAGCAGGCCGTACTCGGGGTTGTAGATGGCGTGCTTGAACACGAGCGCGGACGCGACGGGCACCACGAGGAACGGCGCGATGAGCATCGTGCGCACGATGCCGCGGCCCCAGAACTTGCGGTCGAGGAGCAGGGCGATGAGCAGGCCGAGGATCACGCTGGCCACGACGACGGTGACCGTGAGCTCGACGGTCGTCACGACCGCGTCCCAGATGACGTCGTCGGTGACGACCCGGCGGAAGTTGTCGATGCCGGCGAAGCTGCGCTCGTCGGGGTAGTACGCGTTCCAGTTCATGAACGAGATGACCAGCGTGGCCACGAACGGCAGCTGCGTCATCACGATCGTGAACACGAGCGCCGGGAGCAGCGGTGCTCTCCTGGCCCGCGCGGCCGCACGGGCCAGTGCGGGCGACGCGTCACCGCGCAGCTCGTCCTTCGGCACCGGACGGCCGGTCTCCACTGCGGCGCTCATAGGATCCCCCTTGCGTGCGCGTACGAAGGCGTGCCGTCGGTGAGTCGGTCAGCCGCCATCGGTGCCCACCCGTGCCCGGTAGCGCTCCGCGACGTCGGCGGCGTACTTCTGCCCCTGGTCGAGGGCCTCGTCGACGGTCATCTGCCCGGCGATCGCCGAGCTGACGAACTGCGAGACCTGGGTGCCGAGCGCAGGGAACTCCGGGATGTCGACGAACTGGATGCCCGGCGCCGGCCGCGGCTGGACGCCGGGGTTCAGCGGGTCGGCCGACGTGATGGCGTCGAGGGTGGGGCCGGCGAACGCCGACGACTCCGCGAGGTACTCCGGGATCGAGTAGGTGGACTCACGCTTGCCCGCGGGGACCCGGGACCAGCCCTTGGTCTCCCCCACGAGCTGCTCGTAGTCCTTGCCCGAGGCCCAGGAGATGAACTTCCACGCGTTGTCCTTGTGCTGGCTCGCCTGCTGGATGGCCCATGCCCACGAGTAGAGCCACCCGGACGCGTCCGTCTTCTCGACGGGCGCGGCGGCGTACCCGATCTTGCCCTTGACCGGCGAGTCCGCCGCCTCGAGCGAGCCGGCGGCGGAGGTCGCGTCGTACCACATGGCGACGTTGCCCTGGATGAGGTTGTTCAGGCACTCGGTGAAGCCCGCCTGGGGTGCGCCGTTCTCGCCGTGCTCGCGCACGAGGTCGACGTAGAACTGGGTGGCCTGGCGGAACGGCAGGTCGTTGACCTCGGCCTGCCAGTCGTCGCTGAACCAGGTCCCGCCGAACGTGTTGACCACGGTCGTGAGCGGTGCGAACACCTGACCCCACCCCGGCTGCCCGCGCAGGCAGATCCCCGCCATGCCGGGCTGTGCCCCGTCGACCTTCGCCGCGACGTCGGCGACCTGCTGCCAGGTCGGGTGGTCGGGCATCGTGAGGCCGGCCTGGTCGAGCACGTCCTTGCGGTACATGAGGAACGAGGACTCGCCGTAGAACGGCTCGCCGTAGACCTTGCCGTCCTCGCCGCTGAGCGACGTGACCATCGGGGCCAGGACGTCGGCCTGGTCGAAGTCGGGGTCCGCCGCGATGTGCTCGTCGAGCGGCGCGATCCACTTGCTGCGCGCGTAGATCGGGATCTCGAAGTTGCTCAGGGACGCCACGTCGTACTGGCCGGCCTGGCTGGAGAACTCCTGGCTGATCTTGTCCCGGACGTCGTTCTCGGGCAGCACCGTGAAGTTCACGCGGATGCCGGTCTCCTGGGTGAAGTGCTCCGCGGTGAGCGACTGGAGGTCGACCATCTGCGGGTTGTTCACCATCAGGACGCTGATGCTGTTCTCTCCGCCGCTGCCGACGCTTCCCCATCCCGCACACCCGCCGAGGGCAAGTGCGAGGGCGACGGTGAGGCCGGCGACCCGCCGCTGTCGCATTCTCCTGCTCGTCACACCGGGCCTCCCCTGCGAGTGCTCATGTGAGCGGGTGAAACCTCACATTGGCACCGGTGTCGCCACCACGCAACGGTTCCTGCCAGGATGGGCACTTCAGCGCTCATATGAGCAGGAGGCAGCGCGATGGCGCAGCAGTCGATCGGTCCGGCGCAGCTCGTGCTCACCGCGTCCGTGGCACGCCGCTACTACCTCGACGGCCGGTCGAAGCTCGACATCGCCGAGGAGTTCGGCATCAGCCGGTTCAAGGTCGCGCGGCTCCTCGAGGCCGGCCGCGCCGCCGGGCTCGTCCACGTCGAGATCCGGCATCCGGGCAACCTCGACGTCGAGCTGTCCGCCGAGCTGCAGAGCGCGCTGGGCCTGCGCCACGCGATCGTCGTCGACACGCTCGACGACGACCCCGCCCTGCTGCGGGCGCAGATCGGGCGCGCCGGCGGCGAGCTGGTGTCCGAGATCGTGACGTCCGACGACGTGCTGGGCCTGGGCTGGGCCCGCTCGCTGATCGCGATGCGCGACGCGATGACCCGCCTGGCCCCCTGCCCCGTCGTCCAGCTCACCGGCGCCCTGTCCCGGCCCGACATCGACGGCAGCTCGATCGAGCTCGTGCGGGACGTCGCCCGGCTCGGCGGCGGCGAGCCGTACTTCTTCTACGCCCCCATGATCGTGCCGGACGCCACCACCGCCGGGGTGCTGCGGCGCCAGCCGGACGTGGCGCGCTGCCTCGAGAAGGCGGCAGTCGTCACGACGGCCGTCGTCGGGCTCGGCAGCTGGGACCCGCCGTACTCCACCGTCTGGGACGCCATCTCCCCCGCCGAGCGTGCGGACCTGCACGAGCTCGGGGTGCGCGCCGACGTGAGCGGCATCCTGCTCGCCGGCGACGGGCAGCCCGTCCCCGCCCCGCTCGCCGACCGACTCATCGGGATCGACGCCGCCCAGCTGCACCGGATCCCGGAGGTGATCGCGCTCGCCTACGCCGCCGAGAAGGCCGCGGCCGTCCGCGCCGCGGTCCGCGGCGGCTACGTCACGAGCCTCGTCACGCACACCCGGCTTGCACGCGCGATCCTCGGTCGCTCCTGACAGGATCGCTGGGTCGGTGCCGGACGAACGGAGCGGACACGATGGCCCAGGCCATGGCGAGCCCCGAGGAGACGCCGCTGCTCGGCGGCACGTCCAACCGTGGCCTCGTGTTCCGGCTCGAGGACACCGTGCGCCGGCCCCAGCCTCCGGGCGCGCACGCGGTGCACGCGTTGCTCGAGCACCTCGAGCGCGTCGGCTTCGACGGCGCTCCCCGCTACCTCGGCCTCGACGAGCAGGGCCGCGAGGTCCTCAGCTACGTCCCGGGTGAGGTCCCGATCGCGCCGCCACCCCGCTGGGCGTGGAGCGACGACTCGCTGGCGAGCGTCGGCGCCCTGCTCCGACGCTTCCACGACGCGGTGGAGTCGTTCGACGCCGCCGCCCACACCTGGCCGACGACCGTTCCCGCCGCCTGGCGCGGTCCGCACGTGTGCCACAACGACCCGAACCTGGACAACGTCGTGTTCCGGGACGGCGTCGCCGTCGCGCTCATCGACTTCGACCTCGCGAGCCCCGGGTCACGGCTGTGGGACCTCGCGATCGCGGCCCGCCTCTGGGTGCCGCTCCGCGACTCCCGCGACGCGCGCAGCGACCTGGTCGACCGCGCACCCGCCCGGCTCGCCGTGCTCGCCGACGGCTACGGCCTGGCGCGCCGCGAGCTCCCCGCGCTCGTCGCCGCCGCACGGGCCACGCACGACTGGTGCTACTCCGTGGTGCGCGCGGGCGCCGAGCGGGGACAGCGGGGCTACGTCGAGGTGTGGACGCCGAGCAAGCGCGCGTACGTCGCCCGCGGCCGGACGTGGCTCGCGAGGCACGCCGACCGGCTGGCCCGCGAGGTCGCCGACCAGCGCTGAGCGGCCTCGGCGACAGGCTCCGGCTCTCAGGCAGGGTGCCGCGCCGGCGGCGCCGTTCTCGCCGTCCGCCGGAACGTGGTCGGCGTCGTGCCGGTCTCGGCCCGGAACTGCCGGTTGAAGTTGGACAGGTTGGTGTAGCCGCTGGCGTAGCACACGTCCACGACAGGCATCGTGGTCTCGGTCAGCAGCGTGCAGGCCCGGACCACCCGCATCCGGCGCACCATCGAGGTGAAGCCGCGGCCCGCGGCGCGCTGGAAGAACCGCGAGAACGCGGTCGGGCTCATCCCGACGAGATCCGCTGCGGTGGTCATGCGGACCTCCTGCGTCAGGTTGTCGACGATGTACCGCAGCACGGACTCCACCGCGTCCTGACCGGCGACGTCGGTGCGCGGTGCGTACAGCCCGCTGGCGAGGACGCGTCGCTCGTCGGCCGGTGCCCGCGAGAGCAGGGCGAGCAGCGCGAACACGTGCTGCAGCCGCTCCAGACCCGTGGTGCGACCCACGGCCTCGAGCTCGGCCGCGCCGTCGACGGCGGAACGGCCGGTGAGCTCGAGACCTCGTCGTGCGGCCTCGAAGAGGCGTACGCCCTCCGCCGCCTCGGGAGCCACCTCCGCCAGCCGGGACATGCGGTCCGGGTGCACCTGCAGGACGACGTCACGACCGACGACCACCTCACCGGGCGCGAGGTCGCTCATCCAGTCGTGCGGCACGCCAGAGCCGACGACGACGAGCTGGCCGGCCGAGAACGTCGACACGTGGTCGCCGACGAGCACGACCCCCGTGCCCGCCCTGATGAGGTGGATCTCGACCTCGGGATGGGTGTGCCAGCGCGCCAGCGGGTGGGGGTAGTCGTGCTCGTGCCAGCGCACGGTGCTGTCGACGTCGGGCACGACGACCTCACGGACCGGTGCGACCCTCCCGGCCCGGGCCGTGCTGGTCGGGCTCACCCTCGCATGGTGCGCCACGTCGCCGGTCGGGGCATCGCGAACCTGCTCGGACGGGTCGGCGGCGCAAGAAAGTACCAGCGGCGGCGCTGGCGGGCGCTAGATCGCGGACCGTCCCGACGCGACGCTGAGTCACCGGCAATCGAGGCGGACGACCAGGGCTCACCCGCCCGTCGGCCCCCGTGACGAGAGGCGTTCCCATGGTCCTCGGCATTCCACGCAAGCTCCTGTTCGGCTACGTCGCGATCGCCCTGTTCATGGCGGGCGACGGGTTCGAGCTGACGTTCCTGTCCAAGTACCTCGTCGACCTCGGCTACACCCAGGTCGACGCGGGCCTCGTCTTCTCCGTCTACGGGCTCGTCGCCGCGATCTCCGCCTGGTCCTCGGGGGTGCTCGCCGAGATGTTCGGCGCCCGCCGGGCCATGCTCACGGGCGGGATCCTGTGGATCGGGCTGCAGGTGCTGTTCCTGACCGTCGGCCTGGGCTCGGGCAGCCTGCCGCTCATCCTGGTGCTGTACGGCGCCCGGGCGGTCGCGTACCCGCTGTTCATCTACGCGTTCGTCGTCCTCATCGCGCAGTCCGTCCAGCCCGCGAAGCTGGCCTCCGCGATGGGCTGGTACTGGGCGGCGTACTCCATCGGCATCGGCGTGCTCGGCACGTACCTGCCGAGCGTGCTGATCCCGCTGTTCGGCGAGAACGGCACCCTCTGGCTGGCGCTCCCGTGGGTCGCCGCGGGCGTGCTGATCTGCGTCCTGCTCGTGCCGCGCAACGTCGGGGCGAAAGCCCGTGCGAGCGCCCTCGACAGCCGGGCGAAGCTGCGCGAGCTGGCCCGCGGAGCCACGATCCTGGGCGAGAACCGGCAGATCCTGCTCGCCGCCGTGGTCCGCGTCATCTGCAACCTGACGCTGTTCGGCTTCCCGGTCATCATGCCGCTGTACCTCACCGGCCAGAGCGGGGACGGCCAGGACTGGTTCGACGTCACGGAGTGGATGCGCCTGTGGGGCGTGATGTTCGCGGTCACCATCTTCACGAACGTGATCTGGGGTCGGATCGGCGACCGCTTCGGCTGGATGCGTCAGATGCGCTGGTACGGCTGCCTCGGGTGCGCCGCGGCGACGCTCGCGTTCCTCTACGTGCCGCAGGTGCTCGGCGCCAACATGGGCGCGATGGTCGCGGCCGCCGTCGTGCTCGGGATCGCCGTCTCCGCGTTCGTCCCGATGGGCGCGATCTTCCCGGCGCTCGCCCCGGAGCACCGTGGCGCGGCGGTCTCGGCGCACAACCTCGCCGCAGGCATGTCGACGTTCCTCGGCCCGGCCATCGCGACCGTGCTGCTCCCGTCCGTCGGCGTCGCCGGCGTGTGCTGGGCGTACGCCGGGCTCTACGTGGTCGGCGCCGTGGTCACGCTGTTCATCCACCCGCCGCAGCCCGGGATCGTCGAGCGCCGGCGCCCGCTCGAGGTCTCCGTCACCGCCGCTCCCGAGCCCGTGCTGGCCAGCCGATGAGCGCGCGGACGACCCACCTGGTGGTCGGCGAGTCGGTGGTCGACGTGATCGAGCGACCGGACGGCAGCGTGGAGCGCCACCCCGGCGGCAGCCCGGCCAACGTGGCGCTGGGGCTGGGGCGGCTCGGCGCGGACGTCACGCTCCGGACCCAGCTGGGCCGGGACCACGACGGTGACCTGCTGCGTCGGCACCTCGCCTCGGCCGGGGTCCGTCTTGAGGTCACCGACGGACCCACGTCGACGGCCCGCGCCGCCCTCGACGAGCACGGAGCGGCCGAGTACGAGCTCGACGTCGCGTGGGCGCTCGACCGGGTGGGTGCGTCGCCGTGGCGCCCCACGCACGTGCACACAGGGTCCCTCGCGACGGTCGTGCAGCCCGGCGCCGAGGCGGTGCACGCGCTCGTCGCATCGCTGCGGGGCGGCTCGACCGTGAGCTACGACCCGAACGTCCGGCCGGGGTTGATGGGCCCGCGCGAGGTCGCCGTGCCCGCCGTCGAGAGGCTCGTCGCCCTCAGCGACGTGGTGAAGGCGAGCGAGGACGACGTCGCGTGGCTGTACCCCGACCGCGACCCCGTCGACGTCGCGTACCGATGGCTCACGGTCGGGCCCGCGCTCGTCGTGGTCACGCTGGGCGCGCGCGGAGCTGTCGCGGTCACGCCGCACGGCGTCGTCGAGTCGCCGCCCCATCCGGTCGACGTCGCCGACACCGTCGGCGCCGGGGACTCCTTCATGGCCGCGCTCCTCGCCCGCCTCGGCACCGGCGGCCTGCTCGGCGCCTCCGGCCGACGGAGCCTGCGGGTCGCCCCTCCGGCGCGGCTCGCGCCGGTGCTCTCGTGGGCCGCGCGGGCGGCGGCCGTGACGGTGTCGCGCCGAGGGGCCGACCTGCCGGACACCGCCGCGCTCACCGGAGCGACCGCATGACGACCAGCCAGACCCCGGGCACGGCAGCCGCCGGGCACCCGACACTCTCGACGCAGGAGGACTCCATGATCACGAAGGACAGCAACGCGACGACCCGCGAGCTCGAGACGACCTCCGGCACGATGCGCCGGGCCGTCGCCGGGCCGTCCGTCGGCGTCCGGGTGGAGGGCGCCGACGTCCCGGTCCCCGCCGCCGGGGAGGTCCTGGTCCGCAGCACCCTCGTCGGGATCTGCGGCTCGGACACGCACGCCGTCGCCGGCCACCACCCGTTCCTCACGGCCCCCTACGTGCCCGGGCACGAGGCCACGGGCGTCGTCGCCGCCACAGGTCCTGGTGCCGACCGGTTCGCCCCCGGGCAGCGCGTGCTGCTCAAGCCCAACGTGGCGTGCGGTACCTGCCTCAACTGCGCGGCCGGACGCACCAACGCGTGCGAGACGCTCCGCTGGATCGGGTGCGACCCGTCCCGCGAGCTCTCCGGCGCCATGGCCGACTACTTCGTCGCACCGCAGAGCAACCTGTACGCGGTGCCCGACGCCCTCAGCGACGAGGCCGCCGCGCTCGTCGAGTGCCTCGCGACACCGGTCCACGCCGCACGCGTCGCCGGTGACCTCACCGACGCACGGGTCGTCGTGCTCGGCGCCGGCACGATCGGGGTCCTGTGCGTGGTCGCAGCGCTGCGCGCCGGGGCGGCCGCCGTGGTGGTCACCGACATGGAGCAGTCGAAGATCGATCGCGCCGTGCGCATCGGTGCCGCCGGTGGAGCCGTGGCGAACGCGACGGACGCGGACGACCAGGTGGTCGCGGCGCTCGGCGGGCCGGCGGACGTGGTGTTCGACTGCGTCGCCAACGAGCGGTCGCTCGCCCAGGCGGTCGGGCTGCTGCGCCGGGCGGGCACGCTCCTGATCGTCGGGGTGCCTCCCCGCCCGGGGTCGCTCGACCTGCCGAACATCCAGGACCGCGAGCTCCGCGTGCAGGGCTGCGCCGCCTACACCGAGGCCGACATCGAGACGTCGATCGCGATCGCCGGCGACGGGGCCCTGCCCGTCTCGGAGATCGTCTCGGCGACCTACCCGCTCGACGAGGTCGCCACCGCGTTCGAGCGCGCCGCCGCCGACAGCTCCGGCAAGGTGCTCGTGAGCCCGTGACCGGTGGCTTGATCAGGCTACAGCCGGCGGGGGTCGGCGGTCACGTCGCCGACGGACACGTCGACGACGACGCGGTCGACCGGAGGGGTGGTGAGGCCGAGGCTCTCCGCGACGGCCTGCGCGGCGACCGCACGGACACGTCCGGCCAGAGGGACCAGGGGGGTGCCGTACAGCGCGACGATCTCGACGGTGACGCGGTCGAGCTGGTCGTCGGGTGTCGTGGTGCAGGTGATCCGCAGCGCCCCGGCGTGGTCGATCGACGACAGCGCGGTGCGGACGTGGGCGACGAGCACGGCGGACGCGACCCACAGCTCGCCGTCGGGCAGCCGGCCTCGGACCGGGGCGGACGCGCGAAAGGCGCGGACCGCGGCGGCGACGACGTCGTCGCGCAGGGCGACCCAGCCGGCGTCGGTGTGCTCGCGCAACGTGCGGGTGGCCTGGTCGAGGATCTGCTCCCCGTTCATCGCCACGCCTCCATCCGCCGGATCAGGTGCGCGCGGGCCCGGTGGAGCTGCCCGCGCACCGTGCTCGCCGTCGTGCCGGACACCTCGGCGATCTGGTCGTAGGTCAGACCTTCCACCTCCCGGAGCAGCCACGTCGAGCGTTGTCCCGACGGAAGCTCGCGCAGCGCCCGGTGCAGCGCCTCGAGCAGGTCGGTGCCCTCGGCCGACGACTCCGGGTCCACCGCCCGCAGGTCCACCTCGTCGTCAGGGGCGAAGGGCAGCGGCAGGGCGGTCCGGCTGCGTCGGCGTTGCAACGATCGCACCTTGTGCGCCGTGATGGCGAAGAGCCAGGTGCGCAGCGACGAGCGTCCCTCGAAGTGCGGCAGCGAGGTCCATGCCGCGGCGAACGCCTCCTGCACGCAGTCCTCGGTGTCGCGGGGGTCGTCGAGCATGCGGCGGGCGTACCGGTAGACGGCGGGCCCGTGCCGGTCGACGACCGCCGCGAACGCACCACGGTCTCCCAGTGCCGCCCGTCGGGCGAGCACCTCGTCCGGCGCCCCCTGCTCGTCCATCCCCAGCCACTGTGCGGCCGTCCGGGGGCCTCCGCATCCGCGCGGTGTGACGTAGGTCACATCTGCCGACCGTGACGAACACGGACGGGCGGCGACCAACTCTCTGACACCCATCAGTCGAGAGAGGTCCACCATGAGCGAGTCCCCGACGAAGACGGTCGCCACCTCACCGGCGACCAGGCAGAGCGCGCTGGTCACCCCCGAGGGCAGCACCACGATCTCCGACACCGTCGTGAGCAAGATCGCTGGGATCGCCGCGAGCGAGGTCAGCGGCGTGCACGCCCTCGGCGGCGGTGCGGCCCGAGCGATCGGGACGCTGCGGGAGCGGATCCCGGGCGCCCGCACCAACCACTCCCAGGGCGTGTCCGTCGAGGTCGGCGAGACCGAGGCGGCCGTCGACCTGGACCTCGTCGCCGAGTACGGCGTCTCCATCGCCGACCTCGCCAGCGGCATCCGGCGCAACGTCATCAGCGCCGTGGAGCGCATGACGGGGCTGAAGGTCGTCGAGGTCAACGTCGCCGTGAACGACGTGCACCTGCCGCAGGACGACGCGCCCGAGCCGACCCCGCAGGAGCAGCGGGTCCAGTGACCGAGCCCAGCGTCCCGACCGGCGAGAGCGCCGTCGTGCTCGGCACCGCGGCGGTCCATCCGTCGCCCGAGCCGCTCTCCCCCGCCGAGGTCGTCGCCGCCGTCGTGCTCGCCGTCCCCGGCGTCGTGCGGCTGCACGGCGGGCGGTTCGGCGAGCTGGGCACCTACCTGCCGGGGCGCCGCGTGACCGGCGTGCGGATCGGCGACGAGGGCACCGAGGTGCACGTCGTCCTCTCCGACGTCGTCCCCATCCCCCGGGTTGCCGCCCAGGTGCAGCGCGCCGTCTCGGCCGTCGCCCCGATGCCCGTCCGCATCCACGTCGAGGACATCGACACCATCGTCTGAGGAGCCACCCATGTCATCCGTCGCCATCGGGCTGTTCGCCGGCCTGCTGCTCGCCCTCGTCGCCGCCGTGGGCGGCCTCAGCATGTTCCTGCTCGCCCTGGTGCTCGCCGCGGCGGGCGCGGTCGTCGGGCTCGCCGTCGACGGGCGGCTCGACCTCACCGGCGTCGTCGCGGGGCGTCGCCGTGGCTGACGAGCGCGGCACGCTCACCATCGCCGACCGTGCGCTGACCCGCATCGCCCGCCAGGTGACCCTCGACGTGCCCGGAGTCGCTCCTGAGGAGTCGGCCGGCGTCGTCGAGCGCACGCTGGGCCGGGGGTACCCGCGCGTGCACTGGCAGCGCGCCGGTGACCGCGCACGGGTCGAGGTCGAGGTCGCGATCGTCTGGCCGGCGTCGTCCGCGCGGGTGACCAGGGACGTGCAGGACGCGGTCCGGCGCGAGCTCGAGCACCTCGCCGGTCAGGACGTGCGGCACGTGAGCGTCGCGGTCCGCGACGTCGTCCTGCCTGCCGGCGCCGGTCCCGCCGCGAGGGTGCGATGACGACCGTGGAGACGGCGCGCGGCTTCGCGCCCGCGAGCACGGCGACCCGTGCCGGGCGCGTGGCGTGGTGGAGCATCGCCCTCGCGCTGCTGGTGGTCGCGCTCGGCGTGCTCGTCGTCCGGGAGGCCCTCGTGGCCGGGGAGGTCGTCGACGGCGAGCCGTGGATCCCACCCGTCGTCGACAGCGCCGACGGCATCGCTCCCTCCGCGGCCGTGACCGCGGTGGGCATCGTCGTCGCCCTGCTGGGCCTCTGGCTCGTCGTGATCGCGCTGGGCCGGCGCGTGCGCACCCGGCTGCCGGTCACCTCGTCGGCGGGCACGACGATCGGCATCGGTGACGTGGCCCGGCTCGCGGCCTCGGCCGCGGACGACGTGGACGCCGTCCTGTCGGCCCGGGCCGCGGCGAGCCGGAAGTCGGTGACGGTCACCGTGACCACGCTCGACGGCGACGACGTGGCCGACGCGGTGCGCGCTGCCGTGACCGAGCGACTCGCACCCCTGACCACACCGCTGTCGATCCGCGTGGTGACCCGCGTGTCGGCGGGCCTGCGCGCCGGGGGCGATCTGCGATGAGGCGCTCGGTGCTGGCCGTCGACCGTGTCGTCGTGCTGCTCCTGGGCGTCCTCCTCGTCGTCGCCGGGGTCGCGGCGGTCGGTTGGCAGCAGGGCTTCCTCGCAGACCTCTGGCCCGACGTGCCCGACTCCGTCCAGGTCGACACCGGAACCGTGACGACGGCCGGGAGCTACCCGGCGCTCGCCGGGGCCGTGGGCGTCGTTCTCGTCGGCCTCGGGCTCTGGTGGCTGCTCGCGCACCTCCCCCGGCGGTCGGTCGGGACGCTGCGGCTGCCCGGCAGCGACCAGCCCGGCCGCCTCGAGGTCGACCCCGGACCTGCGGTCGCCACCGCCGCCGACGTCCTGGCCGACGACCCGACGGTCCGGTCCGCGCACGGGGCGGTCCTCGTCGACCGGGGCGAACGGGTCGTGCGTCTGCGCGCGACGGTCAACCCGGACACCGACCTGCACGCGGCCGTCGCGGCGTGCGACCGGGTCCTCGCCGACCTCGCGCAGGTCCTGCCCGCCGACCAGCTGCACTCGCGCGTCGAGCTGTCGGTGCTGCGGCGGGGTGAGACGGAGGCACGAGTGCGCTGAACGCCCGGTCGGCTGCCGTGTGGAACGGTGACCGGACGAACGCCGGCTCGGCGAGCGGGACGGCGCCCGCCTGCCTAACCTCGACAAGGTCCAGCAGCGGGCCCACCGCCGGGAGTGACGGATCCGGGCGGCCGGCCCGCCTCCGGGAGATGGGAGCCGATCATGCCGGGACGAGACCCTGGGCCCAGCGTGAAGGACAAGCACCTCTACGAGTCGCTGCGCGACGAGGGCAACAGCAAGGAGAAGTCGGCCCGCATCGCGAACGCCGCCGCCGCGTCGAGCCGCACGAAGGTCGCCCGCAAGGGCGGCGAGTCCGGCTCGTACGACGACTGGACGGTGACCGAGCTGCGCAGGCGTGCCGCCGAGATCGGCATCGAGGGCCGCTCCTCGATGAAGAAGGACGAGCTGGTCCGCGCCCTGAGGTCGCACTAGGTGACGTCGCAGCACAGCGGGCTCCGGGAGCACCCCGCATGACGACATCGCTCGAGACGTCCACCGTGGGGCGCGACGTGGCACCGGTGCGGCTCGACCCGGACACCGCCACCCCGGCCGTGCCGACCACGCCGGCGTCGGTCGACCAGGCACTGCTCGACGTGGCCGACTGGCCGGCGGACCTCCTGCCGGGCCGCGGCGCCACCGCGAGGCTGTGGAGCCTGCTGGCCACCCTGGCCGCCTCCGACCTCGCCGTGGCACGCGCCGTCGAGCCGCACCTCGACGCGCTGGCGATCCTCGACCAGGCCGGCTCGGCCGGCGTGGGCTCCCCCGCGATGTCGACGTGGGGCGTGTTCGCCGCCGAGACGCCCGCGGCACGGCTCGAGGCGACACAGGAACCCGGGGGCGGCTGGCGGCTGACGGGGACGAAGCCGTGGTGCTCCTTGGCGGACCGTCTGGGCGCCGCGCTGGTCACGGCCCGGACTCCCGACGCGGACGGGGGCCGCGGGCTGTTCGTCGTCGACCTCACCGTGCCGGGCATCGGTGTGTCCGGGCCGGAGCGCTGGGTGGCCCGTGGTCTGCGGGAGATCCCCAGCACGCCGGTGCGCTTCGACGACGTCCCGGCGGCCCTGGTGCGAGACGGCGACTGGTACGTCGACCGGCCCGGGTTCTGGTGGGGCGGGATCGGCGTCGCCGCCTGCTGGTACGGCGGGGCGGTCGGTCTCGCGCGGCGGTTGCTCGCCGAGGCGCGACGACGCCCTGACGACCAGCTCCTCGCGATGCACCTCGGCGCCGTCGACCATCGGCTCTCTGCAGCCCGGGTGGTGCTGGCCTCCGCCGCGCACGCGGTCGACCTGTCCGGTGCCGCGACCGACGGCGGACGACGCGCGGAGTCCGGGCCGGACCGCGAACGGGGCCGGATTCTCGCCAAGCGGGTGCGTGCGACGGTCGCCGACACCTGCGAGGCCGTCCTGCTGAGCGTCGGGCATGCCCTCGGTCCGGCCGCGCAGACGCAGGAGGACGACCACGCCAAACGGGTCGCCGACCTGCAGGTGTACGTCCGCCAGCAGCACGCCGAGCGCGACGACGTCTCGCTCGGCAAGGCCCTGCTCGGCCGGCCCGACCTGCCATGGTGACGTTCGACGGCCGCGCACCGGGGACCCCGTCCGGTGCCTGGCCCGGCTCCCGGCTGAGCGCCCTGCACGCACTCGATCGTCCGACAGGGCGTGTCGTCGTGGTGGCCGCGCACCCCGACGACGAGACCCTCGGTGCCGGAGGGCTCATCGCCGAGCTCGCCGCGGTCGGTCGGCCCGCCGAGGTGGTCGTCGTGACCGACGGGGCGGCCTCGCACCCGGGCTCACCGACGATCACCCCCGCAGCACTCGCCGTGCGGCGCGTCGACGAGGTCCGACGGGCGGTGGCCCAGCTGTCGCCGGACTCGCCCGTCACGCTCCTGGGTCACCCCGACGGCGAGGTGCGTGAACGGCGGAGGTCGATCGAGGATGACCTGCGCACGATCCTGTCCGCCGCCCCGGACTCCGCACTGGTGGTCGCACCGTGGCGCGGCGACGGTCACCGGGACCACCGCGTGGTGGGCGAGGTCTGCGCAGCCCTCTGCGACGAGCTCGGCGCCACCCTCGTCGAGTACCCGATCTGGATGTGGCACTGGGGCACCCCCGACGATCCCCGGATCCCCTGGGACCTGCTGCGCGCCCTGCCGCTGGCGGACCGGTCCGTCGTGCTCAAGAGCCGGGCGGTCGCGGAGCACGAGACCCAGGTCGCGCCGCTGTCGGACGCCGCGGCCGACGCCCCGCCCCTGCACCGCGCGTTCCTGCGGAACTTCGACCGCGACGTCGAGCTGTACGTCACCGGCACCACGGCGCCGCCGCACGACCTGGGCGCGTCGTACTTCGACGCCGCCTACCGGAAGCGCGACGACCCGTGGCGGCTGGGGTCCCGCTGGTACGAGCACCGCAAGCGGCAGGCCACCCTGGCCGCCCTCCCGCACGAGCGCTACCGGACGGCGCTCGAGGTGGGCTGCTCGATCGGGACGCTGACCGAGCTCCTGGCCACCCGGTGCGACTCGCTCACGGCGACGGACGTGGCACCCGCGGCGCTCGAGCAGGCCAAGAAGCGGACCGCGCACCTGGGCAACGTCGACCACCTCCAGCACGACATCGGCGAGGGCGTCCCCGGCGGGCCGTACGACCTCGTCGTCCTGTCCGAGGTCGGCTACTACCTCACCCGGCCGCGACTCCTCGAGGTCGCCGCCTCGGTCCGTGCAGCGCTCACCGCCACGGGCACCGTGGTCGCCTGCCACTGGCGGCACCCGGTCCCCGACCACCCGTTGGGCGGGGACGACGTGCACCACGTCCTCGCGGCCGGCCTCGGCCTTCCGAGCGTGGTGCAGCACCGCGAGGAGGACTTCCTGCTGGACGTCTGGAGCCGCGACCCGCGCTCGGTGGCCCGACGTTCGGGGCTCGCATGACGGCTGGCGTGGAGCAGGTCGTCGTGGTGGTGCCGGTGCGCAACGAGGCCGCTCTCCTCGGGCGCTGCCTGCGCTCCGTCCTCGCCGCCGCATGCCACGTCGAGGCGCGGCGCGGTGCGGTGGTCCGCGTCGTCGTGGTCCTCGACGACTGCGAGGACGGCAGCGAGACGATCGCGCGTGGCTTCCCCGCCGAGGTGCACGCGATCAGTGCGCGGTCGGTGGGTGTGGCGCGTGCGACCGGCGTCGCGCACGGCCTCGCAGGAGCCCTCGCGGACCGCGCCAGGACCTGGATCGCGTGCACCGACGCGGACTCCGCGGTCCCCACGCACTGGCTGACCGCACAGGTGCGGCACGCCGACGCCGGCGTGGACGTCGTCGTCGGCACGGTCCGTCCCGACCCTGCCGAGCTCTCAGCCACGCAGCTCGCCGCGTGGTCGGCGACCCGGGTCGTCGGGTGCCCGAACGGCCACGTGCACGGCGCGAACCTCGGCGTCCGGGCGTCCGTCTACGAGCGTGTCGGCGGCTTCAGCCTGCAGCCAGAGCACGAGGACGTCGACCTCGTCCAGCGCATCGCGGCGACCGGGTCGGCGCGCATCGTCGCGAGCGACGAGGCCGACGTGCTCACCTCCGCCCGCACGGTCGGACGCACGCCCGGCGGATACGCCGCGTACCTGCGTCAGGGCCCGCTGAGCGCTGCTGACGCATACGCCGCGCTCCGCGACGACCGGAGACGGCCGGCGTGACGTGACGATCAGGATCGGGACGTCGGGATGGTCGTACGACCACTGGGAGGGCGTCCTGTACCCGCCCGGGCTGCCCGCCCGCGACCGGCTGGACCGGTACGTGCAGGAGTTCGACACCGTCGAGCTCAACGCGAGCTTCTACCGGTGGCCGCGGGACTCGACGTTCGCCGGCTGGCGCCGTCGGCTCCCGCCGGGGTTCGCGATGGCGGTCAAGGCACCACGCGGCCTGACGCACGCGAAGCGCCTGTACGGGCCCGAGGCGTGGTCGGAGCGCATCGCCCGTTCCTGGCACGAGCTCGGCGACCGGCGGGAGGTGCTCCTGGTCCAGCTGCGACCGGACCAGGAGCGTGACGACGCCCGCCTCGACTGGTTCCTCGGGTCGTTGCCCGGCTGGGTGCGGGTGGCCGTCGAGCTGCGCCATCCGTCGTGGCAGGACGACGCGGTCTTCTCGCTGCTCGAACGGCACGGCGCGGCGTACTGCGTGATGAGCGGCGCGGGCCTGCCCTGCGTGCTGCGCGCCACGGCCTCGTTCGTCTACGTCCGGCTCCACGGCCCCGACCACGAGCACCTGTACGGCGGTTCCTACTCCGACGACGACCTGGCCTGGTGGGCGGCACGCATGCGTGAGTGGGCCGACAGCGGACGCGACGTCCTGGCGTACTTCAACAACGACGGCGCAGGGAACGCGGTCCGCAACGCCCGGACCCTGCGACAGCAGGTGGGACTCTGACCGGCGCGTCAGTCGCTGGGAGCGGCGGCGCGCAGCTTCTCCAGCAGGGGGCCGGCTGCCTCGGCGAGGAACTGGTCCTGCCCCGGATGCACGGCCGCGTCGTGAGGGCGACAGTGGTGCGGCACGGTCAGCGACGGGGACGGAGGGATCATGGACGACGACGGCACCACCTCGAAGCCGACGGAGGACACGCCCCCGCTGCCCGGCACGACACCGGACCACGACGAGCCCGAGCAGGGCGACAACCAGGACGTGCCGGCGCGCAAGATCTACCCGACCGACCCCACCGGCGCCGAGCCGGAGTGAGGGTGTGCACCGCGCGGCGCTGATCGCCTGCGTGCACCGGGCGTCCGAGTGGCGGCACAAGGACGTCGGGCTCGCCGCGCAAGACCTCCTGCAGCACCTGGACGAGGGTCAGCGGCTGAGCGGTGGCACCTCGGCTCAGTCCGTCTCGGTCTCCTGACCGCCCTTGTCGCCCTTGCTCCCCTTGCCTTCGTTGCCGCTCTTGTCGTCCTTCTCCTCCTTCTCCTTCTCCTCCTCCTGCGTGCCCTGCTGCTCGTTCTCGGCTTCGCCTTCCCCCTCGGGTGCCGGTTCGGGCTGGGGGGCTCCCGAGGAGGACGGCGCCGGGGCCAGGGCCGGGAGGTCCGTCGGGGACGGTGCGGGCGTGACAGCCTGCCGCGCGCCCGTCGCGTCGTCGGTCGAAGTCGGCACCACGGGGGGCACGAGCGCACCGGTGTCCTGGTCCGGTCGGGGTGTCGCGGTCGTCGATGGGTCAGCCGGACCGGCGGGGGGCGACCCGGCTGAGACCGGAGCTCCGGCGAGGGCCCCACCCGCGGTTGCGGTGACGACCGACAGCACGAGGCCGACCGCTCCCGTGAGCTTGAGCGTGCCCGCCGTGGTGAGCTTCTGGAGCAGGGACGAGATGTCCGGGGTGAAGGACGGCAGAACGGGCAGGGCCGACAGGATGCTGAGGGGTCCCGCGACCCTGCGCAACCTGCCGAGCCCGACCGCGAGGAGTGCCCGGACGACTTCTGGGTCGAACTGCTGGCCGGCGCACCGCGCCAGCTCCTCGCGCGCAGCAGCCGCGGGCAGGGCTCGCTTGTACGGGCGCGCTGAGGTGATCGCGTCGTACGCGTCGGCGACTGCGACGATGCGCGCACCCTCGCTGATCGCCTCGCCGGCCAGGCCGGCGGGATAGCCCGCGCCGTCCCAGCGCTCATGGTGCTGACCGATGACGTCGAGCCACGGGCCGAGCCATGCGCGAAGCGGCTCGGCGATCTCCATGCCGGCCTCGGGATGTCCGGCCAGGACCGTCCACTCCTTCGTCGTGGGCTGCACCGGTTTGCTCAGGACACCTGCGGGGACGCGGAGCTTGCCGACGTCGTGCAGGAGGGCCGCCCAGCTGAGCTTGGCGACGTCGCGCTCCGAGAGCCCGAGCTCCTTGCCGATCAGCGCCGAGTAGGCCTGGACGCGCTCGGAGTGACCACGGGTGACCGGGTCGTGGTCGTTGATGGCAGCAACGAGGTCGAGGATGCGTGTGGCGTGATCGTCGCCGGGGTGCAGCCCGCGTCTTCGCCCTTGCAGCACGTCCGGCGAGTAGTGGCGCATGGCGACAGCGAGCCGGGACGGCGCACGGTCCGGGAAGTAGAGCGTGAGGCGCAGCAGCGTCGTCAACGGCAGCAGGCTGCGCGCTGCCCGCGTGGCCAGGACCAGGATGGCCGTCGCGCAGAGGACCTCGATGAGCAACCACAACCACGGGTCGATCCCGAGGCGATGCGGAGGGAACCAGCGCACGGCAGCCAGGCCGAGCCCGACCGAGAGGAGGACGGGTCCGGCCGCGATCAGCGTCCGGGCGACCGCCGCAAGGGTCGCGCGCCCCTCCCACGCCCCGAGACTTGGGGAGTCGTAGTTCTGCGTAGGACCGAAAGCCATGAAGGAACTTCGACAGCACGGACGCGGACCTTGACACCACGTTCGAGTGACCAGCGCTGCCACTCCCTCCGGTTCGAATCCGGCCAGGTGCGCAGTGCTCGCCCGACCGGAGCCAGCAGGCGTGCGCCGACCCTGAGACCGAGCAAGGCGGTTCCCGTGGACGAGACGCTCCACGCCTACCTCAGCTACGTGGACGAGCAGTACGACGTGCCCCGACTGCGCGGCAGGTCGGTGGGGCGTGGTCTCTACGTGGGCACCGACACGGTCGACGAGCTGTACGACCGTGCGGTCGCCGCGGGCGGCGAGTCCCTGATCCGACCCGAGGACACACCGTGGGGCTCCCGGCGCGCCCGTGTGCTCGACCCGGGCGGGCATGAGTGGTCGTTCGGCAGCTACCGGCCCGGTGGCGGCACCCCATCCGGCACCGGGTCAGGGAAGCAGGGCGAGCGAGATCGGTCGGCGACGTCGTGACGCACCCACGTGACCACGCACCCCTCCATGCCCGGGAGGAGGCCGGTCCGCATGTCGGCCGGACCGGGTACCTCGCCCGCGAGCCGGCCGATCGGCGCCGTCCCCCGTCCTCGGCGTCCGCGCGGAGCTGAGCCGCCCGAGCCCGGCGGCGGGGTGGGGAGGCTCGGCTCGCCCGCACAGGTCGTCCCTCACCTCGGACCGGCGCTCTCGCGGACCCGGCCCACCCCGCCAGCTCGTGGCTCAGGCGCTCACGTCCGCGCTGCTGTCGGCACCCGACGTGATCCCGCTGTCGGCACCCGACGTGATCTGCGAGGTCTCGCTGCCGTGCTGCACCTCGATCCGACGCGGCTTGGCCTCCTCCGCGACCGGGATGCTCAGGGTGAGCACGCCGTCCGCGTACGTCGCGGAGATGTCGTCGAGCGCGAGCCCGCGGCCGACGGTGAGCTGCCGCGCGAAGGTCCCGCTGGGACGCTCCTTGGCGAGCCACTGCACGTCCTGCTCAGCGCGGCCGGTGCGCTGCGCGCGGATCGTCAACGTCCGGTCCTCGACGTTGACGTCGATCGTGCCCGGGTCGGCACCCGGGAGGTCCACGTGGAGCACGTAGTGGTCCCCCGCCCGGTACAGGTCCATCGGCATCGTCGCGGCCGCACGGTCGGCGTTGAGCATCTGGTCGAACAGCCGGTCGATCTCCTGGAACGGGTCGTAACGCGTAGCCATCGCCGCTCACCTCCTCGTCGTCGAGGCACCGGACGCCCGGGCCTCGGGTGCAGTCCGGCGGCTCTCGCCGGACGTGGCTACACCCCATGATTTAGCACTCTCGCGCCACGAGTGCCAGCCCTGTGACTGGGGTGTTCGCCGATCGAGAACGCACCCGTCCGCCGTCGAGCGGACCTCTCCGCACCGGCCACGCCGACCTGCCGTGACCGCCGTGCTCACCGCCCCGGCCGCACCACCGGGTGCAGCGTCGCCTCGGCGAGGACCCCCTCGGCCACGACGGCGGTGAGATAGGTCCCGGTCGGCTGCCTGCGACGGTCGGTGGGCGAACCGGGGTTGAGCAGCCGCATGCCGCGCGGCGTGACGCTGTCCCACGGGATGTGGCTGTGACCGAAGACGAGGACGTCGAGGCCGGGGTGCGCGTCGTCGCACCGCTGCTCGCGGCCCTGGGCCGGCCCCGTCTCGTGCACCACCCCGAGCCGCAGGCCGTCGACCTCGACGCGCGCCACCTCGGGCAGCCGGGCACGCAGGCCAGGCCCGTCGTTGTTGCCGTAGCACCCGACGAGGCGGGCGGCCCTGGCCTCGAGCGCGTCGAGCAGGTCGAGCGACACCCAGTCGCCTGCGTGGACCACGACGTCGGCCGCGTCGACCGCCGCCCAGACCTCCGCGGGTAGGTCGCGGGCGCGCTGAGGCACGTGGGTGTCCGCGAGCAGCACGAGTCGCCGGGGCACCCACCCATCCTGGTGCCAGCCGCGGGCGTCGTCCTGCGGCGTGGACCACGCGTTGCGCCGTCGCGGCGAGCGACGAGCCGTCCGACGGCCCCCGTCGACGGACGTGGCCCCGGTGGCGGGGCACGGCGACCGCGCTTAGCGTCGACGTGCCGGTCGAGGAACGAGGCCGGACCAAGGTCGCCCGGGACAGGACACGTCGCCGCGCACAGGACGGAGCGAGGCCGACTCCGACCACGACTGCCGGTGCACGCCTGGCACCTCCCCCATGAGATCGCGCGAGACAGTGCGCCGGCGAGCATCCGGCTGCCCGGGCTGCACGAAGGCGAGCGACGACCGCCAGACCGAACCGGAGGAGGACGTCCGACGCGCGCGCGCCCTGCGCGAGAACCGTGAGAACGACGACGACCAGATGCCGTAGGGGGCTCAGCATGTACCTGCATGTGCAGCGACTGATCAACGAGATCGAGGCCGACGAGCCGGACCCGGCCGCCGCGAACGCCCTGCAGGAAGGGCTCGGGGGCCAGTTCGGCGAGATGCGGACGATGATGCAGTACCTGTTCCAGAGCATCAACTTCCGTGGCCCTGCCGGGAAGCCGTACCGCGACCTGCTCCAGGGCATCGGTACCGAGGAGATCAGCCACGTCGAGCTCATCGGCACCACCATCGCGCGCCTGCTCGACGGCTCCCCCCGGTACACCGGCAAGAAGTCCGACCCGCTGGACAAGCCCGGCGCCGGCGGCGAGACACCGCTGCGGCTGGCGCTCGACGAGGGCAACATCCACCACTACCTCGTCGCCTCCCAGGGTGCCCTGCCCGTCGACGCCGCGGGCAACCCGTGGAGCGGCACGTACGTCTACAACTCGGGGAACCTGGTCCTGGATCTCCTCTACAACCTGATGCTGGAGTCCACCGGACGGCTGCAGAAGTGCCGGATCTACGAGATGACCGCCAACAAGACGGCCCGCTCGACGATCGCCTACCTCATCGTCCGCGACCAGGCGCACGAGAACGCCTACGCCCGCGCCCTGGAGACCCTCGGCGTCGGCTGGAACAAGGTCCTGCCCATCCCGAAGACGAACGCGGAGAAGTTCCCCGAGGTCAAGAAGCTCCTCGACCTGGGCCTGCAGAGCAAGCAGTACTCGTTCGACCTGACCGCCGCGTCCGAGGCCGGGAAGATCTTCCGCGGCATGTCGCCCTCGAACGACGGCACGGAGCTGGACGCGAGCGAGCAGGCACCTGCAGGGGTCCCGCAGACGATCGCGAAGGAGCGCTTCGAGGAGTTCTCCCCCGGCCTGGACACCGACCTCCTGGCACTCATTCAGGCGACCGCGGACCTCGAGATGAACGAGGTGCAGCCGCTGTACGGGCCCGTCGAACCGACGACCGAGAAGAAGGGAAAGTCATGACCGAGGACCTGCGCGGTCAGCGCGTGCTGGCGATCGTCACCAACTACGGCGTCGAGCAGGACGAGCTCGTCGTGCCCCTGGAGCACCGCTGACCTCCTACCCGTCGCTGGCGACCGACGTGCGCAACGCCGGCGCACGGTGGACCGACCAACCCGTGGTCGTCGACACCGAGGCCGGGTACACCCTGATCACGTCCCGGAGCCCGACGACCTCGACCACTTCCTGCCCGCGGTCGAGTCCGCGGTCGCCCGTCAGGGCGCTGCACACTGACGGGATCCTCAGCTGGACGCCGCGAGCGCTCCTGCTCGGCGACGTCCGACGAACGCCGCGACGACGACGGACACGAGGGCCACAACCGCGGCCGTGGCGGCGACCACCGAGACCACGGCGTTCTCCAGAGGTGGCGACTGCCTGCCCACGCTGATCCACGCGAGCCCCCAGGCCATGGCCACGCCGACCGGGAGGATGACGGTGGGCCGGCGTGCGCCGTGGACCGCGTACGCGACGGCGAGGACCGCCGCTGCCACGAGCACGACGACGGACCAGGCGGTCGCCCCGAGGCCGAGCTCGCCCACGTCGGCCGCCGAGAGGAACGCGGTGATGTTGGCCAGGGTCGCCACGCTGACCCAACCGAGGTACAGGCCCACCGTGGCATCCGTCAGGACGTCCGCTCCGCCGTGGGGAGGCATGCGGACCAGCACGACGAACAGGCGCGCGAGCACCGCCAGGAGCGCCACGATGACGAGGACCGTGCCGGCCAGCACACCCGCCTGGGCGGCGGCGATCCACACGGCGTTCAGGACCATCGACGCCAGGACCCACCACGCCGTGGCGCGGAACCTCGGGCTGGTCGCCTGCGCCGGCAGCGCCTGGGCCACGGCGACGGCCAGCAGACCGAGGTAGATCACGGACCAGATCGAGAACGCCTGCTGGGCGGGAGCGATCGGCGTGGCGTCGGCCGACAGCGCCCCACCGGCGGCGTCCTGGATCGGCTGTCCCCCGAAGGCACCTGATCCCACGGCGGCACCGGCGACGGCCAGCAGCGCCCCCGCGAGCACGAGGACCTGCCGGAGGTGGTCGGACCCGGTGGCCCGCGACGTGCGTTCCGAGGTGACGGTGTTCATGCCCGCCAGCATCGCGGTGCTCAGCCTGCTGAGCATCTGGAGACGGCACCGGCCCGGAACTCGGTGCATCCGTCGGGGGCTCGTCACGGGAAGGAGGGGTGTCAGCAGCACCCGGCCGCCCGGTCCCCGATCGGGCCAGTCCCCGAAGGACACCTCATGCGTGCACGCCTCGCCGCCGGCCTCGCCGCGGGAACCCTCGCCCTCGTCACGCTCGCGGCGGGGCCTGCCTCGGCGGCGGACCCCGCCCAGCTCTCCGTGCTCCACGGCGTGCCCGGCCTGACCGTCGACGTGTGGGTCAACGGCGAGCGGACGCTCGACGACTTCACACCCGGGTCGCTGGCCGGCCCGCTCGACCTGGCCGCAGGCACGTACACGGTCGCCATCACGGCCGCCGACGCCGCCGACGCCTCGTCTGCCGCGATCGGCCCGGTGGACCTGGCCCTGGAGGCGGGCAAGAACTACACGGCGGTCGCGCACCTCGACGCCGCCGGGGCACCGACCGCCACGCTGTTCACCAACGACGTCTCGACCACCCCGGCCGGTCAGGGACGGCTGACCGTCAGGCACGTCGCCGCGGCGCCCGGCGTCGACGTGCTCGCGGGCGGCACCGCGGTGATCAGCAACCTCACCAACCCGGACGAGAAGGTCCTGAACCTGCCTGCCGGGACGGTCTCGGCCAGCGTGACCGCCACCGGGACCACCGAGCCGGCGCTGCTCGGTCCCGCCGACGTCCCGGTGACCGAGGGCACCAGCACGATCGTCTACGCCTGGGGCAGTGCGACAGCGTCGCCGTCGACCCTCGCGCTCGCCACCCAGACGATCAGCGGGCTGCACGGCAACCCGTCCGGCGTGAACGCCGGCGAGGTCGGTCTGGTCTCCGACGGCGGCGCGCCCGTGTGGCCGTACGCCGTGGCCGCCCTGGCGGCCGCCGGCCTCGTCGCCCTCGCGTTCGCCCGTCGCACCGCGACGCAGCGGAGCTGACCCTGCCGGCCGAGCGAGCGCCGCGGTCCGGGGAGCCCGTCGTGGCCCCCCGGACCGCGGCGCGCCTGTGCGCACGCCTGTTCGTGGTCGTCCTCGTCGGGACGTCGACAGCGGCGCTGACCGGATGCACCGGTCAGCGCTCCGACCCCGACCCGGTCGTGGTGGTGTCCTCCCCCGCGTCGACCCGGCGACCGTCACCCGTCGAGCCGCCGGCCCCCGTGCCTGTCCACGACGCGGCACTCGGTGCCCAGCGGCCGCCCGTCGCGGCCCCTGCGCCCGTGCGGCTCGTCGTGCCCGACGCGCGGATCGACATGCCGGTGGACGCGGTCGGAGTGCAGGACGACGGTCAGATGCAGATCCCCGAGGACGCCGACCGTGCCGGCTGGTACCGGTTCGGACCCGCGCCGGGCGACCCCGCCGGCACCACCGTCCTGGCGGGGCACGTCGACAGCCGGCTCAGCGGCGTCGGGCAGCTGGCCCGGCTCCGCGAGGTCGGCGTCGGCGCGACGCTGACCGTCTCGACCGTCGACGGGAAGGACCACGCCTACCGGGTCGTGGACGTCCAGCGAGTCCCCAAGGAGGCAGCGCCCGTCGACCTGTGGTTCGACCGCACGGGTCCCCCGCGCCTCGTGGTCGTGACCTGCGGAGGCACGTTCCGGCGGGACACCGGACACTATGCGGACAACGTCGTCGTGACGGCCGAGCCGCTCGGCGGGCAGCCGTGACGCTGGAGCGAGCACGTGAGGAGCCGTCGGTGAGCGCACCCGGCCCGGGGTCCTCGGACCCCGCGCGCCCGCACCGGCTCGACCCCGATGGCGACGGCGTCGAGGAGCTCGGTGCCGCGTTCGCCCGGGGCAACGAGGCTGCGGTCGCCGAGGCGTACCGACGGTGGTCCGCACTCGTCTACACGATCTCCCTGCGGTCGCTGGGCAGCGCCACGGACGCCGAGGACGCCACCCAGCAGGTCTTCGTCGAGGCGTGGCGCGGCCGGGCGCGGTTCGAGCCCGACCGGTCACGCCTCCCGGCCTGGCTCCTGGGCATCACCCGACACGTCGTCGCGGACGTCCACGAGCGACGTGCGCGGGAACGGCGGCTGCACGACAAGACGCTCGGGTCGCCACCGGCGCCCCCGGCCACCGTCGACGACCGCGTGGTGGATCGCGTCGTCGTCGCCGACGAGCTGGACCGGTTGGGCGACCCGCAACGGACGATCTTGAGGCTCGCGTTCTACGACGGGCTCACGCACGACCAGATCGCGAGCAGACTCGACCTGCCGCTCGGCACGGTCAAGAGCCACGTCCGGCGCAGCCTCGCCCGACTGCGGACCCGATGGGAGGTGGACGGTGCCGTCCGATGAGTCGCACGTGGACGACGACGTGCTCGCCCTGCTCGCCCTCGGCGAGACGGTCGGCTCGACGGCCGAGCTCGCGCACATCGAGGAGTGCGAGCGGTGCGCCGACGAGCTCACCGCGCTGCGGGACGTCGTGATGCTCGCCCGCCCCGTGTCCGCCGACGCGGCTCTCGTCTCGCCTGCTCCGACGGTCTGGGACCGCGTGGCCGACGAGCTGCACCTGTCGCCCGACGCCCGCGCGCTCGGCACCGGCTCGAGCGACGTGGGACCGGACGCCGCGGTGGTCGAGCTCGACACGCGCCGCAGGCGTCCTGTGGCCTGGCGGTGGATCGCGGTCGCCGCAGCCGCCGGCCTCGTGGTCGGTGGCGGGGCGACGTGGTGGATCGCGAACCGGGACCAGCCCGTGACCGTGCTGGCCACCGCCACGCTCGAACCGCTGCCGGGCTGGGACGCGTCCGGCTCGGCGGTCGTGGAGACGCGAGCTGACGGCACCCGGGTCCTGGTCCTCGACCTGTCGAGCTCCCCCCCGACAGACGATGCGTTCCAGGAGGTCTGGCTCCTCAAGCCCGACGTCAGCGGCCTGGTCAGTCTCGGCACCCTCGAGGGGCGGTCGGGACGCTTCGACCTGCCCGCGGGGCTGGACCTGAGCGAGTACTCGGTGGTCGACGTCTCCCAGGAGCTGCTCGACGGCAACCCTGCACACTCCGGCGACTCGATCGTGCGCGGCCCGCTCCGGGCCTGACGGAACGTCTCGTTCGCCTGCCGTCGCGCTGCGCCGTCACGCCGAGGTGAAACCGATCGCCTTGTGCGTCCCGTCGCAGAACGGCTTGATGGTGGACGCCCCGCAGCGGCAGAGCGCGACGGTCGCGCGCTGCCGTGGCACCGGACGACCGTCGTCGTCGAGGATCGTCACGTCACCGCGGACGAGGATCGGCCCGTCGGGGCAGGGCACGATCGTCGGTGGGCGGCGATCCGCCCGCCGACGTGCCGGATCGGGGCCCGACGTCATGACTCGCGCAGGGAGCTGACCCCTGCGTCCCAGGCGGACAGCAGGTGCCGCCCCACCAGGTCGTCGAGGTACAGGCAGGTGGCCGCGCCGAACAGGATGTCGTGCGTGAGGTCGGGCTGCTGCTGGGCCAGAGCTCCTGCCAGGTCACGGCCCGCGATCTGCTCGTGGACGGCGTCCGCCTCGACGTGCTCGTCGAAGTACAGCGTCACGTCCTGGCCGAACCCCTGCCGGCGGAACCCGTCGCCGTACAGCCGGTTCGGCAGGGACGACGTCATCTCGAACGCCGCGAGGTGACCGGCGATCGCACCGCGCCAGCGACGATGCAACCCGAACCAGGACATCACGTTGACCCCCGCCAGAGTGACGGCGGGGATCTGCTCGATGTACGCCCCGTACTCGGCGTCGAGCCCGACGCCACGCATCGTCCGGGCGAACAGCTCGCAGTGCATCCGTCCCGGGTCGCCGCCGCCGTACTCGTCGGCCTGGATCTCGACGAGCGCGGCCTTGGGCTGCCCCGTGAGCCGAGGGATCGCCCACGTGTGCGGGTCCGCCTCCTTCAGCTGGTACACGGACCGGTGGATCAGGAACTCGTGCAGCTGCTCGCGGCTCGCCTTCTTCGCGACGAACCGCGCCACGCTCGGTCCCGGGCCGGGCGCCGTCAACGCGAACAGCGCGTCCGCGACCGCAGCCCTGTCCGGCGGCACGTCATCGGGGACGGCGACCCGCGCGAGCAGCTGCTTCTCGAGAGCCGTCTCGACGAGGCTGCGCACACCCAGGAGCTCGGGATCCCACTCCCAGTCGTCGTCCACGCCGTCGAAGCCGCCGTAGAAGAGCTCGTACATCACGTACAGCGCGAGCTGCACGTCGTCGTCCGTCACGAGGTCGGCGGCCTGGCCGAGAACACGCTGCGTGAGCACGGTCAGCTCGGCATCGGCGGGTCGGCGGGAGCCGACAGGACGGCTCACGAGCTCCGTGACGGCTCGGCTCAGCGGGCCACGTGGATGGGGAAGCTTCACTGCGGCATGCCCTTCTCGACCGGAACTCGCCCTGGCCGTCGGGCGGCTCGGCGTCTTCGCCTCAGCGTCACATGCGCCGCGGGAGCCGCAACCGGGCCCGCGTCGGGCCTTGCACCTCACGTGGCGTGAGGTCCTAGCGTCCTTGTGCATGGACGCGGGACTGCGGGTGGGTGAGCTGGCGCAGGCGAGCGGGCTGACGGTCCGCACGCTGCACTACTACGAGCAGATCGGGCTGCTCACACCGTCGAGGCGGAGCACGGCCGGGCACCGGCTGTACGACGCCGTCGACGCCGAGCGGCTCTACCGGATCTGCCTCCTACGCCGCCTGGACATGGGACTGGGCGAGGTGCAGCGCGCGATCGACGACCCCGCGTGGGACCTGGCGACGGCGCTGCGGACCCACCTGGCCGCGCTGGACGAACGGCTGGAGGCGACAGCCCGGCTGCGGTCACGCGTCGCGGGGGCACTGGCGTCCGAGGACACCGACCTGCTCGCCGTCGTCGAGGCCATGACGGCGCTGGAGCCGTCCGCCCAGCAGCGGATCACGCTGCTGGTCTACGCCGACATCGGCGACGCGCACGCCTGGCTGGTCCGCACGTTCGGGCTCGTGCCGGGCCGGCTGGTGCACGACGGCGACGGCGCAGCGGTGCACGGTGAGGTGTACGCGGGCGACGGGGTCATCTGGCTGCATCCGCAGCAGGAGACGTACCGGCTGGCGTCGCCCCGGTCGCTCGGCGCGTCCACGGCCGGCGTCGCGGTCCTGGTGGACGACGTCGACGCCCACCACGTGAGCTCGGTCGCGGCGGGTGTCGACGTGCGGCAGGAACCGGTCGACCAGAGCTACGGGTACCGCGTCTACAGCGCGTACGACCTCGAAGGGCACCTGTGGTCGTTCATGAAGGCCCTCGACTGACCACGAGACGGGCGGCCCCCTGTCGTGGCCACATCACGCGTCCGCCGCGAGGAAGGCACGGACAGCCCTCTCGACCTGGACGCGTTCCGGTCCGATCCAGAACAGGTGGCTCGGCGAGTCGAGCTCGACGAGCGTGGCGTTCGGGATGGTTCGGGCGAGGTCTTCCGCGTGGCCGAACGCGACCCCGGCATCGGCTCGCGAGGCCGTGACCAGCGTCGGGCACCGGACCCGGGTCTGGAACAGTCGTCGATGCGCTGCACGGTCCGGGTGTCCTTGCCGCAGGTCGTTGACGAACCCGGCGCCGGACGACATCGACCTGAACAGCTCGCGCGCGCGAGCCCGGTCGGCAGTCGACCAGGTGGGCCACCAGGCGTCGAGCGGCCGCGCCGACAGGGCAGCGACCATCCGGCGCAGCCCGGCGTCCGTCCGGACGAGCCGCTCGATCGCCGCCCAGACCAGACGCTGCGGGCCAGGAGCGAAGACGATCGGTCCCAGGAGCGCCTCGGAACGGGTGTCCGGGTACGGACGGGTCGACGGCGCACAGCTGTGCAGGACCAGGCGGTGCACCGTCACGGGCTGTGCGACGGCGACGTGGATCGCCTGCATGCCGCCGAACGACACTCCCACGGCCGCCGCGGCGAGCTGGATCCCGAGCTGCTCACAGCACTCGCGGACCGCCGGGACGAACTCCTGAGCGGTGAGTTGCCCCACCGAGGTGCGGCCGTAGCCGGGTCGCGAGAACGACAGGACGCCATGGCCGAGCGAACGGTAGATGCTCCACCCGCAGTCGACCGCCGCATCGCAGTGCCCGCCCGGGAAGAACAGCACGGCCGGCTTGTCGCCGGGCAGGTGCATGACTTCCACCGGGCCCAGCGTGGTCTCGAGCACCGTGGTCGCCCGCACCCGACGAGCGTAGGAGCACCGATGTGCACTCGGTGCGTTGCCGGACTGGCCGGATGTCCTCGAGGGATCCGACACCCGTCAGGTGGTCGACCATCGCCCACCCGACGACTCGCCAGAGGACAACCGGGCTGAGGGAACACCTCAGATCGGGCCGAATGCCCCGAACAGCCCCAGCACGAACAACACCAGGCCGAGCAGGACAGCGATGGCGTGAGGAAGGGCGACGTGCGGCCACAGGAGAATGTAGTTGAGGACGCCGGGCTTGCTGTTCACGTCGTCCCAGGGCTTCGGGACGTGAGGGTCCTTCTCGTGGATCGTGCGCGGCCGAAGACTCAAGGCGACTGCAGATCGGTTCGGTGCCACACCCCACAACCGCTGTGCAGCGGACGACCAGCCCCAGTCGATCAGGGGCGACGACGCGATTCCTTTCGTGGTCCGCCTGCCGAAGAGGTCGTACGCGATCGCTTCGATGTCACCCATGCGCGGGTAGTACCTCAGCTGGTGTGACTTGGTCGACGCCTCGATGAGCCAAAATCCCAGAGCACCCGCGGCGGCGAGCAGGAAGAGGCCGTAATGCTTCTGCTGAAAGCCGAGCGCCAAGGTCGCCAGGGCGAACGTCACCCCCCAGCTCTTGATGGTCAGGAGCCGCTGGTCGAAAGCAGCGACGGTGTCAGCGAGCCGGTAGTACTCCGTCATCAAGTCGTCGTGAAGACTGCTCGAGTTTCCCGCGTCCCGCGGGGTTCTGCTCTGTCGCATGGGCGGCTCTCGCCATCGTGTGCGTGCGCGGGCAGTGGGGACATGATCATCATGACGGCTCGAGCTACCCGACAGCACCCCGGCCGACAGCGGCGAGGTCACGATCGCGAGCCTCCCGACGGGCCGGTCCCAGAGACCGTAGCCCGGACCAAGGTGCCGGTCCTGGCAGGACGTACACGGTGGGACTGATGCTCAGGTGAGCGGTCCGAGGAACGCCTTCAGGTCGTCGACGAGCAGCTGCGGTTCCTCCAGTGCGGGGAAGTGGCCGCCCGCCTCGAACTCCGACCAGTGCGTGACGGTGCCCCACGGGTCGAACACCTTGCGCGCCACCGGTCGCGTCCCGAACACCGCCCAACCGGACGGCACCTGCGGGGCGGTGAGCCAGTCGAGGTGTGCGTGCGACGCCTCGTAGTAGAAGCGCGCGGACGAGTGCCCGGCGCGTGTGAACCAGTAGATGCTCACGAGCGTCAGCAAGCGGTCGCGCCCGACGGCGTCGTCCGGCAGCTCCTTGCTCGGGTGGGTCCACGCCTGGAGCTTCTCGGCGATCCACGCGAGCTGCCCGACGGGCGAGTCGACCAGCGCGGGCCCGAGGGTGTCGGGCTTGGTGTTCTGCAGCTCGAAGTAGCCGCGGCCCTCCTTGCCCGCGTCCTTGACGGCCTCGATCTGCGCGCGCTCGTCGTCCGTGAGGTTCTCGGGCATCGGCAACGTCTCGCCCGCCATCGACAGGGCGGCGCCATCGCTCGCGACGTGCATGCCCACGACGCGGTCGGGGTGAGTGGCCGCGAGCCGTCCCGCGACGCCCGCGCCGATGTCGCTGCCGTGCACGGCGAACCGCTCGTAGCCGAGCCGGGTCATGAGCTCCGCGTAGGCGTCGGCGGTGCGCGACACCTCCCACCCCGTCGCGGACAGCGGCGTCGAGAAGCCGAAGCCGGGCAGCGACGGCACGACGACGTTGAACGTCTCGGCGAGCGGTTCGACGATGCCGGCGAACTCGAACGGGTCGCCCGGCCAGCCGTGGCAGAGCAGCAGCGGCAGCGCGTCGGGCGACGACGAGGGCTGGTGCACGGCGTGCAGGCGCTGGCCGTCGATCTCGGTCACCACCTGGCCGAGCGCGTTGAGGGACCGCTCCTGGGCGCGCCAGTCGAACCGGTCGCGCCAGTCGTCGGCGAGCTCGCGCAGGTACGTGAGCGGGATGCCGCGGGTGAAGTCGGTGCGGCCGCCCGAGCCCGGGACCTCGTGGGGCCACCGGGTGCGGGCCAGGCGCTCGTGCAGGTCGTCGAGCTCGGCCTGCGGCACGTGGATCTCGAAGGGCTGGAGGTTCGTGTCCGTGGTCATGCCCTCGACGTTACGAAGCATTGCGGCTGGTTTCCTTCCGCATTCGCGACGAGGATCGTCGGCGTGCTCACGACGTCCGCGCGGCTGCTCGAGCTGCTCACGCTGCTCCAGGTGCGGCGGGACTGGACCGCCGGCGAGCTCGCGGAGCGCTGCGGCGTCAGCGCCCGCACGGTGCGGGCCGACGTCGCGCGCCTGCGCGAGCTCGGCTACCCGGTCGAGTCGCGGCCGGGCGTGGCCGGCGGTTACCGGCTCGGCGCCGGCGGGGCGATGCCGCCGCTGGTGCTCGACAGCGACGAGGCCGTGGCAGTCGCTGCCGCCCTCCGTGCGGGAGCGGGCGGGGGCGCCCCCGGGCTCGAGGAGCCGTCGCTGCGCGCGCTCGCCAAGCTCGAGCAGGTGCTGCCGGCGGGGCTGCGCTCGCGTGTGGAGGCAGTGCGCTGGGCGACGGCGTCGGTGCCCGTGGGCGGCTCCGGCCGGCCGGCGGCCGCCGTCGACCCCTCGATGCTGGGCGCCGCGGCCGCGGCGGTGCGCGGCCGCGAGCGCCTGCGGTTCGCGTACGAGCGGTATGACGGCACGCGGGCGTCGCGGCACGTGGAGCCGTACCGCCTGGTCAGCTGGCGTGCGCGGTGGTACCTGGTGGCGTGGGACCTGGAGCGCGCCGACTGGCGGGTGTTCCGGGTGGACCGCATGGAGCCGCGGCCGCCCACCGGCGCGCGCTTCTCGCCGCGGGACCTGCCCCAGGACCCGGTCGACACCGTGCGGCGGGCTGTGGGCGTCGCGGCGTGGCCCTACCAGGCGCGGGTTCTGGTGCACGCACCTGCCGAGGTCGTCGCGCGCCGACTGCCGATGCCCGTCACCGCCGAGCCACTGGGCGAGGACGCATGTGTGCTCGACGTCGGCGCCGACGACCCGGACGTGCTCGCACGCTGGGTGGCGCTCCTGGGGCTCGACGTCGAGGTGCTCGAGGGCGACGAGCTGCGCGTCGCCCTCGGCCGCCTCGCCGCGATCCTCTGGCGCGCGTCACGCATCGACGACGGGGAGTGACGCGGGGTCGGGCCTCGCCGCTCGTCCATGGCGGAGTTCCGCGAGCACGTGGTGCGCGTGCTGACCGTCCTGCCCCGGTAGCGCCCGCGGGTCATCCGGAGGTAGCGCCGGGATCGCGATGAACCTGGCGGCCCCCCGACGCGTGTACACCGAGAAGGGCGCCGACCTCGGGCCGGCACGGACCTGGCGACCGCCCGGGCGGCACCCGCGAGCCGCTGTCGTCCGAAAGGGATGTGCGATGCGCCGCCTCGGTCTCCTGCTCAGCACGACGATCCTGGGGGCGCTGCTCGTCGCGCTCCCTGCCCCGGCGATGGCCTCCGGCAGCATCGGGTCGCTGTCGATCGACCCGGACTCGGTGCGTGGCGGCGAGTCGACGACCGGCACGGTGGACCTCGGGTTCGCGGACCCGACCCCGACGGTCGTCCGCCTGTTCTCCAGCAACCCCTCGACGGCCCAGGTGCCGGCGTCGATCACGATCCCGGCCGGGCAGACCAGCGGCACGTTCACGATCACGTCGAACGCCGCGGCACCACCGGAGATCGTGCAGATCATGGGCGCCACGCCCGACAACATCTCCCGGACCCACAACCTCTCGGTGAACGCCGCGACACCCGCGGGCCCGTCTCTGCAGTCGGTGTCGTTCGTGCCGGCGTCGGTCGTCGGCGGCCAGCACGCCACCGGCACCGTGCGCTTCACGGGCGCGATGACCCAGGGGGCGGCCGTGCAGCTCTCCAGCAGCCTGCCGGCCGTCGCACGGGTCCCGCAGGAGACCGTGGTCAGCGCGAACACCTCGACGAGCACGTTCGACCTGACGACCTCCACGGTGACCGCGCCGACGAACGCGACGATCACGGCCCGCTGGTTCGGCGTCACGCGGACGACGACCGTCACCGTGACGCCCGGGGCCCCGCCGGCCGCTGACGTCGTGCGGATCACGAAGGCCACCTGGAAGAAGGGGCTGCTCACCATCGAGGCGACGAGCACCAACCCGGACGCGATCCTCACGGTGTTCTCGTCGAGCGGCGGGAGGCTGTTCGACCTGACGAACAAGGGCGGGGGCCGGTTCGCCGACCAGCGCGGTTTCGTCACCAACCCCGCGCAGGTCGTCGTGCGCAGCAACTTCAGCGGCTCCGCGGCGGCGACGCTGAAGAGCTGAGCGGGGCGCGCGCGGGCCGCACCCCCGGTACCGTCGCGGGTGCGGTGGCGCACATCGGCGTGCGTGCCCGCGCCGAGGAGCCGAGATGGTCATCCGTAGCCCCTTCCCCGACGTCGACGTCCCGGACGTGACGGTCTTCGACCTGTTGTTCGCCGACCTGACCGACGCGGAGCGCGCCCTCGTCGCGGTCGTCGACGGGCCGTCCGGCCGGTCGACGACGTACGGCGACCTCGTCGTCCAGGCGGAGCGCGTCGCGGGCGCGCTGGCCGCCCGCGGCATCGGCCCCGGCGACGTCGTCGCACTGCACGCCCCCAACTCCCCCGCGTTCGTCGCGGTGTTCCACGGCATCCTGCGGGCCGGCGCGACGGTGACGACGGTCAACTCGCTCTATACGGGCGACGAGATCGGCCGCCAGCTCACCGACTCGCGCGCGACGCTCGCCATGACCGTGTCCGTGCTGCTCGACGCGATGCGCGCGGGCGCGGCGGCCGCCGGCATCCCCGACGAGCGCGTCGTCGTGCTCGACGGCGCCGACGGGCACACGTCGCTCACGGACCTGCTCGCCGAGGGGCGCGCCGCACCCGACGTCACCGTCGACGCGTCGACGCACCTGGCGGTGCTCCCGTACTCGTCGGGCACCACCGGCCTGGCCAAGGGCGTGATGCTCACGCACCGCAACCTCGTCGCGAACGTGGTCCAGTCGCTGCGGCTCATCCGGCTGGGGCCCGACGACGTGGTCGCCGCCGTCCTGCCGTTCTTCCACATCTACGGGATGACGGTGCTGCTCAACCTGTCGCTGCGCGTGCGTGCCCGGCTCGTGACGCTCCCCCGCTTCGACCTCGCGCAGTTCCTCGGGACGATCGCGGCGCAGCGGTGCACGTACCTGTTCGTCGCGCCGCCGATCGCGCTCGCGCTCGCCAAGCACCCGCTCGTCGCGGAGCACGACCTGTCGACCGTCCACACGATCCTGTCCGGGGCCGCGCCGCTCGACGGGCGGCTCGCGGACGCCGTCGCCGAGCGGCTCGGGTGCCGGGTGGTGCAGGGCTACGGGATGACGGAGATGAGCCCCGTCTCGCACGCGGTCCCGGCGGACCGCGACGACCTGTCCCGCGGCTCGGTCGGGCTGCTCGTGCCGTCCATGACGTGCCGGGTCGTGGACCCCGCAACCGGGGCGGACATCGACGTGCCCGCAGACGGGATGAGCGCCCCGGGCGAGCTGTGGTGCCAGGGGCCCAACGTGATGCTCGGCTACCTCGGGGACGACGAGGCGACGGCCGCCACCCTCGACGCCGACGGGTTCCTGCACACCGGCGACATCGTGACCGTCGACGCCCACGGCGCGTTCTTCGTCGTCGACCGGCTCAAGGAGCTCATCAAGTACCACGGCTACCAGGTGCCGCCCGCCGAGCTCGAGGCGCTGCTGCTCACCCACCCCGACGTGCAGGACGCCGCGGTGATCGGCGTGCCCGACGCCGACGGCGAGGAGACGCCGAAGGCCTTCGTCGTGCGCCGCCCCGACACCGTCCTGGACGGCACCGAGCTGATGACCTGGGTGGCCGAGCGGGTCGCGCCGCACAAGAAGGTCCGGCAGGTGGAGTTCGTCGACACGATCCCGAAGTCGTCGTCCGGGAAGATCCTGCGCAAGGACCTGCGGGGCCGGTGAGTACGGTGGTTCCTCACGTCGTGCGCACCGGCAGGCGGATTGCCTTGCGCCAGCGATAGATGGTCACGACGGCGACGCCGACGGACTCCGCCGGCGTCTCGATCGGCCCAGCCGCCCGGAGGTGGGCGGACCGCGCGACGCGACGACCACGACAACGGGTCGTCCCCAGGACCACGACCGGCACGACCTGCACGCGGCCCGCGCCGCGAGCGGCGAGTGTCCACTGAATGTCCACCACGGCCCTCACCGCCCGCCGGCCACGCCAACCGTGGTGCCCGCTCTACCGTAGGTGTCGTGGGCACCGCATTGATCACGGGGGCGGCGGCCGGGCTGGGGCTCGAGTTCGCCTGGCAGCTCGCCACCGCCCGCCACGACCTGGTCCTCGTCGACCGGGACTTCGAGCGGCTCGAGCGGCTCGCCGGTCAGCTGCACGCCGTTGCGGGCATCCACACCGAGATCCTCGTCGTGGACCTGTCGGTCCGCCACGACGTCGAGCGCGTCGCCGAGCGGCTCCGGTCGACCGAGCGGCCGGTCGGGCTGCTCGTCAACAACGCCGGTGCCGCCCCCGGGCAACGGTTCGTCGGCGGCGACCCGGTGCGCGAGGAGGCCGTGTTCGACCTCATGGTCCGCTGCGTCCTGGTCCTGTCGCACGCCGCCGTCGGTCACATGACCGCACGCGGGCGCGGTGCCATCCTCAACGTCGCGTCGGTCGCCGCGCTCATCACCCTCGGCACGTACTCCGCGCACAAGGCGTGGGTTCGGACGTTCACCGAGGGCCTCGCCGTCGAGCTGCGGGGCACCGGAGTCACCGCGACGGTCGTGTGCCCCGGGTTCGTCCACACCGAGTTTCACGAACGGGCCGGCATCGACATGACGTGGCTGCCCGAGATCGCCTGGTTGCACGCCGACGACGTCGTCGGTACCGCGCTTGCCGACGTCCGGCGCGGCGCCGTCATCTCCACGCCCAGCATGCGGTACCGGCTGGGGTCGGGCGCGGCCCGGGTGATGCCTCGCTCGGTCGTGCGCGCGATGGGGTCGCCGCGGTCACGCGCGCGTTCTCGCGGCCCCGCGGGGTGACCACCGCCGCCCGACGGATGCATCTGTACAGTCAGCGCGTCATGCGCCGGGTGTGTTCACATGGGCGGCGCCGGTTCGATTCCCGTCCTCGGCTCCCCGATCGTCTTGGTGTCGCTCCGCAGATGCCGCCTGTCACCCGCCGGCTACGACCACCAGCGCGCGCGGTCTGGCAGGACGTGGATCGTGTCCAGTGGCGTGACGAAAGGCCCGGAGCATGGCGAACGCACCAACGTCGGCGGGCACGACCGGCGCTGAGCGTCGTACGTGATCTAGCACCTCCGATCGGCAGGACTCCGGTCGATGTGGCGTGCGCCGACTGGGCGCCACGCCGGGCTGGGCTCCGGCGAGCGTGCTCACCGGCGGGCCGCCGTGAGGCGGTAGACCACGCGGTGCGGCAGCACCCGCACCAGCGCGGCGACGAGCCGGGCGTCCCGCCCCACGACGCGCCGCGGTGCCGGGTTCCGGTCGAGGAGCGCACGCACGACCACGTCGGCCACACGCTCGGGCGGCGCGCCGCGCACCGCGCTGCGGCGCGCATTCGCCATGGCCCGGTCGATCTGGCCGCGGTAGCGCTCGATCGCATCGGGCGGCATCGCGTCCGCGACCACCTGTCCGGCGGCAGCGCCGCGCGACCAGATCGGTGTGGCGATCGCGCCGGGCTCGACGAGCAGGACGCGGATGCCCCACGGCGAGAGCTCGGCGCGCAGCGATCCCGTCAGCCCGACGACACCGAACTTCGCCGCGTTGTAAGCGCCGAGCACCGGTCCGGCGATCCGACCGCCGATCGACCCGATCATCACGATCCGCGCGTCCCTGCCGGCGTCGCGGCTCGCGCGCAGTGCGGGCAGCATCGCCTGCGTCACCGACAACTGGGCGACGAGGTTCACCTCGAGCTGGCGGCGAAGGACGTCGAGCGGCAGGTGCTCGAGCGGCCCCGGCAGTGCGGCGCCAGCGTTGTTGACCAGGGCGTACAGCGGTCCGGCCGAGCGGACCTGCTCGCCCGCGGCGTGCACCGCGACCTCGTCGGTGATGTCGACAAGGAGCGTCGTGACCGCGTCGCCGTGCTCGGCCAGCAGGCTCGCGGCGTCCTCGGGCCGGCGCACCGTCGCCCAGACGTGGAAGCGTGCTGCCACGAGCGCGGCAGTGATCGCGCGGCCGATGCCGGTCGACGCGCCCGTGACGACCACGGATCGCATGGCGGCGGCCCTCCCGGTCGACGTGGACCTCGGTGGTCGTCACGCTATCGGTGCGGCCCCGCACCGGACCAGAGGTCCGAGGGCGCCACCCGCGGGTCACCCGGGCGGGCCGTTGCCCAGGAGCGGCTCGAGGCCGTCGAGCGGCGAGCTCACGAGGGCTGCGGGGGTGGCGTGTTCGTGTTCATGCACGCGGGTGTGCGAGCCGCTGCGCGACACGCGACGGCGGTGCACACCGATGCCCACTGTCGCGTGCGTGACCTGCCGCGGGCCACCGCGGGCGGCCCCGAAGCTCGGGCAAGACGCGGGGTTGGGCATCCCCAGAGACGCCTCAGGCCTGGTGAGACACCGTCTCACCAGGCCTGAGGCGGTCGGGCTGACAGGATTTGAACCTGCGACCCCTTGAAGAATCCGAGGTCGTCTTGCTCGGCTCTTGTTCACCCGGCCTCGTCTGGCGAAACCGTGCATGATCTGCGGTTGTAGCCCTCACGGTGCACCGCCGGAGCGCACATCCAGGTGCGTCATCGAGCATCCTCGCGAGACGTTTTCGTGGGGAAAACGCGGGGACCAACGTCTGCCCCACACCGACGTGACTCGCGTGGTGTGGCTCCTTCAACCTACCCCGCGCGTCCTCGGGCCTATGCACCGCATCCCGTGAGCAGACGAGCGGCGCCTGGGCGCCCGTCGCGCTCCGCCCGAGCAGCCCGGCCGCGTTGCCCACCCAGGTCTTGACGCGCACGATGAGTGCGACGACTGCTGATGGGGGACTCCGCGTGGCTGACCGGAAGAGATGGATCGAGGGCGACCCCGACGACCCTCGGACTCAGATTGAGGTCGGTGTGCTGCTCGCGAACGGTCGGCTGGCCGGCCGCAGGTTTGCCTCACCGGCGGAGGCTGAGGCGTGGGCCCGGCCTGAGGAGGGAGAGCAGGTCGTCGAGTACAGCTTCTTGTGCGACTGCGACCTGTGACGACATCTCGCCGAGCCGTCGATCGCAGGGCGACAACCAGGACGTCCCGGCGCGCAAGATCTACCCGACCGATACCACCGGGGCCGAGCCGGAGTGAGAGCCTGAGATGGCGTCGTACGAGGTGAACCCTGCTGGCGTGGCGCACGTCCGCTCGATGATCGACGCGCACCAGTACGTGCTGGACAGCGACTGGCTTGAGGCCCAGCCGGACGCGGACGCACAGAACGCGTACCTCGAGAAGCACTCGTGGGACGACTACGCCGCGTGGCACCTCGGGCTGACCGACGGCGCGAGCGACGAGACCAAAGCGCGGTACGCGTTCGTCGCCGGTGACTTCCGGCGGGTGCACCGCACGGCGCTGACCGCCTGCGTGTACCGGGCGTCCGAGTGGCGGCACAAGGACGTCGAGCTCGCCGCGCACGACCTGCTGCAGCACCTGGACCGGGTCAGCGGCTGAGCGGTCCGTCGTGGGGATCGCCTGGCTCGGCGCGCCCCTCGGAGGGCGCAGACCTACGATCGGCCGGTGACCCACGGACGTGACCTGCGACGATGCCTGAGCCTCGGGCTCGCCGCGGGAGCGGTGATCGCTCTCGCGACGAGCGCCTGCACGCTCGCCGCACCGACGTCGTCCGCGGCGGCGGGCACAGCCACCGCGTTCTACACCGCGATCGACGGCGCGGACGGCGCGGCCGCATGCCGCCTCCTGGCCCCCGCGACGATCGAGTCGGTGGAGAAGGACGCGGACCGACCCCACCTCGGCATCGGCGGCCAACGACCCATCGACCGCGTCAACAACGCTGCGGGTCAGTACAACTAGAGCGGGTCGTCCGGGCCGACGACGGTGATCTCTCCGATGGCCGTGCCGGGCGGGAGGTCGCGCACCTGTGCGAGCAGCTGGCCGTTCACGCCCCACGTCACGTCGAGCGACGTCAGGTCGAGGTTCGCGAGCTCCTCGGCGCCGCCGAGGAACAAGGGCACCGCGAAGGCGACGCACTGGTCGGGGCCCGGCACGGCTCCCCCGGCACGGCGCCACGCTCGGTAGAGCGACACGTGCAGCACCACGTCGGTGGAGGTCACGAGCAGGTGCTCGTGGAACCCCTCGAGGTTCAGCCCTGTGTCGGTCGCCTCGCCCCACGCGATGTCGAGAACCTGGACGGTCGGCCCGTCGCTCGTGTCCGTCACGGCGATCTGGTCGCCGCACCAGGTCGAGCCGATGCAGGTCGTGCCCGGGCCGAGGTCCGGGAAGGCCTCGCGGGCCATCGCGGTCAGGCGAGCGACGTCGCGCGGCGCGTGGATGCGGTAGGCGCCACCGCCGAACGATGCGCCACCGAACGCCCGCAGCAGGGAGTCCGGGCCGGTGAGCGTCCGGGCGCTCGCGTCGCCGTCGGGACGTCGGACGTCCAGGCCGAGGTGACGCTGGAGGCGGTCGAGCATGGTCAACAATTTACGGTGGCGATCGTGATCCTCGTGCCTATGGGGATCTTCCTGACGGCCGCGCCGATCTGCGCGCCGATGCTGCGGTTGGTCGAGGCGTCCAACGGCCAGAGGGCATCCGCCGCCCCGCCGAGGACCAGCTCGATGATGTGGTCGGCGTCGACCCCCGCCGGCAGACCCTTGCGGAAGGCGGCCTGAGCGGCTCCGGCGGCCTTCCGGACCGCCGTGTTCGCACGGCCGGCGGACCGGACGAGCAGTCCGGCCTTCGATGCCTTCTTGAGCGCGTTGATCTTGCGAGCCGCGTCGATCGCGTTGAACGTCGACTTGCACTCGATGGTGATCCGTTCGCTGGTCGCCTGCCGGCCGAGCGGGTCGATGTACTGGGTCGGGCAGTTCTCGGCGTAGGCGTAGACGTTGAGGTTGAGCTCGGGGTCCTCGCTGAGGAACCGCCCGACAGCCGGGTCGTAGTACCGGAAGCGGGCGTAGAAGAGGCCCGACGCATCCTGCTGGTACCCCGTGTACGCATAGGTGTCGTCGACCGTGCCGGAGGCCGAGCTGTTGCCGAACGCGTCGTAGCTCGTCCGACCGACGACACCGCCGTCGGCATCGGTCCAGGCGACGACGCTCCCCAGCCCGTCCACGAGCGGGTAGGTCGTGGCTCCGTCGCGCGTGACCGAGTAGATCTCGCCTGTGGCCAGGCCGGTCGTGTAGGTCGCCCGCAGCGTGTCGGTGCCGTCGTACTCGAGGTGGATGTTCCACCCGTCGTAGACGTACCGGCGGACCGTTCCACCCTCGTCGACCTCGGTCCGCCGCCCGAGGCCGTCGTAGCGGTACGTGGAGACGGTGCCGTCCGGGTGGTCGATCCCGACCAGCAGGCCGGCACCGTCCCACCTGTAGGTCGTGGTGTCGCCGCTGGCGCGTTCCTGGCGGGAGACCAGCCGACCCTCGGCGTCCCAGGCGTAGTCGTACGTCCCGTCCGAGGTGAGCCGGTTGCCGGTGTCGTAGGTGACGGTGGCGGCCGGGGATCCGGCCCACGACGTCCGGTCGCCGACGGCGTCGTAGGTGAAGGCCTCGTCCGGGAGCCCGGACGCCGCCGGGTGGGTCGCCGTCACCAGGCGGTCCGCAGGGTCGTACTCGTACGAGTGCGTGCCCTGGCCGTCGGTGGACGTCCCTCGCCGGCCCAGCCCGTCGAACGTGTACTCGGTCGACTGGACGACTCCGTCGGGCGACGTCGCCACCCGCGCCAGGAGCCCACGCGGCTCGTAGCGGAGGTCGTCGTCGACGCCGTTCGGGCGGGCCAGCTCGTCGAGCCGTCCGGCCGAGTCGTAGGTGAGACCGAAGGTGCCGCCCTGCGTGTCGACGAGCTCGTCGAGGAGACCGGCGGCGTCGTAGCCGTAGGTCACGGTCCCGCCGGGCCCGGTCAGCCCGGTCAGCCGCGAGGCCGCGTCGTGCGCGTACGACAGCGTCACGTCGGGCCTGCCGTCACCACCGTTGCCGGTCGTCCGTTCCTCGACCAGGTTGTCGTCGTCGTCGTACCCCAGAACGACGACCGAGTCGGCGTCGGTGACGGCGTGGCGCCGGCCGAAGGCGTCGTTGTCGATCGTGGTGGCCGCGCCGCCCGCGAAGGTCACCGAGGTGAGGAAGCCGTCGGCGTCGTAGTCGTAGGACGTGACGTCGCCGGTCCGCGCCGTGACGCTCTCCACGTCCCCCGCGCGGTCGTAGGTGTAGCCCGTGGAACGGCCGGCGGGGTCGGTCTCCGTCTTCAGCCGCCCGGACGCGTCGTAGTCGAACCTGCGGGTGGACCCGTCGGGTGCGACGATCGCGGTCACGTCACCGGTCGACCCGCGCTCGTAGCGCGTCCGACCGTCGAAGGTCGTGACGGTGGCGACGTTGCCCGACGGGTCGTAGGTGTACGACGTGACGGCACCGGCCGCATCGGTCACCGTCTCGACGTTCCCGGCGGCGTCCCACGTGTACGCGGTCGTGCCACGGTCGTCGTCCACCGAGGTGACCTGGCCGTCCGCGTCGTAGTGGTACGTCGTGACGAGCCCGCCGCGCTCGGTCGTCGTGAGCGGAACACCGGTGTCGGGGTCGTAGGTCGCGGACTCGACGACGACGCCGCCCGGGCTCGTCGATCGCGTGCGCAGGTTCAGGTCGTCGTACGCGAACGTCCACGTCTCGCCGAGCGCGTTCCGGTAGGTGATCAGGTTGCTGGCGGTGTCGTAGCCGAGCTCCGTCGTGCGACCCATCGGCGACGTCACCCGGGTCAGGCGGGTCTCGGCGTCGTACTCGTAACGGGTCGTCCGCGTCTCGCCGTCTCCGACCCGCTGCTCGGCTGCGATCAACCCGTCGGTCCCGTAGGTCCTGATCGTGTTGAGCCGGCCGGACGCCGAGGTGGTGACCTCCTGACGGCCGTCGACGTCCGACGACACGTCCTGCGTGTTCCCGGCTCCGTCGGTGATCGTGGCCAGCCGGCCGTCGGGACCGTACGTCAGGGTGCGCAGACGGAGGCCGCCGGGGCCGTCGACGGCGAGAAGCCGGTGCCGGTCGTCGTACGTGAACCTGTCCACCGCGCCGTTGCGGGCGGTGAACGTGCCGAGGTTGCCCGCTGCGTCGTAGGTGTACCCAGTCCGCTCGCCGCTCGGCCCGACCAGGGCGGTGACCCGACCTGCGCCGTCACGGTCGATCGCGATCGCGGCCCCTTCGGAGTGCACGCCCGTCTCGTCGAGGACGAGCTGGTTGTCCAGGCGGTCAGTGATGGAGCGCACGCCGTCGTACCGGTCGATGAGCAGGACGGTGCCGTCCTTGGTGGTCAGCCGGAACACCTCCGGGTCGTACACCTCGCCGGTGAGGAAACCACGCAGAGATCGGGCGCCCAGCGCGAGCACCGGTGAGTCGACGTCCTCCAGGGTCGAGGTCGTGCCCGTGCCGGGGCGCGCCGTGTAGGCGGGCGTGGTGAGCCCGAGGAGCGGCGACGACGGTTCCGGTGTCAGGTCGAACACCTCGACGCCGCCGTGCGGGGACGTGACCGTCACGTAGTGCGCGACGGTGGACCGGAATTGCAGCTGTGTGAACGGGAACCCGGCGGCCTCGGTGAACCAGCCGCCCTGCCCTAGCCGGCCGTTCGGCGCGGCGTGGTAGCTGGACAGCTCCAGCCGCCATCCCGTCCCGAAGTCGCCGCGACTCCGGTCGGTGGTGTCGTACGTCCGCAGGATCTGCACCGGGATGCCGCCGAGCATCGCCTCGGTGTCGAGGTAGGTCGTGGCGTAGTCGCCGAGCTTCATGTCGCCGGCGACGACGACGGTCGACGTGGCGGTGCTGGCGCCGCCTCCGGTGGCGGTCACCTCGACCCGGATCTGGTAGGTGCCGTTCGCCACGGTGGTGGGGTCGAAGGTGCCGAGCTCGGTCGGCGGTGCGCCGTCGCCCTCCGCGAGGATCGTCGGGGTGCCGTCGTCGACGTTGCGGACCCACACCGCCCACCGGTCCAGGGTCTGCCCCGCCGGCGGGGCGAACCGCGCGGTGACGGGTACGGGGCCGGTCACGCGGCCACCGTCCGCGGGGCTGAGCCCCGAGATGCTCGGCACCGGTCCTGGGGGTTCGGTGACCGCCAGAGCGACCCGTGCCGGGAGTGACGTGACCCCGGCGACTGTCGTCGTCGTGTACGTGAACGAGTCCGGCCCGACGTAGCCCGGGTCCGGGGTGTAGTCCACCGACCCGTCGGCGGAGAGCGCGACCGTGCCGCGCTGAGGACCGGACTCGATCGTGGCCGTGAGGACGCCGCTCGAGCGGGTGTCGACGTCGTTGGCGAGCACGCCCGGTGCGGGCACCGTGAGGGCGTTGTCCCGGGTGACGCTGTACGAGTCGTCCCCGGCGAGCAGGCCGTCCAGGGTGATGGCCAGGCGCACCGTCGCGGGCGGCGAGGACTCACCGGCCCGGTCGACCACCCGGTACGTGAAGGAGTCGTGGCCCGCGTAGTCGGGGGCCGGGGTGTACGTGAACGCGCCGGAACCGTCCAGCAGGAGGTTCCCGGCACCCACGCCCGTCACGAGCCGGACGTGCACCGCGTCGTTCGCGTCGGGGTCGGCGTCGTTGGCCAGCACGCCGGGCGCCGGGACGGTCAGCGTGCCGTCGACGTCCACCGCGTACTCGTCGTCGGCGGCAGCCGGAGGCCTGTTCGGCCCCTGCACCCGGACCTGGACCGTGCCCTCACCGCACACGCCGAGGGTGTCGCACACCCGGTACCCGAAGACGGCCGGGTCGGTTCCCTCCGCGGCGGCCGTGTAGCGGACGGCACCGTTCTCGACCGTCGCGGTGCCACGTTCGGGCGCGACGGTGACCTCGAGCGTGCCGGGGTCCAGGCCCGCGGTGGCGGTGTCGTTCGCCAGCACGTCGATGAGGACGGAGCCGCCTGGGGAGACGACCGCGGAGTCGGGCCCGATGACCGGCGGGACGCCCGGGACGACCACGAGGGTGACCGTGACCGGTGCGGACGTGCTGCGGGCGTCGCTCACCGTGAAGGTGAAGGCGTCGGTACCCGCGAAGCCGCTCTCGGGCGTGTAGACGAGGGCGGGCGGGGTGCCGGTGAGGGTGCCGTGCGCCGGGGGCGACGTGACGGCGAACGTGAGCGTGTCGCCCTCGGGGTCGCTGCCGCGCAGCACCACGTCGGTCGGCGCTCCGGCGGGGACCGTCACCGTCTGGGGGACGGCGGTCGGTGGGGCGTCGGCGCGGACGTCGACGGCCACCCGGCCGGTGGAGCACCGGGGGTCCGGTTCGCCGGCTGTCGTCCCGTCGTCGCAGGCCACGTACTCGAACGAGGCTGACCCCTCGAAGCCGGCGGCCGGCGTGTACGTCACGGTGCCGTCACCGCGGCGGGTCACCTGCCCGTGCGTGGCGGCGGACGCCTGGACCTCGTCGAGCGTCAGCGTCTGACGGAGCTCGGCGGCCGGGCCTGCGCTGTCGTTGCCGGTGAGTGTCGTCGGGGCGAAGGTCAGCGCCGCCCCCGGTGTGGTGGACGCGACGTCGTCGCTCGTCACGGGCGCGTCGTTGACCTCGGTGATCGTGACGCTGACCGTGGCGGGCGTCGAGAGGTCCTGCCCGTCGTCGGCGGCCACGGTGAAGCTGTCCGCGCCGGTGAAGTCCGTAGGTGGCGTGTACGTCAGCCGCGGCGGGGTGCCGGCGAGCCTGCCGTGCGCCGGCGGCCGGACGACGACGAAGGTGACCGGGTCCTCGTCCGGGTCGGCGCCCACAAGGACGACGGGCACCGAGGTGTCCTCGACCGTGGTCACCCGCTGGTCGTCCGCCGTGGGCGGACTGTTCGGGACGACGACGACCGAGACCGTGCCCTCGGAGCACTGCGAGTCCGCGGCGCTGGCGGTCGTCCCGTCGTCACAGACCGTGTAGGCGAACCTCGCCTGCCCGAGGAAGCCGTCCTCCGGCGTGTAGTGGATGGTCCCGTCGGCGGTCCGATCGAGCGTGCCATGGGTCTCGGACGTCGCGGTGACGCCCGTGACGGTCAGCCGCTGCGTCGCCTCGTCGTCAGGGCCGGGTCGGTCGTTCGCCAGGAGCTCGGCATCGGTGAGCGACAGCCGGTGCCGACCGTCGACGACCTCCGTCACGACCGACGGAACGACGGCTGCCGCGGTCACCGCCGCCGGATCGACCGGTGTCCCGGTCGCGGCCGCTGGGTCGACCGGTGTCTCGGTGACCAGGCCCGAGATCGGGGTGCTCGACCGATCGAACCGCATCGGCGTGCCACGACTCGCCCGGCCGCCACGCTCGACCTCGGCGCGATCCGGGCTGACAGGCTGAGGCGGTGCCGGGAAGCGTGTCCGCCGGTCGCGGAGCGCCGGCCACTGGTTGAGCAGGGGGAACGGCCCGGCGACGGGCGTCAGCCCCACCGAGGTCAACAGGAACGTCAACGACCCGGTGAACTGCTCGCGCGGATCGACCACCACCGTGTACGTGCCGTCCACCAGCAACGTCATCGTGTCGAAGAAGTGCTCGGGCCCGCGGACCACACCCCCACCCACCGTCGAGCCCTGCGGGCTGCGCACCGCCACATCGACCTCATCGATCGTGTTCCCGCTGACCGTCAACGTCACCAGCTGACCCGCCGACGCCGAGAACGAACGGACCGCGTTCTCCCCCGCCACCGTCGTCGT
>NZ_BONK01000021.1 GCF_016862675.1 Cellulomonas chitinilytica | reverse complement strand
CCGCGCTCGCCCTCGGTGACCTCGTACGTCACGCGGTCCCCGTCGGCCAGCTCGCTCAGACCGCCGGCCAGGGCCCGGACGTGGACGAAGACGTCCTCGCCGCCGGAGTCGGGCGTGACGAACCCGAAGCCCTTGTCCGCGTCGTACCAGGTCACGGTGCCGTCCGCCCCGTCGGACGTCGCGCCCTCGTCGCGGCCGCCGACCCGTTCCGGACCGTCACGGCCCAGGACTGCTCGGGTTGACGGGTCCGCCGGCTAGGCGACGTCGGGTCGCGTCATCAGCGGCGACCGCAGGTGCAGCACCAGGTCGGGGCCGGTCAGGGGCACGGTGACCCACGTCGCGACCGCCGTACCGGTGGAGCCGTCGATCACCACCCGGACCCGGTGCGGGGTGGTGATGACGCACAGGTCGACGACGAACGTGCTCCCCTGCCAGGCGCCGGACGCGACGACCGGGCGACCGAGCGGCGAGCTCTCCCGCCACTCAGGTGGTGCACGGTGAGGCGACGTCCCTGCTCCGAGACGTCGGCCGGGACGTGGTCGGGCAGCACGTCGACCACCCGGTCGTCGAGCGCGAGCAGGCCGTCCGCGATGGCGAGCCCGACGGCGACCGAGGTGAACGACTTCGTCAGTGAGTACAGGAGGTGCGGCCGGCCGGCCGAGTAGGGCGCCGACCAGCCTTCGGCGACGACGTGGCCGTGGCGCACGAGCATGATCGAGTGCAGCTCGACGGGGCTCGCCTCCAGCCGGTCCAGCAGCGCGGTCACCGCTCGGGCGGACAACCCTGCGGCGGTGGGCGTCGCCCGTGGCAGCAGCGCGCGTCGACGAGGCATCCGGGCGCTCAGCCGCGGTGGGCCCGGACGACGACGAGCGGTCCGTCCGCCGACCAGGCACCTCGGTCCCAGTCGCCCCACACCGCGTCGACGACGAACCCCGCCGCGGTCAGCGACCGCTCGATGGCCTCGCGGCTCCGGAACGTGAGCACCTGCTCCTCGACGACGTGCTCGCCGCTCGACTCGAAGACGTTGTGCGCCGTGAGCCGCACGGCACCACCCTCGAGCTCCGTGACGTCGAACCACTCGCGCAGCGGGCCGTGCACGGTGGTCCGGACCGTGGGCTCGCCCGCCCACCGCTCCCACGCACGCGCCGCCGGGTTGCGGCTCTCGAACGCGAGGACACCGCCGGGGGCGAGGGCGCGGTGGACGTCACGCAGCGCCTGCTCCCAGTCGGCCTCTGCGATGTGCTGCGCGACGTTGCCGGTCATGACGGCCAGGTCGAACGGCCCCGGCGGGACGTCCCGGCTGTCCCCGAGCACCCACCGCACACCGTCGCCGCCCGGGCGTCGGGACGCGTGGGCGAGCATGGTCGCCGACGGGTCGACGCCGACGACCCGTCGCCCCGGCCGGGCGAACGTGACCGTGAGGATGCCCGTCCCGCACCCGAGGTCGAGGATCGACGACGCCCCGAGCTCGTCGGCCAGCGTGCGGTAGAAGTCGTGGTCGGGGCCGTCGGGGTTGTCCCCGTCGTAGAGGTCGACGAGCCGGGCGTCGTAGTCGGTCACGGCGTCAGGCTGCCAGGGAGGAGCGCGCCGACGGGATGCCGTCTCGGACGTGGATCCCGCCCGCACGCGCCACCTGCCGGCCGCGCTCGGCAGCCACCTCCTCGACGCCTGCTGACGGGGCTCTAGCCGTCCCGACGTCGCAGCCACTCGAGGATCGCTTGGTTCGTCTCCTCCGGCTTCTCCTGCTGGATCCAGTGACCGCAGTCCAGGGTGACCTCCTCGACGTCGGGCACGAACGCGGCCAGGTTCTGCGACCTCGCGACGGTGTCCCGGGCGCCGTAGATCATGAGGGTGGGCTGGTGGACGACGGGGTCCACGTCCGCCAGCAGGTGCCAGTTGCGGTCGAGGTTCCGGTACCAGTTGATGCTGCCCGTGAACCCCGACGACTCGAAGGCGGAGACGACCACGGCCAGCTCGTCGTCGCTCATGACGGGCTCCCCGCGCGGCGTCCCGGCTCGGGCGAGGTCGATCATCACCATGCCCGGCGCAGGCTCGGCGGGCGGCTCGTCCTTCCGGTACAGGTTCCGCAGGAACCGGGACGCGTTCTCGTCGAGCACGGCGTCCGCGACACCCGGCTGCCGGTTGAAGTGGACGAAGTAGAAGTCGTCCCCGAGCACGGCCTCCATGAGCTCGATCCAGGGCACCTCGCCGCGCTCCTGGTAGGGCAGGCTCAGGTTGACCACCCTGTTCACGCGGTGCGGGTGCAGCACGGCCAGCCCCCAGACGACCATGGCGCCCCAGTCGTGCCCGACGAAGGTGGCGTCGTCGTACCCGTAGTGGTCGAGCAGCGCGACGAGGTCGCCCGTCAGGTGCTCGATGTCGTAGTCCGTCACCTCGGTGGGACGGGACGAGCGCCCGTAGCCCCGCTGGTTCGGGACGATGACGTGGTAGCCCGCCGCGACGAGGGCGGGCACCTGGTGGCGCCAGGAGGACGCGTGCTCCGGCCAGCCGTGGCAGAGCACGATCGGACGTCCTGCGTGGTGCCGGCCGGCTTCGAAGACTTCGAGCTCCACGCCGTTGACGGCCACGAGCGTGGGGGCGGGGAAGTGGTGGACGGTCGGACTCGTCGGTGAGGTCATGGAGCCATCGTGGGGACCGAAACCGGTCACCTCGTGACCGGTTTCCCATGCGAGTGTTGTCCCGTGCGAGCCGACCGGCTGATGGCCGTCCTCCTGCTGCTGCAGCAGCGTGAGCACGTGACGGCGGCGGAGGTCGCCCGGGAGCTGGAGGTCTCCGAGCGCACCGCCCGCCGTGACCTCGACGCCCTGGGCATGGCCGGGGTGCCCGTGTACTCGACGCAGGGCCGAGGCGGCGGTTGGCGGCTCGTGGGCGGCGCCCGCACCGACCTGTCCGGGTTGACCGCGAGCGAGGCCCGCGCACTGTTCCTGGTCGCCGGCCCGGCGTCGGCCGCGACGCCGGCCGTGAAGGCAGCGCTGCGCAAGCTCGTGCGTGCCTTGCCGGAGCCCTTCCGGGAGCAGGCCGAGGCAGCGGCGTCGTCGTTGGTCATGGACGCGCAGCAGTGGGGATCGAGTCGGGTCGAGCACCCACCACCGCGGTTCCTCGACGAGCTCCAGGACGCCGTGATCCGCGGCGTCCAGGTCCGGCTCGGCTACGTCGACCGCGACGGCGCCCTGACCGAGCGGACCGTCCACCCGCTGGGCATCGTCGCCAAGGGGACCGCGTGGTACCTCGTCTCGCGCACCGAGGCCGGCCGGCGGACCTTCCGGGTCGACCGCGTCTCGTCCGTCGACCCGACCGACGACCCCGTGGACCGGCCGCAGGACTTCGACCTCGCCGAGAGCTGGCGTGAGATCGCCGACGAGGTCGACCGCCGACGCACACCCCTGGAGGTCCGGGCGCTGTGCGTGCCCCATGGGATCGGCGTGCTCCGGATGGCGTTCGGCGGTCGGCTCGAGGTGGGAGGTTCGACGACCGACGGCCGCATCGAGGTCGTGATCCGCGGCCAGGACGAGTACGTGCTCGCCGGGGAGCTCTGCGGACTGGTCGAGTGGCTCGAGGTGACCGGCCCTCCGGGGGTGCGGGGTCGTCTGGCCTCGATCGGCGGCGCGCTCGTCGAACGGTACGGCTGAGGCCGGCGCCTCACGAGTGCGACGGCGGCCCCTGCGGTGCGACCACCCCGGCGAAGACCATGGGCGAGTGCCGCACGAGAGCCACGTTCACGGCGTCGACGACCGCGTCGGGACTCATCCGGGCGGCGGCGGGGAGGCGCTCGTTCACGAAGAGGGTCAGCGCGCTCACGCTGCGCGGGGTCAGGGGCAGCGGGAACGTGTACGCGCCGGGCTCCTCGGCGCCGGCCGCGGCAGGCGCGCGCGTCCGGATCGGCGGGGCGGCCGGGCCGTAGCGCACGGCGCCCCCTTTCGGGTAGTTGACGTCCCTGTCCCCGGCTGCCGTGCTGATCAGGCCCACGGCGCCACCACCGGCCTCCGAGCTGACGGCCCCGGTCGTCCCGCCTCCCCCGGCGCTCAGGTCCAGCGCGTAGATGTGGTGGGGGTCGCGGCTGCGATCCTCGGGCTGCCCGATCCCCTCCTTCTTCCCCGCGACCAGACCTTCCTCGTTGATGTCGTCGACGTACTCGCGCTTGGTCAGGTGCACCCGCAGGAAGACGCCCGGGGGCAGGGACCGGACGCCCTTCTTCGCCAGCAGCGCCCGGGCCGCGGCCATGGAACCGCTCGGCGTCGCCGTCTCGCTCTCCTCGGGTGCGCTCCCGGTGCCGGGCACTGCGGCCGGGGCCGGCTTCGGGCCCGGTGCCGGCGCCGGGACGGGCACACGGTCCCCCGGACTCGGCGACTCCACCAGGTCCAGGTCGAACACGAGGTCCTCGTGCTGGTCCGGCTCGTCACGCCAGGGTGCCCGGACGGGGGCGGGGGCCGCGCGGTTCGACGGCACGGGCTGCGGTGCCGCGGCGGGGGCCGCAGGCCGGGCGAGCTCGTCCCGTTCCGCCCTGATGAGCCTGTCGAGCGTCCCGACGGCCGCCGCCTTCCGCTTGTCCAGGTCGTTCGAGGTCCAGTTCTTCTTCTGGTTCGCCCGCCACGCGGCGATGGCGGTCTCGAGCTGGGCGAGCGTCGCGGCGCGGCCCGCGTGGTCGTCGGCGCGCAGCCCGCCGTAGGCCTGCACGGCGGCCACCACGGGCGGCCAGAACGACGTGCGCGCGTTGCCGGACGGGAGGAGGACGAGGGCGGCGGTGTCCGCCTGCCAGGTCGCCGGGTCGCGCTGCACGCTGACGCCCGCCGTCAGCAGGCTGCCGACCGCGCGGTTCCCGGCGGTCCCCTGAAGGAGCAGGAGCCGCTGCGCCCCGAGGACGCCGGCCGCGGCGGGTGGGCGCGCACGGGCGTGACCCGGTCGTGCTGCTGCATCCTGGCGGTCCGTCTCGACCGTCGTGCGTCCCCCACCGATGCGCATGGTCCCCCCTCGGCATCGCACCGCCTGCGCCAAGGTTCGCGACGGACCTCGACCTGCGCAAACGGGATCCGGCATCCGGGACGTCATCGAGGCGTGAGGACGATCCGGCCGAACACGTCGCCCGCGTCCATCCGGTGGTGGGCCTCGGCGGCCGAGTCGAGAGGGAGGACGTCGTCGACGACGGCGGAGAGCCCGCCGCCCGCTGCCGCGGTGAAGGACTCGGAGCGGACCCGGTCGCGGTCCGCCACCGGGACGGTGCTCAGGCTGAACGTGGCGAACGAGCGCGACTGCTGGAACGTCTCGAGCAGGCGCACGCCGAAGTCCGCCGGCGGGAAGCCGGCGACCATGCCGACGGAGACGAGCCGCCCGTTCGGTGCGAGGCGGTCCAGGAAGGACGGCAGGTCGGGCCCGCCGACGACGTCGACGACCACGTCGAACGACGGGGGCGCCGTGGCGTCGCCGTCCCCGGCGCGGTCGAGGACGTGCGTCGCGCCGAGCTCGCGGAGCCTCGACCCGCGCCGCTGCGACGACGTCGTGACGGCGACGGCGCCTGCTCCGCCGCGCACGGCGAGCTGGACCGCGGCGATCCCGATGCTGCCTGCCGCCCCACGGACGAGGACCGAATCGCCCGGGGCAAACCGGCCGTGCGCGAGGGCGAAGTGCGCGACCGGGACCGCGCTCCCGAGGGTGACCGCCTCGACCGAGGACAGGCCGTCGGGAAGGGCGACCACGTCGGCGACCGCCGCCACGGCCCGCTCGGCGTACGCGCCGCCGACCCCGGTGAACGCCCAGACGCGACGCCCGACCCACGCCCGGTCCACGCCGTCGCCGACGCGCGTCACCGTCCCGGCGACCTCGCTGCCGGGCACCACGCCCGTGCTGGACCCGGACCGGCCGAGCGTTCCCCGGCGGATCATCGCGTCGACGCCACCGACGCCGATCGCCTCCGTGCCGATCACGACCTGCCCGGCCGCGGGGCACGGCTCCGGCAGCTCGACGACCTGCAGGCCGCTGGGGTCGCCGAACTGCTGGATCACCACTGCTCGCACGGTCCGCTCCCTCGTCCATCGCCTGAGTGACGGACGGGACGCTAACGGACGCATGAGTCCACTTGGGCGAGACTGAGAGCCGTGACCGGGCATCCACCTCACATGCTGCGCGCCGACGCGCGGGACAACCGCGACAGGACCCTCGAGGCGGCGCGCGAGCTGTTCGCCGAGCGCGGCCTCGGCGTGACCATGCGGGACATCGCGAGGAAGGCCGGCGTCGGTCCCGCGACCGTGTACCGACGATTCCCCACCAAGCAGCACCTCGTCGTCGAGGTGTTCACCGAGGAGATGCGCGCGTGCCGCGCCGTCGTCGACGACGCCTGCGCCGACCCCGACCCGTGGCGGGGACTCCGCACGGCCGTCGAGGAGCTCACCACCCTGAACGCCGACCACAGGGCGTTCGTCGAGGTGTTCCTGTCCGCCGACCCCGACCTCGAGATGCTCACCGAGCATCGCGCCGACCTCCTGCGGGACCTGGGCGGGCTCGCCGCGCGCGCCCAGGCGGCCGGTGCCCTGCGCCGGGACTTCGTCGTCGGCGACCTCGTCCTCGTGCTCCTCGCCGCACGCGCCCTGCCCTCCGGACCCTCGGCCGACCACGCCGTCGCCGCACGCCGGCTGGCGGCGCTCGCGATCGACGCCTTCCGCGCCTCCGGAGCGCACAGCGCCCTTCCGCGTCCGCCCCGGCTGACCGCGTGAGCGCACGAGCCCTGAGCACACGCCACGCTCTCGCGCGCCGGTGAGCTCCCTGCTCACGCTGCTCGACGAGCTCAGGCTTGCCCCGCGTGCGCAATCAGCCTGCCGGCCGGGCCACGCAGCGCCCGAGCTCGACCGCCGAGACGAGCCGCGATGCGGGCACCGACGTGCGCCGCGTCGCGGCCGACGCCGCGCAGGGTGCTCGAGGAGAACGAGCGCTGCATCTCCAGCCCGACGAACGCCAGGCCGGGCACCGTTGTCGACACGCCGCCTCGGTGGGTCGGCGCATCGTCACCCAGACCGAGCGGCCGCAGGTGCTGGAGGGCGGGTCGGAAGCCGGTCGCCCACACGATCGCGTCGAGCCGCTGCGTGGCGCCGTCGGCCCAGCGTGCGCCGGTCTCGTCGAGCGCCTCGAACATCGGGCGCTGACGGATGCGACCTGCGGCGAGCGCAGCCGCGTAGCCGCCAGGGTCGAGCACCGTGGTCGTGCGGACGAGTCTGCGGGTCACGGCGCCGGGCGCGATGTCGAGCCCCGACCGGTGCAGCCAGAGGTGCACGTCGCGTCCGGCGATGCGTTGCGGGCGGAACCTGATCGGTGATCGCGTCACGAGCGTGACGTCGGCGACGGCTGCCAGCTCGTGCGCGATCTGCACGGCGGAGTTCCCGCCTCCGACCACCGCGACCCGTCGGTCCGCGAACGCGGCGGGTGAGCGGTAGGCGCCGGAGTGCAGCTGCGCACCGCCGAACAGGCCGGCCCCGGGGACGACCGGGATCTCGGGCCGGGTGAAGGCGCCGGTCGCCGACACCACCGCGCGTCCCCGGACCACATCTCCCGCCTCCGTCGTCATCGCGAAGCCCTCCGGGTCGTGATCGACGGTCGCGACCGTCGTCGCACACCGGATCTCGACGTCGAGCAGGTCGGCGTACTCGCGCAGGTACGCCACGACGTCGTCGCGGGCGGGGTAGCGATCCGGGTCTCCGGGGAACGGGAGCCCGGGGAGAGCACTGAAACGGGCGGGCGAGAACAGCCGCAGGCTGTCGTAGTACCCGGGCCACGAGCCGGTCGGCTGCGCACGGGACTCCAGCACCACGGTGTGCAGACCGTGACGCCGCAAGGCCCGAGCACTCGCCAGGCCGGCCTGGCCGGCACCGATCACCACGACGTCCCAGAGCGTCTCCGCCACCATCCGGAAATCATATCGGCATATTCCGATATGTCGATACGAACTACGATGCAGGCGTGAGCACGCCCCCCACGCTCGGGACCGAGACGCAGGCCTTCCTCCGAGCGATCGCCAGCCCGACCCGGCAGTCGGTCCTGCTCCTGTTCTCCGAGGGCGTCGAGCTGTCCGTGAACGACGTCGCCGCCCGGGCGAACCTCGGGCAGTCGACCGCTTCGGAGCAGCTCGCCCAGCTGCGCGCCGGTGGTGCGCTGGCCGCGCGACGCGAGGGACGGGCGACGTTCTACCGGGCCGACCGGGAGGGAATCGCGAAGGCCCTCGCAGAGATCCAGGCCTACGTGCAGTCCTGCTGCTGACGTCCACCGGAGCGACGCCCCGTTCCGGTCGGTCCGCCATGGATCTCACTCTCGGGTCAGGTCGTGGCAGGTTGAGCCCGTGAACGCGTCACCGGGAACCATCCCTCCCCCGCCGATCCCCGGTCGGGTGCCGCCGCGCGAGCGCACCGTCAGCGTCGTCACGCACCCCGAGGCGACGCACCACGTCGACGGCCTGGTGGGGGGCCAGTTCGACTCGGCCCTGACCCCGCGCGGGGAGCGGGAGGCGGTGGCGATCGCCCGGGCGCTGCGCGACCGCATCGACGGGTCGGCCCAGGTCGCCGTCGTGACGTCGGACCTGCAGCGCACGCGCCGGACCGCCGCCGTCATCGGTGACGCGCTGGGCGTCGACCCGACGCTCGATGCGCGGCTGCGGGAGAAGTCGTACGGCGAGGCGGGCGGGCGACCGCAGGCGTGGCTCGACGCCCGGTTCGTGCCCCCGCCGGCCGTCGGCGACCGGCTCCGTCACCACGAGGGCGTGGCGGGCGCCGAGACCCGGCTCGACGTGGCCGTGCGCGTCTACCTCGCGATGACGGACCTGCTCGCGCAGGACGTCGACGAGCTCGTGGTCGTGACCCACGGCTTCACCGCCGGCCTGGTCGTCGCCGCCTGGATCGGGATGCCCGTCGAGGCCGCCGGCCACGTCGCCTTCCCGGTGCCGTCGGGCAGCATCACGACGCTCCGGGAGGACGGGTATTTCCACAACCGCGCCGTCGTCACCGTCGGCGACGTCGCCCACCTGCGCGACGGCGCAGCTACGGTGCCGCGGTGAGCGCCGCCGACTTCTACACCGGGATCGTCGCCGACGTGTACGGCCTGCTGCGCGGGACGCACTTCGACGCCGCGCCGTACCTCGCGTTCGTCCGGGCCGAGGGTGAGCCCGCGCTCGAGCTCGGGTGCGGCGACGTCGGACCGTTCCTCGAGCTCGTCCGGCAGGGTCTCGACGTCGAGGGCGTCGACTCGTCGCAGGACATGGTGCGCCGGTGCCTCGAGAAGGCCGCGGCGGAGGGCCTGTCGCCGGCGGTGCACCACCAGCGGATGGAGGACCTCGCCCTCGACCGCAGGTTCCGGGCGATCTACCTCGCCGGCCCCACGTTCAACCTGCTGCCCGACGACGCGACGGCGGCGCGGGCGCTCGGGGCGATCGGGCGTCATCTCCTGCCGGGCGGAGCCGCGCTCGTCCCGCTGTGGACGCCACCGCCGACGCCCGACGACGAGATCGGCCGCGTCCGGGAGGCGGTGACGGACGACGGCTACCGCGCGACGTTCGCCGTCGTCGGCGAGGTCCACGACCCCGCGACGCGGACCCGCACGAGCCGTGTCCGCTACGAGCTCGGCGACGCCGACGGCGGCCAGGTCCTCGAACGCGACTGGATCCTGCACTGGTACGCCTCCGACGACCTGGCGCGCATGGTGGCCGAGGCGGGCCTGACGATCGAGTCGGTCACCGAGCCCGCGCCCGACGAGCAGGTCGTGACCCTGCGGCCGAGCGCTGCCGGCGCCTAGATTGCGCGGGGTGGACCTGTCGCATCTCGGCACGCCGGTCGGGCCGATGGTCCGGGTCGACGGCGGGTTCGCCCACCGGACGTACCGGCTCGACACCGACCGGGGGTCGTTCGCGGTCAAGGAGCTGAACCTCGACGACCGCCGCCGCACCTCTCCCGTCGAGGACGTGCTCAGGTTCGAGCGGGCCGCCTTCGCCGCCGGCATCCCGATGCCGGAGCCGATCTCGGCCGGCCCCCGCACCCTCGTGCACCGGTGGGTCGTGGGCGAGCGGGTGCCCGAGGCGCCGGTGTCACGCGCGTTCGCGTTCGAGATCGGCGAGATCCTCGCGCGCCTCCACGCGCTCGACGTCCCCTGGGACGACATGACCGTCGAGGAGCCGGCACCGCGGGACTGGCCCGAGCTCGCCGAGCGGGCGGTGGCGACCGGGCAGCCGTGGGCCGGCGAGCTCACCGACCACGTCGAGACGTTCCTCGCGATCGCCGACCTGATCGACACGTGCGAACGGCCGGGCCCCGCCGTGCTGAGCCACCGGGACATCCACCCGTGGAACCTGCTCGCCCGCGAGGGCCGGCCGGTGGTGCTCGACTGGGAGCTGTCCGGCACGCTCGACCTGTCCGCCGAGCTCGGCTCGACCGCGCTCAGCCTCGCGAAGGGACCCGGCTTCGACGACGTCGAACCCGACGTCTTCCGCTCGGTCCTCGACGGCTACGTCGCCGGGGGTGGGACGCTGCCGGCGTCGGGTCCGAGCTGGTTCGTGTCCATGATCGGCGGCTGGTCCGGACACACGAGGTGGAACATCCTCCGGTGCCTCACGGACGTCGAGACCGGGACCGGCCCCGACCTCGCGCTGTCGCACGAGGTCGTGCGCGACGGCGTGCACGGCCTCCCCGACCTGTTCGGCCGGCTGCCGGAGCTCGAGACGGCGCTCCTGCGGCGGTGACCGGGCGCGTGGCGGCAGGCCACGCACCTAGCATGGCCCGATGCACAGGGACGCGGTCGTCGCGCGCGCGAGCACACCGGAGCACCTTCGACCTGCGGACCGTCACGTCGCGCTGCTGTTCGACTGGGACGGCACGGTCGCCGACAGCCAGCAGGTCAACTTCGAGGTCCTCCGCACGGCGCTCGACGGGGTCGGCCTGACCCTGGACCAGGGGTGGTTCGACGCGCGCACCGGGGTCTCGTCCCGGGAGATGGTGCGCATGGTCGCCGACCTCGCGCAGACCGACGTGGACGTCGACGCCGTCGCGGCGGCCCGCGACCGGGTCTTCCTCGAGCGCGTCGACGAGGTCGGCGAGGTCCGGCACGTCGTCGACGTGCTCCGGGCCGAGCACGGGCGCCGGCGGACCGCGCTCGCGACCGGCGGCACCGCCGCGACGGTGCTCCCCACGGTGCGGGCGCTGGGTCTGGGCTCCCTCTTCGACGTGACCGTCACCCGGGGCGACGTCGCGCGCGGGAAGCCCGCCCCCGACATCTTCCTGCGGGCGGCCGAGCTCCTGGGGGTCGACCCGGCGGGCTGCCTGGTCTACGAGGACAGCGACGAAGGGCTGCAGGCGGCGCTCACCGCGGGCATGGACGCGGTCGACGTCCGTCCGCTGCGCTGAGGGTCACGGCTCGTCAGCGCTCGGAGGTCGGCGTGGCGGCGCGGCGGCGCGGCGGCGGACGTGCCTCAGGACGGCCGCGGAGGCGACCGCGGCGAGGACGTCTCCGGCGGCGAGCGCGACCCATATCCCGGTGGTGCCGGCGGTGTGCCCGAGGACCAGGACGAGCGGGACCTTGAGGGCGACCAGGGTCCCGATCGACAGCAGGTACGACGGGCGCGGCCGCCCGAGGGCCTGGAAGTAGGCCGAGACCAGCGGCGTGACCCCGGCGGCTGCGACGCCGACGGCGACGACCCGCAGCGCGTCGACGGCGGTGGCGTACACGGCGGGCTCGTCGACGAACACGCCCGTGAGAGGGCCGGCCAGCAGCCCGACGGCGGTGGCGGCGAGCACGCCGTACGTGAGGGTCGCGCGCAGCGACAGGGTGCGGGTGCGCTCGACGCGGTCGAGCAGCCGGCGTCCCGCGTTGTAGCCGACGATCGGCTGCATGCCCTGGCTGATGCCGAGCTGGGGCATGGCGACGAACGTCTGGATGCGGGCGCAGATCGCGAACGCGGCCAGCGCGCTCGCACCGCCGACGGCGGCGAGGGTGGTGTTGACGACGACGGCGAGCAGGGTGGCGCCGAACCCGGCGAGGAACGACGGGGCGCCGATGCCCAGCACGGTGCCGATCGTGCGTGCGTGCGGGCGCAGGTCGCGTGCCGCGACGCGGTAGGGGCGCCGGCGCTGGACGAAGAAGAACCACACGCTCATCGCGGCCGAGACGGCCTGCCCGCCGACGGTCCCGAGGGCCGCGCCGCGCACGCCCAGGCCGAGCCCGAAGATCAGCAGCGGGTCCAGGGTGATCTGCACCAGGACGGGGACGACCCACAGCATCGTCGAGAACCGCATCCGCCCCTCGGCGCGCACGAGGGCGGAGAACCCGGTGGAGACGATCGCGCCGGCCAGGATGACCACCGCGTAGTTGCGGGAGTACCCGAGGGTCGCACCCTCGGCCCCGAGCAGCCGCAGCAGCGGTTCGAGCGCGACCAGGCCGACGACCGTCGTCGTGAGCGCCGCGGCCCAGAAGACGGCGAACGCGTTGCCGGCCGTGCGTCCGGCGGCCGCGGTGTCGCCGGCTCCGAGGCTGCGGGAGACGACGGACGCGGCGCCGACGCCGAGCGCGGTGGAGACCGCGCCCAGCGCCAGCAGCAGCGGGGCGACGAGGTTGACCGCGGCCATCGCGGTCGGTCCGACGCCGCGGGCCACGAACCAGGCGTTCGTGAGCGCGTAGATCCCGTAGACGCCGACCGACAGGGTGGTCTGCGAGCAGGCGTGCCACAGCAGCCGCCCGACCGGGCGGGTGCCCAGGGCGGTCGTGCGGGCGTCGACCTCGGTCGTCCCGGCGGTGGTCCCTGCGGTGGACACGGCGGTGGACACGGCCGTGGTCACGGCTGCGAGAGCAGGCGCATGATCTCGTCGAGCTGGGGGCGCGCCCAGTCGTACTGATGGGTGTCGGTGTGCCCGCGGTAGACGGTCTCGATGACCATGATCAGCATCAGGTGCAGGCAGTACAGGCGCCGGCGCAGCCGCTCGTCCTCCGTGAGGTCCGTCCAGCCATAGCCGTGCATGAACGCGGCGGGGTCGCCGAACGCGGACAGCTGGGAGGCGGTGAACCCGGCCTCCATCAGCGGGTCGCCGTACAGGGCGCGCTCGTGGTCGATGATGCAGGCGATCTCGCCGTCGCGGACCATCACGTTCGAGTCCCACAGGTCCCACTCGACGAACCGCGGCTCGGTGACCTCGTCCAGCACGTGGGCGTGCCGGGCCAGGACGTCGCGGACGACGTCGTAGTCCCAGCCGATGTCGACGTGGCGGCGTTCCCCGTCGCGCAGCACGTCCTCGACGATGCCCGTGAACACGACGCGCCACGACGGGTCGCCCGGCCCGGCCAGCGGCCCGAACCACGGGCCGACGATCGAGTTCAGCTCCCGGTTCGCGGCGCCGAGCGCCTCCTGGTAGGCGACGAGCTGCTCGGGGGCGAGGGTGTCCTTGATGATGCCGAGGTTCTCGGCGTCGACGAACGGCATGACGAACCAGTCGGCGTCGACGAGCTCGTGGCTGGTGTCGGCGTGGTCGACGTGCGGGACGGGGACGGCCGTCTGCTCGGCGATCATCGCGAGCGACGCCAGCTCGATGCGCATCGCCCCGTGCTCGTAGGTCATCACGGGCACGTCGGCGGGCGGCGCGATCTTCAGCACGACGTCGCGGCCGTCGCGCAGCGTGATCCGGTAGGCGACGTTGAACCAGCCGTGCCCCATCTCGTCGACCCAGTCCCCGTCGGCGTCGAGGGGGACCTGGTCAGGGCCGTAGGCGCGCTCGACGATGGCCTGCAGGGTGGTGCGGGACTGACGGTTCTTGGTGATGCTCTCCACGCTGGTGCTCCGTGCGGTCGGTCCGGCCCTCGGCCGGTGCTGGGGGAAGGTCAGGTCGTGACGCGGGTGACCAGGTCGACCGCGCGGCGGACCTCGTCGGGCTCGTGCGGTTCGGTGTCGAGGGCGCGGTGGATGGTGAGCCCCTCGATCAGCGCGTCCAGGACGCGCGCGGTCGTCGGGTCGAAGTGCCGTTCGAGGGCGTGCCGGCTGCGGGCCATCCACGCGTGGGTCAGGCGCCGGTAGCCGGGGTCGCGCGCGGCCAGGGTGTACAGCTCGTGGGTGAGGACGAGCTCGTGCGGGTCGACGAGCACCTCGGTCCCGATCAGGTCGACGACGGCCCGCCGCGCCTCGTCGACCGTGGTGGCGCGCGCCATGGACTCCTCGAACCGGTCGCTGACCTGGTGCGCGAACCGCTCGAACGCCTCGCGCAGCAGCTCGTCGGTGTCGGTGAAGTGGTACGTCATGGAGCCGAGCGGCACGCCGGCCGCGGCGGCGATGCGACGGTTGGACGCGCCGGCCACCCCGACCTCGCCGATGACCTGCAGGCAGGCGTCGATGATCCGGTCGCGGCGGTCGGGGTCGAACCGCCGGCGTGTCCGGCCGGCCGCGTCGTCGTCCACGTCAGTCCTGCTCGGTGATGTCGCGCACGACCCGGGCGGGGTTGCCGACGGCGACGACGTTCGCGGGGAGGTCCTTCGTGACGACGGCACCGGCGCCGACCACGGTGTTGTCGCCGATCGTGACGCCCGGGCACACGATGACGCCGCCGCCCAGCCACACGTTGTCGCCGAGGGTGATCGGCCGGGCCGCCTCGAGCTTGTCCTTGCGGGGCTGCGGGGCGATCGGGTGCGTCGGCGTGAGCAGCTGGACGTTCGGGCCGATCTGGCAGTCCTCGCCGATCGTGATGGTCGCGACGTCGAGCGCGGTGAGGTTGTAGTTGACGAACGTGCGCGCCCCGATGTGGATGTTCTCGCCGTAGTCGACGAACAGCGGCGGCTTGACGTACGCCCCCTCCCCCAGCGAGCCGAGCAGGGCGGTCAGGTGCTCGCGGGCGTCCGGCTCCGCCGCGACCTCGGCGCGGTAGTAGGCGTCGGTCAGGCGGAACGCCTCGCGCGCGATGCGGCCGCTGTCCGGGTCGTCGGCGATGTAGAGGTCACCGGCGAGCATCCGCTCGCGGTGGGTCCGGGGGTCGTCGGCGAAGTAGTCGGTCGGCATGGGGCGAGCGTAGACCCGATGCGTACGGACGTACATAGAATGCTTACAGACCTGTAAGTGATTCACCCCGTCCCGACGCCGGGGGTGTCCCGTCCGCCGTTCGTGTGAATGCCCCGGCCGAGCACAACCCGCAGTACCGCTCGTACGTCTGAGCCCGCGAAGATGTCCCGGCGACGGACGAGAGGCCGCACCCATGGGCGACGAACGACTGGCACGGCCGAGCACGCTGCTCGGTGAGCACGACACCGAGCGGGCCGAGGTCGCGGCCCGCCGCCGCCGGCGCACGGCGGTGCTGACCGCCGGGTCCGTCGCGCTCGTGGCGGTGCTGGCGCTCTCGGCGACGGCGGCCGTGCTGCACCGTCCGGCTCCGGCACCGCCGGCGGGACCGCCGTCGTCGGTCGCGCCCACCCCGTCCGCGACCCCCAGCGCGGACCCCACGCCCGTCCTCGCCACGAAGGCCGACGCCTCGGAGCCCGACGCGCGGGTCATGACCGACGAGACCTGGGACGAGGTGGGGCCGGGCTGGGCGCTGACGCTGTTCTCGACGATGAGCGTCGTCGTCTCCGAGGACGACAACTACGGCCACTTCGACCCGGCCGGCGTCCAGGCGCTCTTCCTCGTGGCGCCGGACGCCACGACGTACCGGCTGCTCACCCTGCCGGCCGACACCGACGCCGAGGCCCAGGTCATGTGGTGGGACCCCGAGCGGCGCAAGGCGTGGCTGTTCCTCCAGGGACTCGGCGAGTCGTGGGGGCAGCTCGAGGTCGACCTGGTCACCGGGAGCCAGACCCCGCTCACCTTCGGGCCGTCCGACGTGCGCCAGGACCCCGCGCCGGTCAGGCAGATGCCCGACGGCCGCGTCCTGTGGGCCGACAACGACCCGCTCTTCTCCGCCTCGGTCGGGGGCCTCTACTGGCAGGCGACCGACGGCGCCTTCACGACGATCGTCGGCCCAGGGGTCATCGAGGGCGACGTCTGGCTGGACCCGTCGACGCCACGTGCCGCCTACCTGGCCCCGGACGCGGCCGGCGACTACTCGCTCGTCTCGTACGACCTCACGAAGGGTTCGACGGGCACGCGCCCGCTCGGCGCCCCGTCGGTCGACCGTCACCGGTGCAGCGTCGCGGACGTCGAGGCCCCCTCGGTGTTCGTGACCTGCACGACGTACGACGCGATCGGCCTGCACCAGTACGAGGTGACCGCGGCGGGCGAGTGGCGGGAGGCGACCGAGGACCACACCTCACCGTCGACGATCCAGTGGATGCTCGGGTGCGGGACACCGGACGTGCTGTGGAGCACGAACGGGCGCGAGCTGTCCGGTGCGCTGGCGGCGCAGGGCTGGCGCGACGCCCTCATTCTCCCGACGACGCCGGGAGGACCTCTCCCCGTGCCGAACCGCGGGGGCGCCTGCGGGGAGTGACCCCGGTGGACAGCAGCACGACGCCGAGCACGAGCAGCCCGAGGTACCAGACGGAGTAGACGGACGACCCGATCGCGGTCAGCGCGTCGTCGTCGAACCACCCGGCCGGGACGAGCGTGACGGTCCATGCGACGGCGACGACGGCGAGGGACCGGCGCAGCCAGGCGGGCGCGACGTCGGCCGCGCGCCAGGCGAGCACGGCGATCCCGACGGCCCAGACGCCCTGCAGCAGCCAGCCGAGGTGCTCGCCGAGCGCCCCGCCGGCGTAGGCGTTGAGCAGGTCGTAGCTCGCGGCGGTCGCCTCGCGTGCGGTGCCGGTGGCGGACGGGTCGAGGTAGCGCTCGGCGAGGGCGGGGACGACGAGCGGCCAGCGCACCCACCCGAGGCACTGCACCAGCGGGGCGAGGACGCCGAACGCGGTGACGGTCAGGAGGGCGGTGTCGGTGCCGCGGCTGCGTGCGAGCAGCCGGTGCAGCGCGATCACGCCGGGGATCAGCACGAGGCTCGCGGCCATCTGCAGCACGAAGAGCGTCTGCACGGTGCCGGCGATCTCCGCGAACGCGGGCAGCGCCTCGGTGGCGGGGGCGTCGAGGATGTCCGGCCAGCCGAACTTCACGCTCAGGCCGACGCTGGCGACCGCGGCGATCGTGCCGGAGGCGATGAGCGAGAGGGCGGCGGTGCGGCGGTCGCTGGACATGGCGGCTCCTGTCGTCGGAATGCGAGAACGCTGTTCTCGTTTGCGGGATCAGTGTTCTCCGCGCGTCGGCCGGCTGTCAAGAACAGTGTTCTCGTTTAGAGTGCACGACGTGCCAGGAACACCCCGCGAGCAGCGGCGACAGGAGATGACCGAGGCGATCCTGCGGTCCGCGCGCGCGCAGCTGGAGAGCGCGGGCGTCGAGGGCGTGACCCTGCGGGAGGTCGCGCGGGACATCGGGATCGCCGTCTCGGCGCTCTACCGCTACGTCGACAACCGCGACGACCTGATCACCGCGCTGCTCGTCGAGGCCTTCACCGACCACGCCGACGCGGTCGACGCCGCCGTGGACGCCGCCGACCCCGACGACCTGCCCGGCGCGATCACGGCCGCCCTGCGCGCCTACCGGACGTGGTCGGTGCAGCACCCCGCGCAGTTCGGCCTCGCGTTCGGCGCGCCCGTGCCCGGATACCGCGCGCCCGCGGACCGCACGATCGCCGTCGCCGTCCGCCCCGGCAGCCGCGTGATGGGCCTGTACGCCCGCGCCCACGCCGCCGGTCTCGTCGACCCGGACGTCCTGGAGCGCCGCGCCGCGCGGCTCGACGACGGGACCTCCGCCGGCTTCGAGGCCCTCGCGCAACGGCAGTCGTACGCCCTGCCCGTCCCGGCGGTCGCGCTCGCCGTCGACGCCTTCGTCCGCGTGCACGGGTTCACCGTCATGGAGGTGTTCGGCCAGCTCCGCCCGCTCGTCAGCCCGGCCGACGCGTACTTCGAGTCCCTCCTGACGGACACCCTCACGACCCTGGGGCTCTAGGGTCGCCGGGTGCGATCACTGACGTGGGACGGCTACCGCGACGTGCGCGACCTCGGCGGCCTCCCGACGCCCCTGTCGCCCACCGGCGCGACGCACGCCGGCCGGGTCGCCCGCGGGCCGCGGCGCGAGCTGCTCACCGCCGACGGCCGTGCGGACGCCGTCCGCTGGGGCGTCCGGACCGTCGTCGACCTGCGCAACGCCCACGAGCACGGACCCCGACCGGGCGACCCGGACGCCGCGAGCGAGCCGTGGGTCGGCGTGACGGTCGTCCATGCCCCCACCGAGGACCCGACGCACGCGGGGTTCATGGAGACGTGCGGACCGATCCTCGACTCGCCCGCCTACTGGGTGCACAACGCCCGCCTCCTGCCCGAGCACATGAACGCGACCCTCACCGCCGTCGCGACGGCCGAGCCCGGGGTCCTGGTCCACTGCAGCGCCGGCCGCGACCGCACCGGGATGGTCGCCGCGCTCCTGCTCGCCCAGGCGGGCGTCCCGCCCGAGCACGTCGCCGCCGACTGGGCGCAGTCCGTGCGGGCCGTCGCCGGACGCGGCGGCCACGCCGACGACCGCCAGTCGTTCTGGGACGACGCGCAGGTCGAGGCCTTCCTCGCGGAGGCCGTCCCGGTGGTGGAGGAGACCGTCGCGGACGTGAGCGGCGTGCTGGACGTCATCGGGCTGGACGAGCGCGCCCGTGCACGCCTGCGCGACCTGCTCGTCGGCTGACCTCGCCCTCGTCGTCCCGGCCTGCGCGGCTCGGCGCCCGGCGGGACGTCGTCGTCCCGCCGGGCGCCCGCACGACGACGGCCACTCCCCGGCCCTCGTCGCGCGCGGGCCGGTCAGTACCTCGTGTACTTGACCCAGTCGTAGGTCGCGGTGCGCTGCCCGGAGTAGGTGAACGGCCCGAGCCACCCGTCGACGCCGGTCCCGGGCCAGAGGTTCATCATGATGCGCTGCGGGTGGGTGGGCAGCGGCCCGCGCGAGCCGTTCTCCTGGTGCACGAGGGCGCCGTCGACGAACCAGTTGATGGTGCCGCCGTTCCACCACTCGATGGCGTAGTTGTGGTACCCGGCGGCGCGTCGAAGCCCAGGTTGATGACGGTCTCGTGGCCGCCGACCCCGTTGGTGAAGTAGTTGAGCTGCACCTGCCGGGTGTTCTTGCCGAGGATCTCGACGTCGATCTCGTCCCAGGGCTGGCCGTCGCTCGGTCCGGTGTACGTGAAGAACGAGCTGACGGTCCCGGACCCGCCGGACGCGGCCTTCATGCGGGTCTCGAAGCGCCCGTACGTGTAGAGGTCGGTGGAGCGGTACTCGCCGGACGCATACGGCTTGCCGGAGCAGCCGCCCGGGCAGCCGGCGTTGTCGAGGTTGATCCCCATGACGCCCCCGCTGTGCCACACGTGGTCGGCGCGCCAGCCGGCGTTGAACATCCCGCCGTTGCTGTACCCGTCGGCCTTGTACCAGCGGGCGGTGTCGAAGCCGTCGAGGTCGTCGGTGAAGCCGCCGCCGATGGCGGCCTCGGCGGGTGGTGCGAGCGCCGGTGCGACCGCGAGGCCACCCAGGAGCGCCGCGACCAGGGCCAGGCGGCGGAGCGGGGTGGAGCGGTGGTGATGCGTCGTCGTTGATCGCATGCGTACCTCCATTGGTACTGGTGCTGCGTGTGACCCCTCGGCCCAGGGCCTCGCGTCGCCGTCCCCGTCCGAAGGGGACGGCTCGCCGAGCTCGATCAGCTCGCGACGCGTCGTCGGGTCACGGCGGATGGACAAACTGGAAATAGCTGGGATGTACTGGTAGCGCTTCCAGTTCCACCATCGTGACGCTCGGCGAGCTCATGCGTCAAGGGACCGGGACGAGGCAGTCACGCACCATCGACAGCCTCGTCACGCTCGGCTAGACTCGGCGGAAGCATTTTGTTAGGACTCTTTTCAATCACACCGCTCCGCGCGGTGCGTTCGCCACCACCCGTCCGATCCGGTCGTCCGCCCTGATGACCGAGCCGCGCCACCGCAACACCGCCGTCGCCGTGACCGCGCGCTGCACCCGTCCTCGTGACGCCCGGGTGCGGCTCTCCCGTGCACTCCCCCAGCCCACGGAGGGTCCCCTATGACTCGCTTCACCCATCCCCGCCGGGTCGTCGCCGCCGCTGTCGCGGTCGCCGTCACGTCCGGCCTCCTCGTCGCCGGCGGCCTGTCCGCGGCGAACGCCGCCGACACCTGCGCCCCGAGGTCCCGCCCCACGGGCAAGGTCCTGCAGGGCTACTGGGAGAGCTGGGACAACTCCAGCGTCCACCCGGGCCTCGGCTACATCCCCCTCGACGACGCCCGGCAGGCCCAGCACGGCTACAACGTGCTGATGGCCGCGTTCCCGGTGATCCTCCCCGACGGCACGGTCCAGTGGGCGGACGGCATGGACGCGGGCGTCGACGTCCCGACACCCGCGCAGGTCTGCGCCGCGAAGGCCCAGGGCCAGACGGTGCTGCTGTCGATCGGCGGCGCGAACGCGAGCATCGACCTGTCGTCGTCCGCGGTCGCCGACCGGTTCGTCGCCACGATCGTCCCGATCCTCAAGGCGAACAACTTCGACGGCATCGACATCGACATCGAGGCCGGGCTCACCGGCTCCGGCAGCATCGGCACCCTGTCGACGTCGCAGGCCAACCTCGTGCGGATCATCGACGGGATCCTCGCCCAGATGCCGTCCGGGTTCGGCCTGACGATGGCCCCCGAGACCGCTTACGTGACCGGCGGCTCCGTGGTCTACGGGTCGATCTGGGGCTCGTACCTGCCGATCATCAAGAAGTACGTCGACAACGGCCGCCTCTGGTGGCTCAACATGCAGTACTACAACGGCTCGATGTACGACTGCACGGGCGGTTCCTACGCGGCGGGCACCGTGCAGGGCTTCGTCGCGCAGACCAAGTGCCTCGACGCCGGTCTCACGGTCCAGGGCACCACGATCCGGGTGCCGTACGACAAGCAGGTCCCCGGCCTCCCGGCCCAGCCCGGCGCGGGCGGCGGGTACATGACGCCGGCGCTCGTGACGCAGGCGTGGCAGCAGCTCGGCGGCGCGCCCAAGGGGCTCATGACGTGGTCGATCAACTGGGACGGCTCGAAGGGCTGGACCTTCGGCGACAACGCCAAGTCGCTGCTCGGCACGACGTTCCCGTCGCCGACCCCGACACCCACGCCCACGACGACCCCGACGCCCACCCCGACCCCGACCACCAGCCCGACCCCGACCCCGACGCCCACCCCGAGCCCCACGACGGGCGCAGCCTGGGAGCCGTACAAGGCGTACGCGGTCGGCGCCGTCGTCACCTACTCCGGCAAGAAGTACACCTGCCGCCAGGCGCACACCTCGCTGCCGGGCTGGGAGCCGCCGAACGTCCTGGCCCTGTGGCTCCCGTCCTGACCTGAGCGCCCCGGTCGTCGGGCACCGGGCTCCTCGCGCACGTGCGAGGGCCCGGTGCCCGACGGCGTCAGCGGGTCTCCCGGCCGACCTCCGATGCCGCCGTCGCGGGCGGCTCGCGGAGCGTCGTGGCAGCCCAGGACGCCAGCAGCGCGAGTCCGTCGGCCGACGGGCTCCCCGGGACGGCCGAGTAGACGTTGAGCTGCAGGCCGGCGTCGGCGGGCAGCATCAGGGCCTCGTAGTCGAGCTCGAGGAGCCCGACGGCCGGGTGGTGGAAGACCTTGGTGCCGGAGCGGTGGAAGCGGACGTCGTGGGACGCCCACAGGCGGCGGAAGTCCTCGCTGCGGGTGGACAGCTCGCCGACGAGCCCGGTCAGGCGCGTGTCGTACGGGTTGTGCCCGGCCTCGGCGCGCAGGATCGCGACGGCGTCGTGCGCCATCCGCTCGGCCTTCGCCCCCCAGAACGACCGCGCCGCGTCCGGGTCGAGGAACTGGAAGCGGGCGGTGTTGACCGGCGTGCCCGGGGTGTGGGTCGGCGAGTCGTACAGCGGCGCGTACAGGGCACGGCCGAGCAGGTTGGTGCCGAGGACGTCGAGCCGGCCGTTGCGCACGAACGCGGGCACGTCGAGCGCGTCGACGATGCGCTGCACCGCGGGCCGCAGCACGGGGGCGGGGGCCCGCCGGGCGCGGGTGCGGGCGGCGCCGGAGGCGTTGGCCGAGCGGGCCAGGTCGAACAGGTGCCCGCGTTCGGCCTCGTCGAGCTGCAGCGCCTCGGCGAGGGACTCGAGGACCTGCTCGGAGACGCCGGTGAGGTTCCCGCGCTCCAGGCGTGTGTAGTAGTCGACGCTGACGCCCGCGAGCATCGCGACCTCCTCGCGACGCAGCCCGGGCACGCGCCGGTTGCCGCCGTACGCGGCGAGGTTCGCGCGCTGGGGCGTCAGGCGTCCGCGGCGAGTCGTGAGGAACTCACGGGTCTCGGCTCTCAGGTCCATACGTCGACGGTACGTTCCCGGGTTCGCCGTCGGGAGGTACTGGCATGACCGGGCAGAGGCCCGGCCGACGGGTGCGGGTCGGCCCGTCGTCAGACGTCCTGACGGAACAGCGCGGCGATCCGCCGCTGCCAGGCCACCAGCACGCGCGGCGACCGGGGCGAGTAGTTCGCCGGCCGGCCGTGGGAGCGGTGCGCGGCCTGCGCCGTGCGCCCGTGGTGGGCGCCGCCCTGGTGCCCCGCCCGGTGCCCGCCCTGGTGCCCGGCCGCCTGCGGCGTGTGCGCGGGGACGCCGGGGACCCGGTGGGTCGCGTCGTGCAGGGTGTCGAGGAGCGTGTGCTTGTCGGTCATCGTCGTCCCTCTCGATGTCTCTCTCTCACTGATCGACACGAAATCTATCAGCGATAGAGAGCCATCTCAATCACTGATAGGTTCGCCGTGGAGGTGGCCTGATGGCGTTGGACAAGCAGCAGATCGTCACCGAGGCCATCGCGCTCCTCGACGCCGACGGCCTGGACGGCGTGACGCTCCGCAAGCTCGCGGCCCGGCTCGGCGTGCAGCAGCCCACGCTCTACTGGTACCTCCCGAACAAGGCCGCCCTGCTCACCGCGATCGCCGACGCCATCCTCGAGCAGCAGTTCCCCGAGATGGCGCCGCCCGGTCCGCAGGAGCACTGGGACGAGTGGCTGACCGGCCTGGCCGAGCGGCTGCGCCGGGCGCTGCTGGCCCACCCGGACGGCGCGCGGCTCATCTCGACCTCGCAGCTCTCCCTGCGGATGGCCGCCATCTCCGAGCTGGCGATCAGCACCCTGGCCGCCCGCGACGTCCCGCTGCGGCAGGCCCGCCTGATCGTCCTCACCGTGGAGCACTTCACCGTGGGCCACGTGCTCGAGGAGCAGACCGGCCGCCCCGCCGCGGACTCCGCGCAGGACTTCGACCTCGAGGCGTTCACGCAGGCCCATCCCACGGTCGTCGCCGGGATCGCCGAGTACTTCCAGCACGGCCGCACGCCCGACGACCTGTTCCGCGACTGCCTGGGCGTGATCATCCGGGGCGCGGCGACGACCGCGCAGCGACCGGGGTAACAGCAGACCCTCCCTGCCGCGCCCCGACGTTCCTACCGTGGACGGCATGTCGACGATCCCCACCCTCACCCTGAACAACGGCGTGACCCTGCCGGCCCTCGGGTTCGGCGTGTTCCAGACCCCTCCCGACGAGACGGTCGCCGCGGTCCGCACGGCCCTGGACACCGGCTACCGGCACATCGACACCGCCGCCGCGTACGGCAACGAGCGCGAGGTCGGGCGGGCGATCCACGAGTCCGGCGTCGCGCGGGACGACGTGTTCGTCGAGACCAAGGTCTGGGTCTCCGACTACGGGTACGAGTCCACCCTGCACGCCTTCGACAAGTCGGCCGGCAAGCTCGGCCTCGAGCAGCTCGACCTGCTGATCCTGCACCAGCCCGCGCCGGACCGGTTCGACGCGACCGTCGCCGCGTACCGGGCGCTGGAGAAGCTGCTCGCCGACGGCGCCGTCCGCGCGATCGGCGTCAGCAACTTCATGCCGCACCACCTGGAGGCGCTGCTGGACACGGTCTCCGTGGTGCCCGCGGTCAACCAGGTCGAGCTGCACCCGTACTTCACGCAGCCCGACGTCCAGGCCGCCGACGCCCGCCACGGCGTCCTCACCCAGGCGTGGTCCCCGATCGGCGGGATCACGTTCTACCCCGGGTGGGGCGACGAGAACCGGCGCAGCACCCTGAGCGACCCGACCGTCGCCTCGATCGCGACCGCCCACGGCCGGACCCCGGCACAGGTCATGCTGCGCTGGCACCTGCAGCAGGGCCGGTCCGCGATCCCCAAGTCCGTCACCCCGTCCCGGATCGCCGAGAACCTCGACGTGGTCGGCTTCGAGCTGACGCCCGAGGAGCTCGCGGCCGTCGACGCGCTCGACACCGGCGTGCGCGGCGGACCCGACCCCGACGTGCCGCGCCCGGACTTCTTCGACCGCGCCATCCCCGAGGCGTGAGCGCCCCGGCGGGGACCCGAGGAGGCACCCCATGACCGACTGGGACCCGGCCGACCTGGCCGCGATCGACCACGCCGGTGAGCTCCGGCTCGCCGCGCACCGCCCGGACGGGACGCTGCGGCCCGCGACGGTCGTCTGGCACGTCGCCGTCGACGGCGGGCTGTTCGTCCGGTCCGTGCGCGGCGACGACGGCGCCTGGTACCGGGCCGTGCGACGCACCGGCACCGGCACCGTCGACGCCGGCGGGGTGCACGCCGACGTCACCTTCACCCGCGACGACGCGCACGATCCCGCCGTCGACCGCGCGTACCGCGCCAAGTACGGCGACGGCTCCCCCGTCCTCTCGATCACGGCCCCGGCCGCGACCTCGACCACGCTGCGGGTCGACCCACGCTGACCCCTTGACAAGATTTGTTGTCAATGCCACGGTGGCGTCATGCAGGACGTCGAGGTCATCGAGAGCCCGGAAGCGGCCGCGGCCGCCCTGGACCCGGTCCGGGCCCGGCTGCTCGGCGAGCTGGCCGTCCCGGCCTCCGCCGCGGCGCTCGCCGCCCGGGTCGGCATCGCCCGGCAGAAGGTCAACTACTACCTCAAGTCCCTCGAGGCGCACGGCCTCGTGGAGCTGTCCGAGGAGCGGCGGCACGGCGGACTGACCGAGCGGGTGCTGCAGGCGTCGGCTGCGGCGTACGTCGTCTCACCGGCGGCCGTCAGCGCGTCCGCGGCCGACCCGCACGCCAACGCCGACCACCTGTCGGCGGGCTACCTCGTCGCGCTCGCCGGCCGGGTCGTCCGCGAGGTCGGCACCCTGGCCCGCCGGGCCGGCACGTCCGGCGGTCGCGTGCCGACGCTGACGGTCGACACGCAGATCGGCTTCCGCTCGGCCGCCGACAGGGCCGCCTTCGCGGACGACCTCACCGCCGCGGTGCTCGACCTGGCCGCGCGCTACCACCACGACGACGGGCAGCCGTACCGGCTCGTCGTCGCCGCGCACCCCGTTCCCGAGGAGGAGTCATGAGCACGATCACGGACGTCCCGTACCGCCTGGAGTTCAGCGTCGAGGTCCCCGGCACCCCCGAGCAGGTCTGGCAGGCCATCGCCACCGCGACGGGCATGAGCGCCTGGTTCGGGCCGACCGAGCTGGAGGAGCGCGAGGGCGGCGCCCTGCACTTCACCATGGGCCCCGACATGGGCTCCGACGGCCGCGTCACCCGCTGGGACCCGCCGCGCGCGATCGCGTACGAGGAGGACTGGGCCCACCTCATGGGCGTGGAGCCCGACGCCCTCAGCCCGCTGACGTCGGAGTTCGTCGTCGAGGCACGGTCCGGCGGCACCTGCGTCGTCCGCGTCACGAGCAGCGGCTTCGGGACCGGCGCCGCCTGGGAGCAGCCGTGGTGGGACACCCTGGGCCCGAACTGGATGCCGTTCTTCGACAACCTGCGCCTCTACCTGGCGCACTTCCCGGGCCAGCAGGCCACCCAGCTGGAGGCAGCCACCACCCGCCCCGGCGACGCGACGACCTTCTGGTCGGCCCTGCACGACGCCCTCGGGCTGGGCGACGAGGGCACGGCCGTCGAGGTCCGTGGCGCGACCGGCACGGTCGAGCGCGTCGGCGCACGCAACGCGCTCGTGCGGCTCACCGCACCCGTGCCCGGGATGCTCATGGCCTTCGCGTACGACGTCGGCGAGGGCCAGGCCAACGCGGGCGTGCGGGCGTACCTGTTCTCCCCCGACGCGGCGGACTACGTGCGTCGTGAGGAACCGGCCTGGCAGGCGTGGCTCGAGGACCTGTCCGTCCCGGCGTGAGCGCGCACCGGCCGCGTCACGTCGTGGTGCAGACCGTCCCGTTCAGGGTGAAGACGCCCGGCAGCACGTTCGGCCCCGCGTAGTTGCCGACGTAGCCGATGTTGACCGTCGCACCGGGAGCGATCGACGCGTTCCAGTCGACGTTCGTCGCGGTCACGTCCGCACCGTCCGCCGCCCAGGTCGCGTTCCAGCCGCTGCCGAAGCTCAGCCAGGAGCGCGGGAACGTGAAGCCGAGCGTCCAGCCGTCCACCGCGTCGGTGCCGGGGTTCGTCACGTCGAGGCTGCCGACGTACCCGTTGCCCCAGTCCCCGCCCTTCGTCAGGTGCACGCTGCACGTGCTCGACGCCGGGGTGCCGGTGACGAAGGCCGCGGGCGGGGAGGACCAGGACTCGCTGCCGGACCGGTCGCGGGCGACGACCGTGACCGTGTACCGGGTGCCAAGCGCCAGGCCCGTCAGGTCGGCGCTGGTCGTCGTCGTCCGCGCGGCCCGCGTCGAGCCGGTGGCGCCCTGCAGGTACACGTCGTACCCGGCCGCGTGCGGGACGGCAGGCCACGTCACCGTGGCGCGGGAGTCGGTCACGGCGCCGACGGTCGGCGTGCCCGGCGCGGCCACGAGGGCCGGCCGGGACGTCGGGTCGAGCAGGAGCGACGTGAGCGAGTAGGCGGGCAGCGTCTGGCTGGTCGCCGTCCCGGTGTGCACGGTGGTGATCGCGGCGGCGCCGTTCAGGAACGCCCGGACCGCCGGCCGGCCCGGCGCCGGGGCGAAGCCGGAGTAGGCGATCGAGACGGTGCGGGCGTTGTCCGGGTCCTTGTTCAGCAGCAGCACCGACAGCTTCCCGTCGGGGCGGCGCACGGCGTGCCCGGTGACGAGCGGGTCGCCCGTCGTGACCCGGACGAGCTGGTCGCCCGGGTCGGCGAGCCGGTCGAGCATCTGCAGCCCCCGGTACGGCGCGAACGGCGTGTTCAGCGGCGGCTCGCACGTGGTGCCGTCCTGCGAGCAGGTGCCGCTGGAGAACAGGCCCCAGTCGTTGAAGTCCGTCTGACCGGCCACCGTGCTCACCGTGCCCATGCCGTTGCGGACGTTCCACCAGTCGACGTTGACCACCCCCGCACCCCACAGCGAGGCGTAGGCGTCGGCGGCGAAGATCGCGCCGGGCTGCGTCGTGTACGACGCCCCCGCGTTGACCTCCGTCATCGCGATCTGGATCCTGTCCGCCCGCGGTCCGGCGAACCGCGTGAGCTGCGCGCGCGTCAGCTCGGTGATGTCGGTGGCCTGCTGCGGCGCGGCCAGCGTCTGCGCGACGCTCCCGCCGGGGTACCAGTGCAGGATGACGAAGTCGACGGACGGCCCGGCGATCGACAGCACGGTCTCGTTCCAGGTGGCGCTGTCACCGTCCGCGACGATCCCGTCCGGCCAGTTCCCGGGGGTCGTCAGGACGGCGCCGACCTTGATGCTCGGGTCGACCGCCTTCATCGCCCGGGCGTACTCGACGACACCGTTCGCGTACGCCGTCGGCGACAGGTCCTCGTGGTCGTCGGCCTCCCACGCGCTGCCGTAGTGGCCGTTGCCGTAGTTCTCGTTGCCGATCTCCCAGTACTTCACGCCGTAGCGCTTCGTCCTGTTCGCGTACGCGACCCAGTCGGCCGCCTCCTGCGCGGTGCCCGTGCCGTAGTTGGCGATGACGATCGGCTTCGCGCCGGCCGCCTTCAGCGACGCCATGTACGTGTCGAAGTCGGTGTTCGGTGCCACGTAGCCACCCGGTGCCGTGTGGTCCTTCCAGTGGTAGATGTCCGCGTACGAGCCGCCCGGGTAGCGCACCATCTTCACGCCCGGCTCCTTGAGCAGCGCGGACGTCGCGGCGCTGCCGAGCTCGGTGTCCCAGATCGCGTCGTTGACGCCCAGGCCCGTCTCGGGGACCGTCGCCAGCCCGGCCCGGACGTCGACCGTGACCGGGACCGGGGCCGCGGGGTCGGCCGCGGCGGCGGGGAGCGCGCTCGCGGTCAGCCCGGCCGCCCCGAGGGCGGCCGCGGTGAGGACGGCGAGTCGGCGGTGCGGTCCAGCAGGCAAGGGTCCCCCTCGGGCGCCGGGCACGTCGGTGTGCGCGTGGAGGGTATTGCGGGGCACGTGGTGGCCGCGCTGGTCGAAACGCTTCGCAGCCGAGCATCCGGCGTCCGCCCTCGGGCTCGCGCTCGGGATCGGGGCTCCGGGAGACGACTTCTGCCCTAGCGTCGGATCCGGGGCGGGTCGTTCGTAGCACACGTGAGGGCGGCCGCAGGAGGCCGCCGGACAGGGAGCGATGACGATGACGCAGTACCTGATCTCGTTCGACGACGGCGCGATGGACCACATCCCCGACGGGGACTGGGACGACGTCGGCACGGCGTCGCACGAGGTGGTCCGGGAGGCCGTGGACGCCGGTGTGTGGGTGTACGGCGGCGGGCTGCAGAGGCAGCGCGCGAGCGTCGTGGGGACCGACGGGACGGTCACCGACGGGCCTTACCCGGAGACGAAGGAGGTCATCGGCGGGTTCTCGGTCGTCGAGGTGGCCTCGCGCGAGGAGGCGCTGGTCTGGGCCGCCAAGCTCGCCGCCGCCTGCCGGTGCGCGCAGGAGGTCCGGGAGCTCATGCCGGACGACGAGACCGACGAGCTGCTCCGCCGGGCGGCGTCCGTGACCGGCGGCTAGCGGTCGATCGCGGCGACGGCCTCCACCTCGACCCTGGCGCCGAGCGGGAGGCCGGCGACCGCGACGGTCGTCCGCGCCGGGAACGGCTCCGTGAAGACGTCGGCGTACGCCTGGTTCATCGCCGCGAAGTCGTCCATCGACGTGAGGTACACGTTCACCTTCACGACGTCGTCGAGGCCGCCGCCCGCGGCCCGCAGGACCGCGTCGAGGTTGTCGAGCGCGCGGCGCGTCTGCACGGCGACGTCCCCGTCGACGAGGCGGCCGGTCGTGGGGTCGATCGGTGTCTGGCCGGAGAGGAACAGCAGGCCGCCCGCGGTCGCGGCGTGCGAGTAGGGGCCGACCGCTGCCGGGGCGGAGGGGGCGGTCACGGTGGTCCGGGTCATGTGCCCATGCTGTCAGCGCGGGTCCCCGGGCGTCCTTCGCCTGCGCAGCCTCGGCCCGGCCACGTCGACGGACCAGCATCGCCGTCCGCCGAGACGACCTCCCGACCACACGGTCGGGAGGTCGCCCGCGGGAGGTGCCGCGCTACGCCGACCGGCGCCGCAGCACCAGGAGCCCGGCGCCCAGGAGCACCGCCGCGAGGGCGGCGCCGGCGACCCACGCGCCGCCGAACCCGGTGGTGGCGAGCACGCCGGAGCGCTGTGCCGGACGGGCGGACGTCGAGGCGGAGGACGCGGCGGCGGTGGCGGGAGACGGCGCTGCGGCCGCACCCGGCGCGGCGGCCGACGGACCTGCGGGCACCGAGCCGGAGGGGCCGGTGGCCGCGGTGACCGTCACGTCGGCCCACCCCGTGAGGAACCCGCCGGGCGTCGTCACGGCGACGCGGTACGCACCGGCCACGACGCCCGCGGGGATGGTGAACCGGAGCGTCCCGTCGGCGCCGACCTGCCCGTAGCCGAGGCCCTGGAACGCCGCACCGGCGGCGGCCAGCCGGGACGCGACGCCCGGGGCCGCGGGGGCGAGCCAGACGTAGCTCGACGCCGGCTGCTCGAGCCCGGCGATGGCCGCCGTGCCACCCGCGGCGACCGGGCCGGCCACGCTGAGCCCGCCGCGGTTGTCCTCGGTGAGCGCCACGTCCGGCTCCGGCGGCACCCCGGCGAAGGCGTCGGAGAGGACGAGCTCGACGTCGTCGATCGCGCCGCCCGGGCGCAGGTCCAGGACGCGGGCGGTCTCGAAGCTCGTGCCGCCGAGCCACCAGTAGCCGTCGCCCGGCATCGGTGCCCGGAGCCGGTACTCGCCGGCGGGGATCGCGCCGGACGTCGCGAAGTCGGGGCCGTCGGCGTTGTCCTGCGCGGGCACCGACGCGACGACGGACCCGTCCGGGGCCAGGAGCTCGACCGAGATCCCGGGCCCGTCCCACCCGGGCTCCGCGACGACCGAGCCCGAGATCGTGCCGCCCGCGCGCAGGACGAGGTCGGCCACCGTGGCCTCCTGCTGCGCGCCGACCGCCGTCCAGACCGCGCCGCGGACGGCGAGCGCGCCGCCGAGGAACTCCTTGACCGCCCAGTCCGAGCCGGACCAGTGGAAGTCGGGCGCGACCTGCACCGTGTAGGACGAGGCGTCCAGGTTGTGGAACGTGTACGTCCCGTCGGCCGCGGTCGTCGCGTACTCGGCCAGGAACGGCCGGTTGCGACCCGTCCACAGGGCGACCCGCAGACCGGCCACGGGCCGGCCGGCCTCGTCGACCACGCGCCCGCCCAGCCGCGACTCCGCGGACAGCGCCACGTCGACGGGCGGCAACGTGCGAGCCGTGCCGTCGAAGAACAGGCTCCCGTACGAGGTGCCGTCGTAGTTCCACCACGCCGGGGCGAGGCCGGAGCCGTCCGGCGGGGTGACCCTCACCGCGTACGAGTCGGGGCGCAGCCAGCGTGCCGTCCACGTGCCGTCGGCCGCCGTGGTGACCGTGGTGGCGGGCGAGGGGTCGCTCGGCGACCGGTAGAACCCGACGGTCGCCCCGGCGACGGGGGCGCCGGCGGAGGTGACGGTGCCGGTGGCGCCGTTGTCGACGAAAGTGACGTCGAGACCGCTGCGGTCCTCGCCCGCGTCGAGCGTCGGGAGCCACGTGAACGCGTGCGTGCCGTACCGCGTCCCGTTCCAGTACAGGGAGTGCGTGTCGCCGTCGGGGCCGGTGAGGACGAACCGCAGCACGTGCGGCCCGGCCACCACGTCCACGACGCTCCACGTGCCGTCGGCCGCGGTGTACACCGCGGGCGGCCCGTCGCCCAGGACCTGCACCCGGACACCTTCGAGCGGTGCGCCCGTGCCGTCCGTGACGCGGCCGGACAGCGATGCCGTGGCCTCCTGGTCGGCGGCGGCGTCCGTCCCGACGGATGCCCGCTCCGCGGGCCCGGCGAGGGCCTGGGCCCCCACGGCTGGCCACAGCAGCGAGGCTGCGACGACCGCCGTCGCGCCCACGCGGACGGTCCGGCGGAGGGAGCCGGGCCGGGACGGCCGGCTACCGGTCAGGAGGGCGCGGGGGTCGAGGGCGCGTCTGGGCACGGGGCCGCCTTTGCGGGTCGAGGGTGGTGCGGTGCCCGGGATGCCGCACGACGCCGGGACCAGCAGTCAGCAGGAAAGGTACAGGTCAGGGCGAACCCGGACAGGCGAACAGGTCACAGATCGGTCACACTCCGCGCCGCCACCCCTTGACGCGGTACTTGTTTTTTGCAAGCGTGGCATCACGTCCACCTGCCCGCACAGTCCGAGGGAGACCGCCATGTCCGCGCTGTTCGTCAACCTGCCGGTGACCGACCTGGAACGCGCGAAGGCGTTCTACACGGCCCTCGGATTCACCATCAACCCGATGTTCACGGACCACAACGCGGCCTGCGTGGTCATCGAGCAGGACCACAGCGCCCTCATGCTGCTCACGCGCGACTACTTCCAGACGTTCACCGACCTCCCGCTCGGCGACCCCGCGGTGAACCCGTCGGTGTCGACCGCGGTCTTCGTCGAGAGCCGCGACGCCGTCGACGCGGCCGCCGCCGCGGGCCTCGCCGCCGGTGGCTCCGAGCCGCGGCCCGCCTCGGACTACGGCTTCATGTACCAGCGCGGGCTCACCGACCCCGACGGGAACATCCTCGAGTTCGGCTGGATGGACCCGGCCGCCGCCGAGCAGGGCCCCGAGGCCTTCGCGAGCCAGCAGGCCTGAGGTCGATGGCCGCACGCGACTACGGGCAGTACTGCGGCGTCACACGGGCCCTCGAGCTCGTGGGCGAGCGCTGGGCGCTGCTCATCGTCCGCGACCTGCTCGTCGGGCCGCGCCGCTACGGCGAGCTCGCCGCCGGGCTCCCCCGCATCCCGAGCAACATCCTGGCCGCACGGCTCAAGGAGCTCCAGGACGCCGGCATCATCCGCCGGGCGCCACGCTCGCGCGTCATCGTCTACGAGCTGACGCCGTACGGACGCGAGCTCGAACCCGTCGTGCTCGCGCTCGGCGCCTGGGGCTTCAAGGCGATGGGCGACCCGCGCGAGGAGCAGATCATCACGCCCGACTCGATGACGATGGCCCTGCGGACGGCCTTCCGGCCGCACGTCGCGCTGCACCTGCCGGCGACCGTCTATGGGGCACGGCTCGGCCCCGCCGACCTGCTCGTCCGGGTCGACGGCCCCACCCTCGACGTGACCCGGGGCGACGGACCCGCCGACCTCGCCTTCGCCGCCGGCCCGGACATCCACCGGCTCATCTCCGGCGAGCTCGCACCCGACCGCGCGATCGCGACCGGCGTGGTCGAGGTGCTGCGGGGTCCGGGCGCGCTCCTCGAGCGCTTCGCGAGCACGTTCCACCTGGCGGCCTGAACAGCGTCGCGCGACGCCCGGTGGACGCACCCGCCGCGGCCGGCGAGGCGCGTGGTTCCCTGTGCGCGTGGCGAACCGTGCACGTCCAGCAGGCGACTTCGACTACGAGCAGCACGGCGGCGGCTACGCCGTCGTCCGGCGGCCGGACCCACGGATCGCGGCCCGGGTGCACGCGGCGCTCGGCGCCAGCCGGACGGTCCTCAACGTCGGTGCCGGGGCGGGGTCCTACGAGCCCGACGACCGGTACGTGCTGGCCGTCGAGCCGTCGGCGGCGATGCGTGCCCAGCGCCCCGCCGGGGCGGCGCCGGCCCTCGACGGGACGGCGGAGCACCTGCCGTTCGACGACGACACCTTCGACGCGACCATGGCGTCCGTGACCGTGCACCAGTGGAGCGACGTCGAGCAGGGCCTGCGCGAGATGCGCCGGGTGAGCCGCGGACCGGTCGTCGTGCTCACCTTCGACGCCGTGGCGCTCCAGGACTTCTGGCTGGCCGAGTACGTTCCCGAGGTCTTCGCCGCCGAGCTGTCCCGGTTCCCGGCGATCGACCGGGTCGTGGGCGCGCTCACGGCGGGCAGCCGCACCGTCCGCGTCGACGTGGTGCCGGTGCCGTGGGACTGCACCGACGGGTTCGGTGAGGCGTTCTACGGCAAGCCCGAGGCCTTCCTCCGCCCGGAGGTCCGCGCCGCGACGTCCGGGCTCGCCATGGCCGACCCGGGCGCGGTGCATCGCGGGCTCGACCGGCTCGCGGACGACCTGGCCGGCGGGGCGTGGGACGCGCGGCACGGGCACCTGCGCACGCAGCCCGAGCGTGCAGGGGCGCTGCGGCTCGTCGTCGCCGAGGGCTGATCAGGCGGGCGTGGAGGGAGCAGCCCGGGCCTCAGACCCTCGTCAGAGGAAGGTGCGGCCCGGGCGGCAGACGGACCTCGATCGTGTCACCGGACTGCACCGTGCCACCGCGGGAGACGATCCCCATGACCCCGGCCAGCCGCTCGACCGAACCGTCCGCGCGCGGCCGGAGCACCTGCTTGAGCAGGCCGGCCTGGTGGTCGTTGATCTGCTGGCACGGGTTCCGCAGGCCGGTCACGGTCACCACGGCGTCGCCGATGGTCAACCGGGTGCCCACCGGCAGGTCCAGCAGCTCCACGCCGCGCGTCGTGATGTTCTCCCCGAGGTCGCCAGGACGCACCGTGTACCCGGCCGTCGCGAGCTGGTCCAAGAGCTCCTCGTGGATGAGGTGGACCTGGCGCAGGTTCGGCGTCGACGGGTCCTGGGCGACGCGCGAACGGTGCTGCACGGTCGTGCCGGCGTGCGCGTCGCCGTCCACGCCGATGCCCTCGATCAGCAGGATCGACCCGGCAGCGGGCTTGCTGAACGCATGCTCGGCGTTGCGGTGGACGGACACGACGGACGCAGGCACCGGGCCATCATCGACCGGTCGGCGTACGTGGCGCCAGAGCGCCGCGACGCGGGCCGCAGGCTCCCGCGCACGTCAGACGGGTCGGTGGCGCCGGGCAGCGGCCTCGATCCGCGCCCGGTGCCGCGCCCGCTCGGCCGTGATCGCCTCGTCGACGGGCGACGCCGACCCCGGGCCGGTGCTCACGGCGCCGTCGAGCCCCTCGCGCAGGATGTCGGCATGGCCGGCGTGACGGCTCGTCTCGGTCAGGACGTGCACCATCACGTTGAAGAGCAGCACGTCGGGCTGCGGCCACCAGGGCACGTGGCCCGGGGTGTCGACCGGCAGGGCGTCGATGGTCGCGTCGGCGTGGCGGCACGCCTGGTCGTACCGGTCGAGGATCTCGGCCCGGGTCTCGTGCTCGGCGACCCACAGGTGGGCCCGGTTCGCGGCGAAGTCGTCCCACCGGGGGACCGGGTCGGGGAACGGCCGGCCGAAGATCTCGCCGAAGTAGCGCGCCTCGGTGAGGGCGAGGTGCTTGACGAGCCCGAGCAGGTTCGTGCCGGTCTCCGTCAGCGGGCGGCGGACGTCGTGCTCGGAGAGCCCGTCGAGCGTGCCGAGGAGCGACGCCCGGGTCCACCGGAGGTCGCCGTGCAGGTACTCCTTGGCGAAGTCGTCGATCATGGCCCCAGCCTCCCAGCGAGCACGTGGCTCACGATGGAACCTGCGCCGACCCCGAAGGAGCCGTCGATGCGGCACACACCCCGCTACCTCATGACCGACCCGGCCGAGGTCAAGGCGCTGGTCCGCGCCCACCCGTGGGCGACGTTCGTCTCCGCGACGAGCAACGGGCTCGTCGCCTCCCACTACCCCGTGCTGCTCGACGAGACCGGCGGTGACGGGATCGTCCTCCTGAGCCACTTCGGGCGCCCCGACGACGAGCTGCACGAGCTCGGCCGCCACGAGTTGCTCGTCATCGTGCAGGGGCCGCACGACTACGTCTCGTCGAGCTGGTACGAGCCCGGCGACCTCGTGCCCACGTGGAACCACGTGACCGCCCATCTGTACGGCACCCCGCAGATCCTGGGCGACGAGGAGAACTACGCGATCCTGTCGCGGCTCACCGACCACTTCGAGGGCGACCGACCCGGTGCCCGGCACCTGTCCGAGGACGAGGCCGGCACCCGACGCATCGCCCGGGGGACCGTCGGGCTCCGGATGCGCGTCGACAGGTTCGACGCGCGGGCCAAGCTGAGCCAGAACAAGCCCGCGCACGTCCAGCAGCGGATCGTCGACGAGCTCGGGACGACGAACCCGGACCTCGCGGCCGCGATGCGCCGCCCCCGCGAGCTCGGCGAGAGCTGACCTGGGCCGGCCGGCGCCCTGCCCCGTGCTCAGGGCACCGGCCGAGGAGCCGGCTCAGAGCCGTCCGGCGACGACGTTCTCGATCTCCTCGAGCACCAGCTCGGGGCGGTCCTTCGGGACGTCGTGCGAGCTGCCCGTGGCCGTGACGAGCCTGCGGTGCGGCCCGGCCTCGACGAACGACGCGGCGGCGTCCCGCCAGCGCTGGGCGTCCTCCGGGGAGCCCTCGAACGGGGTCCTCTCCGAGACGACGACCGTGGCCGGGACCGTGTCCGGCCACGCGAGCGCGTGGAACGCCGTGCTCGTCTCGACGAAGCTCTCCGCGGTGGCGATGAGCTGGCGGTTCCGCGGGTCGTCCGGGTCCTCCTTCGCCGCGTCGACCTCGGGCTGCGTGGCGGCGGCGAGGCGGGCGACCTCCTCCTCCGTGAAGAACGGGGGCAGGTTCGCGTCGACGAGGACCGCACCGGCGAGCATCGTCGGGTGGCTGCCGGCGAACCAGGTGGCGATCTCGCCGGCCTGGGAGTGGGACACGAGGGTCACGTCCTGCGAGACGCCGAGCTGCTGGAGCCCCGTCTCGAGGTCGCTGACGGCGCTCGCGACGTCCCACGGACCGGGGACCACGTCGCTCCTGCCGAGACCGGCCCTGTCGTAGGTGATGACCGTGGCGCCGGTCGACGCGTGCAGCTGAGGCACGAGGTCCGCCCAGTACGACGCGTCCTCGCCGCCGCCCGAGTCCAGCACGATGGTCGGGCCGTGGCCCGGCGTGACGTAGAAGGCCAGCCGGTGGTCGCCGTTCTCGACCATGTGCAGCGTCGACCCGCTCGACCCGCTCGACCCGCTCGGCTCGCCGGTCGCCCGAGGCGCCGAGTCGGCGTCGCGGCACGCCGAGAGGACGCCGGCCGTCACGGCCAGCAGGGCGAGAGCCGCGACGGCCCGGTGGGCGGGACGGCGGTCGGAGGTGGTGCGGAGCATGGCGGATCCTCTGTGGTGGGGGGTGGGAGACCTGCGATGTCGATCCTCGGGTGGCGCGGACCGCCGCGGAATCCGGCCAGCACCCGAGCCCGTGGTCGGGCTGGCAGGAGCACGGACCGTGGGGTTGGCGGCGGCTCACCTCGTCGCGGCGCGCCCCATCGGTCCGGTACGTGTCCGCCGCGTGGAGGCCTCGCGCACGACCGCGCGGCGGACCTCGAGGCCCTGGTTGGATCGCAGCGTCGTCCGAGCCGAGGTGTTCACCGAGGCCATCGAGCCGCAGGGGGGCGCCTCGTGCATCTGCTTCGCCGTGCCCGCAGGTCGGTGGGAGCGCCACCTCGGCTCGCCGGTGCCCTGCTCGCCGTGGCCGTCGGCGCCGCGCTGCTCGGTGGTTGCGGCTCCGGCGACGACGAACCCGCCGTGACGCTGCCGGGGGTGTGGGAGTCGCGACCCGACGGTGCGTCCACGGCGGAGTTCGACGTCGGAGGCACCGGGTACTTCACGAACTTCCCGTTGTGGTCGGGCGGCACCTGCGACCCCGACCGGGTCGTCCCGTACACGGGCGAGTTCCGGTGGACCGCGATCGACGGCTACTTCCGCGTGGACGCGCCGAACGGCCCCATGCTGTTCCAGCCCCCCGGTCACTTCGGTCAGCCCGACTGGCAGAGGCTGGTGATCAGCCTCTGCGGAGAGCAGACCCCTGACGAGGCGCTCCTCGTCTACGACGGCGGCCCGGACTGGGGCCCCGAGCCGACCCACCAGTCGTCGTGAGCCGGCTCCCGCGCACGCGCGCGAGGGACGGGCCGGCATCCGGTGGTGGCGGATCGGCCTCGCCACGGCCGCCGGTCGACGGTCGCTTCCGGCGCAGGCCCGGGCGTCCGGTAGCCGGGGCGGCGCGCCGACCCGAGCCTCCACTTCACGAAACGTTTCGAGCGCCTGCCGCCCGCGCCCACCGTGACTACGGTCGGACCGCGCATCCACGGCGGCTGGCCAGGACGCGACGCCTGCGCCGCAGCCCTCACGAGGCAGGTGCGCAGCCTCGCGTCGACTGCTCGTCCGGAGAGCCGGGTCCCGCCGCCCGCGCACACCACCACGGACGAGGAGACTTCATGGGAAAGCGCATCAGGGTGGCCGCCCTGCTGTCCGCGGCCCTGCTGGCGACGACGGGGGTCGGCGCCATCGCCGCCACGTCGGCGCAGGCTGCTGCCGGCTGCAAGGTCGAGTACACGGTGACTAACCAGTGGAACGACGGCTTCGGCGCGAACGTCGTGCTCACGAACCTCGGGGACGACGTCAACGGCTGGACCGTCGGCTGGACGTTCCCGTCGGGCCAGAAGGTCACGAACCTGTGGAACGGCACCCTGACCCAGTCGGGCAGCACGGTGTCGGTCAAGGACGCCGGCTGGAACGCCTCCGTCCGCAAGGGCGGCACGGCGAGCTTCGGGTTCAACGGGAGCTGGAGCGGCGCCAACGCCGTGCCCACCCAGTTCACCGTCAACGGCACGGCGTGCACGGGGTCCACCACGAGCACCCCGACCCCGACGCAGACCTCGACGCCCACGCCCACGACCACCACCCCGCCGCCCCCGACGGGGACGACGCCGCTCGCCATCAACGGCCAGCTGCACGTGTGCGGCGTGAACCTCTGCAACCAGTACAACAAGCCGATCCAGCTGCGCGGCGTCAGCACGCACGGGCTCCAGTGGTTCCCGTCCTGCTACAACACCAGCTCGCTCGACACGCTGGCGAACGACTGGAAGGCCGACGTCCTGCGCATCGCCATGTACGTCAACGAGGACGGCTACACGACCAACCCCGCCGCGTTCACGGCGAAGGTCAACGACCTCGTCGACCAGGCGGAAGCGCGCGGCATGTACGCGATCATCGACTTCCACACGCTCACGCCCGGCGACCCGAACGTGAACCTCGACAACGCCAAGACGTTCTTCAAGAACGTCGCCACCCGCAACGCGTCGAAGAAGAACGTCATCTACGAGATCGCGAACGAGCCGAACGGCGTCTCGTGGGACCAGATCCGCACCTACGCGAACCAGGTGATCCCCGTCGTGCGGGCGGCGGACAGCGACGCGGTCGTCATCGTCGGCACCCGCGGGTGGTCGTCGCTCGGGGTCTCCAACGGGTCGAGCTCGGCGGAGATCGTGGCCAACCCCATCGCGTTCTCGAACATCATGTACACGTTCCACTTCTACGCGGCGTCGCACACCGACACCTACCGCAACGAGGTGCGCAACGCGGCGAGCAAGCTGCCGCTGTTCGTGACCGAGTGGGGCACCACGAGCGCGACCGGCGGCGGCACCGTCGACATCGCCAGCTCGACGGCGTGGCTCGACCTGCTCGACTCCCTGAAGATCAGCCACGTCAACTGGACGTACTCCGACGCCGACGAGTCCAGCGCCGCCTTCAAGCCGGGCACCTGCTCGGGCTCGAACTACGGGACCTCACAGCTGTCGCAGTCCGGCCAGTTCGTGCGGAGCCGCATCATGACGGCGGACAGCTTCCCGACGAGCTGACGTCGCCGCTCGGACGCCGCCGCCCCGCAGCACCAGCGCGGGGCGGCGGCGTCGTCCTCAGGGGATGGTCGGGCCGTGACTGCGCCGCTACTGTCGCGAAGATGAGCGACGTCACCGTCGACGGCTGGCGGATCGAACGGCTCGGTCCGCAGACGTGGGACCTGTTCGCGGGCCTGGCCGAGCGGCACAACGGGGTCTGGGGCGGGTGCTGGTGCACCTACTTCCACCTCTACCCGGACCCCAAGGAGGAGCGCCGGGAGATCGGGAACCGCGAGTTCAAGCACCGGCGTGTGCTGGCCGGCCTCGCGCACGCGGCGCTCGTCCTCGACGGCGACGAGGCAGTGGCCTGGGCGGAGTTCGGGCCGGTCGACGAGCTGCCGAACATCCACCACCGCAAGGAGTGGGAGCAGACGGTCACGCGCCGCCCGGACTTCCGGATCACGTGCGTGTTCGTCGACAAGCGGTACCGGCGCCACGGCATGGCGTCGGTCGCGGTGCGGGGTGCGCTCGCGCTGATCGCCGAGGCGGGCGGCGGGGTCGTCGAGTCGTACCCGCACGACCTGCCGCCCGACAAGAAGGTCTCGTCGTCGTTCCTCTACAACGTCACGCGCACCGCGTACGAGGAGCTCGGCTTCACGTACGACCGGCCCAAGGGCCAGGGCAACTGCGTGATGGTCACCGAGGTCGCGCCCGCGTAGCGGTTACCTTGTCCCCCTATCGCGTCGGGGGGACGGCATGGCAGCGGTGGCGAAGGACGAGGCGGCAGCGCCCGTCGTCATGCTGGTGCTCGCGCACCCGCGGCCCGGCAGCTACAACCACGCGCTCGCCGACCGGCTCGGGGCCGCCGTCACGCGCGCCGGCGCGACGCTGCTCGCCCACGACCTGTACGCGGAAGGGTTCGACCCGGTGCTGCGGGCCGAGGAGTCGTTCGTCGTCGGGCGGAGCCTGTCTCCCGCCGGCTCGGGCGACCCCCTGCTGGACCTGCACCGGGCGCACGTCGCGTCGGCGGACGCCCTCGTCGTCGTCCACCCGAACTGGTGGGGCAAGCCGCCCGCGATCCTCGCCGGCTGGCTGGACCGCGTGCTCGTGCCCGGCGTCGCGTACCGGCTGCCCGTGGCGGGCGGGCTCCCCGAGCCGCTGCTCCGGGTGCGGCGCCTCGTCGTGGTCAACACCACCGACACCCCGGCGGAGCGGGAGGTCGCGGACTTCGGCGACCCGCTCGCGGACGTCTGGGAGCGGTGCGTCGGCTCCTACCTCGGTCCGGCCACGGCGCCGACCGTCGTCGACCGCACCGTGCTCGCGTCCGTCAACGAGGCCGACGACGCCCGCCGCGCCCGGTGGCTCGACGACATGGACGACGTCGGCGCGCGGGTGGTCCGCCTCCTGGTGTGACCCGCCCCTCCCGGTGGCCCCTCAGGATCGGCCACGACCCGCCGATGAGAGGTGCGCTGGACCAGCACCCCGCCGCACGGATGCGGCGGCCTCGACCGGACGGATCTCGACCATGCACGACCTCGCACGATGCGCCATCGCGGTGGGTGACCGCGCGCTCGACGGCCACGTGGCCGCGTGCGAGGACGGCACCCTGACCTTCAGCGCCGACCACGGCGTCGTCGGGGCCCTCCGGGAGGGCGACGACGTCCAGGTGCTCGTGCTCGACGAGGTGCGCGGCGAGGTCCGCTACAGCGGCCGGATCGCCGAGGTCGGTGTCACCACCGTGCACGTCGAGGACCTCGAGCTCACGTCGATGCTGCAGAAGCGGCAGGTCGCACGGGTGCGGATCTCGCAGATCTGCGGCGGCGTCGTGCAGGCGGCGGACGGCTCGACCCGGTCGATCAGCTTCGCCGTCGTCGACATCGGCGCGCACGGCATGCGCATCTCCACCAACGCGGGTCTCGAGGAGGAGGACCGCATCACGTTCCGGTTCCCGACCCGCGACGCCTCCGTCCTGCTCGACGCCGAGGTGCTGCGCTCGCAGCGGACCGCCACCGGGGCGACGCAGTACGGCTGCCGGTTCGTCGGGCTCCAGGAGAAGGACGCGGACGCCCTGTTCCGATTCGTGCTGCAGACGCAGGGAGCGCAGCGGCGCTCCCGCCTGCGGGTCTGACGCCTGCTCAGTCCTTCTCGACGCACGCGCCCGGTGCGCGCTGGATCCAGTCGCCCGTCGACACCCAGCCGTCGACGGTCCGCAGGTGCGCGTTGACGACCTCCGGAGGTTCCGGCACCAGGAACACCTCGTCGGGCGCGTACGTCCTGTCGATCACCTGACGCCCCGCACCGGGCTTGTCGGTGAGCAGCACGGGCGCGGGGACGCCGTCGGTCACGACGTAGCGCCACGGGCACAGGCGTGACGCGTCGTGGCCGTCGAGCAGCGCGACGCCCGTGACGGTCCCGGCGGCCGCGAGCGCGACGCCGCCGACCGAGACGATCACCCGGCGTCGGGTCCGGGTCCGGCGTCCCGGGGGCGGGGCGTGCGTGTGAGACCGGGCCGTCTCGTCGGGCGGGACCGTCGGCTCGTCGGCCTGGTCGGTCGCGTCGGCCTGGTCGGTCGCGTCGGCCTGGTCGGTCGCGTCGGCCTGGTCGGTCGCGTCGGCCTGGTCGGTCGTGTCGGCCACGTCGGTCCCCGGCACCGCCCGGTCGTAGCGGTCGAGGCGCTCGCGGCGTGCGTCCTCCCAGAGCGCCCGCAGCTCGTCGGGGCAGCGATCCGCGGCGCGGCACAGCGCCTCGACGACCGACCACGGCGGGGTCGCCGTCCCCGCGAAGTACCGGGAGAGCGACGAGTCGCTCGTCGCCGTCGTCCGCTCGAGCTCCCGCAGGCTCTTGCCGGCGTCGCGGCGCAGCCCGCCGAGCTCCTCCGCCAGCCTCGTCGTTGCCGTGCTCATGAGACCCCCTGCCTCAACCGGACGATTCGGGCAGAGCGTAGGGGTGAGGGGGTCCGCCCGGCGACGATGGGTGAGCGTGGCAACCAACGGCCCCGACGGCCGGACGGGCGCGCGAGCGGTCCGTTCAAGACGGCGGACGGATGCCCGGCGCAGGCTGCGGGCATGAGCGAGAACGCGTTCACCCCTGCCCTCGGCCGCCTGGCGCCGACCCGGTTCTACGACTCCGTGGTCGCCCTCACGCGCGAGCGGCTGTGGCGGACCCTGACCGCCGCGTACGTCGCGCCACGGCCGGACGAGGTGATCGTGGACGTCGGCTGCGGCACGGGCTCGCTCGCGGTCCTGCTCGCGCGGGTCGAACCGCGGGCCCACGTCGTCGGCCTGGACCCCGACCCCGAGGTGCTGGAGGTCGCGCGTCGCAAGGCGGGCGCCGCCGACGCCGCGGTGGACTGGCGGCTCGGCATGGGCGACTCGCTGACGGACCTGTACGGACCGTCGTCGCTGGACACGGTGGTGTCGAGCCTCGTCCTGCACCAGTGCGCGATGCCGGTGAAGCGGGCCGTGCTCGCGTCGGCGTCCGCGGCGCTGCGGCCGGGCGGTCGGGTCGTGATCGCGGACTACGGCCTGCAGCGCACGTCGCGGATGCGTCTGGCGTTCCGGACGGTGCAGCTCGCCGACGGCACGGAGGACACCCGGCCCAACGCCGACGGGGTGCTGCCGGACCTGATGTCGGACGCCGGGCTCCAGGGCGTGCGGGAGGTCGAGGTCGTGCCGACGGTCACCGGCTCGATCTCGATCTACGTCGCTCGCCGGGGCTGATCGCGCAGCACCGGGAGCACGGCCGCCGGGGTGAGGCCCATCATGTCCCGCATCCGCCGCGTCAGGTGCGCCTGGTCCGCGAAGCCCGCCGTGACCGCCGCCTGCGCGGGTGGCTCGCCCGCCTGCAGCGCGTCTGCCGCGCGACGCAGCTGCGCCCACACCCGCCAGCGTGCCAGCGGCATGCCGACCTGGTCCCGCGCCAGCGCCCGCAGCCGCTGCGGCGACAGGCCGACCGTCGCGGCGAGGACCGGGATCGGGACGGCGCGGTCGCGCAGCACGTCCATCGCCGCCAGCAGACGCACGTCGAGCTCCCCCGACGGGCTGCCGCTCATCCGGCCGACGGTGGAACGGGCTGTCCGCCACGGGACCGCGGTACGCCGCGTAGCCGTCACCGACGACGAAGCGACGCTGCACGCGTGGCACCTCCGCCCGGGAACGCCGCGGGACGCGACCCGGCCATCCTGCTGCACCGCCCGCGTCACCCGCAGCCCCGACCGCCCGCGGCGGGTCAGCGGCACGGCAGGCCGCTGTACGACTTGACCGTCAGGACGGTGCCGCGCGGCAGCACAGGGATCACCACGTGGTCCTTCGCGACCACCTCGACCTCCTCGGACGTCGACGTCGCACCCGCCAGCACCACCTGACGGGTCGTCCCGACGGGGGCGCCCTCGGTGTGCAGCGAGGTGCTGCACACGGTGACGACCTCCGCGACGAAGCCGGCGTCCGTGAGCGCGTGCGCCGCGTCCGTGGCCGGCTGCCCGGCGACGTCCGGCACCGCGACGTCGTCGGCCGTGACCGGCGTGGACGGCTCGGTCGGCGCCGGCGTCGAGGGCACCGTCGGCACCGGCGTCGAGGGCACCGTCGGCACCGGCGTCGACGTCGCGGTCGGTGCCGGTGTCGACGGCCCCGTCGGCCCCGCCGGCTCGGACGGGTCGGGGCTCGCGCCGCTCGCCGCCGGTTCGAGGTCGAGGGACAGGGTGAACCCCTGCCCGGCGACCGCGCCCTGCACCTCGACGACGTAGCTGCCCCGCGGGATCGTCGTGTCGACGCTCCCCGTGCCGCGCAGCGGCGCAGTGGCCCACAGCCGCCCCCGGTCGTCCTTGAGCGCCAGTCCGGGGGTGTCCTGCACGGCAGCACCACCGGCGGACCGCACGTGGATGTGCGCCGTCGACCACCGGCCGTCGCTCTCGAACACGAACCCGGCACGCGTCCTGCCGGCGTCGAAGCTCGCCGCCCGTGAGTCGCTCGGGCCGTCGAGCCGCATCGGGGGTGCGGAGTCGACGTACAGCCGGTACGGCCCCTCACCGGTGAGGAGCGTGACGAGCGCCGTCCACGTCGCGTCCCCGGTCAGCACGCCCTCCGCGACGACGGTGCCGTCGTTCTGCTTCTCGCCCTCGATGGGGGTGCCCGAGCCGCGGAGCTGGAGCCGGGCGCTCATCTCCTTCGGGTACCCCTCGAGCGTGATGTAGTACCGGTAGCCGCTGCCGCCCGACAGGAGCGTGCGCTGCGCGAACGGGTGCTGCCCGTCGAGCCGCCCCAACACGAACTCCTGGTCGCCGCCGCGACCCACGAGCACGGTGACCGCGACGACCGCGACGCCGACCACGACAGCGATCAGGTTCTGCCACGCCGCGGAGAGGGCGTTCCAGCCCAGCAGCTTGTGGGTCGTCACCGCGACGGCCAGGCCCCCGAGCAGCGCGACGGCGATGCGCAGCTGCTCGAAGTCGCGGTCGACGATCCCGGAGTCGTCCACGGCCTTGAGCGACTGCTGCATCAGGACCAGCACGACGGCCAGGATCACGACCGCGACCGCGGTCTTCCGGCGCGGGCTGCTCAGGAGCGCGACCGCGCGCCGACCAGCCGCCGTGGCGTGGAGCTCGGACATGGGTCCCCCTGCGGTCTCGTCGCGATCCCTCGGGTATCGGACCTCGGTCCGGGCGCCGTGATACCTCGCCCGACCGGCACGGTCACGCCGGTCCGCACCGTCGACGGCACCGGCACGCTCGTCGCGCGCTGCCCTATGCTCCGCTCACCGTCGACCCCTCAGGAGTGAGCGACCCGTGCCCGGCCTGTTCGTCCTCTCGATCGTCCTGCTCGTCGTCGCGGTGGCGACGGGCGTCGTGTGGCTCAGCACGGGCAGGGGCCGGGCGACCGGTGAGGACCAGGACGTCGTGGTCACCGCCGCCGCTGCGCAGGAGGCCGAGGCCGTCCCCGCCTCGGGCGGCAAGTCCCGTCGCGGCGCCTCCCGGCCCGCCGCGCCGCGGCCGCCGCGCCCCGGCCCCGGGTCCCGCGCCGCCGGCTGGGCGTCCCTGGCGGCGCTCGCGCTCGCCGTCGTGTGCGGGTTCGCCAGCTCGGCGACGATCGTCTCGACGAAGAACGTCGGCATCGAGACGTCGTTCGGGCGCCCCGTCGGCAGCCTCTCGAACGGGTTCCACCTGGTCCCGCCGTGGAACAAGGTCACCGAGATGGACGCGGCGATCCAGACCGACAACCACGTGAAGTCGGACTCCGGGTTCAGCTGCATCACCGTCCGGATCGCGCACCAGGCGACCGCGTGCGTCGACACGTCGATCCGGTGGCGCATCGAGGAGCCTGCGGCCGACGCTCTGTTCCGCGACTACCGGGACTTCGACAACGTGCGGGACAGCCTCGTCACCCGCGACCTCAACGCGGCCCTCAACGCCGTGTTCGAGGACTACGACCCGCTGGCCATCGACAAGGAGGGCAACTCCACGTCGCCCGGGCTCGAGACGCTGTCGACCGACGTGCTCGCCCGGATCCAGGACCAGATCGGCGACGAGATCAACGTGCTATCCGTGATCATCCCGGTCGTGCACTACGACGAGAACACGCAGAGCAAGGTCAACGCGCTGCTCGCCCAGGTCGCCCAGACCCGCATCGCCGAGCAGTCCGTCATCACCGCCGAGCAGCAGGCGCTCGCCAACCGCACGCTCGCCGAGTCCGTGTCGCAGGACCCGAACGTGCTCGTCTCCAAGTGCGTCGACCTGCTCGGGGAGATGGTGTCGAAGGGCCAGTCGATCCCGATCGGGTTCTCCTGCTGGCCGGGCGGCGGGTCGCCCGTCGTCGTCCCCGGGGTCTCGACGCCGGGGAGCTGAGGTCCGGCGCCCTACCGCCGGTACGTCGTCGTGAGGCGGTAGTCCTTGGCCGGCCCGGTGGCGTGCCAGACCTCCTCGAAGCGGTCCGCGCCCAGGAACCGGCCCGTCACCGTGTACGTGTCGCGGCCGCACCCGTGCTCGCCCGACCAGGAGTCGTCGACCAGGTCGAACCGGTAGAACGGGCGGCCGTCGCCGAACAGCACCTCGACCGCCCCACCGGCGGCCGGCTGCAGGAGGAGCCGCCGCTGGGCGGGGCGCTGCGACCCGCCGAACGTCAGCACGCCCTCCTCGACGCACGCCAGGCCGCCGTCGTCCGTCGGATCGAAGCGTGCGGTGCCGCGCAGGACGCCGTCGAGCCCGGCGCGCGCGTCGACGATCGCGCGGTCGATCGACCACTCGCCCGCGAACCTCTCGACGGTCACGGTCACGACGGTCCCACAGCGACGGCGGCGTCCGGCTACCGCCCGCAGCCGACCCGTTCGGCGGCGAACGTGATGTCGTCCAGCCACACGTCGAAGTGGTCGGGCGTCGAGCCGCCCTGGTAGAGCTGCCAGCCCACGCGGACCGTGTCGGCCGAGGGGAGGACGAAGTCGGTCGCGGCTCCGCCGTGGTCGGTCGTCGTGACGGTCAGGTCAGGCTGGGCGGCACCGTCGAACCACAGCGAGACGCGGTTCTCGGGGGCGTCCCACTGGAACTCGACGCACTGCCAGCGGTCCTCGACCGTGGGGGCGGACTCCTGCCAGCTCGTCCAGTCGCCCGTCGGCCCGCCGTCCGCGCCGACGCCCCAGAACGTCGCGTCGGGGCCGACCGTCGGGGCGAACTGCCCGCCGAGCGGCCGCACGACCTCGCTGCTCCCGGCACCGGCCACCTCGACGAGCGTGAAGTGCGCCCAGTCCGGCGCGGTCGGGAAGTCGTCGACCTTGACCCGGACCCGGCCGAAGAAGCTGTTGCCGGGGGCGGCGAGGTCGGGGACCTCGAGGAAGGCCGCGCCGTTGCCCTCGGTGTGCACGTGCAGCACCTTCCCGGCGTGGCCGGAGCGCTCGACCCGCAGGGTGCCGTGCCGGGTGTCCACCCCCCAGTCGAGGCTCGACGCCCCGCCGACGGGCTGCGACTCGAAGTCCTCGCAGAACAGCGCGGCGGTCCTCGCGCACGGGGTCCGGCTGCCGTGCGCGCCGCCGGCCTCGGCGACGGGTGCCGCGGCGGCGGCGGCGCCCGCGGTGAGCAGCGACGCGCCGAGCAGCCCGGCCGTGACCGACGTGGTGATCCTCATGCGCGCGCTCCAGCCGTCCGTCGGGAGTGGGTGCTCGCAGGCTAGGTGGGGCGCTCGACCGGTGTCCTCACCCGAAACGATTGGCGCCGCGGCCCGTCACGTCACGTCACGTCACGTCAGGGTGACGCGGGTGCGGACGGTCAGCCCGTCCGCGTCGGTGACCTCCACGACGACGGCGGCGAACCCCTGCTGCCCCGTCCACGACTCGTCCTCCAGGAAGACCCCGGTGGTCGGGTCGAAGGTCACGCCCTGCGGGAGCTCGGCGGTGCCGCCGGTCGCCGTGTCGTCGAACAGCGGGTCGGTCGAGAGGCGGAACGTGTACGGCGCACGGCCGCCGGAGACGACGGGCACCGCGGAGCCGTCCCACGAGACGTGGACGCCGACCGGGTAGTCGATCGAGAAGCCCGTCGCCGCGGACGCGAGCGGGCAGACGCCGTCACGGCTGCGGCCCGCCCGTCGGCCGCCCGTGTCGTGCCCGTGGTAGACGCCGCGGACCGGGTCCCGGGACACGACGCAGACCTCGTGGTCCGTCGCGACCACGACGAGCGGGATGTGCCCGTACGTCAGCGCCGTCGTGCCGTCCGTCGTCGACAGCTCGTCGCCGCTGTCGTACGTCCCGGAGAGGGCGACGTCGCCCGCGGCCTGCCGTGCGAGCACCACCTGGACCGCGAGCGCCGAGTCCTGGCGGGCGCGGTCGGCCTCGACGGTCGTCGCGACGAACCAGTACACGAGCACCAGCAGGGCGAGCGCGCCGACGACGCAGGCGCCGACGACCCGCCGGTGCCGCATCCGGGCGACGGGACCGACGAACGAGGTCAGGATCGCGACGAGCACGCAGGGCAGCCCGACGACGGCGCCCCACAGGGGCAGCAGCAGCGCGACGGCCCCGACCGCCATGAGCACGGTCGGCAGCAGGGCCCGCCCGACCTTCCAGTACGCGACCGCGACGCCCCCGTTGACCCCGAAGCCGGCGACGAACGCCACGTACGCGATCGCCGGTGCGGGGTCGGAGCCCATCCAGCCGCTGAACGCGACCCACAACCCGGCGAAGGCGGTCCCCACGGCGGCGCCCGCGGCGACGACACCGAGCACCAGCACCACCCACCACGGGCGGTCGCCGAACAGCCGGTCGCGGGTGGACCGTCGCACCGGCCCGACGGAGAGGGGCGGCGCGGCGACGGTCATGGCAGCCGATGGTGCGGGATCGGGCACCGCGAGCGCCAGCGGGTCATGCGGACGGCGCAACCGTGTCACAGGGCTCGGTGGCCGGGGGCGTGCGGCGGCGCGGGGCCACGCGCGGGCGCACGGCCGTCAGCCGGTCAGCGGGTCAGCCGATCGGGCGAACCAGGGCGAATCCGACATCGGGAGTCGGGTGCCCGGGGCACACTCGTTCCCGGCGCGGACCGCGTCGTCACCGACCCAGGAGGACCACCACGTGTTCGGCAAGCGCACGCCCCACGACGACCCGCCGCTCCTGGCGCACGCGGACGACTGGTCGGGCGACCGGCTGACGGCCTTCCAGGAGCGCCTCGCCGTCGCGGTGACGGAAGGTCCGGACGCGGACGGGATCACCGCGATGCTCGACGAGGTCCCGGACACGCCGCGCAACGTCGCGTCGCTGCTCGAGCACCTCGTCGACGAGCACGCGCGGCGCGTGGTCGACGAGGGCCGCGCCCGCGAGGTCGTCCAGGCCCCGGTTCCGGACGGGGCGGTCGCGCGGGTCGGGCACATCCTGGTGGTGCGGTGGCTGGAGCGCCGGCACGACCTGGGCCGCCGGGTGATCCGTCGGGTGGCGCACTCCCCCGCGCCCGCCGTGACGCCGCCCGGGCGGACCGGCCGGCTGCTCGTCCGCCACCTGGCCGTGGAGCTCGCCTCGCCGGCGTGACGCACGCCGGCGGGACGGGCCGTCGCCGCGCGGAGGGCGCGGCCGCGAGAATGGTGCGGTGACCGACTCGTCGCGCGGCCTGCGGAACGTGGGGGTGCGCGCCGCGGTGCTGGCCGCCGTCCTCTTCGGCGCGAGCGCCCCGCTCGCCAAGCTGCTGCTCGGCGAGACGAGCCCGTGGCTGCTCGCCGGCCTGCTGTACGTGGGCGCGGGCCTGGGCATGTGGGGGTGGCGGCGGGTGCGACGCGCTCCCGCGGTCAGGCTCGCGCGCGACGAGGTGCCGTGGCTCGCCGGCGCGATCGCCGCCGGTGGCGTCGCGGGACCGGTCCTGCTGATGTTCGGGCTGTCGTCGATGCCCGCGTCGGGGGCGTCGCTGCTGCTCAACGCGGAGGGTGTGCTCACGGCCCTGGTCGCGTGGGTCGTGTTCCGGGAGGCGACGGACCGGCGGGTCGCGCTCGGGATGCTCGCGATCGTCGCGGGGGCCGTCGTCGTCGCCGTCCCCACGGGGCACGCGGACGTCACCGGCGTGTGGCCGGTGGTCGCCGTGGTCGGGGCGTGCGCGTGCTGGGCGCTCGACAACAACCTCACCCGCAAGGTGTCGCTCACCGACGCGACGTGGCTCGCCGCCGTCAAGGGCACGGTCGCGGGCCCCACCAACCTCGCCGTCGCGCTGCTGCTCGGCGCACGGCTCCCCGGCGTGACGACGACCGCCGCGGCGCTGGCCCTCGGGTTCGTCGCGTACGGGCTGAGCCTGGTGCTGTTCGTCGTCGGGCTGCGGCATCTCGGCACCGCGCGGGCCGGCGCGTACTTCTCCGTGGCACCGTTCTTCGGCGCCGTCCTCGCCGTCGTCCTCGGCGACCCGGTCACGTGGCAGCTGCTGCTCGCGGGCGGGCTCATGGCCGTCGGCACGTGGCTGCACCTCAGCGAGGACCACGCGCACGCGCACACGCACGACGCCGTGACGCACGACCACTGGCACACCCACGACGACGGCCACCACGACCACGACCACGACGAGCCCGTCGCACCGGGCACCCGTCACCGGCACGTGCACGCGCACACCGCGGTGGCCCACTCCCACGCGCACTACCCGGACGCCCACCACCGGCACACCCACTGACGGGCGGTGTCGGATCCGGGCAGAGTCGTTCGTAGCACCGGTGACGGACCGCTCACCCGGGGCGCCCGCCGAGCAGAGGAGATGGCCACATGCAGTACCTGGTGTCCGTGATCGACGACCGGACCGCGTCCGGGACGGACGAGGAGATGGCCGCGATCGACGTGTTCAACGACAGGCTCCGCGCCGGGGGGCACTGGGTGTTCGCCGGCGGGCTCGCGTCGCCCGGCACCGCCACCGTGGTCGACAGCCGGGGCGACGGGGCACCGGTCGTCACCGACGGCCCGTTCGTCGAGACGAAGGAGCACGTCGCGGGCCTGTGGGTCTGGGAGGCCGCCGACCTCGACGAGGCGCTGGCCCTGGCCGTCGACGGGTCGAAGGCCTGCCACCGGAAGCTCGAGGTGCGGCCGTTCCTGTGAGCCCGGCCGACGTCACCGAGGCGATCGTCCGGGCGCACCACGACGAGTGGGCGCGGGTGGTCGCCTCGTTGACCCGGCGGTTCGGCGACCTCGACGTCGCCGAGGACGCGGCGGCCGAGGCGTTCGCGACGGCCGTCGAGCGCTGGCCCGCGGACGGCGTCCCGCCCAACCCGGGCGGCTGGCTGACGACGACGGCGAACCGGCGGGCCATCGACCGGCTGCGGCGCGAGAGCAAGCGGGGCGAGAAGCAGAGGGCGGCGCTGATGTGGCAGGACGACGACCCGGCCCCGGCTCCCGGGCCAGTCGACGACGAGCGGCTCCGGCTGATCTTCACGTGCTGCCACCCGGCGCTCGCCCCGGAGACCCGGGTGGCGCTGACCCTGCGCATGGTGGGCGGCCTGACCGTCCCCGAGATCGCGCGGGCGTTCCTGGTGCAGGAGACCGCGATGGGGCAGCGGATCACCCGCGCGAAGGCCAAGATCCGGGCCGCCCGCATCCCGTACCGGGTGCCGGCGGCCGGCGACCTCCCGGCGCGGGTGTCGGGGGTGCTCGCCGTCCTGTTCCTGGTGTTCAACGAGGGCTACCTCGCGACCGGGCCCGGCACCGACCCGGTCCGCGCGGACCTCACCGCCGAGGCGATCCGGCTCGCCCGGCTGGTCCGCACCCTCCTGCCGGAGGACGGCGAGGCCGCCGGGCTGCTCGCGCTCATGCTCCTCACCGAGGCCCGCCGTCCCGCCCGCGTCGCGGCGAGCGGCGAGCTGGTCCCCCTCGACCGGCAGGACCGGTCGGCCTGGGACGGGGCGCTGGTCGCGGAGGGGCACCGGCTCGTGCGCGAACGGCTGGCCTCCGGCGTGGCCCCGGGCCGCTACCAGGTGCTCGCCGCGATCAACGCCGTGCACACCTCCGCCCCCGACGCACGCGACACCGACTGGTCGCAGGTCGTCGCCCTGTACGACCAGCTCGTCCGCCTCGACCCGTCACCGGTCGTCGCGCTCAACCGCGCCGTGGCGGTCGCCGAGCTCGACGGGCCCGAGGTGGCGCTCGCGACCGTCGACCGCCTCGGCGACGCGCTGGCCCGCTACCACGCCTTCCACGCGACCCGGGCCGAGCTGCTGCGCCGGCTGGGCCGCGACCCCGAGGCGCGCGCGGCGTACGACGAGGCCCTCGCCCTGGCGGGCAACACCGCCGAGACGGCGTACCTCACGCGGCGCCGGGACGAGCTGGGGTAGGGCGGCCGATCCCCGGCCCTACGACTGCGGGCGGTCCTCGCGTGCCCGGGTGACGTCCACCCAGCCCGCACCGGTCAGGTCGGCCAGCTCGGACGGTGTCAGGCGGACCGCGCTGTTCCGGCTCCCGCCCGCGGGGTACACGACGTCGAACGCGCGCAGCGACTCGTCGAGGTGCACCTCGAGGGCGTCGAGGTGGCCGAACGGGCTGACGCCGCCGACGGGCTGCCCGGTGAGCGCCTCGACCTCGGGTGCGGACAGCATCCGCGGCTTGGCGCCGAACTGCCCGCGGAACTTCGCGTTGTCGATCCGTGCGTCACCGCACGCGACGACCAGCAGGGTCCGGTCCCCCGCCCGCAGGGCGAGCGTCTTCGCGATCTGCGCGGGCTGCACGCCCAGCGCGGCCGCGGCCGTCTCGACGGTCGAGGTGTCGGCGTCCGTCTCGATGAGGCGAGGCGCGAGGTCGCGCTCGTCGAGGAAGGCGTGGACTCGCTGCGTGCTCATGGTCTCCCTGGTCGTCTCGTGAGCGCTGGGCCACCGTCCAGCACCCGTGCCGGCCGCGGGCGGCGGACACGTGGGTGAGCCGACGGTAGCGCGGGGTGGGCACGAAGATCTCGCGCTCACGGTGCCGGCCGCTCGACCTGCTCGTGACCGGACGACGACGCGACTCGGGTCGTCCGAACGCCCCGTTTTGTCCCAGGTCTGCCGCTATGGTGCCGTGCGGCGGCCGTCCCGGCCGCGCGAACAGGGGGTGACAGTGGTCAGGGTTCGATCTCTACGCGCGTCGCGACTGGCTGCGACGCTGTCGCTGATGGCGTCGGTGTTCGTGGCGGGGCTGGTGACGGCACCGCCTTCGGTGGCGCTGGCCGAGCCGAACGCTCTCCACGCAGGTGAGCGGCTGAGCTCCGGCGAGCAGCTCGTCTCGCCGAACGGCACGCTCCGGCTGATCATGCAGAGCGACGGCAACCTCGTGCTCTACACGCCGACCTGGAACGTGCGCTGGCAGAGCCGCACGGACGGCAACCCCGGCGCGTTCGCCCAGATGCAGGCCGACGGCAACTTCGTCGTCTACTCGGCAGCCGCCGTGCCCCTGTGGCACTCCGGCACCTACGGGTCGGGCACCGTCGCGGTGTATCTGCAGGACGACGGCAACCTGGTCACCTACACCGCCCAGGGGGTGGCGACCTGGCAGTCCGGGTCCCGGTACTTCCCGGCCCGGATCGACTCCGTCGCCGGGCTCTCGATCGGCCAGGGACTGCAGTCACCGAACGGCGCCTACGTCGCGCTGATGCAGAGCGACGGCAACTTCGTCGTCTACCAGGGCAGCACCGCGACCTGGAACTCGCAGACGGCGGGCTCGGGGGCGAACCGCCTCGTGCTCCAGAGCGACGGCAACCTCGTGCTCTACACGGCCGCGAACGCCGCGGTCTGGAACACGCGCACAGACGGCCGTGGAGCGTCGTTCCTCCAGATGCAGGACGACGGCAACCTCGTCCTCTACACCGCCGCAGCCCAGCCGACCTGGTTCACAGCGCAATACACCGCCCAGAAGTCCCCGGCAGAGCGCGCAGTCGAGTACGCCAAGCTGCAGGTCGGCAAGCCCTACGTCTGGGGCGCCGAAGGGGAGGCGACGTTCGACTGCTCCGGTCTGACGAAGGCGGCGTGGATCCAGGGCGGCTACACGCTCACCCACCAGTCGCAGAAGCAGTACAACGAGGGCGCCAAGTACCCGCTCTCCCAGCGCCAGCCTGGCGATCTCATCTTCTACTACGAGTCCGTCCCGTCGAAGATCACCCACGTGGCGATCTACATCGGCGAGGACCGGATCGTCCACGCAGCGGGGCCGAACAGCGGCGTGAAGATCTCGTCCTACAACTACACGACGCACATCATCGGGCAGGTCGTCCGCCCGACCGGCTGACGTCCCCCGGACCGGGGCTCGACCCGCGGCGGCACGGGCGTGGGACGCACGTCGTCCCACGCCCGCGTCCGTCTCCCGGTCACGTCGACGCGAACCTCCCGACGAGCGCGGGGTCCTCGAACACGGTGATGCCCGCGATCCCGTCGCGGCGCACGTCGAGGACGGCGACCCCCAGGGGCTCGCCGTGCCGCCGCACCACCACGGCAGGGGCGCCGTTCGCGGTCGTGGGCTCCATCGACCACTCGCCGGGCGTCCCCACCGCGTCGGCCAGCACGACGGAGCACGCGGCCTTCCCGGCGAACCAGGCGCCGGCGGGCACGAGCTCGAGGGTCGCGTCGGCGCGCAGCACCGCGGTGAGCAGGCGGACGTCGGCGGTCTCGAACGCCCGCACGTACACGTCGAGCAGCCGGCGGGCGTCGGGCGACGTGGGCTCGACGACGTCGTGCGGGGTCGGCGCGGTCCGGGCGAGCCGGGCCCGGGCGCGCTGCAGGCTGCTCTTCACGGCCGGCACCGTGGTCCCGAGGATCTCGGCGACCTCGTCGGCGGGGAGCTGCAGCACGTCGCGCAGCAGGAGGACGGCTCGCTGCGACGGCGGGAGGGTCTGCATCCCGGCGACGAGCGCGAGGCGCAGGTCGTCGCGGTCGCCCGGGAACGGCTGCAGCCATCGCACGGGCGACAACGCGTGCGCGGCGGCGTGCTCGTCCGCCGCGAGGCCTGACGGCAGCGCCCGGCGCCCACGGTCACGGGCGGCGTCGAGGCACACGTTCGTCGCGATCCGGTACAGCCAGGTGCGCACGGACGAGCGCCCCTCGAAGCCGTCCCACGAGCGGTAGCCGCGCAGGTACGTCTCCTGGACGGCGTCCTCCGCCTCGTCCCACGAGCCGAGCATCCGGTAGGCGTGCGCGGTGAGCTCCGACCGCAGCCCGGCGGACTCCTCCTCGAACGTGGTCACGGGACCAGTGTCGACCGCAGCCATCGTCCCGCCCTCCCGATCGCGTCGTCGGCGACCCGGGTCCGGCCCGCCGCCATCTGGAACGAGTGCACCTGACCGGCGAACTCCTCGAGCCGCACGTCCACCCCGGCGTCGTGCATCCGGCGGGCGAGGGCCCTGCTGTCGTCGAGCAGCGCCTCGTCGGCCCCGACCTGCAGGTAGGTCGGCGGCAGCCCGCCCGGGTCGGCGTGCAGGGGCGCCGCGAGGGGGTCGTGCGGGTCCGTCCCGGCGAGGTACCCGGCGCCGAGCCCGCGCACGAGGGGCCGTGTGAAGAACGGGTCGCGGGCGCCGTCGTACGACGCACCCGTGGCCAGGAGGTCGGTCCACGCCGACATGAGCAGCAGCGAGGCGGGCGGCGGGAGGCCGTCGTCCCGGGCCTGCACCGCGAGCGCCAGCGCCAGGGTCGCGCCGCACGAGTCCCCCGCCACGGCGACCCGCCGCGCGCCGCCGTCGAGCAGCCACCGGTACGCGGCCGTCACGGTGCCGAGCTGGCTCGGGAACACGTGCCCGGGCACCAGGCCGTACTCGACGACGAACGTCGCGACGCCGGACGCACGGGCCAGGTGGCCGAACATCCGACGGTGCGTCCGCACCGAGCCGCTGACGAACCCGCCGCCGTGGACGGCCAGCACGGCCGCACCGGGCAGCTCGTCGCCGGGGTGCAGCCAGAGCCCTGCGGGGTCGTCGACGGGGGCGTCGTCGACGCCGTCCGGCTCGGTGGCGAGCGCACCCCAGTCGACGGGCTCGTCGCGCGCGACGGCCACCCAGTGGGCGCGGTTCGGGTCCTGCGTCGTCGTCATGAGGGGTAGACCGCGCGGAGGTGCCGGAGGAATCGGCGCGCGGCGGACGGGCGCACCTGACACAGTGATCCGGTGCTCGACGAGGTGGCCGACGGGGTCTGGGTCCGGCAGAGCGACTGGGTCTGGAGCAACGCCGTCGTGGTGCGCGCGGACGGCGGGCTGGTCCTGGTCGACCCCGGCATCGCCGGCTCGGACCTGGCCGAGCTCGCCGACGACGTGGACCGGCTCGGCGTCCCGGTGGTCGCCGGGTTCTGCACCCACCCGCACTGGGACCACCTGCTGTGGCACCCCCGGTTCGGCGACGTGCCGCGCTACGCCACCGCCGCGTGCGCCGAGGTGGCCGCCGAGGCCCGGGAGCGCGCGCAGGCGATGGCGGAGCAGAACGCCTCGGGCATCCCGCTGGACCTGGTCGCGCTCCTCACCCCGCTGCCCGCGGACGGCGGGCCCGTGCCGGGAGAGGTCGTCGCGCACGAGGCGCACGCCGCCGGCCACGCCGCGCTCCTGCTCGCGGACCGGGGCGTGCTGATCGCGGGCGACATGCTCTCCGACGTCCTCATCCCGCTCCTCGACGCGCGACGCCCCGGTCAGGTGGCCGCCTACGCGGCGGCGCTCGACCGGCTCGGCAAGGCCGCCCGGCACGTCGACGTCGTCGTCCCCGGCCACGGGGCCGTCGCGAGGGGCCCCGAGGTGGCGGCGCGCCTCGCCGCCGACCGTGCCTACGTGGAGGCGCTGCGGCGCGGGGAGGACCCGGTCGACGCGCGTCTCGACCAGGACTGGCTGTCCGGCCCGCACCGGTCGAACCTGGAGCAGGCCCGACGCACGTCCTGACCGGACGGTCCGTCGGCCCCCGACCGGAGGTCGCGGCATGACGCACCCGTACTTCGGCGCCCCGGGCGGCACCGCCGCGCTCGCGCACCGCGGGTTCTCCCCTGCCGGCCTGGAGAACTCGATGGCAGCGTTCCAGGCGGCCGTCGACCTCGGGTACCGGTACGTCGAGACGGACGCGCACGGCACGGCCGACGGTCGCGCGGTGCTGATGCACGACGCGTCGCTGGACCGCACCACGGACCGCGCCGGGCGCATCGCCGAGCTGCCGTGGGCCGAGGTCCGGCGGGCGCGGGTCGGCGGGGTCGAGCCGGTGCCCGTGCTGGAGGACGTGCTCGGCACGTGGCCGGACGTGCGCGTGAACGTCGACGTCAAGGAACGCTCGGGCGTCGAGCCGGTCGCCGCGGCCATCGAGCGGACCGCCGCGCACGACCGGGTGTGCGTCGCGTCGTTCTCCGCGGCCCGCCGGGACGCGACGGTCGCCCGGCTGTCCCGGCCGGTCGCGACGTCGGCGGCGACCGCGGAGGCGGTGACCTTCCTGCTCACGGGCCGCGTGGCGGCGCGCGGGTTCGACGCCTACCAGGTGCCGTGGCGGTTCCGCGGCCGGCGGGTCCTCACCGGACGGCACGTTCGCGCCGCCCACCGCGCCGGCCGCCCGGTCCACGTGTGGACGGTGAACGACCCGGACGACATGCGGGCGCTGCTCGACGTCGGGGTCGACGGGATCATCAGCGACCGGGCGGACGTGCTGCGCGACGTCCTCGTCGAGCGCGGCCTCTGGGCCTGAGTCAGACCCGGCCCAGCGCGGCGATCTCCCGCAGGCCGTCGCGGAGGTCGTCCGCGAGCGCGCGGGCCCGCCCGGCTGACTCGGGCGAGCACACCACCGCGGCGTCGAGACGGCCGCCGACGGAGACGGCCGCGACGGCGGTCGTCACGTTCCCGACGACGGGGACGAGCGGCACGGTCGCGACGACCGGGACGCCGAGCACCCGCAGCGGGTCGGGCGGCCCCGGGGCGTGCGTCACGACGGTCGAGATGAGCCGCTGCCGCCGGAGCATCATCGGGAGCAGCCCGAGCCGGCGCATCACGAGGACACCGGCCGGGGCGAGCGACCAGGCCCACGGCCGGACGTGCCGTTTGGCGGCCCGGGTGCGGGCCGCGAGCGCGGCGAGCTGTGCGGCGGCCGGTCCGCGCTCCGCCGGGACGGCCACGCGCAGGGCGCCGACCTGGTTCCCGAACGCCGAGCCCGGCACGGTCACGGGCACCGACAGGACGACGCGCCCGCCGGCGGCCCCGCCCGCCCGGCGGAAGGCGCGGCCCCACGCCCACAGCAGCGCGTCGTTCACGGTCGCCCCGCACGTGCGCGCACCGGCGCGCAGGTCCGTGAGGTCGACGCTCACGGGGACCGCCGTGAGCCCGGCAGTCACGGGCCGGACGAGGCGGCTCCGGCCGGGCCGGCCGGCGCGCACCCGCTCGCCGGGCCCGGGCGGCGGGCGGCGCCCCGGCGTGCGCCACGGTGCGGCGGGCGGGCCGTCGGTCAGGTGGTCGAGGAGCAGCCCGAGCACGCTCGGGCCGTTGCCGAGGACGTGCCCGTTGGTCCACACGAGCGCGGACCGCTCGTCGTCCGCGAGGTCCACGAGCGTCAGCCGCCACGCCGGGCGGCCCGCCGGCAGGGGCCGTCGGAGCTCGTCGACCGCGACGTCGACCGGGTCGCCGCCCGGCACGGACCGCACGCGGACGTGCGCGGTCAGGTCCACCGGCCCGGCACGCCAGACGGGTCCCGTGGCCGCCCGCCGGACCTGCTCACCCAGGCGTGGCTCGGCCGCGAGCGCCGACGCCATCCGGGCGCGGACCTCGTCGACGTCCGGCACGGGTCCGGCCACGACGAGCAGCACGGTGACGTTGCGCGGGGAGGGTCCGACGTCCGTCGCGAGCTCCGCGCGGTCGAACACGCTCAGCCGTCCGGGCACAACGCCAGCCTGTCTCCCCGCGCCCGCCGCGGTCAGGTCCGAACGTCCCGGTCAGCTCGTCAGCACGACGAGCTGCCGGGTCGCGCGCGTCATCGCGACGTACCGGTCGACGGCTCCCCGGGTGCCGTCGCCGAACCGCTCGGGGTCGACGAGGACGACGAGGTCGAACTCGAGGCCCTTCGCGGTCTGCGGCGTGAGGGAGCGGACCCGCGGCACCTCCTCGAACGTCGGGTCGCCGATGACGCACGCGATCCCGTCGGCGTCCTCGGCGAGCCACGTCGCGAGCACCGCGGCCAGGTCGGGCGTCGACCCGTGCACGACCGGGACCCCGCTGCTGCGGATCGACGTCGGCACGTTGGCGTCGGGCAGCACGGCTCGGATCACCGGCTCGGCCTGCGCCATCACCTCCGACGGCGTCCGGTAGTTGACGGTCAGGGACCGCACGTCGACGTCGCCGAGCCCGACCCGCCCGAGCCGTTCCTGCCACGACCCGTCGAACCCGCCGCGGGCCTGCGCCCGGTCCCCGACGACGGTCAGGCTCCGCGACGGGCACCGGCTGAGCAGCATCTGCCACTCGGCGTCGGTGAGCTCCTGGGCCTCGTCGACGACGACGTGCGCGAACGGGCCGGCCAGCGCGTCGGGGGCGGGACCGGCGTGCGCGTCCTCGTCGACGAGCGCGGCGCGCAGGTCCTCGCCGCGCAGCATCTTCATCACCTGCAGCTCGGAGTCGTCGGACTCGACGAGGTGCTCGACGACCCGGCTCATCTCCTCCCGCTCGGCAGCGAGCGCGGCCTCCCGACGACGTCGCCGCCGGGACGCCTCCGGGTCGCCGAGCCGTTGCCGGGCGGCGTCGAGCAGCGGCAGGTCCGCGACCGTCCAGGCGTGCGTGTCGTCGCGCTGCAGCGTCCGCACCTCGTCGGGGGTGAGCCGGGGGGCGCACATCCGCAGGTAGGCGGGCACCGACCACAGGTCGGCGACGAGGTCGGTCGCCTCGATGAGCGGCCACGCGCGGTTGAACGCCCCGGTCAGCTCCCGGTTCCGCAGGAGGGCGCGGCGGAGCTGGTCCTCGGGGACGTCCTCGTCGTCGACCTTCGCGACGAGGATCTCGACAAGCTCGTCCCAGACCTGGTCGCGGGCGTCGTTGTGCGGGGTGCCCAGGTCGGGCGAGTCGAACGCGTCGGCCCAGTCCTGGGTGCTGAGCCACAGGTCGGACCAGGGCGTCTCGACGAGCAGGCCTTCCTTGGGCGGCCGCTCGGAGAACCGCACGGCCGGCTCGATCGCCCTCACCAGGTCGGCGGACGACTTGAGGCGCGCCACCTCCGGGTCGGTCTCCGGCCGCGCCGTCGCGCCCTCGGGCACCAGGTCGCGCAGCGTGCAGATCTGCACGCCCTCCTCCCCGAGGCGCGGCAGCACGTCGGCGACGTACGCGAGGTACGGCTCGTGCGGGCCGACGAACAGCACGCCGCCCCGGTGGTGGCCGAGGTGCGGCTCGGAGTACAGCAGGTACGCCGAGCGGTGCAGCGCGACGACCGTCTTCCCGGTGCCCGGACCGCCGTCGACCACGACCGTGCCGCGCGAGCCGCGGCGGATGATCGCGTCCTGGTCGGCCTGGATCGTGCCGAGCACGTCGCGCATCTGCGCCGACCGGCTCGTGCCCAGGCTCGCGACGAAGGCGGACTCGTCGTCGAGCGCGGCGTGACCCACGAGCCCGTCGGGTGTGAACACCTCGTCCCAGTAGTCGCTGACCCGCCCGGCGGTCCACCGGTACCGGCGCCGGCTCACCAGGCCCATCGGGTTCGCGTGCGTGGCGCCGAAGAACGGCTCGGCGACGGGCGACCGCCAGTCCACGAGCAGCCGCCGCCCCGCGCTGTCGGTCAGACCCAGCCGCCCGACGTACACGGGCTCGGCACCGTCGGCACCCACCATGCGGCCGAGGCACAGGTCCAGCCCGAACCGCCGCAGGGTGCGCAGGCGCGACGACAGGCGGTGCACCTCCTGGTCGCGTTCCAGCGCCTGCGTGCCGCCCCGAGCGGGCGCACGACGCGCAGCGCCCAGCCGCTCGGACAGGTCGGCGACCGTCTGCTCCAGGCTCTGGCCGATCGCCGCGAAATGGCGCTCGTCGTCGCCGATCAGGGCCGGGTCGGCCTTGGCGGCGAGACGGTCAGGGAGGTCGAACGCGTCGGTGGGCATGGGCCTCGTTCCGTGGGGTGCGGGGATGAGGCAGGAATTCTGCGCCCCGACGGGGGCCTGGCGGCAAGCCCCCCTGTGCGCTATACGTTGAGAACGGAGGCCCGTCCCGCTCGGTGCAGAGGTGCGCGATGACGAAGGCGACCGACGCCCAGAAGGAGCGGTTCCGCGCGCTGGTCCCCGACGGGCCGGGCGTGCAGGTCAAGCCGCTGTTCGGTCACCTCGGGGCGTACGTGAACGGGAACATGTTCGCGGGCCTGTACGGCGACTCGGTCGGGGTCAAGCTCGACGACGAGGCGCGTGACGAGCTGTCCGCGCTCGACGGCACCGTCCCGTTCAGCCCCGGCGGCAGGCCGATGGGCAGCTACCTCGCGCTCCCGCCGGCCATGCCGCCCGACGAGGCAGCCGGGTGGCTGGTCCGCGCCCGGGACCACGTCGCGACGTTCCCGCCGAAGGGCTGACGCTCAGGCGCGTTCCGCCTCCCGCAGGCGGGTGCGCAGCCGCAGCATCGCGCCGGTGTGCATCTGGGAGACCCGCGACTCGGTGACGCCGAGCACCCGGCCGATCTCGGCCAGGGTCATGCCCTCGTAGTAGTAGAGGACGACGACGATCCGTTCCCGGTCGCCGAGCTGCTCGATGGCGCGGGCGAGCAGGTGCTTGGTCTCGGCGGCGTCGAGGGCGCCGGCCGGGTCGACGCACGCGTGGTCGCGCAGGGTGTCCTTGAACGGGACGCCGCGGTCGCCGGCCATGTCGTCGAGCGCGGACACGTTCACGGTCGCGAGCTTGGCGTACACCGCGCGCAGCTCGCGGACCGGGATCTGCAGGTGCGCGGCCGTCTCCTCGTCGGTGGGGGCGCGGTGCAGCGTCGCCTCGAGCTCGGCGTGCGCCTGGTCGATCGCCCGGGCCTTCGTCCGGACGGAGCGCGGCACCCAGTCGCTCGCCCGCAGCTCGTCGATGATCGCGCCGCGGATCCGCGCGGCGGCGTACGACTCGAACTTCACCTCACGGCCGGCGTCGAACTTCTCGATCGCGTCGATCAGCCCGAACATCCCGTAGGACACGAGATCGGCCTGCTCGACGGTGCGCGGGAGCCGCATGCCGACGCGGGCGGCGACCCGGGCCACGACCGGCGCGTAGTGCAGGATCAGCCGGTCCCGACAGGCCTTCGACCGCGACGCGGCGTACTCGGCCCAGAGCGCGCTCGTCTCCGGGTCCGGCTCGACGACCCGCTCGTCGGGTGCGTCGCCGACGAGCGTGAGGTGCGGCGTCGCGACGGGCTCCTCGACGGGAGACGCCGGCCCTCCGGTGTGCTCACCGTCGGCGAAAGGGTGGGGTACCACCCCCTCGGGCGCCGTGCCCGCGGGCAGGCCGCGCAACCAGTGCACCGCACTGGGGTAGGTCATCGTCGACTCCGATCGGGAAGCGATCTCGTGGGATGGGCGTCCGGGTGCGGGCACGACGGGGCGTGCCCGCCGGCCGCCGGGCTGGAGGGCCGGCAGCCCGGGTGCGTGCGGGGCTTGCGGGGTCCGCCACGCGCTCGAAGACACGAGCGCGTGGGGACTTATGTCAGAAAAGTACGGGGACATGTCCGCCCGATCGCGGGTCCTACGTCCCGGCCCCCGGGACGGGTGCGCCGTCGACGGCCGCTAGGGCCTGGCCGCGAGGACCACGCAGCACCGGTCGGCGCGGGGCTCGAGGCGGGCGTCGACCCGGTCCGGAGCGACCTCGCCGGCCACCGCGGCGACGAGGCAGAGGTTCGCGTGGCAGATGAGCTCGGTCTGCGTCTGCGCCAGTGCGTGGAACGGGCAGTTGTGCAGGTGGACCTCGTCGCCGTCACGTCGCGGCTCGTAGCCGTGGCCGGCGAGGACGTGCGCCGTCGCGTCGAGGGGGTCGGCCCCGTCCGGGTCGGCCGCACGCGCCGCGGCCTGCCCGTACGCCGCGAACGAGCGGTCCACCGCCTCGAGCACGGGCGCGCCGGTGCGCACCGACTCGGCGACCGCGTCGCTGAGCAGCCGGCCGGCGAGCTCGTACTCGCGGTGGGGCAGCGAGACGGCGACCTCGCGGGGCGCTCGCCGGTACAGGGTGGCGGGCCGGCCGGCGCCGGGGCCGGTGCGGCCGGTCAGCCGCGCATGGCTCGTCGCGAGCAGGCCGTCCGTCGCGAGCCGTTCGAGATGGAACCGGGCACGGTGGCGCGGGACGCCGACGGCCTCCGCGGCCTGGTCGCGGCTCACCGGCTCGGGCTGCGCGACGACGAACCGGTACAGCGCGAGACGCACGGGGTCGGCGAGCGCGCCGATGGCCTCGGCGTCCGCGGCGAACGTCCCTGAGCTCACGTGCTCCACCTTCTTGACACTACCGGCGCGGCTTTCTAACGTAAATAAGTATGTTCGATAGAGACGAGGCCCGCCGGTGACGATCACCACGACCCGCGACGAGACCGCGCTCGACGCCGCCGAGGACGCCGCCCGGTCCTTCCTCGAGGCGCTCGGGATCCGCTGCGACAGCCCCGGCACGGAACGCAGCCCCCGCCGGATGGCCGAGGCGTACGCCGCGATGCTCACACCGCGCCCGTTCGAGATGACCACGTTCCCCAACGACGAGGGGTACGACGAGCTCGTCGTCGTCCGCTCCATCCCCGTGCAGTCCCTGTGCGAGCACCACCTGCTCCCGTTCGTCGGCGTCGCCCACGTCGGCTACCTGCCCGGCGGCCGGATCCTCGGCCTGTCGAAGTTCGCGCGCGTCGTCGAGATGTTCGCGCGGCGCCCCCAGGTCCAGGAACGGCTCACCCGCCAGGTCGCCGACTGGATCGACATGGAGCTCGAGCCCCGCGGCGTCGGTGTCGTCGTCGAGGCCGAGCACCTGTGCATGAGCATGCGCGGCGTCCGCGCCGGCGGCACGGTCACCACGACGTCCGCCCTGTCCGGCCTCGTGCGGGACTCCCCCGCCACCCGGGCGGAGTTCCTCGCCGCCGTCCGTCCGTAGGTCGTCGCACCGGCAGCCGGAGGTCGTCATGTCAGGGACAGTCGTCGTCGGGGCCGGGCTCGCCGCCGCGCACGTCGTCGCCACGCTGCGCGAGGAGGGGGACGACCGGCCGATCACCCTCGTCGGCGAGGAGCCGGACCGCCCCTACGAGCGGCCGCCCCTGTCCAAGGGGTACCTCCAGGGGACCACCGGGCGCGACGAGGTGTTCGTGCACGAGCCCGGCTGGTACGACGAGCACGACGTCACCACGCGGTTCGGCACCACCGCACTCCAGGTCGACCGCGCCGCACGGACCGTCGCCCTCTCGGACGGCAGCACGCTCGGGTACGACGACCTCGTCCTGGCCACCGGGTCGCGGCCACGCACGCTCGACGTCCCCGGCGCCGGCCTCGACGGCATCCGCACGCTGCGCCGCCTCGCCGACAGCGACGTCCTGCGCGACGTGCTCGCGACCCCCCAGCGGCTCGTCGTCGTGGGCGGCGGCTGGATCGGGCTGGAGGTCGCCGCCGCCGCACGGCAGGCCGGTCTCGACGTGACCGTGCTGGAGTACGCCGCGCAGCCGCTGCTGCGGGTCCTCGGACCCGAGATGGCCGGGATGTTCGCCGGGCTGCACCGCGAGCGCGGCGTCGACCTGCGGACCGGTGTCGGCGTCGACGGGTTCGAGGGCTCCGGCGGCCGCGTCACCGGCGTCCGGGTCGGCGACGAGCTCGTGCCCGCCGACGTCGTGCTCGTCGGCGTGGGGGCCGCCCCGAACGTCGCGCTCGCGGCCGCCGCGGGCCTGGCGGCGAACGGGGGCGGGATCGCCGTCGACGAGCACCTGCGCACCGCCGACCCGCACGTGCTGGCGGCCGGCGACGTGGCGTACGCCCGCAACACCGCGCTCGGGCACAGCCTGCGCGTCGAGCACTGGGACAACGCGATCCGGCAGGGCGCCCTCGCGGCCCGCTCGATCCTCGGCCGTCCCGACGTGCACGACTGGCAGCCGTACTTCTACACCGACCAGTACGACCTGGGGATGGAGTACGTCGGGTACGCCGACTCGGACGACGCGGTCGTGGTGCGGGGCGACGTCGCCGCCCGGGAGCTCGTCGCGTTCTGGCTGCGCGACGGACGGGTGCGGGCGGCGATGAACGTCAACGTGTGGGACGTCAACGACCAGCTCCGGGCCCTCGTCGGCCGGGAGGTCGACCCCGCCAGGCTGGCCGACGGGGACGTGCCGCTCGACGAGCTCTAGGCCACCCGACGGGCGCCGGCGACCGGTCGTGCCGGACGCGACCGGTTCGTCCCACTCCTGGACAGGTGTTCCACTCGAGATAACGATCCGATAACGTCGCCGGCATGCCTTCGCCGACCGACACCCGCCGCCGCGACCTGCGGCAGCGGGACAGGCGGCGGAGGCGGTCGAAGGTCCGGCCCCGGCGCGTCGTCGTCGGGACCGTGCTCGTCACGGGGCTGCTCGGCGCGGCGGCGGCGCTGAACCCGTTCGCGAGCGCGGAGCAGCCGAGCGTCCGGTTCGAGGCCACGAACGTCGGCGCCCTCGTCGAACGGGCGTCGGACGCGGTCAGCCGTGGGTTCGTCCGGGACGACACCGCCGACCGGGGCGAGCCGACGTCGAGCGCGTCGCCGACGGTGACCGCCACCACGACCGCCGAGGCGTCCCCCGCCCCCGCCCCGTCCTCGGCCGATCCTGCGGACGGCGGCACGGCGGGCACCGGCGCCGCGGCCCCGTCGACCCCGGCGCCCGCCCCCGCCCCCGCCGCGCCCGCACCTGCGCCCGAGGTCCCCGCGACGGTCGCCCTGGCCCAGGAGATCGTCGTCCTCACCAACGCCGAGCGCCGCAAGGCCGGGCTCGGCGAGCTCACGGTCAACGACTGCGCGACGTCGATGGCGGTCGTGCGGACCGACCGGCTCGTCGCCGAAGGACGGTTCGAGCACGACCCGCTCGGTGAGATCGTCGACGCGTGCGGCGTCGGCACGCTCGGCGAGAACCTCGCCCTCGGCTACCCGACCGCCGCCGCCGTCGTGGCCGGGTGGATGGGGTCCGAGGGCCACCGCGCGAACATCCTGCGCCCCGGGTACACGCAGATCGGCGTCGGCTGCACGTCGGGGCCGAAGGGCATGCTCTGCGGGCAGGTCTTCCTCGGCTGACGCCGGCCCCTCAGAAGCTGCCTGACACGACGTTGGTGTTCGCACTGAACCCGAGCAGCGTGGTGACGTGGGCGTACACCTCGTCGGATCCGATCAGGTCCTCGTTGACCGCGCTCCGCGGCACGTCCGTCGAGATGTGGAACGACCCGTTCTGCGTCGTGCCGGACCCGGTGACGCCGAGGACGTCGTCGTAGATCGGGTCGTCCCCGAAGAGCTCGAACGTCACGAGCGTGGAGACGGACAGCGGCCCCGCGATGTGACCGGTGACCGTCACGGTGTATCGCCCGGACACCGACGAGGGTCCGACGAACAGGAACACCTGCGACGTGTCCGGCGACGGGCCGATCCCCGACGTCAGCGGCGCAACGGCGGACGCCGGGACGGCGACCCCGACGACCCCCAGGACGGCGACCCCTGCTGCGAGCAGACCCCTGCGCATGACCATGGCGAACCTCCGTGCCGTGCGTGCCGGTTGCCTCCTGCAACCCGCTGAACCCACGACGAGGACGGCGCACGTCGCCTGATACGTCGCAGGCCGGTCCCCGCGGAACCCTGCCCGGAGGACGGCGACCGTTGCCCTCCGGTGCCGTCACCCCTGCCCGACGGACCGCCCCTCCCGCGCACCCGGCCCACCCGGGCGGGTGCCGCCTCGCGATCTCTCACGGGGGTCCGATCGCGTGTGAGTTTGCGTGGGTCCAACGGCCCGGCCGGGCGGGCGCACGTGCACAGATGCTGGGCGCAGCACCACGTCCCCACGGAAGGTCCCCGATGCGCACCGCTCCCCCTGTGACCCTCGGCCGGGTCGTCGTCGTCGGCGCCGGCATGGTGGCCCACCGCCTCGTCGCCGGGCTGCTGGACCGGGCGCCGGACGACGGGTGGCACGTCACCGTCCTCGGCGACGAGCCCTGGGTCCCGTACGACCGCGTGCACCTGTCGGAGCTGGTCACCGCGGCCCGCACCCCCGACGACCTGGCGCTCGACCCGCACGTCTGGGACGACCCGCGCACGACGCTGCTCGTCGGCGACGCCGTCGCCCGGCTCGACCGCGACGCGCAGACGGTCACGACGCGCGGCGGCCGGGTCGTGGAGTACGACCAGCTCGTGCTCGCCACGGGCTCGTGGGCGTGGACGCCGCGGACGGAGGGCACGGACCTGCCGGGCGTCTTCCGGTACCGCACGCTCGACGACCTCGAGGCGATGCGCGCGTGGGTGGCCGACCGGTCGGCCGTGCTCGGCCGGCCGCTGCGCGGTGCCGTCGTCGGCGGTGGGGTGCTCGGCCTGGAGGCCGCCGCCGCGCTGCAGTCGCTGGGCGCGAGCGCGACGGTCGTCGAGTTCGCCGACCACCTGATGAACGTCCAGCTCGACGCCGGCGGCGGCGAGGCCCTGCGGGTCCTGGTCGACGACCTCGGCATGGACGTCCGCACGTCGATCGCGTGCACGGGCCTCGCAGCCGCGCCCGACGGTTCGGTGGCGACGATGCGGCTGTCCGACGACGACGAGATCCCCGCCGACGTCGTCGTCTTCTCGACCGGTGTGCGGCCCCGGGACCGGCTCGCCCGCGAGTCGGGGCTCGCGATCGGCGAGCGCGGCGGGGTCGTCGTCGGCGCCACGTGCCGCACGTCGGACCCGGCCGTGTGGGCGATCGGCGAGTGCGCGTCGTTCGACGGCGAGTGCACCGGGCTCGTCGCACCGGGCAACGCGATGGCCGACGTGGTCGTCGACCGCCTGCTCGGCGGCCCCCGGCTCTACACGCCCGCACCGGAGGGCACGAAGCTCAAGGGCGTCGGCGTCGACGCGGCGAGCTTCGGCGACGTGTTCGGCCTGACGCCCGGCGCCCTGGAGGTCACGTTCACCGATCCGGTCGCCCGGACGTACCGCAAGCTCGTCGTCTCGGACGACGCCCGCACGCTGCTCGGCGGCGTGTTCGTCGGCGACGCGGCCCTCTACCCGCAGCTGCGCCCGATGCTCGGCCGCCCGCTCGGCGCCGACCCGTCCGCGTTCCTCGCCCCCGAGGGCGGCGCGCCGGAGCTCGGCGGCGACCTGCCCGACGACGTCGTCGTCTGCTCGTGCACCAACGTCACCGCCGGGACCGTCCGCGAGGCCGTCACCGAGCACGGGTGCACCACGGTCGGCGAGGTCAAGGCGTGCACGAAGGCCGGGACGGTCTGCGGCTCGTGCGTCCCCGTCGTCACGAAGCTCGTCAACGCCCAGCTCGAGGCCAGCGGCATCGAGGTGTCCCGGGCCATGTGCGAGCACTTCGCGATGCCCCGCGCCGAGCTGTACGCGCTGGTCAGCGCCGGTGAGCTGCGGACGTTCAGCGAGATCGTCGCGGCCCACGGCACCGGCCGCGGCTGCGCGGTGTGCAAGCCGGTGGTCGCCGGGATCCTGTCGTCGCTGCGCGCCGGCCACGTCCTGTCGCGCGACCACGCGCCGCTGCAGGACACCAACGACCACGTGATGGCGAACCTGCAGAAGGACGGCACCTACTCGGTGATCCCGCGGGTGCCGGGCGGCGAGATCACGCCCGAGAAGCTCATGGCGATCGGTGCGGTGGCCTCCGAGTTCGGGCTCTACACCCGGATCACCGGGGCCCAGCGGATCGGCATGTTCGGGGCCCGCATCGACCAGCTCCCGGCGATCTGGCAGAGGCTGATCGACGCGGGGTTCGAGTCCGGGCAGGCGTACGGGAAGTCGCTGCGGGCCGTGAAGTCGTGCGTCGGGTCGGCCTGGTGCCGGTTCGGGGTCCGTGACTCCGTCGGCATGGGCATCCTGCTCGAGAACCGGTACCGGGGGCTGCGGACGCCGCACAAGTTCAAGGTCGGCGTGTCCGGCTGCGCACGCGAGTGCGCCGAGGCGCGCGGCAAGGACGTCGGCGTCATCGCGACGGCCAACGGCTGGAACGTGTACGTCGGCGGCAACGGCGGCGCGAACCCCCGGCACGCGGACCTGCTCGCGGAGGACCTGTCCGACGACGAGCTCGTGGCCGTCGTCGACCGGTTCCTCGCGTTCTACGTCCGGCACGGCGACCGCCTGCAGCGGACCGCCCCGTTCGTCGCGGACTACCCCGGCGGGATCGACGAGCTCCGCGCGATCCTCGTCGACGACGCCCAGGGCATCGCCGCCGACCTCGAGGCCGAGATCGCCGCGCACGTCGGCGACTACCGCGACGAGTGGGCCGAGGCGCTCGACGACCCCGACAAGCTCGACCGGTTCGCCGCGTTCGTGAACGCCCCCGGCACGGCCGACCCGGACCTGGCGTACACGCCGCTGCGCGGCCAGGTCCGGCCCGCCCGGCCCGGGGAACCCGCCCACCACGACCCGCGCGTCGCCCGGACCCTGGAGGTGACCCGGTGAGCCCCGACGTCAGCACCGGCGTGAGCACCGACGTGTGCGCGCTCGACGCGCTCGTCCCCGAACGTGGTGCCGCCGCGCTCGTCGACGGCGCGCAGGTCGCCCTGTTCCGGCTCGCCGACGACACGGTCCTCGCCGTGCAGAACCGCGACCCGTTCTGCGGTGCGAACGTCCTGGCACGCGGGATCGTCGGCTCGGTCGGCGACACCCCGACTGTCACGTCGCCCATGCACAAGCAGGTGTGGGACCTGCGCACGGGCGCGTGCCTCGACACCGGCGGCAAGGTGCCGGTGGCCGGGTCCGTCGACCTGGCGACGTGGGCCGTCGAGGTCCGCGACGGCCGGGTGGTCGTCACGCACGTCTGACCGCGCGACCCTCGGCCCGCCGGGTCAGTGCGGCGGTGCCCCCGCGGCGTCGACCTCGACGACGACCTTCCCGAGGGCGTGGCCCTCGCCGAGCCGACGCAGCGCCTCGGGCGCCTCGGCGAGCGGGTAGACGCGGTCGACGACCGTGCGGACGTCACCCGCGAGCACCAGCTCGACGAGCGGGGTCACCTGCCGCACGCCGAGCCCGACGGCGAGGACGCGGATCCGCCGGCGCCCCCGGAGACCGACGAGCGGTCCGAGCAGCAGGACCCCGAGCAGGGACCGCAGGGACCCGCCGACGAACAGGTACCGCCCCCCGGGCGCGATCGCGCGGGCGCTGTGCCGCACGGAGCGGTGCCCGGCGAGGTCCAGGACGAGGTCGTAGGTGCGACCGGCGGCCGTGTAGTCGTGCGTCCGGTAGTCGACGACGTGGTCGGCGCCGAGCGAGCGCAGCAGGTCGAGCTTCTCCGCGTTGTCGACGGCGGTGACCTCCGCGCCGTCGAGCTTGGCGAGCTGCACCGCGTACGTGCCCGCGCCGCCGCCGGCGCCGTTGACGAGCACCCGGTCGCCGGGGCGTACCCGGCCCTTGGTGCGGATGCCGTGCAGCGCGATCGCGGCGGCCTGCGGGACCGCGGCGGCCTCGACGTACGTCATGCCGGACGGCATCGGCGCGAGGGCCCGCTCCGGGACGACGACGAGCTCGGCGAGGCCGCCGTTGCGGCCGAGGACGTCGGCGAAGACGTCGTCGCCCGGGCCGACCGCGGTGACCCGCGCGCCGACGGACTCCACGGTGCCGGCGACGTCCGAGCCGAGGACGTGCCGCCGTGGCCGCCGGAGCCCGCCGATCCGCGCGTAGGCAGGGGTGCCGCGCAGGCCCTCCCAGTCGGACGCGTTGAGCGAGCAGGCCCGGACACGGACCAGCACCTCGGCGTCGCGGGGGGCGGGCCGGTCCACCTCGACGAGCCGCAGGACTTCGGGACCGCCGTACTCGGTGTGCACGACCGCCTTCATGGCGGCGACTGTATCGGCGGTCGACGGGCGGGGCACGGGCCAGGATGTTGCCAGCGGCGGATCTTCAACGATAGTTTTCTATCGTTAATCGATAGCCTTCGACCGAGAGGTGGGTGCGTCCCGTGGGCCGTCTGACCGTTCTCGCACTCCGGGTGCTGCTCGTCATGCTGTTCGCCGGGATGCTCGTGATCCAGGGGGTGATCCTGCCGCTGCTCGGCATCGACATCTCCGAGGAGTCGCCCGAGACGGCGACGCTCGGGTGGGTCGTCGTCGGGATCGGCATCGCCGGCGTCCTCACCGTCGAGGTGGCGCTCGTGTGCGTCTGGAAGCTGCTGACGATGGTGAAGCGCGACACCGTCTTCTCCGCGGCGGCGTTCCGGTACGTCGACGTCATCATCGGCTCCGCCGTCGCGGCGACGCTGCTCGCGGTCGCCCTGACGTTCGCGCTCGCCCCCGGGGAGGCCGTCCCGCCGGGGTTCGTCCTCGTCGTCGTGATCGCCGGCGTCGGCACGGCGGGCATCGCGGTGCTCGTCCTGGTGCTGCGCCAGCTCCTCGTCAAGGCCGTCGCGCTGGACTCGACGGCCAGCACGCTCCGTGCCGAGCTCGACGAGGTGATCTGATGCCGATCGTCGTCGACATCGACGTGATGCTCGCCCGCCGCAAGATGTCGGTCGGCGACCTGGCCGACCGCATCGGCATCACGCCCGCCAACCTCGCCGTCCTCAAGAACGGTCGCGCCAAGGCCGTCCGGTTCACCACCCTCGAGGCCCTGTGCGACGCCTTGGACTGCCAGCCCGGCGACCTGCTGCGGCACGAGCCCGACGGGACGGCGTCGGGTGCCGTGCCGACATCCTCGGCCCCCGAGCGGTCCGCCTCCCCGCTGGAGCCCGGCGCGTAGGGACGACCACAGCGGCCGGCCTCCGGTGACCTGCCCGGGAGCCGGCCGCCGACGCGTCCTCGCCGGCGGGCACCGGTCGAATCCTTTCGGAAAGTATCGGCGACGACCTTCAGGCCGCGACACGAGAGCGCGACCGGCCACCTAAACGGTTCATCACCGCATCCGGCTATTCACGAACCCCTCGGCAGGGTTGCAGACTCGGTCGATAACGATTTCGACGGCCCGATCCCGGTCGTGCCGCCGGTCGCCGAGCAGCCGGTGCGCCCGTCACGGACGCGGTACGACCGGCGCGCATCGCTCATCTCCCGGTAAGCACCTGGCACAAAGGAGTGCACGATGACCGATAGTTTCGCCCTCACCCCACCAGCGCGATGGCGCCGTAGGTCCGTACGCGCCCTCGTCGGCCTCGCGGCATCGGCCGCGATGGTCGTCGGCGCCCTGGTCGCAGCCGACCCCGCTTC
>NZ_BONK01000020.1 GCF_016862675.1 Cellulomonas chitinilytica | reverse complement strand
ATCGCGCCCGACGTCGACGGCCCGGCCGACGAGCTCGGGATCCGGACGCGCCACAGCTCCTGCCCGGTGGCGCTGTCGTACGCACGCAGCCCCGGACCCGCACCGGACGTGGCGGGCTCGTCGCCCATCTGCTCGGCGAGCGACATCGCCCCCGCGGACATCGTCAGGAACAGCCCGGGCACCGACCCGTCGTCCACGGTGGTCACCACGGCGTCTCCGCGGTAGACCCGGTCCGCGTCGGGGTCGCCGTCGGCGGCGACCACCGTGGTCGTGACGTCGCCCGTCGCGGACGTCGACGAGACGCGCAGCGTGGACCCCCACAGGTAGCCGTAGCTGACCCCGAGGTCGTGACCGCCGAGATCGTCACGGACGAGCCGCCCGTCGGCGTCCAGCAGCGTGATCGACCGGGCGCTGACGACGACGACCAGGTCCCCCGCGGTGTACAGGCTGCCGTACTCCACCCAGCCCGCGACGTCCTCGCCCTCGGCGAACGGCACCGCGTACCGCCATCGCTCCACGCCCGTCCGCCCGTCGTGCGCCACGACCGTGACGACGCCGGCCGGCGGGTCGGCGAACCCGGTGACGACCAGCCCAGGCAGGGACGCCACCACATGCGCCGGCTCCGTCGCCCACCGGGACACCACGCGGCCGTGATCGGTGTCGACGACGACGACCTCGGACGTCGTCACCGGGCTCATGGCGGCAACAGGGCCGTCGTCGGAGTAGGTGACGTACCCGTCGGAGACGAGGCACACCGCGGTCCCGGGTCCGTCGGCCGACGCGACGCAGCGGCTCAGCACCGTGAACGGTGCAGCCTCGTCCGTGGGACGCGGGCCGAGGCCGAGCACCGGGATCGACCACCGCGGCTGCCCGCCGGAGTCCACGCGGGTCGACACGATCGCCTGCGGACCGTCGGCCACCGTCCTGATCTCGGCCGCCAGGAGCCCCGGCTGCGCGTCGAGACGGAGGTCGTCGACCTCCTGCGACGTCAGGGCGGTCGCCTCGAGGGTGCCGCCCAGCGGCCGGACGACCCCGTCGACACCGGCCAGCTCCGCGAGTACCGCCCGCTCCCGGGCGTCGACGAACGCCTGGACACCGAGCAGGCCGGCCCCGACCACGAGCACCCCGGCCACGACCCTCCACCGCCACACCGCCCTGCGCCGATCGGCGTGCACAGCCGCGGCGTCGGCGTCGGCGCGGTGCCCGTCGAGCTCGTCACCGTCGAGCAGCTCGACGTCCTGCATGTCCCGCGACATGCGTCGGACCGTACCGGGGACCGCGTCGGGCCGGTGGCGGTTCGGGGCGACGTGCGTTCAGGGAGTCCGCAGCACCCGACGGGCCAGCCGGCGCACGGCGGGCGTGTGATGCTCGGTCCCCCGTGCGAACACCCACGCGACCACCGTCACGGCCGCCAGGATCACGGCCAGGGCCAGCAGGTGCGGCACGTCCGGGTGCCAGCGGGCCTCGACCTCGACGCCGAGCGCGGCCGTCGCCAGGACGAGGACCGGCAGGTGGATCGCGTAGAGCGAGTACGAGCAGCTCGCCAGACCCGCGACCCGGCCGAGCGGGGACGACTCGGCGCGACGCCACCCGGTGACGAGGGTGGCGATGAGGACGGCTGTGGGCACCGTCAGCGCGTAGTCACCGAGCCACGTGGGCGGGGACCCGAGCCGGACGGCGACCGCCGTGCCGACCGTCGCCAGGACGGCACCCCCACGGACCGCCACGAGCTCGACGGTCGTCCGCCGCGCGAGCCACTCCCTGATCGGTCCGGCGATCGCGGCCACGAGCGCACCCGCGAGCCACACGGGCACGTAGATCAGCACGGCGGGCTTGAGCACGACCGCCCCCACGACGGCCACAGCGAGGACGAACCACCACCGGGACCGCTGCCGCGACAGGACCAGCAGCACCACCGCGGCCCCCACGACGTACATCCAGAACTCGTAGCCCAGCGACCACAGCGCCCCGTTCGACCCGTACGTCGGCACGTGGATGTTCGCGACGAAGCCCGCGTTGCCCAGGAACGTCACACCGTCGATCGGGTGCGGGGCACGGATCAGGCCGGCGTACCGGGCGTCGCCGACGTACGGGGCTGCGTCGGCGTACAGCCGCCGACCGATCGTGTCGAGCGCCGCCGTGAGCACGAGCGCGGGGATGAGGACGACCCACAGCCGCGTGACCCGGTCGGTCAGGTAGCCCGCCGCGCTGAACCGGTGAGCTCGCGCACGACTCACCACGGCACCACCGACCCAGAAGCCCGACAGGACGAAGAACACCACGACCGCCTGATGCCCCAACGACGACATGGCGTAGACCGCACGGACCGGGAGGCTCTGATCGGTCTCCTCCCAGTCGACGAACAGCAGCGTCTTGGCGTGGGAGACGACGACAGCCAGGGCCGCGAGGACGCGCACCAGGTTGATGGCGCCGTTCTCCGCAGGCACACCCGGTCCGGTGCCGGAAGGGGTGTGCTCGACGACAGGGGCGCGCTCCGTTGCGACCATGGCTCGGACGGTAGGAGTCCTCCTGGACGCATGTCCGGGATCTCCTGGGAGATCACTCGTATGCCGCGGTCGGCACGCGCCAGAACCACGTGGCCCGCCTCGCCTGACATGACGAAGGCCCCGCTTCCCTGTCGATGCAGGTAGCGGGGCCTTTCGTGGTGGAGCCGCCTAAGAGAATCGAACTCTTGACCTTCTCATTACGAGTGAGACGCTCTGCCGACTGAGCTAAGGCGGCGTCGTCGCGATCCGCAAGGACCTCGGCGAGCGCGCCTACTGTACCCGGACCCACGCCCGCTCTCCAAAGCGGCCCGGATCGACCGCTCCGGACCAGGTCAGACGACGACCCGCGGCGACCGTGTCGCGACGAACGCGGCGCCCACCGCGACGGCGTCCTCGACGAGCGCGGCCTGCCAGTCCGGCATCCGCCCGACGGCCCAGGACCGCCACGCGGCGCCGCCGTACGAGCCGGCGAGGCCGCCCACGGCACCGGCGAGGGCGGGCACGACGAGCCCCGCTCCCTCCCGTCGGGCGAGGACCACCGCGCCGCCGGCGCCGGACGCGGCGCGCAGCAGCGGTCCGTGGTGCTCGAGGCGGCTCCCCGCGACGGGCAGCTTGTCGCCGACGATCTCCCCGAGGGCGGCCACCCCGGCGCCGAGGAGCACGGTCCGCCGGCGGGCCTGGCTCAGGGTGGGGGCGACGACGCCGAACGTCGACCGGGCGCCGGCGGCCCAGCCGAGCAGCGCGGCGCGCAGGACGAGCCCGGCGGGCGCCCGGCGTCGTCGCGTGTGGTCCAGGTCCGTGCGGTGCAGTCCCATCGGGCCACGCTGACCCGCGCGGCGGGGTCCGGCAACCGGAGGCTCAGCAGCGGGTGCCCTCCGGCGGCATCGTGCCCGTCAGGAGGTAGGTGTCGACGGCGCCGCCGATGCAGTCGTTCGACGCGCCGTAGGCGGTGTGCCCCTCGCCCTCGTAGGTGAGCAGCTCGCCCGACGACAGGGTCTCGGCGAGCATCTGCGCCCACGCGTACGGGGTGGCCGGGTCGTTCGTCGTGCCGATGACGAGGATCGGCGCGGCGCCCTCGGCGGCGTACGACGGCAGGGGGTCGACGGCGGGCGTCGGCCACTGGGCGCACGTGGTGCCGCCGAACGTGAGGAACGACCCGACGGTCGGCGCGGCGGCCTCGATGTCGGCGGCCTGGGCGCGCATGTCGTCGAAGTCGGCGCTCTCCCGGGCGTCGGCGCAGTGGATCGCGAAGAACGCCTCGTTGGCGTTGCTCGCGTACGTCCCGTCGGCCTGCCGGTCGAAGTACGCGTCGGAGAGCTGCAGCAGCTTCGAGCCGTCGCCCTGCAGCGCGGGCTTGAGGGCCGCCGTCAGGGTGGGCCACAGCGACTGCGAGTAGAGCGTGACGGCGACCCCGTAGAACGCGAGCGACTGGGTGAGGTCGCGGTCGGTGCCGGTGGGCAGCGGGTTGGCCTTGGCCTCGTCGAACAGCGCCCAGATCTGGCCGAGGCCGTGGTCGACGTCGCCGGTCAGGGGGCACCCCTTGCCGCCCTGGCAGTCCGTCACGTACGCCCGCAGGGCGCTCTCGATGCCGATGGCCTGACCCTTGGACACCTCGCCCGGGGTGAGCGTCGGGTCGAGGGCGCCGTCGAGCACGAGGCGGCCGACGTTCTCCGGGAAGACCGCCGCGTACACGGCGCCGAGCTGCGTGCCGTACGAGTAGCCGAGGTAGTGCAGCTGGTCGTCGCCGAGGACGGCCCGCATGACGTCCATGTCCCGGGCGGCGCTCTCCGTGTCGACGTGGCCGAGCAGCGCCCCCGTGCGGTTGGAGCACTCCTTGCCGAACTCGCCGTAGACGTCGATGACGTGCTGGATGCCGGCGTCCGTCGAGTAGTCCGGGTCGGACGCGAACAGCGCGTCGAGCTCCGGGCCGTCGGCGCACCGCACCGGCTCCGAGCGCTGCACGCCGCGCGGGTCGAACCCGACGATGTCGTACTTCGCGCGCACGTCCGCGCCGATCCGCTGGACGGCACCCGCCAGGAAGTCGACGCCCGACACCCCCGGACCACCGGGGTTGACCAGCAGCGACCCGATCCGGTCGCTCCCGGTCGCCTTCTGCCGGGCGAGGGCCAGGCCGATCGTCGACCCGGTCGGGTCGGCGTAGTCGACGGGCACCGTCAGCGTCGCGCACTCCCCCGTGTCGCAGGACGTCCACTCGAGCTGCTGGTCGTAGAACTTCGCGAGGTCCGGCGTCGGGGCGACCGACGAGCTGGCGCTGCCCGTGGGGACCTCCGCCTGGTGCTTCGCGGGCGCGCAGCCGGCGAGCACCAGCCCGGCGACCACGAGGGCGGCGACGGCGGCAGGGCGGAGGCGGCGCGGGCTGTCGAGGGGCACCCCGCCACGGTAGTCGGCGATCCTGGTGCGACGGGCCGTGGGCTCGTCCGCCCGGGTGACCTTCACAGGTCCCACCCGGCATCGGCGCGACCGCCCGGCGGCGTCGGCGCGGACGACGTCGGCCCGGATGATGTCGGTCCCGGGTCAGCCCTGGGGTCGCAGCGCGACGGCCATCGCCTCGACGGCCAGCAGCGGCGCGACGTTCCCGGCGAGCCGGGTCCGGGCCTGCCCGACGGCGTCCATGCGCCGCAGGGTCTGCTCGGGCGTCGACGACCCCGCCAGGGCCCGCACCGCACCCTCGTGCTCGAGGTTCACGAGCTCGACGCCCGCGCCGAGCTGCACCACGAGCACGTCCCGGTACAGCGACAGCAGGTCGACCATCGCCCGGTCGAGGACGTCGCGCTGCGCGCGGGTGGCCCGGCGCTTCTGCTCCTCCTCGAGCTGCCGCAGCTGGGACCGCAGCGCGGGCGGCAGCGTCGTGGCACCCTCGGCACCCATGGTGCGGAGCAGGGCGTTCTTCTCCTCGGCGTCGCGCTGCTCGGTCGCGGCCTTCGCGTCGGCCTGCGCGGTCTCGACGAGCTCGCCGGCGGCGAGCACCGCGTCGCCGACGCCACGGATCCCGGCGGCGATGCCGAGCACGGCCGACCGGCGCGCGCGTGCCTCCGGGTCGCGGGCGAGCCGCCGGGCGATCCCGACGTGGCTCTGCGCGGCCCGCGCGGCGATCTCGGCGACCGCCGGGTCGATCCCGTCGCGGGAGACGAGCAGCGCCGCGACGGCGTCGACCGGGGGCACCCGCAGCGCGACCGACCGCGACCGGGAGCGCAGTGTGACGAGCACGTCCTGCGGGCTCGGCGCGCAGAGCACCCACACCGTCCGGTACGCGGGCTCCTCGATGGCCTTGAGCAGCGCGTTGCCGCTCGTGTCGTTGAGCCGGTCGGCGTCCTCGACGATGATCACCCGCCACCGGCCCTGCGACGGGGACCGCTGGGCGAGCTCGACGAGCGGCCGGACGGTGTCGGCGCGGATCACGACACCCTCGGTCGCGACGACCGTGACGTCCGGGTGGGTGCCGCCGAGCGTCGTCGTGCAGTCGTGGCACACGCCGCAGCCCTGACGCGTGCACTGCAGTGCGGCGGCGAAGGCGCGGGCGGCGTTGGACCGGCCGGAGCCGGGCGGGCCGGTGAGCAGCCACGCGTGCGTCATCGCCGACGGGTCCTCGACCGCGGTGCGCAGCGCCTCGACGGCGGGCTCCTGGCCGACGACGTCGTCCCAGACGCTCGTCACGCGCCGCCCCCCGCGACCGGGAGGCTCGCGTCGAGCCCCGTCAGGGCCGCGACCCGTGCCCGGACGAGCGCCGCGAGCTCGTCGACGGGCCGCGTCGCGTCCAGCACCAGCCAGCGACCGGGGTCCGCGGCCGCCCGGTCGAGGAACGCCTGCCGGGTCCGGCGGTGGAACTCGTCGCCCGCGCTCTCCAGCCGGTCCGGGTCGCCCGTCAGGCGCGACATCCCCGCTGCCGGGTCGAGGTCCAGCAGCACCGTCAGCGCGGGCAGGAGCCCGTCGACGGCCCACAGCGACAGCCGCTCGACCTCGTCGGCCCCCAGGTCCCGCCCGCTGCCCTGGTACGCGACCGACGAGTCGAGGTACCGGTCCGTCACGACCACCGCGCCACGGGCCAGCGCCGGGCGGACCAGGGACGCCACATGGTGCGCGCGGTCCGTCGCGTACAGGAGCGCCTCCGTGCGGGCGTCGACGTGGTCGCCGTGCAGCACCGCGTCGCGCAGCAGGTGGCCGAGCTCCGTGCCGCCGGGCTCGCGCGTCAGCACCACCTCACGGCCGAGACCGGTGAGCCACTCGCCGAGCAGCCGCGCCTGGGTGGACTTCCCGGCGCCGTCGCCGCCCTCGAAGGACACGAACAGGCCAGGCAGGGCGGAGGTCACGTGCGTCAGGGTAGCCCGCGGTCCCGACAACGCCCGCGCGTCACTCGCCCGGGTAGACGACCCCGACCTGCCGGCGCACGTCGTCCATGGTCCGCAGCACGTCGAGCGTGTGCTCCCACGTCTGCCGGGGGCTCTCGACGTCCCCGGCGACGACCCGGCGCGCGACCTCGGCCGCCTCGTACTGCAGACCGTTGCGCGACGGCTGGTCGAACGTCCACACCCGCCCGTCGCGGCGCGTCACCCGGAACGACGTCGGCCGGTAGAACTCGCCCGCGACCTCGATGCTGCCCTCGGTGCCGGAGATCGACGCGGTCGTCGGCGTCTTCGACCACAGCGTGGTGCTCAGCGTCGCGTGCACCCGGTCGCCGTACTTCAGGCCGATCGACACCTGCCCGTCGACGCCCGTCTCCGTCAGGGACCCGAACGCGTGCACCTCGTCCGGCACCCCCAGGAAGTCGTGCGCCCACGCCACCGGGTACACGCCGAGGTCCAGCAGCGCACCGCCCGCGAGCTCCGGGTTGAACAGCCGGCCCGCCGCGTCGAACGGGAACCACTGCCCGTGGTCGGCGGACAGCTGCACGATGTCGCCGATCTCGCCGGCCTCGATGACCTGGTGCAGCGCGGCGACGTGCGGCAGGAACCGCGTCCACATCGCCTCCATGACGAACACGCCCGCCTCCCGCGCGGCCGCGAAGATCTCCTCGGCCTCCCCGACGTTGCGGGTGAACGCCTTCTCGACGAGCACGTGCTTGCCGGCCTTGATGGCGAGCAGGGCGTGCTCGCGGTGCTCGGAGTGCGGGGTCGCGATGTAGACGACGTCGACCTGCGGGTCCTCGACGAGCTGCCGGTAGCCGGTGTGCGTCGTCGGGATGCCGTGCGCCGTGGCGAACCGGGTCGCACGGTCGCGGTGCCGGGAACCGACCGCGACGAGCTGCGAGCGGGTGTGCTGGTTGACGGCCGAGGCGAACTCGGCGGCGATGTACCCGGCGCCGAGGATCCCCCAGCGGACGGGCGGAGCGGTGCGCGGGTCCTCGGTGCGAGCCATGGCGACGAACCTACCGGCCCGACGCCGGGCGGCAAGTAGCGTGGACGGATGAGCCGGTGGGTCGAGCACGTCGTCTGGTGGCACGTGTACCCGCTGGGCTTCGTGGGGGCGCCGCGGACGGCCGACGACGGCACCGCGGTGCAGCACCGGCTCGGGCAGCTCGTCGACTGGCTCGACTACGTCGTCGAGCTGGGCGCGAACGGCATCGCGCTCGGCCCCGTGTTCGCGTCGAGCACCCACGGCTACGACACCGTCGACCACCTGCGCATCGACCCGCGCCTCGGCGACCGGGCCGACTTCGACGCCCTCGTGGACGCCGCGCACGCCCGGGGGCTGCGGGTCCTGCTCGACGGCGTCTTCCACCACGTCGGCCGGGCGCACCCCCTGTTCGAGGCGGCGCTCGCGGGCGGGCCGGAGGCGGCGCTGTTCCGGCTGCGCACGACGGCCGACGGCACGGTCGACTGGGACGACTTCGAGGGCCACCACGACCTCGTCGCGCTCGACCACGCGAACCCGGCCGTCGCGGACCTCGTCGCCGACGTGATGACCCACTGGCTCGACGCCGGGGCCGACGGGTGGCGGCTCGACGCCGCCTACGCGGTGCCACCCGCGTTCTGGGCACCCGTCCTCGCACGCGTCCGGGCGGCGCACCCCGACGCGTACGTCGTCGGCGAGGTCATCCACGGCGACTACGCCGACGTCGTCACCCGCTCGGGGATGGACTCGGTGACCCAGTACGAGCTGTGGAAGGCCGTCTGGGGCGCGGTCACGACCCGCAACTGGTGGGAGCTCGCCTGGTCGCTCGACCGGCACAACGGGTTCCTCGACACGTTCGTGCCGTACACGTTCGTGGGCAACCACGACGTCACCCGCATCGCGTCGCAGCTCGACGACGACGGCCTGCTCGGCCACGCGCTCGTCGTCCTGCTCACGGTCGGCGGCACCCCCGCCGTGTACGCGGGCGACGAGCAGGCGTTCCGGGGCGTCAAGGAGGAGCGGGCCGGCGGCGACGACGCGATCCGGCCCGCGTTCCCGCCGACGCCGGACGGGCTCGCCCCCGACGGGTGGTGGGCGTACCGGCTGCACCAGGACCTCATCGGGCTGCGACGCCGGCACCCGTGGCTGCACCGCGCCCGGACGCGCACCGTCGAGCTCACCAACGAGCACCTGCTGTACGAGACGTCCGCCGGTGACGACCGGCTGCTCGTCGCGCTCAACCTCGCGGACGACGAGCCGTGGGCCGCCGACCTGCCCGACCCCGGCTGGGCCGTCCTCGAGGGCACCGCGACGCTCGACGCCACCCGCCTGACGGTCCCGGGCCGGGCCTGGGCCGTCCTCGGCAGGGCCTGACTACTTCTTCGCCGCGGCCTTCGCCCGGGTCGTCGTCGCCTTGCGCACCGGGGCCTTCTTCTTGGCGGGTCCGGCCGCGCGCTTCTCGGCGAGCAGCTCGACCGCCTGCTCGCGCGTGATCGTCTCGGGCGTGACGTCCCGCGGCAGGGTCCGGTTGGTGACGCCGTCCGTCACGTACGCGCCGAAGCGCCCCTCCTTGACGACGATCGGCTTCTCGGACGTCGGGTCGTCGCCGAGCTCGCGCAGCGGCGGCGCGGCCGTCGCACCGCGGCCCCGCTTCGGCTGCGCGTAGATCGCGAGCGCCTCGTCGAGGGTCGTCGTGAACAGGGCCTCCTCGGACGCGAGCGTGCGCGAGTCGGTGCCCTTCTTCAGGTACGGGCCGTAGCGGCCGTTCTGCGCGGTGATCTCGGCGCCCGACTCGGGGTCGACGCCGACGACGCGCGGCAGCGACAGCAGCCGCAGCGCGTCCTCCAGGTTCACCGTCGTGAGCGACATCGACTTGAACAGCGACGCCGTGCGCGGCTTCGGGGCGGCGGCGAGCGCGCGCTTCTTGGCGGCCGCCGACAGCGACTCGTCGATCTGCGGCTCGGGCAGCAGCTCGGTGACGTACGGGCCGAACCGGCCGTTCTTGGCGACGATCGTCGTGCCCGTCGTCGGGTCCTCGCCGAGCACCAGGTCGCCCTCGGGCTGGGTCTCCAGGAGCTCGCGCGCCTTCGCGACCGTCAGCTCGTCGGGGGCCAGCTCGTCCGGCACGGACGCACGGCGCGGGTTGCCGTCCTCGCCCAGCACCGACGGGTCCTCGAGGTACGGACCGTACCGGCCGACGCGCAGCGTGATGCCGTCGCCGATCTCGATCGAGTTGACCTCGCGCGCGTCGATCTCGCCGAGGTTCGCGACGAGGTCCCGCAGGCCGTCGGTCGCGGCGTCCGCGCCGAAGTAGAAGTGCGTGAGCCAGTCGACGCGGTCCTTCTCGCCGGAGGCGATGAGGTCGAGGTCCTCCTCCATCGACGCGGTGAAGTCGTAGTCGACGAGCCGGTCGAAGTTCTCCTCGAGCAGCCGCGTCACCGCGAACGCGAGCCACGTCGGCACGAGGGCCTGGCCGCGCTGCGAGACGTACCCGCGGTCGAGGATCACCGAGATGGTCGCGGCGTACGTGGACGGGCGGCCGATGCCGCGCTCCTCGAGGGCCTTGACCAGGCTCGCCTCCGTGTAGCGCGGCGGCGGCGACGTGCGGTGCCCGTCGGCGCTCAGGTCGCTGGCCGTGAGGTCGTCGCCCTCGGCCATCTTCGGGAGCCGGGCCTCGCCCTTCTCGTCGGCGGCCGCACCCTCGGCGGCCTCGTAGCGCTCGACGTCGCGCCCCTCCTCGTACGCGGCGAGGAACCCGCGGAACGTGATGACCGTGCCGGACGCGGAGAACACGGCGTCGGCCCCGGTCGACGAGACGGCGCCGAGCCGGACGGACGCGGTCTGCCCGCGGGCGTCCTCCATCTGCGACGCGACGGTGCGCTTCCAGATGAGCTCGTACAGCTTGAACTGGTCGCCCGACAGCTCCTTGGCCACCTGGGCAGGGGTGCGGAAGTGGTCGCCGGCGGGACGGATGGCCTCGTGCGCCTCCTGGGCGCCCTTGGACTTCGACGTGTAGACGCGGGCCTTGGCCGGCACGTACTCGGCGCCGTACAGCTCACCGGCCTGGCGGCGGGCCGCGTCGATCGCCTGCGACGACAGCGCGGGCGAGTCCGTCCGCATGTAGGTGATGTAGCCGTTCTCGTACAGGCCCTGCGCGGTGCGCATGGTCTGCCGGGCCGACATCCGCAGCTTGCGGGACGCCTCCTGCTGGAGCGTCGAGGTGGTGAAAGGCGCCGCCGGGCGGCGCGTGTACGGCTTCGTCTCGAGGCTGCGGACCGACCACGCGGCCCCGTCGAGCCCCGCGACGAGCGCGGTCGCGCCGGCCTCGTCGAGGTGCGCCACGTCGGCGCCGCGCAGCACGCCGCGGTCGTCGAAGTCGCGGCCGGTCGCCACGCGGCGGCCGTCGAGCTGCGTCAGGCGGGCGGGGAAGGCGGGCTCGCCCGCGTCGGCGACCGCGAAGGTGCCGGTGACGTCCCAGTAGTCGGCGGCGACGAACGCCATCCGCTCGCGCTCGCGCTCCACGACCATCCGCGTCGCGACGGACTGCACGCGCCCGGCCGACAGGCCCTGGCGGACCTTGCGCCACAGCACCGGGCTGACCTCGTACCCGTACAGCCGGTCGAGGATGCGCCGCGTCTCCTGGGCGTCCACGAGGCGGTCGTCGAGCTCGCGGGTGCTCGTCAGAGCGCGCTGGATCGCCTCGCGGGTGATCTCGTGGAACACCATGCGCTTGACGGGGACCTTGGGCTTGAGCTCCTGGAGCAGGTGCCACGCGATGGCCTCGCCCTCGCGGTCCTCATCGGTGGCGAGGTAGAGCTCGTCGGAGTCCTTCAGGAGCTTCTTGAGCTCGCTGACCTTCTTCTTCTTGTCCGAGTCGACGACGTAGTACGGCGCGAAGCCGTTGTCGACGTCGACCGCGAACTTGCCGAACGGGCCCTTCTTCATCTCGGCGGGCAGCTCCGAGGGCTGCGGCAGGTCGCGGATGTGGCCCACGCTCGCCTCGACGTCGTACCCCTCACCGAGGTACCCGGCGATCGTGCGCGCCTTCGCGGGCGACTCCACGATCACGAGCTTGCGACCTGCCGACATCCGTCTGGCCTTCCCCTACCGACAATTACCGAGACGCGGATCGTGACGACCCGTTCGAAAACACACCGCTGCGGACTCTACGTCCTGTCGTCAAGCCACCGGGACGCGGCCGCCTGCCGGAGCACCAGCATGACCGCGAACGCGAGGCACGCCGCCATGAGCGACCCCGCCGCCCCGCCAAGGTACGCCGTGACCTGATCGGCCCGGGTCGTGAGGTCCTCGCGGTCGTGCCACGAGTGCGACAGCGCGACCGCCGCGGACGCCCCGGCGCCCACGCCGACCACGACGAGCACCGCGATCACACCGCGCATCGCCGCGGGCGTCGGAGGTGCCTCGCCCGCGTCCACCCGCCTGACCGCACCGGTCGCCGTCCCCGTCCCGCGCGCCGGCCGCAGCGCGATCATCGCGCACGTCAGCGCCGTCCAGCCGAGCACGACGAGGATCGCCGCGACCACGTCCGACGGGCGGTGCCACTGGCCGATGAGCGTCGAGACCCCCGTGAGCGTCGTGTACCCGGCGCCGATGAGCGCGGCCCACGGGCGCACCCGCGGCGGCACCACGAGCAGCAGCGCGGCGGACACCGACGCGGCGGCGGTCGTGTGCCCGCTCGGCAGCGTGTTGCCGTACTGGCCGTGACCGCCGAGCTCCGGCCGGTCGAACACCTCGAGCTTGAGGAACCGGGTCGTCAGGTTCGCGCCCACCATCAGCACGGCCACCTGCACGGCGAGCTCCCACCGGCGACGCAGGACCGCGATGAGCATGGCCGCGATCAGCACCGCGGCGATGAACCCGACCGAGACCACGTCGAGGACCCGCTCGGCGACCTTCCAGAGCTGCGTCTGGCCGTACTCCGCACCGTCGAGCGCGGCCGTCTCGACGAGCTGCCCCGCGCGCGTGTTCACGAACACGCTCCACAGCCACCACACGCCCACGGCCGACGCGGCGGCGACCCCGAGGCACGCACCGACGACCACGCCGCGCGGCCGGGCTGCTCGGCTCGGTGCGGGCGAGGGCGCTCGGACCACCGGGGCGCTGCTCACCGGAACACGGTAGGTCACCCGGGCGGGCGAACCGTCCTCGCGTCCGCTGCCGCGTGCACCGGTACCCGGCGGGCTCCGGGGCGCCGTCGTCGTCGGGGCACCGCGGCTCGACGAGCGCGCCGGTGTCGGACGCCCCTGCCATAGTGGCGAGGGCCCGGGCGCACCGGGTCCCGCAGCGACGAGGGAGCCCCCGTGGACTGGACACTCGAGGTCGTGGTCGTGCCCGTGAGCGATCTCGACGCGTCGATCGCGTTCTACCGGGACAAGGTCGGGTTCGACCTCGACCACGAGACGACGAACGAGCACATGCACGTCGCCCAGCTCACGCCGCGCGGGTCGGGCTGCTCGATCGTCATCGGTTCGCTGCCGTCGCAGAACGAGATGGCACCGGGCAGCCTGCGGGGCCTGCAGCTCGTCGTCGCCGACGCCGAGGCGGCCCGCGCGGAGCTCCTCGGCCGCGGGGTGGAGGCGTCGGAGATCACGGTGTTCGACGAGCGGGACGGCGGCACCTTCTTCGGGTTCGCCGACCCGGACGGGAACACCTGGGCCGTGCAGCAGATCCGCGCGCGCGGCGACAAGCCCCTCATCCCCGTCGAGGCGCGGGGGCGGTTCGGCGCGGAGTAGATGTCGAGAACCGTCCCTCGGCTCCGACCCCTGCCGACGGAGCGCCCACCCGGGGCGCCCAGGAACGAGGATCGACGCCATGAAGTACATGCTGCTCATCTACAACCGTCCGGGGTTCGTCGAGGAGCTGTCGGACGCCGACCGCACCGCGCTGTTCGGGGAGGTCGACGCGATCCTCGCCGACCTCAAGGAGGCCGGTGAGCTGGTCGGCGGGCAGGCGCTCGCCGACCCGTCGACCGCCCGCACGTCCCGCGGGGCGGGCGGCCGGGCCGTGCTGACCGACGGGCCGTTCCAGGAGAGCAAGGAGCAGTTCGCCGGGTACGTCGCCCTCGACTGCACCCCGGAACGGGCCGAGGAGATCGCGCTCCGGTGGCCGGACACCCGGTTCGGGGGTGCGATCGAGGTGCGGGCCGTGATGCAGGACTCCGGCGCGGAGATGTGACGGACCGGCCCGGGACGGAGACGCCGACCATGATCGACCCGGGCGTCGAGGACGTGCTGCGGACGACGGGCCCCCAGGTGCTGGGGGCCCTCGTCCGGCGGCACGGCCAGTTCGACGCGTGCGAGGACGCCGTCCAGGAGGCCCTGCTCGCCGCCGCGACGCAGTGGCCGGTGGACGGGGTTCCCGAGAGCCCACGGGCGTGGCTGCTGACGGTCGCGGGTCGCCGGCTCACGGACGCGTGGCGGTCCGAGAGCGCACGCCGGACTCGGGAGGTCGCCGTCGTCGCGCTCGACCCGCGCGAGCCGGGGCCGGTGAGCGGCGAGGACGACACGCTCACGCTGCTGTTCCTGTGCTGCCACCCGTCACTCACGGCGTCGTCGCAGGTCGCGCTCACCCTGCGTGCGGTCGGCGGGCTCACGACCGCCGAGATCGCCGCCGCCTACCTGGTGCCGGAGGCGACGATGGCCCAGCGGATCAGCCGCGCGAAGCAGAAGGTCCGGGCTGCGGGCGGCCGGTTCGTCGAGCCACCCCCCGACGAGCGGGCGGACCGCCTCGACGCCGTGCTGCAGGTGCTCTACCTCGTGTTCACCGAGGGGTACACGTCGTCGGCCGGGGCGTCGCTGCTGCGCACCGACCTCACGGCCGAGGCGATCCGGCTCGCCCGCATGCTGCACGGGCTCCTGCCCGACGACGGCGAGGTGGCCGGGCTGCTCGCCCTGATGCTCCTCACCGACGCGCACCGCCCGGCCCGCACGGACGCGGCCGGCGGGCTCGTCCCGCTCGCCGAGCAGGACCGGTCGTTGTGGGACCGGGACCAGCTCGACGAGGGCGTCGCGCTCGTCGAGGACGCGCTCGCACGGTTCCCGGCGGGCCCGTACCTCCTGCAGGCCGCCATCGCCGCGGTGCACGCGGAGGCGCCGACCGCGCAGGACACCGACTGGCCGCAGGTCGTCGCCCTGTACGGCGTGCTGGACCACGTCGCACCCGGCCCGATGGTGACCCTCAACCGGGCCGTCGCCGTGGCGATGGTCGACGGGCCGCGCGCCGGGCTGGACGTGCTGGCCCCGCTGGACGACGACGACCGCACCGCCGGTCACCACCGCCTCGCAGCCGTCCGGGCGCACCTGCTGGAGCTGGCCGGCGACGTGCCCGCCGCCCGCGCCGCCTACCGGGAGGCCGCCCGGCTCACCACGAGCCTGCCCGAGCAGCGCTACCTCGACGCCCGGGCCGCCCGGCTCCCACCCGCCTGACCCGTCGTCCGTCCCGGAGGTCATCGTGCCCGTCCCGACCGTCTCCACCCTCGCCGTGCCCGGCGCGAGCCTGTACTACGAGGTCCGCGGCAGCGGGCACGTGCTGCTCCTCGTCTGCGGCGGGATCTACGACGCCGCCGCGCTCGCGCCGCTCGCCGACGCGCTGGCCGACCGGTGGACCGTCGTCACGTACGACCGCCGCGGCAACTCCCGCAGCCCGCTGACCGACGGCCCCGCGACGCAACCGGTCGACGCCCACGTCGACGACGCGCACCTCCTGCTCGCGGCGGTCGCCGACGAACGGCCGGCCGCCGTGTTCGGGAACAGCAGCGGCGCGCAGATCGCCCTCGGGCTCACCGCGCAGCACCCCGACCAGGTCCGGATCGTCGTGGCCCACGAACCACCCGTGTTCGGGTTGCTCGACGACGCCCCGCACTGGCAGGCGGTCCTCGACGAGGTGGCCGCCGTGTGCGCCGCCGACGGGACCGACGCGGCGATGGCCGTGTTCGGCGAGGCGATGGGCCGCGACGCGGACGACGGGGGGCCGGCCCCGGACGTGGAGCTGCCCCCGCAGGTCGCGGCGATGCTCGCGCGGTTCGCGGTCAACACGGCGTACTTCGTCGAGCACGAGGTGCCCGTGTTCGGGCGCTGGGTCCCCGACCTCGCGGCGCTGCGGAACGACGGGGTCCGCGTGGTGCCCGCCGTCGGCGCGGACTCCGCCGGTGAGCCGGCGCACCGCGCGGGCCAGGCGGTCGCGGACCTGCTCGGCGTCGACGCGCTCGTGCTGCCCGGCGGGCACGGCGGGTTCGGCACGCACACCGCCCGGTTCGCCGAGGGGCTGCGCCAGGTCCTGTCCTGACGCGTGCGCCGAGCAACCACGCCGCGACGTCCTTACGCTGGCGTGCAGAGGCCGCGTCCCGACGAGCCCGCCCAGGGGCGTCGACGCAGGCCGCGAGGAGGCGCCCGATGGGCAGCGCCCGGCTCCTGACCCGTCACCCTCCCGTGCGCGAGCGGACGGCCCGCACCCGTCCCGGCCCGAGCGCGAGCACGAGCACAAGCCCCGTGGCGACCGGCCGCACCCCGCTCGTGGCGACCGCCGGGACGCTCGTCGCGCTGCAGCGACAGGCCGGCAACGCGGCCGTCGTCTCGTTCGTCGCGACGCTCCCCGCCCGGCGGACCGGCGCGGCCGGCCCGCGCGTCGTGCAGCTGGAGACGTCGTTCATCGCGCACAGCGGCACGGCCCAGCAGCTCAAGGTGACCGTCTCCGAGCAGAAGCTCGCGACCCACACGATGAGCATGCAGGAGAGCCAGGACCCCACCTTCCACTGGGCCGTCATCCAGGGTGGTCTGGGGCACCGCCCGGTCTCGTGGGGCACCAAGACGCTTTTCCCGCCGTCGTGGCCGCAGCAGACCGTCGTCGCCGCGATCAAGGCCGTCTACGAGTCACCGGGGCCGTGGGTGCCGCACGGCACGAACGACGAGGACAAGTCCGCGACGGTCAACGGTGTGGCCGTGACCATCCGGCGCAAGGTCGGGCAGGCGGGTCACGTGACGTCCGCCTGGCCGACAGGCCCGAACCTCGTGAACCCGCACGCCGAGTGGCAGTACGGCCTGACCCACCTGAACACGATCAACGCGTGGGTCGGGTACTACGCGACGGAGTACCAGCGGCTCGCGACGTACGAGCCCGCCGCCTGGGCGAAGTTCACGGCGCTGGCCACCAGCACGATCGGCGCCCTCCAGGCGCACCGCGGCCGTGCGGTCGAGGCGGCGTTCGCGGGCACGTACACGTCGGCGCTGCAGCTGCTCGCGTGGGTGCAGCAGCAGCAGGAGGCGGCCTCGTCCGGCGCCGCGATCGAGCGCATCCGGCAGGACGTGGAGAAGCCGAGCGCCCCGCTGGCTCAGCTCAAGGCGGAGCTGGGGAAGCTGATGAACTCCTCGACGTACGACGCCATCGAGCCGATCCTCAAGCGCATCGCGGAGCTCGAGCAGAAGTAGCGGGCGGCTCAGTCCGTCGGGGCGGCGGCCGGGTCCTCGGCCGGTCGTGAGCGCCGGCTGCGCAGCCACGCCCACCCGCGCAGCACGATCGCGCGCAGCCGGTCGGTGAGCCGGCGGGCGGCGGCGAACTCGGTGCTGAGGATGCCGAGGCCGAGGAAGATCACGAGCCACCCCGGGCCGGGCAGCACGAGCAGCGCGATCCCGACGAGCACGGTCGCGGAACCGACGACGGCGACGACCACCTTGAACGCGGCCCGCCCGCCGGGCACCGTGTCGAGCTTGGTGTGCCACACGTCGAGCGCGCGGCGGAGCTTGTTGTCCGACGAGTCGCCGGCGGCGATCTCGTCCGCGACGGAGTCCTGGCTCACGGTCCGGCTCCTCTCGACGTCGTGCGCGGTCTGCCGTACGACGAACGGCACGGCCCGGTGGTTCCCGGCCGCGGTCGTCGTCCGGTGCCGTGAAGCGTACGCGCGCTCAGACGCCGACCGGCACCGGTTCACCCCGTGCGACGACGACGGCGTGACGGCACCCGCCGAGGCGGGCCCGCGCGTCGTCGTCCGCGTTGATGCACAGCAGGCAGCCGCCGCGCAGCTCGAGGGCGGACGCGGCGTCGTCGATGACCTCGACGGCGTGCCCGCTGCGCAGGATCGTCGCCGCGAGGTCGAGCACCACGAGCGACGCGCACGCCGAGACGGCGTCGAGCAGCGCACGGAGCTGCCCGACGTCGTCCCGGCCGAACGACCCCGCGGGCCGGATGTTGGCCGTCAACCAGGTGGGTGCTGCGGACACGGTGCTCATGGTGCGGCCTCCTCGTCGGGCGGTTCCCGTCGAGGACCACCTCACCGAGGGCACCTGGGACCCACCTGGACGCCGCCCCCCACCCTGCCTGTGAGCCGGTCCGGCCGGGGGCTAGAGGGACAGGCGGTCCGGGACCGGTTGCGGGGTGAAGCCGGCGGCCGTGACCGCGGCCGGGTCGTGGCGCAGGCACGCGACCGAGCGGCCCGGGGTGTCGCCGGGGACCGCGGGGGCCGTCAGGCGCGGTGACACGGTCGCGCACGCGTCGAACGCGAAGGCGCACCGGTCCCGGAACGGGCACCCGACGGGCAGCCGGGCGAGGTCGGGCGGCGACCCGGGGATGCCCGTGAGCTCGCGCCGCGGCCCGCGCAGGGGAGGGAACGAGTGCAGCAGCCCGTCGGAGTACGGGTGCCGCGGACGGCGGTACACGTCGTGCGCGTGCGCCTCCTCGACGATCTCGCCGGCGTACATGATCGCGATGCGGTCCGCGATCTCGATGAGCAGCGACACGTCGTGGGTGATGAAGATGACGGAGAACCCGAGCCGGTCGCGCAGCTCGGCGATCTGCTCGACGATCTGCCGCTGCATGACGACGTCGAGGGCCGTCGTCGGCTCGTCCATGATGAGGACCTGCGGCTCGAGGGCCAGGGCCATCGCGATCATCACGCGCTGCCGCATGCCGCCGGAGAGCTGGTGCGGGTACGACCGGACCCGGTCGGCGGAGATCCCGACGAGCTCGAGCAGGTGGGCGGCCCGGTCGTCGGCGTCGCGCCGGGAGATGCCGGGCACGTGGGCCTGGAGCGCGTCGACGATCTGCCGGCCGATCCGGTGCACGGGGTTGAGCGAGTTCATCGCGCCCTGGAACACGATCGCCATGTCCTGCCAGCGCGACGCCCGCAGGTCCTTGTCGGACAGCGTGAGGATGTCCTGCTCGACACCGTCACGACCGCGGAAGACCACCTCCCCGCCGGTGATGAGCCCGGGCGGGGGCAGCAGCCGGGTCGCCGCGTACGCGAGCGTCGACTTGCCGCACCCCGACTCGCCGGCGAGGCCGAGCACCTCGCCGCGGTTGAGGGTGAGCGACACGTCGCGCAGCACCTTCGTCGGGTTCTCGTCGTACCCGTACTCGACGGACAGGTTCCGGATCTCCAGCACCGGGTCGGCGACGGTCGGGATCACCCCGCGACCCGTCCCGGGGAAGGTCGAGACGCTCATGCCTGGTCCTCCTGTGCCGCGCGCGGCGACGTCTCGCGCACCACGGGCGTGAACCCGATGCGCGGGCGGATCCCCCGCCGACGCAGGTCACGGGCGCGAAGGCCGGTGCTGCGCAGGCGCGGGTTGACGAACTCGTCGATGCCGAAGTTGATGAGGGTGAGCGCCATGCCGAGCAGGGCGATGCACAGCCCGGCGGGCACGAACCACCACCACGCGCCGCGCTGCAGCGCGAGGTTGTTCTGCGCCCAGAACAGGATGGTGCCCCAGTTCCAGTCGCTCACCGACGTGACGCCGAGGAACGCGAGCGTGATCTGCGAGAGCACCGCGAACGTCACGGTGCCGACGAACCCGGCGGCGATGATCGCGGTGAGGTTCGGCATGATCTCGGCGCCGATGATGCGCCACGACCGCTCCCCGTTGGCGCGCGCCGCCTCGACGAAGTCGCGCTTGCGCAGGGACAGCGTCTGCGCACGCAGCACGCGCGCCCCCCACGCCCAGCCGGTGATCGCGATGATGACGGCGACGGTGATGCCGCCCGCGGACGGGAGCTGCCCGGCGATGATGATGATGAGCGGCAGCTGCGGGATCACCAGGAAGATGTTCGACAGCGCCGACAGCGTCTCGTCGCCCGCACCGCCGACGAACCCGGCGGTGACGCCCACGATCATCCCGATGACCGTCGCGATGATCCCCGCGGTGAGTCCGACGACGAGCACGCCGCGGGTGCCGACGAGGATCTGGCTGAAGATGTCCTGCCCGGTGTGGGTGGTGCCCATCCAGTGCGACCACGACGGCGGCTGCAGCAGGTCGGCGCTGATCGCGTTCGGGTCGTAGGGCGCGATCCAGGGCCCGATGATCGCGATGACGCCGAAGAACGCCATGATGCCGAGGCCGGTGAGGGCCTTCGCGTTGCGCAGGAACAGGAGCTTGCGCTTGCCCGGCGCGGCGGCCGCGAGCGCGGGCGCGACGTCCTGCGGGACGTCCTCGAGGATCGTCGAGTCGATGGCCATGTCAGCCCTCCTGCCGGGTGCGCGGGTCCAGCCCGGCGTAGACGAAGTCGGCCAGGATGTTGGCGGCGAGCACGGACAGGGTGATGACCAGGAAGCAGCCCTGCATCAGCGGGTAGTCGTGCGTGGTGACCGCCTGGTACAGCACGTACCCGATGCCCTGGTAGCTGAACACCATCTCCATGACGAGGGTGCCGCCGACGATGAACCCGAGGGACAGCGCGAAGGACGACACCTGCGGGAGGATCGCGTTCCGCGCCGCGTACCCGAACAGGACGCGGCGCTCCGAGAGCCCCTTGGCCTGCGCGACGGTCACGTAGTCCTCGGACGAGACCGTCACCATCATGTTGCGCATACCGAGGATCCAGCCGGCGATGGACGACACGACGATCGTGACCGCGGGCAGGATCCCGTAGTAGAGGACCGACCCGATGAACTCCGCGTTCAGCGACGGGATGAGGGACCGGTCGTAGGACCCGTTCGTCGGGAACCAGCCGAGGCCCACTGAGAACACGGCGATGCAGATGAGCCCGAGCCAGAAGTAGGGCACGGCCGAGAAGAACGTCGACAGCGGCAGGAGCTGGTCGGCCCACGTGCCGCGCCGCCAGCCGATGCCCGTGCCGACGAGCGTCCCGATGGTGAACGACACGATCGTCGCGAGCCCCACGAGCCCGACGGTCCACGGCAGCGCCTGCCGGATGATGTCGGCCACGGGCGTCGGGAAGAACTGGAACGAGACGCCGAGGTTGCCGTGCAGCAGCAGCGACCAGTACTCGACGTACTGCTGCCAGATCGACTTGTCCTCCTGCAGCCCGAGCAGCGTGCGGATCGCCTGCTCGGCCGAGGAGTCCAGGCGGCCCTGGTACTTGGCCATGATCGCCTTGACCGGGTCGCCGGGCATGAGCCTCGGGATGATGAAGTTGATGGTCACGGCCGCCCAGGCCGTGAGCGCGTAGAAGATGGTGCGCCGCAGCAGGAACCTCATCGCTGCACCTCCGTGCTCGTGCCCTCGACCGCCGCCAGCAGCTGCTCGTCGACCGCGGGACGCTCTCCGTAGACCTCCAGCACCGAGCCGAGCGTCGGCCGGTCCGGACGGTCCGCGTACCCCCAGCAGGCCGCCAGACGGCCGTCGCCGACGGGGAGCAGCGGCGGCACCTCGGTGCGGCACACGTCGGTCGCGAACGGGCAGCGCGGGTTGAACCGGCACCCGGCGGGCGGCCGGACGAGCGAGGGGGCCTCGCCGCGGGCGCCGCGGGCCCGGGCGTCCAGGTCCTCCGGGTCCGGGGCGGACCGCACGAGGAGCTGCGTGTACGGGTGCTTCGGGTCCTGCGTGACGGACTCGGAGTCGCCGCTCTCCACGACCCGCCCGGCGTACATGACCATCGTGCGGTCCGCGAAGTACCGGGCCGAGGCGATGTCGTGCGTGATGTAGAGGATCGCGATCTGCAGGCGGTCCCGCAGGTCGCGCAGCAGGTTGAGGATGCCCAGACGGATCGACACGTCGAGCATCGAGATCGGCTCGTCGGCGAGCAGCACCTCGGGGTCGGCCGAGAGCGCGCGGGCGATCGCGACACGCTGCCGCTGACCGCCGGACAGCTCGTGCGGGAACTTGTCGACGTACCGCTCCACGGGCGTGAGCTGCACGCGGGTGAGCAGCGCCGACAGGGCGTCCTCGAGCTCGGCGCCGCGCAGCTTGCCCTGGTGGATCCGGACGCTGCGGGTGAGCGTGTAGCGGACCGTATGGACGGGGTTCAGCGACCCGAACGGGTCCTGGAAGATCATCTGGACGCGCCGCACGTACGCGCGGAAGCCGCGGCGGTTGCGCACGGTGGCGTCCTGCCCGTGCAGCAGGATCTGCCCGCCGGTCACCGGCATGAGCTGCGCGAGCAGCCGGGCGATCGTGGACTTGCCGGAGCCGGACTCGCCGACCAGCGCGACGACGCGGCCGCGGTGCAGCTCGAGGTCGACGTCGTCGACGGCGTGCACGACGTCGTGGGACCGCAGGCCCCGGACGGGGAAGTGCTTCTTCAGGCCGACGGCCTGCAGGACCGGGGCGTCGTCGCCCGGGTCGGCGCCGCGGGAGCGAGCCGCGGCCTCGGGTGCAGTCATGACCTCACCTTGGGGTTCGAGAGCGGGGCACGACGTGCGGCGGGCGCGTGGTGGACGCCCGCCGCACGTCGTCGTTCATCGGGTCAGCTCTCGCTGGGCTTGAGCTTCGACAGGATGAGCGCCGCCTGCGGACCCGTCGGCTGCGGGTTCGCGTACGGGTCCGCCTGCGTCGGGAAGCCCGTGTAGTTCTTCGTGCTGTACTGCGCGACGGCCGGGCGCGACCAGATGATCAGGGCCGGGGTCTCCTCGACGAACACCTTCTGGATCGTGTCCATGGCGGTCGTGCGGGCGTCGTCGCTCGTGGCCGTCTGGTAGTCGGCGAGGGCCTTCGTGACCTCGTCGTTCTGGAAGCGGCCGAAGTTCCACGTGGCCGTCTCGCCCAGGGGCTTGTACTGCGCGCCGTCCATGATGTTCTCGTACATGTTCCACGGCGTGGCGCCACCGTCGGTCCAGTGCAGGGTCGCCTGGAAGTTGCCGAACGGGATGGTGTCGTTGAACCACGCGTCCTGGTTGGCGGCGTTCACCGTGGCGTCGACCCCGAGCTCGGCGGCACCGCTCTTGATGAGGTCGAGCGCCGTCAGGTAGTCGTTCCAGCCGGCCGGGTTCTGCAGCTCGAACGTGACGACCTCGCCGTCGGGGTCGACGAGCTTCTTGTCGCCGTTCCACGTGTAGCCGGCCTCGGTGAGCAGCTTCTTGGCGCCGGCGACGTCGACCTTGAGCTCCTTGCCCTCGTAGTCGGGGGCCAGGTAGCTGTCGCCCGACGGCGACGGGAGGCCCGTGACCGACGAGATGGCCGGCCACACGCCCGAGCCCGCGAGCTGCGAGATCTGCTCACGGTCGACGACCATGTTGAGCGCCTGCCGGAACGCCTTGTTGTCGAACGGCTTCGTCTCGTTGTTCAGGTAGAGCACGTCCACGCCGAAGCCGCCGCCGGCGACCTGGTTGTTGTGGTCCGGGTCCTTGCCGATGTAGACGTCCTCGTAGTCCGCGATGAACGTCCAGCCCCACTGCGCCTCGCCCGTGGTGAGGGCCGTGGTGAGCGCGTTGTTGTCGTTGTACGACGAGTACTGGATCTTCGCGACGGTCGGCTTGACGCCCCAGTAGTCCGGGTTCGGGACGAGGGTCGCGGCCTGCGGCGTCCACGAGTCGAGCAGGTACGGGCCGGTGCCGACGGGCTCGGTGTCGGTGTAGGTCACCGGGTCGTCGACGTCCTTCCAGATGTGCTCGGGGACGACGACCGTCTTCAGCAGCTTGACCTGGTTGGTGTACTGCGAGCTGTTGAACGTGATCTTCACGGTGTTGCCGTCGGCCGTCGCGCTCTGCAGCGAGCCGGGGAAGTCGGCGTTGAGGGCCGGGTAGTCGAGGAACAGGTTCCACGTGAACGCGATGTCGGCGGCCGTGAAGTCCTCGCCGTCCGACCACTTCACGCCATCGCGGGCGACGACCGTCGCCTCGGTGTACGTGTCGTTCCACGTCACCGAGTCGGCGAGCCACGGGATGGGGTTCTCGAGCGGCTTGACGTCGTTGACCTGCATGAGCGACTCGTAGATCACCCAGGCGTAGCCGAGCGACTTCGACGCCGAGCCGGTGGGCGCGAGGGGGTTCTGGTTCTCCGTGAGCGTGCCGTTCGGCATGCCGACGGTCAGGACCTTGGTGCTGCCACCGTTCGAGCTGCCGTCGGTCGAGCCGCCGCCGGACGAGCAGGCCGTGGCGAGCAGCGCGACGGCTGCCACCCCGGCGACCATCGTTGCGAGCTTGCGCGTTCTCACGAGTGCCTCCTTGCACTGGATGGGGGTACGTGCTGGGTGTTGCGACAAGAGAGCTGCGACGCGGCTGCGGACCGCGCCGTTTCCTACGTCCCTCGGGGTGCGCCTCCCTCGGGACCGCTGAGCCCGGCCGCCGTGTCCCCGGGGAGGGTCACGTCGACCGCGAGACGGAGGTCGCCGGACGAGCGACCCACGCGGATCCCGTACGTCCCGGCCGGGTGGAGCCAGCCGGGACGTGCGGTGTCCCAGGTCCGGAACGCCGTGGCGCCCACCCGGACCCGGACGGTCGTGCGCTCGCCGGGCTCGGCGTGCACGACGGCGAAACCGCCGAGCCAGCGCACCGGGCGGTCGTCGGTGGACGACCCCGCGGGCGGCTCGACGTAGACCTGGACGACCTCGCGGCCTGCGCGGGGTCCGGTGTTGCGGACGACGACGTCGAGGTCGACGGCGCCGTCCGGCCCGACGTCGGCGACGACCGACTCGTGCTCCCACGTCGTCCACCCGAGCCCGTGCCCGAACGGCGCGGCGGGCGTGCGGCCGAGCCGCAGCCAGGACCGGTAACCCACGTGGATGCCCTCGTGGTACTCGACGACCCCGTCGACGGGGACGGCGTCCGGCACGGGCACGTCGGACTCGTGCGCGGGCAGCGTCCACGGCAGCCGCCCGGACGGCTCGGTGACGCCGGTGAGCACGTCGCCCAGCGCCTCGGGCCACTCCTGCCCGCCGAGCCACGCCCACACCACGCACGGCACCTCGTCGAGCCACGGCAGCAGCACGGGGGCGCCGGCGTTGACGACGACGATCGTGCGCGGGTTGGCGGCGAGCACGGCCTTGACGAGCTGGTCCTGCGTGCCGGGCAGCGCGAGGGACGTCCGGTCGTACCCCTCGGACTCGATCTCCTCGTTGGTGCCGACGACCACGACGGCGAGGTCGGCCGCGGCGGCCGCGTCGACGGCGGCGGCGAGCAGCTCGTCGGGCGAGGTGCCGGGGATGCGGTGCACGAGCTCGGCCCGCGCGAACGACTCGTACCCGACGGGGTGCACGGCCTGCACGGTCGCGTCGATCTCGACGGTGGTCGGGGCGTCGACGTCGATCACGAGGGTCGCGGGCGCCGGCTGGTTGACGGACGAGTCGAGGATGACCTCGGCGCCGACCACGGTGTCGCCCGTGGACACGACCTGGCCGCCGACGAGGATCCGGTGCCGGCCGACGGTGCCGACGCCGACCTCGTGCCGGCCAGGCTCGTCGAGCCGCACGGTGGTGCGGATCCGCAGCGCGACGGCCTGCTCGGGGACCTCCCGGAGCCAGCCGTTCCACTCGGTGGTCGTGCGGGCGGCGATGACCCGGCCGTCGGCGTCGAGGAGCTCGCCCAGGCCGCCGGGCTGCCCGTCGGGCGTGGTGCAGCGGGTCGCGAGCTCGAGCTGCGGCGGGAGCATCCGGGACACGGCACCGGCGTGCACGTCGACCTCGGCGCCGAAGGCGTCGTGCAGCGCGTGCGCCGGGGTCGAGGAGCGCTCGGGACGGACGTACGCGGAGCCGCCGCCCTGGACGAACGGGTGCACGGCGTTCGGGCCGAGCAGCGCGACGCGGCGCACGTCGTGGGGGGCGACGGGCAGGGCGCGCTCGTCGTCGCGGAGCACAACCATGGACCTCCCGACGAGGCGGCGCAGGACGTCGCGGACGTCGACCTCGCCGACCTCGTCCCGCCGGTCCCCGGCGGGGGCGACGCCCTCGAGCGCCCCGACCCGCTGCGCGAGCAGCAGGAGCCGGCGGACCTTGTCGTCGAGCAGGTCCTCGCTCACGCGGCCGTCACGGACGGCGTCGAGCAGGCCGTCGCCCCACGGGCCGTCGGGCCCGGGCATCTGCAGGTCGAGGCCGCCCTCGGCGGACGCCTCGACGGAGTTGGTGGCGACCCAGTCGCTGACGACGACGCCGTCGAAGCCCCACTCGTCCTTGAGCACCCCGGTGAGCAGCGGGCGGTGCTCGAGCGCGGGCGCGGCGGTGGTGCCGTCGTCGATCCCTGAGTACGCGCCCATCACGGACCACGCCTGCGCCTCGTGCACGAGCTGCTCGAACGGCGCGAGGTACACCTCGCGGAGCGTCTTCTCGTCGACCTGTGCGAGGTACGTCGTGCGCTGCGTCTCGGAGTCGTTCGCCACGAAGTGCTTGACGCACATGCCGACGCCGCGGTCCTGCGCCGCACGCACGACGTGCACCGCGATCGCGCCGGTGAGCAGCGGGTCCTCGGAGTAGCACTCGAAGTGCCGGCCGCCGACGGGCGTGCGCTGCAGGTTGACCTGCGGGGCGAGCACGACGTCGACGCCGTGGCGGCGGGCCTCGGCGGCGAACACGGCACCGACCTCGTCGGCCAGGTCGACGTCCCAGGTCGCGGCGAGCGCGCTGGGCGCCGGGAACGAGGCCGACGTCTCGGTGGGCTCGCCCGTGATGCCGCGGACGCCCGCGGGGCCGTCGGACACGTGCATCGCGCGCAGGCCGATGTGCTCGATCGCGGTGGTCGACCACAGTCCGGCCCCGACGACGAGGCTGACCTTCTCCTCGGTCGAGAGCCGCTCGAGGAGGCCGTCGAGGGTGGGCCGGCCGGCCGCGGGCGGCGTGGGCGCGGTGTGCAGTGTCACGGGGTGGGAGCTCCGTTTCGGACGTCGTCGTCTTCTGCCGTCATCCAAGCACAACTTACTGACCTGTCAGTAAGTTGGTTGGTCACAGTATGGTTTCGGCCATGGACGACGACGTGCACGAGAGCGCTCCCGCACCAGCCGCTCCGGCGCGCACCCGACGACGACCCCGCGCCGCCACCACCGAGCGGCGCGCCGAGATCCTGCGCGCCGCCGCGCACACCTTCGGCACCAAGGGCTACAAGAACGGCTCGCTCGCCGAGGTCGCCGAGCAGGTCGGCATCACGCACGCCGGCGTCCTGCACCACTTCGGGTCCAAGGAGGCCCTCCTCGTCGAGGTCCTCGAGTGGCGCGACAAGGAGGACGTGCGCCACCTCGAGGGCCAGCACATCCCCGGCGGCGCCGAGCTGTTCCGCCACCTCGTGCGCACCGCCCGGATGAACGTCGAGCGCCGCGGCATCGTGCAGGGCTACACCGTGCTCACCGGCGAGTCCGTCACCGAGAACCACCCCGCCCGCGGCTGGGTCCTCGACCGGTTCACGATCCTGCGCAGCGAGATCGCCGCCGCCATCCGGGAGGTCGGCGGGGACGCCGTCAGCGACGAGCTCGCCGCCCGCGCCGCGTCCGCGATCATCGGCGTCATGGACGGCCTGCAGGTGCAGTGGCTGCTCGACGACTCCGTCGACCTGCCCGAGGCCACCGCGTTCGCGATCGAGGCGATCCTGTCCTCCGCGCTCGCCGGCGTGGACCGGCCGCACCCCCTCGCCTGACCTCTCGCCTGACCCCTCGCCGATCCTCAGGAGATTCCCAGGAACGGTTCAGGCTCAGCCCAGCCTCCTTGACGACGCTGGGTGCCATGACGACGACGACGCTCCGCCGCCCCCACGCGATCACGCGCGCCGACGGCTCCCCCGTGCGAGCACTGGTGGTCGACGACGAGCCGACCCTCGCCGAGCTGCTCTCCACCGCGCTGCGGTACGAAGGCTGGAAGGTCGAGCACGCGCTCACCGGCCACGCCGCCCTCCGGCAGGTCCGCGCCGTCGACCCGGACGTCATCGTCCTCGACGTCATGCTCCCCGACCTCACCGGCCTCGAGGTGCTGCACCGCGTCCGCGCCACCCACCCGGACGTCCCGATCCTGTTCCTCACCGCCAAGGACGCCGTCGAGGACCGCATCGCCGGCCTCACCGCCGGCGGCGACGACTACGTCACCAAGCCGTTCAGCCTCGAAGAGGTCGTCGCCCGCCTGCGCGCCCTGCTCCGCCGCACCGGCGCCGTGTCCGCCCGCGACGAGGCCGTCCTCACCGTCGGCGACCTGCGCATGGACGAGGACAGCCACGAGGTGTCCCGCGGCGGCGACGACATCCACCTCACCGCCACCGAGTTCGAGCTCCTGCGCTACTTCATGCGCAACCCCAAGCGCGTGCTGTCCAAGGCGCAGATCCTCGACCGGGTCTGGCAGTACGACTTCGGCGGGCAGGCGAACATCGTCGAGCTGTACGTGTCGTACCTGCGCCGCAAGATCGACAAGGGCCGCACGCCCATGCTGCACACGCTCCGGGGCGTCGGGTACGTGCTCAAGCCGGCGTGATGACCACCCCCCGCCCGGCCACCCCCCGGCCGGCCACCGCGAGCCGCCGACGCAGCCAGTGGACACTGCGTCGGCGGCTCGTCGTCGTCCTCGTGTCCCTCGTCGCCGCCGTCGCCCTCGCGATGGGGACCGTGACGACGCTCGCGCTGCGCGGGTCGCTCGTCTCGCAGATCGACCAGCAGCTCACGGCCGCCAACATGCGCGCCGAGCGCGCCGACCCCAACCGGGCCGCGCCGCAGGGCCTCACGACGACCGACGGTGGGACCGTGACGCGGGAGGCGCTCCCTCCGGGGCTGCCGCCGGGGGCCCGCATGCTCGGCCAGCCGACCGGCACCGTCAGCGTCTTCGCGCCGCCCGACGGGTCGTCCACCCTGGCCAGCTACCTCGACGACGACGGGCAGACGCAGCCGCTCAGCAGCGCCGCCACGTCGACGATGCTCGACCTCCCGCACGACGGCCTCCCCCGCGACGTCGACCTCGACGGGCTCGGCGACTACCGGGCCGTCGCGGTCGAGACCGCCGAGGGGGCCGTCGTCGCGACCGCCCTCCCGACCGACGCCGTGACCAGCACCGTCACCCAGTACGTCGTCGTCGAGGCGCTCGTCGCGATGTTCGCGCTGCTCGCCGCCGCGGCGATCGGCCTGCTCCTGGTCCGGCGCGAGCTGCGGCCCCTCGACCGGGTCGCCGCGACCGCCACCCGCGTCTCCGAGCTGCCCCTCGACCGCGGCGAGGTCGTCCTCGCCGACCGGGTCGCCGCACGCGACACCGACCCCGCGACCGAGGTCGGCCAGGTCGGCGCCGCGCTCAACCGGCTGCTGCGGCACGTGGAGTCCGCCCTCGCCGCCCGGCACGAGTCCGAGTCGCAGGTCCGCCAGTTCGTCGCCGACGCCTCCCACGAGCTGCGCACCCCGCTCGCGTCGATCCGCGGGTACGCCGAGCTCGTCCGCCGCCTCCCCGACGAGGTGCCCGCCGGCGCCCTGCAGGCCATGGGCCGCGTCGAGTCCGAGTCCGAGCGCATGACCGGGCTCGTCGAGGACATGCTGCTGCTCGCCCGCCTCGACGCCGGCCGGCCGCTCGCCACCGACGACGTCGACGTGGCCGTGCTCGCCGTCGACGCCGTCACCGACGCGCACGCCGCCGGACCCGACCACGTGTGGCGCCTCGACGTGCCCGTGACCGACGACGACGCCGAGCTGCTCGTCACCGGCGACGAGGACCGCCTCCGGCAGGTCCTCACCAACCTCGTGTCCAACGCCCGCGTGCACACCCCGGCCGGCACGACCGTCACCGTGCGCGTCCGGCGCTCCGCCGGGTCCGTGGTCGTGCAGGTCGCGGACGACGGGCCCGGGATCCCACCCGAGCTGCGGTCGCGCGTGTTCGACCGGTTCGCCCGCGGCGAGGCGTCCCGGACGCGCAACGGCGGGTCGACCGGGCTCGGCCTCGCCATCGCGCACGCGGTCGTCAGCGCGCACGGCGGCACGCTGGACGTCGACTGCGCGACCGGCGACGCGACCGGCACGACGTTCACCGTGCGCCTCCCGCACGCCTCGGCGGGCCGCCCGGCTCCCGCCGCAGGCACGGCACCCGCCGCTGCGCCGGTCCCGCTCGTCGAGCCCGAGCCGGTCCGCGCCTGACCGTCGCCCTCGGGTTCTGCGCGCCGTCGGCCCGGATCGCCTGATCGCCCCGGCCGGTCCACCCTGGGACGACGGGCGACGACGAAGGAGCGGGACATGCTCGACCTCAGCAACGCGTTCAGCGGGTTCTCCGTCGACGACATCCCGGCTGCGCAGCGGTTCTACGGCGACGTCCTCGGTCTCGACGTGACCGAGTCGAACGACATCCTCACGCTGCACCTGGCCGGCGGGCGGGACGTGATCGTGTACCCCAAGGGCGAGGCCCACACGCCGGCGTCGTTCACGATCCTCAACTTCCCCGTGACCGACGTGCCGGCGGCCGTCGCCGAGCTGCGGAGCCGGGGCGTCGAGTTCGAGAGGTACGAGGGCACACCGGTGCAGACGGACGACGACTTCGTGTTCCGCGGTGGCGGCCCGCTGATCGCCTGGTTCACCGACCCGGCGGGCAACGTCCTGTCGGTCATCGACGCCTGAGCCCGCCCGCACTGGTGGCGGCCTGGCAGCTCGACCGACGCCCGGTACCGACGACGTCGCCCGGCGCGAATCATTGAACCTTCCGGTTCAGTGTTGTATGGTGAACCACATGGTTCAGCATGAGGCGCTCGACCGGATCTACTCCGCACTCGCAGACGCGACCCGGCGCGACGTCCTCGCACGGCTCGGGCAGGGCCCCGCGACCATCGGCGAGCTCGCCGCGCCGCACGCGATGACCCTCACCGGCATGAAGAAGCACGTGCAGGTCCTCGAGGACGCCGGGCTCGTCGTCACCGAGAAGGTCGGCCGGTCACGGCAGTGCCGGCTCGGCGAGGAGCGGCTGGACGACGCGATGGCCTGGATCTCCTTCTACCAGCGGCTCTGGGAGCGTCGGCTCGACGGTCTCGACGCCTACTTCACCCTGCAGAGAGGCACGGACGAATGACCACCACCGACACGCTCGAGATGCGCATGACGCGGGTGCTGCCCGCCACCCCGGAGCAGGTGTTCGACGCCTACACCGACGCCGAGAAGCAGAAGATCTGGTTCTCCATCCTCGACGCGTCGCCGGGGATCGTGGAGATCGAGGTCGACCTGCGGGTCGGCGGCAAGCAGGTCGCCGTGTGGGGGCCGGACCGCGACACCCTCTTCCGTGAGGAGCAGACGTTCCTCGTCATCGAGCGGCCCCGCCGCCTCGTCACCGAGTCCACCGGCAGCAGCCCCGACGGTCTCACCATGACGACGCGGGTCGACATCACGTTCGAGGCGCAGGGAGACGGGACGCTCATGACGATCGTGCAGAGCGGGTTCCCCGCGGTCGAGGTGCGCGACTTCTTCACGCAGAAGGTCTGGGTCGGGGCGCTCGACCGCATCGAGGCGTTCCTCGTCCGGGCCTGACCCCACGGACGGCACCGCTCGCCCGGCGCGGTGCCGTCCGCCTCCCGGGGCCCGACCTCACAGACCGGGCACAGCCCACCCCCAGAGGGCAGCGAGGCGCGCAGCACATCGTCGAGGCATGGACACCACGACGACCCGCGACCCGCAGCCCGGGCGGACGACCCACCCGCAGCCGTCGACCCTCCGCACCGGTGACCCGACGCCCGGCCCCGTGCTGGACCTCGTCATCCCCGTCTACGACGAGGAGGCCGGTCTCGAGCGGGCCGTCCGCGCCGCCCGCCACTTCCTCGACACCGAGTTCCCCTATCCGGCCCGTCTGACGATCGCGGACAACGCGTCCGACGACCGCACCCTCGACATCGCCCGCCGGCTGGCCGACGAGCTCGACGGCGTCAGCGTCGTCCACCTCGACGCGAAGGGCCGGGGGCGCGCGCTGCACACCGCCTGGCTCGGCTCCGACGCGCAGGTGCTCGCCTACATGGACGTCGACCTGTCGACGGACCTGTCCGCGCTGCTCCCGCTGGTCGCCCCCCTGGTGTCCGGCCACTCGCACCTCGCGATCGGCACGCGGCTCAGCCGCACCTCCCGCGTGGTGCGCGGCCCACGCAGGGAGGTGATCTCGCGGTGCTACAACCTGCTGCTGCGCGGCACGCTCGCCACCCGGTTCTCCGACGCGCAGTGCGGGTTCAAGGCCATCCGCTCCGACGCCGCGCAGTGGCTGCTGCCGCTCGTCGCGGACAACGGGTGGTTCTTCGACACCGAGCTGCTGGTGCTCGCCGAGAAGGCGGGGCTGCGGATCCACGAGGTGCCCGTCGACTGGGTCGACGACCCCGACTCCCGGGTCGACGTCCTCGCGACGGCGAAGGCGGACCTCCGCGGGATCGTCCGGGTCGGCCGTGACCTGGCCGCCGGACGGCTCCCGCTCGCCTCCGTGCGCGAGCACCTGCCGCTCGTCGGGGACGCCCGGTCGTCGACGGCCGTCACCGGCGGGGGCCTCCTGCTCCGGCAGCTCGTGCGGTTCGCGGTCGTCGGCGTGCTCTCGACGGTCGCGTACGCGGTGCTGTACCTGCTGCTCGCGGGTCCGATCGGGCCGCAGTCCGCCAACGTCACCGCGCTCCTGCTCACCGCGGTCGCCAACACGGCGGCGAACCGGCGCCTGACGTTCGGGGTCCGTGGCCGGTCGCGCGCCGTCCGGCACCAGGGGCAGGGCCTCGCCGTGTTCGCTCTCGCCTGGGCCCTCACGGCGGGGTCGCTCGCCGCACTGCACGCCGTCGCGCCGGCCGCGCCGCGGACCGCCGAGCTCGTCGTGCTCGTCGCCGCCAACCTCGCGGCGACCGTCCTGCGGTTCGTCCTGCTGCGCACCTGGGTGTTCCGCCAGCACGACCGTGCCACCCCGGCGGGCACGACTCCCGCCGCCCTGCGCGCCGCGACGGCCCCCACCGCCCTCCGCGCCGTACCGGCTCCTGCCGCCGCCGACACGACGGCACCCTCCGAAGGGACCCTCCGATGACCACCACGACGACACCCCCGACCGGCCTCGCCGACCTCCCGCCCGACGGACCCGTCGAGCACCCGCCGACACCGGCACCCGCCGCCCTCACCGACCCCGCGGCGCGAACCCGCTGGGAGCGGCCCGCGCTCGTCGCCCTGCTGCTCGGCACCGCGCTCCTCTACCTCTGGGACCTCTCGTCCTCCGGGTACGCCAACTCGTTCTACTCGGCCGCGGCCCAGGCGGGCTCCCAGTCGTGGAAGGCGTTCCTGTACGGCGCGTCCGACGCGGCCGCGTCGATCACAGTGGACAAGCCGCCCGCGTCCCTGTGGGTCATGGCGTTGTCCGTGCGGGTGTTCGGGCTGTCGTCGTGGTCGATCCTCGTACCGCAGGCGCTGATGGGGGTCGCGACGGTCGGCCTGCTCTGGTCGAGCGTCCGGCGACGCTTCTCCGCACCGGCCGCGCTCCTGACGGGTGTGGTGTTCGCGCTGACACCCGTCGCGGCGCTGATGTTCCGGTTCAACAACCCGGACGCCCTCCTGGTGCTGCTGCTGGTCGGCGCGGTCTGGGCGACGATGCGGGCCGTCGAGGGTCCGCGGACCACCCGGTGGATGCTGCTCGCCGGCGTGCTCGTCGGTCTCGCGTTCCTGACCAAGCAGCTGCAGGCGTTCCTCGTGCTGCCGGGCCTCGCGCTCGCGTTCCTCTGGGCCGCGCCCGTCTCGCTCGGTCGTCGCCTCCGCGACGGTCTCCTCGCCGTCGTCGCGATGGTCGTCGCCGGCGGGTGGTGGGTCGCGCTCGTCGAGCTCGTGCCCGCCTCGGCCCGCCCGTACGTCGGTGGGTCGCAGGACAACTCCTTCCTCGAGCTGACGTTCGGGTACAACGGCCTCGGCCGGCTCACCGGTGACGAGACGGGCTCGGTCGGCGGCGGAGGCGGCGGCGCCGGCGGCGGCGCGCAGTGGGGTGCGACGGGCCTGACACGGCTGTTCGGGTCGGAGATCGGCGGCCAGATCGCGTGGCTGATCCCCGCCGCCCTCGTGCTCGGCGCCGTGGCGTTCTGGCTGCGTCGGCGCTTCCCGCGGACCGACGGCGGGCGCGCGGAGATCGTCGTCTGGCTGTCCTGGCTGCTGGTCACCGGGCTGACGTTCTCGTTCATGGCCGGCATCTTCCACGCCTACTACACGGTTGCGCTGGCCCCGGCCGTCGCCGCGTTGGTCGGCATCGGAACCTGGGGGCTGTGGACGCGTCGAGCCGAGCTCTGGGCAGGGGCCGTGCTCGCAGGCGTCACCGTGGCGACCTGCGCCTGGGCGTTCGCGCTGCTCGGCCGCTCGGCCGACTGGATGCCGTGGCTGCGGCCGGTCGTGCTCGTCGCCGGGATCGGCGGGGCCGCCCTGCTGCTCGCCGGGCACTGGGCCGGACGGTCCGTGCTGCGCGCCGGAGCGGCGCTCGCCCTCGTCGGCGGCCTCGCCGGACCGGCCGCGTACACGATCCAGACGGTGTCGACCGGGCACACCGGCTCGATCGTCACCGCAGGCCCGACCGTCGCCGGAGGGATGGGCGGGCCGGGCGGCTTCGGCGGCCCGCGCGGTCAGGGCGGTCAGGGCGGCCCCGGCGGCCCCGGCGGCCCCGGCGGCCCCGGCGGCCAGACGGGTCAGATGCCCCAGCAGAACGGCCAGGTCCCGGGCGGCCAGACGCAGAACGGGCAGCCCCCCACGGGCCAGAACGGCACCGGCGGCACCGGCGGCATGGGCGGCCTGCTCGACGGCGCCACTGTCAGCACCGAGGTCGAGGCCCTGCTGCTGGAGGACGCCGACGACTACACCTGGGTCGCGGCCGCGATCGGCTCGCAGAACGCCGCGAGCTACCAGCTCGCCACGCAGGAGTCGGTCATGCCGATCGGCGGCTTCAACGGCTCGGACCCGTCACCCACGCTGGCCGAGTTCCAGCAGCTCGTGGCCGACGGCAAGATCCACTGGTTCATCGGCGGCGGCGGCTTCGGCGGCAGCATGGGCGGCTCGGGCTCGTCGTCGCAGATCAGCACCTGGGTGCAGGAGAACTTCACCGCCCAGACCGTCGACGGCACCACGCTGTACGACCTGAGCGGCGCGTCGAGCACCCTCGACACCTGACGGCCCCGACCCACGCAGCGGCTCCGACGCGAGGCCCGGCCACACCCGGCCGGGCCTCGCGCTGTCAGAACGTGAAGTCGAAGAAGAACCGCACCGGGGCGACCGCCGTCGACCACAGCACCCTGAGCACCGACCGGCCGGCCGCCCGGGCGGCCCGGAACGCCAGCACCGCGCACAGCACCATCCCCGCGGCGAGCAGCACCGCGGCCACGACGAGCACGGGTGTCGGCAGGTCCACGAACCACGCCACGCACGTGACCAGCGCGAGGGTGAGGCCGAGGAGCCAGACCGCGACGAGCCCGGGCGTCGTCGGCACGGAGTCCGTCGGACGCATTTCCCTCGGGTCCGCAGCCGTCGGCCCACCTCCTCGTGCCGTCACCCCCGCCGGGCGACGGGCGCGGGCGAATCTACTGGGTCCGCGTCGCGTCCGACGGGCGAACGGCGGCCGGTCGCCCCGACGACGGGCAGGCGGGGCCGGCGAGCACGCTCAGGCCGACTCGGGATCCAGCCCCTGCGCGGCACGCCCGCCGTCGACGGCCACCACGACCCCGTGGACGAACGAGGCCGCGGGCGAGAGCAGGAACGCGACGACCGACGCCACCTCGGACGCCTCCCCGACGCGGCCGAGCGGGTGCAGCCGCCGCATCTGGTCGACGACCGCCGCGCGACCGTCGTCCGGCAGGGAGGCCAGCAGGTCGTCGTACCGGGCCGTGCGGACCGAGCCCAGCGCAACCGCGTTCACGCGGATCCCGTGCGGCCCGTAGTCCACGGCGAGCGCCCGGGTCAGCCCCTCGACCGCGGCCTTCGCCGTCGCGTACGGCAGGGCGCCCCGCACGGCCCGCTGCGCCTGGTGCGACGACACGTTGACCACGGCGCCGGCGGTCGACGAGGCCAGGAACGTGCTGACGGCGACCGCGGACCCGACGAGCGCGGGCGCGAGGTTCGCCGTGACGGCCCGCAACGCCGCCGCCGGGTCGACGTGCAGCTCGACGTCGTCGAACACGGCCGCGTTGTTGACCCATCCGGTCAGCCCGCCGTGCTCCTCGGCCACCCGGGCGGCGGCCCGGCACACGTCCTCGTCGCCCGCGTCGCCGACCACGACGGACAGCCGCGGGTCACCGTCGTCCGGCGGGCGCGTGTCGAGCACCACCACGTGGTCACCGCGGTCCGCGAGGTGCGCGGCGACGGCGCGCCCGACGCCCCCTGCGGCTCCCGTGACGACGACGGACGCCATCGGCTCAGGTCAGAGCGGGAACGCCGAGTAGACGTCGACGATCTCGGCCACCGGCGCGACGACGCGGAAGACGACCGTGCCGTTGGTCCAGACGGCGATCCCGGTGCCGTCACCGGCGTCGACGATGGTGTACGTGCCGGCCTTCTGCCCGCCGGCCGTCACGTCGCCGCTCTGCGGGAGCGACGGGCCCTGCGCGTCGGCCGACGCCGACGGGGACGCCGACGGGGCAGCGGCGCCGGCCTGCGGGAGCGCGGCGACGAGCGTCGCGGCGAACGCGTCGGCCTCCTCGGCGGACTCCCACTGACCGACCTGCAGGCTCACCGTGCCCGACGCGCCGTCGGTGTACGTCTCCGTGTAGGCCTCGATGGCCCCCGCGGCCTGCCAGTCCGGGTAGGGGTCCGACGTGGCCAGCGCGTACTGCAGCACCGAGGTCGGCAGCGCCGACGCGAACGCCGTGGTGGCCGACCGCGCGACCGGCGCGACTGTCGGCGTGGGCGACGGCAGCAGGATCGTGCTCGCCACCGGGGGCGGGCCGGCGTCGTCCGTCCCGTTGTTCCGCGACGCGACGACGGCCGCGACCACGCCGATGACGAGAACCGCGGCGACGCCGATCGCGGCCGGCAGCAGCCACGCGGGACGCGACCGGGAGGTGTCGGTCGACGACCCGTCGGCACCGCCGTCCGCCGACGGCTGCTCCCCCTCCGCGGCGAGGCGGGCCGAGGTGGCGGCGGGGAAGCTGTTCTGCACCGTGCGGCCCGACGGCCGCGACGCGTACCGGATCGGGTCGGGTGCGACCAGAGGCGTCGGCTCCGCGGGCGGCGACAGGAGGACCTTCGGCTCGGGCTGACCGATCGGCCCCGGGGGCTGGGGGGCCACCGGGCCGGCCTGCGCCACCGGAGCGGGCTGGGACACCGGACCGGGCTGGGCCACCGGACCGGGCTGGGCCACCGGGACGGGCGGTGCCGCCGGGGCGGGCTGAGCCGGACCGGGCTGGGCCACCGGCGGCGCGGTCCGGGCGGCTGTGCCCTGCTCCGCAAGGGGCGCGGGCGGTGCCGGCGGGACCCACGCGGGCGTCTGCCCGGCCGGGTCGGTGGGCGGGGTCCGCTGAGCGAGGGGCGCCGGTGCGGGCGGGGCGGCGGGCACGGGCTGCGCGCCGACCGGTCCGGCCTGCGGCTGCGGCGGCGCCGACGGCTGGGCGACGGGTCCGGCCTGTGCCTGCGCGGGCGCGGGCGGCCAGGCGGCGCCCGGCACGGACGCGTGCTGCCCGGCCGGCGGTGCGGCCCGGTACCCGGTGTACGGCGAGGGCGGGCCGGGGTTCCCGGCCGGGGGCGCGACGGGCGCGGACCCCGCCGGAGGCGCGTCCGGACCCTGCCCCGAGGGAGCGGTGGGGGCCACCGGCGACGGGGCGGCCTCGGCACCGGTCGGCGCCCAGGCGGGACGGGCCCCGCGCTGCGCCGGGTCGGGTCCAGGCTGGCCGTTGTCGGTCATCGGGGCTCCCCCTAGGTTCGAGCGCCCGACGAGCGCCGGACGGCCGCAGCCTACCCAGCGTGCCGCGTCGGGGCCTCGGTTGGTCACCCGGACGCGGCGATCCCGGGGCATGTCGGACCCAGCGGCTACCGTGCGGCGCGTGACCTCGACCACCGTCAAGCGCGCCGACCGCACGGCCCGCCCGCCGTTCCGCTGCACCGAGTGCGGGTGGACGGCGACGAAGTGGGTCGGCCGGTGCGGCGAGTGCCAGGCGTGGGGCACGGTCGCGGAGGACGCCGGGCCGGGCGGTGGCGCGCCGCGCACCGTGGCGACCGCGCCGACCCGCGCTCCGGCGCGCCCGATCGACGAGATCGACGTCGAGACGGCCCGGGCCAGGCCCACCGGGGTCGACGAGCTGGACCGGGTGCTCGGCGGCGGGATCGTGCCGGGCGCGGTGGTGCTGCTGGCGGGCGAGCCGGGGGTCGGCAAGTCGACGCTGCTCCTGGACGTGGCCGCGCGCGCGGCGCGGACCGGCCGCCGGGTCCTGTACGTGACGGGCGAGGAGTCCGCGGCGCAGGTGCGGCTGCGCGCGGGCCGGATCGGGGCGCTGGACCCGCAGCTGCTGCTGGCCGACGAGACGGACCTGGCGACGGTGCTGGGCCACGTCGAGCAGGTGCAGCCCGACCTGCTGGTCCTCGACTCGGTGCAGACGATCGCGTCGGCGGCGATCGAGGGCACCGCCGGCGGGGTGGCGCAGGTCCGCGAGGTCACGGCGGCCGTCATCGCCGCCGCGAAGTCCCGGGACATGCCGGTGGTGCTCGTCGGGCACGTCACGAAGGACGGGTCGGTCGCGGGCCCGCGCACGCTCGAGCACCTGGTGGACGTGGTCTGCCAGTTCGAGGGCGAGCGGCACTCGCGGCTGCGGATGCTGCGCGCGACGAAGAACAGGTACGGCCCGACGGACGAGGTCGGCTGCTTCGACCTGTCGGAGCGGGGCATCGTCGGGCTCGCGGACCCGAGCGGGCTGTTCGTGTCGCAGGCGCAGCAGCCGGTGCCGGGCACGTGCCTGACGGTGACGTTGGAGGGACGTCGTCCGCTGGCCACCGAGGTGCAGGCCCTGGTCGCGCCGAGCGCGGTGCCGAACCCGCGGCGGACGACGAGCGGGATCGACTCGAGCCGGCTGGCCATGGTGCTCGCGGTGCTGCAGCGCCGGCTCGGTGCGCGGCTCGCGGACCAGGACGTCTACGTCTCGACGGTCGGCGGCGCACGCGTGGTCGAACCGGCGGCGGACCTGGCGCTGGCGCTGGCCGCGGTGAGCTCGCGCGAGAACGTGGCGCTCCCCCGCGGGCTGGTCGCGATCGGCGAGGTGGGGCTCGCCGGGGAGATCCGGACGGTGTCGGGTGTGGGCCGTCGGCTCGCCGAGGCGGCCCGGCTGGGCTTCACGCGCGCGATCGTGCCCGCGGGCGCGCTCGACGGGTTCACGGCGCCGGACGGGATCAGCGTGGTGACGGCGTCGGACCTCGCGCAGGCGGTCGGCGCGGTGGGGATGTGAGCACCTCGACGCCGAGCAGGGCGCCGACCTGGACTTTCAGCAAACTGACAGCCGCCCGCTCGCGGGTCGCGAACAACCCGCTGGACAGCGCTCGTTACCATGCATCCGTGCCGCACTCGCACGTCCCCGACGACCTCCTGAGGTCCACGCTCGCCGCCGTCGCGCCCGGTGGCGAGCTTCGCGACGGTCTGGAGCGGATCCTGCGGGGCCGCACGGGCGCCCTGATCGTGCTCGGCTTCGACCCGACGGTCGAGGGGATCTGCTCGGGCGGCTTCGTGCTCGACGTCGGTTTCTCGGCGACGAGGCTGCGTGAGCTGGCCAAGATGGACGGCGCCGTCGTGGTCGACGGCGACCGCATCGTGCGCGCCGCCGTGCAGCTCCTGCCGGACGTGACGATCGAGACGTCCGAGTCGGGTACCCGGCACCGCACCGCGGAGCGGGTCGCGAAGCAGACGGGCTTCCCGGTGATCTCGGTGTCCGCGTCGATGCGGATCATCGCCCTGTACGTGGGCAGCCAGCGGCACGTGCTCGAGGACTCGACGACGATCCTGTCCCGCGCGAACCAGGCGCTCGCGACCCTCGAGCGGTACAAGTCCCGCCTCGACGAGGTCAGCGGCACGCTGTCGGCCCTCGAGATCGAGGATCTCGTCACGGTCCGGGACGTGTGCGCGGTCGTGCAGCGTCTGGAGATGGTGCGCCGCATCTCGGAGGAGATCGAGGGCTACGTCGTCGAGCTCGGCACGGACGGCCGCCTGCTCACGCTCCAGCTCGACGAGCTCGTCGGCGGCCTCGGCTCGGACCGTGCGCTCGTGATCCGCGACTACCTCGACACGACCCGCCGCGACGTCGACCAGGTGCTGGCCGCTCTGGCCGAGCTCGACTCGACCGAGCTGCTCGACATGGCGCACATCGCCCGCGTCCTGGGTCTGCCCGGCGGCGGTGACACGCTCGACGCGGCGGCCGGTCCTCGCGGCTACCGCCTGCTGTCGAAGGTCCCGCGTCTGCCGGGCACCATCGTCGACCGCCTCGTCACGCACTTCGGTGGGCTGCAGAAGCTCCTCGCCGCGGGCATCGAGGACCTCATGGCGGTGGACGGCGTCGGCGAGCAGCGCGCGCGGGCCGTCCGCGAGGGCCTGTCCCGGCTCGCGGAGTCGAGCATCCTCGAGCGCTACGTCTGACCCAGCGGCCCGCGACACGGGGCAGGGCGACGTCGGCTTCGCCGGCGCGGCCCCCCGGTCAGCGCAGCGACGCGGGTGCGATCTCCAGCGCGCGCTCCCGGACGTGGTCGAGGGCCCGCTTGACGGCGCCGACGGTGACGATGTCACGGCCGAGGTCTGAGGCGAGCACCTCGATGCCGGGCGGGTCGACGTACCGGTCGAGCTGGTCGCGGACGAGTGCGAGCAGCGGCTCGCAGGACTCGGCGACGGCCCCGGCGATGATGACCCGCTCGGGGTCGTAGATGCTGGCGAACGTCGCGATGACGCGGGTGAGCAGCGCGGCGACGTGCTCGACGACGGTGACGGCGAGCGGGTCCTCGTCGAGAGCCGCCGCGAACACGTGGGTCGCGTCGAGGCTCGCCGCGGGGATCTCCTGCAGGGACGACGAGCCGGCGTGGCCGTCGAGGCGGTGGAGCTGGGCGCGGGCGTCGTCGCGCACGAGCGCCGCGAGGCCGGTGGCCGAGCCGACGCCCTCGACGAGGTCCAGGTAGCGCATCTCCCCGACGCCGCCGCGGGCTCCGCGCAGCAGGCGGCCGTCGTCGACGACGCCGGCGCCGAACCGTTCGCCGGCGAGCAGCGTGATGTGGCATCGCGCCCCTCGGCCGTGCCCTCGCCAGTGCTCGGCGACGGCGGCGAGGTTCGCGTCGTTGTCGGTGAGGGCCGTCCAGCCGTGCCGGTCGCGCAGGCGGCCGGCGATGTCGGGGTTCATGAGGTCCCAGAACGGGTTGTCCCGAAACGCGGTGCGGCCGTCGCTGTCGACCGGGGCGGGCACGCCGACGGCGACGGCGAGCACGCTCCGGGGAGGCGCGGAGGCGTCGACGAGGGCCGTGACCGCCGCGTCCTCGATGAGGGCGAGGCGGCGGTCGGGCGTGCCGTCGTCCGGTCCGACGGGCAGCACGGCGCGGGAGAGCGACTCTCCGCGCAGGTCGGTCACGGTGGCGCTCACGCGGTGCTGTCCGGCGTCGACGCCGACGACGACCCCGGCGCGGGCGTCGAAGGCGTACCGGCGAGCGGGTCGGCCCTTCTCGCCCTCGCGCACGCTGTCCAGCTCGACGAGCCAGCCCTGCGCGATGAGCTCGTCGCACACGTCGTGCACGGTCGCCCGTGACAGGCCCGTGGCCTCGATCAACGCCGAGCCGGTGACCTCACCTGCGTCCCAGACGTGGTCGAGCACGAGCCGGGTGCTGACGTCGCGCAGCTGACGCGACGACACCGGGATCCGCGCCACCTCTTGACCTCCTCCGTCGACGGGGTCACTCTAGTGCCGCGAGTTAAATTTAAGCCCTACATCAAACCAGGGGGAACGCGTGACAGCTCTGTCGGTGCTCGGGAACACGGCGGCCGGACTGCCCCGGCAGGACGCGACCTGGTGGCGGCAGGCGGTCGTCTACCAGATCTACCCGCGCAGCTTCGCCGACTCGAACGGCGACGGCATCGGCGACCTGCCCGGCATCACCGGCAAGGTCGGCTACCTCCGCGAGCTCGGTGTCGACGCCGTCTGGCTGAGCCCCTTCTACCCCTCGGCGCTCGCCGACGGCGGCTACGACGTGGACGACTACCGCGACGTCGACCCGCGCATCGGCACGCTCGCGCAGTTCGACGAGCTCCTCGCAGCCCTGCACGCGGCGGGCATCCGCGTCATCGTCGACATCGTCCCGAACCACACGTCCAACCGGCACGTCTGGTTCCAGGAGGCGCTCGCCTCCCCGCCCGGGTCACGAGCCCGCGAGCGCTACGTCTTCCGCCCAGGGCTCGGCGAGCACGGCGAGCTCCCGCCGAGCGACTGGACGTCGACGTTCGGCGGCCCGGCGTGGGAGCCCGTCGGCGACGGCGAGTGGTACCTGCACCTGTTCGCCCCCGAGCAGCCGGACCTCAACTGGGCCGACGACGAGGTGCGCCAGGAGTTCCTCACCACGCTCAAGTTCTGGGCGGACCGCGGGGTCGACGGCTTCCGCATCGACGTCGCGCACGCGCTCGCCAAGGACCTCACCGAGCCGCTGCCGAGCCAGGCGGACCTCGAGGCCGACATCTGGGGCGGCGCGCACCCGCTCGAGGACCGCGACGAGGTCCACGACATCTACCGCGACTGGCGGCGGCTGTTCGACCAGTACGACCCGCCGCGCACCGCCGTGGCCGAGGCCTGGGTCCCCGCGCACCGCCGCTCCCGGTACGCCTCCCCGGAGGGGCTGGGCCAGGCGTTCAACTTCGACCTCCTCGAGGCGCAGTGGGACGCGACGGGGTTCGCCTCGATCATCGACAAGAACCTCGAGCTCGCGCACGAGTCGGGGGCGAGCTCGACATGGGTCCTCTCGAACCACGACGTCGTGCGGCACGCGACCCGGTACGCCCTGCCCGACGGGACCGACCTCGACGCGTGGCTCCGGCACGACGGCACAGAGCCGGCGCCGGACGAGGAGCGGGGCCGCCGCCGGGCACGGGCGGCGACCCTGCTCACGCTGGCCCTGCCCGGCTCCGCCTACCTCTACCAGGGCGAGGAGCTGGGGCTGCCGGAGGTGGCCGACCTTCCCGCGGAGGCGCTCCAGGACCCGACGTTCCTGCGGTCCGGCGGTGCGCAGAAGGGCCGCGACGGCTGCCGCGTGCCGCTGCCGTGGGCCTCGCACGGTCCGACCCTCGGGTTCGGCGACGAGCTCGCGCACCTCCCGGTCCCCGCGGACTTCGACCGGTTCGCGGTCGAGAGCCAGGAGGTCGACCCCGGTTCGACCCTGGCCTTCTACCGGCGGGCGCTCGCCGAGCGGCGGCGCCTGCAGACAGCCGAGACGCTCGACTGGCTCACCGGTACGCCCACCACGGTGGTCGCGTTCACGCGGCCCGGCGGGTGGACGTCGGTCACCAACTTCGGGAGCGAGCCCGTGCCGTTGCCGGCCGGGCAGGTGATCGTGTCGAGCTCCCCGCTCACCGGGCAGGACGTGCCCGCGGAGACGACGGTCTGGCTGTGGCAGGACGGCCTGCGCGACCGCTGACGAGCACGACAGCGGCGGCACCCCTGCCGCCGGGTGACATCCCGAGGGGAGACGACGACGTGCCCAGAACCTGGACCTCATCCGGACGGTCGACACCGGTGACGCAGGACGCGAGACCACCGCTGCTGTCGCACGAGCTCAGCCGACGCGGGTTCCTGCGCGGCGTGGGGGCGGTCGGCGCCGGCCTCGCCCTCGCGTCGTGCGCGCGCGGCACCGGCTCCGGCTCCGGCCCGACCGAGATCGTGTTCTACCAGTCGAAGCCCGAGGTGATCGGGTACTTCGACGACCTGATCGACCAGTTCCACCAGACCCAGTCCCGGGTGCGGGTGCGGCACGACGCCACGTCGAACCTGGCGGGGTCGTTCGTCCGGGAGTCGCCGCCCGACATCGGCTGCCTCAACTACAACTTCGAGGTCTCCCGCTACGTCGAGCGGGGCGCGCTCAGCGACCTGTCGGACATGCCGGAGGCCGGCCGGATCCGCCCGGACCTCCAGCCGCTCATCGACGTCACGGCGAGCTACCCGAACCGCACCAGCGTCATCCCGTACTCGCTGATGGCGGCGGCCGTGCTCTACAACCGGCAGATCTTCGCCGCGCAGGGCCTGTCCGTGCCGACGACCCGGGCCGAGTTCGTCGCCGTGTGCGAGGCGCTCACGGCGGCGGGCGTCACCCCGATCTACAGCACGTTCAAGGACCCGTGGACGATCGCGCAGGGCCACTTCGACTACTCGGTCGGCGGCACGGTGGACACCACGGCGTTCTTCAACCGGCTCAAGAAGGAGGGCACCGAGGTCGGACCGGGGTCGCCCGTGTCGTTCGAGAAGCAGTTCCTCGAGCCCGTGAAGCGGATGCAGGAGCTGGTCGCGTACTCGCAGGAGAACGCCACGAGCCGGGGCTACGGCGACGGCAACCTCGCGTTCGCGAACGGCGAGGCCGCCATGTACCTGCAGGGCCCGTGGGCGATCGGGGAGATCGCGAAGTCGAACCCGGACCTCGACGTCGGCGCGTTCCCGCTGCCGATGACGGACGACCCGGCGGACCGCAAGGTGCGGGTCAACATCGACCTCGCCCTGTGGATCCCGGAGGGCTCGCGCAAGAAGGAGGCGGCCCGGGAGTTCCTGTCGTTCCTCATGCGCCCGGACGTGATCGACGCGTACAACGCGCACGCCCTCGGCTTCGGCGTGACGACGGACGCGTCGCCCGTGACCAACGCGACGCTCGTCGAGCTGAAGGAGTACTACGACCGCGCCGCCTTCTACCTGGGCGCCTCGCAGCTCGTCCCGCAGTCCATCCCGCTGCAGAACTACACGCAGTCGCTCGCCGCCGGCGCCTCCCCGGAGCCGGTGCTGCGCACGCTCGACGCCGACTGGCGTCGCCTCGCCTACCGCTCCTGACGACCCGCACCCGAACGGAGACCTCTCATGGTCACAGCAGCAGCGACCCGACCGGGGAGCCGCGACGTCGCGGCACCGACGCCCCTCAGGATGCGGCGCGCCAAGGTCCCGCGGACCTTCTACCTCTTCCTCCTGCCCACGCTCGTCCTGTTCACGCTGGCCATCACGCTGCCGGCGGTCATGGGCATCACGCTGAGCTTCACCGACTCGGTCGGGTTCGGCGAGTTCCAGTTCACCGGGCTCACGAACTACATCGCGCTGTTCTCCGACCCGGCGATCCGCAGCTCGTACCTGTTCACGATCGGGTTCGCGCTGGTCACCGTGCTGGTGGTCAACCTCGTCGCGTTCCTCCTGGCGGTCGGGCTGACCGCCAAGATCCGGGCGAAGATCGCGCTGCGCGCCGTGTTCGTGCTGCCCATGGTCATCTCGGGCATCGTCATCGCGTACGTCTTCAACTTCCTGTTCTCCAACTCGCTGCCGCAGCTCGGGCAGGCGGTGGGCATCTCGGCGCTGGAGCAGAGCCTGCTCGCCAACCCCGACCTGGCGTGGATCACGATCGTGATCGTCACGGCCTGGCAGGCGATCCCGAGCGCCCTGCTCATCTACATCGCGGGCATCCTGTCGATCCCCGGCGAGGTGTACGAGGCGGCGTCGATGGACGGAGCGACGGCGGCCCGGCGACTGGTCTCCATCACCCTGCCGCTCGTCGCCGGGTACGTGGTCATCAACCTGGTCATCGGCTTCAAGAACTTCCTGAACGCCTACGACATCATCGTCGGCCTGACCAACGGGGGTCCCGGCACGGCGACCCGCAGCGTCGCCATGACGATCTTCTCCGGTTTCACCGGCGGCGACTACGCCTACCAGATGGCGAACGCGACGATCTTCTTCCTCATCGCCGTGGTCCTCGCCGTGATCCAGCTGCGCCTCAACCGCGGAAGGAGTGCGTTCTGATGACTGCCCAGACGCTGCTCACCACCACCCCCGCCCAGGTCCAGGTCCGTCCTCGCCGGCGCTTCGGCCGCCGGGGCGGCGAGGACCGCCCGAGCTGGCGCACCACGACCGTCCTGCTCGTGTGCGCGGTCGCCGTGTTCCTGCCGCTCTACGCCACGCTCACCATGGCGTTCAAGACGACCGCCCAGACGGTCGACGGTCAGGTGTTCTCGCTGCCGGCGCCGTTCAGCGTGGACGGGTTCGTCGAGGCGTGGAAGCTCACGAACTTCCCGCGCGGCTTCGCCATCTCGGTGTTCGTCACCGCGGTGACGGTCGTCGGCACCGTGCTGCTGGCGTCGTTCGCGGCGTACGCGATCGCACGGAACTGGGACCGCTCGTTCTTCCGCTGGTCCTTCTTCTACCTGCTCGCCGCGATGTTCCTGCCGTTCCCGGTCCTCGCGCTGTCCCAGGTCAAGCTCACCGGGATGGTCGGGCTCGCGAACCCGGTCGGCGTCGCCCTGCTGCACGTGATGTTCCAGCTGTCCTTCAGCGTCCTGCTGTTCACGGCCTTCATCCGGGGGCTGCCCGAGGAGCTCGAGGAGAGCGCCCGGCTCGACGGCGCGACGACGTGGATGGTGTTCCGGCACATCGTGTTCCCGATGATGGCGCCGATGAGCGCGACGGTCGCGATCTTCGCGTTCCTCGCCTCGTGGAACGACTTCATGATGCCGTCGCTCATCACGGCCGACTCCACGCTGCAGACGCTCCCGGTGCTGCAGAGCGTGTTCCAGACGCAGTTCAGCAGCAACTACAACGTCGCGTTCGCGTCGTACCTCATGGCGATGGCGCCCGCGATCATCGTCTACCTGTTCACCCAGCGGTGGGTGATGGCCGGCGTCACGCAGGGCGCCATCAAATAGGCGTCAGCCGAGCCCGAACACCACCGGCGGCGCGGCCGCGCCGGCCACGCCGAACGCGATCGAGTACGTCCCCGCCCCGGGCGCGGGCAGCCCGTCGGGGCAGCCCGCGGCCGACCGGACGCGGTTCCAGGCGAGCTGCTGGGCGTCGGCCCCGTCGGGTCCGGGGCTCAGCAGCAGCGAGCGGGTCTCGGTCCCGGTGGCGACGCAGTCCTGGTTCGACCAGACGCGGTCCTCGCCCGAGGTGATGACGATCTGGCGCTGGGCCTCGCCGGCGTCGACGAGGCACGGCTCGGACCCGGTGTTGGCGATGGTGACGGTGAACGCGGGGTTGACGCCCGCGGGGAAGGACTCGGCGGCCGCGGCGACGGTGAGCGCGAGGTGGTCGGGCGTGCACGCGAGGATGCCGCCGGTGGTGCTCGTGGGCGTCTGGCTGGCCGTCGGCGCGGTGCTGGTCGTGTCGGACGCCGCGGCGGGGGTGTCCGCGCCCGAGCCTCGTCCGGCGACGAGCCACACCACGAGCACGACGAGCAGCAGCGGGATGCCGAGCACCACGAACCGGCGCACCCAGTAGACGCGCGCGGGGAGCCGCCCACCGGGTCGTGCCTGGCTCATCGGTCCCCCCGTCGTCCGTCGCGCTGGTCCGTACCGTCTCGTCGACCCGACCGTCCTCGTCGACGCGCGACCACCCTAGGTCGGCGCCCCGGAGTGCGTCGGCTCGACGCGCGGACCCTACCGGAGCCGGGTCGGTCCGGCCGGTGCGCGCCCGCTCCCTGGCGGCTCACCCGGGGCGGGGTGCGCCCATCCGCCGGAGCATGTCGAGCAGCCGCGCGCGCTCGTCGGCGTCGAGCCGGGCGAGCCGTTCGGCGGCACCGCTCTGCCTCCGCGCGGCGATCTCGTCGAGCACCGCGCGGCCTTCCTCGGTGAGCTCGACGAGCGTGGCGCGCCTGTCGTTCGGGTCGTCGACGCGGCGGACCCACCCGTCCTCCTCGGCCTGGTCGACCTTGGAGGTGACGGAGCGGGGCGCGACGTCGAGGGCGACCGCGAGCTCGCCGAGCCGGCGCGGGCCGTCGCAGCGGGAGAGGGTGCGCAGGAGCCGGACCTGCCCGGGGGTGGTGCCGAGCGGGGAGCCGGCGTGGGCGGCGTCGCGGTGCAGGCCGCGGACGACGGCGTACAGGAGCTCGAGGAACTCCCCGGGGTCGTCGTGCGTGGTCACGGCCGCGAGCGTACCGCAGTTGTGAGGTAGCCACATAGTGAACTAACCTCAGCATCGGCCGAGTACGGACGGAGGCCACCATGACCATGAACCACCCCGCCCCCGGGCGCGGCGGCGCCACCACGATGCGCGGTTTCTTCAAGGACCGCTCGGTGAGCGACCACAAGCTCACGCGCGCCACCCTGCGCCGCATCCTCACGTTCGCCCGGCCCTACCGGGGCCGCCTCGCGGTGTTCCTGCTGCTCATCGCCCTTGAGGCCGCCGCCGGCGCGGTCACCCCGATGCTGTTCCGCACCCTCATCGACGACGGCATCGCGAACTCCGACACCCGGCTCGTCCTCGGCATCGCCGCGGTCGTCGTCGCCCTCGCCCTGTTCAGCGCCGGCCTGTCCGTCGCCGACCGGTGGGTGTCGTCCCAGGTCGGCGAGGGCCTCATCCTCGACCTGCGCACCGCGGTGTTCGACCACGTGCAGCGCATGCCGCTCGCGTTCTTCAGCCGGTCCCGCACGGGCGCGCTCGTGCAGCGGCTCAACGGCGACGTGCTCGGCGCCCAGCAGGCGTTCACCTCGACGCTCCAGAACACCGTCAGCAACGGCCTCACCGTCGTGTTCGTGCTGGCCGCGATGTTCTCGATGTCCTGGCAGCTCACCGCCCTCTCGCTCGTCCTGCTCCCCGCGTTCGTCTTCCCCGCCCGCTGGTTCGGCAAGCGGATGGCCGTCATCACCCGCGAGAGCTACGACCTCAACGCCGACGCCGCGCAGATCATGAACGAACGGTTCAACGTCGCCGGCGCCCACCTCGTCAAGGTGTTCGGCGACCCGGCCCGCGAGTCCGCCGCCTACGCCGCGCAGGCCGGTCGGGTCCGCGACATCGGCGTGCGGCGCGCGCTGCTCTCGACGTGGTTCCGGGTCGGCCTGACCACGCTCGCGTCCGTCGCGATCGCGATCATCTACGGCCTCGGCGGCGTCATGGCGATCCGCGGCGAGCTCACCGTCGGCGTCGTCGTCGCGATGGCCGCCTACCTCGGCCGCCTGTACGGGCCGCTGACCAGCCTGTCCAACGTGCAGGTCGACGTGATGACCGCGCTCGTCAGCTTCGAGCGGGTGCTCGAGGTGCTCGACCTGGAGCCGACCGTCGCGGAGAAGCCGCACGCGTCCGACCTGCGCGCCGCGGTCCGCCAGACCGGCGCGTCCGTCGAGCTCGATCACGTGACGTTCCGGTACCCCGGCGCCGACGACGTGTCGCTCGCCTCCCTCGAGTCCGTCGCCGCGCTGCGTCACGACGTCACGCACGACACCCTGACCGGCGTCTCGTTCACCGTCCCCGCCGGGCACATGGTCGCGCTCGTCGGGCCGTCCGGCGCCGGGAAGACGACGATCTCCCAGCTCGTCAGCCGCATGTACGACCCGACCGCGGGCACGGTCCGCGTCGCAGGCCAGGACCTGCGCGACGTCACGTTCGAGTCGCTGCGCGCGACCGTCGGCGTCGTCAGCCAGGAGGCCCACCTGTTCCACGACACGATCGCCGGCAACCTCCGGTTCGCCCGCCCGGACGCCACCGACGCCCAGCTCGTCGCCGCCCTCCGGCAGGCCCACGTCTGGGAGCTCGTCGAGTCGCTGCCCGACGGCCTCGACACCGTGGTCGGCGACCGCGGCTACCGGCTCTCGGGCGGCGAACGGCAGCGGCTGGCGATCGCCCGGCTGCTGCTCAAGGCCCCCGACGTCGTCGTGCTCGACGAGGCCACCGCGCACCTCGACTCCGAGTCGGAGGCCGCCGTCCAGGTCGCGCTCGACGAGGCCCTGCAGGGCCGCACGTCGCTCGTCATCGCGCACCGCCTGTCCACCGTCCGGCAGGCCGACGCGATCGTCGTCGTCGAGCACGGCCGCGTCGTCGAGCACGGCACGCACGCCGACCTGGTCGCCCGCGGCGGCCTCTACGCCGAGCTGTACCGGACGCAGTTCCGCGGCCACGACGACGAGCCGGCGGTCGCCTGACCTGCACCTGCGCCCGTACGCTGCGGCGCATGATCGGAACCATCGACGAGGTCGTCGTCGACTGCGCCGACCCGGGGCTGCTCGCCCGGTTCTGGGCGGGCGTGCTCGGCGGCGAGCCGCGGGCGCGCGACGACGACTGGCACTACGTCCTCCCGCCCGGCTGGACGCAGCTGTCGTTCCAGCGCGTCCCCGAGGGCAAGGTGGTGAAGAACCGCCTGCACCTCGACGTGCTGGTCGACGACATCGAGGCCGCGACGGCGCAGGCGGAGGCCCTCGGCGCCACCCGCCTCGGCCCCGTGCACTCCGCCGCACCCGGCACGTTCCAGGTGCTGCAGGACCCCGAGGGCAACGAGTGGTGCGTGGTCAGGCCGAACCCGCGACCCTGACCGGTCAGAGGTCCGCGGGGTCCACCAGGAAGTCGGCCTCGTCGGCGATCTCGCCGCCGAGCTCGGCGTGCAGCGCCCGCGTGACCGCCTGCACCTGAGGAGAGGCCCGGCCCCGGGCGACGCGGTGCTCGAACGACGGCTTCTCCGCCTCGAGCTCCTCGACGAGCAGCGGCTCCCAGTGCACCCGGTACGCGACCACACCGTTCGCCGTCCACGGCAGGGCCCGCATCAGCGGCGGCACCTCGGTCTCGAAGGACGCCTCGACGCTGATCGTCCCGTCCACGGCGAGGTCGACGAGCACGCCGTACGACTCCGGGGTCGGGGGCGCCGCGAGCATGAGCTCGTCGTACGCCGCGGCCTCCGCGTAGAGGCGCGCACGCTCGGCCTCGTCGGACACGCCGGACCGCTCCAGCGCGGCACGCAGCCCGCGTCCGCCCGCCTCCGGCAGGAACGCCGGCACCCCGTCGCCCGCCCGGCCGGCACCCGGCATCGGCCCGGTCCACGACGACGACGGGGCGGCCTCGGACAGCCGTGCCCGCGACACGACGGACTGCACGACCGCGAGCGCCTCCTCGGGCTCCAGCCAGCGGTTCGCGAGCAGCGTGAGGTCGATGGCCGCGTCGATGTCCGGGGTGAGGATCGCGCCCGACCCGCCGATGCGGACCGCTCCGCCGAGCCGCCGCGCGGCGGCGACGAGCCACTGCACGACCCGCTCCTCCTCGCGGACGGGCATGCCGTCGGGGAACGCGCGCTTGAGGCCGTCGCGGTCACCGCCCGGGTACGGCGGCCGCCCCCGCTCGCGCGGGCAGTCGAGGTCGTACACGACGGCGGTCGACGGCGGCAGGCCCAGGCTCACGCAGTCCTCGGCCTCGACCAGGTACGGGCCGCGCAGCCGCGACAGTCGCGCGAGCCGCAGGGCCGGGGCCGTGGGCGTCGTCGGCGACACCGCCCGGATGCCGAACGCGGCGGTCACGGGCCGCATGATCCCGCGCGTCTGCGGCGCCTCCTCCTCGGCCTCCTCCCAGCGTGCGGTGCCGAACCGGCTGAGCGCGAGCGTCTCGACCTCGTCGGCACCGATCCCGTCCGGCAGGGCGAGCAGGTGACGGTTGCGGAGCTGCGGGTCGGCGGCGACCAGGCGGGGACTCGTCACGCGTCAGACCTCGGTGCGGTGGAAGTTCTGCCAGGACCGCGACGCGGTCGGGCCACGCTGCCCTTGGTACCGCGAGCCGTACCCGGCGGCGCCGTACGGCTGCTCCGCGGCCGACGAGAGGCGGAAGAAGCACATCTGCCCGATCTTCATGCCCGGCCAGAGCAGGATCGGCAGCGTCGCCACGTTCGACAGCTCGAGCGTGACGTGCCCGGAGAACCCGGGGTCGATGAACCCGGCCGTCGAGTGCGTCAGCAGGCCGAGGCGGCCGAGCGACGACTTGCCCTCGAGCCGCGCCGCGACGTCGTCGGGCAGCGTGACCTGCTCGTACGTGGACCCGAGCACGAACTCGCCGGGGTGCAGCACGAACGGCTCGCTCGGCTCGACCTCGACGAGCCGCGTGAGCTCGGGCTGGTCGATCGACGGGTCGATCACCGGGTACTTGTGGTTGTCGAACAGCCGGAAGAACCGGTCGAGCCGCACGTCGATGCTGGACGGCTGGATCATGGCCGGGTCGTAGGGCTCGAGGGCCACCCGGCCCGACTCGAGCTCGGCCCTGATGTCACGGTCGGAGAGCAGCACGGGGTAAAGGTAGTCGGTCGTTCTGTGCGGTTCCGCCCCGGCGCCGACCCGTGGTCACCCGAGGTCCGCATCCCGTACGAGGAGCGCGATCTGCGTCCGGTTCTCCAGCCCGAGCTTGAGCAGGATGCTCGACACGTGCGACTTCACGGTCGGCACGCTCAGGTACAGGTCACGGCCCACGTCCGCGTTCGACGCGCCCCGCCCGATCGCCAGCACCACGTCGCGCTCCCGGGCGGTGAGCCGGCCGAGCACGGCCCTCGCGTCCTCGCGGGCACCACCCGTTCGGGCGGTCGTGTCCATGAGACGGCGGGCGACCCGCGGCGACAGCACGGGCTCCCCCGCGGCGGCGGCGTGCACCGCGTCGACGATCCGGGCGGGCGGGGTGTCCTTGAGCAGGTACCCGCTCGCGCCGGCGGCCATCGCGCCGTCGATCTCGTCCCCGGTGTCGAACGTCGTCAGCACGACGACCGCGGGCGGCCGGGGCCGCGCCCGGACCGCCCGGGTCGCGGTGATGCCGTCGACGCCCGGCATCCGCAGGTCCATCAGCACGACGTCCGCGGCGTGCGCGTCGAGCACCGCGGGCACCTCGCCCCCGTCCGTCGCCTGACCGACGACCGCGATCCCGTCGGCGCCGTCGAGCATCAGCACGAGGCCCGACCGGACCAGGGCGTCGTCGTCGACCACGACGACCCGCACGGTCGGACGCACCGCCCCGTCAGTCGTCACGCTCGCCACCCGGCTCACCACCTCGCTCGTCATCGGGACCACGGGACCGACGCCGTCAGCACGAACCCGTCGTCGCTCGGCCCGGCGTCGAGGCGGCCGCCGAGCAGCTCGACCCGCTCGGCGAGCCCCACGAGCCCGGTTCCCGACCCCTCGCCATTGGGCCCGACCAGACTGCCACCGGTGCCGCCGCGACGGTGGTCGGCCACCCGGACCGCAACGCCGTCGTCCGAGCGCGTCACGTCGATCCGCACCCGGCTCCCGGGCGAGTGCCGCCGGGCGTTCGTCAGGCCCTCCTGGCACGCCCGGTACACGGCCAGGCCGACGGCGGGCGGCACGTCGAGGTCGTCGGGCGCGGACAGCTCGACGTCCGTCCCGGCGAGGCGCGACTCCTCGACGAGCCGGGCCAGGTCCCCGACGCCCGGGGTGGGCCGCAGCTCGTCGGGCGCCGACCGCAGCACACCGATCACCTCGCGCAGCTCCGTGAGCGCCTCCCCCGCGCTCGCCCGCACCACCCCGGCGGCCTGCGCCACCTGGGCGGGCGTCAGGTCCGTGCGGTACTCCAGCGCGCCCGCGGTCGTCGCGAGGAGCGACAGCCGGTGCGCGAGCGTGTCGTGCATCTCGCGGGCGATCCGGGTCCGCTCCGCGAGCCGCGCCTCGTCGACCCGGCGGGCCTGCTCCTGCTCGGCGCGCACCGCCCGCTCCCGCCACGCGGCGACGAGCTCGGCGCGCGTCCGTGCGTACGCCCCCCAGCCGAGCAGCGCGGCGTGCACGGCGACGTCGCAGAGCAACCACCAGCCATAGGGCATCCCCGGCGGCCGCCACAGGCCCTGCACCGCGTGCCCGACGACGCTCGCGGCCGCCACCGTCCAGGCCGTCCGCACGGGGTGCAGCCGCCCGGCGGCGAGGGTGCCGGCCGTCGCCGCCGGCGTCGCTGCGGGGCTCAGCGCCGCGAGCAGCCCGAGCAGCAGACCCGCCGGGAGGGGGCGGTCGCGCACCAGCAGGAGGGCACCGAGCGAGAGGATCCCGACAGCGACGTCGACGGCGGCAGGGACGGCGGTCGACCCCTGCGTGATCGTGGTCCACGTGGCCGCGACGGTGAGGAGCGCGAGCCCGGCGAGGGCCGGCGCGACGCTGACGAGGGACACCCGCGCGGCGGATCCGGGCGGGCACTCGGGCTGCGGGAGGGACGTCATGGCCCCGAGCCTAGGAACGTGCTCTGACCTGGTCGACCGACCTCGGTAGGGGGTGCGTGCGACGTCCGGACCGGGCGGCGACGCCCGGCACGCGGTGCCGGTGCCGCTCCCGACCGGCCGACGGGCCTCCACGGAAGGGTGACAGGGGCCGTTCCGTCCGGGCGGGGCGGCGGCTATGCTCTCTCCGTGAGATCGCGTGGGAGCGCTCTCGCAACGACCAGAAGTCGCGTCGGCCCCAGACGCGTGGCCGGCAGCGGTGCCGGCGCGCGTGCACGCGGATCCGGCTCCGACGCTCAGCGCACTCGAGAGGCAAGTCCATGCGGTTCGGCCACTTCGACGACGACGCACGTGAGTACGTCATCACGACGCCCCACACGCCCTACCCGTGGATCAACTACCTGGGCAACGAGCAGTTCTTCTCCCTCATCTCGCACCAGGCCGGCGGCTACACGTTCTACCGCGACGCGAAGATGCGCCGCCTCACGCGGTACCGCTACAACAACATCCCCGCCGACGCGGGCGGCCGCTACTTCTACGTGCACGACGCCGGCGACGTGTGGACCCCGTCCTGGCTGCCGGTCAAGGCCGACCTCGACCACTTCGAGGCCCGTCACGGCCTCGGCTACTCGCGCATCACGGGCGAGCGCGGCGGCCTGTCCGTCGAGACCCTCTACTTCGTGCCGCTCGGCGAGAACGCTGAGGTCCAGAAGGTCACGCTGACCAACACGTCCGACGCGGCGAAGACGGTCACCCTCTTCTCGTTCGCCGAGTTCTGCCTGTGGAACGCGCAGGACGACCAGACGAACTACCAGCGCAACCTGTCGATCGGCGAGGTCGAGGTCGAGCAGGACTCCCCGCACGGCTCGGCGATCTACCACAAGACCGAGTACCGCGAGCGCCGGGACCACTACGCCGTCTACGGCGTGAACACGCAGGCCACGGGCTTCGACACGGACCGCGACACGTTCGTCGGGGCGTACAACGGGCTCGGCGAGGCGGCCGTGCCGCGCGCCGGTGTCTCGTCGAACTCGGTCGCCTCGGGCTGGTACCCGATCGGCTCGCACTCGGTGGACGTCACTCTGGAGCCCGGCGAGTCCCGGACCCTGACCTACGTGCTCGGCTACATCGAGAACCCGGACGACGAGAAGTGGGCCGACGACGCCCACCAGGTCATCAACAAGGCCCCCGCGCACGCGCTGCTGGGCCGCTTCGCGACGACCGAGCAGGTCGACACGGCGTTCGACGCCCTCCAGGCGTACTGGACGAACCTCCTGTCGACGTACTCGGTAACGTCCGACGACGAGAAGCTCGACCGGATGGTCAACATCTGGAACCAGTACCAGTGCATGGTCACGTTCAACATGTCGCGCTCGGCGTCGTTCTTCGAGACCGGCATCGGCCGCGGCATGGGCTTCCGCGACTCCAACCAGGACCTGCTCGGCTTCGTGCACCTCATCCCCGAGCGGGCGCGCGAGCGGATCATCGACATCGCGTCGACCCAGTTCCCCGACGGCTCGGCGTACCACCAGTACCAGCCGCTCACGAAGCGCGGGAACAACGACATCGGCTCCGGCTTCAACGACGACCCGCTGTGGCTCATCGCCGGCGTGGCCGCGTACGTCAAGGAGACCGGCGACTTCTCGATCCTCGACGAGCAGGTGCCGTTCGACAACGAGCCCGGCTCCGAGGTCTCCCTCTTCGAGCACCTGACGCGCTCGTTCCAGTTCACGGTCGACAACCGCGGCCCGCACGGCCTGCCGCTCATCGGCCGCGCCGACTGGAACGACTGCCTCAACCTCAACTGCTTCTCGACGACCCCGGGCGAGTCCTTCCAGACCACCGAGAACCAGTCGGGCGGCGCCGCGGAGTCCGTCTTCATCGCCGCGCAGTTCGTCCTCTACGGCGCCGAGTACGCCGAGCTGGCGGCGCGTCGTGGCCTCGACGACGTCGCCGGGCAGGCCCGCAAGTACGTCGACGAGGTCCGCGAGGCCGTCCTCGAGCACGGCTGGGACGGCCAGTGGTTCCTGCGCGCGTACGACTACTACGGCAACAAGGTCGGCACGGACGAGAAGCCCGAGGGCAAGATCTGGATCGAGCCGCAGGGCTTCGCGACGATGGCCGGCATCGGCGTCGACGGCACGTCGCCCGAGTCGCCCGCGATCAAGGCGCTCGACTCGGTCGGCGAGATGCTCGGCACGCCGCACGGCCTGGTGCTCCAGTACCCGGCGTACACGACGTACCAGATCGAGCTCGGCGAGGTCTCCACGTACCCGCCCGGGTACAAGGAGAACGGCGGCATCTTCTGCCACAACAACCCGTGGGTCATCATCGGCGAGACCGTCGTGGGCCGCGGTGACCGCGCGTTCGACTACTACAAGCGGATCACCCCGGCGTACCGCGAGGAGATCTCGGACACGCACAAGCTCGAGCCTTACGTCTACGCGCAGATGATCGCGGGCAAGGAGGCGTCGCGCGCCGGCGAGGCCAAGAACTCGTGGCTGACCGGCACGGCGGCGTGGAACTTCGTCGCGGTGTCGCAGTACCTGCTCGGCGTGCGGCCCGACTACGACGGCCTCGTCGTCGACCCGCAGATCGGCCCCGACGTGCCGTCGTTCACGGTCACGCGCGTGGCCCGTGGCGCGACGTACGAGATCCACGTGACCAACTCGGGTGCCCGTGGCGCCCGTGGGTCGCTCACGGTCGACGGCACCCCGGTCCAGGGCAACCACGTCCCCTACGCGGCCGCCGGCTCGACCGTGCGCGTCGAGGTCACCGTCTGACCCTCCGGGGTTCGACGAGGTCACGCATCATGACGGCACTCCAGGATGTCGAAGCGCTTCCGTCCCTCGCTGCCCGCGGGTCGGCGGAACGTGTCCTCACGCTGCGCAGCTCGTCCTGGGAGCTCGACGTGGTGCCCGGCACCGGTGCGTCGCTCGCAGCAGGTCGCATCCGCACGCCCGACGGCGTGTGGCGCGACCTGCTGCGGCCCACCCGGCGCACCGCCCTCGGCGAGGCCGAGAAGTGCGCGAGCTTCCCGATGGTGCCGTGGTCCAACCGCATCCGTGACGGGCTCCTCGCGTTCGCCGGGCGAACCTGGCAGCTCCAGCGCAACGGCGCCGACGGCACCGCCATCCACGGCACGACCCGGCACCACGCCTGGGACGTCGTGGAGCAGCTCGACGACCGGGTGGTGCTCGAGCTCGACACGTCACAGCTCGTCGGCATCAACTTCCCGTGGAAGTTCCGTGCGCAGATCACCTACGCGCTGACCGGCAACCGGCTCACCGTCGGGACGTCCCTGCGCAACATCGACCGCGAGTCGTTCCCCGCCGGGTTCGGGCACCACCCGTACCTGCAGCGCACGCTGCGGCCCGTCGGCACGCCCAGCCCGACGGAGCCCGGCAACCCGCTGCTCCAGGTGCCGCTGCGCCAGGGCTACTCGCTCGTCGACGCCATGGCCGCCGGACCCGCGGGCGAGATCCCCGCACGCGCCGACTTCCGCGACGGGCGCCCGCTCGGGTCCCGGTTCGTCGACGACGTGCTCACCGGGTGGGACCCCGGCGCGCCGATCCGCATCGCGTACGAGGACGCCGGTGTCGACGTCGACGTGCACGCCGACCCGATCTACTCGCACCTCGTCGTGTACGCGCCGCGCCGCCGCTCGTACTTCGCCGTCGAGCCGGTGACCAACGTGAACGGCGGCTTCGCGCTGCACGCCCGCGGCGTGCCCGGCACCGGGGTCTTCGTCCTGGAGCCCGGCGAGGAGCAGTCCGGCGCCTTCACGGTGACGGTCCGCGCCTGACCCCACCACGGGCGGCCAGGGCCGTCAGGCGCTGGTGAGGTCGCCTCGTTCGTCGGCGACGACCGTGGCGACCGTCGCGAGGAACGCGGCGAATCCCGGGAGGTCTGCGCCGCGGGCGCGGGACGTGTCGAGGTCCGCGGCCGTGCGCCACTCGATGACGTCGAGCCACTGGCCGTCCGGCAGGGCGATCAGCCGGGAGTCGACGAACCCCTCCCGCTCGGCGCGGAACTCGTCGACCATCCGCCGGCGGGCGTCGAGCATCTCCTGCGTGCGCCCGTCACCCACCGTGAACCGCACCAGCTCGACCGTGCTGCCCATCGCCGCCTCCGTGGTCGTCGTCCGTCCCGAGCGAAGGTCAGTCCAGCACGCACCTCCGACAGCTGTCAGGAGGTGCCGACGTCAGGGGTGCAGGCCCATGAACCCCGTGACGACGAAGAGAGCCGCGCCCACGACCAGCACGGCGACCGGCGTCAGCACGAGCGCACCGGCGAACACGATCCAGTAGACCGGGGTCCGCTGCCCCTCGGCCCTCGACCGCCGCGTCGCCCACCACGCGGCGAGCGCACCGCCGGCGACGAGCACGACGAGCCCGAGCGAGACCCTCATGAGGAGCCACGGCAGCGCGGTCACCGCCGCGACCAGCACCATCCGCCGCAGCATGCCCACCTGCGACGTCGGCTCCAGCCCGCGGGTCCGCGACCCGCACGCCGCACAGATCGTCTCGGCGACGGGGACGCTCCCGCGCAGGCACCCCCGCTCGGCGCACAGGTACCGCATCCGACACCCCCGAGCCGCGGTCGCCGTCCGCGCCGCACGGCGTTTGTAGCCGACGGCCGACCACCGGCGCCGGGAGATCGCGGGTGAACCGTGGGACGACGGCCACCTACCACCCGCTCGGCGGCACGACGTCAGCGGCGACCGCCGACGTCAGAGGTCGAGCGTGAGGGTGGCGCCCCAGTCGTGGGTGCGGGCCCGCTGGAAGCCGACCCGCTCGTAGAACGCGATCGCGCCCGTGTTGCGGACGTCGACGCCCAGGTGCAGGCCGGTGACACCCCGCTCGCGCAGCGCCCCGGACAGCGTCTCGATGAGCCTGCGGCCCCAGCCCTGGCCCTGCGCGCGGGGCAGCAGGTCGATGTGCATGTGGGCCGGGTGGGTGTCGTAGAGGGTGTCGTCGGCGGCCTTCCAGTCGTGGATCCGGTCAATCAGCACATGGTCCTCGGTGCCGTCGCCCGGGTCGTCGACCCGCGGGTGCTGCGTCCGCAGCGTCGGCCACCAGTGCTCGTCGAGCCACCGCTCGAAGCCGAACGTGTCAGCGGTCGCGACGATGTAGCCGACCACGCCGAGCTCGTCCACGACGACGAACGTCAGCCCCGGGTCGGCCACCGGGTACGGGCCGGCGTACAGGTGCGGCAGCAGGTCGGGGTTGCGGTACAGCGCCGACGCGTCACCCCCGGCGGCGCCGGTGAGCAGGCAGATCCGGTAGATCGCGCCGAGATCGGACGGGTGGTACGGGCGGAGCGCGGCGGGCATGGGGTCGAGGTTTCCACACGGGCCCGGTGCCCGGTCGACGAATTCGGGACCGGCTTCGCGGCGTGGGGCGTCCCGGGTATGCTGTCCGGGCCGACCAGGGCACCACGTGCCTCTGGGATCGACATGCGGGTGTAGTTCAATGGCAGAACATCAGCTTCCCAAGCTGATAGCGCGGGTTCGATTCCCGTCACCCGCTCCACCACAGCGAGGCCCTGTCCAGGACGACGATCCCGGCCGGGGCCTCTCGCATGTGACACCACGTCCGAAGGACGTCGACGCCCGCAGGAAGCGTCTCCCCCGAAGCCTCGCCCATCACGCGACGTCGGCCACCCAGATCGTCCGTACCGACGTCACGGGTGGCCTGGCCGGGGGCAACGCGGTCATCCCGGCGTACCTGCTGGCACGACAGTCCTCGCACTGGTTCGCGCTCACCGACGGCTGGTACTGGATCGACGTGCAGGGCCACGAGCTCCTGAGGTACCGCGACGGGGCGGTCCGCCGCTGGGACCTGGAGCGGCCCCACCCCGACTACTTCGTCGGGTGCGCACAGGATGAGGCCCGTGCCTGTGCGTCGGGAGCACGTACCCGTTGCCCTCGGGGCGTGTCGGACGGACACTGACCGGATCACCGGTCGGAGGTCCATCATGCGCACCCGTCCCGCCCCCAGCATCCCTGACGTCCTGCCCGAGCTGCGGCCCGGCAGGCATCGCCGCCCCGAGCAGGGCGGCTGCCTCATGGAGTGGACGAGCGTGCTCGCGGGCGAGCGCTGGAGCGACCACCCCACGTGCACGCACCCGCTCCTCGCCCACCTGGCGCGGTCGGTGAACGACCTCGTCGAGGACGGCTCCCGGATGCGCCTGACGCACCTGGTCCCGGACCTCGTCGGCACGGCGAGCGACGACCCGGCGTGGTCCCTGGAGATCGCCGACGTGGCCGCCCGGCACGCCCTGCCCGTCGCCCGCGCGCAGGACGCACGTGTCCTCGCGGTCGCGCTCATCACCCTCGACCGGCTCCTGGAGCCCGTCGACGGGCGGGCGTCCGGCAAGCGCCGGCGCACGACGGACGAGGCGCTCGCGAGGGTCCCCGTCGACGCCGCGTGGGCCGAACGGTTCACGCGGGCGATGGGCCGCCCGCGCCGGACCCGCGACCTGCCGCGCGGGGTCGTCGACGTGTCGCTCGCCGCGGTGGCGACGGGGCCGAGGTGCGACGAGGACCTCGTCGCGATGCTGGTCGACGCGGTGTCGACGTGCCGGGCGATGCTGCCGTCGCGGGAGGACCGCGAGGGTGCCGGCTCGGCGACGTGGCGGGAGCTCGCCGGCGCACGGGCCTGACCGTCGCGGGGCGTTGACGCCCGTCCAGGACGCGAGAACACTCGCAGAGGTGCACCCCGGTCCGGGCGACGGCGCCCGATGACACCCCGCGACGACTACCGCGACCCGCTGGCGGCGGCGCTGCACCGCGGGCTCGGCTGGCTCGACCAGATGCCGGAGCGGCCCATCCCGCCGGGCGTGGACGGCGAGGCCGTCAAGGACGCCCTCGGGCGTGAGCTGCCGCAGTCGACGCAGGACGCGCGCGAGGTCGTCGAGCGGCTCGCGGACGCCGTCGAGCCCGGGCTGCTGGCCAGCCAGTCGCCGCGGTTCTACGGGTGGGTCATCGGGGGCACGTACCCGGTGGCGCTCGCGGCGGACTGGCTGACGGGCGCGTGGGACCAGAACGGCGGCATGCGGTACGCGAGCCCGAGCACCACGGCCGTCGAGGACCTGGCCGCGCAGTGGCTGCTCGACCTGCTGGGGCTGCCGGCGCACTCGGGGGTCGGGTTCGTGACGGGCGCGACGACGGCGAACTTCGTCGGGCTGGCCGCGGGCCGGGAGCACGTGCTGGCGAAGGCCGGCTGGGACGTCAACGCGCACGGCCTCGCGGGCGCTCCGCGGGTGCGCGTGCTCGCGGGTGCGGAACGGCACGGGTCCGTGGACCTCGCGCTGCGGTACCTGGGCCTCGGGGCGGCGACGCTCGTGCCGGCCGACGACCAGGGCCGGATCGTCGTGGACGCGCTCGCGGACGAGCTGGCCGCCGGTGACGGGCCGACGATCGTGTGCCTGCAGGCGGGCAACGTGCACTCCGGGGCGTTCGACGACGTGGGCGCGGCGGTCGCGGTCGCGCACGAACGGGGCGCGTGGGTGCACGTCGACGGCGCGTTCGGGCTGTGGGCGGCGGCGTCGCCCCGGCTGCGGCACCTCACGGCGGGCTACGAGACGGCGGACTCGTGGGCGACGGACGCGCACAAGACGCTCAACGTGCCGTACGACTGCGGGGTGGCGATCGTCGCGTCGCCGCAGGACGCGCACACCGCGCTCGGGGTGCGCGCCGCGTACCTCGTCGCCGCGGAGGGGTCGACGGACCCGCACGAGATGGCGCCGGAGATGTCGCGGCGGTCGCGCGGGGTGCCGGTGTGGGCGGTGCTCGCGTGGCTCGGGCGCGACGGGGTCGCGGCGCTGGTCGACCGGCTGGCCGACGGGGCGGCCGCCCTGGCACGCGGGCTGGCGGACGTGCCCGGCGCCGAGGTGGTCAACGACGTCGTCTACACGCAGGTGTGCGTGGCGTTCGCGGACGACGCGACGACGGGTGCCGTCTCGGCGGCGCTGCGCGACGAGGGGGTCGCGTACGCGTACCCGTCACGCTGGCGCGGGCGGGACGTGGTGCGGTTCTCGGTGAGCAACTGGGCCACCGGCCCGGACGAGGTGGCGGCGACGCTCGACGCGGTCCGCCGGGCCGTCGCGACCGTCGGCTGAGCGCGGACGGTCGCGACGACGGTCGACGTCAGTCGCGCGAGCGCTGCGTCGGGATGTCGTTGACGCGCTGGCCGTCCAGGGCGCGGCCGGCCACGACGAGCGTCTCGGTCTCGCCGAGGAACGGGTTCGCCGACTCGAACGTGTCGACGGTCGCACGCGGGGTGGTGGTGCTGGTGTCCATGGGGACCTCCTCTTCCAACGGCTCTCAGTTCACATCGGCCGTTCAGCACCGTAGTAAGACGTTCGTCCAAGATCCACTCGCGCGCAGGTGCGACACCGCGCTGACCTGCTCGATTGCCTCCAGCATGTGAGAAACCCGACAGTTGTCGGTCACTGCGGCGCCTGCGTGTACGGCTTGTCCGGCCAGTAGGCCCACTCCTCGAACCACGACGCCCGGCCCTCGGCGTCGAACCGGACGACCCACAGGTCCCGGTACTCCTGCGGGCGGTCGCCGCCGTAGTGCACCTCGACCCGCACCACCGCCGTGTCGCCCTGGACGGCGACCGGCTCGGCCGTCATCTCGAAGGGCGTGTCGTCCTCCCAGAAGTCCCGGATCGCCGCCAGGCCCCGCAGCGGCGGGTCGTCGTACGGGCTGCGCAGGTACGACGCGTCGTCGGCGAACAGGCGACCGACCGCATCGACGTCCCGCTCCCGCCACGCCCGCTCGTACTCCCCCACCCACGTCATGACCGCACCGGGGTCCATGTGCCACCTCCCGCTCGCTCGGACTGTCGGCTCCGAGTCTGGCCCGAGGCCCACCGACCGGCACCGCGACACGTCCACCCAGCGCGCCGACCTGCGCGTCCGCGTCCCGCGTGGGTCAGACTCTCCGTGTGACCGACCTGCTCTCGTCGCCCCGGCCGCGCCTGGACCAGCCCAGCGCGCCCGCGGTCGGCGACGGGCCGGTGCACGCACCGGACTGGTCCTGGCTCACCGACCCGGCCGACGAGCCGACGCCCGCCGACCTGGCCCGCGCCCGGGACGCGAGCGACCTGCTGCTCGCCGAGCACGGCGTCACGTACGGCACGGACCAGCTCGACGGCGCACGCCCGTGGCTCCTGGACCCCGCGCCCGTCATCGTCGACGAGCCGGAGTGGTCGCGGCTCGACGCGGCGCTCGTCCAGCGGGCCGAGCTCCTCGACGCCGTCCTGCAGGACGTCTACGGCGCCCGCCGCCTGCTCACCGACGACCTGCTGCCGCCGACCGTCGTGCTCGGCCACCCCGGGTTCCTGCGGGCCGTCGACGGCCTGCGGATGCCGGGCGGGCGCGAGCTCGTCCTCACGGCCACCGACCTCGTGCGGGACACCGACGGCGGGTGGTGCGCGGTCGGCGACCGGACCCAGGCGCCGTCGGGCGCGGGGTACGCGATGGAGGACCGCCGGGTCGTCGCGCAGGTCATGGCCGGGGTGTACCGGCAGGCGCCCATCCAGCGGCTCGGGCCGTTCTTCCAGGCGATGCGCCTCGCGCTGCGGGACGTCGCGCCGGGCGGCGTCGAGCAGCCGCACGTGGTGCTGCTGACGTCCGGGCCCGCGTCGGAGACGGCGTTCGACCAGGCGTACCTCGCGTCGATGCTGGGCCTGCCGCTCGTCGAGGGCAGCGACCTGCTGGTCCGGGAGGGCCGGGTGTGGATGCGCGGGCTCGACGGGCTCGAGCGGGTCGACGTGGTCCTGCGGCGCGTCGACGCCGAGTGGTGCGACCCGCTGGACCTGCGGACCGGCTCCCGGCTCGGCGTCCCCGGGCTCGTGCGGGCCGTCCGGCACGGGAACGTGAGCATCGTGAACCCGCTCGGCTCGTCCGTGCTCGAGAGCCCCGCGCTGCTGGCGTACCTGCCGCGGCTGGCCCGCACCGTGCTCGACCAGGACCTCGCCCTGCCGTCGGCCCCGACGTGGTGGTGCGGCGACGCGACGGCCCGGCAGCACGTGCTCACGCGGATGACGGACCTGGTGCTGCTCCCCGCGACCCGCGGCACGGGCGCGGGCGCGGTGCTCGGCTGGACGCTGAGCCACCGGGAGCGCGCCGAGCTCGCCGCGCGCGTCGAGGCGGAGCCGTGGGCGTGGGTCGGCCAGGAGGCCGTCGGCCCGGCCGGGCCGGTCGTCGACGAGACCGCGGTGGGCGTCGGCAGCGAGCAGCCGGCGGCGGCCGGGACTCCCGGCCCCCGGGCGGCGGTCCTGCGCACGTACGCCGTCGGGCACGGCTCGTCGTACACGGTGATGGCCGGGGGCCTGGCCCGGGTGGCCGACGACCACGTCGTCTCCTCGGCGACGGGGGCGACCGCGAAGGACGTGTGGGTGCTGGCCGCGCACGCCGACACCGACGCCGCAGCGCCCGACGAGGCACCCACGGAGCTCGTCAGCCCCCGCCGGCCCGCGACCGGCATCTCGCCGCGCACGGCCGAGAACCTCTACTGGATGGGCCGGTACGCCGAGCGTGCCGAGGACCAGGTGCGGGTGCTGCGGGTCGTCGTCGACCGCTGGGACGACTTCCACCGGCGGCCCGCCTCCGCCGGCGGGCGGGCGCTCACCGTGCTCATCGACGCGCTCACGGCCGACGTGGACCCCACGGCACCCGCGGCCGACGAGCACCACGCGTCCCTGTTCGGCGACCACCCGCGCACCGCCGGCGACGGCACCCCGGCGTTCCGGGCCCTCGTCCTCGACCCGACCACGCCGGGCACGGTGGCCCGGTCGGTCCGTCGTCTCGCCGCCGCGGCGGCCGCCGTCCGCGACCAGCTCTCCACGGACACGTTCATCCCGCTCGCCCGGATCGAGCGCGCGCTGCGCGACGAGCGCGCCCGGTCCCGCAGCCGGTCCCGGTCGGCCGAGACGCTGGACCTGGGGGCGACGACCGACGCGCAGACGGTCACCGTCGGGCTGCGGCCCGCGCTCGACCGGGTCCTCGAAGGTCTGCTCGCCGTCGCCGGCATCAGCGCGGAAGGGCTCGTCCGGGACGTCGGGTGGCAGTTCCTCGACGCCGGACGGCGCGTGGAGCGCGCGCAGCACCTCGTCGAGAGCCTGCTCGCCACGCTCGTCGACCGGCGCCCCCGCGGCGTCGAGCGGCTCGTGGTCGACTCCGTGCTGCTCACGCAGGAGTCGGCGATCACGTTCCGCCGCCGGTACCAGTCCGACGGCGGTGTCGCGGAGGTGCTCGACCTGCTGCTGCTCGACCCGTCGAACCCGCGCTCGTTGCGGTACCAGGTGCAGCGCCTGCGCGAGGACCTCGTGGCCGTCCCCGGCCCGACGCCGACGCACCTGCTGTCCGACGTCGTCGACCTCCTCACCGAGCTCGACCCCGCCACCGCGGCGACCACCGTGTCCGACGACGGGCGCCGCACCCGGCTCGCCGAGACGCTCGACTCGATCCTGTGGCGGCTGCGCGCCGCGTCCGACGAGATCGAGCGCCAGCACTTCGTCCGCCCGGTGCCGAGCCGCCCGCTCGAGGACGCGTGGGACGCATGAGCCGCGCCTACGACCTCGTGCACCGCACCACGTACGAGTACCCGCAGCCCGTCACCGACTCCTACGGGCGCACGACGATCACCCCGCGGGACCTGCCGGGCCAGACGGTGCACGAGACCGCGGTCGTCGTGGACCCCGCCCCGGCCGACACCGCGACGTACGTCGACTACTTCGGCAACCGGACGACGTTCTTCGGCGTCACCACCCCGCACACCCGGCTGGTCGTGACGTCCCGGTCGTCGGTCGAGGTGTCCCGCGTCGCCCCGGACCCGGACACCCTGCCGACGGTCGCGTGGGAGGACGTCGCCCGGGCCGTCGCCGACGGCGCGCTGGAGGTCGCGGCCGTCGACGAGCAGGCGCTCGTGGGCCTGCGGGAGGCGGTCCTGCCCTCGACGCACGTGCGGCTCGTCGACGAGGTCCGCGCGTGGGCGGAGCCGACGTTCACCCCGGGTCGGCCGCTCGCCGCGGTGCTCGTCGACCTCGCGCACCGCATCCGCACCGAGCTGACGTACCGCTCCGGCTCGACGACGGTGCACACGACCCAGGCCCAGCTCCTCGCGCAGGGCGCCGGGGTGTGCCAGGACTTCGCGCACCTGATGATCGCCGCGCTGCGGCTGCACGGCCTGCCCGCCCGGTACACGAGCGGGTACATCGAGACCCGGCCGCCCGCCGGCCGGGAGAAGCTGCGCGGCGCGGACGCGTCGCACGCGTGGGTGTCCGCGTGGCTGCCGGGCGCCGGGTGGGTCGAGATCGACCCGACGAACGACCAGCTCGTCGACGACCGGTACGTGCTGCTCGGCTGGGGGCGTGACTACGGCGACGTGCCGCCGCTGCGAGGCGTGATCTTCACGGAGGGCTCCGGTGCGCACCCGACGGTCGCCGTGGACCTGGTGCCGGCCGGCTCGGTGCCGTTCGAGTGAGAGAGTGCGCCGGGAATGTCCCGGTGTCACATTTCGGTCTCGATTCTTGATGCCGATGAATTGCGGTTCCTCTCCCTCGCGGCCGAGGTCGCGGAGTTACCGAATCGAGTTGTTCGTTACCTGAACGGGACGGTCGCGTGACTCTCCCGTGCTGGTCGGGCCCCGCGGCGCCCGCCACGCTTCAGTCCTCGAACAATGGAGGCGACGATGCGTGGACGGTCATTGATGGGCACCATTCTTGCGACCCGGAGTGCTGGTGCGGACGTGCGCACAAAGGCACCGAGCCGTCTGGTCGCGGGATGCGCTGCGCTCGCCGTCGTGGGCGTGCTGGGGGCCTGCAGCGCGGCCGGCTCGAGCGACGCCTCCTACGGACCGGACGGCGGCTACGACGACTCCTTCGCCCAGGAGAGGTCGCGCCAGGCCCCGGTGGACGGGCAGGAGGAGTACGACACCTCCCCGGAGCAGGCGTTCCAGGACGTGGCGACGAGCCCGCTGTCGACGTTCGCCTCGGACGTCGACACCGCGTCCTACAGCAACCTGCGCCGCCAGCTGAACGAGGGCGTCGCGCCGGAAGGCGTCCGGATCGAGGAGCTCGTCAACTACTTCGACTACGACTACCCGACCCCCGAGCCGGACGCTGCGGACCCGTTCACCGTCACGACGCAGGTCGCGGACGCGCCGTGGGCACCGGGCCACCAGCTGGCGATGATCGGCGTCCAGGCCACGGCGGAGAAGGCCACCCACCGCGGCAACAACATCGTGTTCCTGCTCGACGTGTCCGGGTCGATGGACGAGCCGAACAAGCTGCCGCTGCTCGCGGACTCGTTCGAGCTGCTCGTCGAGCAGCTCGACGAGGACGACACCGTCTCGATCGTGACCTACGCCGGCAGCGACGAGGTGCTCGCCGACTCCGTGCGCGGCGACGAGCACGGCGAGCTGGTGCGGATCCTGCGTGAGCTCCGGGCCGGTGGGTCGACGGGCGGCGCGGCGGGCCTGCAGACCGCGTACGAGCTCGCGGCGAAGAACTTCGTCGACGGCGGGAACAACCGGGTGGTCCTCGCGACCGACGGCGACTTCAACGTCGGGCCGTCCAGCCCCGAGGAGCTGACCGACCTGATCGAGGAGCACGCCCGGTCGGGCGTCTACATCTCGGTGCTCGGGTTCGGCATGGGCAACCTCAAGGACAACACGATGGAGGCCATCGCCGACCACGGGAACGGCAACTACGCCTACATCGACACCCTCGACGAGGCGCGCAAGGTCCTGGTCGACGAGTTCGACTCGACGATGTTCGTCGTCGCGCAGGACCTCAAGGTCCAGGTCGAGCTCAACCCCGCGACCGTGTCCCAGTACCGGCTGCTGGGGTACGACAACCGCCGGCTGGAGGACGAGGACTTCGACGACGACGCCAAGGACGCCGGTGACGTCGGCGCCGGGCACGAGGTCACCGCGTTCTACGAGCTGGTCCCGGCCCGGGACGGGTCGCCCGACGACGACCTGGACTACCAGGACGTCAAGCCCGGGCACTCCGACGACTTCCTCACCGTGCACGTGCGCTACAAGAACCCGGGCGCGAGCACCAGCACCGAGGTCGTGTTCCCCGCCGGCGCCGACACGTACACCACGCGGCCCTCGACCGACTTCCGGTTCGCGTCGGCCGTCGCCGAGTTCGGCCTCGCGGTGTCCGGCTCGCAGCACGCCGAGGACGCCAGCCCCACCCGGGCACGCGACCGTGCCGAGGCCGCCGTCGGCGAGGACCCCTACGGCCTGCGGTCGGAGTTCGTCGGCCTGATCGACAGCTACCTGCGGATCGCCGACTGACCGCTCACCCTGACGTCCCTCCCGGGCGCACCGGGAGGGACGTCAGCGCGCGATGTTCGACGCACGCTCCCGCAGCTCGTCGGGGGTCACGAGGAAACCCATGCTGTCGACCACGGACCCGCCGACGGCCCGCCACAGGGCGGCCGTCGCGCGGGCGATGCCCGGGCTGACGCGCGAGCGGGCGATGACGTGCAGCGGCGACGGCTGGTCCATCGTCAGCTCCTCGGGCGAGGTCGGCTGCCACACCACGTGGTACGCCCAGGGCCCGTACTCCCGCCAGTCCAGCGTCGACAGGACCATCGGCACGTCCGTCGAGCGGTCCGCCCGCACGGTGACGGCACCGTCGTACTCGAACACGGCCGTGACGGAGAACGCCCCCTCGGGCGCGTAGGCCTGGCTCGGCACCTCGCCCGCACCGATCCGGGCGCCGTGCAGAGCGGGGCGGACCAGCGGGACGGCCTCGTGCGCGGACATCGGGACGGCGGACCACAGCGTCAGGTCGACGGCCGCCGAGGGGTCGGGCTGGACGAGCCGGGCCCGGTCGGCCGGGACGATCGCGCCGCCCGAGCGGCGGGCCGCGGCGACGAGCCAGCCGGTGACGAGGTCCATCGCGGCGCCCTGGAGCCGGACCGCCGGGTCCGCGGACGCCAGGGCGTACGCGTCGACGTCACGCGGCGCGAGACCGAGCTCACGGGCGGCGTCCGCGTCGAGCGCGATGGGCCCGTGGAGCGTCATCGTCGCGTCGAGCTGCAGGAGCCCCGCGGACCCGGTCGCCGGCTGGGCGGCCATGCCGCGGAACCGGGCCCCCGTCATCCGACCGCTCGCGCCCGCCTGCACCGGGGGTATCGACCACGCCGCGCCGGGGAACCAGGCGGCCGCGAGCGCGAGCACGTCCGTCCCGCGCGGCACGACCAGCACGTGCCTGTCCTTCAGACCCACCGGCAACGCGACAGCAGCCAGGCTCATGGCGGCGGACGGTACACAGGCGGTGATTCAGGCATGTTTCGGCTCGGCGTGGCGCCCGGCGAGTCGCGATGACCTGCGGTGACAGCCGTCATCCACAGGCTTCACCCGCTCTGCACACGGGTGTGGACGAACCCTGTGGACAACTCCTGGCGGAGGCTCAGGCGCGCACGTCGTGCAGGTGGTGGACCACGTCGTGCAGGAAGTACTGCCCGAGCGTGCGCACCGTGAACGCCGACCCGTTCGACCGGCGGCCCGGCCGCTCCCACTGGTCGTCCCCCACGGCGTCGAACCGGTCGGCGATCACCTCGGACGCGTCCACCAGCTCGTCGGCCACCACCGCCGGGTCCTGCAGGTCGTACCGGTCCTCCAGCGCGGTCGCGTCCTGGTCCCAGTTCGCGAACGGCGGATCGTCCTGGTCGAGCATCAGCCGCAGCCGCTCGTCGAACACCCGCAGCACGTCCCGCACGTGCGCGCCGTACTCCAGCGTGCTCCACGTCGCCGGCTCCGGGCGCTCGCGCGCGTCCTCGCGGTGCAGGGCCGACACCCACCGCGGCGTGAGGTCACGCACCGTGCCGCCGATCGCGCGCGGGTCCACGTCGGCGGCGGTGAAGCCGCACTCCGGGCAGCGCTCGTGCAGCACCCAGGTCCAGTCCTTGGTGTCGGGCTCGATGCCGGTCTGGACGTCGGTGGCGGGAGTCTCGCTCGTCATGCCCGCACGGTAGACGCAGAACCCGCCGTGCGACAGACGTGCCCACCGTCGATCTCCTGCCGTCCGGAACGGGGCGAACCGCCCCGGACGGACACCCGCGGCCGATACGGTCGACGGGTCCGCTCCCCTCGCCCCGCCCGCCCCAGGAGCCCCACGCATGCGTCGCCCGCTCGTGCTCGCCGCCGTCACGCTCGGCACCCTCACCGCGTGCTCGATCGGCGGCCCGTCCGCTCCGGGCACCACGGCTCCCGCGACCACCTCCACGCCGAGCGCTGCCGTGGCCCCCGTCGGGGCGATCACGTCCACCGGCATCGGCCCGGCGCACCTCGGCATGGCGCTCGGCGACCTCGCGGCGGCGACCGGCAGGACGGCGCCCGCCCCCGACGAGTGCCTGTCGATGACGATCGGCGGCCTCGCCGGCATCGACGACCTGCGGGTCACCCAGTCCTACGCCGTGCCCGGGCTGGTCGACGGCATCTACGCGCTGTCCACCGGCGACGCCGACCCTGCCGCAGGCCCCCGCACCGCGGAGGGGATCGGTCTCGGCTCCACGGTCACGGAGCTGCAGGCGGCGTACCCGAACATGCCCTGGGAGGTCGACCCGGACGGTGGGTCGACGCAGCTGACCGTCGACGGCGTGACGTTCGTCGTCGACTCCCCCACGGGCACGGGCACCGTCGTCGAGGTCGCCGTCGGCGCCCCCGAGGCGCCCAGGGAGGACTGCGGCTGAGGCGTCAGAGCACGCCCGCCGCCCGCAGGGCGACCCCCTCGTCGTCGGTCAGGAGCCGCGAGCGCAGCAGGAACCGGACGCCCTCGGGAGCCTCCAGCGAGAACCCCGCGCCGCGGCCCGGGACCACGTCGATCGTCAGGTGCGTGTGCTTCCAGTACTCGTACTGCGCCTTCGTCATCCACACCGGGACGACGACCCCGTCGCCCAGGTCGAGGTCGCCGAGGTGCTCGTCGACGTCTCCCGTGAGGAACTCCCCCGCGGGGAAGCACATCGGCGACGACCCGTCGCAGCAGCCCCCCGACTGGTGGAACATCAGCTCGCCGTGCTGCGCGCGGAGCTGCCGCAGCAGGTCCGCCGCGGCGTCGGTCACCGCGACACGCTCGGGCACGTCCATGCTCTCGACCCTCCTCCCGGCCGTGCGGAACCGCGACCGGAACCGCACGCACGACCCACGGTCCGGTCGGGTGGTGCGTCCCCTCCGCGCCCCACCCGACCGGACCCCCCCGACGCATCCCCCGAAGCGTCCGGGCCCCACGACCCGTCAGAAGTACCCCATCGCCTTGCCGGAGTACGACACGAGCAGGTTCTTGGTCTGCTGGTAGTGGTCGAGCATCATCTTGTGGTTCTCGCGGCCGACGCCCGAGCCCTTGTACCCGCCGAACGCCGCCGCCGCCGGGTACGCGTGGTAGCAGTTCGTCCACACCCGGCCGGCCTGGATGTCGCGCCCGGCCCGGTACTGGATCGCCGCCTCGCGGGACCACACCCCGGCGCCGAGGCCGTACAGGGTGTCGTTGGCCGTGTGGATCGCGTCCGAGTAGTCGGAGAAGCTCGTCACGGCGACCACGGGCCCGAAGATCTCCTCCTGGAAGATCCGCATCGAGTTCTTGCCCTCGAAGATCGTCGGCTGCACGTAGTACCCGTCGGCGAGGTCGCCGTCGAGCTGGGCGCGCTCGCCGCCGAGGAGCACCTTCGCGCCCTCGGCCTTGCCGATGTCGATGTACGACAGGATCTTCTCGAGCTGGTCGTTCGACGCCTGTGCGCCGACCATCGTCTCGGTGTCGAGCGGGTTGCCCTGCTTGGCGGCTGCCGTCCGGGCGATCGCGTCGGTCATGAAGCCGTCGTAGATCGACTCCTGGACCAGCGCGCGGGACGGGCAGGTGCAGACCTCGCCCTGGTTGAAGGCGAACATCACGAAGCCCTCGAGGGCCTTGTCGTAGAAGTCGTCCTTCTCACGGGCGACGTCCTCGAAGAACAGGTTCGGCGACTTGCCGCCCAGCTCCAGGGTCACGGGGATGATGTTCTGCGACGCGTACTGCATGATCAGCCGGCCCGTGGTGGTCTCCCCGGTGAAGGCGATCTTGCGGATCCGGGACGACGACGCGAGCGGCTTGCCGGCCTCCACGCCGAACCCGTTGACGATGTTGAGCACGCCGGGCGGCAGCAGGTCACCGATGAGCTCCATGAGCACGAGGATCGACACGGGCGTCTGCTCGGCGGGCTTGAGCACCACGCAGTTGCCCGCGGCCAGCGCCGGTGCGAGCTTCCAGACGGCCATGAGGATCGGGAAGTTCCACGGGATGATCTGCCCGACCACGCCGAGCGGCTCGTGGAAGTGGTAGGCGATCGTGTCGCCGTCGATCTCGGAGATCGACCCCTCCTGCGCGCGGATCGCGCCGGCGAAGTAGCGGAAGTGGTCGACGGCCAGGGGCAGGTCGGCGGCGATGATCTCGCGGATCGGCTTGCCGTTCTCCCAGCACTCCGCGACGGCGAGCGACTCGATGTTCGCCTCGATGCGGTCGGCGATCTTGTTGAGGATGACGGCGCGCTCGGTCGCGGACGTCTTGCCCCAGGCCCGCGCGGCGCCGTGCGCGGCGTCGAGGGCACGCTCGATGTCGTCCGCGTCGCCGCGGGCGACCTCGGTGAACGTGCGGCCGGTGACGGGGCTCGGGTTCTCGAAGTAGCGGCCGGCCGACGGGGCGACGTACTCGCCGCCGATCCAGTGGTCGTAGCGGTCGCGGAACGTGGCCAGACTGTCGGGGGTGCCGGGTGCGGCGTAGACGGTCATCGCATCTCCTGGGGGGCGAGCTGCCGGGCGCCTCGCTCGTGGCACGGCACCCGAGCACGCGGCGTCGTTGCCTCGTGCTGGACGCACCGTAGGTCGGGGAACGTTGCACGACCGTTGCACCCCCGCCTCACACCGGGCCCGTGCAGGACGTGAGGGGCATTTCACCCGATATCGGGTCCTATCGGGCATGCGTCCAGCCGGGCCCGCCCTCGACCATGGGCCTGATCGCGCCCGCAGGAGGGCGGGCGCTCATGGGGGGAGAACGCGTCATGCCAGGTCACACGCACGTCACCACCCGACGGTCCGCCGTCGCCGCCCGAGCGCTCGCCGTGGCTGCCCTCGGGGCCGCCGCGCTGACCGTCGGACCCGCGGCCCAGGCCGTGGCGCCGCCCGCCTGCGGATCCACGCTCAGCGAGGACACCACGCTGACCGCCGACGTGCGCTGCCCGGGCGCGTCCCCGGCCTTCCACCTCGCGAAGGGCGTCACGCTGGATCTCGGCGGCCACGCCGTCGTCGGGAACGGCTCGGGGAGTGCGATCTCCGCCGCCCCCGAGGGCGCGACGGTCCGCAACGGCACCGTCCGCGGCTGGGGCGTCGCGGTGAGCAACAAGCCCGCGAACCCCGACGCGGAGTCGGACCCGCTCACGCTCCTCGTCGAGGACGTCCGGCTCGCCGACAACCGGGTCGCGCTGCGCACGCAGGGAGAGTTCCTCGGGTCCTGGGGTCCGACCGTCGTCCGACGCACCACGTTCAGCGGCAACGAGACCGGGCTCGACATCACGTGGTACGGCGTCGCGACCGTCGAGGACAGCGTCTTCAAGGACAACGGCACCGCCATCTCGTCGGACGCGTCGGCCGTGCAGGTCAGCGGCACGGCGTTCAGCCGCAACGCCCAGGGGCTGTCCGGGAACGAGGCGAGCTTCCTCGTCGACGCGAGCCGGTTCGTCGGCAACACGAGCGGCATCTCCGTCGGCGGGACGTCGTCCCTGACCCTGCGCGGCTCCACGGTCAGCGGCAGCGACACCGCGGTGAGTGCCGGGCTCGGCTACGTCGTCATCGAGGGCTCCACGCTGAGCCGCAACACGTCGGCCGTCGTGACGGAGCTGGCCGGCGGCCTGATCAGCGGCACGACGTTCCGTGACAACGGCGTCGCCTTCAACGCCACGCAGGCGCCCTACTACTGGGACCTCGTGCTGCAGGACAACGTCGTCGTGCGCAACGGCGACGGCATCGTCACGCAGCCCACCGACGAGGACTGGACACTCCTGCAGCTCGGCGGCAACCGCGTGGAGAACAACACGGGGTGGGGCATCCACACCCCCGGCGTGACGGACCTCGGCGGCAACACGGCCCGGCGCAACGGCAACGAGCCGCAGTGCACCGGGGTCGTCTGCGTGCCCCGACCGTCCTGACCCGGCCGTCGTCCCGACCTGCCGGCGGTGTCGCCGCCCGCCGGTCGGGACGGGTCAGCCCAGCCGGCGGGTGAGCAGGTCGAGCCGTCCGAGAGCCCGGGCGTGCGCCGGGGTGCCCCGCGGCGACAGCCAGGCGAGGTGCTCCCACGCCTGCCAGTCCTCCGCGCCCTCGTCGGACGCGAGCCACCGGCTCACGACCTCGGGTGACCGGCTCACCAGCACGGCGGCGCGGACGTCGGCCGTCAGCTCGTCGCGCAGCTGCTCGACCCCCGGTGCCACCGACCGTGCGAGCACCGGCCCGGGGTAGGACGCGAGCGCGCCGGACGTGTCCCCCGCGTCGAGCAGCGACCGGACCAGGTCGATGTCCGTGGGGACCGGAGCGGTGAGCCGGTACGGCCGCGACGCGGACATCAGGGGCCCGACCGACCGGCGCAGCCGCGAGACCTCGGCACGGACCGTGACGTCCGAGAGGTCGTGCGCGCTGAGCAGCACCGCGAGCTCGTCGGCGGACAGCCCGGCGGGGTGCGCCGCGAGCAGCAGGAGGATCTCGGCGTGCCGCAGGCTCAGCCGGACCGGCGCACCGGCGATCCGCAGCACCGGCTCCCCGGCGCCGAGGACGCGCAGCCGGGCGGCAGGTCCGACGGGGGGCACGGTCGGCGGCATGGCGGTCAGGTCGACCGGTGCTCCGGCGGCCGAGCCACGCAGGTGGCCGAGTGCGAGCGCCTGGGTGGGCCCGGCACGGTCGACGCCGGCGGCGCGGGCGAGCTCGGCCTCGACGGCCGCGACGGTGGCGCGGACCAGCGACATCGCCAGGGCGGACGCGACGATCGACCCGCCGGTCACGTCGAGCACGCCGAGCACCTGACCCGACGGCGCGTGCACGGGGGCGGCGGCGCAGTTCCACGGCTGGACGCGACGGGCGAAGTGCTCGGTGCCGACGACCTGCACCGGCCGGTCGGTGACGAGCGCGGTGCCCAGCGCGTTCGTGCCGGCGCAGTCCTCGCGCCACACGGCTCCCTCGACGAACCCGACGCCCTCGACGCGACGGCGCACGTCCCCGTCCCCCTCGACCCAGAGCATCCGCCCGACGTCGTCCGTGAGCGCGGTGACCCACCCGGCGTCGGCACCGGGGGTCACGAGGAGGTCGCGGACGACCGGCATCGCGCCCGCGAGAGGGTGCTGGCGGCGGTAGCCGGTGAGCGTGCGGCCCGCCATGTCCACCGGGGCGGCGGCGAACTCGGGGTCGACGCCGCTGCGTGCGCTGCGCCGCCAGGAGTCCACGACGAGGCGTCGGACGTGCCGCCCGGGGGCGTGTCCTGTGGTGACGAACCGTTCGTGCGCGGCGCGCACGGCGTCGACCATCGCGCTTCCTTCCCGCCCGTCGTCGAGCAGATCCCCCCGTCCTGCGAGCATACGAACGAGTGACCAGATCCGCCGGTCGGATTTTCTGACAGAACGTGCGACGATGTCACCATGCCCAAGATCATCGGCGGGTCCCTGCACGAGCACCGCGAGCAGACCCGGCAGAAGCTCTTCGCGGCGCTGTCGACCCTCATGGCCGAGCAGGGCTTCGACGCCATCACCCTCGCCGACATCGCGCACGCCGCGGGCGTCGGGCGCACGGCCGTCTACAACCACTTCCCCGACAAGGAGGCGCTCCTGCTCGGGTTCATCACCCACGAGACCGAGCAGTACACCGCCACCCTGCAGCGCGCGCTCGACGACATCGACGACCCCGTCGAGCAGCTCCGCGCGTACGTCCGCGCGCAGGCACAGCTCAAGCGCGTCTACCACGTCGCCCCCGGCCCCGAGCTGCGCACTGTGCTGTCCCGCGGCTCGCAGGCCCGCGTCCGCGAGCACGTCGTCGTGGTCGAGCAGCTCCTGCGCCAGATCCTGGCGGCCGGCGTCGCCAGCGGCGCGTTCCCCGAGCAGGACCTCGACGTCACCGTCCCGCTCGTCAACGCGTGCCTGTCCGGCCGCGGCGTCGCCGAGGACGGCCCCGCCCGCGAGCGCGCCATCGCCCAGACCGAGGCCTTCGTGCTGCGGGCCGTCGGCGCCGCGGTCCCCGTCCCCGCGTGACCGAGGACCGGCGGGGACGCGACCGGGGACGGCAGGGCGGCGGACCGCAGGGCGGCGGACGGCAGGGCGGCGGCGGACGGCCGTCGCGCGGCGCGGGTGACCAGCCCGGTCGGCGGCCGACGTCGTCCCACCGAGGCGGCCCACGGCACGACGACCGGCGGCGGACCGCGGGGAGACCCGCGCCGGCCGGACCTCGGCCCACCACCGTCGAGCTCACGTTCCTGCCCGGCCTCGCCGACGTGCTCGCCGCGGAGGTCGCGGAGGTGCTCGCGCCCACCCGGCCTCCGGTCCCGGTCCCCGGACGCGACGACGCCCTGGAGCTGCGGCACACCGGCCCGCTCGCCGACGTCCTGCGGCTGCGCACGGCCGTCGCCGCGTTCGTGCACCTGCACTTCGACGTGCCCCGTCCCCGGTCGCTGACCAGCGGCGACCACCTGGCCAGGATCGTCGACGCCGTGTACGCCTCGCTGCGGGCAGGCGGGTCCTCGTCGTTCCGGTTCGAGGCCGCCGGGAGCGACTCGGCGGTGTTCCTGCGGCTCGCGGACCTCATCCGGGAGGCGACGGGGCTGCAGCACGACGACCGCGACGGCCAGCTCGTCATCCGCGTCCGTCGGGGTGCCGCGCGGCGCGGCCCGGAGCGCTCGGGCGCCGCCCGTGGGGCGGGCGCGCCGGACCCCGGCTGGGACGTGCTCGTCCGGGTCGGCCCGCGGCCGCTGTCGGCGCGCACGTGGCGGGCCGCCGACTACCCGGGAGCGGTGAACGCGACGATCGCCGCCGCGATGGTGCGGCTCGGCGGCGTGACGGCGAGCGACCGGGTGCTCAACCTCATGTGCGGGTCCGGCACCCTTCTCGTCGAGCGGCTGCTGACCGGCCCCACGGAGGCGGCGGTCGGGGTCGACAACGCCCCCGAGGCGCTCACGGCGGCTGCGGCGAACCTCGACGCCGCCGCCCTCACCCGCCGCGTGACCCTGGTCGAGGCCGACGCCCTGGCGACCGACGCCGACCTCACCGGGGCGCCGTTCGACGTCGTGTACGCCGACCCGCCCTGGGGCACGCTGCACGGCTCGCACGCGACGGCCGCCGACGTCCACGGCGGGCTGCTCCGGGCGGCGCACCGGGTCACCAAGGAGGGCGGCACGCTCGTCGTCCTCACGCACGAGATCACCGTGATGGAGCGCTGCCTGCGCGAGGCCGACGCGCTGTGGACCCCGCGCGAGACGGTCCGGGTGTTCGCCAAGGGCCACCACCCGCGGATCTACGTGCTGGGCAAGCGCTCACCCGCGTAGGTGTCGAAACCTCCCGCCTAAACGCTTTACGCGGTGGTCACCTCCACCGCCTCCCACCACGGTGTACCTGCACGCGTCCGGCGGGGGCACGACCGGGGTGCGACTCAGGTGGTTCCGCAGGGGGCGTGCGAGCAGCACGCCCCGGGCCAGCGACGACACGGGCCGACACCTCGAGCACCAGGAGACCTCCATGTCCTTACGAGCACGCCTCCGCACCCTCGCCTTCGCCGTACCCCTCGCGGTGATCGCCCCCATGGTCGCCCTCACGGTGGCAGCCACCCCGGCGTCCGCGCACGGTTCCGTCACCGACCCGCCCACCCGCAACTACGGCTGCTGGGAGCGGTGGGGCAACGGCGACAAGTGGTACCAGGGCGACATCGTGACCCAGGACCCCATGTGCTACCAGGCGTTCCAGACGAACCCCGACGACATGTGGAACTGGAACGGCCTGTACGTCAACGGGCTGGCCGGCAAGTTCGAGGAGAACATCCCCGACGGTCAGCTCTGCTCGGGCGGCCCGAAGGCGGACCCGCGGTACGACTTCCTCGACACGCCCGGCAACTGGCAGGCGAAGACCGTCGCGTCAACGTTCCACCTCACGCTCACCGACGGGGCGAAGCACGGGGCGGACTGGCTCAAGATCTACGTGTCGAAGGCCGGCTACGACCCGACCACGAAGGCGCTCGGCTGGGGCGACCTCGAGCTGATCAAGACGACCGGCTCGTACCCCACGACCGGTGACTACCAGACCGACGTGACGATCCCGTCCGGCCGCTCGGGCCGCGCGATCATCTACACGATCTGGCAGGCCAGCCACCAGGACCAGACGTACTTCCTGTGCAGCGACGTGAACATCGGCGGCGGCGGCACGACCACGCCGACGCCCACGCCCACGCCGACCCCGACGCCGACGCCGACGGTCACGCCGACCCCGACCCCGACGCC
>NZ_BONK01000019.1 GCF_016862675.1 Cellulomonas chitinilytica | reverse complement strand
CCCGGCGCCGCGCGGCGCCGCCCCCACCCGCGCTCACCCGGGCCGCCCCCACCCGCGCTCACCCGCACCGCCCCGCCCCGCGCTCACCCGCGCCGCCCCGCCCCGCGCCGCCCCACCCCGCGCCTCTGCGGGGAGAACGTGAGTTCGGGGTGAGAACGTGACTTCGAAGTGACGTTCTCACCCCGAACTCACGTTCTCGGCTGGGTCGGAAGGGGAGAGGGGAGCGCGGGGCGGGAGGTTGGTCAGGCCGCCGTGGCGACGGCCTCCGGCTGGACGATCACGAGGACCTGGCCCGGGCCGACCTGGTCGCCGGGGGTCACGACGATGTCGACGACCGTGCCGCCGACCGTCGCCGTGACGGGCGCCTCCATCTTCATGGCCTCCAGGGCGAGGAGCTGCTGGCCGGGTGCGACGAGGTCGCCGGGGCGGACGTCGATGCGGAACACCGTCGCGACGAACGGGGCCTCGACGCCCTCGCAGCCGTCGGGGACGTCGGTGCCCGCGGCCGCCAGGACGGGCTCGGGGTCGCGGCGGTCGAACTCGCCGGCGGCCTCCCACGCGGACCGCTCGGCGCCGAACGCGGCCGACTGGGTCCGCTGGAAGTCGGCGATCGACGACGCGTTCGCGGCGAGGAACCGCTCGTGCTCGGCGAGCGAGAAGGTGCCGTCGTCGATGCGGACGTCGAGCCGGCCGGCGGCCATGTCGGCGCGCATGTCGAGCAGCTCGTCGGCGCCGACGGGGTGCCAGCGGATCACGTCGAAGAACCGCAGCAGCCACGGGGTGCCCGGCTCGAACGGCCGGTGCCGGGCGTGCGTGTCCCACACCTGGATGGTGCGGCCGACGAACTGGTACCCGCCCGGGCCCTCCATGCCGTAGATGCACAGGTACGCGCCGCCGATGCCGACCGCGTTCTGCGGGGTCCACGTGCGGGCCGGGTTGTACTTCGTGGTGACGAGGCGGTGCCGGGGGTCCAGCGGGGTCGCGACGGGGGCGCCCAGGTAGACGTCGCCCAGGCCCATGACCAGGTAGGACGCGTCGAACACCGTCCGGTACACGTCGTCGACGGAGCCCAGGCCGTTGATGCGGCGGATGAACTCGATGTTCCACGGGCACCACGGGGCGTCGTCGCGCACGCCCGCCATGTACCGCTCGATCGCCTCGCGGGTGGCCGGGTCGTCCCAGGACAGCGGCAGGTGGACCGTGCGGGACGGGACGACGAGGTCCGTGGTCGACGGGAGGGTCTGCTCGATCTCCTGGACGAGGTCCAGCGCGCGGCGCAGGGGCAGCGTGTCGGGGTCGGTGTGGAGCTGGAGCGACCGGATGCCGGGCGTGAGGTCGACGACGCCGCGCAGCCCGTCGTGGTCGACGCGCTGCTGCACCGCCTCGGCGAGGGCGTGCACGCGCATCCGGGAGGCCAGGTCGAGGCGCATCTCGCCGTACTCGACGAGCAGGTTGTCGTCGCCGTTGCGGCGGTACGTGACGAGCGTGTCGCTCTCCCGACGGGCGAGGATGCCGCCGTCGTCGTGGGCCTTGCGGCTCGGCACCGGGACGGCCGTGGGGCGTCGGCGCAGCAGGTCCGCCTGCGGCTCGTCGACGGGCACGAAGCGGACCTCGTCGCCCGGGCGGAGCTGGCCGAGCTTCCACAGCTGCCCGAGCGCGACCGTCGCCGGGCAGGTGAAGCCGCCCAGCGACGGGCCGTCGGGGCCCAGCAGGATCGGCAGGTCGCCGGTGTAGTCGACCGCGCCCACCGCGTACGGGGTGTCGTGGATGTTCGACGGGTGCAGACCGGCCTCCCCGCCGTCGGAGCGGGCCCACGTCGGCTTGGGGCCGACGAGCCGGACGCCGGTGCGGGCCGAGTTGAAGTGCACCGACCAGGTGGCGGCGTAGAACTCGGCGACGTCGTCGGGCGTGAAGAACTCGGGCGCCGCGTGCGGGCCCTCGAGGGCGCCGACGGCCCAGGTGCCCGTGATCGTCGGGCGGTCTGCCGCCGGGACCGGGCCGGGGGCGGGCGACGTGCCGCCCGACGCAGTGCCGCCGAGGCCGATCAGGTCGCCCGTGCGCAGCGGCACACCCGTGGCGCCGCCGATCCTCCCGAGGTCGAACGTCGCCGCCGACCCGAGCACGCGCGGCACGTCGAGACCGCCGCGGACCAGCAGGTACGTGCGCATCCCGGCGGTCGGGGTGCCGATCGCGAGCACGCCCCCCGCGGGGACGTCGACGGGCTCCCACTGCGGCACCGGCTCGCCGTCGAGCGTGACGGGGGTCGGCGCACCGGTCACCATGACGGTCGCCCCCGTGACGAACCTGAGCTCCGGCCCGGCCATCGTGCACTCCAGGCCGGGAGCGCCCTCGGGGTTGCCGAGCGCGCGGTTGCCGAGCCGGAACGACAGGTCGTCCATCGGGCCCGACGGCGGGATGCCGACGTGCCACAGACCGGTCCGGCCGGGCCAGTCCTGGACGGCGGTGAGCATCCCGGGCCGGACGACCTCCAGCCGCGGCGACTCGTCGTGCAGGTGCGCGAGGGTGCCCGTGTGGTGCAGCGCCTCGGCGACCTCGGGGGCGTGCACGATCGTGCGGAGCAGGCCGAGGTTCGTGGCGATGCCGTCGACGCGGGTCTGCGCGAGGGCGTCGTCGAGCGCACGCCACGCCTCGTCCCGGTTCGACCCGGCCGTGACCACCTTCGCCAGCAGCGGGTCGTAGTGGGTCGACACCTCGATTCCCGGCGCGATCCACGTGTCGACGCGGGCGGTCGGGGCCGTCTCGAACGCCGTGATCGTGCCCGCCGACGGGAGGTGGTCGCGGTCCGGGTTCTCCGCGTAGACGCGGGCCTCGACGGCGGCGCCGCTCGGGTGCAGCGGCGTGTCGACCACGGCCGTGTCGCCCTGCGCCAGTCGGATCATCCACGCGACGAGGTCCACCCCGAACACGGCCTCCGTGACCGGGTGCTCCACCTGCAGGCGCGTGTTGACCTCGAGGAACGCGGCCTCCCGGCGCTCCGCGTCGTACACGTACTCGACCGTGCCCGCCGACCGGTAGGACACCGACGCGGCCAGGTCCCGGGCCGCGGACGCGATGCGCTCGCGGACCTCGTCGGGCAGCGCCGGTGCCGGGGCCTCCTCGACGACCTTCTGGTGCCGCCGCTGCAACGAGCAGTCCCGGTCGCCGAGCGTGACGACCCGGCCGAGCCCGTCGCCGAACACCTGCACCTCGACGTGCCGTGCCGCCGTGATCAGCCGTTCCAGGTACACGCCGGCGGACCCGAACGCCGCACCCGCCGTGCGCCGGACGGCCTCCCACGCGGCGGCGAGCTCGTCGGGCGAGTGGCACGCGCGCATGCCGATGCCGCCGCCGCCCGCCGTCGCCTTGAGCATCACCGGGAAGCCGATGCGCGCCGCCTCGGCCTGCGCCTCGTCGAGCGTGTCGAGCAGGCCGGTGCCGGTGAGCATCGGCATCCCGACCGCCCGGGCCGCGTCACGCGCGGTGTGCTTGGAGCCGAACAGCTCGAGCTGCTCGGGCGTCGGGCCGACGAACGCGACACCCGCCGCCTCGGCCGCGCGGGCGAACGCCGCGTTCTCCGACAGGAAGCCGTAGCCGGGGTGGACCGCGCCCGCGCCGGTGGCCAGGGCGGCCTCGACGATCGCGTCGTGGCGCAGGTACGACTGGGCGGCCGGGGCCGGGCCGAGGCGGACGGCGGTGTCCGCGAGGTGCACGTGCGGGGCGCCCGCGTCGGCGTCCGAGTACACCGCGACCGTGCGCAGGCCCAGGTCGCGGGCGGTGCGCAGGATCCGGACGGCGATCTCGCCGCGGTTCGCGACGAGCAGGGTGTCGAACGTCATGAGGTCTCTCCCGTGCGCGTGACGACCATGCGGACCGGCGTCGGGTCGAAGCCGTTGCACGGGTTGTTGACCTGCGGGCAGTTCGAGACCACGACGAGCACGTCGCGCTCGGCCCGGAGGCTGACCGACAGGCCGGGGGCGGAGATGCCGTCGACGATGCCCAGCGCGCCGTCCGGGTCCACGGGCACGTTCATGTACCAGTTGATGTTCGACACGAGGTCCCGCTTGCCCAGGCCGTGCCGCCCGCCCTCCGCGAGGAAGTTCTCCGCACAGGCGTGCTGCGCGGCGGTGTGGTGGCCGTAGCGCAGGGTGTTCGACTCCTTCGAGCACGCGCCGCCGAGGGTGTCGTGCCGGCCGCACGTGTCGGCCGTGACCGTCATGAGCGGGCCGTGCTCGCAGTCGCGCAGCACCGAGCCCGTCGTCAGGAAGATCGAGTCCTGCGCCTGGATGGTGTCGGGGGCGCTGTACCGCAGCGAGGTGTCGTGCGCGTCGTAGACGAGGAAGTCGACGGCCTGGTTGCCGCCGAGGTCGACGATCGTCAGGGTGTCCCCGGCGGCGACCACCGCGGACCACGGGGCGCGGGCGGGCACGACGTCGTCGACGAGCACGACGCCCGGCTCGCCGGACGCCCGCTCGGCGGCGGTCAGGTCGGTGGTCATGCGATCCCCCGGGCGGTCAGGTCGGCGACGGTGTTGGCGAAGGCGCGGCGGCCCTCGGGCGTGGCGGTCCACAGCGGGTCGGACTCGTCGGCCGCGCGGCCCTTCCACGCGAGCACCTCCAGCGGGGTGCTCGTGAACTCCGGGCGAGGGTCGAGCGGGTGCGCCGTGTTCGCGACGAGCAGGATGAGCGGGGCCTCGGCGCGGATCGTCAGCTCCCGGCGCGGGCCGGCCGAACCCTCGAAGTGCGGGCGCCCCTCGGCGTCGATCCGGACGCCCTGGAAGAACGAGATGCTCGGCGGCAGGTCCCGGCGGGACAGCCCGTGCTTCGCGGCAGCCAGCGCGAACAGCTCCCGACCCGCGGGCGAGGCGCCCTGCGGCGAACCGTCGCCGTAGCGCTGCTCGTTGCGGGCCCTCGTCGTCGTCCCGTAGAGCGCGTCCTGCCGGCCGGACGTGTCCCCGACGACCGACGCCAGCACCCGCCCTGCGTCCGACAGCAGCAGGTGCCCGGTCGTCAGGTACACCTGCCACTGCACCTTCACGGTGTCCGCGACGTTGAGCCGCTCCCACGGGCGGTCCGCGCGGTAGGCCAGCACGTGCGCGCACGCGTCCCCGGCGACGTCCGTCAGGCGCACGTGCGTGCCGCGGGCGACGACGAGGTGCGTGTACCCGCCGCCCGCGACGACCTCGGCGTGCACGAGGTCCTTCGGCGCGACGCCCTGCGGGGGGTCGAGCCAGGCGCTCGCGGGCACCGTCGGCATCGTGGTGACCCGGCCCCGGTGGGCGGCCTCCTGGGCGCGGGCGTGGGCCTTGGCGCCGGCGGTGGTCGCCGTGCCGGTGCTCGTGCCGGTGCTGCTGCCGGTCGTCGTCGTCATGTCCGCTCCTGGTCTGCGGTGCATTTCTGTCGTCTGACAGAAACAGCGTCCCGACGGGCCGTTCCGGTCCGGTGACCGGTGTGTAAACCTCTCGTTACGGCGCCCTGAGCAGGCGGTGATACGTTCGGCGGGCCATGGCTCGCAGACCCGGTCGACCCCGTGCGAGCGGCGACCCGCACGGTGAGCGCGACACGCGCCAGGACGTGCTCGACGCCGCCGCCGCGCTGTTCTGCACGGTGGGCTTCACGTCCACCAGCACCCGGTCCGTCGCCGAGCGCGCCGGTGTCCGGCAGGCGTCGATCTACCACCACTTCGCCGGCAAGGACGCGATCCTGCTCGAGCTGCTGCTCGGCACCGTCCAGCCGTCCGTCGAGCTCGCCGACGCGCTCGCCGCCGGGTCCGACCCGGCCGAGGCCCGCCTCTGGGCGTTGGCCCACGCCGACGTCCGGCTGCTCACCGACGGCCCGCTCAACCTCGGGGTGTTGTACGTGCTGCCCGAGGTGGCCGGCGACCAGTTCGCCGAGTTCCACGCCCAGCGGGACCGGCTGCGGGCGCGGTACGACGAGCTCGCCGCAGCGGTCGCCCCCGAGGGGACGGAGCGCGGCCCGCTGGTGCTGGGGCTCGTCGAGTCGGTGATCCTGCGGCGTCGGGACACCGCGTCGCTCGACCCCGTCGCGGTCGCGGACGCGGTCGCCGACGGGGTGCTGCGGCTCCTCGGGTGCGACGAGCAGCGGATCGAGGCCGCCCAGAAGGCGGCCGTCGCGCTCGTCTGACGTCGGAAACCGGCCCGCGTGCCCGGCACCGTCCGTAGCCTGGGCGGATGTTCGACGTCGAGGTCCCGCCGTCCTCCTCCGAGCCGCCCCCGTTCGACCGCGGCTCGCCGGTCGTGATCCGGAGCGTCCGTGACCACGGCGACCCGCACGGGGTGGCCGTGGGCTTCGCCGTGGCCGGCACCGTGGTGGTCGACAGCGACGACGTCGTCGTGGTGTGCACCCGGCCCGGCTCGGCCGTGCGGACGAGGCGGGACGGGGCGACGGCCCGAACGGGCGGACCGTCCTGCCCGCGGCGTGGGACGGGTCGCACGACGAGCGTGCCTGGGAGGGCGAGACGGTCGTGCGGGTCCATCGCCGAGGGGACCCGTGGTCGGTGTGGCGGTGGCACGACGGCACGCGCTGGACCGACGTCTGGTACGGCAACCTCGAGTCGCCGTGGCGGCGGTCGCCGATCGGTTTCGACACCCAGGACTGGGCGCTCGACGTCGTCGGCCTCGGCGACCCGCTCGGCGGTCCGTGGCGGGTCGTGCTCAAGGACGAGGACGAGCTCGCCTGGATGGTGGAGCACGGCGCGGTGACCCCCGCCCAGGCGGCTCACGTCCGTGAGGTCGGCGAGACGCTGACGAGCAGGGCGCAGGAGTCCCGGTGGCCCTTCGACGCCGACTGGGACGTCTGGCTGCCCGAGCCGCGGTGGGCAGCCGTCCCGATGCCGGCGCGGTGGAAGGACGTGGATCCGTCGCGGTCGTCGACGGTCGACTGACCACGGGGTGCTGCGTTCCTGCTGCTGGGAGGCAGGAACGCAGCACCGAACGCGCCTGCGCACGCGCGCCCTCGCGTGTGCGGGCGTGTGCGCGGACTCAGCGGGCGGTGATTTAACACAGGCGTTGCACGGGTGCATCGGGCCTGACACAGGTCGGGTGGTCAATGAACCTGTCGGACGACAGAAACTCCGACAGCGCACCCTGACCTGCCGCAGCGGAGCCCCCACCCGCGCGGCCCAGCACCCCGGAGCGACCATGATCATCGCCGGAGTCGGGCTCTCCGTCCTCGCCGTCGTGCTCGTCGGCATCGTCGTCGCGAGGAAGGTCGACGGCGACAGCGCCAACTATCTCGTCGCCGGGCGAAGGCTCGGCGTGCCGCTCGTCGCGGCGTCGCTCATGGCTGCGGCCGTCGACTCCAACGCGACCGTCGGGAACACCGACCTGAGTGCGTCGTTCGGGTTCTGGGCCGGGGCGTCGCTCGCGATCGGGCTGGCGATCTGCCTGCTGCTCACCGGGCTGTTCCTGGCGAAGCCGATGAACCGGATGGGGCTGTTCACGCTCGGCGACTTCTACCGGGTGCGGTACGGGCGGGGCGTGGAGGTCGCGGCGTCGGTGCTGATGATCTTCGCGTTCGCGATCCTCATGGCCGGCAACCTCGTGGCGTGCGGGTTCCTGCTGGAGCGGTTCCTCGGGATCGACTACTGGGTCGGCGTCGTCATCTCGGTCGTGCTCGTGCTGGCGTACACCGTCGGCGGCGGCATGTTCTCCGACGCGTACACGGCCGCCATCCAGATCACCATCACCGGTGTCGCCACCGTCGGGATGCTGTGGTGGGTCGGCACGACCATCGGGTTCCACATCGCGCCCGGCACCGGGCCGTTCGACTTCGAGCAGCTCACGTCGACGAGCGCGGGCGCACCGATCAACTGGGCGACGCTGATCGCGCTCGGCATCGGCGACATCGTCGCGATCGACTTCATGCAGCGGATCTTCGCCGCCCGGAACCCGCAGATCGCCCGCCGGGCGTGCTTCAGCGCGTCGGCCGGCACCGCGTTCGTCGGCGTCGCGTACGCGCTCATCGCCCTCACCGCCGCGACGACGCTCGGCCTCAGCCCGGAGGACGGTCCCGTGCTCTTCACGCTGCTCGACGACTACGCGCCGACCGGTCTGACGATCCTCGTGCTGTCGGGCATCGTCGCGGCGTCCTTCTCGACGGCGTCGGGCGCGATCCTCGCGACGTCGGCCGTCGCGGTCCGCAACATCTTCGGGGTGCGGCGCATCGTCGACGAGCCCGGCGTGAAGGACCCGCTGCTGCGCTGGACCCGGGTCGCGATGCTGCCGATCGTGGCGCTCGGCGTCTTCATCGCGCTCGAGGTCGCCCAGACCGGCATCCTGCTGACCCTCGCGTTCGACCTCATGCTCGCCGGCCTCGTCGTGCCGTTCCTGCTCGGCCTGTTCTGGAAGCGGGGCGGGACGCGGGCGGCCGTCGCGGCCATGGCCGTGGGGCTCACGGTGCGGCTCGGGCTGTTCGTCCTGACGCCGACGATGTACGGCGTCCCGAACGACGTTCTCTACATCGAGAACTCGTGGATCGACGCGACTTTCGACGGCTGGCCGACGATGTACGCGGCGCTCGCGTCGCTGCTCGCGTACCTGCTCGCGGCTCTGGTCTGGCCGCGGACGGTGGCCGAGGAGGCCTGGGCTCTCACCGACGTCGCGCCGGTCGCGGCCACGGTCGGTGGGGGTGACGAGGACGAGACGGTGCCCGTCCCGGCCTGAATGGCTATTACATTGGGCGCATGACCATCCAGGTTCGGCCCGCCGTACCGGCTGACGTCCGGGCGATCCGGGGCCTCGTGCAGCCGTACGCCGACCAGCGCATCCTGCTCGCCAAGGAGTGGGTCGGGTACTACGAGGCCGTGCAGGAGTTCCTCGTCGCGGTCGCGGAGGACGGCACGGTCGTCGGGTGCGGTGCCCTGCACGTCATGTGGGACGACCTCGCGGAGATCCGCACGCTCGCCGTCGACCCCGCGTACCGGGGCCGGCGGGTCGGGCACCTGCTGCTCGCCGCCCTCCTGGAGCGCGGGCGGGAGCTCGGTCTGCGCCGGGTGTTCTGCCTGACGTTCGAGGTCGCGTTCTTCACGTCGCACGGGTTCGAGGTCATCGAGGGGACACCCGTGACGCCGGACGTCTACGCCGAGCTGCTGCGCTCGCACGACGACGGCGTGGCGGAGTTCCTCGACCTCGCCCGCGTCAAGCCGAACACCCTGGGCAACACCCGGATGCTCGTCTCGCTGGCCTAGCCCCGCGCCTCGTCCGGGAGCTCCCGGAAGTGGGTGCTCAGGTCGAGGGCGCCGGACGTCTCGACCACCGCGGCCGTGAGGTCGGTGAGCGCCCAGGTCTGGTGGGTCTCGCCCGGTTCCCAGACGACGAGGGTGCCTGCCTCGACCCGGCGGCGCGGCTCGTCGTCGACCTGCACCTCACCGGTCCCGACGACGACGGCGAACACCTGCCGGCGCACCGCCGGGTGCCGCCCGAGGGTCCCTCCCGCGGCGACGCGCGCGACGTTCACCGACGTGGTCGCGGCGTCGGTCAGGGGTGGGAGGAAGTCCATCACCACACCCGACGAGCCGAAGGCCTCGATCGTGCGGGACGGGACGGTGAACAGGCGCATCCCCGCATCCTGCCCCGGCGGTCAGTGCGGGAGGCGGTACGTCGGCGGGTCGGCGTCGGTGCGGGTAACGAGGCCGTCCGACACGAGGCCGTCGAGACAGCGCTCACGCTGGCGGGTGTCGGGCCAGACGGCGTCGACCGCCTCGGCCGGCACCGGACCGGGTGCCTCGCGCAGCAGGGCCATGATCCGGCCGCGGACCTGCCGGTCGGTGCCGGCCCAGGCCTGGGTGCGGCGGCGGCCGGCGTGCTCGTCGGACGGCTTGCCGAGGGCCCGCCACCGGCACAGCGGGGCGACCGGGCAGGCGTCGCAGCGCGGGGATCGGGCGGTGCAGACGAGGGCCCCGAGCTCCATGGAGGCGGCGGCCCAGCGGGCGGCCGTGGTGTCGTCGTCGGGCACGTAGGCGTCGGCGAGCAGCGTCTCGGCGGCGGTCTGGGACGGTGCAGGCAGGGCTGCGCCGGAGACCGTGCGGGCCAGGACGCGGCGGACGTTGGTGTCGAGCACGACGGACCGGCGGCCGAACGCGAACGCCTGCACGGCGGCCGCGGTGTAGGCGCCGACGCCCGGCAGGGCCAGCAGCTCGGCGGTGGTCTCCGGGACGGCGCCGCCGTGCCGGTCGACGATCGCGCGGGCGCACTCCTGCAGCCGCAGCGCCCGGCGGGGGTAGCCGAGCCGGTCCCATGCGCGCAGCACGTCGGCCGTCGAGGCGGCGGCCAGGTCGGCGGGCGTCGGCCAGGCGCGCATCCACGACCGCCAGGCGGGCTCCACGCGCACGACCGGCGTCTGCTGCAGCATCACCTCGCTCACCAGGACACCCCACGGCGTGCGGTCAGACGCCCGCCACGGGAGGTCGCGGGCGTGCTCGTCGAACCAGGCCAGGACCGGCGCGCGCAACGCCTCGGGGGCGGGGGCCACGGGGGAGGCGGGAGCGGGTGACGGCACCGCAGCATCCTCCCTCAGCCCTCCCAGGGGTTGAGCACTTCCAGGCCGAGCCCCGCGAAGTCCCGGGTGTTGCGGGTGACGACCACCAGGTCGTGGACCAGTGCCGTCGCGGCGAGGTACGCGTCGTTGGCAGGTCGACGGTCGGGCACGTGCAGCTCGGCCGCGGCCAGCGCGACCGAGGTGTCGACCGGCAGGACCCGGTCGGAGAACTGGCGGACCGTCCGCCGGAGCCATGCCCCGAGCCGGGCGGCCTGCGCGGCGTCACGCCGGCCGAGCAGGTGGATGCCGGTCTGGATCTCGCCGACCGTCACCGCCGACAGGTAGAGGTCTGAGAGGTCCGTCGTGCGCGCCCAGGCGTCGACGGCCGGGTCCGGGCGTGACTTGCGCAGCTCGGAGACGACATTCGTGTCGAGCAGGGCCCTCATTCGGCCAGGTCCGGGACGCGCGGGAGAGACGGATCTCTGACGAACTCGACGTCGTCGAGCTCGGGGTCGTCCATCCGGAGTGCGTGGCGCAGGCTCGTGCTGGTCCGGGAGCTGTGCAGCCGGTTCCACTCCTCGTAGGTGACCAGCACGTGGGTCGGGCGGCCGCCGGCCGTGATCAGCACCTCGCCGTCGGCGTCGGCGATGCGGCGGGCCAGCCCCGGCGTGTGGTTGTACTCGGTACCGGTGATCGACCGCATGGCGCCTCCGTTCGTACGTACGTCAGAGACGTACGTTACCCGCTGGCCGGGTTCCGGTGTGGACGCGGTATTGACGGCGTGGGCGATGTCTGTAGGTTAGGCAACGCTAAGTAAGGCTCACCTAATCAGGGGGAACGTCGTCGTGCACGAGCTGCTGTCATCCCGGTCGTCCGAGCACTACGCCGACGTGCTGCACCGCACCGTCGACGTGCTCGCCGCCCGGTTCCGCGACACCGACAGGGTGTTCTCCGGCGCGAGCCGCGAGCAGCTCCAGGCGCTGGTCGACGACGTCGACCTCGACGGCCGCCCCCTTGGCACCGACGACGCGCTGCGCGAGGTCGACGAGCTGTTCGTCGAGCACGCCGTCTGGTTCCACCACCCCGACTACGCCGCGCACCTGAACTGCCCCGTCGCCGTCCCGGCCGTCGCCGCCGAGGCCGTCCTCGCCGCGGTGAACCCGTCGGTCGACACCTACGACCAGTCGACCGTCGGCACGCTCATGGAGCGGGCGCTCGTCGCCTGGACCGCACGACGGATCGGGTTCCCCCACGGCGACGGGATCTTCACGTCGGGCGGCACGCAGTCCAACCTGCAGGCGCTGCTCCTCGCCCGGGAGGCCGCGCTCGCCGGCACCACCGACCGGGACGGCGCGATGCGCCGGCTCGTCGTGCTCACCACCGCGTCCAGCCACTTCTCCGTGCAGAAGTCCGCGCTGCTGCTCGGGCTCGCAGCCGACGCCGTCGTCCCGGTGCCCACCGACGCGCTCGGCCGGATGCGGGCCGACGCGCTCGCCGGGGCGCTCGGTGCCGTCGCGGCCGTCGGCCGGGTGCCAATGGTCGTCGTCGCGACCGCGGGCACCACCGACCGCGGCTGCCTCGACCCGCTCGCCGCGATCGCCGACGCGTGCGACGCCGCCGGCGTCTGGCTGCACGTCGACGCCGCGTACGGCTGCGGGCTCCTCGTCTCGCCCACGCGGCGGCACCTGCTCGACGGCATCGAGCGCGCCCGCTCGGTGACGGTCGACTTCCACAAGAGCTTCTTCCAGCCGGTCTCGTCGAGCGCGCTCGTCGTGCGGGAGCCGCAGGACCTGCAGCCCGTCGCCTGGCACGCCGACTACCTCAACCCCGAGGACAGCGACGAGCCGAACCAGGTCGACAAGTCGCTGCAGACCACCCGCCGGTTCGACGCGCTCAAGCTGTGGACCACGCTGCGGGCGCTCGGAGCCGACCGCGTCGGCGAGCTGTTCGACGACGTCCTCGACCTGGCCGCCCGTGCCGAGGAGCTCGTCCGGGACGACGACGACCTCGTGCTCGTCGGCGGCACCCAGCTCAGCACCGTCCTGTTCCGCTACCAGCCGGTCGGCCTGAGCGACGAGCACGCCGACCGGGTCGTGCCGCTCGTCCGGCGGGTGCTGCTGGAGTCGGGCCGGGCGGTCGTCGCGAAGACGGTGGTCGACGGGCGGCCGTGCCTCAAGCTCACGCTGCTCAACCCCGGGTCGACCGTCGACGACGTGGCGCGGGTGCTCGGGCTCGTCCGTGACGCGGCCGCCGCGCTCGTCGAGGGCGACGACCTCGCGGACCGCGGCGCCGAGGCGGACGAGGTGGCCGCGGTGGCCGCCGTGGCCGGGGCGGTGGCCCGATGACCACGCACGACCTCGTCGGCATCGGGATCGGCCCGTTCAACCTCGGGCTCGCCGCGCTCGCCGACCCGCTCGACCTCGACGCCGTGTTCCTCGACGCGGCCGACGAGTTCCGCTGGCACCCCGGCATGATGATCGAGGGCTCGACGATCCAGGTCCCGTTCCTCGCCGACCTCGTGACGATGGCCGACCCGACTTCGCGGTACTCGTTCCTGGCGTTCCTCAAGGCCACCGGGCGGCTGTACCCGTTCTACATCCGGGAGTCGTTCTACCCGCTGCGGGCCGAGTACGACGCCTACTGCCGGTGGGTCGCCGACCGGCTCGGGTCGCTGCGATGGGGGCGTCGGGTCGTCTCGCTCGACGAGGACGGGGACGACTACGTCGTGACCGCGGTCCGTGCGGGCGGGGAGGTCGAGACGTACCGGGCGCGGCACGTGGTGCTCGGCGTCGGCACCCGGCCGGTGCTGCCGGCCGCGGTGCGGGACGTGCCCGGGGTGGTGCACAGCAGCGAGTACCTGACGCACCGCGACCGGCTGCGGGCGGCCCGGTCCGTGACGGTCGTGGGCAGCGGGCAGTCCGCCGCCGAGATCTACCGGGACCTGCTCGGCGACCTGGGGGACCGGGACCGGCGCCTCGACTGGGTGACCCGCTCGCCGCGGTTCTTCCCGATGGAGTACACGAAGCTCACGCTCGAGATGACGTCCCCGGAGTACACCGACCACTTCCACGGCCTGCCCGCGGCCGTGCGGCAGCGGCTCGCTCGCGAGCAGCGGTCCCTCTCGAAGGGCATCAGCAGCGCGCTCGTCGACGACATCTTCGACACCCTCTACCGGCTCAGCGTCGACGGCCCGGTCGCCACGACGCTGCTCACCGACACGTCCCTGGTCGCCGCGCGGCCCGACGGCGACGGATTCGAGCTGCGCCTGCGGCACGAGCAGCTCGGCGAGGAGTTCTCCCGCCGGACCGACGCCCTCGTCGTCGCGACCGGGTACGCGGCACAGGTCCCCGACTTCGTGATGGGCGTGCGGCACCGCATCGACTGGGACGACGACGGCCGGTTCGCCGTCGCCCGGGACTACTCGATCGACGGCGGACGGGGGCGGCTGTTCGTGCAGAACGCCGAGGAGCACACGCACGGCGTCACCGCCCCCGACCTGGGGTTCGGTCCGTGGCGCAGCTCGTCGATCCTCGCGTCCGTGACCGGGCGGGAGGTGTACCCGCGGGAGGAGCGCATCGCGTTCCAGGAGTTCGGGGTACCCGCGGCGTCCCGGCTCGTCGGGGTGGGGGAGGCGTGAGCGTGCTGACGCTGCGGCCCGTCGACCCGGCGCGTGACGCCGCGGTGGTGCACGCGTGGTTCCGGCACCCGGCGTCCGCCTTCTGGGCCATGGACGGGCTCGACCTCACGGGCACGCGCGACTACCTGGCCGGGGTCGTCGCCCACCCGCACCAGGACGGCTGGCTCGGACTGGTGGACGGCGGGCCGACGTTCCTCGTCGAGACGTACGACCCCGCGTGCGTGCTGCTCGCGGGCGTGCACGACGCCGCGCCCGGGGACCTCGGCATGCACCTGCTCGTCGCGCCGCCTCTCGGGACGCCCGTGCACGGGCTGACGTCCGCGGTCATGGCCGCGACGATGCGGCACTGCTTCGACACCCTCGGGGCGTCCCGCGTGGTCGTCGAGCCGGACGTGCGCAACACGCGGATCGCCGTGAAGAACGCGCTGGCCGGGTTCCGGGTGCTGCGCGAGGTGGACCTGCCGGGGAAGCGGGCGACGCTCGCGGTGTGCACGCGCGACGACTTCGCCGCGAGCCCGCTGGGCGCCCCCGACGGCGGGTTCGCCGACCTCCAGCCCGGCGGCGCAGCGTCGGCCCGGGCGTCCGACCCCCTGACGACGGCGGTGGCCCGATGACCGAGACGCTGACCCGTCCGACGCTCGCCGGCGCCCCGGCCCGGCCCGTCGACCCCGCCGCGCACCTCACCCCGGCGGCGATGGCCGTCGCGCAGCGGCACCTCGTGACGAAGGCGCTGTCCGAGCTCTCCCACGAGCGGCTGCTCGCACCGGCGCCTGACGACCCCGACGCGGCCGACCACCCCGAGGAGCCGTCGACGTACCGCGTCACGACCGACGACGGGCGCGTCGAGTACCGGTTCCGCGCCCGGCGGCTCGCGCTCGAGCACTGGGCCGTCGAGAAGGCGTCCGTGACCCGCACGGTCGACGGTGAGGACGCGCCGCTCGACGTGCTCGCGCTGGTCCTCGAGCTGCAGCCGCTGCTCCGGATCCCCGACGACCTGCTGCCCGTGTACCTCGAGGAGCTGTCCTCGACGCTCGCGAGCGCCGCGTTCAAGGCCCACCACGGCGGCCCGTCGGCGGCGGAGCTGCTCGACGCGGACCTCGCGACGGTCGAGCGGTCCATGACGGAGGGGCACCCCGGGTTCGTCGCGAACAACGGGCGGATCGGCTTCGGGGTCGGCGAGCACGCCGCGTTCGCGCCCGAGTCCGGGGCACCGGTCCGGCTGCTGTGGCTGGCCGTCCGCCGGGCGTCGAGCCACCTGGCCCTGGGCGACGGGCTCGACGAGGACGGGCTGTACCGGGCCGAGCTCGGGGACCTCCTCGACGACCTCCGCGACCGCGTCCGGGCGCAGGGCCTCGACCCCGACGAGTACCGGTTCCTGCCGGTGCACCCCTGGCAGTGGGAGCACCGGGTCGCCGTCACGTTCGCGCCGGACGTCGCGCGCCGCGACCTCGTCCTGCTCGGCGAGGGGCCCGACGAGTACCGCGCGCAGCAGTCGATCCGGACGCTGCTCAACGTGTCGCGGCCCGACCGCCACTACGTGAAGGTCGCGCTCGCCATCCAGAACATGGGCTTCCTGCGGGGACTGTCACCGGCGTACATGCGGCACACCCCGGCGATCAACGACTGGGTCGCGGACCTCGTCGGGAACGACCCGACGCTCGTCGCGTGCGGGTTCCGGGTGCTGCGGGAACGGGCGTCGATCGGGTACACCGGCGACGCCTACCACCGCACCGACCGGCCGAACGCGCACCGCAAGATGCTCGCCGCGCTGTGGCGTGAGAGCCCGGTGCCGCTCGTCGGGCCCGGTCACGGGCTCGCCACGATGGCGGCCCTGCTGCACCGGGACGCCGCCGGCGTGGCCTACGTGACCGAGGCCGTCCGGGCGTCCGGGCTGGCCCCCGACGAGTGGGTGCGCCGCTACCTGCACGCCTACCTGCGGCCGCTCGTGCACTGCCTGCTGGTGCACGACCTCGCGTTCATGCCGCACGGCGAGAACCTGATCCTCGTGCTGGAGGACCATGTGCCCGTCGGGGTGTTCATGAAGGACATCGGCGAGGAGGTCGCCGTGCTGGCGGAGCGTGACCTGCCCGAGGCCGTGCGGCGCATCGTGCAGCCCGTCGACGACACCGAGAAGGCGCTCGCGATCCAGACCGACGTGCTCGACGGGTTCCTGCGGCACCTCGCCGCGATCCTGCACACCGACGGGGTCCTGCCGCAGGACCGGTTCTGGGCGCTCGTCGCCGCGTGCGTCGACCGGCACGCCGCCGACCACCCGAGCCTGCGCACCGGGGTGGACCTGCGGGGACGCCGGTTCGCGCACTCCTGCCTCAACCGGCTGCAGCTGCGCAACACGCTCCAGATGGTCGACCTCACCGACCAGTCGGGCTCGCTCATCTACGCGGGCACGCTCGCCAACCCGATCGGCCGCCCATGACGGCCGATCTGTTCCGCGACGCCTGGGGCGTCCCGCACGTGCGGGCGGGCGACCACCTGGCGCTCGCCCGCGGCCAGGGTCGGGTCACCGCGCTCGACCGCGGCTGGCAGATCGAGGTCGACCGGTGGCGGGCCGAGGGGCGGCTCGCCGAGCACCTGGGCGCCGCGGGCGTCGAGTGGGACCGGTTCGCCCGCAGGGCGCGGCTCGCCGACACCGCGCAGCGCGCGTTCGACCGTCTCCCCGCCGACGTCCAGGACTGGGTCGCCGCGTACGTCGACGGCGTCCGTGACGGCCTCCTCGCCGGCGGGCGACCGCCCGAGGTCGCCGCGCTCGACGCCCGGTTCGGGGACGTCGTCGAGCCTGAGCCGTGGCCCGTGTGGGCACCGCTCGGCGTGCTGCTCGTCGCGCACGCGCTGTTCTCGACGTTCCCGCGGCTGCTGTGGCACGACCACGTGCTGCGGACGCTCGGGCCCGAGCTCGCGGCGGTCGTCGTGCCCGACGGGACCCCGCCAGGCCGGGACGCGCAGGACGGCACCGCGCACGAGCCCGTCGCGGGCAGCAACGCGTGGGCCCTGCACGGCTCCCGCACGGCGTCCGGCCGCCCGCTCCTCGCGGGCGACCCGCACCGGATCCTCGAGCTGCCCGGCCCGTACCAGCAGGTCAGGCTCGCGTGCCCGGAGTACGACGTCGTCGGGCTCGCGTTCCCCGGCGTGCCGGGCGTCGCCCACTTCGGCCACACCGGGACCGTCGCGTGGGGCATCACGAACGCGATGGCGCACCACGTCGACCTGTTCCGCGAGCGGCTGCACCGCGACGGCGACCGGGTGCGGGCGCTCGGGCCCGACGGGTGGGAGCCGACCACCGTGTCGACCGAGCGGATCGGGGTGCGGGGCGCGGACGACGAGCCGGTCGAGATCCTCGAGACGCGGCGCGGGCCCGTCGTCGTCGACCGGGGCGCCGGCGCCGCCTACAGCGTGCGGATGCCGGCCCGGGTCGACCTCGACCTCGGGGTCGCGTGCCTGCCGGCGCTGCTGCGAGCCCGGACCGCGCACGACGTCGCGGCGGCGTTCGCGGGCTGGGTCGACCCGGTGAACCGCGTGCTCACCGCCGACACCGACGGCACCGTGCTCAGCCTCACCGCCGGGCGCGCACCCGTACGGCCCCCGTCCGACCGCCGGTTCCCGCTCGACGCGTGGTCGCCCGCCGCCCGGCCCGCGCCGTGGCTCGTGCTGCCGGAGCCGGTCGCGGTGACCGGCGTGGCGGTCGACGCCAACGAGCGGCCCGCCGGCCGCGCGCCCGACCTCGGCAGCGGGTACCCGTCGTCGTCGCGCGCGCACCGGATCGCCGACCTGCTGCGGGGGCGTGGCTCGCTCACGGTGGACGACCTGGCGGCCGTCCACGGGGACACGCTCCTGCCCACCGCCGAGCCGCTGCTCGCTCGGGCGGCCACCCTCGACGGGCTCACGCCGGCCGCCGACGCCGCCCGCGCGCGGCTGCTCGCCTGGGACCGCCGGATGGACGCCGCCAGCCCGGACGCGGCCCTGTTCGTGCGGTGGCGGTCGGCCGTGATCGACCGGCTCGTGGCGCACCCCGTCCTCGCGCCGCTGCACGAGCCGCACGGCGACGGGGCCCTGTTCGACCCCTGGTTCGCCGTCGCGGGACGCGTCGCGGACGCGCTGCCGCGGCTGCTCGACGAGCCCGCGCTCGACCCCGCCGCCGTGCTGCGGGACGCGTGGGAGGACGTCGCGACCGTCGAGCCGCAGGCGTGGGGAGACGTGCACCGGGTGCGGCCCGTGCACGTGCTCGACGGGATCCCCGGCGTCGTCGCCCCGACAGTGGCTGCCGTCCCGCTCGCCGGGGACGGCGACTGCGTGCGGTCCACGACCGGCCTGCCCGGGTTCGGAGGCAGCGTCTACCGCGGGTCGGTCGCGCGGTGGGTGTGGGACCTCGACGACCGCCGGAACAGCCGGTGGGGCGTGCCGTTCGGCGCCGCGAGCGACCCGCGGGACCCGCACTTCACCGACCAGCTCGGCGACTGGGCGGCGGCCCGGACGGTGCCGGTCGTGACCGACTGGGAGCTGCTCGACCCCGAGCCGTGGCCGGTCGGGGGCACCTCGTGACCGCAGCGCTGCGGCTCGCCGCCGGGTCCCGCGGCGAGGTCGTGCACGCGCGCGTCGTCGACGGCCTCGGCAACGTGCGGGTCCGCGTGCTCGACCCCGACGCCGACCTCGACACCGTGCACGGCTGGGTCACCGGACCGGGCACCCGGTTCTGGGGGCTCGGCGACCTGCCCCGCGACGAGCTGCGCGACCTGTACGCCTACGTCGACTCGCTCCCGACGCACCACGCGTTCGTCGTGACCTGCGACGACGAGCCGGCCGCGCTGCTGCAGACGTACGAGCCGGCGCACGACCCGGTCGGCGACACGTACGACGTACTGCCGGGCGACGTCGGCGTCCACCTGCTCGTCGGTCGTGCCGGGCGGGCCGGGTTCGCGACCCGGCTCCTCGGCGCGCTCGTCGAGTTCCTGTTCGCGCAGCCGGGGGCCCGGCGGATCGTCGTCGAGCCCGACGTCCGCAACGACCGGGTGCTGGCCCGGATGCGCCGGCTCGGGTTCGTCGTCGGACCCGTCGTCCGCCTGCCGCACAAGGACGCCCAGCTGGCCTTCCTCGACCGACCCACCACCAGCCCGGACACCCAGGAGACCACGTGCCCACCATCACCGTGACCCACGCCCCGACCGGCCTCGTGCACGCGACCGTCGCGCGCACGGAGCAGGTCAGCCCGCACATGGTCCGGGTGACCCTCACGGGCGACGACCTGCGCCGGTTCGAGCACCGCGGGTTCGACCAGTGGTTCCGTCTCGCCGTCCCCGTCGACGACCACGCCCGTTTCGACAACCTGCCGGACCGCTTCGACACCCGCGCCTACCTGCGCTACCTCACGCTGCCGAAGTCGACCCGCCCGGTGATCCGCAGCTACACGGTGCGGGCGTTCCGGCCCGACGTCCCCGAGCTCGACATCGACTTCGTCTGCCACGGGACCACCGGGGTCGCCGGCCCGTGGGCGCAGGCGGTGCAGCCGGGCACGGAGGTGGCGTTCATCGACCAGGGGTGCGGGTGGGCGCCCGTGCCGGCCGACTGGACGCTGCTCGTGGCCGACGAGAGCGGGCTGCCCGCCGTCGCCGGGATCCTGCGGGACCTGCCGCGGGACGCCGTCGGGCACGCGATCGTCGAGCTCCCCGACCTGGCCGACGCGCAGGACGTCGACGCCCCCGCCGGGATGTCCGTGCACTGGCTGCCGCGCGGCGCGGCGGACCGGGTCGGCGACCGGGCCCTCGCCCACCTGCGCGAGCTGCCCTGGCCCGACGGCGTCCCGTACGCGTTCGCCGTCGGCGAGTCGCGGCTCGCGACGGGCGCCCGCCGGCTGCTCGTCGGCGAGCGCGGCGTCCCGAAGTCCCACGTGACGTTCTGCGGCTACTGGAAGCAGGCCACCGCCCGCTGACCCACTGGGCCCGGCCGAGCCCGGCTCGGCCAGCGAGACCGGCGTCCTCCGGCGACGGGTGGCGGCGGCCTGGGTCGGCGTGGCGTGCGTGGCGTCGTGGACGGGTGTCAGGCGAGCCAGACGCCGTCGCGCATGAGCCAGCGGCCGGCGAGCTCGTCCTCCTCGCGCCACGCCTGCACCGTCACCGGGCGCACCCGGTAGTAGGCGTACGCGGACCGGATCGTGCGGGGGTCGAAGCCCGTCTTCACGGCGAAGGCGTCGCCCTCCTGGGCGGAGAGCGTGTCGCGGTCGACCACCTCGACGGTGCCGCCGACGAGGACGACGTCCCGGGTCCGGCCGATGCCGACCTGGACGGTGGCGTTCGTCGCGAGGTTCCGGCCCGCGGGGCTCGCCGACGCCGTGGACAGGAGCAGCGTCGAGCCGTCCCACAGGAACGACAGGACCGTGAGGCGGGGTGTCGCGGCGTCGTCGACGGTCGCGACCCACGCGTCGACGTCGTGGGTCAGCCGGTGCTCGGTGTCGGCGCGGCGCTGCGCGGCGGTGCGGGGTCCGGCGGCGGCCCGGCCTGGGTCGGTCGGGTCAGGGGCGGTCGGGTGCGAGTCGGTCGGGGTGCGGTCGGCCGCGTCGGGCGTGGCGGTCATGCGTCGTCCCCTGTCCTGGTGGCGCGGACGCGGTCGAGCAGGAGCGTGGCGATGTCGGCGACCTCGGGGACGCCGACGGCCGCACGGGCGGCAGGGCCGGTCGCGGGGCCGGTGGGGGAGCCGGCGGAGGGACCCGTCGACGGACCGGCCGAGCCCGACGCGGCCGCGGCGACGCCGTCGGACAGCATCACCGAGCAGAACGGGCAGGCCGTCGCGACGACGTCCGCGCCGGTGCCGATCGCCTCCTCGGCCCGCGCGGTGCTGATGCGGGTGCCGATCGACTCCTCCATCCACATCCGTGCGCCGCCCGCGCCGCAGCAGAACGACTGCTCCCGGTTGCGGGGCATCTCGGCGAGCTGCACGCCCGGCAGGGCGCCGAGCAGCTCGCGGGGCGGCGAGTAGACCTGGTTGTGCCGGCCCAGGTAGCAGGGGTCGTGGTACGTGACGCTGCGGGTGTCGTCGGCCGGCAGCGGGACGAGCCGCCCGTCGGCGACCAGGGTGTTGAGCAGCTCCGTGTGGTGCACGACGTCGAACCGGCCGCCGAGCTGCGGGTACTCCCGCGAGATCGTGTTGAAGCAGTGCGCGCACGTGACGACGATCCGCTGCGCGCCGACCTCGGTCAGGACCTCGACGTTCGCGGACGCGAGCATCTGGTAGAGCAGCTCGTTGCCGGCCCGCCGGGCGGGGTCGCCGGTGCACGACTCCCCGTCGCCGAGCACGGCGAACGTGACGCCCGCGGTGTGCAGCAGCTCCGCGACGGCCCGGGTGGTCTTCTTCGCGCGGTCCTCGTAGGCCCCCGCGCAGCCGACCCAGAACAGGTAGTCGACGTCGGCGGCGGACTCGACGTCGGCGCCGACCACGGGGACGTCGAACGGGAGCCCCTTGGCCCAGTCGAGCCGGGCGCGGGCGGGCAGGCCCCACGGGTTGCCCTGCCGCTCGAGCTTGGTGAACGTGCCGCCGAGCTCCTTGGGGAACGCCGACTCCATGAGCACCTGGTAGCGCCGCATGTCGACGATGGTGTCGACGTGCTCGATGTCCACCGGGCACTGCTGCACGCACGCGCCGCACGTGGTGCAGGCCCACAGGACGTCGGGGTCGATGAGTCCCGACGCGACGAGGTCGATCCCGGCGTGCGACTCCTCGACCGTCGCTCCGCGGCCGGAGCGCGGGGAGGACGATGCCTCCGTCTCCCCGGTCGAACCCGACCCCGCGCGGAGGTACGGCGCCGTCGCCGCCGCGTGGTCCCGCAGCGCGAGCGTGACCAGCTTCGGCGACAGCGGCTTGCCCGTGGCCCACGCCGGGCACTGGTCCTGGCAGCGGCCGCACTCGGTGCAGGTCGCGGTGTCGAGGAGCTGCTTCCAGGACAGGTCCTCGATCGCGCCGGCGCCGAGGCGGGCGTCGTCGGGGAGGTCCTCCAGCGCGGCGAGGTCGATCGGCGCGCCGCTGCGGTCGGTGAGGGGCGCCAGGGGGCCGAGCGCCGGACCGCCCGCGGCCTCGCGGCGGGCGTACACGTTGACGATCGCGACGAACCGGTGCCACGCGACGCCCATCGTGGGCTGCAGCCCGACGACGACGAACCACGACATCGACACGAGGATCTTCACGGTCGCGATGACGACGACGGCGGTGGCGAGGGTGTCGTGCGCGACCGGCACCCACGACGCCCCGAACCAGGCGGTGAGCGGGAAGTGCCACGCGTTCGCGATCCCTGCGGTCGCCGGGTCCTGGGAGGCCAGCGCGTACTCCAGCCCGCGCAGCAGGATCACCGCGAGCACGACGGCGAACACCGTGAACTCGACGAAGAACGCCTGTCCCTGGTTCGACCCGAAGAACCGCGACGCGCGCCGCGTCGACCCGAGCCGCAGCCGCAGCACGAACAGCGCGACGATCCCGACGAGGGCGAGCCACGCGAACAGCTCGATCGCCCACTCGAGCGGCGGGAGGTGGCCGATGACCGGCAGGGACCACTCCGGGTCCACCACCTGCCCGTACCCGGTGACGAGCGTGACGAACAGCAGCGGGAACGACACCATGACGACCCAGTGCGCCGCCCGGACGACGGGCCGGTGCTGGAACCGGGTGTGCCCGAGGACCTCCCGCGCGAGCGTGCCGAGCCGGGTCCCGACGGGCCCGAGCCGCCCGGGCGCGGGCTTCCCGATCGCCGCGGTGCGGCCGATCGACACGGCCCCGCGCGCGAACAGACCGACACCGACGACGGTCGCCACGACGACCAGCCCGAGACACACCCACTGCAGCGGATCCACGGCGCCACGGTAGTGGCCCGCGCCGACCCCGCCGGGAGCCGTCCCGCCGAGTCCGGGGCGTGCAGGCGTTCTGCATGCAGCGACGCTAGAATCGCGGCATGAGCGTCACCATCACCGTCCGGGACGTCCCCGACGACGTGCGCGACGAGCTGGCCGCCCGGGCTGCGCGCTCGGGCCGGTCGCTGCAGGAGTACCTGCGCGCTCAGCTCATCGACCTCAGCGCCTACCCGACGGCGGCGGACGCCGTGGCGGCGATCCGCTCCCGGGCGCGCGCCTACCCGCCGTTCGACCTGTCCCGCGTGCTCGACGACCTCGACGCCGATCGCAGGTGAGCCACCTCGTCGTCGACGCCTCGGCGATCCTCACCCTCCTGCTCGATCCCGACGGCGACGGCGAGGCTGTCGCGCGGCACGTCGGGGCCGCCCGCCTGGCGGCGCCGGACCTGCTGCCGCACGAGGTGACGAACGTGCTGCGTCGGCACCGGGCAGCGCGGGCGTTGTCGGGCACCGAGGCGACGCTCGCCTTCGACGCCTTCGCCACGCTCCCCGTCGACCTGTGGCCGTTCGCCGCGGTCCGGGGCGACGTCTGGCGGCTGACGGGTGCGCTGAGCGGGTACGACGCCGCCTACGTGGCGGTCGCGGAGCGGCTCGGCTGCCCGCTGCTGACCCGGGACCGGCGACTGGCGCGAGCCCCCGGCGTGCAGTGCGATGTGGTCGTGGTGTGAGCAGTCGGTGCGGGAGCACTTGATAGTGTCTTGACCAAATCCTTTCGACCGACCGACCGACCACCCGCCCTCGACCGGACGGAGCCGGACGCGTGCTGTTGCTGCTGCTCGTGCACTTCGCAGCCGCCGTCGTCGCGCCCGCCCTGTTCTCCTGGTTCGGTCGCCGCGCGTTCTGGCTGCTGGCCCTCGCGCCGGCGAGCGCGTTCGTGTGGGCGCTGTCGTGGACGTCGGCGGTGGCGGACGGCCGGGGGCCCGTCGAGCAGGTCGAGTGGATCCCCGCGCTGGGTCTGGAGCTGAGCTTCCGGCTCGACACGCTGGCGTGGCTGATGACGATCGTCGTCGGGGGCGTCGGCGCCCTGGTGCTCGTGTACTGCGCCGGGTACTTCTCCGCGGCGGCCCACGGGCTCGGCCGGTTCGGCGGGGTGTTCGTCGCGTTCGCGGGGGCGATGCTCGGCCTGGTCACGGCCGACGACATGCTGCTGCTGTTCGTCTTCTGGGAGCTCACGACGGTCACGTCGTACCTGCTCATCGGCCACTACGCGGACCGCAAGGCGAGCCGCCGGGCGGCCATGCAGGCCATCGTCATCACGACCGCGGGCGGCCTCGCCATGCTCGTCGGCGTCGTGCTGCTCGGGCAGGCGGCGCGCACGTACCGGCTGTCGGCGGTGATCGCGGACCCGCCGGGCGGCACGGTCGCCACGGTCGCGGTCGTCTGCCTGCTCATCGGCGTGATCACCAAGTCGGCGCTCATCCCGTTCCACTTCTGGCTGCCCGCCGCGATGGCCGCGCCGACGCCCGTGAGCGCCTACCTGCACGCCGCGGCGATGGTGAAGGCCGGTGTCTACCTCGTCGCGCGGTTCGCGCCGGCCTACTCGACGAACGAGGCGTGGCACGGGATCGTCCTGACGCTCGGCTGCGGCACGCTCCTGCTCGGCGGCTACCGGGCGCTGCGGCAGCACGACCTCAAGCTCGTGCTCGCGTTCGGCACGGTCAGCCAGCTCGGGCTGATCGTGCTGCTCGTCGGGCTCGGGACGAAGGCGGCGGCGCTCGCGGGGCTGGCGATGCTCGGCGCGCACGCGATGTTCAAGGCGTCGCTGTTCCTGGTGGTCGGCGGGATCGACGCCGCGACCGGCACCCGTGACCTGCGGCGGCTGTCCGGGGTGGGCCGGCGGCTGCCGCTCACGGCGACCGCCGGGGCTCTCGCGACGGCGTCGATGATCGGCCTGCCGCCGTTCGCCGGGTACGTCGCGAAGGAGGCCGGGCTCGAGTCGCTGCACGACCTGCCGTGGGTGCTCGGCGCCGTCGCCGTCGGCTCCGTGCTGACCGTCGCGTACGGGTGCCGGCTGTGGTGGGGGGCCTTCTCGACGAAGCCCGCCGTGGTGCCCGCCGCCGTGACGGAGTCCGACGAGGGCCACGGCCTGAGCATCGCCGACGCGGGCACGTCGACCGCGGCGCCCGCGAAGATCACCACGCCGTCGCTGCTGCTCGTGTGGCCGGCGCTGATCCTCGCGGTGCTCGGGCTGGCCGTCGCGCTGCTGCCGCAGCTCGGCGAGCACCTGCTCGACCCGTACGCGGACACCTACCCGGAAGGTGCGCCGGGGCACCTCACGCTGTGGGCCGGGTTCACGCCGACCTTCGTCCTCACGCTCGGCATCCTCGCCGCCGGTGCGCTGCTGTTCGCGGTCCGCGACCGGGTCGAGCGGTGGCAGGCCGGGGTGTACCGCGGGCCCGAGGCGGACCGCGTGTACCGGCGGTTCATGCGCCGCCTCGACGACGTCGCCGCCGACGTCACCGCCGTCACCCAGCGCGGTTCGCTGCCCCTGTACCTCGGCATCATCCTGCTGGTGTTCGTCGTCGGCGTGGGCGGCACGACCCTCGTGTCGACGACGCTCCCGGGCGACGTCACGGCGTGGGACCAGCCCGCCCAGGTCGTGTTCGGCGGCATGACGGTCGTGTCCGCGATCCTCGTGGCCCGAGCCCGCCGGCGGCTCAAAGCCGTGATCCTGCTCGGCATCGGCGGGTACGCCGTCGCGGGCCTGTACCTCCTGCACGGCGCCCCCGACCTGGCCCTCACGCAGGTGCTCGTCGAGACGGTCACGCTCGTCGTGTTCGTGCTGGTGCTGCGGCGGCTGCCCCCGTACTTCTCCGACCGGCCGCTCGCCGGGAGTCGGTGGGTGCGGCTCGGCATCGGGCTCGCGGTCGGCCTGACGGTCGCCGGGATCGCCCTCGTCGCGCCGGGCGCCCGCCTGCACGCGCCCGTCTCCGAGCACTTCGCCGACGAGGCCGTGACGTTCGGGGGCGGCAAGAACATCGTCAACGTGACCCTCGTGGACATCCGGGCGTGGGACACGATGGGCGAGATCTCCGTGCTCCTGGTGGCCGCCACCGGCGTCGCGTCGCTCGTGTTCCTCTCCCGCCGTGCCGGGGCGATCTTCCGCGAGCGCGACGCGCCCGCCGACCGTGCCGTGTGGGGCGAGGTCCCCGACACGATGGCGCAGCTGCGCCGCCCTGACGGGCCCCGCAGCGGCGCCGACGAGTCCCGCGGCCAGGGCCCGACGAGCGAGGTGGCCCCCCGGTCCGCCGCGCGGGCCCGGGAGTGGCTGCGCGCGGGCCGCACCCTGGCCCCGCAGCGGCGGTCCGTGATCTTCGAGGTCGTGGTCCGGCTGCTGTTCCACACGATGATCGTCTACTCGGTGTACCTGCTGTTCAGCGGGCACAGCGCCCCCGGCGGCGGCTTCGCCGCGGGTCTCGTGACGGGCATCGCGCTGATCGTCCGGTACCTCGCGGGCGGCCGGTACGAGCTCGGCGAGGCGGCGCCCGTGCAGCCCGGTCTGCTGCTCGGCGGCGGGCTGTTCCTCTCGGCCGGCGTCGGGCTCGTCGCCCAGCTCGTGGGCGGGTCGGTGCTCCAGTCGTGGCAGCTCGACCTGCACGTACCGGTGATCGGGGACGTCCACCTGGTCACCAGCCTGTTCTTCGACATCGGCGTCTACCTGGTCGTCGTCGGGCTGGTGCTCGACGTGCTGCGCAGCCTCGGCGCGGAGATCGACCGGCGGGCGGAGACGGGTGAGGACGCCGAGGTCGGCGAAGCGGTCGGCGGCGACGCCGAGCCCGCGGACGCACCGGGGGTGCGGCCGTGATCGACATGAGCCCCAACCTCGTCCTCGTCGTGACGATCGCCGTGCTCTTCACGGTCGGCGTCTATCTGCTCCTCGAGCGCTCCCTGTCGCGCGTCCTCATCGGCGTGATCCTCATCGGCAACGGCGCGAACCTGCTGTTCCTCGTCGCGGGTGGCGCCGCGGGCGGACCGCCGATCGTCGGGGTCACGCCCGACGGCGAGATGAGCGACCCGCTGCCGCAGGCGATGGTCCTCACCGCGATCGTCATCACGCTCGGCATGACCGCGTTCCTGCTGGCCATGGCCTACCGGTCGTGGCAGCTGCACCGGCACGACGAGGTGCAGGACGACGTCGAGGACCGCCGCATCGCCCGCCTCGCCGCGATCGACGAGCTCGCCGTGCGGGACAGCGACGAGGAGGGCCCGGTGCCGACGCTCGACGAGGAGGCCGCCGAGGCGCACGACGAGACGGACGAGGGCCACCCGGTCGAGGAGGTGGCCCGATGAGCGACCTCTCCTGGGTCGTCCCGATGCCCGTCGTCGTCCCGCTGTTCGCGGCCGGGCTCGCGCTCGCGCTCTACCGGCGGCCCAACCTGCAGCGCATCGTGTCGGTCGGCGCGCTGACCATCGTGCTGGTCGCGTCGGTGGCCCTGCTCGTGGTCGTGGACGACGGCCCGCTCGTGGTCGACGTCGGCGGCTGGGCCGCACCCGTCGGCATCGACCTCGTCGCCGACCGCCTGTCGGCCCTCATGCTCACCATCTCGTCGGCCGTGACTCTCTGCGTCCTGCTCTACTCGCTGGCCCAGGGCAACGAGGACGACGAGGAGTCCGCGCCGATCTCGATCTTCCACCCGACGTACCTGGTGCTGACCGCCGGGGTCGCCGACGCGTTCCTGTCCGGCGACCTGTTCAACATCTACGTCGGGTTCGAGATCCTGCTCGCCGCGTCGTTCGTGCTGCTGACCCTCGGGGGCACCGGCGAGCGGATCCGCGCGGGGACGATCTACGTGGTCGTGGCCCTGCTCTCGTCGGTGCTGTTCCTGGTCGCCCTCGCGATGATCTACGCCGCGTGCGGCACGGTGAACCTCGCGCAGCTCGCCCTGCGGCTGCCTGAGATCGACCCCGGCGTGCGGCTCGTGCTGCAGGTGCTGCTGATCCTCGCGTTCGCCATCAAGGCGGCCGTGTTCCCGCTGTCCGCGTGGCTCCCGGACTCCTACCCGACGGCCCCCGCACCCGTCACCGCGGTGTTCGCCGGCCTGCTCACCAAGGTCGGCGTCTACGCGATCATCCGCACCCAGACCCTGCTGTTCCCCGACGGCCGGCTCGACGACGTGCTGCTGTGGCTCGCGCTCGCGACGATGGTCGTCGGCATCCTCGGCGCGGTCGCGCAGGACGACATCAAACGGCTCCTGTCGTTCACGCTGGTCAGCCACATCGGGTACATGGTGTTCGGCATCGCCCTGTCCACCGACGAGGGCTGGACGGCCGCGATCTACTACGTCGCGCACCACATCACCGTGCAGACGGCCCTGTTCCTCGTCGTCGGGCTCGTGGAGCGTGCGGGCGGGTCGACGTCCCTGACGAAGCTCGGCGGCCTGGCCAAGCTCACGCCCGTGCTGGCGATCCTGTTCTTCGTGCCCGCGATGAACCTCGCCGGCATCCCGCCGCTGTCCGGGTTCCTCGGCAAGGTCGGGCTGCTGCAGGCCGGCGTCGCGGTCGGCACCCCGCTCGCGTACGTGCTCGTCGTCGGGTCCGTCGTCACGTCGCTGCTCACCCTGTACGCGCTGGTCAAGGCGTGGAACAAGGCGTTCTGGCAGACCCCGCCCGTCGAGCGCCCGCCCGTGCGGCTGCCGTTCGGGATGGTCGGCCCTGCCGCCGCGCTCGTCGCCGTCGGCCTCACCCTGACGCTCGCCGCCGGACCGCTGTACGCCTACACGGGACGGGCCGCCGTCGCCCTCACCGAGCGGACGCCGTACATCGACGCCGTGCTGCCCGACGGCGAGCGGGGCACGGGCGAGTCCGCGAAGCTGACGGACGTCGCCTCCGACGGGTCTCACGAGACGGGGAGCGACGGATGAGCCTGCACCCGCGCCGCGCCCGGTGGCGCACCCAGTGGGCCACGGTCGTGTGGCTGACCGTCGTGTGGGTGTTCCTCTGGGGCGACCTGTCCGTCGGCAACGTGCTCGCGGGGCTCGTGATCGGGTTCGTCGTGACGACCGGTCTGCGGATGGCGCCCATCTGGTTCCACGGGCACCTGCGGTTCTGGCCGCTCCTGCACCTGGTCGGCCGGTTCGCCGTCGACCTCGTGCGGGCGTCGTTCGAGGTCAGCCTCATCGCGCTGCGCCCCCGGTACACGCCGCGCGGCGCCGTGATCGGCGTCCAGCTGCGCAGCCACTCCGACCTGTACCTCACGCTCACCGCCGAGCTGTGCTCGCTCGTGCCGGGCTCCCTGGTCGTCGAGGCGCACCGGCTCACCGGGATGCTCTACCTGCACGTGCTCGACGTCCGGCAGTCCGGCGGCATCGAGGCGGCCCGGCAGGTCGTGCTCGACCAGGAGGCACGCGTGCTGCGGGCGTTCGCGTCCGACGAGGAGCTCGCGGCCGCTCATCTCGTGGCGGTGGGACCGTGAGCGTCGTCGTGCTGGTGTGCTCCGCCCTCCTCGTCGCCGGGGCGGCGCTCGCGGTGGTCCGGGCCGAGAAGGGTCCCTCGATGCTGGACCGGACCGTCGCCCTCGACATCGTCGTCACCACGATGCTCGCCGGCATCGCGCTGTACGCCGCGGTGTACCGCCGGGCCGACGTGGTGCCGATCCTCGTGGTGCTGTCGCTCGTCGGGTTCGTGGGGTCGGTGACGATCGCGCGGTTCGCGTCCGTGGAGCCCGAGGGCGAGGGGCGGGTGCGCACCCGCGAGGAGATCGCCGCCGAGGAGGCCGCCCGACGGGCCGCCGAGGACGCGGACGTCGCCGCCGCCGAGCAGGCGGTGAGCGGCGATCACCACGAGCACCCGCCCGTCGACACCGACGAGCACCACGGCGGCGGAGCAGCGGGGGAGGTCCGATGACGCACGGAGCCTGGGACACGGTCGCGGACGTCGTGTCGATGGTCTGCCTGCTCGGTGGCGCGTTCCTCGCCTTCGCCGCCGGTGTCGGCGTGCTGCGCTTCCCCGACCTGCTCTCGCGCATGCACGCCGGCACGAAGCCGCAGGTCCTGGGCCTGGTCCTGATGCTCGTCGGGCTCGCGCTGCGCCTGCGGTCCGGTGGGGCGGTGTGGGCGCTCGTGCTGGTCGTCGTGTTCCAGATGCTCACCGCACCCGTGGCCGCCCACATGGTCGGCCGGGCCGGGTTCCGGACGGGGAAGGTGCGCTCCGACCTGCTCGTGGTCGACGAGCTGACCCGGGACCTCGGGGACGCGAACGGCGCCGGGCCCGGCGCGCCACCCGACGGCCGCGCCGGCCGCTAGCGCGTCACCCGAGCCGGTCGAGGAACGCGAGCACCCGCTCGGTGACCAGCGCCGCCGCGGCCGGGTCGGACGACGCGAGGCTCCCGTCGGTGAACAGGTGCCGGTCGACGGGGTAGACGAACAGCTCGCCGTCCTCCACCGACGCGACCAGGGCGCGGGCCGCGTCGATGTCCCCCTCGCCCGCGAAGAACGGGTCGGCGTCCCCGCCGTGCACCTGCACCGGCACACCCGCGGGCCAGCCGTCGCCGAACTCGGTCGGGGGCACGCAGGACTCGAGCAGCACCGCGCCGCGCGCGCCGGGCCGGGTCTGGGCGAGGAGCTGGGCGGACATGACCCCGAGCGAGATGCCGGCGTAGACGAGGCCGTCGGGCAGCCCGTCCGCGGCGGCCCGGCCGCGCTCCATGACGGTGCCGAACCCGACCTCGCCCGCGTACGCGATCCCGTCGTCGAGGGTCGCGAACGTGTGCCCGTCGTACAGGTCGGGCGTGTGCACGGTGTGACCGGCGCCGCGCAGGGCGTTCGCGAGGGCGAGGACGCCGGGCGTCAGCCCCTGGGCGTGGTGGAACAGCAGGATCTCGGCCATCTCGACCTCCGGTGACGGTGGGGCAGGCCCGGTCGCGGTCCTGCGGGGACGATCGTGCCGCGAACCTCCCACATCCGACCACCGGCCGGGACTCACCCCGACGCGGCGAGCGTCGCCAGCACAGTCACCAGGGCGGGCGTGTCGACGGCCGCGAAGAACTCGGCGTCCGCCGCCTCGACCTCCTCGATCGCCCGCCGGGCGAGCGCGGCGCCCTCGTCCGTGACGGTGACGACCTTCGCGCGGGCGTCGGTCGGGTGCGCGGCCCGCCGGACGAGTCCCTTGCCCTCCAGCCGCGCGACGACGTCGGAGGTCATCTTCACGTCGGTGCCCGCCTGGGCCGCGAGCCGCACCTGGGTCGGTGGCTCGTCGGTCGACGCCAGCCACCATGCGCAGGCCAGCAGGACGAACTGCACGTGCGTGAGGCCGAGCGGGGCGAGCGTGGCCGTCATGGTGCGCTGCCACGACATCGTCGCGTGCCACATGAGGAAGCCGGGGCTCTGCGACGGGCCGCCCGCGAAGCGGGTCATGCGTGCTGCCCGGCCGCGGAGAGCAGCGCCGCCATCGACTCGGGGAAGTCGCCGCTGATCTGCGGGCCGAGCTCGGGCCCGGTCGTGTCGGCGCCGTGGCCGGTGATCTCGAGGCGGTGGGTGACCCGCGTGCCGCCGTCGTCGAGCGGGGCGAGCGTGTGCCGGAACAGGAGGGTGACGTCGCCGAAGGTGGTCTCGTCGGCGTAGGTGCGCTCCTCGACGACGTCGACGATGGTCGACTCGAACGTGCCGGGTCCGCCGTCGGGCGTGACCGACAGCGTGGTGCCGACGGCGAACGGCCCGTGCAGCTCGAAGACGTCGGCCCCGGGGTAGGTGAGCGTGCCCCGGTGCAGGTCGACGAGGGCGGCCCAGACGGTCGCCGGGGTCAGGGCGGTCTCGGTGGTGTGCTCGGTGGTCCACACGGTGTCTCTCCTCGCCTGGTGATTTAGTCCGTGCACCGACTATAGGCGCACGGACTAAATCACCACAAGAGGTGTGCCCGCTGACGCCCGCCCGGGGTGGTGCTTGAATCGCACGAGGAGGCACGCACATGACCGGGGACGTCGTGGTCGTCGGCTCGGGGCCCAACGGGCTCGCGGCCGCCGTCACCCTCGCCCGCGTCGGGCTGCGCGTCACCGTCCTGGAGGCCCAGCCCACCGTCGGCGGCGGCGCCCGGACGCTCGACCTCGGCCTGGCCGACGGGATCGTGCACGACGTCTGCTCCGCCGTGCACCCGATGGCGTGGGCGTCGCCGTTCTTCGGCGAGTTCGACCTCGCGGCCCGGGGCGTCGAGCTCCTGACCCCCGAGGTGTCGTTCGCGCAGCCGCTCGCGGACGGCCGCGCCGGCCTCGCCTGGCGGGACCTCGACCGGACCGTCGAGGGGCTCGGGGTCGACGGCCCCGCCTGGCGCGACGTCCTCGGCCCCCTCGTCGCCGACCACGAGCGCACCGTGCAGGTCGCGCTCAGCGACAAGCGCAGCATCCCCGTCGGGCTGCTGCCCCACGGCACGAAGGCCGCGCTGCACTTCGGGCTCGAGGTCGTCGAGCACGGCACGCGCGCGTGGGACCGCCGGTTCTCCGACGACGTCGCCCCCGCGCTGCTCACCGGCGTCGCGTCGCACGCCATCACGCCCGTGCCGTCCCTGGCCGCCGCGGGCACGGCCCTGCTGCTCGCGACCCTCGCGCACGCCGGCGCGGGCTGGCCCATCCCGCGCGGCGGCTCCGGCGCGATCGTCGCGGCGCTCGTCGCCGACCTGGTCGCGCACGGCGGCCAGGTCGTCACCGACCACTCCGTGCGGACCCACGCCGACCTGCCGCCCGCGCACTGCTACCTGTTCGACACCACGCCGCGCGCCGTCGTCGAGATCCTCGGCGACCGGCTCCCGGCCCGCACCCGCCGCGCGTTCACGTCGTTCCGGCACGGCAACGCCGCCGCCAAGGTCGACTTCGTGCTGTCCGGACCGGTGCCGTGGACCGTGCCCGACGTCGGCCTCGCGGGGACCGTGCACGTCGGCGGGACGCGCGCCGAGATGGCGGCGGCCGAGGCCGACGTCGAGGCCGGACGCCACGCCGCCCGCCCGACGACCCTGGTCAGCGACCCGACCGTCGTCGACCCCGGCCGCGCCACCGGTGGCCTGCGACCCCTGTGGACGTACGCGCACGTGCCGGCGTACTCCGACGTCGACGTCACCGAGGCGGTCACCGCCCACATCGAGCGGTACGCCCCCGGGTTCCGGGACGTCGTCGTCGCGTCCCGGTGCGTCCCGGCGAACCGGATGAGCGAGCACGACGCGAACTACGTCGGCGGCGACATCGCCGGAGGCGCCGCGACGCTCGGCCAGATGCTCGCGCGGCCGACCGCGCGCCTCAACCCCTACGCCACCGGACGCGACGGGGTGTACCTGTGCTCGGCGTCGACGCCGCCCGGACCCGGGGTGCACGGGCTGTCCGGGTGGTACGCCGCCCGGCGGGTGCTCCGCGAGGTGTTCTGCGAGCCGGCCGTCCCGGACCTGTCGCCGCTGCCGCGCCTCACGGTCGACGACCCGTCCATCTGACGGGGCGCCTTCCGGGCGTCAGAGCGGGTCGGTCCTGCGCTTGCGCTCGATCTTCGCCACGTACCGCGTGGTGCCGCGGGTCGCGAGGACGCGGGAGACCCCGACGACGGCCCCCATCGCGGCTGCGGCGGCGACGAGCTCGCCGAGCGACGAGTCGTCGTCCGCGTTGTCGGGCTGGGGGGCGGGGCGCCCGGCGAACGCCTTCCACGCCTGGTTGACGACCTGCCGCGCGACCATCGCCGCGAGGATCGTGACGGCGGCGCCGGCGATCTTCGCGACCATCGAGTGCGAGGACTGCTCCTCCATGACGAACCTCCAGGTGACGGGCCTGCGAACGGGCCTGCCGCCCACCGTAACTGGCGACCGGGAGAGTCGCCGCCGCACGGGTCTGGACGCCCGTCCGGGCGCCGTCCGGCGCGGGCGTAGGATCGCGGACGAACGACAGGGGAGCGTCAGGCGGACCGGCACGCAGCCGGCCCACCGGGACGCTGAGAGTGCGGACCACCGCAGACCCTCGAACCTGATCCGGTTGGTACCGGCGTAGGGAGTCGGGCTTCTCAGTCTCCGTGGTCGTCGCCGACGTCCCCGCGGGGACACCGGACGACGGGCGCGGCGACCCCCTCCTTCATGACCAAGGAGGAGCACCACACATGGCGAGCACGTCCTCGCACCCGGGCCGCAGCCCCCGCAGCGCCCGCACCCGCAGCGCCCGCACCCGCATGACCGCCGCCGCCGCGGCGGCCCTCGGACTGGCCCTCGCGGGCTGCTCGGCGATCGGCACGTCGTCGGCCTCGGACGGCGACGCGACGTCGACGTCGTCGGGCACCGTCACGCTCGTCGCGCACGACTCGTTCGGGCTGTCGGACGGCATCCTCGACGACTTCACGAAGGAGACGGGCCTGAAGGTCGAGGTCGTCCAGCCGGGCGACGCGGGCACGCTCGTCAACCAGCTCGTCCTCACCAAGGACGCCCCGCTCGGCGACCTCGCGTACGGCATCGACAACTCGTTCGCGTCCCGCGCGATCGACGAGGGCGTCGTCGTGCCGTACACGTCGAGCGCGCCCGCCGCGAAGGACGCCGCGCAGTACGCGGTCGGTGGCAGCGACGCGCTCACCGCCGTCGACCTGGGCGACGTGTGCATCAACACGGACCACACGTGGTTCACGGAGCACGGCCTGGCCGAGCCCAGCACGCTCGACGACCTGACGAAGCCCGAGTACAAGGACCTGCTCGTCGTCCCGAACGCCGTGACGTCGTCGCCGGGCCTGGCGTTCCTGCTCGCGACCGTCGGCGCGTTCGGCGAGGACGGCTGGCAGGACTACTGGACGAAGCTCAAGGCCAACGGCCTGAAGGTCGCGGACGGCTGGACCGAGGCGTACGACACGGACTTCAGCGGCGGCGGCGGCAACGGTCCGCGCCCGATCGTCCTGTCGTATGCGTCGTCGCCGCCGTTCACCGTGCCTGAGGGTGGCACCGAGCCGACCACGGGCGCGCTGCTCGACACGTGCTTCCGCCAGGTCGAGTACGCGGGAGTCCTCGCGGGGGCGAAGAACCCGGAGGGTGCGCAGAAGCTGCTCGACTTCCTGCTGTCCGACGAGGTGCAGGACGACATCCCCGGGACGATGTACATGTACCCGGTGAGCAGCACCGCGACGCTGCCCGACGACTGGGCGACGTGGGCCCCGCTCGCCACGAAGCCGTTCTCGGTCGCCCCCGACGAGATCACCACGAACCGTGAGGCGTGGCTCGCCGACTGGTCGGAGATCGTGATCGGCTGATGAGCACGGCGACCGCGACCCGACCCGACCTGCCGGTGACCGGTGGGCCGGGTCGGGTCGCGCGCCCGTCGCGCCCCTCCGCGGGGCAGGTGCTGTTCTGGTCGGCCGCCGTCGCCGTGCCACTGCTGTTCCTCGGGGTGTTCTTCGCGTGGCCGGTCGTCGTGATGGTCGGCCGGGGGTTCGTCACCGACGGGCACCTCGACCTGTCCGCGTTCGCCGAGGTGTTCTCGCGGCCGCGCACGTGGCGGATCGTCGGGCTGACGCTCGCACAGGCGTCGATCGCGACGGCCCTGTCCGTGCTGCTCGGGCTGCCCGGCGCGTACGTCCTGCACCGGCGGCGGTTCCGCGGCCGGTCCGTGGTGCGGGCGCTGGTCACCGTGCCGTTCGTGCTGCCCACCGTCGTGGTCGGCGTCGCGTTCCGGTCGCTGCTCGTCGACGGCGGCCCGCTGGGGTTCCTGCACCTCGACGGCACGTTCGCCGCGATCGTGTCGGCCCTCGTGTTCTTCAACTACGCGGTCGTCGTGCGGGCCGTCGGGGGGCTGTGGGAGCGGCTCGACCCGCGCGCCGCCCAGGCCGCCCGGGCGCTCGGCGCGTCGCCGTGGCGGGCGTTCCGCACGGTCACGCTGCCCGCCCTGACCCCGGCGATCGCGTCCGCCGCGTCGCTCACGTTCCTGTTCTGCGCGACCGCGTTCGGCACGGTGCTCGTGCTCGGCGGGCTGCAGTTCGGCACGATCGAGACGGAGATCTGGATCCAGACGACGCAGTTCCTCGACCTGCGCGCGGCCGCCGTGCTGTCGGTCGTGCAGCTCGTCGTCGTCGCCGGGGTCCTCGTCGTCGCGGGCCGGGCCCGGTCCCGCCAGGAGCGGGCGCTCGCGCTGGGCGCCCCGTCCCAGACCGTCCGGGCGCTCACGCTGCGCCGGCCCGCCGGGAGGCCACGGGGCGACGGGCACGCACCCGCGCTCGCCGCCGCGGCCGTCACGGCCGTCGTCGTCGCGCTCCTCGCGCTGCCCCTCGTGAACCTCGTCGTCCGGTCGCTGCGGGTCGGCGACCGCTGGGGGCTGGACCACTACACGGCCCTCGGCACGACCGGTGGCGCGCTCACCGTGACCGTCTGGCAGGCCACCCTCAACTCGTTGCGCGTGGCCGTCGACGCGACCGTGCTCGCGCTCGTCGTCGGGGGCCTCGTCGCGCTCGTCGTGTCGCGGCGCCCCCGACGGACCGCCGGCCGGCGTGCCGTCGCCGGGCTCGACGCGCTGTTCATGCTGCCGCTCGGGGTGTCGGCCGTGACCGTCGGCTTCGGGTTCCTGCTGTCGATGCACCACCCGTTCGGGCTCGACGTCGACCTGCGGACGTCGCCGGTGCTCGTGCCGATCGCGCAGGCCGTCGTCGCCGTGCCGCTCGTCGTCCGGACCGTCCTGCCCGTGCTGCGCGCGATCGACCCGCGCCTGCGGGAGGCCGCCGCGACGCTCGGCGCGGGACCGGGCCGCGTGCTGCGGACCGTCGACCTCACGATCGCCGCCCGGTCCGTCGGCCTCGCCGTCGGGTTCGCGTTCGCGGCGTCCCTCGGGGAGTTCGGCGCGACGTCGTTCCTCGCCCGCCCCGACCGGCCCACGCTGCCGGTCGTGATCTTCCGGCTCATCGGGCGACCCGGGGCCGACACCTACGGGATGGCGCTCGCCGCGTCCGTGGTGCTCGCGGTGCTCACCGCCGGCATCGTCGCGGCGTGCGAGCGGCTGCGCGCCGCAGGAGCGGGAGGCGAGTGGTGAGCAGGGGTCTGGACGTTCGCAGGGCCGTGGTGCGCTACGGGCCGACCACGGCCGTCGACGGGGTGACGCTGCACGTCGCACCCGGCGAGGTCGTCGCGCTGCTCGGGCCGTCCGGGTGCGGCAAGTCGTCGCTGCTGCGGGCCGTCGCGGGGCTCGAGCCGCTCGCCGGCGGGTCGGTCGCGTTCGACGGGGTGGGGGTCGACCGGATCCCCGTGCACCGCCGCGGGTTCGGGCTGATGTTCCAGGACGGGCAGCTGTTCGCGCACCGGGACGTCGCCGGGAACGTCGCCTACGGCCTGCCGGCGACGGGCGTGCGCCGCTCGTCGTCGCGGCGCGCGGATATCGCCCGGGTCGACGAGCTGCTCGACCTCGTCGGCCTCGCCGGCTACGGACCCCGGCCCGTCGCCACCCTGTCCGGCGGCGAGCGCCAACGGGTCGCGCTCGCCCGCGCGCTCGCACCCACCCCGCGGCTCCTCCTGCTCGACGAGCCGTTGTCCGCCCTCGACCGCGCCCTGCGGGAACGGCTCGCCGTCGACCTGCGCGCCGTGCTCGTCGCGACCGGCACCACCGCGGTCCTCGTCACCCACGACCAGGACGAGGCCTTCGCCGTGGCCGACCGGGTCGCCGTGATGCGCGCCGGGCGGCTCCTGCAGGTCGACGCCCCCGCCGACCTGTGGCGCCGCCCCCGGTCCCGCGAGGTCGCCGAGTTCCTCGGCTACGAGGCCTTCGTCGCCGCGTCCTCCCGCGCCGCGGACCCGCTGACCGCGGCGCTCGCGCGGGACCTGCGGGACGACGACGTCGTGGCCCTCGCCGAGGGGGCGTTCGTCGTGCGCACGGGCGGCGGGGACCCCGACGCCGTCAAGGGGGAGGTGCGGGGCGTGACGTCCCGCCGCGGCCGGTCCGAGGTGCGCGTCGACGTCGACGGGATCGGCACTGTCACCGCCCTCGCACCCGTCGGGGCCCGGTTCGACGCCGGGACCGTCCTGCCGCTCGTCGTCGACCCGGACGCGCTCGCGGTCCTGCCCGGGAGCGACGTCCACGACTGACCCGTCCGCCGGTCACGGGCGACGTCGGTGGGCAACCGCGCGCCGCCCGCACTACCGTCGGAACCGTCCGGGCAGCACGGACCGGGCACCCGCCGACGAGGGGTGAGAGCGATGACGTCAGACCGCCGCGAGATCGTGTCGATCGACATCCCGGTCCCGATGGCGACCGTCTGGGAGCACCTGCGCGACCCGCAGCTGATCCACCGCTGGTACGGCTGGGACGACCCGGGCCTCGACGACGAGATCCACCGCGTGTTCCTCGACCGGTCCATCGAGGAGCACGTGTTCGAGGGCGACAAGGTCGTCCAGGAACGTCCCGTCGAGGGCCGTCGCATCGAGGGCGACACCACGACCCGGCTGCTGTCCTGGCCGAACCGCAAGGGCGACGTCGTCGCCGTGCGGTCCACCGTGCACGAGCCGGGGCACACCCACTTCATCGTCACCCGCCCGAGCCACGACGGCCGCTCCACGTACGACGGTGTGCGCGACGAGATCGACGAGCACTGGATCGCGTCCGCGCAGCAGCTGAAGTTCGCGCTGACCGTGCAGCCCGGGCAGGAGCGGCGCACCCTCAGCGTGTTCGGGCTCGACGCCGGCGACCGGCACGACCGGCTCCTCGACCGTGCCGGGCTGCGCGGCATCCACGGCGTCCCCCTCGGCGGCCACGTGCAGGCCCGCCGGCCCGACGGGACGCTCCTCGGCGGCACGCTCGTCTACAAGGAGGACCAGCAGTTCGGGCTCGCGCTGCACGGCATCACCGAGTCGTTCCTCGTGATCTTCGAGACGCCCGTCGCCAGCCGGCCGCCGCACGGCACCGTCGGCGCCGTGCTCAGCGTGTACGGGCTCGACGACGGGACGTTCGAGCAGGTCCGCGAGCGGTGGTCCGGGTGGTGGCGGGGGTCGCTGCCGAGCGGGCAGGCGGCCGTCGGGATGTGACTCGGCCGGCGGCCGGCCGGCTCAGGTGAGCCGGAGCTGCCACTCGCCGGAGCCGCCCGCCGGACGGAACCCGAGCGCGATGTTGATGTCGAGCATGAACGAGTTCTCCTCGGCGTTCCACGTGCCGACCCGACGGACGGTGGGGCGCTCGCGGGCCAGCAGCTCGAGGTTCGCCGCCTTGACGAGCATGCCGAGCCGTCGACCGCGGTGCTCCCGGATCACGAGCGTGTCCTCCTGCGCCACGTACCTGTCGGTGTGCGGGAACACGAGCAGCACGGTGTACGCGGCGAGCGTGCGGGTCGGCACGTGCTCGGCGGCCGTGACGACGAGCTCCCAGCCGCGCTCCGCGAACTGCGCCTCGGTGGTGCGGATGCGGGCGGGGTCCCAGACGTCCTCCTTGAAGTCGAGGTCGCCCAGCGGGACGTCGGTGCTCATCCGCGTGTTGAGCTTCGCGTACTCGTCGAGCCACTCGTCCGGGCAGTGCGTCCCCCAGGAGACCATCCGGTAGTCGTCGCCGGCACGCTCCTGCGCGGCGGCCCGGTGCGCCGCGAGCACCGCGGGGTCGATCGGGACGTCGAGCACGGAGTACCGCTCCACCTGGGCGAGCTCCCAGCCACGCTTCAGCGCGAACCGCACCCCCCGGTCCTCGGTGTCGACCCGGCCGGAGCCCGTCGACGGGCTGAGCGTGGTCGGCCCCTCGGGCGGTTCGACCTGCTGGTCCGACGACGCGATCACCGTCGTCCGGCCGGCCTCGCGCGCGACCTGCAGCGCCCGGTCGTGCAGCGCCGAGCCGACGCCCTGACCCTGGTGCGCGCGCAGCACGCCCATGTCGAACGTCGCCTGGTGCGTGTTGTCCTGCAGGGGGAGGTTCATCGCGAGGTACCCCCACGGGTCGCCGCCCTCCGGCCCGACCATGAAGCGCAGCTTGCGCACGTACGTCTGGTCGTGCAGCCCGCCGAGCTCGTCGGGAAGGCTCCGGTGGAAGTCGTCGACCCCCCACGACTCCTCGATGACCGCGTTGCGCACGTCGAGGTACGCGCGCAGCACCTCCGCCCCGGGATCGTCCAGGGTGGCGGGTACCGGGATCTCGGTGATCGACCACGATGTCATGACGTCCACGATCCGCCTGTGCCGGGCGTCGGTCGAGGCGATTTACTTCGAGCATGCTCGAACTCATCGGTTGGGCCGGGTCGCTGCTCGTCATCGTGTCGCTGATGCAGGCGCGGGTGCTGCGGTTCCGGGTGCTGAACCTCGTCGGCGCGTTCCTCGCGACCGTCTACAACACGGCGATCGGCGTCTGGCCGTTCGCCGCGATGAACGCCGTGATCTCCGTCATCGACATCTACTGGCTGTGGCGGCTGACCCGGGAACGGCACGACGACCAGGTGTACGCCGTCGTCGAGGTGGCGCCCGACGACGCGTACCTCCAGCACATCCTGAAGGTGCACCGCGACGACATCGCGCAGTTCCAGCCGGGGTTCGCGCTCGACGCGCCGGCGGCCGAGCCGTCGGCACCGGAGGTCGCCGGGTCGGCCGACGGGCGGGCGTCGTTCCTCGTCGTGCGCGGGGACGAGACCGTCGGCGTGGTCGTCGTCCGCGGGGTCGGGGACGGCGTCGGGCGCGTGGAGCTCGACTGGGTGAGCCCGCGGTTCCGGGACTTCACGCCGGGGGAGTTCGTGTACCGGCGCAGCGGGGTGTTCGCGGCGCACGGGTTCCGGTCGCTCGTCGTCGAACCGGCCCCGAAGAGCACCGAGTACCTGCAGAAGGTCGGCTTCCGGCCTCGCGACGGGGTGTGGGAGCGGCAGGTGGAGGACGTCGCCGCCTGACCGCGGCGCGGGACGACGGGCGGCAGCGGGCCGCTCGGGCGCGCGCCGGTGCATGGATGTGGGTGACCACGAGTAGAGTTTCGGGTAACCGAACTTGCTGGAGGTCCCGTGGACGCCGACGTCCCGCGCAGCGTCGCCGACGAGCCGGTCGCCGACGTGCTCGACGGTGGGACCCCACCCGCGGTCGGCCGCCCCGGCACCGCCGTCCTCGACCGGCCCGCCCCGCGCCGCGGCCGCACGCCCCTCCTGCTCGGGCCCGCGTTCGTCGCGGCCATCGCGTACGTCGACCCGGGGAACGTCGCCGCGAACCTCACCGCGGGCGCCCGCTACGGGTACCTGCTGCTGTGGGTGCTCGTCGTCGCGAACGGCATGGCCGTGCTCGTGCAGTACCAGTCCGCGAAGCTCGGCCTCGTCACCGGCGACTCGCTGCCCGGCGTGCTCGGCGGCCGGCTGCGGCGGGGCCCGCGGCTCGCCTACTGGGTGCAGGCCGAGGTCGTCGCGGCGGCCACCGACATCGCGGAGGTCGTCGGCGGGGCCATCGCGCTGCAGCTCCTGTTCGGCGTGCCGTTGCCGCTGGGCGGGGTGATCGTCGGGGTCGTCTCGATGGGGCTGCTCCTCACGCAGAACCGGTACGGCCAGCGGCGGTTCGAGTCGGTCGTCGTCGCCCTGCTCGCCGTCATCACCATCGGGTTCCTGTGCGGTCTCGTGGTCAGCCCGCCCGACGCCCGCGGCGTGCTGTCCGGCCTGGTCCCGCGGTTCGACGGGCCCGACTCGGTGCTGCTCGCCGCGAGCATGCTCGGCGCGACCGTCATGCCGCACGCCATCTACGTGCACTCCGCGCTCGTCCGCGACCGGCACGGGAAGGCGTCGGGGTCCGCCCGTGTGCGGCTGCTGCGCGCCACCCGCTGGGACGTCGGCACGGCCCTCGTCATCGCCGGGCTCGTCAACATCGGGCTGCTGCTGCTCGCCGCGTCCGGTCTGCGCGGGGCCGCCGGCACCGACTCGATCGAGGGGGCGCACGCGGCGATCGTCGTCGCGCTCGGGCCGGCGGTCGGCATCGCGTTCGCCGTCGGGCTGCTCGCCTCCGGCCTCGCGTCCACCTCCGTCGGCGCGTACGCGGGCGCCACGATCATGGAGGGCCTCCTGCACCGCCGGGTCCCGCTGCTGGTCCGGCGCGTCGTCACCCTCATCCCCGCCGTGGTGCTGCTCGCCGCGGGCGCCGACCCGACGTGGACCCTCGTGCTCAGCCAGGTGGTGCTGAGCTTCGGCATCCCGTTCGCCGTCATCCCGCTGGTCCGCCTCACCCGGGACCGCGCCCTGATGGGCACCGCCCGCAACGGCCCGTGGCTGCACGCCGTGCTGATCACGGTCGTCGTGATGGTCGTCGCCCTGAACCTGACCCTGCTGTACCTGCTCGTGGCGACCTGACCCGACCGGTGTCGCCCGTCGCCGTCTCCCGGATGCGCGGGGGCGTCAGGCCTCCTGCAGGGCGGCCAGGCGGGTCTCGAGATGGTGGCGCTCCGCCGGGTTCGACACCAGGGTGAGGGCCTGGCGGTACGCCGCCGCGGCCGCCGCCGGGTGCCCGGCGCGGGTGAGCAGCTCGGCGCGGACCGCGGGGACGCGGTGGTGCCGGGGGAGGGCGTCCTCGAGGCCGTCGAGCAGCTGCAGGCCGGCCTCCGGGCCGGACGCCTCGGCGACGGCGACCGCCCGGGCCAGCCGGACCACCGGCGACTCCGTGAGTGCCTCGAGGTCGGCGTAGAGGGCGGCGATGACGTCCCACCGGGTGTCGGCGGCGGCGGGGGCGGTCGCGTGCTCCGCGGCGATGAGGGCCTGCAGCCGGTACTCCTGGGCGAGCGCGCTGGTGCGGCGGGCGGACCGGTCGACCTCGTCGTCGGGGGAGGCCGGCGCTTCGGGCCCGACCGCCGGCGACGTGGCCGGCGCGCGGGACGCCAGGAGGGCGACCGCCTCGGCGATCTCGTCGCGGTGCCACCGGCTGCGGTCCTGGTCGGGCAGCAGCACGAGCCGGCCCTCGGCGTCGAGGCGGGTGTCCCGGCGGGAGTGCTGCAGGAGCAGCAGGGCGAGCAGGGCCCGCACGACGTCGCGCCCGGGGAGGAGGTCGTCGAGCACGCGCAGCAGCCGGATCGCCTCGTCGCCGAGGTCCACGCGCAGCGGCACGTCGCCGACGCCCGGGTGGTAGCCGGACGTGAAGGCGAGGTAGACGACGGTCGCGACCACGTCGAGCCGCTCGTCGAGCCTTGCGGCGGGCGGGGTCGCGAACGGGATGCCGGACGACGCGAGCCGCTTCTTCGCCCGGGTCAGGCGCGCGGCCATCGCGGTCTCCTGGACGAGCAGCAGCCGGGCGATCTCGGCGGTCGACAGGCCGACGACGAAACGGAGCGTCAGGGCGACGCGGTCGTCGGGCGCGAGCGCCGGGTGGCAGCAGGTGAAGACGAGCCGGAGCTGCTCGTCGGCGACGTGCGCACCGGGGTCGACGGCGGCGGCCGCGAGGGCGCGCATCTCGTCGTCGACGACCATGAGGGGTTCCTTCCGGCGCAGCACGGACTCGCTGCGGAGCCTGTCGAGGACCCGGCGGCGGGCCGCCGTGAGCAGCCACGCGCCGGGGTTGGTCGGGATGCCGTCCACCGGCCAGTGCTTCGCGGCGGACTCGAACGCGTCGGACACGGCGTCCTCGGCGAGGTCGGGCCGCGCGAACTGGCCGATGAGCAGGCCGATGAGACGGGACCAGTGGGCGTGCCAGGCCTCGGCGACCGCGGCTGCGGCTACCGCTGCGGCCGACGTGGTCGGTGCGGGTGCGTCGGTCATCCGGCCACCGGTCGTACCTCGAAGGCGCCGGTCGCGGTGTCGGGCAGCACGTCGAGCACCGCGTCGAGGTCGGGCGCGTCGAGCAGCAGGACCCCGGCGAGCGGCCCGTCTCCCTCGTCGGACGGCCGGTCGAGGGCGAGCCGCCGCAGCACCGTCGTGGCGGTCTCGGAGGGCCGGACGACCTCCCGGGCCAGCACGGTGACGCCGCACCGCGCGGCCCGGGAGGCGAGGCCGCCGTCGTCGACCGACGCCCCTCGCTCGAGCACGACGAACCTCACGAGGCGTGCCCCACGAGCGAGGGGTCCTCGGGCACGGGCCGGCCGTCGACGTACGTGACGGTCGGGCGGATCTCGACGGTGCCGCCGTTGACGAGCATCGGGCCGACGGCGTCGGTCAGCGCGTCGAGGTCGTCGGTCGTCACGAGGTAGAACCCGCCGAGCTGCTCCGCCGTCTCCGCGTAGGGCCCGTCGGTGACGGTGAACCCGTCGCCGGAGGGCCGGACCGACCGCGACCGTCGCGAGGGCCGCAGCGCCGCCTGGCTCCGGACCGACCAGCCCTGCGCGTCGCAGTACGCGCGGAACGCGAGGTGCGCCTCCCACGACCGGGCGAGGGCCTCGGGCGGCAGGGCCTCCTCGTGCTCGTCGACGCGGTGCAGCATCACCATGTACTCGGTCATCGGGGGTCCTCCCGGTCCGACGGGCGCCGGTGCGTCCGTTCGTCCAGATGACGTGCGGACCGCCCGCCGATCGACAACGGCGTCACAGCTGCATGATCTCGCGCACCTCGAGGGTGTAGTGCGCGGGGAGCAGGTGGGCGTGCTTGAGGACGGTGTCGGCGTCGGGCGCCTCGAGCAGGTAGAACCCGCCGAGCTGCTCGGCGGTCTCCGCGAACGGGCCCTCGGTGACCTGGGTGGTGCCGTCGGGCCGGCGCAGCGTGAGGGCCGTCGCGACCCGTTGCAGGGCCTCGCTCGCGACGATCGTGATCCCGTGCTCGGCGGCGCGCGCGGAGTACTCGCGGTGCTGCCGGAAGTACTCGGCCTGCGCCGCCTCGTCGGCGGCCGCCCAGACCTCTTCGTCCTCGTAGATCAGCACGACGAACGTGGACATCGCTCACACCTCCGAGTGGTCGACGACGGGTCGGATCTCGGCGGTCTCCGACTCGCGCTGGAGCGCGCCGACGAGCTGGACGAGGTCGTCGAGGTCGTCGGTCTCGACGAGGTAGAGCCCGCCGAGCTGCTCGGCGGTCTCGGCGAACGGCCCCTCGGTCACCTGGATCGGCCCGTCGGCCGGCCGTCGCACGAGGATCGAGGTCGACGAGTGCTGGAGCTCCTCGCCGCCGACGATCTTGTGCCCGTTCTCGGCGCAGCGGGCGCCGAAGATCCGGTGGTCCTCGTCGGTCCGCTCCCGCAGGCGCTCGTCGCGGGCGGCCCACACGTGCTCGTCCCCGTGCAGGAGGACGAGGTAGCGCGCCGTGGTCATGGTCGGTCCTTTCGTCGTCGCGAGCACCCTCACTGTGCCCGTCGGGGGGATGACGCGCGAGGGTCCCGGAAATCGACAGGCGGCGTCGGGGCCGGCTGCACAGACTGGACGGACGTGCCGGGACCGGCCCGGCGACCGGGAGGGGACGACGTGCGACGAGCTGTGGTGACGGGTGGCGGGACGGGCATCGGGCTCGCGGTGACGCGGCGGCTGGTGGCCGACGGTGCGGACGTGGTGGTCGTCGGGCGGCGACGGGACGTGCTGGAGCGGGCGGCCGCGGAGGTCGACGCGGCGGCGGGCCGGTCGGCCGTGACGGTCGAGACGGCGGACCTGCGCGAGCCCGACGAGGTGGCGGCGCTCGCGGGACGGGTGGTCGAGGGCGGGCCGGTGGACGCGCTGGTGCTGAACGCCGGCGGGATGCTCGAGCGGGAGGGCGACGGCCTGGCGGAGACGGCGCGGCTGTGGACGGACGAGTTCCGGCTGAACGTCCTCACGACCGTGCTGCTCGGCGAGGCGCTGCTGCCGCACCTGACGCGGCCGGGCGGGAGGGTCGTGGCGATGAGCTCGGTGGCGGCGCTGCGCGGCGCGGGGTCGTACGGGGCGGCGAAGGCGGCGATCAACTCGTGGGTCACGGGGCTGGCGGGGTCGGTGGCCCGGGACGGCATCACGGTGAACGCGGTCGCTCCGGGTTTCGTCCCGGACACGGAGTTCTGGGACGGACGGCTGGACGACGAGCAGCGACGGGCGCGGGTGGCGCGGATCCCTGCGGGCCGGCCGGGGACGGTCGAGGAGGTGGCGGCGGCGGTCGCGTACCTGACGGGTCCGGACGCGGGGTGGACGACGGGCCAGGTGCTCGCGGTCCACGGCGGCGCGGTGCTCGCCCGGCTCTGAGCGGACTGTATCGATAGGGTTGCCAACGATAGGTCAGCGATATATCGTTACGGCATCCGGTCGAGGACACGCGTCCTCCCGGAGGCCGCCCGGCCGCGACATGCACGGCATGCCCGGCCCCGCGGCACGGCCCCCGCCGACCGGCCCGGGCCTCCCGCGAACCCAGGAGCACCCCATGAACCCCCACGACCGACACCCCCGACGCGGCCCCCGGCCGCCCTACGACCCCACCTCGCCCGACGTCGACGCCACCCGCGGGTGGCGCCCCCGCCGTCGCCGCGACGACTTCCCCGGCTCCCCGTCCGACGACACCGGTCTCGACCCGCGCAGCGGCGACCCGCGCCGCTCGGGCGGTCCGCGCGGCGGACACCCCGGACCCGACCAGGGCCACGGGTACGAGCACGAGCACGGGCACGACCACGAGCACGGGCACGGCTACGGCCGCGGCCCCGAGCGTGGTCGCGGGTTCGGCCCCGGCTTCGGCCCGGGCTTCGGACCCGGCGGCCCCCGCTTCGAGGGCCGCCGCGGCGGACCCGGCGGCCGCCGTGCAGGCCGCGGCGACATCCGCGCCGCGATCCTCCTGCTGCTCGCCGAGCAGCCCATGCACGGCTACCAGCTCATCCAGGAGATCCTCGACCGGTCGGGCGGCCAGTGGCGGCCCAGCCCCGGTGCGATCTACCCGGCGCTCAACCTCCTCGAGGACGAGGGCCTCGTGGCCCTCACTGCCGAGTCGGGCCGCAAGATGGCCAGCCTGACGACCGAGGGAGTCGCGTACGTCGAGGCGAACGCCACCTCGCTCGGCACGCCCTGGCAGGACGCCGCCGGGCGCCCCGCCCACCCGGGCCGCGCCCTGCGCGCCGCCCTCGACGCCCTCGGCGGAGCCGCCGTCCAGGTCGCCCGCACGGGCTCGGAGGACCAGGTCGCCCAGGCGCTCACGGTCCTCGACGCCGCGCGACGGGACCTCTACCTGATCCTCGCGGGCGCCACGCCCGGCGGGCCGGCGGACGCCGACGCTGCGGCATCCGACGCTCCGGCGTCCGACGCCTGACGCTCTTCCCCGGCCGCGCGTCGCCCCGGCCCACCCGCCCCCGCCCCCGGCTCCCGCCGAGCCGGGGGCGGTCGAGACCACCATGAGTGCTCCTCCGCACCCCCGGAGCGGCGCTCATGGTGGTCTCGGCGGCCGGCGACATCGTTACCCATCGGCCTGAAACGGTTCACAGGGCCGCGGGTGGCCCACCTCGCGGCCTACGGTCGGGCCCGGCGCCGGGAAGCGCCATCCGGACACCGTCGAGGGAGATGCCATGTCCAGAGGACGAGGGCTGGTCGCCACCGTGCTGGCCGCCGGGCTGGGGGTCACGGGCGCCGGGCTGGTCGGCGCGGCCACCGCCTCGGCGGCCGTCGCGTGCCGCGTGACGTACACGGTGACCAACCAGTGGAGCACCGGGTTCGGCGCCGACGTGAAGATCGAGAACGTCGGCGACGCGGTCTCGGGCTGGCGCCTGACGTGGTCGTTCGGCGCGGGCCAGACGATCACGCAGGCGTGGAACGGCACCGCGACGCAGTCCGGGTCGAACGTCACGGTCACCGACGCCGGGTACAACGGCGCGATCCCGTCGGGCGGCTCGGCCGGCTTCGGTTTCAACGGGACCTGGAACGGCAGCAGCAACCCGGTGCCGACCAGCTTCGCGCTCAACGGCACGACGTGCACCGGCACGGTCCCGACGACGAACCCGACGACCACCCCCACGACCACCCCGACCGTCGAGCCGACCCCCACCGCCTCCCCGACGACCCCGCCGCCCCCGTCGGGCACCGCCTGGCAGGCCGAGAACCTCGACCGCGGCCTCATCAGCGTCCGCTCGGGCAGCGGCAACCTGGTCCAGTGGCGGCTGCTCGGCACCGAGCCGGCGAGCACGGGCTTCAACGTGTACCGCAGCGGCACGAAGCTCAACTCCAGCCCGATCACCTCGTCGACGAACTACCTCGACAGCGGCGCCGCAGCGGACGCGAGCTACACGGTCCGCGCGGTCGTCAACGGCACGGAGCAGGCCGCCTCGGCCGCGGCCCTGAAGTTCTCGAACGGCTACCTCGACGTGCCCATCCAGAAGCCGGGCAGTGCCTACGAGGCGAACGACGCGAGCGTGGGCGACCTCGACGGCGACGGCGACCTCGACATCGTCCTGAAGTGGAACCCGACGAACGCGAAGGACAACTCGCAGTCGGGTGTCACCGACAACGTCTTCGTCGACGGCTACCGGCTCGACGGCACCCGGCTGTGGCGGATCGACCTGGGCCGCAACATCCGCGCCGGGGCGCACTACACGCAGTTCCAGGTGTACGACTACGACGGCGACGGCACCGCCGAGGTCGCGATGAAGACGGCCGACGGCACCACGTCGGGCACGGGCCAGGTGATCGGCAGCGCGAGCGCCGACTACCGGAACTCGTCCGGCTACGTCCTGTCCGGCCCGGAGTACTTCACGGTCTTCAACGGCCGGACCGGCGCGATCCTCGCGACGACCGACTTCGTCCCGCCGCGCGGCACGGTGTCGAGCTGGGGCGACTCCTACGGCAACCGGGTCGACCGGTTCCTCGCCGGCACGGCGTACCTGGACGGCCAGCGACCGTCGATCATCGAGGCCCGCGGCTACTACACGCGCACGGTGATCACGGCGTGGGACTGGCGCGACGGGAAGCTGACGCGGCGGTGGACGTTCGACTCGAACGACTCGGGCAACAGCACGTACGCCGGCCAGGGCAACCACGCGCTCATCACGGCCGACGTCGACGGTGACGGCCGTCAGGAGATCGTGTACGGGGCCATGGCGATCGACGACAACGGCAAGCCGCTGTGGAACACCCGGACCGGCCACGGCGACGCGGCCCACCTCGGCGACCTGATCCCCGGCCGTCCCGGTCTGGAGTACTTCAAGGTCACCGAGGACGCCAGCCAGCCGGACTCCTGGATGGCCGACGCGCGCACGGGCCAGATCCTGTGGAAGACGTCCGCGACGACGGACAACGGCCGCGGCGTCTCGGGCGACATCTGGTCGGGCAGCGCGGGCGCCGAGTCGTGGTCGTCGTCGGACTCGTCGCTGCGGGACACCACGGGCGCGGCGATCGGCCGCAAGCCCGGGTCGACGAACTTCCTGGCCTGGTGGGACGCCGACACCACCCGTGAGCTGCTCGACGGCACGCACGTCGACAAGTACGGGACGAGCGGCGACACCCGCCTCCTGACGGCGTCAGGCGTGCACTCGAACAACGGCACCAAGTCGACGCCGTCCCTGTCCGGCGACCTGCTCGGCGACTGGCGCGAGGAGGTGGTCTGGCCGACGTCCGACGACTCCGCCCTGCGGATCTACGCGACGCCGACCGTCACCACCACCCGTCTGTGGACCCTGCTGCACGACCAGCAGTACCGCACCGCGATCGCGTGGCAGAACACGGCGTACAACCAGCCGCCGCACCCGGGGTTCTTCCTGGGGACGCCGTTCACGATGCCCGCCCAGCCGAACGTCTACACCCGCTGAGGACCGGCGGCTGAGCGGTCACCTCCCGCCGCTCAGCCGTCGACGGGGCAGCCGGGTCCGTGGCTCCGACCGGAAGCCGCGGACCCGGCTGCGTCCGGTCGACGGGGTCAGCCGTCAGGGCGTCCAGCGGGGGTCGCGGCCCAGGTAGCGGAGCAGCTCGGCCGACGGGCCGTCGCCCGGCGCCGGGTCGAGAGCGGCGGCGTACGCGCCGTACTGCCGCAGCGGCTCGACGATCGCGCGGGCGACGGGGAGCAGGTCGGCGGCGAGCGCGTCGTCGAGCGGCGAGGGCCGGCCCGTGGCGACGGCGACGTCCCAGGCGTGCACGGCGGCGTCGAGGGCCGCGGCCCCGGCGGCGACGGGTGCGGGCAGCGCGCCGTGCGGCAGCGGGGTCGGGGTGGGCGCGTCGGCCGCGACGGTCGCGAACGCGTCGGCCGACGCGACGAGCGCGGGCTCGACGAGCGCCGTGGGCGTGCCGTCGAGCGTGCCGGACGGGTCGAACGGGTTCTCCGTCGGGCCGCCGTGACCGGTGATGGCGGCGGCGTACGCGCGCTGGTCTCCCGCGGCGTGCTGCAGCACCTGCGTCACGGTCCACTCGGTGCACGGCGTCGGGCGGGCGAGGTCGGCGGGGGTGAGGTCCGCGAGGACGCTGCGCAGGGCCGTGTGCGCGTGGTCGAGGACGGGCCAGAGGGTGGTGGCGGTCATCGGTCTCTCCTCGGTCGAAGTCCGGAACGGAACGAATCGTTCCGCCTGTTGAAGCGTAGCGGAATGATCCGTTCCGTTCAAGACCTCCCGACGGCGCCCGGTCGCCGACGCGGACGGCCGCCTCGCACGCCGACATGCTGAAGGGTTCGTCGCGCCTGACGCGACGAACCCTTCAGCGAGACCCGGACGCCGAGACCCGGACGCCGAGACCCGGACGCCGAGACCCGGACGGCTCAGGCGAGCGCCTTCGCCTTGAGCTGGGCGAACTCGGCCTGGTCGATGACCCCGGCGTCGAGCAGGTTCTTCGCCTCGGTGATCGCCGCCGCCGGTGACGCGTTCGCCGTCTGCCGGATGTAGGCGTCGGTCGCCGCCTTCGACTCGACGATCTGCGCGGTCTGCCGCTCGGCCATCCCCTTGCCCCTGGCGATGATGTAGATCAGCGCGATCAGGAACGGGAAGACGATCAGCCCGATCACCCAGAACGCCTTCGCCCACCCGCTGGTCGCCTTGTCGCGGAAGAGGTCGGCGCAGATCTGGAACAGCAGGATCAGATACATGAAGAACACGAACCACCACACCATGAGCCAGAACCAGTCCCAGAAGCTGTTCACGAGCGGCCTCCTCAAGCCCGCGCCGGGTAGGGCTCCGGCGTCTGCCACCACCGTGGCCCGCGACGGCCGAGCGATCCTCACCCGTGGCGGGTAGTCGTGCCCCGACGCCCCCGCAGGTCAGAGGCGCCCAGGCGGCCGCGCGGGCGGGACGGCGGCTCGAGTTGGTCAGGAGCGGGGGACCTGCAGGACACGGGAGATCCCCGGCTCGTCGGGGTTGTCCACGATCTCCCGGCCGTCCAGCCACGACCCGATGACGTGCGCGAGCTCGCCGGGGTGGCTGAAGTTCATCGCGTGCGCGGCGCCCTGGATGACGGCGAGCGTGACGTGCTCGGGGGCGAGCCGGGCGACCTCCATGACCCGCCACGGCGGCGGCATGAGCGGGTCGCGGCTCCCGACGACGGCGAGCGTGGGCACGGGGGTCCGCAGGATGCGTTCCTGCGACGGGAAGCGCGTGAGCTCGCTGAACAGGTGGAACGCGTTGAGCGGCCCGAACCTGAAGTAGTCGGGCACCGCCAGTCGCGCCATCCGGGGGCTCTCCCGCACGGCGTCGCGCGCGAGCTGCATGAGCCCCCGGCCCAGCGGCTGGTTCCAGACGCCGCCGGCGGGAGAGGCGAGGACCACGGCCTGCACGCGGTCGGGGGCGATGTGCGCGACGTCGAGGATCACCGGGCAGCCCATGGAGTTGCCGACGAGCACGACCTTGTCGAGCGACGACGCGTCGAGGAACTCCAGCAGGGTCTCGGCGAGCGCCGAGATGCCGAGCGTCGCCTCCGGGCGCTCGCTGCGGCCGTAGCCCGGCAGGTCGGGGACGATGTTGGTCGCCCGGCCGGTGAGCCGCTCCGCGGTGGGCAGCAGGGACGTCCCGGAGATCGCGAACCCGTGCACGTGCACGATCGGTGTCGCGTCGGGCACGTCGGCGCTGGTGCGCACGAACATCTGACGGCCGCCGACGCGGACCGTCCGCTCCGTCCAACCCGCGGCGAGGGTCCCCACGTCGCGATCCTCGCAGCGCCGCGCCCCGCCAGGACCACCCGGAACGGGTGACGCCCCTCGGGATGCCAGGCGGGACGCTCGGCAGGATCGGACCAGACCCACGGACGGAGCACGACGTGGCCGACGCACCGCATCCCCCGACGGAGGCCCCGCTCGACAAGCGCCTCGCGGTGCTGCTCGCCATGGCGATGTTCGTGCTGGTGGTCGACACGTCGTTCATGAACGTGTCGATCTCGGCGGTGGTGCGGGACCTCGACACGACCGTGAGCGGTGTGCAGTCGGCGATCGCGCTGGAGGCGCTGGTCTCCGCGGCGTTCATCCTCATCGGCAGCAAGATCGGGGACCTCGCGGGCCGCAAGCGCGCGTACGTGCTGGGGCTGCTCGGCTACGCGACGGGTGCCGTCGCGATGACGCTCGCGCAGAGCCTCACGGCGGTGATCATCTTCTGGGCGATCATCGGGGGGCTCGGTGCGTCGCTGCTGCTGCCGTCGATGCAGTCGCTCATCCACGGCAACTTCACCGGCGCGGCCCAGACCCGGGTGTACGCGCTCGTCGGTGCGTCCGCCGCGATCGCCGCGGCCATCGGCCCGCTGCTCGGCGGCGCGATCACGACGTACCTGTCGTGGCGGGTGGCGTTCGGTCTGGAGGCCGCGATCATCGCGGTCGTGCTCATCGGCATCGGGCTCGTGAAGGACGTCCCGTACACCGGTCCCCGGGAGATCGACCTGGTCGGCGCGGCGCTGTCGGCGCTCGGCATGGGCGGTGTCGTGCTCGGGATCCTCGTGTGGCAGGAGGGCGGCGAGGCCGTCGGCGCGCTGATCCTCGTCGGGGCGGTCGCGCTGTTCGGGCTCGCCCGGTGGCTGGTGCGCCGCAAGCGGGCCGGCAAGCCCGCGCTGCTCGACCCGAACCTGTTCCGGCTGCCGCTGTTCCGGATCGGCGTGACCCAGCAGATGTTCCAGCAGATCACCCTCGGCGCGGCGATGATCACGCTGCCGATCTTCCTGCAGATGGTCCTGGAGTACGACGCGATGGAGGCGGGCCTCTCGCTCGCACCGCTCTCGCTCAGCATGTTCGCCCTGGCCATCCTCGCCGGGAAACGCTCGGGCAACCGGCGGCCGGCCGACATCATCCTGACGGGGTTCGTCCTGGTGGTCGTCGGTGTCGTGGGGCTGCTGCTCGTGGTGCCGCGTGCGACGTCCGGCTGGTACCTGGCGATCCCGCTCGTGGTGCTCGGGTCCGGCCTGGGCCTGCTGGTGTCGCAGCTCAACAACTACACGCTGTCGCCCATCGACGAGGAGCACGTGAGCGAGGCCGCGGGCGTGAACTCCGCGGCCGGGTCGTTCGGCCTGTCGTTCGGCCTGGCGTTCGCGGGCGGGCTGCTGCTCGCCGCGCTGTCCCTCGGCTTCACGAACCAGACGAACGCGAGCACGGTGCTCGACGCCGCGCAGAAGGAGCAGGTCGCGACGGTCCTGGAGGACGACGCCCAGCTCATGAGCAACACCCAGCTGAACGAGCTGCTCGCCGACGAGCCGCCGGAGGTCGCCGCGGAGATCGTGCAGATCAACACCGACGTGCGGCCGCGGGCGCTGCAGATCGCGCTGCTCGTGCCGCTGCTGGTCGGCCTCGCCGGGGTCGTCAACGGGTTGCGGATGCGGCGGCTGCCCGACCCGTCGCCGAACAGCGCGATCGAGGGCGCGGCGTTCGGCTGAGCCCACGGTGGAGCCAGCCGGACGGGCCGGACGACGAACCGCGTCAGCCCGCCGCGAGCTCCTCCAGCAGCAGCACCTGCGCGACGGCCATCCGCTCGATCTCGGACGGGTCGACGCTCTCGTCGGACGCGTGGATCCGGGACAGCGCGACGTCCTCGGGCCCCCACAGCACGAACTCGGCCCCGGGCGAGACGGACGCGAGGGTCTGGAGCAGCGGGATGGACCCACCGGACCCGACGTCGCCGGCGTCCGTCCCGTACGCGGCGCGCAGCGCACGCCGGGCGGCGGCGTACCCGGGCCCGTCGGTGGGGACGGTGAAGGGCGGGGCGGCCTTCGTCCGTTCGACGACGACCTGCGCGCCCCACGGCGCGTGCGTCTCGAGGTGCCGGACGAGCGCGTCGAGCTCGGCGGCCGGGTCGGCGCCGGGCGGGACGCGCATCCAGATCTTGGCGCGCGCCGACGGGTGCAGCACGTTCGACGAGCCCTCGATCGAGGTGATGTCGACGCCGATGGCCGACACGGACGGCCGGGACCACAGCCGCGACGAGATCGAGCCGGTGCCGGCGGTCCGCACGCCGGGGAGCAGCCCGGCGCCGGCGCGGAACTCGTCCTCGGACTGCTCGGCCCCGGTCCAGTCGAACCGGGTCACGCCCTCGACAGCGACGTCGCCGGCGTCGTCGAGCAGCGACGAGAGCAGTCGCGCGAGGGCCATCATCGCGTCGGGCGCCGGCCCGCCGAACACGCCCGAGTGCAGCGGGAACGAGAGCGTGGAGACGGTGACGACGCACGCGACGTCGCCGCGCAGCGTCGCGGTCAGCGACGGCTCGCCGACGCGCAGGTTGCCCATGTCGCACACGACGAACAGGTCGCACCGGAACAGCTCGGGGTGCGCCTCGACGAACTCCTCGAGGTTGCTGTTCGTCTCCTCCATGCCCTCGACGACCAGCCTGACCGTGCACGGCGGTGTCCCGTCGAGCGCGCGCAGCGTCGCGAGGTGGATCGCGAGGCCGCCCTTGTCGTCGGCGGCGCCGCGCCCGTAGAGACGGCCGTCGTCGCGGCGGGTCGCGACCCACGGGTCCGTCGTCCAGCCCTGCGTCGGGGGTGCGGGCTGCACGTCGTAGTGGGCGTACAGGGTGACGACGGGGGAGCCGGGCGGGCCGGGGATCTCGCCGACGACCGGCGGGTACCCGTGCGGCACGTCGGCGAGGTACGCGTTCGTGAACCCGGCCTCCTGGAGCAGCTCGAGGGTACGGGCGGCCATCGCGTGCACGGGCTCGGGCGGGTAGCCGGGGAACGCGATCGACGGGATCGCGACGAGCTCCTCGAGGTCCGTGAGGACCCCCGGCAGGACGGCGGCGACGCGGGTGCTGGCCTCGGTGGGATCCACGGCCTACCTCCAGGAAGGGATCAGTACAGGACGACGGCGATGAGCGCGCCGACGCCGATCGACACCGCGCTCATGACGAGCATCGGGACGAAGAACGAGTGGTCGAGCAGCTTGCCGCCGAGCTTCGTCGACCCGGTGAGGTCGAAGTTCGCGGCGGCGATCTGCGTGCCGTTGGCCGGCAGCGTGTAGATGCCGTTGAGCGCACCGGCCCACATGCCGGTGACGAGCGCGGGCGACAGCCCGACGGCCAGGCCGATCGGCACGATCGTGCGGGTGGCGGTCGACTGGCTGGTGGTGAGGGCCGCGACGAGGAACACGGCCACCGCGAAGATGAACCGCCAGTCGGTGACCCAGGCGCCGACGGTCGAGACGATGTACTCCTCGTGGGCCGCGATGAACGTCGCGGTCAGCCACGCGATGCCGAACAGGGCGATCGCGGCGACGAGACCGCTCTTGAACACCGACGTGCTCGGCACCTCGCTGAGCTTCGGCCGGCCGATGAGGATGATCAGCACGCCGACGGTGAACATGACGAGCTCGATGGTCGTCGTCATGTCGATCGGCACCGCCTCGCCGCCCTCCTCGGCGAACGACGGCCGCAGGTCCGGGAACAGCCCGAACGCGACGATCGCGAGGACACCCAGCAGGAACACGATCGCGGAGTTGCGCCCGGCCGTCGTCGAGGTCAGCTCGACGGTCTCACCGGCGGCGTCCGGGTCGGGCAGCGCCCCGGAGCGGATCCGCTCCTGGATCTCCGGGTCGTCGTCGAGGTCCTTGCCCATCCGCCCCACGACGAGCGCGGTCACCACGATGCCCGCGAGCGCCGCGGGGATCGTGATGGACAGGATCTGCGCGAGCCCGAAGTCGTACGGCGCGACGTCGGTCAGCGTGAGCATCGCGGCCATCGCCGCGGACACCGGGGACGCGGCCAGCGCCATCCCGGACTGCACGACGGACACGGTGAGCGGCCGCGACGGCCGGATGTGGTTCCGGTACGACACGTCGTAGATGACGGGCAGCAGCGGGTACAGGATGTTGCCCGTCCCGGACCCGATGGAGAACGCGAACGCCGTCAGCGGTGCCAGGACCGTGATCTGCCGCGGGTGGGCCTGGATGACCCGGGCGGCCACCTGCACCATCCAGTCGATGCCGCCCGCGGCCTGCATGAGCGACGCGGCGGTGACGACCGACAGGATGATGAGCAGCGCGTCGATCGGCGGCTCCCCGGGCCGCTCCCCGAACACGAACACGAGGACGGCGACGCCGAGGCCGCCCCACACACCGACCCCGACGCCGCCGGAGCGCGTCCCCATGACGATCGCCGCGAGGACGACGACCGCTTCGAGCACGAACGAGACGTCCATCGTCACCCTGTCGCTCGCTGGGGCGGACGATGTCGAGGCGGGCCGCCGGCCGCCCGTCCACCGGGAACGGTGGCCGTCAGGGTGGCGCGGTCAGCTCGCGAGGATCTGCGCCTTCTGCGCCTCGAACTCGGCGTGCGTGAGGACCCCCTGGTCGCGGAGCTCGGCGAGCTGCTTGAGGTGCGCGATCTTCGTGTCCATGTCAGGCCCCTCGGGTGCCGGGGCCTCCACGTACACCGGCTGCGCGTACGTGGGCGGCGGGGGCGGCGGCGGGGAGTAGGACGGCTGCGCGTACGACTGCTGCGGCGGCGGGTAGCCGGCCGCGGCGGCGTCCTGCGCGGCCCAGCGTCCCTGCTGGCGGCGCTGCACGCGGCCCGAGACGGCGCTCGCGGTCCCGGCGACGACGGCGGTGCGGGCGACCCCGCGGATGAGACCCGGCATGGTGTCCTCCTCCTGGCAGGTGCGTGCTCGTGACGATGAAGGGTTCAGCTCTCGTCGAGGTCGTCGAGGGCCGCGAGGATCGACTGCACGGGGATCCGGCCGGTCGCGACGAGCTGGCCGCCTCCGCGGCGCAGGGCCGCGGCGAACGGTCCGGCCCACGCGTTCTCGTACACGAGGATCGCGGCGGCGGAGCCGTCCTCGAGCGCGGCGGCGGCCTCCGCGACGTCGTCGTCCCCGAGCAGCCCTGACGCGGCGCCCTCGAAGATCGACAGGTCGGTCTCGCCGCCGCCCTCGGCGGCCTCGTGCATCTGGAGCGCGCGGACGGTGCCGTCCTGCTTCTCGACGAAGACGAGGTCGAGGATGCGGATGATGCCGCGGTCCACGAGGTCGATGAGCAGCGGGAACGCGGTGCCGTCGAGCTTGTTGTGCGGGAACTCGACCACCAGGTAGTCGATGGGTCCGAGGTCTCGCGAGTCGTCCTGGTCGGTCACGTCGTCCTCCTCGTCAGCCGGCACCGCGCTCGTCCGCGCCGTGGCCCGTGCGGCTCGTCCCGTCGCCTCCTCAGCGTCGCCAGCGGCGTCGTCGGAGGCATCACCCGTGACGGGTGGTAGTGGCGCCGCGGTGGTGAGGACCGCGACGGAGTGGGCCCGCAGCCACGCCAGGACCTCGTCGAACGCGTCCTGGCGCACGGTGAGCGCCGTGCAGCGCAGGCGCTGCCGGTCCTGCAGGTGGTCGAGCATCGACAGCAGCACGTCACCGACCCCGCCCGCGACCACGAGCGCCACGCCCATCCCGTCGGTCCGCCGCCCGACCGGCGTGGTGCGCCGGACGCCGACGACGTCGAGCCCGAGCGCGTGCGCCTGCTCGACGAGGCCGAGCAGCGCAGCGGTGTCCCGGACGGTGCCGTGCACGACGGTCTGCCGGTGGGCGTCCCGGACGCCGTGGGCCCGCAGGCGGAGCACCGACCGCGCCGGAAGCGTGCCGAGCACGGTCACCTCGACGGGTTGCGCGGGCATCACACCTCCAGTGCCGGTGCCGAAAGTGTTCACTCACGCGTCGACGGTCCTCATCACCCGAAATGGGTACTGGTGTGGCTAGTCTCCCGATATGGCCACCGTCGGGCCGGCTCCTGGCCGACCGTCCGGCGCCGCTGAGTTCTCCGTCTCCGGCAGGGTGGGATGGGCGAGCGGCGGTGGGGGGCGTGCGCGGACCTCGACGGTCCCCGCGCCCGCGGGGGCGATCACGCGGGCCCGCGTGGAGGCCCGGCTGGACGGGGTCCTCACGCACCGGCTCACGGTCGTGGCGGCGGGCGCGGGCTGGGGGAAGACGACGGCCGTCGCGTCCTGGTGCCGGCACCGTGACGTCCGGACGGCCTGGGTCGTGCTGGAGCCGCGCGACGACACGCCGAGCGCCGTCTGGTTGCGCGTCGTGGAGGCCGTGCGGGCGAGCGGCGCCGTGCCGGCCGAGCACGAGCTGATGCGGCTCCGGGTCCCGCCGACCGTGACCGCGCCGTTCGCGACGCGGCTGCTGCACCTGCTCGAGCAGCTCGCCGAGCAGGTCGTCCTGGTGCTCGACGACTTCCAGGTGGTGCACGACCCGCAGGCGCTCGCGGCCGTCGGCGACCTCGTCCGGTACGCGCTGCCGCTGCACGTCGTCGTCGTCACGCGGGCGGACCCGCCGCTGACGCTGCAACGGATGTCGCTCGACGGGCGCGTCGACCACGTCCGCGCCGAGCACCTGGCCTTCGACGCGCAGGAGGTCCAGGCCCTGGCCGCCGCGGAGCAGGTGCCGCTGTCCGCCGCGGGGAGCCGGGTGCTGCTCGACCGCACGGAGGGCTGGCCGGTGGGTGTGCGGCTCGGGCTGCGGCAGCCCGCGGACCCCCGCACGGGCACGCCGACGGGTCTGCCGGACCCGGACCGGGCGGTCGGCGAGTACCTGCTGGAGGAGGTGCTGGCCGCGCAGAAGCCCGAGGTCCGCGACTTCCTGGTCCGCACGAGCGTCGCGACGACGCTCACGCCGGAGCTGGCCGAGGCGATCGTGCCCGGCGCCCCCGCGCACCGGTACCTGGCGGAGCTCGTCGCGTCGAACGACTTCGTGACCCCGCTGGGCGGGGGCTACAGGTACCACCCGCTGCTGCGGGACATGCTGATGGGGACCTTGCGGTTCGAGGACCCGGCCGGTTTCCGGGACGCGCACGTGCGGGCCGCCCGGTGGCTCGTCGTCCACGGCGACCCGTTGCACGCGCTCGACCACGCCGCCTCGGCCGGGTCGTGGGACCTGTTCGGCGAGATCTTCGTCGAGGCGGGTGCGGCGCTCGTGGCCGGGCCGCAGCGGGAGGCGGTGCTCTCGGCGGCGCGACGGGTGCCGTTCGTGGACGCCCCGCAGTCGGCGCTGCTGGAGCTGTGCGCCGCGACGGACGCGTGCGTGCGGGGACGGATCCCGGCCGGGCACCTGCACGTGCGGCGAGCCCGTGCGCTGCTCGACGAGCTGCCCGTCGAGCACCGTGCCGCCGCGGACGTCCTCGTCGAGATCCTGGCCGCGCACGTCGCGCTCGGTCGTGGCGACCTGCCGGGCACGGTGTCGGCGGCCACGGCGGCCACCCGCGTCCTGGACGGGACGGCGTGGCCGTTCCCCGCGTTCGAGCACTACGGCACGTGGGTGCACGACCTGCGGGCCACCGGCCTGTGCTGGGAGGGCGACGTCGACCTCGCGCGCGCCGAGCTCGACCGGATGCTGCGCGACGTCGACCCGACGGTCGCGAGCCTCACGACGCTCAACGGCCACGCGTACCTCGCGCTGTGCGACGCGATCGACGGCCGGTACGACGACGCCGCGCGCCGCGCCGACGGCACCCTGGTGCTCGCCGAGAACGCCGGGTGGCAGGGCTACGAGCACCTGCGCCCCGCCTACGCGGCGTCCGCGCTGGCCGCGCTCGTGCGGGGTGACTGGCACGGTGCCGACCGCACGCTCGCGTACGGGTTCGCGGCCGACGTCGGCGGCGACGAGCCCGTCCTGCTGGTCGCGCTGCACGCGCTGCAGGTGCGGGTCGCCGTGGCGTCGGGTCGGATCCGGGCCGCGCGGGTGGCGTTCGAGCAGGCGTGCCGGGACGCGACCGACGTCCCGCTGCCGCCGGTCGCGGGCGACCTGCTCGCGCGGGCGGCGACCGACCTGGCGGTGCACGCCCTCACGCACGACCAGCGGCCCGACCTGCTGTCGCCGCCGGCGCGGACCACGCGCGAGGTGCTGCTGGTGTGCCAGGCCAGGACCGCGCTCGCGCGGCACGACGTGACGGCGGCCGTCGCCGCCGCGCGCGAGGTGCTCGCGGCGGGCGTCGACCTGCTGCCGCTGACCCGGGTCGAGGCGCTGCTCGTGCTCGCGGGCACCGCCGAGCTCGTCGGCGACACGGCCGGGGCGGACGCGTGGACGCGGCAGGCGCTCGACGAGGCCGCCGACGCCCGGCTGGTGCAGCCGTTCGTCGTCCGTGGGCCGGCGCCGCTGCGCAGCGCGGTCGACCGTGCCGTCGCGCGCCGGAGCGACGAGCTCGCCGTGGCCATCGGCGGGCACCTCGGCCGCGGGGCGCCGGTCACCGAGCCGACACCGCTGGTCATGGCGCTGACCGACCGGGAGCTGGTGATCCTCACCGCGCTCGCGACGATGCAGAGCAACGCCGAGATCGCCGGCGAGCTGTTCGTGTCGGTGAACACCGTCAAGGCACACCTCAAGTCGGTGTTCCGCAAGCTCGACGTCACGACGCGCCGCGGAGCCGTCCGGCGCGGCCGTGACCTGGGCCTTCTGCCCTGACGGTCCGGCCGGTCGCGGGTCACCCGCCCCGGGTGAGGCGCCCTGGAGGGGCGTTGCTACGGTGACGTGAGGACAAGGCGCCACATCCCGGTCATCCCGGGCCGACGTTCGGGGGTATCCCGTGGCTCAGTCGCCGTCGCAGGTCGTCGCAGCAGCGCCTCCTGGTGCTCCCGGGAACGACACCCGATGGTGGGCGCTGTCCTCCGTCGAGGTCGCCCGCGCGCTCGGCACCAACCCCGAGCAGGGGCTGGACGCCGCGGAGGTGGGCAAGCGGCAGCGGCAGTACGGCGCGAACACCCTCACCGCGCAGGCGCCGCCGTCGGTGTGGGCGGTGCTGCTCACGCAGCTGCGGGACCCGATGAACCTCATGCTCGTCGCCGTCGCGGTGGTGAGCGTCGCGATCGGGCAGGGCTCCACGGCGGCGATCGTCGCGTTCCTCGTGCTCATCAACGTCGTCATCGGCACCCGTCAGGAGCTGCAGGCGCGCAAGAGCGTCGACGCCCTCGCGACCATGCAGGAGCCGACGAGCAAGGTGGTGCGGGACGGCGTCCTCGTGCAGATCCCGGCGAGCCAGCTCGTGCCGGGCGACGTCGTCGAGCTCGAGGCCGGCGACATCGTGCCGGCCGACGGACGGCTCGTGCGGACGGCCACGATGGAGACGCAGGAGGCGGCCCTCACGGGGGAGAGCGCCCCGATCGGCAAGGCCACCGAGCCGCTCGCGGACGAGGACGTGGCGTTGGGCGACCGGGACAACATGGCGTTCCAGAACACCGCGGTGACGCGCGGCACGGGGACGCTGCTGGTCACGTCGACGGGGATGTCGACGCAGATCGGCCACATCGCGACCCTGCTCTCGTCCGTCGAGAAGACGAAGTCGCCGCTGCAGAAGGAGCTCGACTCCCTGACGAAGGTGCTCGGCGCGATCGCCTGGTCGGCGGTCGCCCTCATCGTCGTCATCGGGCTGGTCCGCGGCGACTCGATCGGCGACCTGCTGTTCCTCGCGACGGCCGTCGCGATCTCCGCCATCCCGACGGGCCTGCCGACGTTCGTGCAGGCGATGCTCGCGTACGGCGCGAAGCAGCTCGCCGCCGCGAAGGCGATCGTCGCGAACCTGTCCGACGTCGAGACGCTCGGGGCGACGAGCGCGATCAACTCCGACAAGACCGGGACGCTCACCCTCAACCAGATGACCGTGACCGCCCTGTGGCTGGGCGGCCGGCACTACACGGTCGAGGGCGCCGGGTACGACAAGGTCGGCCGCATCCTCGGGCCGGTCGGTGCCGAGGTGCCGGACCTGACGCCGCTCGCGTACGGGCTGTGCCTCGCGAGCGACGCGACGGTGTCGGACACGGGCGACGTGATCGGCGACCCGACCGAGGCCGCGCTCGTGGTGCTGGCCGCCAAGCTCGGCGTCGACGCCGCCGAGAGCCGGCGCACCTGGCCGCGGGTCGCGGCGGTGCCGTTCGACTCGGCGTACAAGTTCATGGCGACCGCGCACTGGATGCCGTGGCGCGGCGAGCACTCGCTCGTCGAGGTCGTCAAGGGCGGGCCCGACGTGGTGCTCCAGCGGTGCACGCGCGCGCTGGCCGCGCCGGGGCAGTTCGTGGGCATCGAGCAGCTGCGGGCGGACATCGACGCCGAGCAGGAGCGCCTCGCGAAGAGCGGGCTGCGGACGCTCGCGTTCGCCGTGCGGATCCTCACGCCGAAGGACGAGGCGCTGATCGTCGCGGACCCGATGTCGTACGTCGAGGACCTCGTGTTCGTCGGCATGGTCGGCATCGTCGACCCGCTGCGGCCGTCCGCGAAGGTGTCCGTCGAGATCGCGCACAAGGCCGGGATCTCCGTGCGGATGATCACCGGCGACCACGCCGTCACCGCCGGCGCCATCGGTGCGGACCTGGGGCTGCCGGGCGGTGCGATCAGCGGTGCCGAGCTCGCGCGGCTCACCGACGACGAGCTCCTCGCACGGCTGCCGAACCTGCACGTGTTCGGCCGCGTGACGCCCGAGGACAAGCTGCGGATCGTGCAGCTCATGCAGTCGCAGGGCCTCGTCGTCGCGATGACCGGCGACGCCGTCAACGACGCAGCCGCCATCAAGCAGGCCGACATCGGCGTCGCCATGGGCTCGGGCAGCGAGGTGACCAAGCAGGCCGCGCGGCTCGTGCTCACCGACGACAACTTCTCGACGCTCGTGCACGCCGTCGAGCTCGGCCGCAGCATCTACCAGAAGATCACCGCGTACATCCGGTTCCAGATGAGCCAGCTCATCGGCCTCGTCACGCTGTTCCTCGTCGCGAGCATCACCGACCTCAACGGGGGCGTCGCGCTGACGCCGATGATGGTGCTGTTCCTCAACTTCTTCGTCTGCGTCGCGCCCGTCATCGCGATCATGCTCGACCCCGTCGGCCCCGAGATCATGAACCGGCCGCCCCGGGACCCGAAGCAGGGCATCAGCAACCGGCACGCGATCAGCCGCTGGCTCCTGTACGGCCTCGTGCTCATGGTGGTGACGCTCATCCCGCTCGTCGCCGGGCCCGACGAGCCGTCCGCGGACACGCCGTCCGTGTCGATGACCATGGCGTTCGTGGTGATGGGGCTGGGCAGCACGTTCTCCGGCGTGGTGCTGCGGCGCGAGCCCGAGTCCGGCCTGGTGCCGCCGCTGCTCACGGCGGTCAAGGTGCTGTCCATCCCGGCGCTGCTCATGTGGCTCGCGACCGAGCTCGACTTCCTGCAGCAGTGGCTCACGACGCAGGAGCTGAACGGCGGCCAGTGGGCGACCGCCCTCGGCCTGGCGCTCGTCCTGCCGATCGTCGCGGAGGTCGACAAGGTCCTCATGCGGCGCCGTCTCCCGAAGGCGCCCACGCTCACGACGCAGGAGGCCGTGAGCCCCGTGCGGGCCCGCAGCGAGGCGCCCGCCGCGCCGGCCGCGACGGTGGACCCGTCGGAGCCGGCCGCCACGACGGCCCCGACACCCGCCGTCCCGATGCCCTGACCTGCACCGACGTACGCCGACCGGGTGAAGAGCACCGCCCGGCCGTATCAGCCCGGCACCCCCTCGTTCTTGGTCCGTGTTGTCGCCGCGAGAGCGACGCAGAGGAGCAAGACCCAGGGGGAGGTGCACGAAAGATGACGATCGAGATCATGGACGTCGAGGAGATCACCGCTACGCGGATCCACCTCGACCCCGACGCCGGCGGCGCCTGAGCCCGCCCGTGAGCCGGCCCGGTCATGACGACCGGGCCGGCTCCGCTCGTCTCCACCCGTCCACCCCTCCCGAGGACCGAAGATGCTCCCCCGACTCAAGTCGCTCAACTGCCTCGCCGGCGACGGCGAGCTCCTCGTGAGCCTGGACCCGAAGGTCCGCACCCGCATCGCCGACCCCGACGGCCAGGTCCTCGCGCTGCTCACGCTGCTGCGTGACGGGACCCGGGACGTCGCGGCTCTCGGCGCGTCCCTGCGTGAGCGGTGGCCGGACACGGCCGACATGGACGTCGCCGCCGTGATCGCGCAGCTCGACCGCTTCGGCTGGTTGGAGGACGCGTCCGCCCCCGCGGTGTTCGACGCGCACGACCGCGAGCGGTACTTCAGCAACCTCGCGTACTTCGACGCGTTCACGAACCTCTCGACGCCCCGCGAGCTCCCGCAGTCGTTGCTGCGGGGAGCACACGTGCTGGTGCTCGGCGCCGGCGGGCTCGGCTCCGCGGTGCTCATGAACCTCGCGGGGCTCGGCGTCGGCGCGCTCACCGTCGTCGACCAGGACCGCGTCGAGCTGCGCAACTTCGCCCGCCAGTTCACGTACACCGAGGCGGAGGTCGGCCAGCCCAAGGCCGAGCGGGTCGCCGAGTGGCTGCAGGCCTTCGACCCGACGCTGCGCGTCGAGGCGTTCCGGCGTCGCGTCGAGTCGCCCGACGACGTCACCGCGCTGCTGCACGGGTCGGCGCTCACCGCCCGGCCCGACCTCGTGGTGTCCGCGATCGACGAGCCCGACGAGGTGGACCGCTGGGTCAACCAGGCGTGCGTCGCCGCCGGGGTCCCGTTCATCCGCGGCGGCCTCGCCTACACGCAGGGCCTCTACTGGTCGGTCGACCCCGGCCGCAGCGCGTGCCGTGAGTGCCTCGAACGGCACCGCGACCGCCTCGCCGGGGGGATCGACCAGGAGGTCGTCGACCGTCCGCGGGTGCTCGCGCAGGACCGGGTCAACCGGGCCATCGGGCCCGTGACCAGCGTGCTCGGCGGGCTCGTTGCCCTCGAGGCCATGCGGTTCCTCACCGAGCTGTCCGAGCCGGTCGCCCTCGGGCGCTACCAGCTCGTCGACTTCGCGGGCGACGGGCACACCTCGACCGACGCCTGGCCGATCGACCCCGACTGCCCGGTGTGCGCGACCGCGCCCCGTCGGCTCGCGGCGGTCGCGCACGCGGCTGCGTGATGACCGCCGTCGACGCCGACGCACGACGTGCCGCTGTCCCCGACCCGGCCTCCGTCCCGGCGCCCGTCCCGGCGCCCGTCCCGGCGCCCGACCCGCAGGTCGGGCCGGCGTCCGTCCTGCGCCTGCACCCGCTGACCCGCACCCCGCAGGGCGACCGGGTCGTCGTCGGCCGGACCGACACCGGCCGGTTCGTCGCGATCCCCGCGGTCGGGGCGCAGGCGCTGGACCTGCTGGAGGCGGGCCGCACCGTCGAGGAGGTCGAGCGGGCCGTGACACCGGCCGACGCGACCGAGCCCGTCGACGTGCTCGGGTTCGCCCGCAGCCTCGTCCGGCTCGGCTTCGTCGCCGCGGTCGACGACGCCCGGACCGGCGACGCCGCCGCTCCCGCCGCGCGCGGGTTCGTCGTCGCCCCGCGCGCTCGGGCCCGCTGGCTGTTCTCCCGCGCGGGTGCCGCGTTCGCGGGTGCGTGCGCGGTCGCCGTCGTTGTCATGCTCGTCGCGGTCCCGGACGTGCGGCCGCATGCGCTCGACGTGTTCTTCCTGCGCACCCCCGCCGAGAGCCTCGCCGCGCTCACGGTCGTCACGTACGTGCTGGCGGGCGTGCACGAGCTCGCGCACGTCATGGGGGCCGCGGCGCTGGGGGTCCCGGCCCGGCTGCGCATCACCCGCCGGCTGTACTTCCTCACGTTCGAGACCAACCTGACGGGCCTGTGGGCGCTCCCGCCGCGTCGCCGGGTCGGTCCGCTGGTCGCGGGCATGGCGTTCGACGCGATCGTGCTCGCCGTCGTCATGGGGCTGCGGGTCGCCGGGATCGGGCCGGACGCGTTGTGGGCGGCGATCGCGCTCGTCGAGCTGGCCGCGATCGTGTCGCAGTTCTTCGTGTTCCTGCGCAGCGACGTCTACGCCGTGATGACGGCCCTGCTCGGCTGCACGCACCTGCAGCGCACCACGCGGCTGCTGCTGCGGCGCACGTTCTGGCGGCTCACGCCCGACGAGCGGGACACCCTGGCCGCGAGCCCGGCGCGGGACCTCGCGGTGGCCCGCTGGTACCGGTTCGTGCACGTGGGCGGGCTGCTGCTCGCGACGTGGTTCTTCGTCGTGCTGTTCCTGCCGTCCACGTGGCACCTGCTGACGTGGATGCGGGACTCCCTCATGTCGGCCGGACCGACGACGTGGACGTTCTGGGAGGCGCTCGTGCTCGGCGTGCTGCTGCTGTCGCCCCGGCTGCTCACCGCGGTGGTCGCCGCCCGCGACGTCGTCGACCGCCGCCGGACCACCCGGGCCCGCACCCGGTAGGGCAGGATCCTGCGCATGTCTCGCTCCGCGGCCGCCGATCACCGCTCGCGTGCCGCCGCGGACCGCGTCCGCTGGTGGGAACGGCTGCTGCCGGTGCTGCTCCTCGTCGGGGGGACGTTCGGCGTCCTCACCCTGATCGACTGGGACGACGCGCGCACGTTCGACCGCGGCGTGCAGACCGTCACCGGGACGGTCACCGACTGCTGGGGCGGCAAGTGGTCGGGCTGCAGGGTCGAGTTCACGACCGTGGACGGCGCCCACGAGAGCGGCACGGTCGAGGACGACCACGAGGTCGGGGACCCGCTCGAGATCGACTACGCCGTCGTCGAGACGTCGTTGGTCCGGGAGGCCGGGTACAGCACCTGGGACGACGTCAGGGTGGGTGCGCCGCTCACCGCTGCGCTCCTGGTCCCGGCGCTCGTGGCGCTCGCACTCATGCTCCGCCTGAGCCGCTCGTCCGGCAGCTTCTGGCGCCGGTTCGGCAGGGCGTGGAGCAAGCGCTGACGTCCAGGTGGCGCAGGCTGTGGGGAGCCTGAGAGCCCGGGGCGCCGGTCGGCGCACGTGGCTACCGTCGAGGTCACGGACCTGACGACGGGGGCAGTGCCATGCGGCTCGAGGACACCGAGTACACCGGCCGGCCGTGGCGGCTCCACGAGGTCGCGGCGGACTTCGAGGTCGAGGACGTGTGGCAGATGCCGACGCCCGGTGGCCCCGACGACCTCGACCGCCTGGTGCGGTCGTTCGCCCTCGGTGACGGGTCGGTGGTCAGCGGTGGGGTCGTCGGCCTCCTGTTCGCGGCCCGGTGGAGGCTCGGCGCGATCTTCGGGTGGGACGCGCCCGGCACGGGCGTCGGCACCCGGGTGCCGTCGTTGCGTGAGCGGCTGCCCGACGACCTGGCTGCCGGGCCGCGCGGGCCGGACCCGTCGTCGCTGCCGTTCACGTCGGTGTTCCAGACGCACGACGAGTGGGTGGCCGAGCTCGCCAACGGCACCGTGCACGCACTCCTGCACCTCGGGTGGGTGCCCGACGACGCCGGCGTCTACCGGGCGCAGATGACCGCCCTGGTCCGGCCCAACGGGTGGGGTGGCCGCGTGTACATGGCGTTCATCGCCCCGTTCCGACGGCTCGTCGTGTACCCCCGGATGTTCCGGGCGATCGACCGCAGGTGGCAGGCGTCGACCGGGGCCTAGAGACCGGCCGGACCCCGGTCGACGCCGGGGACCCCGGCGCCAGGGAGGCGCCGGGGTCCCGGGGTCGAGCGTCGGGTCAGAGCGGCAGGCCGGCTCGCACGTCGCCGAGCCCGCGGGCGACGAGCAGCCGCCCGCCGTCCGCGATCCGCGACCACTCGCCGGACTCCGTGTCCCATGCGCGCCACAGCCGGGCGTCGGTCTGGACCTGCACGCGGGCGGACCCGCCGGCGGGCACCGAGACGGTGGCCCAGCCGACCAGCCGCACGGGCTCGTCGGACGAGGACGGCTCCAGGTACACCTGCACGACCTCGCGCGAGTCCCGCTCGCCCGTGTTGGCGACCGTCACCGACACCGCGGGTGACGGACCACCGACGGAGACGGACGCGTCGGTGTACTCCCAGGTGGAGTACCCGAGGCCGTGCCCCAGCCAGAACGCGGGCGTCGGGACGGTCCCGGCCCAGTGGCCGCGGTACCCGATGAACGTGCCCTCGGTGTACTCGATGTCGCCGTCGACCGGTGTCACGTTCCACGCGGGGGCGGCGCCGTCGGCCACCGGGAACGTGGTGACCAGGCGACCGGCGGGCTCGATGTCGCCGAGCAGTGCGGCGGCGACGGCGTGGCCGCCCTCCTGGCCGGGCAGCCCGGCCCACAGCACGGCGTCGACCTCGTCGAGCCACGGCATGAGCACCGGCGTCGCGGCGTTCACCACGACGACGGTCCGGCGGGCGGCGGCCGCGACCGCGCTGACCAGCGCGTCCTGCGCGCCGGGGAGGGCGAGCGTCGACTTGTCGACGGACTCGGTCTCCTGCTCCTCGGTGAGCCCGACGACGACCACGGCGACGTCGGCCTGCGCGGCTGCGGCGGCCGCGGCGGCGAGCACCTCGTCGACCGGCTGCGGGGCCGGACGCGCGACGAGCCCGAACAGGCCGACCCCGGCGAGCGGGTTGGCGGTGGCGTCGATCTCCGTGCCGCCCTCGACGACCTCGGTCGAGGCCGGCGGGCGCAGCACGACCTCACCGTCGATGATGTCGTCGCCCGCGACGTCGACCGTGCCGATCTCGACGGGCGGCGCGAGCATCTCCTCGGCGAACCCGCCGGACGAGCGGAGCTCGAACGACCGCGCCGACGAGCCGACCCGCAGGTCCCAGGCGCCGACGCCGATCACGCCGACCTCGACGGGACCCTCGGCGGCGACCCGCGCCCGGAACCGGACGGTGGCGACGGGCTCGGTGAAGTCGTCGTCGAACCCGACCATGGTCGTCGGCGGCGCGTCGTGGCGGTCGTCCAGCACCGTCCCGTCGGCCCCGAGCAGCGTGACGTGCACGCCCGGGTTGCCGGTGGTCGGGTCGAGCACGAAGCCCGGGCGGGCCGCGACGGGCCGGGTGCGGACCTCGACGCCGTCGACGACCTGGACCGCGTCGCCGAGCAGGGCGGTGAGCCCCTCGGCCACGCTGACCTGGTACGGCGGGTTGACCTGCGCCGAGCCGCCGCCCATGTCGATGGTCTCGAGGGCGTGCCGCCCGATGAGCGCGACGGACGTGCCGCGGGTCAGCGGCAGGGCGTCGTCGTTGGTCAGGACCGTCATCCCGGCGGCCGCGAGCCGCGTGAGCTGCTCCTTGCGGACCGGGCTGTCCGGGGCCGGCAGGTCGGCGGGCCACTCGCGCAGCTCGCCCAGCGCCCCGACCCGGTCGGCGAGGACCAGGACACGGCGCAGGTGCTCGTCGACCACGGACTCGTCGAGCTCACCGGCGCGGACGGCGTCCACGAGCGTCTGACCCCACGGCCCGTCCGGCCCGGGCATGACGAGGTCGAGGCCACCGGCGGCGGCGGGGGCGGCGGTCTTCGTCGCGAACCAGTCCGACATGACCAGGCCCGTGTAGCCCCACTCACCCTTGACGACCTCGTTGATGACGTGGTCCTGCTCGGTGGCGGCGACGCCGTTGACGTCGTTGTACGCGGCCATCATCGACCACGGGTCCGACTCGGACGTCGCGATCTCGAACGGCAGCAGGTACAGCTCGCGCAGCGTCTTGGCGTCCACCACCGAGTTCATGGTGTTGCGGGCCGTCTCGGACTCGTTGGCGACGAGGTGCTTGAGGCACGCGCCCACGGCCAGCGACTGCAGGCCCCGGACGTACGAGGCGGCGAGCTTCCCGGTGAGCAGCGGGTCCTCGGAGTACGCCTCGAACAGCCGGCCGCCCAGGGCCGAGCGGTGCAGGTTGATCGTCGGGCCGAGCACGACGTGGATCTCCTGGGCCATCGCCTCCTCGGCGAGCATGCGGCCCACCTCGGCGGTCGTGTCCTCGTCCCAGGCCGACGCGAGCAGCGTGGCGTTCGGGAACAGGGCCACCTGGCGGCCGCCGCTGAACTTCAGGCCGCGGACACCCGTCGGGCCGTCGGACAGGTTGAGCTCGCCCAGGCCGATCGACTCCTCCGGGGCCAGCGAGAACGCGGCTGCACCGGTGAGCAGGCGGACCTTCGTCTCGAGGTCGAGCTTGGAGACGAGGACGGTGGGGTCGACGGGCGACTGGGTCATCACTTCACCTTCTTGACGGGGATGATCGCGAGGGCGCCGACGAGTGTCAGGGCCGCCGCGGAGAGGTACAGGAGGTCGTAGTTCTTCGCGGCGCCACCGATCAGCAGCGCGCCGAGGAACGGGGCGAGCGACTGGGGGGCGGCGTTGGCGATGTTGAAGACGCCCAGGTCCTTCGCGGAGTCGTCCGGGTTGGGCAGGACGCCGATGACGAGCGCCAGGTCGACGCCCATGTAGATGCCGTACGCGGCGCCGAGGATCGCCTCGACCATGTAGAAGCCGCTCACGCCGTGCACCTGGGTCAGCAGGCCGAGACCGACGGCGAACAGGGCGGTCGACGCGAAGACGAACACCTTGCGGCGGGCCAGCTTGTCGGACACGATCCCGGCCAGCTGGCCGACGATCACCAGGACGACCGTGTAGATCAGCACGCCCTTGAAGACGACGCCCGCGGCCTCGGCGTCGGTCAGGCCCAGGTGGTCCTTCATCCAGAAGAACCGGAACGTCGAGAACAGGAAGCTGCCGAGGATGAGCATGAAGCGCGAGACCCAGGCCCAGGCGAAGTCGGGGTAGCGGCGCGGGCTCAGCCAGAACGTGTCGAGCCAGGCGCGCATCGTCATCGACGGCGGGCGCTTCGGGAGCTGCTTGTCGGGGAGCACGAGCGCGTAGACGACCATGCCGACCACGCCGATCGCGGCGGGAACCATGAACAGCGCGATCATCTGCGACGTGAACAGGGTGGCGATCCAGATGGCGGCGAGGACGCCGACGTTCTGCATGACGCCGCCGAGGGCGCTGATCTTGGCCGTCTGGCGCGGCGGCACCTGGTCGGCGATCGTCGCGAGGTAGGCCGCGAAGCACGCGTTGGCGGCGAGCTGCGCGAGGAACCAGCCGATCAGCAGCGTCGGGACGTTGGTGCCGACGGCGATGACGAACAGGAAGGCCGCCAGGCCGAGCGAGCCGCCGACCAGCCAGGGACGACGACGCCCCCAGCGGGACATGGTCCGGTCGGACAGCCGCCCGAAGAACGGGTTGGCGAGGAGGGCTGCGAGGGCGCCGACGCCGAGGATGAGGCCCTGCGCCGTGGTGGCCTGGGCGTCGCCGACCACGGCCGTGACCTTGATGGCCATGCTGATGGTCACGGGGCCGAGGAGCGCGATGAACAGCGCCAGCTGGGCGAAGGCGAACGTCACCACGAACTTCTTGGTGACCGCCTCGGTGGGCGGCTCGATGGCGTAGGGCGGGACCGGGCGCTCGTGGCCCGGGATGCCCGACGTGACGATCGACGCCGGCAGCTCGGTGCTGCTGGGCGTCTCGTCGGTGAGGGGGTTCAGATGGTCGATCGCGTCCGGGCTCATGGTCGTTCTCCGTCGTCTGCGAGGGGAGCAACTGCTGCGGGGCGGAGGGACCGGCTGCTGCAGCCCACTCACTGATGCGCGTCACTGACGCGTTTCACTTGCGCGTGTCAGTAAGGTGGCACACAGTGGGTGAATCGCGCAAGAGGCGCACTTTCGAGGAGGTTCGAGACCGATGACGGCCGAGCAGCGCCCCCGGCGCGTGACCAGCGCAGACGTCGCACGAGAGGCGGGCGTGTCCCGGACCACCGTGAGCTACGTGCTCAACGGGACGCCCCACCAGAAGATCCCGGACGCCACCCGGCAGCGGATCATGCACGCCGTCGAACGGCTCGGCTACGCCCCGTCGGCCACCGCCCGCGCCCTGCAGAGCGGCCGGTCCGACGTCGTCCTGTGCCTCCTGCCCGACTGGCCCATCGGCCCCGCGATGGGCACCCTCCTGGAGACCCTCTCCACGAGCCTCGCCGCCGAGGGCCTCACCCTCTACGCCCACCCCCGGGCCGCCGGCCGGCCCGTCTCCGAGGTGTGGCGCTCGCTCGGGCCCGCCGCCGTCGTGCTGTGGGACGAGCTCGATGACACCGAGGTCGCCGCCATGCGGGCCGCCGGCATCGCCGTCACCGTCGCCCTCCTGAGCCCCACCACCCAGCGGCAGGGCGAGCTGCTCGTCCCGCAGCAGCGCACCGGACGCGTCCAGGCGGAGCACCTCGCCGCCACCGGCCGCCGCCTGATCGGCTACGCCTACCCCGAGGACCCGCGCCTCAAGGGCTTCGCCGAGCCGCGGCTCGAAGGCGTCCGCACCGCGTGCGCCGAGCTGGGCCTCGACGCCCCCGTGGTCCGGACCCTCCCGATGGACGCCGAGGCCGCGGCCGACGCCGTGCGCGCGTGGGTCGCCGAGGGGGTCACCGGGGTGTGCGCGTACAACGACGACGTCGCCCTGGCGGTCCTCGCCGGAACCCGGCTCGCGGGGGTCGCCGTGCCGGGCGACCTCGCCGTCGTCGGCGTCGACGACATCCCGGCCGCTCCGTTCGCGTCACCGCCCCTGACCACCGTGAACGCCGAGCAGGGCGTCATCGCGCAGTACATCGCCGCCCTCGTCATCCGCGGGCTGTCCGGGAAGCCGGCACCACGGCGCCCGGGTTCGGACACCATCCACCTCATCCGCCGCGAGTCGGCGTGACCTTCTCCCCGCTCACGGAGCACCTCGACACCCCGCGGCTCGTCCTCACACCCCAGGTGCCCGACGACGCCCCCTGGCTCGCCGAGCTGTTCACCGCGCGCGGCACGGGGACCGTGACCGTCGAGGCCGCCGTCGAGCGCATCGCGACCATGACCCGGACCCGGCGGGACATGGGCATCGGCGCGCTCGTCCTGCGCGACCGGTCCACCGGCGACGCCCTCGGCTACTGCGCGCTCGTCGTCGGCCGGGCGACCCTCGACGAGCCCGAGCTCGCCTACGAGCTCCTGCCCCACGCGCACGGGCACGGCTACGCGACGGAGGCGGCCGCCGCGCTCGTCGACGCTGCGTTCGCCACCGGCCGCACCCGGCTCTGGTCGACCGTGCGCACCTGGAACCGGCCGTCGCTGCGGGTGCTCGAGAAGCTCGGGTTCCGGCGCGAGCGCGTCACGACGGACGGGGCCGGCGAGATCGTCTGGCACGTCCTGGACGCGCCCTCCTGAGCACCGACGCGAGACCCACGCCCCGTGCTTCCCGACGCCGAGGTCAGCGGTCCAGCAGCCCCCCGCCGACCCACGACCGGATCGCGGCCACGTCACCCGCACTGAGCTCCATCCGTGCCCCCCGGGACAGGCTCACCACGTAGTCGGCCCACGCCGCCGCGAGGTCGGTCGCCGACACCGCCGACGTGAGCTCGAGCCCGCCGTACAGCACGCACGCGATGACGTAGTCGACCGTCGACCGGCCGACGGCCGCGCCCGCCTCCTGGCACGCGTTGCGCACCCGCTTCGACGTGGTGGCCCGCTCGAACGGGTGAGCCTTCAGGTCGGCGGCGAGCGACTCCAGGAGCACCCGGTAGTTGGCCTGGCTCAGCCCCGGGGTGTCGGTGACGTTGACGACCTGCTGCTGCAGCGCCGTCGGGTCGGTGTCCGCGACCGCACCCGGCAGGTCCGCCTCGCCGAACCGGGCCGGGTCCCAGACGAAGCCCGGCGGCCGGGACGACGCACCGACCTCCGGCACGGTCCGGGTCAGCCACGCGAAGAACCCGCCGGGCCCCCACCCGGTCGTCGCCAGGGTCGGGTCCGCCTTCTGGGCGACCTGCGCGACGACGCCCAGGGGGAGCGGCCGGTCGGCCGAGCGGACCCGCTGGAGGATCGCCCGGTGCGCCGGGGTGGTCACGGCGCGCGCAGGTCGCGTGCTCGGCTCGGCGTCGTCGGCCGCGAGGGTCGGCGACGGCACCACGGCGTCCGGTGCCGGGCCGTCCGCCGCGCGCACGTCCACCCCCGCCGGGGCCGGGGTGTCGGTCGGGCTCCCGTCGAGCACCGACGACAGGGCGCCGGCCAGCGCCGACGACGTGACGAGCTCCGCGAGGTCGTCCGCCGTGATGACGGTGTCCGCGACGGCCCGGTACGCGCTCGCGGCCGGACCGGACGTGATGATCGTGACCCGCCGGTCGGCGGCCCGGCAGCGCAGGGCCAGCGGCGTGAAGTCCGCGTCGGCCGACGCGATGACGAACTCCTCGTACCGGGTGTCCGCCGCGAGGGCGTCGACCGCGTCGAGCACGAGGTTGATGTCGGCGCTGCTCTTGCCCTGCTGCGTCAGCGACGGGCAGTCGACCACCTGGAACCCGGCGCGCGTGAAGTTCGGCCGGTACCGCGAGAACACCGACGGGTTCAGGTAGCACGCCCGGATGAGGAACCGGCGGGAGAAGTCGCCGTCCGAGTCGGTGCCCTGCTCCAGCTCGGACAGCCAGTGGCCCGGGTCCGTCGCGAACGCCTCCGCCGCGTCCGGGTCCAGGCGGCGCAGCCCGATGTAGACGTTGTCGAAGTCGACGAACAGGGCGCAGCGGTACCGGCGGTCGGAGCCGGTCGGCGGGGCGTCGGTGGTGGTCACGCCCCCCATCCTGACGGTTCGGCGTGCGAGGCGCGCCGGGCGGACCCGATCAGACCGGTTCGGGGGCGTCCTGGGCGTCGGTGTGCGCGACGTGCCGGAGCTGGTGCCAGATGAGCACGACGAACACCGCCGACCCGACGAACGCGAACCAGAACGGCGCCGTGACGCCCCGGTGCTGGGCGAGCACCCCGCCGATCGCGGACCCGATGACGAGCCCGCCGAACACCCCGACGAGGTTCACCGACCCGACACGCCCCTGCAGCGCGGTCGGCACGGCCCGCTGCCGGACGGTCACCGATGTGGTGCCCCACACGAACGCGTGCATCCCGAACACGAAGAAGATGACGAACGCGACGGCCGGTGTCGTCGTGAGCGCGAGCGCCAGGTGCGTGAGGGTCTCGACGATGAGGCCGATCCGCATGAGGTTCGCGAGGCTGACCCGCTGCGTGATCCACCCGTACGTCAGCGTCCCGAGGAGCCCGCCGAGCGCGCCGACCGTGGTGATGAGCCCGAACCCGACGGCCCCGAGCCCGAGCTGCCGGTGCGCGTACAGGACGAGCACCGACCACGCGGCGCCCCAGGTCACGTTGAAGATGAGGATCGTCAGCACGAGCGTGCGGACGGCCGCGTGGTGCAGGACCCAGCGGACGCCCTCGGCGATGTCGGCGCGGATGTGGCTGCGGTGCGCGGGCTCGACGCGGTGCGGCGGCAGCTCCACACGGGACACGAGGACCGCCCCGGCCACGACGAGCACCGCCTCGGCCGCGAACGGCATGGCCTGCCCGGCGGCGAACAGCACGGCACCGATCGGCGGTCCGACGAGCTGGTTGACCGTGACGAACCCGGCCTGGATGCGGGAGTTCGCGACGGCGAGGTCGTCGCGGTGCACGAGCATCGGCACGAGCGTGCTCGACGCGTTGTCGGCGAACGTCTCGGCGGTGCCGAGCACGAACATCGCGGCGAGCACCAGGACGATCGACGCGATGTCGGTGAGCACCGCGAGCGCCAGCAGCACCAGCACGACGGCCCGCATGAGGTCCACCGTGATGACGAGCCGCCGCCGGTCGAGCCGGTCGGTCAGCGCACCCGCCCACAGGCCGAACAGGAGCGGAGGCAGCCACTGCAGGAGGGCCGCGAGCGCGACGAGGAACGCGTCCTGCGTCCGGGAGGCCACGAGCAGGGGTCCGGCGGCGATGACGATGCCGTCGCCGAGGTTCGTCGTCCACGACGACGCGAGCAGCCACCGGAACCCGCGGCCGAGCCGGGGCGGCACCACGACGTCGACGATCCGGCTCACAAGGCGGAGAGGTTACGCGCCGGTACGGTCGGCGGTCACCTTGGTTCTTCTGCCCGCGCGCGTCACCACGTGGACTCGTCGTACCCGCTCGGCACGGGGCCGTGCCGCCAGACGGGGGAGCCGGGCGGCGCGACGAGGGTCACGGTCCCCGTCGGGGAGTCCAGGTCGACGAGGTAGGGGTCGGCGTCGGGGGCGGGAGCCGTCGGCGGCAGTGTGGAGCGCGGAGCCCCGAGCAGCCAGGTCGCGAGCTGGGCGAGCGACAGGTGCGCGTGCCAGGTGCCACCACCGCCGGTCTGCGTGACGGCGCGCATGACGGCGGCGGCGACGAGGTGCCCGGCGGCGTGGTCGAGCGCCTGCGCGGGGAGCGCCCCGGGCGTGCCGTCGTCCGCGCGCGTGACGTCCGCGATGCCGGTGGCCGCCTGGACGATCGAGTCGAACCCGCGGCGGCCCGCCCACGGCCCGTCCGTGCCCCACGCCGACAGGGTGACCACGACGAGCCCGGGCCGGCGTTCGGCGAGGGCCGCCGACGACAGCCCGAACCGGTCCAGCGCGCCCGGCCGGTACCCCTGCACGAGCACGTCGGCGCCGTCGAGCAGGTCCTCGAACCGTTCCCGGCCGTCGCTCGTCGCGAGGTCCAGCCGGGCGTGCCGCTTGCCGGGGCCGGTGTCGAGCAGCGCCGCGGGGTCCTCCGGCAGGCGCGGGCTGTCGAGGCGCAGCACGTCGGCGCCGTACGAGGCGAGGGTGCGCGTGCCGACAGGCCCGGCGATGACGCGGGTGAGGTCGAGGACGCGGAGCCCGTCCAGCCGGGGCGCGCGGGGCCGGCCGTCGCCCACGCGCGCCAGCCGCAGCACCGGCAGCGCCCGCACGGCCGCACCCGGGTCCGACGCCGCCCACTCCTGCTCGGTGCGGACGGCCGCCGCCACGCCCCCGGCCGCGACGACGGCGTCCTCGACGTCCGTCGCGGACATCGTCCCGATCACGGCGAGCGGGTCGGCGCCGAGGGCGTCGTGCAGCGCCCGCAGGTGGTGCGGGTAGTTGGCGTGCAGCCGGACCCAGCCGTCGGCGGCCGGCGTGAACCGGGACAGCGGCGCGAACCCCGCCCCGGCCGGGTGGCCGTCGACCCGCAGGAACCGTTCGCTGCGGAACGCGATGCCGACGTGCCGGGCGTCGAGGACCACCGGCCCGTCGGGCGCCGACCCGGTGCGCAGCTCCTCGGCGGCGAGCCGCTGCGCGCCGACCGCCCCGAGGGCGAGCGCGCCGACCGCCAGCACCGAGCCGAGCCCGGTGTCCCCGGTGGACCGGACGAGGGACGGCAGGGCGGGGTCGCCACCCAGCGCCGCCCACGCAGGGACGAGGACCACGGCGACCTCCCGTTCCGGCCGCGCGACGTCGCACGGTCCGTCCAGCCTGGCACGACGCGGTGCCTCGACGCGCGGTCCGATGCTTCGGCACGATGCCTCCCATGGCGGAGGAACGGCACGCGTCCTGGCTCGAGCTGTTCTTCGACCTCGTCGTCGTCGCGGGCATCGGGATGCTCGCGCACCTGCTCGAGGAGGACGAGTCCGGCGGCGGCCTCGCGGTCTACGTCGTCGCGTTCACCGCGTTCTGGATCGTGTGGGCGTGCTTCACGACCTACAGCAACATCGCCGGGGACGAGACGCACACGCTCCCGATGCTCGCCGGGATGGCCGTGCTGGGCGTGATGACGGCCGCCGTCCCCGAGATCCGCGACGAGCACGCGCGGGCGTTCGCGATCGCGTACGTGGTGGGCCGGGTCCTCGCCGCGCGCCCGTGGCGGCAGGCGACGGTCGTGGTCGACCTGCCACTCGTGCAGGCGGCCTTCGGGGTGGTGCCGTGGATCGTGTCGTGGTGGGTCGACAGCCCCGCCCGGTACGTCCTGTGGGCCGTCGGCCTCGCGATGGACCTGCTGCTCCTGCTCTCGACGACCCGCGAGAAGCTGCTCGCCGACAGCCAGTCGCGGCTCGACCGGATGCTGCAGAAGGTGTCCCGGAGCGGCCGGCAGCGGCGCGACGACCGGCAGGCCCGGGAGCTCCCGACGACCGTCGTCGCGATGGACGCCGACCCCGCCCACCTCGGCGAACGGCTCGGGCTGTTCGTGCTCATCGTGCTCGGCGAGGGTCTGGTGCAGGTCGTCGACGGCGCCAGCGAGGCGACCTGGGACCGGGAGCTCGCGGTCACCGGCGCCGGCGCGTTCACGCTGGTGTTCGCCCTGTGGGGCGTCGCCGTGCACCACGGGTACGCCGGGGTCGCGATGCTCCCGCAGGGCGGCATCACCCCGCGCCTCGCGTGGGCCGCCCACCTGTGCGCGACCCTCGCGCTCGCGACCGTCGCGGCGGTCCTCGGCGGCCTCGTCGCCGACCCGACCGCGTCCGTGAGCGACCACGACCGGCTGCTCGTCGTCGCCGCGTACGCGCTGTACGGGCTGCTCTCGGCCGGCGTCCACCTCGCCGTCGCCTGGCGCGCGGACGGCGCCGCTCGGCGTGCCTCGTCCCGGACGGCCGTCCGCATCGGGGTGCCCGTCGTCGTCGCGTCCGGCCTGGTGCTGCTCCTGCAGGACGCCGCCGCCGAGGGCGTCGTGTGGCTGCTGGCCGGGGGCATCGTCGCGGTCGTCGTCCTGACCGCCCCGCGCCCCTCCGGCCGCCCGTCCCGCCGCCGCACGGGCGCACCAGCCCCTGACCCCGCGTGACGGCCGCGCCCGGGCGTGCCCCCGGGGGGTGCCGGCTGACGCCTCCGGGCGGCGTGGTGGTCAGGCCGTGGGGTCCAGGAGGGCGTCGAACGGGGCCGTCCGGACCTCCGGGGCGACCGCCCGGGCGAGGTCGGCGTCGAGCGTCACGAGCGCGTCGGCCTGGAGCAGGGTGAGGGCCACGTACTCGGCGGCGTAGGTGGACTCCCACCCGAGACGGTCGGCGACCTGCCAGGCGGTGCCGCGCAGCACGGCGTCGCCGAGCAGCCGGATCCTCAGCTTCCCCACGGCCGCGACCCGTCGGCGCGCCTCCGCGGCGGGCACCTCGCCCCGGTGCACCGCCTCGTGCATGGTGGAGAGCACCTGGGAGCGCAGCAGGGTCGGGGCGAGGAGCACGTGCACGTCCGGGACCTGCGCCCCGGTCTCGGCGAGCCGGAGCGCGGCACCGCCGTCGACGACGAACCTGGTCATGCGGCATCTCCGTCCGGTAGGCAGACCTGGGACATGCTCGCACCAGGGTCGGGCACGAGGAGGCGACGATGGACACGCGCACGCTGGGCGGGGGACTGGAGGTCTCGGCGATCGGCCTGGGCTGCATGGGCATGAGCGAGGCGTACGGCCCCAACCCGGGCGACCGGGCGGAGATGATCGGCGTGCTGCGCGGAGCCGTCGAGCGCGGGGTCACGCTCTTCGACACCGCGGAGGTGTACGGCCCGTACGTCAACGAGGAGCTCGTCGGGGAGGCGTTGGAGCCGGTCCGGGACCAGGTGGTCCTCGCGACGAAGTTCGGCTGGGACATCCGTGACGGCCGGTCGGTCGGGCTGGACAGCCGCCCCGAACAGGTGCGGCGCGTGGCCGACGCGTCGCTGCGCCGCCTGCGGACCGACCGGATCGACCTGTTCTACCAGCACCGCGTCGACCCCCGGGTGCCGATCGAGGACGTCGCCGGCACCGTCGCCGAGCTGGTCGCGGAGGGGAAGGTCGCACACCTCGGCCTGTCGGAGGCCGGCGCCGCAACGATCCGTCGCGCGCACGCCGTGCACCCGGTGACGGCGCTGCAGAGCGAGTACTCGCTGTGGACGCGCGACGTGGAGGCGGAGGTCCTGCCCACGCTCGACGAGCTCGGCATCGGTCTCGTGCCGTTCAGCCCGCTCGGTCGCGGCTACCTCACGGGGACCGTGGACCCGGCCACCCGGTTCGCGGCCGACGACATCCGCGCCACCATCCCCCGCTTCACCGAGGAGAACCGCGCCGCGAACAGGGAACTCCTGGACCTCGTCGGCGAGGTCGCCGCCCGGCACGACGCGACGCCCGCGCAGGTCGCCCTCGCGTGGCTGCTCGCGCAGCGGCCGTCGGTCGTGCCGATCCCCGGGACGCGCCGCCTGGCCCGTCTGGAGGAGAACCTCGGTGCGACCGCGCTCGACCTGGGGCCCGCGGACCGGACCGCGCTCGACCAGGCGGCCGCCCGGGTCGGCGTCGCGGGCGCGAGGTACGACGAGGCGATGCAGGCGATGACGGGCCGCTGACGCGGGGCGCCTCAGCCGACGAGGTCGGTCACTGGCCGGTCACGGGCGGGCCACCGCACCGCCGAACGAGCGCACCAGCGCCTCGGCGACGGCACGCGCGTCGGCGTCACGCTCGTCGAGCGGCACCGGCGGCAGCACGTCGTCCCAGAGGGGCATGAGGGTCCCGAGCATCTGCCGCTGGCCCTCGGGCCGGGCGTACGCGAACACGTGCAGGTGCTCACCGCCGTCGCCCCACTTGCTGAGGTGCGCGCGGGCGACGTGCGGGAGCGACTCGATCGCGCGCGCCCGGTGCACCAGCAGCACGCCGACCTCGGCGGCACGCTCGTCGGGCAGGTCGGGGAAGTCGACGTGCGCCTGCGAGACGAGCATCAGCCGCAGCGGGACGCCGCTCGTCGTCGCCGAGACGCGCGGGCGCCAGTGGGCGTGGCGCCAGACCGTGCCGTCCTCGCTCGCGCACGCGCCGCAGTCCACCCCGCCGGCGCCGTGCCGCGCGGGCTCGGGGAGCACGGGCGCGACGACGGGGACCACGGTGAGGTCGTCGGTCTCGAACGGGAAGATCTCCCAGTACGCCATTGACGGGCTCGGCAGACGGCCGGTGCGCTCGTCGACGGCGGCGAGCACGCGCGCGTGGAAGACGTCGGGGGAGGCAGCCACACCGCGACGGTAGCGGGGTCAGCCCATCGCCGACGTGCCGTCCGAGAGGGTCGGCGAGATGAGCCCGAACACGTTCCCGTCGGGGTCGGCGAGGTAGCCGAGCCGGCCGACCCGTTCCATGTCCATGAGGGGCACGGCCACGGTCGCGCCGAGCGCCAGGCCCTTCGCGAACACCTCGTCGACGACGCCGTCGACGCCGATCACGACGTCGGCGCCGTTGATGGGCGCGCCCGTCTCGGGCCGGGGGCCGCGCCGCTGGACGAGCCCGCCGTTGATCCCGTGCCCGGGCTCCGCCTGCGCGTTGATCGCGCCGTCGCCGGTGTCGATCGCCCAGTACTCCACGGACCCGAACTGCATGAACGTCCACCCGAACAGCGCGGAGTAGAAGTCGATGAGCCGTTGCGGCTCGGACGCGTGGATCTCGAAGTGCACGACCAGGTTGCTCATGAGGCCTCCTTGGTGTCGCCGCCGTCGGCGGGGCCGCGAGGTCCAGAATGCCCCTGTGCTGCGACTGACGCTCTCCGTCCCGCGTGACCTGAGCGAGCGGGTCGTCGGCACCCTCTCCGACGACCCGGCGGTGAGCAGCCTGGCGGTCCTGCGCGACGCGTCGGTGCGGCCGCAGGGTGACGTGGTGATCGCGGACGTCGCCCGGGAGGCGACCGACGGCGTCGTCGAACGCCTGGTGGGCCTGGGGGTGCACCGCGACGGCACGCTGCGGGTCGACGAGGTCGAGACGTGGGTGTCGCAGCGCGGGTTCGACGCCGAGCGGCTGGCCCCGGGCAGCAGCGCCGACGCCGTGGTCTGGGCGGAGGTCACGCAGCAGGCGTACGAGGACTCCGAGCTGAACTGGACGTACGCGAGCTTCATGTGCCTGGCGACGATCATCGCGGCGATCGCGCTGCTGCTCGACTCGCAGGTGCTGGTGATCGGCGCGATGGTGCTCGGCCCGGAGTTCGGTGCGGTGGTCGCGCTCGGGGTCGGGCTCGTGAGGCGGCGGCCGGTGCTGCTCCGCCGGGCGCTCGTGACGCTGTTCGTCGGCTTCGCCCTGGCGATCGTCGTGACGGCCGCGGCGGCGCTGGTCGGGGAGGCGATCGGCTGGGTGACCATCGAGGACTTCACGCGCCCGCGGCCGGACACGTCGTTCGTGTTCTCCCCGGACCGGTGGTCGGTCGTGGTCGCCGTCATCGCGGGGGCGGCGGGTGTGCTGTCGCTGACGTCGGCCCGGCTCGGTGGGCTGTCCGGGGTGTTCATCTCGGTGACGACGGTGCCCGCGGCGGGCAGCCTCGCGCTGAGCCTGACGTTCGGCGCGTGGACCGAGGCGCGCGGCAGCGCGCTCCAGCTCGTCGTGAACATCCTCGGGATGGCGGTCGCCGGGTGGGCGACGCTCCTGGTGCAGCAGGTGGTGTGGCACCGCGTGGCGCGGCGCCTGCGGCTGCGACGGGCGGGGGCGCCGCCGCCCGCGTGACGGGGTCGGCGCAGCTGCGCGAGACCCGCCCGAGCTCCCGACGCGCGATCCGGCGCGCGGATGGCACGGCCAGGGGACGAGCTCACCGAAATTGAGCCCGACATGGTGCGGTATGTGCCGATACGGTGCCCATGCGCCGGAACTGAACACCGTGGTTGCGGCGGCTTGGGACGGCCCGAATGATCCACAGGTGAGAGGTGCTAGAGAGTGTCATTTGAAAGAACTCTGTCACGCCCGAAATGGGCTGCGGCCGCATTCACTGCGGTCGCGTTGTTGTTTATGGGGATCGCGCTCGTGGGCACGTCCACGTCATCTTCCGCCGCGTGGCTCTCAGCCCGAGGCGGTGCGATCAGTCGCTCCGAGGTGATCGCTCGCGCCCAATATTGGGTCGATCATTCGCCCAACTACAACATGGGGGGCGCTGCCAACGGCCCGACCGGCGAGCCCTACCGGACTGACTGCTCAGGCTACGTGTCGATGGCTCTGCACCTCAGCGGCAGTGAGACGAGCAGCTCGCTGCCGGGGGTTGGCTATGAGATTCCTCGAAGCGACCTGAGACCGGGCGACTTCCTGTCGCAGCCTGGTCAGCCCGGTCACGCGATCCTGTTCGACCAGTGGGTCGATGCCGGTCACAGCGCATTTTGGTACTACTCCTTCGGGAGCACCCCGGCAAAGCATGTCCTGACCAGTGCGACCGCGACCAACATCGACTCTCGCTCGAACAGCGCCTACAAGGCGTACCGGTACCGCAACATCGTCGAGGCGGACGGGGGTGCTCCCGTCGTCGTTCCGACTGCGGCGCTCGCCTACAACGCACCTGCGGCGATCATCGACGCCGCGGACCGCATCTCGCTCTACGCGATCCGTTCCGACGGCAACCTCTGGGGTGCGAGCCAGGCCGCCGCGGGCGCCGGCCTCGGCGCCTGGCAGACGCTCGGCGCGGGCGCAGGCACGCTCGTGGGACGTCCCTCCGTCGTGAGGCTGAGCAACGGGATCATCGCCGCCTACGCCCGAACCTCAGGCGGTCTGGTCGTGGGCACGAACCAGACAGCCGTCGGTGGATCGTTCGCTCCGTGGACGACGATCGGTACCGCCGGCGCCGGCGTCACGGGGGATCCCGTCGCTGTTCAGCTGGCGTCCGGCATCATCGCCGTCTACGCGACGACGCAGTCCGGGACGGTCTCCGGCGTCGCGCAGACGGCACCCGGTGGCGCGTTCGGCAGCTGGACGACCATTGGCAGCTCGAGCTTGCGACTGTTCGGCCGTCCAGCCGTCGTGCGCTTCTCCAACGACCGGATCGGACTGTTCGTCGAGGGTGGCGACGGGTACATCTACGGCACCGAGCAGCCGGCCCCCGGCTCGGTGTTCAACGCGTGGAGCCGGCTCGGAGTCGCGGGCGCAGGCGTGACGACCGAGCCGGTCGCCGTCCTCGACCACGACCGGGTGACGGTGTTCGCCGGCGCGGCGTCCACCGCGGTCGCGAGCGTGACCCAATCAGCACCGGGTGTCGCTTTCGGCTCGTGGGTCAACCTCGGGTCGGGTCCGACGCCCGTAGGCATCGCGACCCCTGCCGTCATCCCGTCTCCGAACCTGTACTCGGCCTACGCCCCCGGGACCGACGGGACCGTCTGGGGCACGAGCGTGCCGACGACGCCACGGGCGTCGAGCTGGGCGCAGATCGGAAGCGGAGGTCCGATCGTCACGGCACTCTCGGGGATCCGGACGTCGACAGGCATCAACTGCGTGTACGGCGCCAACAGCGACGGTGTCATCGCAGGAAGCTGCCAGACCTCCCCGGGAGGCCCGTTCAGCACGTGGGCCAGCCTCTAGTGGTCGTCTGAGCTCCCGGGGTGAGGCGGCACGCTGCGGCGGGCCGCCTCACCGCGGGAGCGAGAGCACTTCCGCCGCCCGCGTGACGGTCTACCGAGGTCGTCACGCGGTCGCGGCCGACGGCACCCGGGGCGTCGCGTCGGCTCCCCGGCGCACGCCGCGGACGAGCAGGTAGGTCAGGAGGCTGATCTCCCCGACCGTCGCGACCGCCGCCGTCAGGCCGTCCACCGCGGGGAGGTCCGGGACGACGAGGACGAGCACCGTGTTGAGCAGCCACGCGACCGACCCGGCGGCGACGAGCGGCGCGACGAACCGCGCGAACATCCCCGACCGGGCGACGAGGTACGCGGCGGCGGCCATCCACAGCGCGAAGAACACGCCGGCGAGCGAGTAGGCCGCCGACTGCATGTCGAGCAGCAGCAGCGCGAGCCCGTCGGGGTCGCCCACGGCCGACGAGACGGCGGGGTCGGTGACGACGAGCAGCGCGCCGACGTGGAACGTCAGCATGACCAGCGCCATCGCCGCGCTGAGCCACGTGCCGAGCACCAGCGCGGCGGCCGCGCGGGCGTGCACGTGGTGCAGGAGCTGCTGCATGGCGAGGCCGAACAGGGCGAACGCGGTGGCGTCGACGACGTCGGCACCGACGGCCAGCCGCACCGCCGTGGCGTGGTCGGCGATCGCGGCGGCGGTGGCCGCGGCGTCGTCGGGCACGTGCACCTGGGTGCGGACGAGCTGGGCCCAGCCGCCGAGGAGGGCGACGACCAGGTAGAGCAGGCCCGCGAGGCGGGCGGTGCGGCGGGGTGACATGGCGGGCTCCTTCGACGGCTCGTGCGGGGTGCACGAGGGTGTGCGAGGTGGAGGCCACGTGCCCTGGCGGCACGCGGTCCGGTGAGGAGCGGGGGTCTAGCGGTCCTCGTCGTCGGGGTACTGGAAGACGTCGTCGAGCGGGACCCCGAACACCCGCGCGATCTGGAAGGCCATCTCGAGGGTCGGCGAGTACCGGCCCTGCTCGATGGCGATGACGGTCTGGCGGGTGACGCCGAGCCGGGTCGCGAGCTCGGCCTGCGTCATCTCGCCGTGCGTGAAGCGGTGCAGCCGGACGGTGTTGGTGACCCGCGTCGTCCTACCCAACGAAGGTCCCGCGGTGGGCGCGGATCTGGACGATCGCACCCCAGGTGGAGCCGGTCGCGGCGAGGACGAACAGGGTGCTGCCGATCCAGAACCAGTCGACCTCGAGCATCGACAGGGGCAGCGCGACGATCGCGCCGGCGGTGGTGAACCAGAGCGCGACGCGGTCGCCGTACCGCTCGATCTGGGTGTCGCGGACGTCGAGCCGGCCCTCGTGGTCCCGGACGACGATCGCGAAGACGATCGCGCCGACGATGCTCGCGACGATCGACAGGCCCATCGCCCAGAGCATGGGCCCGGCCCACGCGACCTGGTCGATCGGCTGGGTGAGCGCGCGGGGGACGACGACCGCGAGGTAGCCGAGGGTGCCGACGGGGATGACGACCGCGTACGTCCAGGCGGTGCGCTCACCGTAGGAGGGTGGGACGTGCTCGTCGTCGGCGGTCATGGCGCTCCGATCGTGGTCTGCTGACCCGACGAATGTATGGCAGACCGGACACGATGTCTAGAATTTTTGACATCGCTGGTTCCGGGCATGACGACGCCGGGCCCGAGCGGAGTGCTCGGACCCGGCGTCGGTTCCCCGGGGGCGGGCGGCGCCCCCGGGGCGGTCACCCGGTCATGTCCGTCAGCCGGCCGCGCAGGTGGCGGTCGGTGTCGTGCTGTTCCCGTTCTTGTAGATCGTGGTGCCGAAGTTGTTCCCGTTGCCGTTCGGCTTCGCGGTGCGGGTGGTGCCGCTGCCGCTGATCGACGCGTTCCAGCTGCTCTGGATGCTCTGGCTGCCGTTGAGCTTGATCGTGACGGTCCAGTTGTTGGTGCCGCTCACCGAGTAGGTCACGTTGAAGCGGTCGGTCCAGTCCTGGCCCTTGGTGACCGTCACGGTGCAGCCGCCGCCGTTGCTGGGAGGAGGCGTCGTGGTGCCGCCACCCCC
>NZ_BONK01000018.1 GCF_016862675.1 Cellulomonas chitinilytica | reverse complement strand
GACCGTGGTCGGGCGGCCGATCGCCGTCGTGGTGTCAGGGTCGGTGACGACCTCGCTCAGAAGGAACCCGAGCTGACCGGTCGCGCGACCGCGCGGGTTCACCTCGACCGTGTACGTGCCGTCCACCGGCAGCGTGAACGTGTCGAAGAAGTGCTCGGGCCCACGGACCAGCCCGCCCCCCACGACGGACCCCTGCGGGCCGCGCACCACGACGTCGACCTCGTCGATCGTGTTCCCGCTGACGGTGAGGGTCACCGCGTCACCGGCGGAGGCCTCGAACGCGCGCACCGCGTCTTGGCCCGGGACATCGATCCGCACGGTGGTCAGTGCCCCGATGGTGGTCGTCCCCGAGTCGACGGGGATGTCGTCGACCACGAGCGTCATCGAGCCGGTGCCGCCGTCGTCGGCCGTGACGACGACCGAGTAGGTGCCGCTCTCGGCGAGCGTCAGCGTGTCGACGAAGTGGTCACCCGGTCCCGTCCGTTCCTCGCGGACCACCGCACCCGAGGGTGCGAGGATCGCGACCCGCGCGCTCGGGACCGTGCTGCCGCTCACCGTGAGCGTCACCCGCTGGCCCGCGGTGGCTGCGAACGACCGGACCGCTCGGCCGTCGGGCTCGTCGATCGACACCAGGGCCGGGATACCGAGCGTGAGGACGCCGGTGTCCGCCGGGATCCCGTGCGACGCCTCCTGCGCGGATGCGGCGCTGCCCGCGAACTCCGGGTCGCCGGTGACACCGACGTCCAGCAAGCACGCCGCGCGTAGCGCGGGGACCGTCATGCCGGCGGCATCGCAGGCGGCATCCGCACGGGCACGTGCGTCCGTGGGCAGGTCGTCGGTCGACACGGGGGCATCGGGGAAGGTGAGGTCCGTGAAGGTCTCGGTGGACTGACCCTCGCCGTAGTCGAACAGGGACTCCTCCTGGGAGACCCGCCAGCTGTCCCCGAAGTCGCGGTAGAGCTGCTCGAACGACAGGTCGGGATACGGGAGCACCTCGCCGCCACGGCTCGCGACGTCGTCCTCCGGGTCGCCGTCGGCGTCGCCCAGCAGCCCGAAGACGCGGGTGCTGCGGCTGGGCGCCAGGGAGAGCTCGGCCGTGAGGCGGTAGAACTGCGGGTAGAGCCCGACCGGCGCGACGATCGCGAACGATCCGTCCGGCCACGTGACGACAAGCTCCTCGGGATCGTCGAAGGCGGCGATCGTGCCTCCGCCGGGCAAGCCGGACGGGCGGCTCGACGGCGTCACGGGCCGGCCGTCCACCCGCACGTCCGTACCGGTCGGCGTGCGGTAGACGGCCACCCGCGCGCCGCCCACCTGCATCGCGATCGCCACCGGGATGGAGACGAGGCGCGAGCCGGGGACGGCAGCGAACCGGGCCTGCACCTCGAAGTCGTCGTCGGCCGACCTGCTCGCGATGAACTCCCCCACGGCCTGGAAGCTGAGGTGCGCCCGGTCGTAGCTGTACGTGTGGGGGTCGCCGAAGATGACCGCGCACTCCCCGCCGCAAGACGGGCGCGGCCCGCCGGGGGCGCCGTTGCCGGGAACGGTGAACTGGTCGGTGCCGGGCTCGGGCGGGTCATTGACGTCGCCCACCTGGACCGTCACGGTGGCGGGCGCCGACATCGCCCGTCCGTCGCTCGCCTTGAACGTGAACGAGTCGGTGCCGTGGAAGCCGGCGTCCGGCATGTAGGTCACCTGCGGCGCCACACCGGACACGACTCCGTGGAGCGGCTGTCGGGCCAGCCCGAACGTCAACGGGTCCTCGTCCGGGTCGCTGCCGGTCAACGTGACGGTCGTGGCGACGTCCTCGGACGTGGTGGTCGTCTGGTCGTCCACCGTGGGAGGCCGGTTTCCGGACGGCGGCGGGCACGCCTGACCGCCGAGGCGGCTGGACAGCAGCCGTCCCTGCGCACCGTAGGTGATGCGCGGTGGGTCGAAACGCTCGATCACGGCGTCCGCGCCGCCGACGATGAGGTCCGCCTGCCAGAAGCACGGCGGCAGGTCGGCCTGGAGCGGTCCGGCGGTTCCGGTGCTGGCGTCGAAGACCCGCTGCGTCGTGGCGAACTCCTGGAACGACAGGCCGTCGGTCGAGTACGTCACGAGCGTGACCTCGAAGGGGTCGCACCCTGCTGGCAGGTTCTCGGTGAAACGGCCGCTGACCTGGCCGTCCAGGACCGAGAGCGTCACGTCGCTCACCAGTCGCTTGAGCGCCCGCGCCGGGTCGTCCGCCGTGGGGCAGGGAGCCTGCGTCGTGGTGGGGGCCGGCGACGGCTGCGACGTGGCAGCGACGGCCGGCTGGGCGGCGGCGGCCGGCGGGGCGGCGGCGGCCGCCGAGGTCGCGGCAGACGCCGGGCTCGACGTACCACCCACTGAGACCAGGAGTCCTGTCAGAGCCGTGAGCGCGACGAACGGCGTCGACCTGCGGCGACGCGGACGTGGTCGAGCAAGGAACGCGGCGGAGTGCATGACAGCTGCCTCAAGCGCCAGGTCGAGCACCCGCCTGGCTGGGGTCTCCGGGCCCCCTGGACCGGATCGCGCCAGGCTACTCGCGGCCGGATCGCCGCGTCTGCCCCCATTTCGGGCAGACCGGACAAATGGCAATGGATGGTGTCGTACGACGGTCCGTTCCGTGCGCACGACCTTCCCGGCGCTCTCAGCGTCCCGGAGCGGCTCACCTTGCTGCGCCGGCTCGTCCGCGAGGGGGTGCTGCGGCCCGCGGGCTGACGGATCGAAGCACCCGGTCGCCGGCTCGGCGGCGCGTGCACTCGCCTCGCGACGGCCGGTCAGGACCGTGCTGCCGGCTGCGCCGGTCGTTCTCCTTCTGGATCGCCTCGACCAGCTCGTCCTTGCTCATGCGGGACCGACCATCGACGTCGAGCTCACGGGCGATGCCGTACAGGTGGGCCTTGCTCGCGCTCGCGTCGACCCCGCCGGCTGTGGGCTTCGTCGAGCCCGGCCCCTCCTCAGCGCGCTTATCCGACGGACCCCACTCCGCCTTCGGGCGCCAGCGGTCCCCGACCTTCTCGTGGGTGTGCTCCGCGAGCGGCGCCAGGTATTGCCGCAGTAGACATCGCGATGACGAGGTCCGTTCCACCGGCGTGACGTGCGCATTCTCCAACCGCCTGCGCCAATGACGCATGACTGACGATGCTCGTCATCGCGATGACGCGGGCGGACTGCGCGATGACGCGCCAATGATCGCCTTGGCTGACTTGGGACCGTCCTGGCGATATGTGGGCTTTCCCTTCGGCGACACGATCGTTCCGACGATGCGAGCCGTCGGCTTCCCAGGGCCTAATGTGACGTCGCACATCCGGATCGCGAGTGCTTCGCCGATCCGCGCCGAGGTCCCGACCATCACCTCGATGATCGCCTCTAGTTGCCCATCGGGCTTCGGTCCCTTGTGGTTCGCGTCCCGGCGCCAGGTGGCAACGGCATTGCGGATGACGTCGAGCTCGAGGTCATCGATCGCCGTCGGAGTTCTCGGCGGGCGCTTGATCCTCCTCGTGCTCGCCACGGGGTTGCGATCGATCGCTTCCAGCCGCACGGCGACACCCATGACCAGGCTGAGGATCTTCTTGGAATGGGTGGCGCGGGCGTAGCTGAACGCGCGCTGCTGCGTGAGCCAGCGCTCGACCCTCCCGACCGTGATCTCCCGGACAGAGAAGTGCTCAAAGGCGGGGTGTAGGAGATGCGTCGCCTCCCACTCGTAGCGCTCGAGCGTGCTGGTGGCCAGCTCGCCCTCCGCCTTGATGCCTTCGAGCCAGTACGCGACCAGATCGGTGAACGGCGTGTCGCCGGTGATCTCCGCCGACGACTTGTGGTCGGCGTTGACTGCCGCCATCTTCAGCCGCAGCCGGCGCTTGGCAGCAGCGGCGCTCGAGCCGTGTGCCTCAAGCTGCCGGTTGCGGCCGTCGGTGTCGCGGTAGCGGACGCGCGCGCGGAAGCGACCGTTGCCGAGCGGCCTCGTCGAGATCTCGCCGAACGCGCCGACCGGGAGCCTGGGCCTAGACACGTGCGCCTACTCGCCGGCGCGCTCGACTCCTGGCGCCGCCTCCCGCACGGTGCCGAGCCATGCCTGGACGTCCGAGAGCGCGAACTTGAGGTGTCGACCGATCCGGGTGGCGCAGGGGCCCTTGCCCTCGGTGCGCCAGCGATAGATGGTCACCACCGGGACGCCGACGTACTCGGCCAGCGTCTCGATGCTCAGGAGTGGCTCGAGGCCAGAGATCAGAGGCTGCGGGCTCTTGTCGCCGCCCGCGGGCGATGCGTAGTGGTTCATGCATGCAGGTGTGCGGGCACAGGGTGCAAGACGCGACGGGCTGCGAGCCGATGCACACGACCACGCCACGGGACCGGCCTCGCGGGCGTTCCCGGAGGGGTTTTCGTGGGGTTTTCGTGGGGTGGGGCATTGCCCGGATACTCCTCAGGCCTGGTGAGACACCGTCTCACCAGGCCTGATGCGTCGGGCTGACAGGATTTGAACCTGCGACCCCTTGACCCCCAGTCAAGTGCGCTACCAAGCTGCGCCACAGCCCGATGGCCCCCGCAGGAGCCTCGGAAACTCTACCCCACCGGCGACGTCGTCCCGTCATCGATACGAGGTGTCGAGGCAGACATCACCGCTTCCGCTTCTCCCGCACGCGCACGGAGATGGAGATGGGCGTCCCCTCGAACCCGAACGTCTCGCGCAGCCGGCGCTCGATGTACCGGCGGTACCCGGGGTCGAGGAACCCGGTCGTGAAGATGACGAACCGGGGCGGCCGGGTGGACGCCTGGGTGGCGAACAGGATGCGCGGCTGCTTGCCGCCCCGCAGTGGGTGCGGGTGGGCCGCCACGAGCTCGCCGAGGAATGCATTGAGCCGCCCGGTCGAGATCCGGGTGTCCCACGACTCCAAGGACCGCTCGAGCGCCGGCACGAGCCGGTCGGTGTGCCAGCCGGTGCGGGCGGAGATGTTGACGCGGGGCGCCCACTGCACCTGCACGAGGTCCTGCTCGATCTCGCGCTCGAGGAACGGGCGGCGGTCCTCGTCCATGAGGTCCCACTTGTTGTACGCGATGACGAGGGCGCGGCCGGCGTCGACGACCTGCGAGATCACGCGGGTGTCCTGCTCGGTCATCTTCGTGGAGGCGTCGACGAGGACGACGGCGACCTCGGCCTTCTCGATGGCGGCCTGGGTGCGCAGGGACGCGTAGAAGTCGGCGCCGGACGTCTGGTGGACGCGGCGGCGGATGCCGGCGGTGTCGACGAACACCCAGGGCTTGCCCTTGAGCGCGACGAGTTCGTCGACGGGGTCGCGGGTGGTGCCGGCGACGGAGTCGACGACGACCCGCTCGGCGCCCAGCACCTTGTTGAGCAGGGACGACTTGCCCACGTTGGGCCGGCCGACGAGCGCGACGCGGCGCGGACCGTCGGGGATGGCGTGGCCGTGCGCGGAGACCAGCGGCAGGGCGTCCATCGCGGCGTCGAGCAGGTCGCCGGTGCCGCGGCCGTGCAGGGCGGAGACGGGGAACGGCTCGCCGAGGCCGAGCGACCAGAGGTTGGCGGCGTCGGCCTCGCCGGCGGGGCCGTCGACCTTGTTGGCGCACAGCACGACGGGCTTGCCGGAGCGGCGCAGCAGGCGCACGACCTGGGTGTCGGTCTCGGTGACGCCGACGGTGGCGTCGACGACGAAGATCACGGCGTCGGCCAGGGAGATGGCGACCTCGGCCTGCTGGGCGACGCGCGCGTCGATCCCGGCGACGTCGACCTCCCAGCCGCCGGTGTCGACGAGCGTGAAGCGGCGGCCGGACCAGTCGGCCGGGTAGCTGACGCGGTCGCGGGTGACGCCGGGCTTGTCCTCGACGACGGCTTCGCGGCGGCCGATGATGCGGTTGACGAGCGTCGACTTCCCGACGTTCGGGCGCCCGACGACGGCGAGCACGGGGAACACGACGACCGGCTCGTCACCGAGCTCGCCGACGTCGTCGGCGTGCAGGAGCGCGAGGTCCTCGTCCTCCAGCGCGTACTCCGTGAGCCCGGCGCGCAGCGCCCGCTCGCGGTCGGCGTCACCGGTCTCGTCGGGCAGCACCAGGGCGGGATCGGTCTCGGTCATGCCCCCATTGTCCCCTGCTCAGCGCCCTCGCCGCGACGAGAGCACCGAGAGCCGGGTCACGGCCGCCAGACGGCGACGCCGATGTCGTGCCCGCGTTCGCTGAACAGGCCACCGGGCGAAGCGGCCAGCAGGAGCGCCCGCAGGTCCTGCTCGAACGCGCCGAGCCGGGAGCCGAACAGGTGCGGCGCGGCGCTGGAGAGCGACAGGACGGACGCGACGACGTCGCCGATGCTCCGCGTGACGACGTCACCGCCGGGCACGGCGAGCCGCTGCGGCCCGCGGTACCCGGCCGCGCGCATGACGTCCTCCTCGCCGCCGCGGGTGCCGCCCGGCAGCGTGCCCTGACCGGCCCGGCGCACCGGTCCGAGGTACGTCGCGACGAGCGAGTCGACGGCGTCCCAGGGCGGCCGCGGGTGCGGCAGCGGGTCGTCGCCGGGGACCCCGCGGTGCGTCATGGCCGAGACGTGCACCCAGGTCCCGCGCTCGTCGAACATCCCCCGCACGGTGGCGGCGACGTCCTCCTGCCGCATCCAGTGGAACGACTGCGCGAACGTCACCGTCCGGAACAGCCCCAGGTCGGCGGGCAGCTCCTCGGCACGCAGGTGCTTCCACTGCACCCGCGGTGCGCCCGACGAGCGTTCGGCCTCCGCGAGCATGTCGGCGTCCGCGTCGATCCCGACGGAGGACTCGTGCAGCGGCGCCAGGAGCGCGGTCAGGGATCCCGGACCGCACCCGACGTCCAGCAGCCGGCCCGTGCCGTCGAGCCCGAGGGCGTCCCGGAGCACGTCGGCCAGCCGTGCGGGGTACGGCATCCGCCCCTGGGCGTAGTGCCTCGCGCTGCCGGCGTACAGCGTCGGGTCCCACTCCCAGGTCATCGCGCTCTCCTCAGCGGGTGCGTTCGCGGTTCGGGTCGTCGGTCGGCAGGGCGAGCCCGGTGCGGGCCGCAGCCCGGTCGACGAGGTCCGCGAGGGCCACCCGGATCGCCTCGTTGGCCTCGACGAGCGCCGCCCGGCCGGACGTGCCCGGAGCGCGCTCCAGCACGAGCGGCTCCCCGAACTCGACGTGGAGCCGTCGCCGCAGGCCCGGCACGTGGTTGACCGACTCGCCGGTCCGCCGGGTGCCGAGCACCGCGACGGGCACCACGGGTGCGTGCCCGTTGAGCGCCAGCCAGGTCACTCCCGCTCGGGCGCTCGTCGCGTCGCCCCTGCCCCGGTTCCCCTCCGGGAACACCCCGACGAGGCCGCCGCGCCGCAGCACACCCAGGGCGGCGACCAGCGCGGACCGGCCACCCTCGCGGTCCACGGGGATCTGCCCGGCGGCCCGCAGCACCCAGCCGACAGGCCCGACGAACATCTCCTCCTTGACCAGCACGTGCGAGGGCCGGGGCGCGACCCCGTGCAGGATCGGACCGTCGACGATCCCCGTGTGGTTGGCGGCGAGGAGCACCGGACCGTCGGCGGGCACGTGATGCGCCCCGACGACGTCGGTGCTCCAGACCACCCGGGCCAGGAAACGACCGATCCACCGCGACCACCGGGGGCCGCGGGCGGACGGGACGTGCGGCTCGGACGAGGTCATGCGCGGGCGACGACCGACGTGACGACGTCGAGCACCGCCTGCACGGTCTGCTCGAAGTCGAGGTGGGAGGAGTCGACGGTGACGACGCCGTCGGCGGCGACCTGGAACTCGACGACGGTCGAGTCGTCGGCGTCGCGGCGCAGCACCTGGTCGCGCGTCGCCTCCACGGCGGCCGCGTCGTCGGAGCCGTGCACCTCACGTGCCCGGCGGGCCAGACGGGCGGCCTCGCTCGCGGTGAGCAGCACGCGCACGTCGGCGTCGGGCGCGACGACCGTCGTGATGTCCCGGCCCTCCGCGACGATGCCGCGTCCGCCCGAGAAGGACGACGGGTCCCGCTCGGCCTCGATCGCCGCGCGCTGCAGCCGGCCGAGCTCCGCCCGGACCTCGAGGTTCGTCGCGACGGCGCTCACCGCCGCCGAGATCGCCGTCTCGCGGATCGCCGCGCCGATGTCGGTGCCGCCCACCGTGACCGTCGGGTCCTGCGGGTCGACGCCGATCACGAGGGGCATCTCCCGCACGGCAGCCGCGACGGCCGCCTGGTCGTCGAGTGCGATCCCCTGGTCGACGCACCACCACGTCGCCGCCCGGTAGAAGGCCCCCGTGTCGAGGAACGCGAGCTCCAGCGACCGCGCGACGGCCTTGGACACGCTCGACTTCCCGGACCCCGAGGGCCCGTCGATCGCGACGACGAGGGGACGTGCAGGAACAGCCGTGCTCAACTCACCAGTCTCCATCCGCGGGCCGTCAGCTCCGCCTCGAGGTGCTCGACGCTGCCCGGCAGCACCGAGATCGCCGCCATGCCGACCGGTCGGCCCGCAGCGTGCTCCAGCTGCAGGTCCTCCAGGTTGACCCCGGCCTCCCCCACGTCGGTCAGCAGCCGCGCGAGCTCCCCGGGGGCGTCGGGGACGAGCACCGTGACGACACCGTAGACGCGCTGCACGCCACCGTGCTTGCCGGGGATCCGTGCGACGCCCGTGTTGCCGGCGGCGACCGCCTGCGCGATCGTCGCGAGCGCACCGAGCTCGACCGTCTCCGGTCCGGTCGCCGCGTCCGCGCTGGCCAGCGCACCGATCACGGCGTCCAGGTCGGTCCGGAGGTCGACCAGCACCTGCCGCACGGCGGCCGAGTTCGCGGCGAGGATCGACGTCCACAGCGCCGGGTCCGAACCCGCGAGCCGCGTCACGTCGCGCAGCCCTTGCCCGGCCAGCCCGAGCGCCCCTTCGTCGACGTCCCGCAGCCGGGCGGCGACGAGGCTCGCGGCGACCTGCGGGACGTGCGAGACGACCGCGACGGCCGCGTCGTGCGCGTCGGCGTCCATCGACACCGGCACCGCGCCGAGGTCGACGGCCAGCGCGCGCACCGCGAGGACCGCGTCGGGCCGCGACGAGCCGGAGTCGGTGATCACCCACGGACGACCGAGGAACAGGTCCGGCACCGCCGCCGACGGGCCGGACCGCTCGCGGCCCGCCATCGGGTGAGAACCCACGTACCGCGTGAGGTCGGCGCCGGCGGCGCGCAGCTCGGCGAGCACCGAGCCCTTGACGCTCGCCACGTCGGTGACGACCGCGTCGGGGTGCGCCTCGAGCTCGGCGAGGACGACGTCCGCGGTCACGTCGGGCGGCGCCGCGACGACCACGAGCGTCGGGTGCGCGTCGTCGGGGCCCGCCGGCCGTCCGGCGCCCACGTCGCGGGCGAGCGCGAGCGCCGTGCGCGACGGGTCGTGCAGCACGACGTCGCCGCCCCGGGTGGACAGGCCGAGCCCGACGGACGCACCGAGCAGGCCGGTGCCGACGACCCGCACGGGCCCCTGGGTCGCGAGCGTCACATCCCCGCCTGGGTCATCAGCGAGCCGACCTCCGTCTTCGACAGCACGCGGGTGCGACCGGGCTTGAGGTCGCCGAGCCGGATCGGGCCGATCGCCGTCCGGACGAGGCGTGAGACGGGGAAGCCGACCTCCTCGAACAGCCGGCGGACGATGCGGTTGCGGCCCTCGTGCAGGGTCACCTCGACGAGGCTGGCCTGCGGCGTGAGCTGCACGACCTGGAACCGGTCGAGCACCACGGGCCCGTCCTCCAGCTCGACACCGCGCAGCAGCTTGCCCGCGAGCGACGGCGGGACCTTGCCCTCCAGGTGGGCCAGGTAGGTCTTCGCGACACCGTGCGACGGGTGCGACAGCCGGTTCGCGAGGTCGCCGTCGTTCGTGAGGAGGATGAGGCCCTCGGTGTCGGCGTCGAGCCGGCCCACGTGGAAGAGCCGCTCCTCGCGGTTCGCCACGTACTGCCCGATCGACGGCCGCCCCTCGGGGTCGTGCATCGTCGAGACGACACCCTTGGGCTTGTTGAGCGCGATGGTGATGAGCGTCGAGTCGAGCTGCACGCGCATGCCGTCGACGTGGATCACCGAATGCAGCGGGTCGACCCGGACCCCGAGCTCGAGCACCGGGTTGCCGTCGACCGTCACCCGGCCCGACGCGATGAGCTCCTCGCACGCCCGACGGGAGCCCAGGCCGGCCGCGGCGAGCACCTTCTGCAGGCGGACGCCCTCGGGGTCGTGCACGTCGATCGTGACCTCGGGCGCCTGCCGCTGCGGCGGACGCGACGGGCGTGCCGGACGCCCGGGAGCACCGCCCCGCTTCGCCGGGCCGCCCGAGGGACCCCGGCGCGCGCCGCCGGCACCACGCGGACCCGATCCGCCACGCGAGGCCCCCGAGCCACCGCCCGAGGCACCGCGCCCGGCACCGCCGGCCCCGGAACCTCCGCCGGCGCCACCGCGCCCGGCACCGCCCGACGTCCCACGACCGGAACCTGCACCAGCGCCGCGCCCGGACCCCGAGCCGCCCGCACTCCCGCCCGAGCGGCCGCCGGACGATCCACCTCGACCCGAACCGCCTGCGCCGCGTCCGCGGTCACCGCCGCCGTGGCCTGCGTTTCCGCGTCGTTCCTGCGGGCTCATCTGCTGTCTCCGATCGCCTGGTCGACGCCCTCGAGCCCCTCGATGTCCGGGAGGTAGGGCGCGAGCGGGGGCAGCTCGTCCAACGAGGACAGGCCCATCCGCTCCAAGAAGTATCCCGTGGTCGCGTACAGGAGCGCGCCACTGCCCGGGTCGGTGCCGATCTCCGCGACGAGCCCCCGCGCGGTGAGCGTCCGCACGACCCCGTCGACGTTGACCCCCCGGACGGCCGAGACCTGCCCACGGGTCACCGGCTGGCGGTACGCGATGACCGCGAGGGTCTCGAGCGCCGCCTGCGTGAGCCGGGCCGTCTGCCCGTCCACGACGAACCGCCCGACGACGTCCGCGTACGGCGACCCCGAGTAGATCCGCCAGCCCTCCCCCGCGCGACGCAGCTCGAACCCGCGCGGCCGGCCCCCGAGCTCCCCCCGGTACTCGGCCGCCAGCTCGTCGAGCAGCGCCTCGACGCGCGCCGTCGGCAGGGCGAGGGCGGTCGCGAGCCGCAGGGCGGGGATCGGCTCGTCGGCGACCATCAGCACGGCCTCGAGCGCGGCGAGCGCGCCACCGGGCAGGTCGTCGACGTCGAACGCGAGCTCGTCGGCCTGCGCGGGTGCGGCGTCGAGGTCCGCCTCGGGGTCCGTCGCGGCGTCGTCGTGCTCGGTCATGCGTCCGTCCCCTCGTGCTGCAGGTCGTGTGGTGAGGCCGCGCCCTCGTCCTGCTCAGGAGCCGCGGTCGTGTCCAGCTGGTCGAAGTCGTCGGACACCTCGACGTCCCCGTCGGCCGACCCGGTCCAGCGCACGGTGAGCTCCCCGAGCGGCGTGACCTGGTCGAACCCGACGGCCCCCTCGCGGAAGAGCTCCAGCAGCGCGAGGAACCGCGCGACGACGACGATCGTCGACCCGGCGTCCGCCGTCAGCGCCCGGAACGACGTCGCTCCCCCGTGCCGCAGCCGGTCGACGAGCACGGCGGCCTGCTCGCGCACGCTGACGGGCGGTGCGTGCAGGTGGCTGATGTCGACGCCCGGCGGGGGCGCCTTCGGCTGGGTCGCCTTCGCCGCGAGGGCGGCGAGCTGGTCGGGCCCGATCTGCCAGACGAGCTCCGGGAGCAGCGCCGCGAGGTGCGGCTCGAGCTCGACGACCCGCGGGAACCGCCGGCCCTCGGTCGCGAACCGTTCCGCGAGGTCGGAGGCGACGCGCTTGTACGCGCGGTACTGCAGCAGCCGGGCGAACAGCAGGTCACGCGCCTCGAGCAGCTCGAGGTCCTCGGCGTCCTCGACCTCCGCCGACGGCAGGAGCCGCGCCGCCTTCAGGTCGAGCAGGGTCGCGGCGACGACGAGGAACTCGCTCGCCTGGCCGAGGTCCCACTCCCGCTCCTTGGCGCGGATGTGCGAGATGAACTCGTCCGTCACCCGGGCGAGGGCGACCTCCGTGATGTCGAGCTTGTGCTTCGCGATCAGGCCGAGGAGCAGGTCGAACGGACCGCTGAAGTTGTCGAGGTGGACCGCGAAGCCGTGCGTCCCCGCCGGAGCGGGCTCGTCGGCCGGGTGCTCGGGCGGGACGGGGTGCTCGGGCGGGACCGCGCGCTCGTCAGGCGGCGTCGCCACGGGCGACGAGCTCACGGGCCAGCTGCCGGTAGGCCGCCGCACCGCTGTGCGTCGGGGCGTACGTCGTGATCGGCTCCGCGGCGACGGTGGCGTCCGGGAACTTCACGGTGCGGCCGATGACGGTCTGCAGCAGCGTGTCGCCGAACGCCTCGTGCACCCGGGCGACGACCTCGCGCGCGTGCAGCGTCCGCGAGTCGTACATCGTCGCGAGGATGCCGTCGACCTCGAGGCGCGGGTTGAGCCGGTCGCGGACCTTCTCGATCGTCTCGACGAGCAGCGCGACGCCGCGCAGCGCGAAGAACTCGCACTCCAGAGGGATGAGCACGCCGTGGGCCGCGGTCAGCGCGTTCACGGTCAGAAGACCGAGCGACGGCTGGCAGTCGACGAGCACCACGTCGTAGTCGTCGAGCACGGGACGCAGCGCACGGGCCAGGACCGTCTCGCGGGCGACCTCGCCGACGAGCTGGACCTCGGCCGCGGACAGGTCGATGTTCGCGGGCAGCAGGTCGAGGTTCGGGTTCTCGGTGGTGCGGATGACGGCGTGGATGTCCGCGTCGCGCTCCATGAGCAGGTTGTAGACCGTGCGGTCCAGCTCGTGCGGGCTGATCCCCAGACCGACCGACGCGGCCCCCTGCGGGTCGAAGTCGACGACCAGCACCCGACGGCCGTACTCGGCGAGAGCGGCACCCAGGTTGATCGTGGTCGTCGTCTTGCCGACGCCACCCTTCTGGTTGCACATCGCGATGACGCGGGCCGGGCCGTGCGACGCCAGAGGTGCCGGGTCGGGGAAGTCGGGCAGCGGACGTCCGACGGCGTCGAGCTGCGGGTCGGTCGTCTGCTGGCTCACCACGCGGGACAACCTACCGGAGGTGACCCTCCGGTGACGGAGCGACAGACCGCGAGTGCGAGAACCGGCCGGCCGTCGCTCACAGCGCGCGCGGGTGCGCGGCCGCGTAGACCTCGCGCAGCGTGTCCGGCGTCACGAGCGTGTAGATCTGCGTCGTCGTGACGGACGCGTGCCCGAGCAGCTCCTGGACCACGCGCACGTCCGCCCCGCCCGCGAGCAGGTGGGTCGCGAACGAGTGCCGCAGGGTGTGCGGGGAGATGTGCTCGGCGCCGGCCAGCCCGGCGCGGTTCGCGGCCGTCCGCAGCACGGCCCACGCGCTCTGGCGGCTCAGCGGGGCGCCTCGCGTGTTGAGGAACACCACCGGCGTGCCCCGCCCTCCGCCGGCGAGCGCCGGGCGCGCCCGGACGAGGTAGGCCTCGAGCGCCTCGAGCGCGAACGAGCCGAGCGGCACGACCCGCTCCTTGTTGCCCTTGCCGAGCAGCCGGACGGACGACCGGCCCGGCGTGCGGTCGACGTCGTCGACGGCGAGCCCGACGGCCTCCGAGATGCGCGCACCCGTGGAGTAGACGACCTCGAGCAGCGCCCGGTCACGCAACGGGACGGGTCCGTCCCCGAGGCCCGCCGCGTCGAGCAGCCGCTCGACGTCGGCGACCGAGATGGCCTTGGGCAGCCGCTTGGGCTGCGCGGGCGGTCGGACCGCGCCCGCGGCGTCCGCGGTCGTGACGCCGTCGAGGACGAGGAAGCGGTGCCACCCACGGACCGCGACCACGGCCCGCGCCGCCGACGAGGCCGACAGCGCCGCCCGGTCGTCGGTGCCCGCGCGCATCGCGACGAGGAACTCCTCGACGTCACGCTCGGCGATCTCGCCCGGTTCGGACCTGCCCAGCACGGTGAGGAACGCGACGTAGCGCTCCAGGTCCCGCCGGTAGGCCGCCAGGGTGTTCGCGGACAGCCCACGCTCGACGCTCAGGTGGCCGAGGTACGCCTCCAGGGCCGCGCTCAGCGCCCCTTCCGGGTGCACCGCGCCGGTGGCCATCGCGTCGGACCTCGGGTCAGAGCGGCAGGAACACGTCGACCGCGATCGCGACCGACAGCAGCGTCAGGTAGGTGATCGACGCGTGGAACACGCTCATCGCCTTGAGCTTGGGGTGCTCCGGGTCCTGCGCGCGACGCAGCAGGCCGATGCACGACCACAGGAACCAGCCGCCGAGCCCGGTCGCGAGAACGGCGTAGACCCAGGTCATGTGCGCGACCGGCACGAGCAGCAGCGTGCACGCGATCATCGCGAGCGTGTACGCGATCATCTCGCGGGCGACCTTGGTGTCCTTGGCGACGACCGGCAGCATCGGCACCCCGGCCCGGGCGTAGTCGCCGCGGAACTTCATCGACAGCGGCCAGTAGTGCGGCGGCGTCCAGAAGAAGATGACCCCGAACAGGAGCACGGCCGCCCAGCCGACGCCCCCGGTCACGGCCGACCAGCCGATCAGCACCGGCATGCAGCCGGCGGCACCGCCCCACACGATGTTCTGCGGCGTGCGCCGCTTGAGGATCATCGTGTAGCCGACCACGTAGATGAGGATCGCGACCGCGGTGAGCATCGACGACGCGGGGTTCACGAAGAACCAGAGCCACGTGAGCGAGACGACGCCGAGGACGAGCCCGAAGACGAGGGCGGCGCGGGGGCTGACCTCGCCGGTGACGATCGGCCGCCGCTTCGTGCGGTTCATGACCTGGTCGATGTCGCGGTCGATGTAGCAGTTGAGGACGTTGGCGGACCCGGCTGCCGCCGCACCGCCCACGAGCGTCGCGAGCACGAGCCACAGGCTCGGCAGCCCGCGCTCGGCGAGGATCATGGTCGGCACGGTCGTCACCAGGAGCAGCTCGATGACCCGCGGCTTCGTCAGCGCGACGTACGGCCCGACCACGCCCAGCACCCGCCGCCACGGCGACCGCACGGTCGCGCTCGGCGGCTCGGTGGCCGCCCGCGCCCCCGGGGTCGGCAGCATCGACGCTCCGGCGTCGTCGACTGACAGGGGGCTGCTGAGGCGCACGCGCTGCGGTTCCGTTCGTGTTGCGGCGGGGATGACTGTCGCGCTGCCATGCTACGGCCTGCCGCGACGCCCGCAGGGCCTCCGACCCGCTCCAACCAGGCCTCCGGTGTGTGAGTTCTGTCGCTCGTCGCGACCCGTGGTCACTCCCGTCGCCCTTCGCCGAGTGCGATATAGGCTCGACGCGCACGGATCGTCGACCGCTCCCCGACAGCGGTCCGCACGTCCGGCCCGGCGCTCCGTCGAGGGGGCCCGATCACGCTGAAACGACGCCCGGCCGGTGGCACGGGTGGGAATGAGGTGCTGTGAACGCGAAGGCTCCCCTGGCTCAGACGGTCGGCTGGACCGATCTCGACCTGCGTGCGGTGGACACGGTCCGCGTCCTGGCGGCCGATGCGGTCGAGAAGGTCGGCAACGGTCACCCGGGGACCGCGATCAGCCTGGCCCCCGCGGCGTACCTGCTGTACCAGAACGTGATGCGCCACGACCCGACGGACCCGCACTGGCTGGGCCGCGACCGGTTCGTGCTCTCGGCCGGCCACTCCTGCCTCACGCAGTACATCCAGCTCTACCTCGCCGGGTTCGGCCTCGAGATCGAGGACCTGCAGGCGCTGCGCACGTGGGGCTCGAAGACCCCGGGCCACCCCGAGTACCGCCACACGACCGGTGTGGAGATCACCACCGGACCGCTCGGCCAGGGCCTCGCGTCCGCCGTCGGCTTCGCGATGGCGCAGCGGCGCGAGCGCGGCCTGCTCGACCCCGACGCGGCGCCCGGCACCAGCCCGTTCGACCACTACACGTACGTCATCTGCTCGGACGGCGACCTGCAGGAGGGCGTGACGAGCGAGGCCTCGTCGATCGCCGGCACGCAGGAGCTCGGCAACCTCGTCGTGCTGTGGGACGACAACCACATCTCGATCGAGGGCGACACCGAGATCGCGTTCACCGAGGACGTGCTGGCCCGCTACGAGGCGTACGGCTGGCACGTCCAGTTCGTCGACTGGACCGCCGGCGGCGAGTACCGCGAGGACGTCGACGCGCTCGCCGCGGCGATCGACGCCGCGAAGGCGGTCACGGACAAGCCGTCGTTCATCGGCATCCGCACCCTCATCGCGTGGCCGACGCCCACCAAGACCAACGACCACTCCTCGCACGGCTCGAAGCTCGGCTCCGAGGCGATCCGTGGCCTCAAGGAGATCCTCGGCTTCGACCCGGAGCAGACGTTCGAGGTCGCCCCCGAGGTCCTCGCGCACACCCGCTCGCTCGCGGACCGCGCGGCGGAGTCGAAGGCGCAGTGGCAGAAGTCGTTCGACGCCTGGCGCGAGGCCAACCCCGAGAACGCCGAGCTGCTCGACAGGCTCGTCGAGCGCCGCCTGCCCGAGGGCTGGGAGGACGCCCTGCCGGTGTTCCCCGCCGGCAAGGCCGTCGCGACGCGTGCCGCGTCCGGCGAGGTGCTGTCCGCGATCGGCCCGGAGCTGCCTGAGCTGTGGGGCGGCTCCGCCGACCTCGCGGGCTCGAACAACACGACGATGAAGGGCGCGTCGTCGTTCATCCCCGCGAAGCGCTCGACGCACGAGTTCGCCGGCGACGAGTTCGGCCGGACGCTGCACTTCGGCATCCGTGAGCACGGCATGGGCGCGATCCTGTCCGGCATCACGCTGCACGGCCTGACGCGGCCGTACGGCGGCACGTTCCTGCAGTTCGCCGACTACATGCGCGGCTCGGTCCGGCTCGCCTCGCTGATGGGTGTGCCGTCCGTCTACGTGTGGACGCACGACTCCATCGGCCTCGGCGAGGACGGCCCCACCCACCAGCCGGTCGAGCACCTGACCGCGCTGCGCGCGATCCCGGGCCTGACCGTGCTGCGCCCGGCGGACGCCAACGAGACCGCCCAGGCGTGGAAGGCGATCCTCGAGCACACCGACGGCCCGGTCGGCCTGATCCTCACGCGCCAGAACGTCCCGACGTTCCCGCGCGGCGAGGACGGCTTCGCTTCCGCCGAGGGCCTCAAGCGCGGCGCGTACGTGCTGCTCGAGGCGTCGACGGGCACCCCGGACGTGATCCTCATCGGGACGGGCTCGGAGGTGCAGCTCGCCGTCGCCGCCCGCGAGACCCTCGAGGCGGCCGGCGTGCCGACCCGGGTCGTGTCGGCCCCGTCGCTCGAGTGGTTCGCCGAGCAGGACGAGGCCTACCGCGAGTCCGTCCTGCCCCGCTCCGTGCGGGCCCGGGTGTCGGTCGAGGCGGGCATCGCGCTGTCCTGGCACAAGATCGTCGGCGACGCCGGTCGCACCGTGTCCCTGGAGCACTTCGGTGCGTCGGCGGACTACGAGACGCTCTACCGGGAGTTCGGGATCACGGCCGAGGCCGTCGTCGCGGCGGCGCACGAGTCGCTCGCCGCGGCGCGCGGTGACGCCGCCCCGTCCACCGCCCAGGCGGCTCCCACCCAGGGCGGGACCGGGGACCTGCCGGCCTGAGACGGTTCGTGGCCCCGCCGCACCGCGGGGCCGACTGCGCGACGGAAGTGGGGAACGACCATGGCACCGAGCAGCACCCCTCTGACCCGGCTCGTCGACGCGGGAGTGTCGATCTGGCTCGACGACCTCTCGCGCGAACGGCTGCGCACCGGGAACCTCGTCGAGCTCGTCGAGAGCTCCGGCGTGGTGGGGGTCACCACCAACCCGACGATCTTCGCGAACGCGGTGTCGAAGGGGGACGCGTACGACGCCCAGCTCCGTGAGCTGGCCGTGGCGGGCGCGTCCCTCGACGACGCGGTGTTCCGGATCACCACGGACGACGTGCGGGCCGGGGCGGACGTGCTGCGTCCCGTCTACGACCGCACGGACGGGGTGGACGGGCGCGTGTCGATCGAGGTCGACCCGCGCCTGGCCAAGGACACCGACGGCACGGTCGCCTCCGCGAAGGCGCTGTGGTCGACGGTCGACCGGCCGAACGTCTTCATCAAGATCCCGGCGACGCTCGAAGGGCTGCCGGCGATCACCGCCGTGCTCGCCGAGGGCATCAGCGTCAACGTCACGCTGATCTTCTCGCTCGACCGGTACCGCGCCGTCCTCGACGCGTTCCTGTCGGGTCTCGAGCGGGCGAAGGCGAACGGCCACGACCTGGCCCCGATCGCGTCCGTCGCGTCGTTCTTCGTGTCCCGCGTGGACACGGCGATCGACCCCCTGCTCGACGAGATCGGCACGCCCGAGGCCGCCGAGCTGCGCGGCAAGGCGGCCATCGCCAACGCGCGGCTCGCCTACGGCGTCTACGAGGAGGTCGTGGCGAGCGACCGCTGGCAGGCCCTCGCGGCGGCCGGCGCCCACCCGCAGCGGCCGCTGTGGGCGTCCACGGGCGTCAAGGACAAGGCCTACCCCGACACGCTGTACGTCGACGAGCTCGTCGTCGCCGGCGTCGTCAACACGATGCCCGAGGCCACCCTGCGCGCGGTCATCGACCACGGGGGCGACGGCTCGGACACCGTCACGGGTCGGCTCGACGAGTCGGCCGCGACGATCGCGCGGCTCGGCGCCGTGGGGATCGACATCGACGACGTCACCCAGCAGCTGGAGGACGAGGGCGTGGAGAAGTTCACGACGAGCTGGGGCCAGCTCCTCGACACCGTGAGCGAGGGGCTGCGCTCCGCCGGGGCGTCCACCGAGGAGGCCAGGTGAGCGCCAAGGTCGCCGAGGGGCACAACCCGCTCCGAGACGCCCGCGACCGCCGGCTCCCCCGCATCGCGGGGCCGTCCGGCCTGGTGATCTTCGGGGTGACGGGCGACCTCGCCCGCAAGAAGCTCATGCCGGCCATCTACGACCTGACGAACCGGGGGCTCCTGCCGCCGGGGTTCGCCCTGACCGGCTTCGCCCGGCGCGACTGGGCGACGCAGGACTTCGCGGAGATCGTGCACGACTCGGTCAAGCAGTACGCGCGGACGCCCTTCCGGGAGGCCACGTGGCGGCAGCTGTCCGAGGGCATCCGCTTCGTGCAGGGCACGTTCGACGACGACGACGCGTTCGACCGTCTCCGCGAGACGGTCGAGGAGCTCGACGTGTCCCGCGGGACGGGCGGCAACCACGCGTTCTACCTGTCGATCCCGCCGAGCTCGTTCCCCGTCGTCTGCAAGCAGCTCGCCCGCTCGGGGCTCTCGCAGCCGGCGGACGGCACGTGGCGGCGCGTGGTCATCGAGAAGCCGTTCGGCCACGACCTCAAGAGCGCGCGCGAGCTCAACGACATCGTGTCCGCGGTGTTCCGGCCGGACGACATCTTCCGGATCGACCACTACCTCGGCAAGGAGACGGTCCAGAACCTGCTGGCGCTGCGCTTCGCGAACCAGCTGTTCGAGCCGATCTGGAACTCGAACTACGTCGACCACGTCCAGATCACGATGGCCGAGGACATCGGCATCGGCGGCCGGGCGGGCTACTACGACGGCATCGGCGCGGCGCGGGACGTCATCCAGAACCACCTCCTGCAGCTGCTCGCGCTGACGGCCATGGAGGAGCCGGTCTCGTTCGAGGCCGACGGGCTGCGCGCCGAGAAGATCAAGGCGCTCTCCGCGGTCCGGCTCCCCCGCGACCTCGGCAAGCACACGGTCCGCGGTCAGTACACGGCCGGGTGGCAGGGCGGCGAGAAGGTCGTCGGCTACCTCGAGGAGGAGGGGTTCAACCCGAACTCCACCACCGAGACGTTCGCCGCGATCCGCGTCGACATCGACACGCGCCGGTGGGCCGGGGTGCCGTTCTACCTGCGGACGGGCAAGCGCCTCGGCCGTCGGGTCACCGAGATCGCCGTCGTGTTCAAGAAGGCGCCGCACCTGCCGTTCGAGTCGACCGCGACGGAGGAGCTCGGCAAGAACGCGCTCGTCATCCGTGTGCAGCCCGACGAGGGCGTCACGCTCCGGTTCGGCGCGAAGGTGCCGGGCACGGCGATGGAGGTCCGCGACGTCACGATGGACTTCGGCTACGGCCACGCGTTCACGGAGTCGTCGCCCGAGGCGTACGAGCGGCTGATCCTCGACGTCCTGCTCGGCGACCCGCCGCTGTTCCCGCGGCACGAGGAGGTCGAGCTGTCGTGGAAGATCCTCGACCCGATCACCGAGTACTGGGCGTCCAAGGGCAAGCCTGACGAGTACCGCTCGGGCACGTGGGGCCCGGCGTCGGCGGACAAGATGATGGAGCGCGACGGGCGCTCGTGGAGGCGGCCGTGATCATCAACCTGCCCGAGACGACCACCCGCGCCATCAACCGGCGGCTCGTCAAGGAACGCGACGAGGGCGGCGCGATCGCCCTCGGCCGTGTCCTCAACCTCCTCATCGACGCGGGCGCGCACGACCCGGAGGAGGCCATCGCGGCCGCCAACGACGCGAGCCGTGAGCACCCGTGCCGGGTCATCGTCATCTCGAAGGACACCAAGCAGCGGTCCGCGACGCTCGACGCGCAGATCCGGCTCGGCGGCGACGCGGGTGCGAGCGAGGTGATCGTGCTGCGACCCTCGGGCGAGCTCGACACCCACCTCGACACCCTCGTCATGCCCCTGCTGCTGCCCGACGCGCCGATCGTCACCTGGTGGCCGTTCGACGTGCCGGCCAACCCCGCCGAGCACCCGCTGGGCGCGATGGCGCAGCGACGCATCACGGACACGTCCCAGGTCGCGAAGCCGCCCGCCGAGCTGCGCAAGCTGTCGGAGGTCTACACCGACGGCGACACCGACCTCGCGTGGACCCGGGCGACGCTGTGGCGCGGACTCATCGCCGCGACGCTCGACCAGCCGCCGTACGAGCCCGTCCGGCGGGCCGTCGTGGTGGGCGAGAGCACGCACCCGTCCGTCGACCTGATGGCCGCCTGGCTGGCCCAGTCGCTCCGGTGCCCCGTCGAGGTCGAGAGGCTCAAGGACGCTCCGGCGATCACGCAGGTCCGGCTCGAGCGGGCGTCGGGCGACATCGTGCTCGACCGCCCGGACGGCAAGACGGCGGCGCTGCGGCAGCCCAACCAGCCCGAGCACCGGATCGCGCTGCCGATCCGGCAGCTGCGGGAGTGCCTCGCGGAGGAGCTCCGGCGGCTCGACGCGGACGACGTGTACGGCGAGGTGCTGCAGAAGGGCCTCGCGAGGATCGACGCGTGACCGCCCGCGACGTCGTCGTCCACCCGGACGCGACGGTGCTCGCCGAGGCGGTCGCAGCTCGCCTCCTGACGCGCCTGGTCGACGTCCAGTCGCACCGTCGCCCGGTGCACGTGGTGCTCACCGGCGGGACGGTCGGGATCGCGTCGCTGGCGGCCGTCGCGGCGAGCCCGGTGCGTGACGCGGTCGACTGGTCCGGCGTGCACCTGTGGTGGGGCGACGAGCGGTTCGTGCCCGACGGCCACGCCGACCGGAACGAGACGCAGGCACGCACGGCGCTGATCGACGCGCTCGGCGACGCCCTGCCGGCAGGGAACGTGCACCCGATGCCGGCGCTGAGCGACGACATCCCGACGCCTGAGGCGTCGGCGACCGCGTACGCGGCCGAGCTCGCCCGGTGGTCGTCGCACCGCGCGCACGTGCCGGCGTTCGACGTCCTGCTCCTCGGCATGGGACCTGACGGGCACGTCGCGTCCCTGTTCCCGGGGCACGAGGCGCTCGACGTGGTGGGCGCGACGACCGTCGGGGTGCACGGCTCCCCCAAGCCCCCGCCGGAGCGCGTCTCGCTGACGTTCGAGGCCCTCCGCGCGGCCCGTGAGGTGTGGGTCGTGGCGGCGGGGGCGGAGAAGGCCGCCGCCGTCGCGTCGGCCCTCGGCGACGGCGACGTCCACCGGACGCCGGCGGCCGGTGCCGTGGGCTCCGAGCGGACGCTGTGGCTCGTCGACGTGGCTGCCACGGAGCAGCTCGTCGCCGCACTCCCGGTTCCCGGACCTGCGCTCTGGTCGGCCGTCGACGAGTACTTCGGACCGCTCGTCCGCGAGGACGACGCGCTGGTCGCCGTCCGGCGGAACGCCGCGGAGCACGGCCTGCCCGACATCGCGGTCGCCCCGAACCAGGGTGCGCTGCTCCAGCTGCTCGCACGGACCGTCGGGGCACGCCGCATCCTCGAGCTCGGCACGCTCGGCGGGTACAGCACGCTGTGGCTCGCGCGGGCGCTGCCGGCCGACGGGCGGCTCGTCTCGCTCGAGATCGACCCGGCGCACGCGGACGTCGCCCGGGTGTCCCTCGCCGCGGCGGGTGTCGGCGATCTCGTCGACGTCGTCGTCGGCCCGGCGTCCGAGACCCTCGACCGGCTCGCGGGCGAGCACGGCGAGCCGTTCGACCTGGTGTTCATCGACGCGGACAAGCAGTCGCTCGCGCAGTACCTCGACCAGACGCGCGCGCTCGTCCGCCCCGGGGCGCTCATCATGGTCGACAACGTCGTGCGGGGCGGGGCTGTCGTCGAGGCGCAGCACCCCGACGAGCGCGTCCAGGGAGTTCGTCGGTTCGCCGACCACCTCGCCGGCCTGTCGGGCATCGAGGCCACGGTCGTCCAGACGGTCGGGTCCAAGGGGTACGACGGGTTCGCGCTGCTCCGCGTGAAGGACTGAGCCGAAGCCCAGCGGCACGACGAAGGCCCTGGCACCGGCGCTCCCGGTCTCAGGGCCTTCGTCGTACGTCCTCAGCCTGGCGGCCGGCCTCGCTCGGGCTCAGCCCCCGCGGCGGGCCCGCAGGGCGGCGAGCGCCTCGTCGAGGATGGCGGCACCGTCCTCGTCGGAGCGGCGCTCCTTCACGTAGGCCAGGTGCGTCTTGTACGGCTCGTTCTTCGACGGGGACGGCGGGTTCTCCTGGTCCTGGCCGGCGGGGAAGCCGCACCGCGGGCAGTCCCACGTCAGAGGTGCCTCGTCGGCCGCCTCCTCCGCGAAGCTCGGCCGGGTCTCGTGGCCGTTCGCGCACCAGTACGAGATCCAGACGCGAGGCGCCGCGTCACCGCGCTCCGCCTCGCCCATGGGCCCGGCTCCGACTCGCGACCCCCTGATAGCACTACCGCTCGCCATCGCCCGGCCCCTCTCAGTCCGCCACGCGCTCGAGAAGCCCGAGCAGGATGATGATGGCCGTCCAGGCCAGGGCCACGCCGACCGTGATCCGGTTGAGGTTGCGCTCCGCGACGCCCGACGATCCGGCGCTGCTCGTGATGCCACCGCCGAACATGTCCGACAGGCCACCGCCCTTGCCCTTGTGCAGGAGCACGAGCGGGACGAGCAGGAGGCTGGTCAGGACCAGCAGCACCTGGAGGGTGATGCGCAGGGCGTTCACGTCGTGGCGTTCCTCACTGGACGGGCACGTCGCGGCCGGTTGGCGGCGACGCTGCGGATGACCGCGGTACAGGGTAGGCGACGAGTGGCTGTTCGTTCCACCACCGCCCACCGCTGACCGACAGACGGACGGACCCCGGGCTCCCCGGGGTCCGTCCCTGGTCAGAGACCGACGGCGTGCGCCTGGAAGCGCGCGATCTTCGCGAACTCCTCGGGGTCGAGGCTCGCACCGCCGACGAGCGCGCCGTCGACGTCGGGCTTCGCCATGATCGAGGCCACGTTCGACGACTTCACCGAGCCGCCGTACAGCACCCGGACCACCTGGGCGGTGTCCGCGTCGTACAGCTCGGCGAGCCTGCCGCGGATCGCCTCGGACATCTCCTGGGCGTCCTCGGGCGTCGCCGTCTCCCCCGTGCCGATGGCCCACACGGGCTCGTACGCGATGACCACGTCGCGGACCTGCTCGGCCGTGACGTCGGCCAGGCCGCCCTCGAGCTGGAGCAGCGTGTGCTGCACGTGCGCCGCGGCACGGCGCGTCTCGAGGTCCTCGCCGATGCACAGGATCGGGCTGATGCCCTCCTCGAGCGCGTTGCGGAGCTTCGCGTTCACGAGCGCGTCCGACTCCGCGTGGTACTCGCGGCGCTCGGAGTGCCCGACGGTCACGTACGAGACGCCGAGCTTCGCGAGGAACACCGGCGAGATCTCACCGGTGTACGCGCCGGCCTTGTGGGCCGAGAGGTCCTGCGCGCCGTACTTCAGCTCGAGCTTGTCGGCGTCCACGAGCGTCTGCACGCTGCGCAGGTCCGTGAACGGCGGGAGCACCGCGACCTCGACGGCCGAGAAGTCGTGCTTGCCGTCACGCAGCGCCCATGCGAGCTTCTGCACCGTGTGCGTCGCCTGGTGGTGGTCCAGGTTCATCTTCCAGTTGCCCGCCATCAGCGGGATACGCGTCGTCAACGCTCAGTCCTCCAGAACTGCGATGCCGGGGAGGGTCTTGCCCTCGAGGAACTCGAGGCTCGCGCCGCCGCCGGTCGAGATGTGCCCGAAGCCGGCCTCGTCGAAGCCCAGGATGCGCACGGCCGCGGCGGAGTCGCCGCCGCCGACGATCGAGAAGCCGCCGTTGGCGCCCGCGTCGACCAGGGCCTGCGCGACGGCGCGCGTGCCGCCCGAGAACGCCTCGAACTCGAACACGCCCGCCGGGCCGTTCCAGACGATCGTCTTCGCGTCGATGATCTTGCTCGCGAACAGCGCCGAGGACTCGGGGCCGATGTCGAGGCCGATCTTGCCATCGGGGATCGCGTCCGCAGCGACGACGCTCGCCGGCGAGTCGGCCTTGAACTCGTCCGCCACGACGATGTCCGTGGGCAGGACGATCTCGACGCCGGACTCCTCCGCCTGCGCGAGGTAGCCCTTCACGGTCTCGATCTGGTCGGCCTCGAGCAGCGAGTTGCCGACCGAGTAGCCCTTGGCGGCGAGGAACGTGAACAGCATGCCGCCACCGATGACGAGGCGGTCCGCCTTCGTCAGCAGGTTCGAGATGACGCCCAGCTTGTCGGAGACCTTCGAGCCGCCGAGCACGACCACGTACGGACGTGCGGGGTCCTCGGTCGCCTTGCGCAGGGAGTCGACCTCCTTGAGGACGAGCTTGCCGACAGCGTGGGGGAGCACGAGCGCGACGTCGTACACCGACGCCTGCTTGCGGTGCACGACACCGAAGCCGTCGGACACGTACACGTCGGCCAGCGCGGCGAGCTCGCCCGCGAGCTCCGCACGCTCCTCGTCGACCTTCGACGTCTCGCGCGGGTCGAACCGGATGTTCTCCAGCAGCGCGATCTCACCGTCCTGCAGCGCCGCGACGGTCTCCTTGGCGGAGTCGCCGACGACGTCCTTCGCGAGTGCGACCGGCTGGCCCAGCAGCTCGGACAGGCGCGCCGCGACGAGGGCGAGCGAGTACTTGTCCTCCGGGGCGCCCTTCGGGCGGCCGAGGTGCGCCGTGACGACGACGCGGGCGCCGGCCGACAGGAGCGCCTGCAGCGTCGGCAGCGCGGCACGCACGCGGCCGTCGTCCGTGATGGTCGTGCCGTCGAGCGGCACGTTGAAGTCGGAGCGGACGAGCACGCGCTTGCCGCGCAGGTCGCCGAGGTCCTCGATGGTCTTCATGGTCTCCTACCTGGGTGGACGGTCCGGGCGCGGCGTCGTCCTGGGACGCGGTGACGGTCCGGAAGGGTGCTGACACGACAGCGTCCGCGTGCGCCGGGCCGGTGGCCGGGGCGCACGCGGACGCATGACGTGTGCGGTGCGGAACGTCAGAGACGGTCGCCCACGTACTCGGTGAGCGCGACGAGGCTGTTCGAGTAGCCCCACTCGTTGTCGTACCAGGCGATGATCTTGACCTGGTCGCCGATCACCTTGGTCAGCTTCGAGTCGAAGATGCTCTGGTGCGGGTTCGTCACGATGTCGCTCGAGACGATCTCGTCCTCGACGTACTCCAGGACGCCCTTGAGCGGACCCTCGGCGGCAGCCTTGACGGCGGCGTTGACCTCGTCGACCGTGACCTCGCGCGAGGCGGTGAAGGTCAGGTCGGTGGCGGAGCCGGTGATCGTCGGCACGCGGAGCGCGAAGCCGTCGAGCTTGCCCTTGAGCTCGGGGAGCACGAGGGCGACGGCCTTGGCGGCACCGGTCGACGTCGGGACGATGTTCTGCGCGGCGGCGCGGGCACGACGGAGGTCGCGGTGCGGGCCGTCCTGCAGGTTCTGGTCACCCGTGTAGGCGTGGATCGTCGTCATGAGGCCGCGCTCGATGCCGATGGCGTCGTTGAGGGCCTTGGCGACCGGGGCGAGGCAGTTCGTCGTGCAGGACGCGTTCGAGATGATGTGCTGCGTCGCCGCGTCGTAGTCGGTGTGGTTCACACCGACGACGAACGTGCCGTCCTCGTTCTTGGCGGGCGCCGAGATGATGACCTTCTTGGCGCCGGCGTCGATGTGCGCCTTCGCCTTGAGCGCGTCCGTGAAGAAGCCGGTCGACTCGATGACGATGTCAGCGCCGAGCTCGGCCCACGGGAGGTTGGCCGGGTCGCGCTCCTCGAGAGCACGGATCTTCTTGCCGTCGACGATGATGTTCTCGTCGTCGAACTCGACACTCAGCGGGAAGCGACCGAGGACCGTGTCGTACTTGAGCAGGTGGGCGAGCGTCGCGTTGTCCGTGAGGTCGTTGACACCGACGATCTCGATGTCCGCGCCCGACGCGATGATGGCCCGGTAGAAGTTCCGGCCGATGCGGCCGAAGCCGTTGATGCCGACCTTGATGGTCACTTGCCCTCCTCGGCAGCGCCGACGGGGTCGGCGCACACAATTGGTGGTGGGAAACCGCACGCCGCTGTGCGTTCGACCGGCACCATTCCCGTTCGTGCCCAGCACGTGACGGTCGTGTGACGGTCGGATGACATGAGCCTATACCCGCTACCGGGTAGGACGAGGTGACGGAGGTCCCGCTGGGACTCGTGTCCCGTCTGGTGGGATGCCCCCCTCAGAGGTCGAGGAGCTCCGGGCTCAGCCCCGCCTCGGTGTCCGGGATCCCGAGCTCCTGGGCGCGCTTGTCCGCCGTCGCGAGCAGTCGCCGGATCCGGCCGGCGACGGCGTCCTTGGTCAGCACGGGCTCCGCGAGCTTGCCGAGCTCCTCCAGCGACGCCTCCTTGTGCGCCAGCCGGAGCGCGCCCGCCTCGCGCAGGTGCTCCGGCAGGTCGTCCCCGAGGATCTCGAACGCGCGCTCCACCCGAGCGCCTGCGGCGACCGCCGCGCGGGCCGAGCGGCGCAGGTTCGCGTCGTCGAAGTTGGCCAGCCGGTTCGCCGTGCCGCGCACCTCGCGCCGTACGCGGCGCTCCTCCCAGACGAGCATCGTCTCGTGCGCGCCGAGCCGGGCCAGCATCGCGGAGATCGCGTCGCCGTCCCGGATCACCACACGGTCGATCCCTCGCACCTCGCGCGCCTTGGCCGAGACGCCGAGCCGCCGGGCCGCCCCCACGAGCGCCAGGGCCGCCTCCGGGCCCGGGCACGTGACCTCGAGCGCGGACGAGCGCCCCGGCTCCGTGAGCGAGCCGTGCGCCAGGAACGCGCCACGCCACGCCGCCTCCGCCTCGCCGACGCCCGCCGAGACCACCTGCGGGGGCAGGCCACGCACCGGGCGACCGCGGTTGTCCAGCAGGCCCGTCTGGCGTGCGAGCGACTCCCCGTCCTTCACGACGCGCACCACGTACCGGCTCCCCCGGCGCAGACCGCCGCCGGAGACCACGATGATGTCGCTCTCGTGCCCGTAGACCTCGGCGATCGCCTGCCGGAGCCGACGTGCGGCGATGCCCGTGTCGAGCTCGGCCTCGATGACGATGCGCCCCGAGATGATGTGCAGCCCGCCCGCGAACCTGAGGGTCGCGGAGACCTCGGCCTTGCGGCAGGACGTCTTGTCAACCTTCAGACGAGCGAGCTCGTCCTTGACCTGTGCCGTCAATGCCATGGCGTCATCCTGCCATCTGGGACACGCGTCCGGGACCGGTCTCGCGGCTCACCCGCGTCCGTCCGCGGGTGTCCCGACGTCGCCGAGGAACCCGTCGTGCACGTCGCGGTAGGCCGCCGCCAGCCGCAGCGGGTCGTGCCGCGGCGTGCCGTCACCGCGTCTGACCTGGCGCAGCAGCAGTCGCGCACCGATCTGCGCGCTGCGCTCGCTGAGCGTCTCCAGGTCGTCGACCGTCGCCGGGTCCGCCACGACGGCGTCGATGCGGAGCTCCGGCGCGTGGTCGTGGAGCACCTCGAGGTACTCGTGCGCACGCATGCCGGCCGTCTCCCCGTCCTCCTCCGGGGACAGGTTCAGGGTCAGGACGATCCGCGCGGACGTCCGCAGCAGCGCGTCACGCAGCCCCGGCACCAGCAGGTGCGGCATCACGGACGTGTACCAGGAGCCCGGGCCGAGCACGACCCAGTCCGCGGCGTCGATCGCGGCGACCGCCTCCGGGCACGCCGGCGGCTCGGCCGGGTCGAGCCGGACCTGCACGATCGACCCGGCTGTCGTCGCCACCGCGCTCTGGCCGCCGACCACCACGGTCGTCCCGTCGGGTCGCCGCACGTCCGCCTCGATCCGCAGCGGCACGGCCGTCATCGGCAGCACCCGGCCGCGGGCCCCGAGCAGCCGACCCACCCAGTCGAGACCCTCGACGGTGTCCCCGAGCAGCTCCCAGAGCGCCACGATGAGCAGGTTCCCGACCGCGTGCTGGTCGAGGTCGCCGGTCGAGGCGAAGCGGTGCTGCAGCACGTCGCGCCACGTGCGACCCCAGTCGGAGTCGTCGCACAGCGCGGCGAGCGCCATCCGCAGGTCCCCCGGAGGAAGGACCCCGAGCTCGTCGCGGAGCCGTCCCGACGAGCCGCCGTCGTCGGCGACCGTCACCACCGCCGTGATGCGGTCCGTCATCAGCCGCAGCGACGAGAGCGTCGCGGACAGGCCGTGCCCGCCGCCCAGGGCGACGACGGCCGGCCCGAGGCCGCGGTCCGTGCGCCGGGTGGTCGGGGTGCTCATTCCTTGCCGAGGTCGCGCGCGGCGACCGACACGTGGTGCCCACGCTCGCGCAGGCGACCGGCGATCGCGTCGCTGATCGCGACGGAGCGGTGCTTCCCGCCCGTGCATCCCACAGCGATCGTCACGTAGCGCTTCTCCTCGTGGAGGTAGCCCGCGAGAGCCGGTTCCAGCGCGTCGACGTACCGCTCGACGAACGTCGTCGCACCCGGCAGGCCGAGCACGTAGTCACGGACCGGCGCGTCCCGGCCCGTGAGGTGGCGCAGCTCCGTGACCCAGTACGGGTTGGACAGGAATCGGACGTCGACGACGTGGTCGGCGTCCAGGGGCAGGCCGTACTTGAACCCGAACGACAGGACCGTCACGCGGAGCACGTCCTCGGACGTCCCGGCGACGACGTGCCGGACCTCCCGCGCCAGGTCGTGGACGTTGAGGTCCGAGGTGTCGATGACCGTGTCGGCACGCTCGCGCAGGTCGGCCAGGATGGCGCGTTCCGCCCCGATGCCGTCGAGCACGCGACCCTCGCCCTGCAGCGGGTGCGGGCGTCGGACCTGCTCGAACCGGCGCACCAGCACCTCGTCGGACGCGTCGAGGAACAGGATCCGGTACTCCACGCCGGCCGCCCGCAGCCCGTCGAGCACCTCCTGCAGGGCCGGGAAGAACTCCCGCCCTCGGACGTCGATCACGGCGGCGAGGCGTTGGGCGCGCGCACCCGCCGACCCGCTCGTGAGCATGCCGACGAGGTGCGTGAGCATCTGTGCCGGCAGGTTGTCGACGACGTACCAGTCGAGGTCCTCGAGGACCGCCGCGGCGCGGGTCCGGCCCGCTCCGGACATCCCCGTGATGACGAGCACCTGGGGGTCGCGCCGTACGGGTGAGACGCCGGCCGCGTCGAGCGCGGGGATGCCTGTCGGGACGGTGATCGGCGAGCGTTCGTCGGTCATGGACCCAGCATGCCAGCCGGACCGGGCTCCTCCGTGACCGCAGGTCGTCCGAGCGGGTGCGGTTCGCGGCCGGTCGCGGCCGTGCCGGGCGGACCGGCCTCGGGCACCTCGTCCCGCACGTCACCCTGCGCGTCGGGCGCGTCGGGCGCGTCGACCCGCGTTCCGGCCGGTTCGTCGGTCACGGCGACCTGCTGGGCTGAGCCTGCGGTCGTCGCCAGGGCCGCGACGACCGCCTGGGCCGTGCGCTCCCCCATGCCCTGGACCGTCGCGATCTCCTCCGCCGACGCCGCACGCAGCCGCTTGACCGAGCCGAAGTGCCGCAGCAGCGCGGCGCGGCGGGCCGGGCCGAGGCCGGGGACGTCGTCGAGCACGCTCGCGGTCATGCCCTTGCTGCGCCGGCGGCGGTGCGCAGTGATCGCGAACCGGTGGGCCTCGTCCCGCAGCCGCTGCAGGAGGTACAGGCCCTCCGAGCTGCGCTGCAGGATCACCGGGTACGCCTCGCCCGGCAGCCACACCTCCTCCAGGCGCTTCGCGAGCCCGCAGAGCGCCACGTCGTCGATCCCGAGCTCGGCCAGCGCCGCCGCGGCTGCGGCGACCTGCGGCGGGCCACCGTCGACGACCACGAGGTTGGGCGGGTACGCGAACCGCACCGGCTTGCCCGTCGCCTCGTCGATCGGGCCGGACCGACGAGGGTCGTCCTCCTCGTCCCCCAGGCCCAGCTCGACGTCCCGCGAGTCCGACCGTTCGGCGAGGTAGCGACGGAACCGGCGCGTGATGACCTCGTGCATCGCCGCCGTGTCGTCGCGCGCACCCTGACCCTCCGGCCCGCGCACGGTGAACAGCCGGTACTCGCTCTTGCGGGCCATGCCGTCCTCGAACACGACCATGGACGCCGACTGGTACGTGCCCTGGTTGTGCGAGACGTCGTAGCACTCGATCCGCAGCGGCGCGGTCGACAGGTCCAACGCCTCCTGGATCTCGCGGAGCGCCTGGCTGCGCGTCGTCAGGTCGCCCGCGCGGCGCGTCCGGTGCAGCACCAGCGCGTGCTCGGCGTTGCGGTGCACCGTCGCGGCGAGCTCGCGCTTGTCGCCGCGCTGCGGCACCCGTACCTGCACCCGGCTGCCCCGCAGCCCGCCCAGCCACACCTGCACCTGGTCGACGTCCGGCGGCAGGGTCGGCACCAGCACCTCGCGCGGGACGGCGGCGTTCTCCTCCTCCGCGCCGTACACCTGCTGCAGCAGGTGCTCGACGAGGGTCGCGTCGTCGATGTCCTCGACCTTCTCGACGACCCAGCCACGCTGCCCACGGATCCGCCCGTCCCGCACGTGGAACACCTGGACGGCCGCCTCGAGCTCGTCGCCGGCCAGCGCGAAGATGTCGGCGTCCGTGCCGTCCGCGAGCACCACCGCGTTGCGCTCCGTCGCCCGCTCCAGCGTCACGATGTCGTCCCGGAGCCGCGCGGCCTGCTCGTAGTCGAGCTCGGCGGCGGCCGCCTTCATGCGCTGCGTGAGGCGACGCGTGAACTTCGCGGTGTCGCCCGCCATGAAGTCGCAGAAGTCCTGGGCGAGCTGGTGGTGGTCGTCGGGCGTGATCCGGCCGACGCACGGCGCCGAGCACTTGTCGATGTACCCGAGCAGGCACGGCCGGCCCTGCTGGTGGGCCCGCTTGAACACCCCGGCGGAGCACGTCCGCACCGGGAACACGCGCAGGAGCAGGTCGACGGTCTCCCGGATCGCCCACGCGTGCGCGTACGGGCCGAAGTACCGCGTGCCCTTCCGCTTCGCGCCGCGCATCACCTGGACGCGCGGGAACTCGTCCGCCATCGTCACGGCGAGGTACGGGTACGACTTGTCGTCGCGGTACTTCACGTTGAACCGCGGGTCGAACTCCTTGATCCAGGAGTACTCGAGGGCGAGCGCCTCGACCTCGGTGCCGACCACCGTCCACTGCACCGAGGCGGCGGTCGTCACCATCTGCTGCGTGCGCGGGTGCAGTCCGGACAGGTCCTGGAAGTAGCTGCTCAGGCGCTGCCGGAGGCTCTTCGCCTTGCCGACGTAGATGACCCGCCCGTGCTCGTCGCGGAAGCGGTAGACGCCCGGCGAGTCCGGGATCTCTCCCGGGGCGGGTCGGTACGTCGCGGGATCGGCCATGCGTTCGAGCCTAGTTCGCACCACCGACGTCCCCGTCCCGACGGGAACCGGTGCCCGTCGCACGGTGGCTGTCCCCCGCGCGGCCGGTGGGCCTGCCGGGTGCCGCCGGCGGGCACCGCGCTCCTAGCGTCGGAGCCATGACCAGCGCCTGGACGTCCGCACCGACCGTCAGCGCCACCGTCGCCCCGCCCTCCGGCCCACCGGCCGTCGCGACGCGACGCCGCACCGCCGGCCCGCCACCCGAGCGCGGCGCCCGACACCGCCGGCTCGCGGTCGCGCTCGTCGCCGCACCCGCCGTCTGGCTCGTCGCGTGGACGCTGATGCGTGTGGACGGAAGCCGCGGCCCGGGCTGGGGCTGGACGGCCGCGCACGTGGCGTTCCTCGTGGCCAGCACGACGTACGCGGTCGCCGCCGTACTGCTCGCCCGCACGGCCTCCGGCGGCCCGACGCCGGCCCCGGCCGTCCGGCTCGTCGTCGGTGCGGCGTGCACCGCCGCCGTCGCCGGAGCGGCCGCCTTCGTGGGCCAGGCCGCGATCGACCTGTACGTCGGCGCCCACGCCGCCACCCGGGACGCCATGCACGACGTGTACGCCCCGATCCTGGCCGTCCCCGGCGTCGAGACGTGGCTCTTCGGGGTCGGGCCGTCGCTGCTGTTCGCGGGCGTCTTCGTCCTCGTGCTCGTCGCGGCCCTGCGCCGACGGGTGCCCGGAGCCGCGGCGTGGCTGTTCGGCGTCGGGAACCTCGCCCAGGTCGCCGGTCGGACGCTGCCCCCGCGCTTCGTGGCCCTCGAGGGCGTCGGGATCGGGCTGGAGGTGCTCGCGCTCGGGGTCGCCGCCGCCGGCGCGCACGACCCGCGGCACGGTCGCTGAGCCACCGCAGGATCCCCCGCGCGGCGTCGTCGTCGCGGCTAGGTTGACTGCATGGGCCCCCTGCACACCTACTCCGCCGACCTCACCTGGACCGGTGCCGGCTCGCACGGCACGACCGGCTACACGGCCTACTCGCGCGACCACGAGGTGCGTCTCGGTGCCAAGCCGCCGCTGCTCGGCTCGTCCGACCCGTCGTTCCGTGGCGACCCGCAGCGCTACAACCCCGAGGAGCTGCTCGTCAGCTCGCTGGCGCAGTGCCACATGCTCTGGTTCCTGCACCTCGCGACGGTCGCCGGGGTCGTCGTCGTCGGGTACGAGGACCACGCCACCGGCACGATGCGGGTCGAGGCGGCCGGGCACGGGCAGTTCACCGAGGTCGTCCTGCGACCCCAGGTCACGGTCGCGGCAGGGCGGCACCTGCCGGACGGCTCACCCGTGACCGACGGCGTGCTCTCCGACGTGCACCATCGGGCGCACGAGCACTGCTTCATCTCGCGGTCCGTCAACTTCCCGGTGCGGCACGAGCCGGGGCCGATCCGCACCGGTCGGGTGGCGGCGGGCGCGCTCGGCGCCGGCTGAGCCGACAGCGGGAGCCTGCACAGGTCCGGGCCGGACAGGCTGCCGGCGGCTCCACCGACGCCGGCCGAGCGGAACGCGCGCGTCAGGGCCGGCGCAGGCTGAGCCAGCGAGGCTCGAGGACGTACCCGAGCGACTCGTTCGCACGCAGCGACGCGATGTTGACCGCGGCGCCACCCGTGCCGAACATGCGGTGGCCCCGCGCCGCGAGGTCGACGACCGCAGCGGCCTTCACCGCCGTCGCGAGACCACGGCCACGCACCGTCCTCCGGGTGACGGTGAAGAGCGTCTCGACCAGGGCCTCGGCCGGGACCAGCACGGTCACCGCATCGAGGTCGCCGAGGGGACCGAACGCCCCGAACGCCCACCACCCGGCCATCGCGAGAGAGCTCTCCAGCTCGGCGACGCCCGGCACGTCGTGCGGGGTCGCGGGCGTGATCGGGTAGTCGACCGCGCACAGGGCGTCGAGCGCGACGATCGCGTCCGCGTGCTCCGGACCCAGCTCGACGACGCGCCACCCCTGGGCGCGCACGTGCTCCACACGGGCGGCGAGGCGAGCGAGGTGGGCGTCGTCGGTGAGCTGCAACCGGGCTCCCCACGACTCGGACTCGACCGTCCAGCCCTCCGCCATGAGAGGTGCCACGCGTTCGTCGTCCTCGCGCAGCACCCGGAGGTCGTCGCCCACGGGGGCCGCGCCGGCGGAGGCCGCGACCGGACCGCCGTCCGGGCGACCGGCGCTCACGCCGAGACCCGCTCGGCCACCGGCTCGAGGACCTCGGCCAGGAACCGGCCGGTGTGGCTCGCGGGCACCGTCGCGACGTGCTCCGGGGTGCCCTCGGCGATCACGAGCCCACCGCCGTTGCCACCCTCGGGACCCATGTCGACGACCCAGTCGGCGTTCTTGATCACGTCGAGGTTGTGCTCGATGACGATGACCGAGTTGCCCTTGTCGACGAGCGACTGCAGCACGCCGAGCAGCTTGCGGATGTCCTCGAAGTGCAGGCCGGTGGTCGGCTCGTCGAGCACGTAGATCGTGCGACCCGTGGACCGGCGCTGCAGCTCGGCGGCGAGCTTGACGCGCTGCGCCTCACCGCCGGAGAGCGTCGGCGCGGGCTGCCCCAGCCGGACGTACCCGAGGCCGACGTCGACGAGCGTGCGCAGGTGCCGCGAGATCGCCGGCACGGCCGCGAAGAACTCGGCCGCCTCCTCGATGGGCATCGCGAGCACGTCGGCGACCGTCTTGCCCTTGAAGTGCACCTCGAGCGTCTCGCGGTTGTACCGGGCGCCGTGGCACACCTCGCAGGGCACGTACACGTCCGGCAGGAAGTTCATCTCGATCTTCAGCGTGCCGTCGCCGGAGCACGCCTCGCAGCGGCCGCCCTTGACGTTGAACGAGAACCGACCGGGCGTGTAGCCGCGGACCTTCGCCTCGGTCGTCTCGGCGAACAGCCGACGGACGTGGTCCCAGACGCCGGTGTACGTCGCCGGGTTGGAACGCGGCGTGCGGCCGATCGGCCCCTGGTCCACGTGGACGACCTTGTCGAGGTGCTCGAGACCGGTGACGCGCTTGTGCCGGCCGGCGACCTGGCGGGCCCCGTTGAGCTCGTTCGCGAGGACCGTGTAGAGGATCGAGTTCACCAGCGTCGACTTGCCCGAGCCCGACACACCGGTGACCGCCGTGAGCGTGCCCAGCGGGAACGACACGTCGATCCCCTGCAGGTTGTGCTCACGCGCGCCCATCACCGTGAGCTGCCGCTTCTTGTCCACGGCGCGCCGCTCGGCCGGCATCGGGATCGCACGCCGACCGGACAGGTACGCACCCGTGACCGACTCCGCCGACCCCAGCAGACCGGCGAGGTCGCCCGAGTGGACCACGCGGCCGCCGTGCTCACCCGCACCGGGGCCGATGTCGACGATCCAGTCGGCGGTGCGGATCGTGTCCTCGTCGTGCTCCACGACGATGAGCGTGTTGCCCAGGTCGCGCAGGCGGGTCAGCGTGTCGATGAGACGGCGGTTGTCGCGCTGGTGCAGACCGATGGACGGCTCGTCGAGCACGTACAGCACGCCGACGAGACCGGACCCGATCTGCGTCGCGAGGCGGATGCGCTGCGCCTCGCCGCCCGAGAGCGTCGCGGCGGGGCGCGTGAGGGACAGGTAGTCGAGACCGACGTCGAGCAGGAACCCGAGGCGGGCCTGGATCTCCTTGAGCACCTGCGCGGCGATCGCGCGCTCGCGCTCGCCGAGCACGAGCCCGTCGAGGAACTCGCGCGCGTCCCGGATCGGCAGGTCGCAGACGTCCGCGATCGACCGGTCCCCGATCTTGACCGCGAGCACCTCGGGCTTGAGGCGGGCGCCGCGGCACACCGGGCACGGGACCTCCCGCATGAAGGCCTCGTACTTCTCCTTGCTCCAGTCCGACTCCGTCTCCGTGTGCCGGCGCTCGAGGAACGTCACGACGCCCTCGAAGCCCGTCGAGTACTGGCGCTCGCGTCCCCACCGGTTCTTGTAGCGGACCTTCACCTCGTGGTTCTGGCCGTACATGACCGCGTCCTTGGCGCGCTGCGGGAGCGCACGCCACGGCACGCTCGTCGAGAAGCCCATGTCCTGCGCCAGCGCGCTCAGCACCCGCGCGAAGTACTCGCTGGAGATCTGCGACCACGGGGCCACCGCGCCCTCGTCCAGCGAGAGGTCCTCGTCCGGCACCACGAGGTCGGGGTCGACCTCGAGCCTCGACCCGATCCCGGTGCACTCCGGGCACGCGCCGTACGGCGCGTTGAACGAGAAGGTCCGCGGCTCGATCTCGTCGAGCGCCAGCACGTGGTCGTTCGGGCACGCCCGGTGCTCGGAGAACCGGCGCTCGCGCGACAGGTCGTCGATGTCGGCGTCGACCAGCTCGACGACGAGGATGCCGCCCGCGAGACCGAGCGCGGTCTCGACCGAGTCCGTGAGGCGCCGCTGGACCCCGTCGCGGGACACGAGACGGTCGACGACGACCTCGATGTCGTGCTTGAGCTTCTTCTCGAGCGTCGGCGGTTCGGTGAGCTGGACGACCTCGCCGTCGACCCGGGCCCGTGCGAACCCCTTGGCCTGCAGCTCCTTGAAGAGGTCCGCGTACTCGCCCTTGCGGCCGCGCACGACGGGCGCGAGCACCTGGTACCGCGTCCCCTCGGGCAGCTCGAGGAGGCGGTCCACGATCTGCTGCGGCGTCTGCGCGGTGACGCGCTCGCCGCACTCGGGACAGTGCTGCGTGCCGGCGCGCGCGAAGAGCAGGCGCAGGTAGTCGTACACCTCGGTGATCGTGCCGACCGTCGACCGGGGGTTCCGGTTGGTCGACTTCTGGTCGATCGAGACCGCCGGCGACAGGCCCTCGATGAAGTCCACGTCGGGCTTGTCCATCTGCCCGAGGAACTGCCGGGCGTACGCGGAGAGCGACTCGACGTACCGGCGCTGACCCTCGGCGAAGATCGTGTCGAACGCCAGCGACGACTTGCCCGAGCCCGAGAGCCCGGTGAACACGATGAGCTTGTCGCGCGGGAGGTCGAGATCGACGTTGCGGAGGTTGTGCTCGCGGGCGCCCTGCACCACCAGACGTTCATTCACGGCCGGAAGTCTACGTCCCGCCACTGACAGTCGCACACCTGTTCGACGCGGGCGAACACGGTCATGGACGTGCCAGGACCGTCGTCGCAGGCCATCCTGGGGTTTGCGAGGCAGGACCCCTCGGCGAGAGGACCGGACGGTGAGCTACACCGGCGACGTCGTGGTCGGCGGGCCCACGCAGCTGCGCGTGCTCGACGAGATCGAGATCCGCAAGGTCGCGGTCGGGCCCATGACGAACAACGCGTACCTGCTCACGTGCCGCCGCGAGGGCGCACAGCTCCTCGTCGACCCCGCCGACGAACCCGAACGGCTCCTGGACCTCGTCCAGGAGGGGTCGGCCACCGCACGGCTGGACGACGTGGTCGTCACGCACCGGCACGCCGACCACCACCGCGCCCTGCCCTCCGTCGTCGCCGTGACGGGAGCCGACGTCTCCGCGGGCGCCCCCGACGCGGACGCGATCGCCGCGACGTCCGGCGTGGTCGTCGACCGGCGGCTGCACGACGGCGACACCCTGGCCGTCGGCCACGTCACGCTCGAGGTGATCGCCCTCGCGGGCCACACCCCCGGCTCGGTCGCCCTCGTGTACCGGGAGCCCGCGCACGCGCCGACGCCCGGGCGGGCCCACCTGTTCACCGGGGACTCGCTGTTCCCCGGCGGCGTGGGCCACACGCACGGCGACGAGACGCTCTTCGCCCAGCTCTTCGACGACGTCACCACCCGGCTGTTCGACCGCTTCGACGACGCCACCTGGGTGTACCCGGGCCACGGTGCCGACACGACTCTCGGAGCGGAGCGGCCGCACCTCGCCGAGTGGCGGGCGCGCGGCTGGTGAGGACGGTCACGGAGCGGCGACGAGGAGCCACCTCCGGACGGTGACGCCGTCCGGCTCGACCGCGAGCTCGCCGGGCAGGAACCCCGCCCGCGCGAGCACCTGCTCGGACGCCGAGTTGCCGACCATCGTCGAGGCCCGCACGGACGGCTCACCGTGCGCGAGCAGCCAGCCGGCGAGCCCGCTGACGGCCGCGGTCGCCAGCCCGCGTCCTCGCGCGGCCGGCAACAGCGCGTAGAAGAGGAACGGCCCCGAGCCGCGGGTCCCGACCCCGATCGTGCCGACCGGTGCGTCGCCGGCGACGATGATGAACCGCCCGCCGCGTCCGGCCGCCCGGATCTCCAGGTTCCGCGTCACCCGACGGCGCGCCTCCTCCTCCGAGGCGTCCGGCGGGTAGTACGTCCACCGGGTCACGTCGGGGACCCGCGACAGCTCCTGGTCGAGGCGCCAGTCGTCCTCCTCGACGGGTCGCAGGTGGGCGACCTCCCCTCGGGCCGTCGTGATGTCGAGGCCGTCCGGGACGAGCACGGTCACTCCTCGACGGGACCGAGCACGGACGTGGCCACCGTGGCGTGCGCGGACTCGTCGTCGGACGGGTGGAAGATCCCCGCGAGCACGTCCCGGTACAGCCGGCCGAGCTCGTTGCCCGAGAAGTACGAGCCCCCGCCGGACACGCGCAGCGCGAGGTCCACGACGGTGCGTGCGCTCTCCGTCGCCCGGACCTTCAGCCCGACGAGCTGCGCGAACCAGCGCGACCCGTGGTCGACCTGCTCGTCGACGTCCCGGGCGAGCGCGAACACCTGCAGCTCGGCGCCGTCCTGCGCGAGCGCCGCGTCCGCCACCTTCCAGCGGATGTCCGGGTCCTGCGCGTACGAGCGGCCGTCGTACTTCATCGACGTGCGGCGCCGCGCCGCCGCCGCGCCGAGCTCGACCGCCCGCCGCCCGACCCCCGTGTAGACGGCCGCGAGCAGGACCTCGAAGACCGCGAACAGCGCGAAGACGAACGAGTCCGCGCTCGGACCCGGCGGCAACGACCGGTACACGCGGTCCGCCGGCGCGTGCGCGCCGTCCAGCTCGGTCGTCGCCGACTGGGTCGCACGCATCCCGAGCGTGTCCCAGTCGTCGCGCGTCCGGACACCCTCGCGCCGGACGACCCCGTGGACGAGGCGCGGGTCGTCGGGGTCGGAGTCGTCGAGGCCGAACGTCGCCAGCCGGGTCCACACCGGCGACAGCGACGTGAAGATCTTCGTGCCGAAGTAGCGGTAGCCACCCTCGCCGTCGGGCTCCGCGCGGGTGCGCGACCCGAACATCACCAGGTCGTTGCCCGCCTCCGAGTTGCCGAACGCGAACACCTCCCCCGCCGCCGCGTCGCGCAGGACGAACTCCACCGACTCGTCACCGCGCGCCACGAGGAGCGCAGCGAGCCCCGTCACGACGAGGTGCATGTTCACCGCGAGGGCCGTCGCCGGGGCGGCCGCGCCCAGCCGCGCCTGCTCCCGGGCGACCTCCTCGAGCGTCAGACCGGCACCGCCCAGCCGCTCCGGCACGAACGCCCGCAGGTAGCCCACCTCGACGAGCTCGGCGAGGTCGTCGAACGGGAAGGTGTTGTCCCGGTCGTGCCCGGCCGCCCGGTCGTGGATGCGGGTCAGCAGGTCGTCGGTCAGCAGCGTGCGCAGCGTCCGGGGCATGACGCCACTCTGCCATCGGCCGCGGACGCGGACCGTTCGTCCCCCGGCGCCGCAGGATCCGGCAGGATGCCGTCATGCCCACCTACGTCGTCCGCTACACCTACGACGAGCGCACCGACGTGCGCGACGCCGTCCGCCCCGAGCACCGCGCCTACCTCGGCGACCTCGCCGAGCAGGGGGTGGTGCTGGGCTCGGGACCGTTCACCGACGGCGAGCCCGGCGCCCTGCTGGTCTTCCGCACGGCCGACCGGGAGGCGCTCGACGCCGTCATCGCGGCGGACCCGTTCACGCGCGAGGGCGTCGTCCGCGAGACCGACGTGCGTGCCTGGGACATCGTCATCGGGCCGTGGAGCGCCCCCGCCTGACGTCCGACCGCCGGCCTCCGCGTCAGCCGCGCGCCGCGTCGGACCCCGCCGCGACCGCGGCCCGCTCGTCGCGACGCGACTTCACGATGCTCGCCCACGCCGTCACGCCGAGCGTGAGGACGATGACGAGCAAGGACGCCCAGATCGGGATGTCCGGCGCCCACGCGACCGGCTCGCCGCCGTTGATGAACGGGACCTCGTTCTCGTGCAGCGCGTGCAGCAGCAGCTTCACGCCGATGAAGCCGAGCAGCACGCCCAGCCCGATGTTGAGGTAGACGAGCCGCGTGAGCAGGTCGCCGAGCAGGAAGTAGAGCTGGCGCAGGCCCATCAGCGCGAACAGGTTGGCCATGAGCACCAGGTACGGCTCGCTCGTGAGCCCGAAGATCGCCGGGATCGAGTCGAACGCGAACAGCAGGTCGGTCGCGCCGAGCGCGACCAGCACGATGAGCATCGGCGTGATGAGCCGCTTGCCGTTCTGCACGACCGTGAGGCGCACGCCGTGGTACTCCGGGGTCGCCGGGAACGTGCGCTGCACCAGGCGGAGCAGGAGCGGCGGGTGGAACTCGTCGTCGTCGGACTCGCCCTCGCGCGAGACCTTCCACGCCGTCCAGACGAGGAACGCGCCGAACAGGTAGAACACCCAGCTGAACGCCGAGATGACGGCGGCGCCCGCCGCGATGAAGATCCCCCGGAACACCAGCGCCAGGATGATCCCGACGAGCAGCGCGGTCTGCTGGTAGGCGCGCGGCACCGCGAACCGGCCCATGATCAGCAGGAACACGAACAGGTTGTCCACGGACAGCGAGTACTCGGTGAGCCACCCGGCGAAGAACTCGCCCGCGTACTGCCCGCCCGAGGTGGCCCACACGCCGAGACCGAACAGCACCGCCAGCCCGATGTACAGCGCCAGGTAGCGCAGGCACTCGGCGGTCGTGGGGACGTGCGGCCGGCGGCCGACGACGGCGACGTCCACGACGAGGATCGCGCCGGCGACGGCCAGCGAGATCAGCCAGACGAGGGGGTCGATGTGCACCGGGTGGTCCTCAGCTCTCGGGCGACGACACGGTGTCGTCGTGACGGGTCTTCAGCAGGCTCGCGACCGTCGCCACCGTGAGGGTGCCGAGGATGAACGCGAGCGACAGCCAGATCGGGATCTCGGGAGCCCACGGGACGGGCTCCCCGCCGTTGATGAACGGCAGCTCGTTGACGTGCAGGGCGTGCAGGACGAGCTTCACCCCGATGAACCCGAGGATCACCGCCAGCCCCTGCGAGAGGTACACGAGGCGGTCGAGCAGGCCGCCGATGAGGAAGTACAGCTGCCGCAGGCCGAGCAGCGCGAACGCGTTCGCCGTGAACACGATGTACGGCTCCTGCGTGAGGCCGTAGATCGCGGGGATCGAGTCGAGCGCGAACAGGACGTCCGTCGCCCCGATCGACACCATCACGACGAGCATCGGGGTGAGCACCCGCTTGCCGTCGATCCGCACCGTCAGCCGGTCGCCGTGGTACTCGTCGGTGGTCGGCACGAAGCGCTTGAGGGTCCGCACCGCGAAGCCCTCGCCGACCTTCTCGTCCTGGGGATGGTCCGGATCGTGGTGCTCGCGGGCCAGCTTGACGGCCGTGTACACGAGGAACGCCCCGAAGATGTAGAACACCCAGGAGAACTGCTCGATGGCGGCCGCGCCCAGCAGGATGAACACCGTCCGCAGCACCAGCGCGATCGCGACGCCGACCAGCAGCACCTTCTGCTGGAACTCCCTGGGCACCGCGAACTTCGTCATGATGATGAGGAAGACGAACAGGTTGTCGACCGAGAGGCTCTTCTCGGTGATGTACCCGGCGAAGTACTCGGTGCCGAAGTTCCACCCCCACGCCGTCCCGACGACCACGCCGAAGAGCAGCGCGAGCACGACGTAGAAGATCGACCAGCGCGCCGACTCGGAGAACGTCGGGGCGTGCGGGGTGCGCACGTGCGCGAAGAAGTCGAAGACGATCAGACCGACGACGAAGACGGCGGTCGCTGCCCAGACCCAGCCGGACACATCCATGCAGAGACCTCCGGTTCGCGATGTGCGTCGATACCGAAGGTCTCCCCCGCCCGCCGGGTTCTCCGTGGCGGACCGATCGCGCCGGGCCCCGCGAGCGGGTCCGTGATGACGACAGGATCGTGTGTGGGGTACTCCCCTTCAACCGCCGCCAGCATAGGCCACGGCGGGTCGGTGCGCCGTCCCGTGGCCGCGAGCCACGCCACCTCACACCAGGCAGAACTCGTTGCCCTCCGGGTCGACCATGACGATCCAGAACCCGCTGACGGGCTCGTCGAACTCGCGCAGACGCCGGGCGCCGAGGGCCTCGAGCTCACCGGCGCGAGACCGGCAGAGCTCCGCGTGCTCAGACCGCGGGCGTCCGGCGGTCACCTGGACGTCGAGGTGGACGCGGTTCTTCGCCGTCTTGCCCTCCGGGACCCGCTGGAAGAACAGCCGCGGCCCGGCGCCGTCGGGATCCACGACCGCGTAGCCGTCGTCCCGCCGCTCGGGCGGCATGCCCTTCTCGTCCAGGAAGTCGTCCCACGTCGCGTACCCGTCGGGCGGCGGCTGCTCGACGTACCCGAGCAGCTCCGCCCAGAACGTCCCCAGGGCGGCCGGGTCGGCCGCGTCGAACGTCACCTGCACCGTCGCCGCCATCGCATCCGTCCCTGACCTGGTGCGACCCGCGTCAGGCGGTCGCCGCCTGCATCTGGCGCAGCTCCTTCTTGAGCCCACTGATCTCGTCGCGGAGCCGGGCCGCGAGCTCGAACTGCAGCTCCCCGGCGGCGGCGTGCATCTGCTCGGTGAGGTCGTGGATGAGGTCGGCGAGCTCGGAGGCCGCCGCTCCCGTGAGCCGCGTCCGCTCGTCGCGGGCACCGCCCTTCGAGCCGAACCCGGGCACGGGTGCCTTGCCGCGGCTCGCCTGCCTGCCGGCGCCGCCGAGCAGCTCGGCCGTGTCGGCGTCCTCCCGGGCGAGCAGGTCCGTGATGTCGCCGATCTTCTTGCGCAGCGGGGTCGGGTCGATGCCGTTCGCGACGTTGTAGGCGATCTGCTTCTCGCGGCGCCGGGTGGTCTCCTCGATCGCGATCTCCATCGCGGCCGTGATCCGGTCGGCGTACATGTGCACCTGGCCGGACACGTTGCGCGCCGCGCGGCCGATCGTCTGGATGAGCGACTTCCCGGAGCGCAGGAAGCCCTCCTTGTCGGCGTCGAGGATCGCGACGAGGGAGACCTCCGGCAGGTCGAGACCCTCGCGCAGGAGGTTGATGCCGACGAGCACGTCGTACTCGCCGAGGCGGAGCTCGCGCAGCAGCTCGACGCGTCGCAGCGTGTCGACCTCCGAGTGGAGGTAGCGGACCCGGACGCCCTTCTCGAGGAAGTAGTCCGTGAGGTCCTCGGCCATCTTCTTGGTCAGGGTCGTGACCAGGACGCGCTCGTCCTTCTCGACCCGGTCGTGGATCTCTCCGAGCAGGTCGTCGATCTGGCCGTGCGTCGGCTTGACCACGACCTCGGGGTCGACGAGCCCCGTGGGCCGGATGATCTGCTCGACCACACCGTCGGACATCGAGAGCTCGTAGTCCCCCGGGGTCGCCGACAGGTACACGGTCTGCCCGATGCGCTCGACGAACTCCTCCCACCGCAGCGGCCGGTTGTCGGTCGCGCTCGGCAGCCGGAACCCGTGGTCGACGAGCGCGCGCTTGCGGGACATGTCGCCCTCGAACATCGCGCCGATCTGCGGGACCGTCACGTGCGACTCGTCGATGACGAGCAGGAAGTCCTCGGGGAAGAAGTCGAGCAGGGTGTTCGGGGCCGAGCCGGCGGAGCGCCCGTCGATGTGCCGCGAGTAGTTCTCGATGCCGGAGCACGAGCCGATCTGGCGCATCATCTCGATGTCGTACGTGGTGCGCATGCGCAGCCGCTGGGCCTCGAGGAGCTTGTTCTGCCGCTCGAGCTCGTCGAGCCGGTCGGTGAGCTCCGCCTCGATCCCGGCGATGGCCCGCTCCATGCGCTCCGGCCCGGCGACGTAGTGCGTCGCGGGGAAGATCATCATCTGCTGCTCGGACCGCACGACGTCGCCGGTGAGCGGGTGCAGGGTCGCGATGGCCTCGATCTCGTCGCCGAAGAACTCGATGCGGATCGCGAGCTCCTCGTACATCGGGATGATCTCGACCGTGTCGCCGCGCACGCGGAACGTGCCGCGGGTGAACGCCAGGTCGTTGCGCGTGTACTGCATCTGCACGAACCGGCGCAGCAGCTGGTCGCGGTCGATCTGGTCGCCCACGGACAGCGTCACCATCCGGTCGACGTACTCCTGCGGCGTGCCGAGGCCGTAGATGCAGGACACCGACGCGACCACCACGACGTCGCGCCGGGTCAGCAGCGAGCTGGTCGCGGAGTGCCGGAGGCGCTCGACCTCGTCGTTGATCGACGAGTCCTTCTCGATGTACGTGTCCGTCTGCGCGATGTACGCCTCGGGCTGGTAGTAGTCGTAGTACGACACGAAGTACTCGACCGCGTTGTTCGGCAGCAGCTCGCGGAACTCGGTCGCGAGCTGCGCGGCGAGCGTCTTGTTCGGGGCCATGACGAGCGTCGGCCGCTGGACCTGCTCGATGAGCCAGGCCGTGGTGGCGGACTTGCCCGTGCCGGTGGCGCCGAGGAGCACCACGTCCTTCTCGCCCGCGTTGATGCGCCGCGCGAGGTCGGCGATGGCGGTCGGCTGGTCGCCCGACGGCGTGTACTCCGAGATGACCTCGAACGGGGCGACGGTGCGCTGGAGCTCGGTCACGGGTCGCATGCGTCCACCGTACGTGGCACCACCGACATGCGGTCCCCCGGCCCGGGCCGTCGGCGCGACCGTCGGCCCGACCGTCGGCCCGACCGTCGGCAGGCAGCGGTCAGGCCGTCGTGCCCGCCGAGACCCGGAGGTCGACCTCGACGGTGGCCGAGGTCCGGACGATCTCGGCCAGCGCACGTGCCGTCGCGTCCAGCCCCAGCGCGGGCCCGGATGTCACCTGCGCCGGCAGCCGCGGGACGTGGACGAAGCCCGCCCGCAGACCCGCGGTGCGCTCCGCGAGGTGCATCAGAGCGTAGAAGGTCGCGTTGCAGACGTACGTGCCCGCGGTGGTACAGACCTCGACGGGCACCCCGGCGGCGCGCACCGCCACGGCGCACGCCTTGACCGGCAGGGTCGAGAAGAACGCGCTCGGGGCGCCGGCGATCACGGGGACGTCCACGGGTGCCGAGCCGTCGTCGTCCGGGATGCGCGCGTCGATGAGGTTGACCGCGACCCGCTCGAGCCCGACCGCGGACCGCCCGCCGGCCTCGCCGACGCACACGACGACGTCGGGCGCGAGCTCCGCGACAGCCGTGCGCAGCTCCTGCCGGGCTCGGCGGAACGACACGGGCAGCACGCGGACGACGAGCTCGACGTCGGGGTCGTCCCAGGCGGCACGGACGGCGTCGACCACCTCCCACGACGCGTTGACCGACTGCCCGTCGAACGGCGAGAAGCCCGTCAGGAGGACGCGGGTCACGGGGTCTCGGCCGCGATCTCGTCGGCACGCTCGACGGCGAGCCGGTCCCAGAGCTCGTCGACCTGGGCGCGCAGGTCGGCGTCGCTCCCGGTGCCGTCGAGGACGACGTCCGCGACCGCGAGCCGCGCCTCGTCGCTCGCCTGCGCGGCGACGCGCGCCTCGGCGTCGGCGCGCGTCATGCCGCGCAGCCGCACCAGGCGCTCGACCCGCAGGACGGCGGGCGCGTGCACGACGACGAGCACGTGGAACGCGTCCTGCTGCCCGGTCTCGACGAGCAGCGGGATGTCGTGGACGACGACGGCACCGTGGTCGGTCACGGCGGCGGCCGCCTCGCGCTCCGCGGACAGGCGGCGGACCACGGGGTGCACGATCGCGTCGAGCCGTGCGCGTGCGTCGTCGTCGGAGAACACGATCGACGCCAGCGCCGCCCGGTCCAGGCTCCCGTCCGCCGCGCGCACCCCGTCGCCGAACGCCTCGACCACCGCGTCGAGCCCGGCCGAGCCCGGCGCGACGGCCTCGCGGGCGAGCGCGTCGGAGTCGATCAGCACGGCCCCGAGCTCGGCGAGGCGCTGCGCCGCGACCGACTTGCCGGCCGCGATCCCTCCGGTGAGTCCGATGCGTTGCATCCGCCCATCCTGCCGGACCGTGGTGCCCTGCGCGCTGCCCCGCGGCGGCGGCTCAGCCGACGAAGAGGCAGAACGGGTGCCCCGCGGGGTCGGCGTAGACCCGCAGCGGCTCCTCCGGGTCGTCCGACCGGTCGTGGAGCAGCCGGGCGCCGAGCGCGAGCGCGCGTGCGTGCTGCGCGTCGAGGGCGGCCACGTCGGGCACGGTCGCGTCGAGGTGGAGCTGCTGCGGCACCGGACCCTCGGGCCAGGTGGCCGCCGGGAGCGAGGCGACCTGCTGGAACGCCAGCGGCACGCCGTCGCCGCCCCGCAGCACGAGCCAGTCCTCGCCCCGCGGGTCGGGCTCGCCCTGCGGCGGGGGCTCGTCGCCGTCGCGGTACCGGAGCCCGAACAGCCCGCGGTAGAACTCGGCGAGACCTCGTGCGTCCGTGGTGTCGAGCACGACCTGCCGGATCGTGGGAAGGGCGTCGTCCATCCTGGTCACCTCCTGTCGCCCAACGTGGACCGGGCTGCGCGAGGGCGCCACCGGAGAGGACGCTGGGACCGGGCACGCGGCGGGACGGACGATCGACTTACTGACCAGTCAGTAAGTCTGCGCTACCCTCTCCAGGAGGCACCACCGCGTCGCGTGCCCGCCGGCTCGAATCGATTCGCACCCGATACCGCCCCCGATACGCCCCGACGTCGCCGCCGCCGCGAGAGGAACCGCACGTGACCCTGCCCTACCTCGACCCGAGGCTGCCCGTCGCGGAGCGCGTCGCCGACCTCCTCGCACGCATGACCCTCGCCGAGAAGGTCGGCCAGATGCTGCAGCTCGACGCGCGCGAGGGCGTCCAGCACCTCATCGAGGACGTCCACGTCGGCTCGATCCTGCACGCGTCCCCGGAGCGGGTCCTGCAGGCGCACGACGCCACCGAGCACACCCGCCTGCGCATCCCCCTGCTCGTCGCGGAGGACTGCATCCACGGGCACTCCTTCTGGGAGGGCGCCACCATCTTCCCGACGCAGCTCGGCATGGCCGCCACCTGGGACTCCGCCCTCGTCGAGCAGGTCGCCCGGGTGACCGCCGTCGAGGTCGCCGCGACCGGCATCCACTGGACCTTCTCCCCCGTCCTGTGCATCACCCGGGACCTGCGCTGGGGCCGCGTCGACGAGACGTTCGGGGAGGACCCCCACCTCATCGGCGAGCTCGCGTCCGCGATGGTGCGCGGCTACCAGGGCGACGGGCTCGACGACCACACGGCCGTCCTCGCGACCGCCAAGCACTTCGCCGGGTACTCCGAGACGCAGGGCGGCCGCGACGCGAGCGAGGCCGACATCAGCCACCGCAAGCTGCGCTCCTGGTTCCTCCCCCCGTTCGAGCGCGTCGCCCGCGAGGGGTGCCGGACGTTCATGCTCGGCTACCAGTCGACCGACGGCGTGCCCATCACGATCAACGAGTGGCTCCTCACCGACGTCCTGCGCGGCGAGTGGGGCTACACCGGCACCCTCGTCACCGACTGGGACAACGTCGGCCGCATGGTCTGGGAGCAGCACATCCAGCCCGACCACGCCCACGCCGCGGCCGCCGCCGTCCGCGCCGGGAACGACATGGTCATGACGACGCCCCAGTTCTTCCAGGGCGCGCAGGACGCCGTCGCGCAGGGGCTCCTCGACGAGACCGCCCTCGACGCCGCCGTCGCGCGGATCCTCACGCTGAAGTTCGAGCTCGGGCTGTTCGAGGACCCGCGCCGGCCCGACGCCGCCCGCCAGGCCGAGGTCATCGCGGCCGACGCGCACGCCGCCCTGAACCTCGAGGTCGCCCGGCGCTCCCTCGTCCTGCTCACGAACGACGGCACCCTCCCGCTCGACGACACCACGCCGGCCCGTCCGCGCACGGTCGCCGTCGTCGGCCCCAACGCCGACGACCCGGAGACCCTGCTCGGCGACTGGGCCGGCAACTCGGGCCAGGCCGACTGGCTGCCCGACGGGCACCCGCGGGAGATGATCACCACCGTCCTCGACGGCTTCCGCGAGCAGGTGCCCGACGGCTGGACCGTGACGCACGCCCGCGGCGCCGACATCCTCACCCTCGCACCCGACCCCGAGGGCGAGTTCTTCCCGGACGGCCAGCCGCGCCCGCAGGTCGTCGTCCCCTCGCCCGCGGACGACGCGCTCATCGCCGAGGCCGTCTCCGCGGCGCGCGCCGCCGACCACGTCGTCGCCGTCGTCGGCGACCGCATCGAGCTCGTCGGCGAGGGCCGGTCCACCGCGACGCTCGAGCTCGTCGGCGGGCAGGCGGCGCTGCTCGACGCGCTCGCCGCGACCGGGACACCCATGACTGTCGTCGTCGTCGCGTCCAAGCCGCTCGTCCTGCCGGCGTCCGCGCTCGGTGCCGCCGCGATCGTGTGGGCCGCCAACCCCGGCATGCGCGGCGGGCAGGCCGTCGCCGAGCTCGTCCTCGGCCGCATCGAGCCGTCCGGCCGTCTGCCGATCTCGTTCGCCGCGCACGCCGGCCAGCAGCCCACGTACTACAACCAGATCCCCGGGCAGCACGGTGACCGGTACGCCGACCTCACGCAGCGGGTCCCGTTCGCGTTCGGTGAGGGCCTGAGCTACACGACCGTCTCGTACGAGGACCTCCGCGTGCTCACGCCCGTGCTCGGCCTCGACGGCACGGTTCGCGCCCAGGTCACCCTCCGCAACACCGGCGACCGGCCGGCCCGCGAGACCGTGCAGCTGTACGTGCACGACCTCGTCACGTCGGCGACGTGGGCCGCGAAGGAGCTCAAGGGCTACCAGCAGGTGGACCTCGCCGCAGGCGAGACCGCCACCGTCGACCTCGAGCTCGCCGTCGCGGACTGCACGATCGTCGACGCGCGGGGACGCCGCGTCGTCGAGCCCGGCGCCTTCGCGCTCCTCGTCGGTCCGTCGTCCCGCGACGAGGCCCTCCTGCGGGGGGACTTCACCGTCAAGGCCTGACGAGCCCGCCTGACGACCACGGCCGGCCCCCTCCCGCGCACGCAGGAGGAGGCCGGCCGTCGGCGTTCTCCCCCGACCGCACGGCCCGGCCTGCTGCCGGTCGGGGTTGCCCAGCCGCTACCGGCACGACTGTGGGACGCCGACGGGCCGGCCACCCGAAGGTGACCGGCCCGTCGTGATGCCTCCCGGGCGTACGCCCGGGTGCGATCAGTTGCCCGTGAGCTTCTCGCGCAGAGCGGCGAGCGCCTCGTCGGACGCGAGGGTGCCGGTGGCCTCCTCGGTCGAGGACGAGTACGTCGACGGAACGGCAGCGCTGCTGCTGCTCGCGCCGGCCTCGGCACCGCTCGCGGCCTCGGCGTCCGCCTTCGCGGCGTCGGCGACCTGCTTGCGGTGGGCCTCCCAGCGCTCGTGGGCCTGCGCGTACTGCGCCTCCCACACCTCGCGCTGAGCCTCGAAGCCCTCCAGCCACTCGTTCGTGGCCGGGTCGAAGCCCTCGGGGTACTTGTAGTTGCCGGCCTCGTCGTACTCCGCCGCCATGCCGTACAGCGCGGGGTCGAAGTCCTCGCTGGCCGGGTCGAAGCCCTCGTTCGCCTGCTTGAGCGACAGCGAGATGCGGCGACGCTCCAGGTCGATGTCGATGACCTTGACGAAGACGTCGTCGCCGACCTGGACGACCTGCTCCGGGATCTCGACGTGGCGCACGGCCAGCTCCGAGATGTGCACGAGGCCCTCGATGCCGTCCTCGACGCGCACGAACGCACCGAACGGAACCAGCTTGGTGACCTTGCCCGGGACGACCTGGCCGATGGCGTGCGTGCGGGCGAACGCCTGCCACGGGTCCTCCTGCGTCGCCTTCAGCGACAGGGAGACACGCTCGCGGTCGAAGTCGACGTCGAGCACCTCGACGGTGACCTCCTGGCCGACCTCGACGACCTCGGACGGGTGGTCGATGTGCTTCCAGGACAGCTCGGAGACGTGCACGAGCCCGTCCACGCCGCCCAGGTCCACGAACGCACCGAAGTTGACGATCGAGGACACGACACCGGGGCGGACCTGGCCCTTCTGCAGCGTCTGCAGGAAGGTGGAGCGCACCTCGGACTGCGTCTGCTCGAGCCAGGCACGGCGCGACAGGACCACGTTGTTGCGGTTCTTGTCGAGCTCGATGATCTTGGCCTCGATCTCCTTGCCGACGTACGGCTGGAGGTCGCGGACACGACGCATCTCGACGAGCGAGGCGGGCAGGAAGCCGCGCAGACCGATGTCGAGGATGAGGCCGCCCTTGACGACCTCGATGACGGTGCCGGTGACGACGCCGTCCTCCTCCTTGATCTTCTCGATCGTGCCCCACGCGCGCTCGTACTGCGCACGCTTCTTGGACAGGATCAGCCGGCCTTCCTTGTCCTCCTTCTGGAGGACGAGGGCCTCGACCTCGTCGCCGACCTTGACGACCTCACCGGGGTCCACGTCGTGCTTGATGGACAGCTCACGGGAGGGGATGACGCCCTCGGTCTTGTAACCGATGTCGAGCAGGACCTCGTCGCGGTCGACCTTGACGATGGTGCCCTCGACGATGTCGCCATCGTTGAAGTACTTGATGGTGGCGTCGATCGCGGCGAGGAAGTCCTCGGCCGAGCCGATGTCGTTGACCGCGACCTGCGGGGTTGCGGGCTTCGCGGGGGTGGAGATGCTCATGTAGGGATGGGCTCCGTTGCGGACATGGAAGTTGTGCGGACAGGGTTCGGGGCCGCAGGATGCGCCTCTGGACGAGTCCAGACCCTCCCGCCCATCCGTACCGGATGAACTGGGGGAAGGCGCGCGGCACCGCCGTCTACCCTATCTGGGTGACCTCGGGGCGGTCAAAGCGGTCCAGCCGCATCCTGGCCCCGGGGAGGACGACGGATCAGGCCAGGGCCCGCGCGACCGCGAGCAGGTCGTCGGGCACGTGCTTGACCTTCCCGGCGATCTCCGACAGCGGGACGAGCTCCACGCGCTCGCCGCGCAGCGCGGTCATCACGTTCGACTCGCCGCGGGCGACCGCGTCGATCGCCGCGACACCGAACCGCGACCCCAGGATCCGGTCGGTCGGCGTGGGGGTGCCGCCGCGCTGCACATGGCCGAGCACGGTCACCCGGGTGTCGAAGCCCGTGCGCTGCTCGATCTCGGCCTTGAGCCGCTCGCCGATCGCGCCGGCGACGATCTCGCCGAACTTCCCGACCTGCGTCTCGTAGTGCATCGCGGTCCCCTCGGCCGGCACCGCGCCCTCGGCCACGACGACGATGGAGAAGCTCGCGTGCGCGCGGTGCCGGTGCTTGAGGAAGCGCTCGATGCGGTCGATGTCGAAGGGCTCCTCCGGGGTGAGCACCAGCTCGGCACCGCCGGCGATCCCCGCGGTCGCCGCGATCCACCCGGCGTGCCGGCCCATGACCTCGACGATCATCACGCGGTTGTGGCTCTCCGCCGTGGTGTGGATCCGGTCGATGGCCTCGGTCGCGATGGTGACCGCCGTGTCGAAGCCGATCGACTGGTCGGTGCCCCACACGTCGTTGTCGATCGTCTTCGGGATCGCGACGATCCGGATCCCGGCCTCCGCGACCTTGCTGGCGGCGTGCAGCGTGCCGTCGCCGCCGATGCAGATGAGGGCCTCGATGCGCTCCGCCTCGAGCGTCGCCATCACCGCGTCGAGCCCGCCGTCGGACTTGTGGGGGTGGTACCGCGCCGTGCCGAGCAGCGTCCCGCCGACGGGCAGGACGTTGCGGATGTGCTGCCGGGTCATCGGCTCGGAGGCGCCGTCGACGACGCCGCGCCACCCGTTGCGGAACCCGATGATCGAGTGCCCGTACTCGCCCTCGCCGCGCTTGACGACCGCACGGATCGCCGCGTTGAGGCCCGGCACGTCGCCGCCACCGGTGAGCAGTCCGACTCGCACGCTTGCACTCCTTCGTCGTCTGGGGACCTGGTCGGAGCGCGTCGTCGGGCTGCCGTCCGGCCAAGCGTATCCACGCCGCTCGTCAGCATCCCATGCCTTCCGTCCCAGGTCAGGCGCGAGACTGGGTGCATGGCACCCGACGCGCCCGCACCCGACGACGACCCGCTCGCCGAGGCCGGCTACCTCGACGTCCCACCCGCCGAGGGCGGCAGCGCCGGTCGTGGCTGGTGGGACGCGAACGCCGAGGAGTACCTCGACGAGCACGGCACGTTCCTGGGACCCGACGACTTCTGCTGGTGCCCGGAAGGCGTGCGGGAGGCCGACGCCCACCTGCTCGGGGACCTCGCCGGAGCGCGGGTCCTCGAGATCGGCGCCGGCGCGGCGCAGTGCTCCCGGTGGCTCGTCGGGCAGGGCGTCGACGTCGTCGCGACCGACGTGTCGGCCGGCATGCTGCTGGCCGGCCGCCGCTACGACGAGCAGACCGGCGCCAGGACGCCCCTGGTGCTGGCCGACGCCCGGGCCCTGCCGTTCGCCGACGCGTCGTTCGACGTCGCGTTCACCGCCTTCGGCGCGATCCCCTTCGTGCCCGACGCGGACCGCGTCCACACCGAGGTCGCGCGGGTGCTGCGCCCGGGCGGGCGCTGGGTCCTGTCCGTGACCCACCCGGTGCGCTGGGCGTTCCCCGACGACCCGTCCGAGCACGGCCTGACGGCGACCCGCTCCTACTTCGACAGGCGGCCGTACGTGGAGCTCGGGACGTCCGGCCGCGTCCGGTACGCCGAGTACCACCGGACCATCGGGGACCACGTGGCCGACCTCGTCGGCGCGGGGTTCGTCATCGACCGCGTCGTCGAGCCGGAGTGGCCCGAGGGGCACGAGCGGACGTGGGGAGGCTGGAGCCCCGTGCGGGGCGCACTGATCCCCGGGACGGCGATCTTCGTGACGCACCGCGCCTGACCGCGGCACGCCGCAGGGCGGCTCGGCCGCCGGGGAACCCCGCCGGCCGAACCGCCCTGCTCGTTCGATCAGCTGTGGACGACGGCCTTCTCGGCGCCCGCGCCGGTCAGCGACCGCACCTCCATCTCCGCGAACTTCTCCGGGTGCGGCTTCTCCTTGCTCAGGTACGTCCCGAGGATCCCGAGCAGGAACGCGAGCGGGATCGTGATGAGGCCCGGGTTCTCGAGCGGGATCAGGTGGAAGTCGACGCTCGTGTCCTTGATCATCGACAGGCTCGCCCCCGTCTTCGGGTCGACCTTGCCCGACACGACCGGTGAGAACGTGATGAGCACCAGGCAGGAGATGAGCCCGCCGTACATGCTCCACAGGGCGCCCGACGTGTTGAACCTCTTCCAGAACAGCGAGTAGAGGATCGTCGGCAGGTTCGCGCTCGCCGCCACCGCGAACGCGAGGGCCACGAGGAACGCGACGTTCTGGCCGTTCGCGAACACGCCGCCGATGATCGCGAGGATGCCGATCGCGACGACCGTGATCCGGGCGACGCGCACCTCGCCGTCGGGCTTGACCTCACCGCGCTTGATGACGTTCGCGTAGATGTCGTGCGCGAACGACGTCGCGGCGGTGATCGTCAGCCCGGCCACCACGGCGAGGATCGTCGCGAACGCGACCGCCGAGATGATGCCGAGCAGGATCGTGCCGCCGAGCTCGTAGGCGAGCAGCGGCGCCGCCGAGTTGACGCCGCCGGGGGCCGCCGCGATCTTCTCCGGCCCGACCAGGGCACCCGCGCCGTAGCCGAGCACGAGCGTGAACAGGTAGAAGATCCCGATGAGCCAGATGGCCCAGACGACCGACCGGCGCGCCTCCTTCGCCGACGGCACCGTGTAGAAGCGCATCAGCACGTGCGGGAGTCCCGCGGTGCCGAGCACGAGGGCGAGCGCCAGGGACAGGAAGTTGAGCTGGCTCATCGAGGTCGCGCCGTACTGCTTGCCGGGGCCGAGCAGCGCCTCGCCGCCCTCACCCGCGGCGTCGACGGCGCCCTGGAGGAGGTCGGAGAAGTTGAACCCGTACTTCGACAGCACCCAGAGCGTCATGACGGCCGCGCCGAGGATCAGCAGGACCGCCTTGATGATCTGGACCCACGTCGTCCCCTTCATGCCGCCGATGAGGACGTACAGGATCATCAGCGCGCCGACGACCGCGATCACGAGGCCCTGCGCCTGGGTCCCGGTCACGCCGAGCAGCAGGGCGACGAGCCCGCCGGCGCCGGCCATCTGGGCGAGCAGGTAGAAGAACACGACCGTGAGGGTCGCCAGGGCGGCGGCCATCCGGACGGGGCGCTCCTTGAGCCGGAACGACAGCACGTCGGCCATCGTGAAACGGCCCGTGTTGCGCAGGAGCTCGGCGACCAGCAGGAGCGCGACGAGCCACGCGACGAGGAACCCGATCGAGTACAGGAAGCCGTCGTACCCGTTGATCGCGATGGCGCCGCAGATGCCGAGGAACGACGCCGCCGACAGGTAGTCGCCGGCGATCGCGGTGCCGTTCTGCGGGCCGGTGAACGACCGGCCCGCCGCGTAGTAGTCGGCCGCCGTCTTGTTGTTGCGCGACGCCCGGAACACGATCACGAGCGTCACGAGCACGAAGCCCGAGAAGATCGCGATGTTGACCCACGGCTCGCCGATCTGCTCGGTCTCCGCGGTCGCGGCCCGGACCGCGGTGGCGAGGGCGCTCACAGGGCCTCACCGCCCTCGAGCGCGCCGTCCTCGATGTGCCGGCGGAGCCGCTCGGCGACCGGGTCCTGCCGGTTGTTGGCCCAGCGGGCGTAGACCATCGTGATGACGAAGGTCGAGACGAACTGCCCGAGGCCGAACAGGAGGCCGACGGTGATGTTGCCCCACACCTTCGTCGACATGAAGTCGTGCGCGTAGTCCGCCAGCAGGACGTAGACGAAGTACCACACCAGGAACAGGGCGGTCATCGGGAAGACGAAGCGACGGAACCGGCTCCGCAGGGCCTGGAACTCGTCGCTTCGCTGGACTCGCTGGTAGTCGGTCTCTCGTGGACTTTCGAACGTGTCTGTCACGTACGCCTCCCAAGTGACGGGACTGCGTGGCGTCGTTGCCACTCGCGGAGAGTGTGGCGCAGATCACTGGGTGAAGTACACGAAATCTTTCGACATGTCACACGAAAGTTCGACGAGTCGGACTCGCAGGTCAGTGCCCCGCTTCGTGCCAGCTCGCCCCGGCACCGACCGAGACGTCGAGCGGCACGTCCAGGGGGCCGTCGGTCGCGGCGTCCCCCGCCGCGCCCATCTGCTCCCGGACCACCTGCTCCACCTCGTCGCGCTCTCCCGCGGCCACCTCGAGGACGAGCTCGTCGTGCACCTGCAGCAGAAGCCGCGACGTGAGGCCCCGGCGGGCCAGCTCACGGTCGACCCCGAGCATCGACACCTTGATCAGGTCCGCGGCGCTGCCCTGGATCGGCGCGTTGAGGGCCATCCGCTCGGCCGCCTCCCGGCGCTGGCGGTGGTCGCTCGTGAGGTCCGGCAGGTACCGGCGCCGGCCGAGGATCGTCTGCGTGTAGCCCGTCGCCCGTGCCACGTCGACGACCCCGGTCAGGTAGTCGCGCACGCCACCGAACCGCGAGAAGTAGTCCTGCATGAGGGCCGACGCCTCGGACACCTCGATGGACAGCTGCTGCGAGAGCCCGTAGGCCGAGAGCCCGTACGCCAGGCCGTACGACATCGCCTTGATCTTCGACCGCATCGCGGGCGTGACCTCGTCGGTCGGCACCCCGAACACCCGCGAGCCGACGTAGCTGTGCAGGTCCTCACCCGACCGGAACGCCGCGATGAGCCCCTCGTCGCCCGACAGGTGCGCCATGATCCGCATCTCGATCTGCGAGTAGTCCGCCGTCAGCAGCGTCTCGAAGCCGTCACCCACCACGAACGCCCGGCGGATCTGGCGTCCCGCCTCCGTCCGGATCGGGATGTTCTGCAGGTTCGGGTCGGCCGACGACAGCCGGCCGGTCGCCGCGATCGTCTGCTGGAACGTGGTGTGGATCCGGCCGTCCGGCGCGATCGAGCGCAGCAGCCCCTCGACCGTCTGCCGCAACCGGATCGCGTCGCGGTGCGCGAGCAGGTGCTCCAGGAACGGGTGCTGCGTCCGCTCGAACAGGTCCGTCAGCGCGGCGGCGTCCGTCGTGTAGCCGGTCTTGATCTTCTTCGTCTTGGGCATGCCCAGCTGGTCGAAGAGCACCTCCTGGAGCTGCTTCGGCGAGCCGAGGTTCACCTCCCGGCCGATCACCGCGTACGCGTCGGCGGCCGCCTCCTGGACCTGCGCGTCGAACGAGCGCTCCAGCCCCGCGAGGTAGCCCGAGTCGATCGCGATGCCGGTGCGCTCCATCCGCCCGAGCACGTCGACGAGCGGGAGCTCGAGGTCCGTGAGCAGGTGCGCCGCGCCACGGTCGGCGAGCTCGCCCGCGAGCACGTCGGACAGGTCGCGCACCGCCGCCGCACGGACCGCCGCCCGGCGGCCCTCGTCGGTGCCGTCGAGCTCCAGGTCGAACGCGCCCTGCCCGTCGGCGGTCGCGTCGTCGGCGCCGAGCTCGCGGTGCAGGTAGCCGATCGCGAGGTCCGCCAGGTCGTAGGCGCGCCGGTCCGGCTGGCACAGGTAGGCCGCGAGCTCGGTGTCGAACCCGACGCCGGTGATCGGCAGACCGCGTCCGGCGAGCGCGTGCCACGCCTCCTTGGCCGCGTGCACGACCTTCGGCGCCGCCGGGTCTGCGAGCCACGCCGCGAGGGCCAGCTCGTCGGCCGGGGCGATCTCCTGCAGGTCGAAGACCGCCGCCTGGCCCGACGCGTCCGCCAGGGCGACACCCCACGCGTCGCCGCCCGCCGGCGCCCCCGACCCTCGCACGTCCAGCCCGAGCGGCTGGCCGGACCGGGCGGCGAGCCATCCGCCGAGCTCGCCCGCGCCCATCGTCGCCACGTCCAGCGCCGCGGCGGCGACCGCGGCCGGGGCCGCGCCGCCCTCGTCCGGGAGCATCGCGAACAGACGGTCCCGCAGGGTGCGGAACTCGAGCTCGTCGAGGATCGTGTGCAGCTCCTGGCGGTCCCAGGGCCTGGCCGCGAGGTCCTCGGGGCCGAGCGGCAGCTCCAGGTCGTCCACGAGCCGGTTGAGCCGACGGTTGAGCTGCACCTGCTCGAGGTTCTCGCGCAGCGCCTCACCGGCCTTGCCCGAGACCTGGGCGGCGTGGGCGACGACGCCCTCGAGACCGTCGTACGTGGCGATCCACTTCGCGGCCGTCTTCGGGCCGACACCGGGGATCCCCGGCAGGTTGTCGCTCGACTCGCCCACAAGCGCGGCCAGGTCGGGGTACCGCTGCGGGGGCACGCCGTACTTCGCCTCGACCGCCGAGGGCGTCATCCGCGCCATCTCCGAGACGCCCTTGACCGGGTACAGCACCGTGACCGACTCGTTGACCAGCTGGAACGAGTCCCGGTCGCCGGAGCAGATGAGCACCTCCATGCCCTGCGTGCTGGCCTGGGAGGAGAGCGTGGCGAGGATGTCGTCCGCCTCGAACGACGGCTTCTCGAGCACCTGGATGTGCATCGTCTCGAGCACCCGCTTGATCACGGCGACCTGCCCCTTGAACGGCTCGGGGGTCGCGTTGCGGTTGCCCTTGTACGCCTCGTACTGCTCGGTCCGGAACGTGGTCCGGCCGACGTCGAACGCGACGGCGACGTGCGTCGGGGTCTCGTCGCGCAGGAGGTTCGCGAGCATCGACACGAAGCCGAACACCGCGTTCGTGGGCTCCCCCGTGGAGGTCGCGAACTTGTCGACGGGAAGCGCGAAGTACGCCCGGTAGGCCATGGAGTGGCCGTCGATCAGGAGGAGCCGGGCAGGGGCGGCTGGCTGTGCGTCGCTCACGGGTGCCAACCTATCTGCCATGTCCGACACCCTTGACGCGCTCGCCGCCATGCCGTCCACCGCCGGCACCCTGCTCGCCCGGATGGGCATCGAGGTCGTCGAGCTCGCGGCCGACCGCGCCGTCGGCACCATGCCGGTCGCCGGGAACACGCAGCCGTTCGGTCTCCTGCACGGCGGCGCGTCCGCGGTGCTGGCCGAGACCCTGGGCTCCTACGCCGCGCAGGTGCACGCCGGTCCGGGCCGCGCCGCCGTCGGCATCGAGCTCAGCGCGACGCACCACCGTGCGGCCCGGTCCGGCACCGTCACCGGGACGGCGACCGCGCTGCACCTCGGGTCGACGCTCGTCAGCTACCAGGTCGTCGTCGAGGACGAGGACGGTCGGCGGCTCTGCACCGCGCGGCTCACCTGCATGTTGATCGACGCCCGCGCCTGAGCCGCCGTGTCCGCGGCGGACGCGTCGTCCTGCCGGCGCCGACCCTCACGGACCTGACGGCGCCGCGCGATGAGGTCCTCGAGCCCGCGCGGACCCGTGCGGCGCACCGCGGGGGTGAGCGACGCGGGCCCCACCTCGTGGGTGAGACGACGCTGCAGGACGGCCGTCGTGACGACCCGGTGCGCGGCCGCGGGAGCGAACCCGAGCCGCGCGAGGAACCGCTGCATGCCCCGGGCCCCCGGCAGCGGCGACGAGTACAGCTCCGTGGCACCGTTCTGCTCCGCGAGCAGAACAGCCCGGGACAGCAGCGCGTGCCCCAGCCCACGGCGCCGCGCGTCCGGTACGACGAACACGGCCTCGAGGTTGAGGCTCGACAGGTCCGTGAACGGGCCCGGTCCGACGAGCCGCGCCAGCAGGAGCCCGGCAGGCTGGTCGTCCACCGTGCCGATCAGGACCTCGCCACCGGGGACCGCGAGCAGCGCCCCGAGCTGGGAGCGCAACCGCTCGGCGTCCTCCGTGCAGAGCTGGGACCCCACGCCCGCCTCGGCCCGCGCGGCCAGGCACAGGCCGACCAGGTCCTCGAGGTCGTCGGGGCGAGCACTGCGGACGTGGACTCCAGGGCGCACGGCGACGAGCCTCCAGACGGGACGAGGGGGATCCGGTCAGGCAGGCGCCGCATCTGCCCACGACGGCGCTGACGTCGATCATGGCGCAGGGTGCACCGGCGTGCCTAGTCCCCGAGGTCCCGGATGCCCAGATTTCCTGGACGATCGACCAGTTTGCGGGCGGTGGACGTGTCACCCGTCTGCCCCGTTCGTGCGTGGCGCTCGCTTTGACGTAATGAACAGGACACAATCCGTGCCTATCGTCCTGCCACCCGGCGGACCCGCACCGAGCCCGGCAGTGCCGCCGAGCCCAGTGACAACGCTCCAGACGAACGACGTACGGAGGATCCAGGTGCGAGATGTCGCCACCGTGGACCGTTCCCCCACCACCGCACCCACCCGGTCGCCGTGGCGGAGGACGAGGGCACGGACGGCTCTGGCCGTCCTCGTCCTCAGTGTCACCACCCTGCTCGGTGCCGCTCCGGCGCACGCCGCTGCCGAAGCCACCTGCGTCGCGGACGTCGCGACCGGGTGCATCAACGGGACCATCAGGACGAGCGAACGCGAGCCCGCCCCCGGCGTGAGCCTGGAGGTCGCGGGCGCCGGCACCACCGTCACCGTCGTCACCGACGCCGAGGGCAAGTGGGCCGTCCCCGTCACCGTGGCCGGCCCGTACACGGTGAAGGTCGACCCCGCGACCCTCCCCGAGGGCGACGTGCTGCGCGACCCGTCCGCGAACCCGAGGACCGTCAACGCCCTGCTGGGGCAGGCCGTCGGTGCGCTCTTCCCGCTCGTGGCCGCGGACGGCTCCGGCGCCGCCCCGACACCAGGTGCGACAGGCGCTCCGGGAGCCGGCAACGGCGAGGTGGGCACCCCGACGAACTCGCAGCAGGACACCGGCTTCAGCTGGGACCGGCTCGCGCAGCAGACCGTCAGCGGGCTGATCTTCGGCATCCTGCTCGCGCTAGCGTCCGTCGGCCTCTCGCTCATCTACGGCACCACCGGGCTGAGCAACTTCGCGCACGGCGAGCAGGTGACCCTCGGCGGCATCCTCGCGTACGTCGGCTGCCAGCTCCTCGGCCTGCCCCTGGTCCTGTCGGGCGTGCTCGCCGTGATCGCCGGGGCCGCGAGCGGGTACCTGCAGGACGCCGGCATCTGGCACCCGCTGCGGCGCCGGCGCGTCGGCACCACGCAGCAGATGATCGTGACGATCGGCCTGTCGATGGCGCTGCAGTACACGTACCAGTTCTTCTTCGGCGGTGGCTCGCTGCGCATCGTCACGACGAACCCGACGACGCTCACGTTCGGGCCCGTCCGCGTCACCGTGACGTCGCTCGTGTCCGTGGCGATCGCCGCCCTCGTGCTCGGCGGCGTCGCGTACTTCCTGCTCGGCACCCGGGTGGGGCGCGCGACCCGTGCGGTGTCCGACAACCCCGCCCTGGCGGCCGCGTCCGGCATCGGCGTCGAGCGGATCATCCGCCTCGTGTGGGTGCTCGGAGCCGCGCTGGCCGCCCTCGGCGGCGTGCTGATGGGCCTGTACCTCAACGCGACGAGCTGGAGCATGGGCGCCGCGCTCCTGCTCCTGATGTTCGCCGCGGTGACGCTCGGTGGCCTCGGGGCTGCGTTCGGCGCCCTGGTCGGCTCGATCGTCATCGGCGTCGTCGTCGAGGTCGCCAACCTGTTCATCCCGAGCGACATGCGCTACGCCGCAGCACTGCTCATCCTCATCGTCGTGCTGCTGGTGCGGCCCCAGGGCATCCTGGGCCGGGCCGAGCGGATCGGTTAAGGAGCCGTCATGGACTGGAACAACATCCTGACGAACGTCGCCGGGGAGTTCTTCGCCCCGACCACAGCCGCGTACGCGCTCGCCGCGATCGGCCTCAACATCCACTTCGGCCTCACGGGCCTCATCAACATGGGCCAGGCCGGCTTCATGCTGCTGGGGGCCTACGGGTTCGCGATCTCGACGATCGCGGGCTGGCCGCTGTGGGCCGCCATGCTCGTCGCCGTCGCGTGCGCCGCGGTCTTCGGCCTCATCCTCGGCATCCCCACGCTCAAGCTGAGGGGCGACTACCTCGCGATCGTCACGATCGCCGCGGCCGAGATCGTCCGGCTCATCGGCCGCTCCACGGCGCTCACCGAGCTCACCGGTGCGTCGTCGGGCCTGCGGGGCAACGACTACAAGCACACGTTCCAGGACTCCTCGCCGTTCGGCGACGGCAACTTCCAGCTCGGCCCGTTCGACTACTCGATGAGCGCGTCGAACAGCTGGTGGGTCCGGATCGTCGGCTGGACGGTCGTCGGGCTCGCGTGCCTCCTCGTGTGGCTGCTCATCCGGTCACCCTGGGGCCGCGTGCTCAAGGGCATCCGGGAGGACGAGGACGCCGTGCGCTCGCTCGGCAAGAACGTCTACTCGTACAAGATGCAGGCGCTCATCCTCGGCGGGTGCATCGGTGCGCTGGCGGGCATCCTCTACGTCCTGCCACGCGCCGTGCAGCCCGACTCGATGGGCCGGCCCATGACGTTCTTCGTCTGGACGATCCTGCTGCTCGGCGGTGCCGCGACGGTGTTCGGGCCCGTGCTCGGGTCGATCATCTTCTGGGCGAGCCTCATGCTCATCAAGTCGGTCATGCGCGCCGGGGTCCCCGACAGCATCATGCGGACCGAGCAGATCGAGCAGTTCGGCTGGATCGTCGTCGGCGTCACGCTGATGCTGCTGATCATCTTCCGGCCGCAAGGCATCCTCGGCGACAAGAAGGAGCTGGCGATCGATGTCCGCTGACCAGCCCACCACCACGATCGCCAGCCGCCGGGCCGAGGTCGCCGCAGCGCTCGCCGACGTGGCCCGCACGCCCGGCGCGGCCAAGCCCGACCCGATCGTCGTGGCCGACCACGTCACCCGGCACTTCGGGGGCATGACAGCCGTCGACGTCGACCACCTCGAGGTCCAGCGCGGCGCCATCACCGCCCTCATCGGACCGAACGGCGCCGGCAAGACGACGCTGTTCAACCTGCTCACCGGCTTCGACCGGCCCAGCACCGGCGAGTGGACGTTCGAGGGGCGCTCGTTGCACGGCGTGGCAGCAGCCCGCGTCGCACGGTCCGGCATGGTGCGGACCTTCCAGCTGACGAAGGCGCTCAGCCGCATGACGGTCATCGAGAACATGCGGCTCGGCGCCCCCGACCAGCCCGGCGAGCGGCTCGTCACGGCCCTCGTGCCGGCGATGTGGCGGCCCCGGGAGAAGGCGATCACCGAGCAGGCCGAGGAGCTCCTCGAACGGTTCAAGCTCGACACGAAGCGCGACGACTTCGCGGGCAGCCTCTCCGGCGGTCAGCGCAAGCTGCTCGAGATGGCCCGCGCCCTCATGAGCTCCCCGAAGATGCTCATGCTCGACGAGCCGATGGCCGGCGTGAACCCGGCGCTCACCCAGTCGCTGCTCGGGCACATCGAGTCGCTGCGCGACGAGGGCACCACGGTGCTGTTCGTCGAGCACGACATGCACATGGTCCGGCACATCTCCGACTGGGTCGTCGTCATGGCGGAGGGCCGGATCGTCGCCGAAGGGCCGCCCGAGTCCGTCATGCAGGACCAGGCCGTCGTCGACGCCTACCTCGGCAAGCACCACGACACCGACCTCGGCGACGACAGCCTGCTGAGCGACGAGGTCACGGAGCAGCTCGAGGCCGAGGTCCGCGCCGAGGAAGACACCCGCACGGAGGAGACCCGATGAGCACCACCGCCGTCGACACCGGCGACGCCGCCAGCGTCCACCGGGGCGCACCCGCCGGGGAGCCCCTGCTCGACGCCCGCGACGTGATCGCCGGCTACATCCCGGGCGTCGACATCCTCAACGGCTGCAACCTCGTGGTGCACCCCGGGGAGCTCGTCGGGATCATCGGGCCGAACGGCGCGGGCAAGTCCACGCTGCTCAAGGCCCTGTTCGGGCTCGTGACGATCCGGTCGGGCACCGTGACGCTCCAGGGCGAGAACATCACCCACCAGCGCGCCGACGCCCTCGTGCGCCGCGGCGTGGGCTTCGTCCCGCAGACGAACAACGTGTTCCCGTCGCTGAGCATCGAGGAGAACCTGCAGATGGGGCTGTTCCAGGCCCCGAAGAAGTTCGACGAGCGGTTCGCGTTCATCGTCGACCTGTTCCCGACGCTCGGTGAGCGGCGCAAGCAGCGTGCCGGGTCCCTGTCGGGCGGCGAGAGGCAGATGGTCGCGATGGCCCGCGCGCTCATGATGGAGCCGTCGGTGCTGCTCCTCGACGAGCCGTCGGCCGGGCTGTCGCCCGTGCGGCAGGACGAGACGTTCATCCGGACCCGGAAGATCAACAAGGCCGGCGTCTCGATCGTCATCGTCGAGCAGAACGCCCGCCGGGCCCTGCAGATCTGCGACCGGGCCTACGTGCTCGACCAGGGCCGCAACGCCTACTCGGGCCCGGGCCGCGAGCTCATGCACGACCCGAAGGTCATCGAGCTGTACCTCGGGACGCTCGCGACGGACGTCGAGGAGGCGCACCGCCCCCCGGCGCAGTGACCGCTCACGTCGACGGCACGGCGTCCTGACCCGGCCCCACCTCGTCGCCGGACGAGGTGGGGCCGCGGTCCGTGATCCCCAGCTCGTCGGCGAGGAACAGGAACGCCCGCGCATACGGGTGCCCCTCGACGTCCCCACGGATCCGCTCCCAGTCGATCTGCTCCCGCAGCGCACGGACGATCGCCAGCAGGCGACCGAAGTCGCAGGCGTGCTCCCCGAGCACCCGCATCTTCGCCGAGACGACGTCCGTCGCGCTCAGCACCGGCATCCGGACCGCCAGGACCTCGAGCACGTCGGAGCGCGCCAGCAGGTCGCGCGTGATCGGCTCCCCCACCATCCGGAACAGGACGTCCACGAGCTGGCCGTGGTGGTACGCCTTGAACAGCCAGTTCTCCGCGGGCTGCTCGACGACGAGCCCGGCGGCGGCGATCGCGGCCTTCGCCTCGGCGACGTCGCCCTCCGTGACCGCGAAGTCCGCGTCGTGGCTCGGTTCCGGGGCTCCCCTGGCCCACGCCGCGTAGCCGCCGACGAGCGCGAACGGGATCCCCGCGTCCATGAGCGCGACGGCCGTGAGCCGCAGGCCGTCCTGCAGGGCCGTGCGGTCGTCGGGCGGGTCGACGAGGGCACCCTGCTGGCTCGTGGGCTGGCTCGTCGGCTGGCTCGGGGGCTGAGTCATGAGACGAGTGTCTACACGCCGACGCGCGCCGCCGCAGGTCGACCGGGAGAATCGTCAGGATGCGCCTGGCGACCTTCAACATCCTGCACGGCCGGTCCGTGGTCGACGGAGAGGTCAGGCTCGACAGGTTCGCGGACGCCGTCGCCGCGCTCGACGCGGACGTGCTGGCCCTCCAGGAGGTCGACCGCGACCAGCCCCGGTCGCACGGGGCCGACCTCACCGCGCTCGCCGCCGACGCCATGGGCGCTCCCGAGCACCGGTTCGTCGCCACGCTGCACGGTGAGCCGGGCCTGTGGACCGCCGCGACCGGCGACCACCAGCCCGCCCGGGCGAGCTACGGGATCGCCCTGCTCAGCCGCCACCCCGTCCTCGAGTGGCGCGTGCTCCAGCTGCCGACGCTGCGCCGCCGCACGCCCGTGCGCTGGCCCGGGACCCGCTGGCCGACCCTCGTGCGCGACGAGCCCCGGGCGGCCCTCGCGGCCGTCGTGCACGGCCCCGACGGGGTGCTGAGCGTCGTCGCGACGCACCTGACGTTCATCCCGGGCTGGACCGGTCGCCAGCTGCGCCACCTCGTCACGCAGGTCCACCCGCTCACCCGGCCGATGGTGCTGCTCGGCGACCTCAACCTCGACGGACCGGCGTCGATGCGCTGGTCCGGCATGCACCCGCTCGCCACGGCCCCCACGTTCCCCGTCGCCGAGCCGGCACGACAGCTCGACCACGTGCTCGGCGACGGACCCGTGCGCGCCGCAGGCCCCGCACGGGCCGTCGACACGGGCCTGTCCGACCATCGCGCGCTCGTCGTGGACGTCACGCTCACCCACGCATGACGAAGGGCCGGTGCGGATCGCTCCGCACCGGCCCTCCTCGTCATGCGTCAGGACTCACGCAGACGGGGTCACTTGACCTCGCCCTCGACCGCCTTCACCCAGACGTTCTTGTTGTCGGCGCCGTACTTGTAGACGCCGATGAACGCGGACGACGGGTCGTTGTCGGCGTTGAACGGTCCGACACCGGCCTGGCCGGTGTACTGGATGTCCTTGCCGTCCTTGATGAGCGCCACGCAGTCCTTGAACGACGAGCACTTCTCGCCGCCGTCAGCACCGGAGACCGCCGCCAGGTTCTTCTGGATGGTCTCGCCGTCCGTCGCCTTGCCCTTCTCGGCGGCCAGAGCCACGAGGATCGTCGCGTCGTACGACTCGGGGCCGTACGCGAAGTCCTTGAGGTTCGGGTCGACCTCCTTGAGGCGGGCCTGGAAGTCGTCCGACGGGAACGCGCCGGGGATGGTGCCCTGCGCGCCCTCGAGCGTGCCCGGCTGGAAGTCCGCCGAGTAGTCCGCCGTGTTGCCGTCGACCAGGTAGATGTTCTTCGGGTCGACGCCACCGGCGACGAGACCCGGGATGATCTGCTTGGTCTGCTCGAACGCGAGCACCACGACCGCGTCCGGGTTGGTCGCGAGGAGCGCCGTGATGTCCGAGTCGAAGCTGCTGGCCTTCGGGTCGAACTCCTGACCCTTCTTGCCGTACGTGATCGTGCCGCCCGCGTCCTCGACCGTCTTCTCGACGACGTCACGCAGCGACGTGCCGTAGTCGTCGTTGAACACGAGGATGCCGACGTTCTCGTGCCCGTCACCCGTGATGAGGTTGCCGAGCGCCGAGCCCTGGACCGTGTCCGGCGGGGCGGTGCGGAAGTAGAACGGCGAGTATCCCGAGAGCTTCGTGGCCGTGTTGGCCGGCGAGATCTGCACGATCTTCGCGTTCGTGATGTCGTCGACGACGTTGAGCGTCACGGACGACGACGCCGCACCGATGATCGCCGAGACCTTCTTCGAGATCAGCTCGGTCACCGACTGGGTCGCCACCTCGGCGTTGTCGGCGTCGGACGAGTCGGTGTGCTCCACCGTGACGTCCTCGCCCAGCACGCCGCCGGCGTCGTTGATGTCCTTGATCGCCAGGTCGACGCCCGCGATCTCGGGCGGACCGAGGTACGCGAGGGAACCCGTCTGCGGCAGCAGCGAGCCGATCTTCAGCGGACCCGACGCCGCGGACGTCGACCCCTCGGTCGCGTCGTCGTCGCTGTCCCCGCCACCGCTGGAGCAGGCGGCGAGGATCAGGGCGGCAGCGCCGGCCAGCGCGGCTGCACGAACTGCATGTGTCGAACGAATCATGCGTGGTACCCCTCTGTGAGTACTGCGATCCGCAGATCCATGAGGATCCTGGAGTGTGGCGCGAAGGTACTCATTCTTTGTGTCCGCGATGTGAATCCGCGATGGTTGTTGCAGACTTGTGACAAACGGAAGTCCGCTCGACCTGGACACCCGACCGGGGGCGTGACCAGCGCTGACGTTACGACGCACCGCCTCCGACCTGCTCGATCACCGCGTCGGCGACCTCACGCATGGTCAGACGGCGGTCCATCGAGGTCTTCTGGATCCACCGGAACGACTCCGGCTCCGTCAGGCCCATCTTCGTCATGAGCAGACCCTTGGCACGGTCGACCCTCTTGCGGGTCTCGAACCGCTCCGCGAGGTCCGCGACCTCCGACTCGAGCGCCGTGATCTGCGCGTACCGGGAGATCGCGATCTCCACCGCGGGCAGCAGGTCGGCCGGGCTGAACGGCTTCACGACGTACGCCATCGCACCCGCGTCGCGCGCCCGCTCCACGAGCTCCGTCTGCGAGAACGCCGTGAGCAGCACGACCGGCGCCAGGTGCGCCTTGCCGATCCGCTCCGCGGCGGAGATGCCGTCGAGCACCGGCATCTTCACGTCCATCACCACGACGTCCGGCTTCAGCTCGGTCGCGAGCGCCACCGCCTGCTCGCCGTCACCCGCCTCTCCGACCACGTCGAAGCCCGCGTCGCGCAGCGTCTCCACGACGTCCATGCGGATGAGAGCCTCGTCCTCCGCCACGACCGCGCGGCGAGCAGGACGTGCGGGGGCGGCAGTGGCCGCCGGCACCTCGGCCGGGGCCGACGCACTCAGGTCGAGGGCCTCAGGGGCCTGCTCGGTGGGCTCGGGGGTCACGTCGTTGGTCACGGGGACAGCGTAGTGGGCGGGTCCCGTCGCGCCTGCGTGGTTCGACTGTGAGGCAGGTCGCGCCGCGGCACGGCCACCGTCCGGCGGAACGGCGACGCCGGGCTATCCTGCTGACCTGCTCGGCCCCGATAGCCCAACCGGCAGAGGCGTTCGGCTCAAACCCGATCCAGTGTGGGTTCGAATCCCACTCGGGGCACCCTTCTGACCTGCACGGTCGTCTCTCCGTGTCATATACGTGTCATAAGCGCTCGTGTGCATGGCCGAAGGCCGCTACCTTCTCGGCCATGACGAGGCCGGAGCGAGTTCGGCGAGACCACCAGCCGCCGGCCGAGTTCCAAGTTGCTGCACGGCATCTGAGGCGGCTCGCTCGGGCCATGGCCTGGTATCCCGAGCACCATCGCCCGACAGCGCACGCCGGAAGCCCCGCAGCCGTCGAGCTGGCCGACCTTTCGTTCGATGGCTCTTGGGGTCGCGGCACGTTTGAGACGTGCCACGACGCCCTCCCCCGCATGACCCTGATCGTCGACCACCTTCGGGGCCTCGCGGCCACGACCGCGGCACCACAGGTCACCTTCTCCAACTGGTCGCTCGTACGACCGACGCTTGAGGGCCTTGCGACGGTCTTCTGGCTGTACGACCCAGCCATCGATCGCCACGAGCGGGTGCGGCGGCGATTCGGCTTGCGCCTGGTGTCGCTGACCGAACAGATGTCGATGGTGCGGCCCTTGGACAAGGTCGCCGCCGACGAGATCGCAGGACGGATGCTCGAGATCAAGTCGACCGCACAGGTCCTCGGCATGGCGTACAGGCAGCGAAAGTTCGCCGACGGACGCATAGCCGCCTCGTTGGATTCGCCCGTACCCAGCAGCCAGCGACTCATCGACGATCTGATCGCTGCTAGCACGACGACGCGCGGCTACGGCCCCTTCATCCATCGGATGACGTCCAGCGTCTCCCACATGCAGACCCACGCTGTCCATCCGTTCGTAGCCGAGACTCAGGACGGTTCCGAACCTGGCCTGGCGAGCGTCAGGGTCGGGCTGAGCTTCGGGACCTACTCGGCGGTCGTCGGATCGGTCGTTCTAGGGACGCAGCACACGATGCTGCGGCTCTGCGAGTACTACGGGTGGTCACGGACCCCATGGGACCGAGAGGCACGGCCGGCTATGGCGCAATGGCTGCGATGGTTCCAACAGTTCGGAGATGCCCGCTAGTCGCCTCTCGGGCGGAGCCGCCGGATACGCTCAAACGGTGGACGACACCAGGCGCGCCGAGCTGCTGGGCAGGGTGGCACTGGCGGGTACGGCTGCGTCTGTCGCGACCAAGAATCCTGCAGCTGGCGTCGTCGCGGCGGCCTTGGTGCCACTCGTCGAGCTCGTGCACTCTCGTTGGCTCGACAGACAGCGCCAGCGTGCGAGCGATGTTCTGGACCAAGCTGTCGCGCTCGCTGCCATCGCGGACGACGAGTTTGTCGAGCGCGTCTGCGCCGATCCGGAGCGGCTTCTACTCGCCGGCGAGGCGCTCAACGTCGCCGCGCGGACCATGCTCGAAGAGAAACGCGACGCGCTGGCGCGAACCATCGCAGTCGCCGCCACGGCTGAAGACGCGACGTCGCTAGATGGCGAACTCATGTGGCTGAGGATGCTTGCCCCACTCGAGGCCGTTCATCTCCGCGCGCTTGAGGCTCTCGCCATCGCTCGGCGAGACGGCGCAACCATGCAGGACTGGATCCTGGATCGCCAGACACAGCTCAGGACGGCGATCAGTGGGCTTGAACCAGTACTCCAAACGCACGTCCTCGACACCATCGTGAGTGGTGGGCTCGCCCGTAAGAGGTTCGGGGACGACTACCCAACGAGCTACGGCCTGTCGACCGGCGGATCGGCCGGCGACCGCTTCTGGGAGATCACTGTCGTTGGGCGCCAGATGGTCGGAAGGGTGTATCGGCGGGCAGACGAACTCGCCTAGGCGGCCGCTCCGGGCAGTGGGTGTCGCAGCACGACCGGGAGGAACGTCAGTCGAGCAGGGCGCCGTTCGTCGCCGCTTCCGCTGACCTCGTAGTCTGAGCGCCGTGCCGGCTCCGACTCGTCGATCACGCGACGTGTTCGCGGGTGCTCTCGGATGGCCGTGCACGCTCTCTCGATGAGAGTGGTGGCGTCGCTCGGCTGGTCGAAGAACACTACGAGCGCGACGCGCGCCTGGCGCCACAGGGTGTACCGAGACAGAAGCTGCTCGACGCCCGCCTCCAACGCTTTCGAACCACTCCACATCTTGCACTCGCCCACGAACGCGTCGCGGTCACGCCACCTCAGAAGAAGATCAGACTTTCCGTCGCCGATGAACGTTTCCCCTGTGACGAGGCCCTCGTAGCTGCCGTTGAGGACGCAAAGTAGAACGTCCCTAAGGGTCTCCTCGTCGCCGCCAACGAGCCGTGACGCTGCGGCGGGCGAGCGTTCCAGAGATCGGCCGAACGCGCCGATCGTCGCGACGACACCATCGGCGAGTCGCTCCTCCAGAGCCCACTCTGGTGTCCCATCTCCGGCCGCGGCGGTGACCGCCGTGAGGGACAGGTGCCTCGCGTGCACGGGCACGAGCGCAGGCCCGGGCGTGGGCGCGAGTGGGATCGCGAGCTCTGCGAGAGCACCACGGAGCATTCGGGTCATCTGCCAACGTGGCTCGAGCTTCTCGCGTACCGCCTCGGCGAACTCGATTTGCTCGCGTGCGATCGCTTCGTTTGCTTCATCCTGCTGCTCACGTAGACGCGACTCGATTGCGTCGATCCCCGATTGAAGGTCGGCGGCGGTGAGTACGGCGCCGGGCTTCGGCGTCAGCGTGAACGAGAGCTCATGCTGGTCGCCCGACGACAAGTAGCCATGGCCGAGGCGCCCGACATCTCCGGTCGCCGGGTACCGAAGTGCGATGTGTCCCTGGCGCGGTGGCGAGTAACGACGGTCAAAGGCGACCTCGACGAGTCGTGGTCCATGCTGGTCGAGCAGCGCCTGCAGGAGCGCGTCTAGCGGCTCCTCCGCGAGCGTCTCTTCCGATATCTTCCTCGCCTCGTGGAGCGCATCCTGCAAGCGCTGGGCACTGCTCGTGTCGATGTGGACCACGGTCGGAGAGTAGCGGCCCCCGCTGGCCCACTCGGGGCATGTCGGCCGTCTAGCGTCGATCAACGCACCGGGTGGAGCCAACGGTACGGTCAGCTTCGTGAGCGAGGTTGCCCCGCACGTACAAGAGGCGATTGAGCAGTTCGTCGTGCCCACCGGCCGAGATCTCCTCGAGGCTCGCGAAGTGATCCTCGACGAGCTGGCAGACGGCACGACGAGACACATCAACGATCTCACCAGGTCGATGAACTCCCGGCGCAGCATCGGCGTACCTCGCTACGACGAGCAACTCGTCATCGCGTACTCCGACGGCGCTTGGCCTGCCCCGACCGGCAACGAGCCGCCCTTGGTCCGCAAGCGCGTCGAATACGCCGTGCGGGAGAGTTTGGCCGGACTGCTGCGCGAAGGACTCGTTGTCCCGACGGTCGGGTCCGCATACGGGGAAGGGACCGACTCGATCACCGTGCACCGGACGACCGGCGGCTCGTCCACTACCGGGCCGGTGAGTTTCGCAAGCCGCGTCGTGACCTTCGACCTGGACCGCGGGAACTGCCGCTGGCGACTCGCGAGTCCGACTGCGACCCATCGCGCCCTACTCGCCCGGACCGACATCGCCGACGGTCTCGACGACCTTCTCGGCGCTCGCGGGACAGAGGTGTTGCGCGAAGCGGTCAGGTGCTTCTACCAGGGCCGGTTTCTCGCGGCCGTTGACCTGCTTGCCGCCACATCCGAAGCCGCTTGGTTCGGAGTCGCGTCCGCTGCGGCCGGGCGGGACGCGAGACTAGACACGCTCGTCGCACAGGGTGAGATGGTGGCAACCGTCATCGAGCGAACGACAGCGGTCCTTGCGTCGGAGCGCATTCTCGCGCCAGCAACGCGCAACGATGTCCGCGCTCAAGCAGCTCGCTACCGCGATCTTCGTAACTACGGGCTCCATCCCGTTGGCGACAGGGACGCCGACCGCGAAGACTCGTTCAGCGAACCCGGAGCCGCCGCGCTCTTCTTGACGGCGAGGCGTTACCTCCTGCAGCTCGGCGAAGCACGCACCGCCCTGCTCGCGACGGGCCCCTCGAATTGACGTCCTCCGAATGAGGTCAGTGCCGCGGACGCCTTCGGCGGCAGCTCGGGTGGTCCGCCCTACCGCACAGCGTTCGGGCTGAGAGCGGCCACGGGCCGTAAGATCCCGTCGAGGTCTGCACGCCTGACTCGCACCAACCGAGTGCCGATCTTGACGGCAGGGAGCTCGCCATCGGCGATCAGACGCCTGACGAACCTTTGTGTGACAGCGAGTTCGTCCGCGACGTCCGCGACGGAGACGAACGCTGCCGGATTCGATTCACTCGGTGATCTGGCCATGATTTCTCTCCCTCGTGCTTGAACGGCCCCGATCTCGGCGCCGCTTCATTGCCGGGCGTCGTGCAGCTCGGGCCCGGCCGCTCCGTCGAACTCCAAAAGCGCGCCGCGACGGCTCCATGTTCGTCAGATCCGCACTCGGTCCAGCCCGCGGCCGTCAACGACCTCAGTCGGAGTTCCGCAGCAGTCCTCAGCCGCTAGGCAATCTCGCAGGCCGGCACGGAGTGCATGCAACCGGCCAGCGGCTGCTCCAAGTCGAGCAGGCCCGCCGCCTGCTAGAGGGACACCACTTCTCCAGCGCATCGGAGCTCGACTTCTCTAGCCCCGTCCGCCAGTCGCACCATGACGTGTCGGCTCCTGGGCGCGAACCGCGGATCATCCGGCATCACATCGCAGGTCAACACCTCGGTCGCCGCCATGGCGGGGCGCTCTGTAGCGGCGGCCCCACGACGACCTCAGTGACGAACGAACGCCGGCTCGTCAGCTGTCTCGTTCGGGTCCGTGTTCATCAGTCGCCATGGGGCCACCTTTCAGGCGTCGCCGATACGCCTCGCGCAGTTCGCCCAACTCATCACCACAGACACGTCTATCGGCACAGAACAGCCCTTCGGTCGTGCGAACCTGGCAACCTCCGAAGGCTCCGCCCGGATGCCAAACGATCGGCTGCTTCGCGGGCCGGTCGGTGGGGCGCAGCCACGAGGTGATCGCGCAACTTCCTTGCTGCCTCCCCTGTGCGGCGTCAGCGAGCGAAGTTCGCGTTCGAAGTCAGAGCTCGATCGCCTTGGAGGGACGGTTCGGCAGGCGACCGACAACCGGCGCCAGCTGGCCGCCAGCGCGACGCTCCGCATTGGTCACCGCGACGACGACGGCCTCGTGGATCCATGCGGAACGGCTCAAGAGCCGCCCTGCGGCGCGGTCCTCCACGATCGCCTCGTCGACAGCGTGGAGAGTCGCCGGCGGGAGCTCGTGCTTTCGGTTCTTGCCCTCAGCGCGCCCAAGACGTGGCGCCGCCCGGACTCCGAGATCGGCGCGCCCCGCGGGGCCGCGGGCCACATGCGCCTCGAGCACCCACGCCAACCAATGCACGAAGCCGGCTGGCGCTCCCGGCTCGTGGTCGAGGTCGCAGACATAGGCCGAGCGAGCTGCGTCCCACGTCGCCGGGTCCCACCACGCACCGACCGCAACGGAATCCGCCATCGCAACCACCTCCGCTAACACCGTCGCTGCATTCCCGGCTCGGTCATCCGTGTTGCGCCACGCGTTCGGCGACCCAAGCGCCCATCGGATCCGCCTCGAGGCGACCCGCGCCCGGACCGCCCGTGGCGCGTTGACCTGCACCCACGTTGTCCACAGCCCACCGATCGCACCCGCCCCGACCCGCTGACACGAGGAAGATTACAGGTGCAGTTCCTTCTATTCCATGACTGGAGACACAGCAATGACCGACACGATCACCACCGTTGCGACCTACGAGGTCGGGCACCTGTACGAGGTCGCTCCCGGTGACCTGAAGATCGGCGCGAACGTGCGCGTCGACCCCCACCCCGACGCCAAGCAGTTCTCGGCGTCGATCCGAGCGCGCGGGGTCATCGAGCCCGTTACCGCCTTCCCGGACGTGGACGGCACGCTGACCGTGCTGCGCGGGCAGCGGCGCACCATCGTCGCGACTCAGGTCGGCACGCCGACCATCCCGGTTCGCGTGATCGCCCCGCCTGACGAGGCCGACCGCATCACCGACCAGATCACTGAGAACCTTCACCGGGAGGCCATGCACGAGCGCGAGACGCGTGACGGCATCGAGCAACTGGCGCTGCTCAACCTCTCCGCCGCGCAGATCGCCAAGCGCACTGCCGTCGCCCGACCCGTGATCGACGCCGCGCTGACGGTCGCTGCGAGCCCGGCGACCCGAGAGCGGATGGACGCCGAGGGCTACACACTCGAGGAGGCTGCGATCTTCGCGGAGTTCGAGGACGACGCGGTCGCGATCGCTCGGCTCACGTCTGCGTGCACCAACCTCGGGCAGCGCGGTCGCCTCGCGCACGTCGCCCAGGTACTCCGTGACGAGCGAGCAGAGCGCGCGGCGCTGAGCGCCGAGGTCGAGCGGCTGCGCGTCGAGGGCCTACCCGTCCTGGACCCGCAGGACGCGCCGAGCAGGTACGACCTGTACCGCCTCCGCCTGGACGAGCTGCGCGATGCCGACAACGAGCCCGTCCCGCAGGAGACGTGGCCCACGATCCCCGGCGGGGCGGTCGTCATCACCGTCGAGTGGTCGGACGAGGACGACGCAGACCACGACGACGAGGCCGAGGGCACCGAGCCAGGCGAGCCGCACGCGGTGTTCGTCCCGGTCTGGATCTGCACCGACCCGGACGCGGCCGGCCTGCACTACGGCTGGCGTCCGAGCCCTGTCGCCGGCGAGGACAACGCCGGCCAGGACGTCGAGGCGCGCGCTGCTGCCGAGCAGGCCCGCCAGGAGTCCGAGTCTGCCGAGCGTCGCCGCGTGCGGACCAACAACGAGGCGTGGCGCGCCTCGGAGGTCGTGCGTCGCGAGTGGCTGAGGGGTCTGCTCGCCCGCCGCACCGTGCCCGCTGGCGCGGAGGCCCTGATCGCGCGAGCGCTGCTCACGCGCGAGTACAGCCTCACGGCAGCGCTGGACCGTGGTCACTCGCTGCTCGGCGCACTGCTCGGCCAGCGCGCCGATGGCCTCGCGTCCGAGGCTGCGAACCGCGCCCTGGAGCAGGTGACGACGCCGAAGTTGGCAACGATGCGCACCCTCGCGGTCGTCCTCTCAGCCTGGGAGGCGGCCAGCGGAGTCCACACGTGGCGCAACCCGCGCGCGTACGACGGGCACGTGATGTCTGCGCTCGTCGACTGGGGCTACGGGGCCAGCGAGGTCGAGCATCTCCTGATCCCGGTCCCGAGCCGCAGTGACGACGCCGAGCCGCCGACCAGCCATGACGAGGACGGCACGGACGACCCCGAGCCGGACGCCGCCGCTTGACCGCCACCCACTGACAGGAGTTGTCCGCTGTGGACAACTCCTGTCAGTGGAATAGACGGAATAGACTGGCCTAGCCAGCACAGCCACGACCGGAAGGGACCAGTCCGATGCCGCACGAGATCGAGACCCACGGCGCACAGGCCGCCGCCGTCTTCGCCCGCACCGACGCATGGCACCGCCTCGGCACCACCGTCACCGGCGAGGCGTTCACCGCCGAAGAGGCGATGACCCTCGGCCATCTCGGCGGCTGGAACGTGCACAAGGTCCCACTCACCGCGAGCGAGGTGACCCCAGACGGTGTGACCCACATGGACGTGCCCGGCTTCGCCACCGTCCGCACCAACCCGTTCACCGGACAGCCCGAGCCGCTCGGCGTCGTCGGCGACGCCTACACCCCCCTCCAGAACGAAGAGCACGCCGAGTTCCTGAACCTGCTCGCCGACGAGTCAGGCGCGATCTTCGACACCGCCGGATCGCTGCGCGGCGGACGCCAGGTCTTCGTCACGATGCGACTGCCGCAGTACCTCCTCGTGGGCGGCTCAGACCGCGTCGACCTCAACATCGCGGCGCTCAACTCCCACGACGGATCGGGCGCCTACCGACTGCTGGTCACCCCGGTCCGCGTCGTGTGCGCCAACACCCAGAACGCCGCACTTCGCGACCACGTGTCGTCGTGGTCCATCCGGCACACCCGCAACGCGAAGTCCGCCGTCCAAGCCGCCCGCACCGCCCTCGGCCTGACGTTTGCCTATGTCGACGCGTTCCAGGCCGAGGCCGACAAGATGATCGCCGCCACGGTCACCGACGCCGAGTTTTACGCCCTCGTGTCCGACCTGTTCGGCACACCGGAGACCGACACACAGGCACGGACACGCAACGCCCACACCCACCGGTCGGCCACGCTCGCCCACCTGTGGCACCAGGCCGACACCCAGGACGGCATCCGAGGCACCGCGTGGGGTGCCTACCAGGCCGTGGCCGAGTACGTCGATCACTTCGCACCCGTCCGCGACCGACGCAACCCCGCCGCCGCGCGAGCCGCGCGCGTGCTCACCACCGACGAGCCCGCCCGCATCAAGGCCCGCGCCTGGTCAGCCCTCACCCCCGTCTGACCGAGCGCGACGAAGCGCGCCCGGAGCGGAGACTTCCCCTCGCCCCGGGCGCGCTTCGGCATGCTCACCACAGCGTGAGCTGACGCCCGCTGACTCGACGTAGTTCACGCAGCGCGGCTGCGACGAGCGCCGGATCGCGACGGGCTCGGTCCCGCAAGTCCTGCGCTCGCAACCGAGCCCCGCGCGGGTCCCCAAGCGGTGAGTCAGCCAGCCCGCGCCGGGCCACCCACTCACGACGGTTCAGCGCGTGCGACGACGCGACTATGTGGCCCTCCCCCACTCGCTGGCACAACGGGTTGTCGCACCGGTGCCCCAGCACGGCCACCGCATCCGCTGCCTCAGCGCCCTTCGCCAGCGCGAACGCGAACCGATGTGCCACCACGACGCGCCCGTCACCCAGCCAGAACCGCCCGTGACCGCGACCGCTCAGCGCGCCGGTCCACCACCGGCAACCGCTCCCGTCGACATCCACGACCTTCGACCAGAACCGGGCCACCACCACGGCATCGGCGCACGCCCTGGCCATCGCCTCGCGCGCGCTGTCACCCTCCCGTGCCACCGCCGCCCCCCGCGCCCTTCACCGGTCCTGGCGTCGTGCTGGCCATCGCCACCTGTCGCAGCCGTGCAGCCTCCCGGCTCGTCAGCGCATCCCACGCGCAGCGCTCGACCGCCTCCGCGAGTGTCAGCCCTTCGGCCCGCGTCAGTGCGAGCAGCGCAGCACCCGCGCGCCGCTCGCACGTCTCCACCACGGCATCTCGCTCCGCGAGCGCCGTCACCACCTGAACGCCGAGCGTGTCACGCCGCCGCTCCTGCTCCGCTCGCCGCTGGCGTCCCCTCGCCTGAGCATCCAGCGCTGCACGTCGAGCCCGCTGCCTTGCCGTCTGATCCGCCACCGCTCATCCCTCCCGCTTCGCCGGTGCCACCGAAAGCCGAACGGGCCACCGTCACGCTCACGACCTCCGTCCCCGCGACGGCTCCCCAGGCTCGGTCCGTATTCGCACCGCCCGCGATCACTGCCCCGCCCTCGCCCATCCAGCGCCAGAGCACTGCCCCACACACCTCTTGCATTCGCGGTCGTTCAGCCGTCAACCACTGAACATCGAGGTGGCCGCACAGCCTTTCGGTGAGCGTGACGATGTCGATCCACAAGCTGACGGCCGGCAGCGGCTACGACTACCTGACCCGCCAGGTGGCCGCACAGGACGTGACAGAGAAGGGACACAGCAGCCTCGCCTCGTACTACTCGGCTAAGGGCGAGGCGCCCGGCACGTGGATCGGCGCCGGTATGGCGGGGCTCGCCAGGATGGCGGAGGGCGACGAGGTCACGGCCGAGCAGATGCGCAACCTGTTCGGCGCTGGCAAGCACCCCCTGGCGGAACAGCTGCGCGCGATTGCCTCCGAGCAAGGACTGGACGCGAACGGTCAGGAGGCAGCCGCGTCGCTCGGGACTCCGTTCCGGGTCTACGCCAACGACGTATCGGAGTTCCGCCGGCGTCTTGCCCTGGAAGTCACCGCCTTCAACACCGCTCGCGGCCTGCCCGGCGACACGTGGGTACCAATGCAAGCCCGCGCCGACCTCCGTACCAAAGTCGCCACGGCCTTGTTCCGCGAAGAGTTCAACCGCGACCCCGCCGATGCGCGCGAGCTCGCTGCAGCGATCGCCAAGCACTCTCGGCCCCGGACCAACGCTGTCGCGGGCTTCGACCTCACGTTCTCCCCCGTGAAGTCCGTCAGCACCCTGTGGGCACTGGCAGACAAGCCGACTGCGGCACGTATCGAGCACGCCCACCAGGCGGCAGTCCGCGACGCGCTGTCGTACCTCGAGCGGAACGCGCTCTACACACGTCAAGGCACGAACGGCGTGCGGCAGGTCGAGACCCGAGGACTCATCGCCGCCGCCTTCACCCACCGCGACAGCCGGGCCGGCGACCCCGATCTGCACACCCACGTGGCGATCGCCAACAAGGTCCAGACGCGGGCCGACGGACGCTGGCTCGCGATCGACGGCCGGATCCTCTTCGCGGCCACCGTGGCCGCCTCGGAGACGTACAACACTGCGCTCGAGCGGCACCTGGGCGACCTCCTTGGTCTGCAATTCGCCGCTCGTCCGACTACTGACCGCTCGAAGCGGCCGGTTCGTGAGGTCGTCGGAGTCGACCCGGTCCTTGCTGACCGGTGGTCATCGCGTCGCGCCAGCATCGAGGCCAGGCGCGCCGAGCTGGCCACCCAGTTCCAGAACACCCACGGCCGTCCGCCCTCACCTATCGAGTCCATCCAGCTCGCGCAGCAGGCGACCTTGGAGACGCGCGAAGCGAAGCACGAGCCACGGAGCCTCGACGAGCAGCGGTTGGCCTGGGCTCGCGAGGCCCGCCAAGTTCTCGGGTCCGACGAGGCCGTGGAATTGATGACGGCACACGCGCTGCACCGGGCAGACGCTCGTCCGGAACGGGTCGACGCCGCCTGGGTGCGCCAGGCGGCGCGTGCCGTGCTCGACGCGCTGCAGGTACGCCGCTCGCACTGGAAGCGGTGGCACGTGGAGGCCGAGGCCCTCCGCCGTATTCGTGGCACCGACGTGCGCACCGAAGACGTCGAGAACGTCGTGTCCCTCGTCGTCGACGAGGTCCTGACGCGACACTCGGTGCCGCTCACAACATCAGGCGACGAGCTCACCATCGGCCGCCCAGGCGCCCCTGCTGCCGCCGCACGCCGGTACGCGGACGAACCGGCCGGGGCCGCATCGCTCCTACCCGCCGCGCTGCGCCGCAGCGACGGTGCGAGCGTCTACACCGTCGCCGGAGCCCAGCTGTTCACGTCTCCCGAGCTGCTCACCGCGGAAGCGCGAATCGTCGATCACGCGAGTCACTTCGACGGCCCCAAGGCCAGCCCGGCAGCGGTCGAGGCCGCCTTCGCGCAGTCGGCTGAGGCCGGCCTTCCACTCAACGCGGGGCAGGCCACCTTGGTGCGGGAGATGGCCTCCTCAGGCGCTCGGCTGCAGCTCGCGATCGCACCGGCGGGCGCGGGCAAGACCACCGCGATGAGGGCACTCGTGGCGGCCTGGCGTCACGACGGTGGGGACGTGGTAGGGCTGGCACCGTCAGCCGCAGCGGCCGCCGTTCTTGGCGACAGCACAGGCGCCGCGTCGGACACCATGGCCAAGCTGCTCCACGACCTCGAACAGAGCGGGGAGCGACTGTCCTCCTGGGCAAAGGACGTCGACGAGTGCACCTTGATCATCGTCGACGAGGCAGGCATGGCCGACACGCTCTCGCTCGACCGGCTCCTCACGTTCGTCGCCGAGCGAGGCGCCAGCGTCCGCCTCATCGGCGACGACCAACAGCTCTCCGCGATCGGCGCTGGCGGTGTGCTGCGCGACATCCGAAGCACGCACGGCTGCTTGCAGCTCTCCGAGCTCATGCGCTTCAGCGACCCTGCGGAGGCTGCTGCCTCGCTCGCTCTACGCGACGGTCTTCCGGAGTCCATCGGCTTCTACCTGGACAACGAACGTGTGCACGTCGGAGATGTGCACACCCTCATCGACGAGGTCTTCGACGCGTGGGCCGCGGACCGCGCTGCCGGCCGCAACTCGATCATGCTCGCGCCGACCAGGGAGCTGGTTGGCGAGCTCAATCGGCGTGCCCACGCGCACGCGTTGGAGGGCACAGCACCGACGACGTGGACCACGCTCTCCGACGGCAACGCGACCTCGGTCGGAGACACGATCATCACTCGCACGAATGACCGCCGGCTTCGCCTGACCGCATCCGACTGGGTCAAGAACGGAGACCGCTGGACCATCACCGACATCCGACTCGATGGCTCGGTCACGGCCCAACACCTCGCGCACGGTATGCGGATCACGCTGCCCCCGGACTACGTCTCGAAGAGCGTCGAGCTCGGCTACGCCTCGACCATCCACGCCGCCCAAGGCCTCACTGCCGACGCGGGGCACACGCTCCTCACCGGGCAGGAGTCCCGTCAGCTCGTCTACACCGCTGCGACGCGCGGCAAGGGAGCAAACCACCTGTACCTGCAGCTCGTCGACGACGGCGACGAGCACAACGTGATCCGACCTGAGCACCTGCATCCGTTGACCGCTACGGACGTGCTCGAACGGATCCTCGCCAACGACGGAGCGGCTCGGTCGGCGAGCACCATGGCGCGCGACGAGATCGACCCAGCGGTCCAGCTCGGCGACGCCGCCGCCCGGTACGCCGACTCCCTCTACGTGGGTGCCGAGCAGCTCGTCGGAGCCGACGCCCTGTCCCGGCTCGACGCGCAGGCCGACACAATCCAGCCGAACCTCACGGACGCCGCAGCCTGGCCAACCCTGCGCGCCCACCTGGTCCTCCTTGGCGCCGTCGGCGTCGACCCCGTCGCAGCACTTCGGCACGCTGCGTCTCGCCGCGAGCTGAACTCTGCCCTCGACGTCGCCGCAGTGATCGACTGGCGCCTCGACGACACTGGCCTACGCAACGCCGGACCTGGTCCGCTCCCCTGGCTCCCAGCCATCCCAGAGCAGCTGGCCCTCGACGAGGAGTGGGGCCCTTACCTGGCCGCGCGGGCGGCAAGAGTGCGTGACCTGGCCGCCCAGGTCGTCGATCAAGCGGTGACCGACGTGAGCGCCCCGGCATGGGCACGCAACGGACAGCACCGGCCCGGCAACGACCTGCTCGCCGATGTCGCTGTGTGGCGGGCCGCGAACCAGGTCCCCGTGACCGATCATCGCCCGACTGGCGCACCCCAGCTCGCCACCGCTCTGGCCCGTTGGCAGCACCGCCTCGACCGGCGTCTCGCCCGCGCCCACACCCCGGCCTTGAAGGAGTGGGCGCCGCTGCTCTCCTCGATGATCTCCACCGCCGATCGCGACCCGTTCGTCCCCGTGCTGGCCGAGCGACTTGCCGCGCTGACGCGCGCCGGCATCGATGCCGCGCTTCACCTCCGGTCGGCCTACGCCCAAGGGACCCTGCCCGACGACCACGCCGCGGCAGCCCTGTGGTGGCGCATGTCGGAGCGGCTTGCACCGGCCGTGGCGGCGCAAGTCACCTCGAACCACACCCTCGTCGCGCCCTGGACCTCGCGACTCGACCGGCTGGTCGGGGCCGACCAGGCCACAACCATCCAGCACAGCCCTTGGTGGCCGGCACTCATCACCGCAGTCGAACGCGCTGCGGCGCGCGGCGCGGCGGTCGAATCTCTCTTCACAGGCGCCGCCTTCTCCGAGCACGACGACGTCGATCCTTGCCAGGCGTGGGTCTGGCGGATCTCGCTGCTCGACGAGGGCCCGCCGTCGGCAGACGTCGACGTGGTCATGCCCGTTGACGGCCCGGACACAGCCAACGTGCCAACCCTGCCGTGGGGCGACGCCGAAGGGACGCACGTCGCGACATTCGAGGCTGCCGACGCGGCAGTGCTCCCCGGCGAAGAACCACCGACCTACGAGGACGAACCGTCCGACGAACACTCCGAGCACGAGCTCGGCGACGCGACCGCCGAAGCCGTCCTGACCATCGCCGCGTTGGCGCGCCGCAACGCTGGCGTCCTTGCCCCCACCGATCAGCAGATCACGGCAGACGCGACACGCGAGTTCGACGCAGCGATGGGCCCCGTGAGCGGCGCGCGCATCCTCGAGCTCAACCAGCTGGCGCGTGACTTCTATGCCTCGCGGTTCGGCGGATCGTGGGCCCAGAACTACCTGGCAAGCCGGCTCGGCGTGGACCTCGCCGGCGATCCCCACGTGCAGCCTGGGTACGCACCCGGAGGCTGGACAACGCTCGTCGACCACCTGCGTCGTCTTGGTGCCACAGATCTCGAACTGCGCGAGTCCGGGCTCGCCTCTGTTGCTCGTAACGGTCGCCTCATCGACAGGTTCCGCGACCGCCTCGTCCTGCCGATCACCCGACTCTCCGACGGCGAGCTGCTGCCGCTCGGCTTCGTCGGCCGACGCCATCCTCGCCTCGACGACTCCACCGCTCGCGATCGCGCCCCGAAGTACCTCAATACCCCCGACACCGCTCTCTTCCACAAGGGAGCACAGCTCTACGGTGTGCGGTCAGACCTGCTGTCCAGCGGCGGGCGTCCAGTCATCGTGGAGGGTCCGCTCGACGCGATCGCCGCCGCGCTCGCTGACCCCGGTCACCTCGTGGGACTCGCCCCGCTCGGAACCTCACTCACCGAAACCCAGGCTGCTTGGTTGGCGCAGGTCGCACACGAGACCGGAACCCGCCCTCTGGTTGCCACGGACGCCGACCTCGCAGGCTCCAGGGCCGCACAACGGGCCTTCTGGCTGCTCGCGCAGCACGCGGTCGCGCTGGACTCCGCATCCATGCGGCTCGGTTCGGACCCGGCCGAGCTGCTCCAGACTGACGGTGCCGAAGGACTGCGCGCAGCCCTGACGCGCAGCGCTCCGTTCGCCGAGTCCTTGCTCGATGAACGATTGAAGAACCTCTCCGGATCGAGCGCGACGCGTGCCGCCGTCACTGTTCTCGCTGCCGACGCCCCGGAGACGTGGACTGATGGAAGCAGGCGGATCGCGGCCGCCGTCGGGACCGACATCACCGGCGTCCGGCGCGCGCTGGCCGACGCGGTGACCCTCTGGGAAGCAGACCCACGTCGCGTCGCAATCGGGCAGATCGCCGAGATCTCCGCCGTCCATGGCGGCGCCGGCGGCGTGACTCCAACGGCTTCGGTGCTGTCCGAAGCAGATGCGCGCCAGACGCCAGCCTCCCCGTCGGGCACCCCTGCTCGTGGGGCCCGTTCGACTCCGCCGCGCTGAGATGCACTGCGAGTGACTCTACGAACAGCGCAGTTCTCAAGGCTCAGACCACTTGGCTGCCGCGCCGACGCGCGTCAGAGCGAACATCGTCGGTAGATCAGGTAGTCACGTGGGCGTTGCGACCAAGCAGCATTCTCCCGCGCTGGACCAACCGATCGGGATTGCTCCGACTCATTCGTCGCGCGACAGACCCTCGGGCGCCGGAAGTGCCGGCGGGATTCTCTCGGTCCCATCCTCGACGAGTCGGAGTCGATCCGACAGTCGCAGCAGGGCCTGCAGTGAGCCGAGGGGCAACAACTCGTCCACAGCCTGGCTCACTTGAGTTCGCGTAGGCCCGTCGACGCCGAGCTCGGCCACCAGTCCTGCCCTGAGGTGCTGGTTGAGCTCGACGATCGCTTCGGCCTGAGATTCGACGATTGAAGCCCGTGCCTCAGCTTCGCGCGCGCGCTTTCCCGATGCGACGCTCCGCCCCGAAGTCCCGCAGGAACTTCCCAACGAGCAACGTAGCGCCAAGAACGCCGGTCCCTCCTAGGAGCTGGACCCAGGTCTCCAGAGGGTTCGCGAACGACAGATACGTCACCTGGGTGCTCGCGGGGGTCGGCACTACGGCAAGGGTGCCGCTGACTTCGCCAGATCTCGACGCTTGCCGCTGAACCAGCATTTGCCATGTTCCGTGGCGAACGGGTTCTCCACGGCGTGGAAAATATGGGCCGTCGCCGCGACGATTTCCCCGGTTAAACGAGCCTCGCGCTTGCCCGAACTCTTCTAGGAACCAAGCGGCGTCCGTCTCGACCCGGCCGGACTCGGTGTAGCGCAAACCAAGTCCTAGTGCAAGATTGTGGGCAAAGTCGAGGAGGACCGAAAGATCCTCCAATTCGTCTTGAAGACGAGCGACGGAGATCGTTCCCAGGTCACACACAAGGCGAACCGTTGGAACCAGTGCGGTCTTTACGCGAACATGCGCCATGGAAAGAGGGTACTGGGAAGGCTCCCGGCTGGTGGGGCCCAGGCACCTCCGGGCCAGCTGTTGAGATGCAGTACAGAGAAACCGCGGCTGAGCCGCGCGTCTGACCCGGGACCAGTCGATCGCGGTAACCGACGAATGATTGGAGCCGCTACGTGAGGCCTTGCTTCTTCCACAACTCGGCCAGCAGTGCCTCGCCGCGTTGCTGTAGGCGCTCTGCATCCTCGCTGTCGGGCTCGTTGATCACGATCCAGACGTTGACCCGGCCGTCGCCGACGTTGGACGCATGGGTTATGACCTTCAGCCTGAGCTGACGCGCCGCCTGCCGGCCGAGCTTGCGAAGCCGCGGCACCTCGTCCACCTGCCATGTATCGAGCGTGACGAGGACCTGATGGTCGATCTCCAGCCGCGTCCTAAGTTGCTCAAGCAGCTGTTCATCAGTCTGCGATAGCTCCATGGAGCTCATTGTGCACCGGCCCGAGCAGGCAGCCGCTGCCGAACAAGCTCCTGGGCCGGGTGCAGCTTCGGCACGCTGCGGGGCTCGACGGCGCCTGTTGTGAGTGGTCGGCCGCGGCCATCCTTGCGGCGCTGATCTTAGATGCGGATAGTCTCGGGTCGGTCAAACATGCCGAAGGCTTCGATCCACGCGGGCTACTCGTCGTCGACAACCTCGCCGGCCTCGGCGCCGAACCGACTGCTCTCGACTACATGCAGACTCGGAAGCGACGTCCTGGCCGTTCCTGAGCGCCGCGCGCCACCCGGCTGCGGGACACTCTTGGGCGGCTCTGCGGGATCGGCGATAGTCGCTACGTCGGACCGAAAGTTGGCCATCCGGTTGCCCGTCGCCTCAGCATTCCGAACGAGCCTGCCTTGCACGGGCCGTGGCTCATGATTGTCAGCGCAGTAGGTCTTTGTCCGCTGAGCCATGCGGTCGAGGAAGGCGGGAAGGGCATACCGATGCCATTCTTCGAGCGAATCTGACGTCAGCGCGGTCGCAGCACGACGACGCAGATCGGCGAGCACTGCAAGCTCGTGAACCAGGTGTGGATGCCGAGGCCAGCACGCCGGGATCATCGCGCCCGCGTCCCATACGTACTCGGTGTTGACCCAGTTCACCACCTCGTCGAGCCACTGCCACAGTTCGCGGCGGAGGTCCCGATCGACGCAGGTCGGAGGGTCCCACGGGCGTGCGAGCAGAGCTGGATTCCCAAGCGCCCTGCGCTGCTCTGCGGTGCCGGTGAGGGCGACGTCGAGCTCGTGGAACGCGTGGAGCACTCGGCGGCCCGGGCGCGGGAACGGCAGCGCCATGGCCTGTGGCCTCGGCCCAAGAATCGCATCACGCTGCTCGGTCACGAAGCTGGATCTTCGTGATTGCTCGCGAGGCCGCGCTGCCGCGACTCGGCAAGCGCGGCGAGTGCCCGCGCCTGAGGCGCCACCTGACGCCCCCGGGTGACGGTGATGCGCTCGCGCACGGCTTCCTTGGCCGCGAGCAGTCGGGCGCCGTCCCGGCCGTCGATGCAGCGGTCGAGCTTCGCGATGATCGGTGATCCGTTCTCGGCGAGAACGAGTGCGTGGCGCTCGCGCAACTGTCGGATCTCGGCCGGCGTCATGATCGCGATGTCCTCGGAGCTGATCTGGCGCCCGCCCATGCGTCCGCTCTGCCAGCTGGTGCGGGTGACCCGCACTTCGCCGAGCAAGTCCGACACTTCTCGGTTGAACGCGACGTCCTTGGATCCGCCGAACACGACGAGGTTGTTCGTCAGTCCCAGGACCGTCCGTGCCTCTTGCTCGCCGAAGACGGACGCGAGCTGCGGCCATGTCTGCGCGGCCCAGATGAAGCTGAGCCCGAGGGCGCGTTCGTTGGCCATCCGAGTGCGGAGGGTCGGCAGCGGCGCCGTCGATGGCAGTTCGTCGAGCATCGCGACGAACGGCGGACACAGTCGACCCCATGGACTCGTGTTCGCATCCGCGAGCGCTGTGTCGAGCACGTGCTCGGCGAAGGCTGTCATGAGTGGAGATGCCGAGGCGTACGGATCCTCGCGACCGAGCAGGTACAGAGTGCCTCCGCGCGCGATCACGTCGGCGACGTCGGTCGCCGGCCTACCCGCACCGGGTACACACCGTCGCCGGATGTCGGCCTGGAAGAACAATGCCATCGCCTGCTGCACGGTCGTCACGGTGTTCCCGGCAGTGCGGTCGTCGCCGTGCAGCGCTGCGTCAAGCAGTCCCGCCCAGAACGGTGCGGCTGACGGGTGGGTACGCAATATCTCGAGCGGCAGCATGGCGCTCTGCGGGCGCGACACCCATGCCAGGACGTCCTCGAGCGAGCGGCCGGACAGTGCCGCGGCGTGGAAGAAGCCCTGCAGCACCTTTGCTGCCTCCGCCGCGTAGAACCGCGCTGCGTCGTCGCCGTAGCCACCCGCCACGGCACCCTTGACCGTGCCTGCGGTGAACGCCTTCGCACGCCGCTCCGCGAGCAGCGGGTCGACGCAACCTCGGATCGGATCCCAGACGACTTCCGGCAGGCCAGGAACGAGACCGAAGGGGTCGAGCACGACACACGGCCGGCCGTCTGCGGCGCGGGCAGAGAACGACAGCAGCAGGTCGTCGACCTTGGTCAGGGTCGTCATCGCGGCACCGGGTGCGCCAAGCAGCGCCGGCACGAGCAGGTCGAGGGTCTTGCCCGAGCCCTGAGGGCCGATAACTCCCGCGGTCCGATCCCAGGGCACCCACAGCTCTCGGCGGCTGCGAGGTTCGCTCGCGGTGCCCAGCCGCCAGCCAACCTGTGCGGGGGCGAGCCGCGCGAGCTTCCACTGCCGGCGCGCGCCGGCGGCAATGCTCGTTCGCACGTTGCCCATCACGCGGGTCCGGAGCCGTTGCGCCTCGTCCGGGTGGTCACGCTTCTGTTCCCGCAGCTGTCGGCAGGGACTCGACACCCGCGTGCTTGCCGTACAGATCCGGGCGCACCACGGGCGCCGCCCGGCGCAGCCGCGTACGACCTAGCACTCGCTCGGCCTCCGTCGTCGTTGCCATTCCCTGCACCCGGCTCGGCCCCCAGCGGGCCAACGCTCGCTTGGTGACGACGACCAGTCCGACGATGAGTGCGAGCTCCACAACTGCGCCGCAGATCCAGAGCAGCGTCGGCGTCGCGGGGTGCTGGATGCCGGAGAGGCCCGCTGCCGAGTGACCATGCAGCAGTCCACCCAGGCCCGCGAAGACGTGCTCCCGATCGGCCACGAACACCCAGCCGTTGCCTGCGAACAGGTTCGCGATAGCCCGGCCGGCCAGCAGACCGAAGAACAGAACGCTGGCGACGCCGGCGAACACACCGACGGGGATCTCCCAGGTATAGGGGTACGGGTCGGTTCGACGAGTGCGCTGCATGGGGTCCCTCCGGGGTGTGCGTGCGCTCGCCCACCGAAAGCACTACGCGCCCGCGCCGCGCTCAACGTTCACGCCGCCGCCCCGACCCGCCAGATCGAGAACAGGTGATGCGTCTCCCACGCAGCGTAGGAGTAGTTGCCGACCTCGTCGCCGCCCGCCTCGACGGTCAGCTTGCGCGTCGGGTCGAGGACGATCATCACGTGGCCGACCTGGTTGGGTCCGAGGTAGGAGTCGGTGAAGACGAGGTCGCCTGGCCGTTCTTGACCGAGCACCACACGGAACCCGTTGCCGTGCGCGACCCAATCGTGCTGAGCCGATGCCGTACGCGGCAGGGTGATGCCGATCTGAGCGAATGCCGCCCGGGTGAAGCCAGAGCAGTCCCACTGTTGCGGGCCGGCCGCCCCGTAGACATACGGCTCACCGAGGTGCGTCTGAGCCCAGGTCAGCATCTGGCGGACCTTGTCGTTGCTGATCGGCGGCAGCGCGGGGTTGCCCTCTCCCCCGGCCCCGCAGGCGTCAGGGTCGCCGGCGATCACCCCACCGCCGTACGCGGTGGCGTAGAACAGGACGTCGTTCACGTACCACTGGGCGTGGTTGTATGCGAACAGCGCTCGCCGTACGCCGTCAGGCCCCCCACTCGCTACCCCGGCCGCGGTCAGATAGTTCGCCGCACTCATCACCGAGTCCGCGTCGTTGCGGATGTCCGCGATGCCGTCGCCGGAGCCATCCACTCCATATCGACCCCAGGTCGCCGGCATGAACTGCATGAGGCCCTGCGCTCCGGCCGAGCTCGCCGCGCGCGCACGGCCGTGGACGGTCTCCTCCATGCCGATCCCCGCCAGCAGGGCCCATGGCAGGTGGTACCGATCCGCGCCAGCGACGTACATGACCTTGATCCGCTCAGGCACTGGCACGGGTGGGTTCTTGAGCGAGGCGAGTCGCTCAACGCCGGGCGCAGGCACTTCGAAGCCGATCCCGCCCTCCCCCTGTCCGGACACGTCGGTGACGGCGGTGATCGCACCGACGCCTGTCACGTCGCAGGCTGACTCAGTGGCCGCCTGCGCCCCGATCGCCACGATCAGCGCCGCACCTATCAGGACCAGGCCGGCCAGCACGGCCACCGCGGCGACCAGGGCACCGAACGCCTTGAACATCTGGCCCCCAGCGTCAGGCGGCGCCCTCGAGCGCGTCGTTCGTCCACGTCAGCCCGTGCTCTGGAGGAGTCAGCCAGGTCTCGACCTTGAAGGGGCGATCCCCGACCAGCCACAGCGCTCGTCCCTTGCGCTGCATCGCCCAACCTGTCATGACGTCCGTGGCCTGCTGTCCCAGGCCGAGCATCGTGTCGAGCTCGTGCGCGACCGCCGCCTTCTGGCCGTGCAGAACCTTGATGTCTGCCAGGTGCATCAGGTCCCGGGCGATGTTGGCGGCCTGCGATCCGTCATCGCCGACGGTGAGCATGTCCGAAGGCTTGTGCCCGTTGACCCACTGGATGTCGCCGCCCTTGCGGACTCCACCGCGCGACAGCCGCAGATCGGCGTCGAGCGACTTGACCGCTTCCACGCCCAGCCTCATCTGCTTCCACGCCTCGTCCCGCACCACGATGCGGAGGTCGCCGGCGGGTGCGACTTCCCGCATGCCTCGCCCCCAGCTGTTCAGGCACATCAGCGCGATGCCGACGGCCTCGTCGCCGAGCGGGTCGAGCCGCGACAACGACAGCGACTGAATCGGAGCCTCCCAGTCGATGTCGATGTTGGTGTGCGCGTCGAAGAGCCCGGCGAGGGTCCCTGACACGAGCTGCCCGAGCGCGTCGCGGAGCAGCCGGGTCTCGTCGAAGAAGTGCCGCCGGTCGGCGTACCGCAGCTCCTCGATCAGGCTGTCGCTGGGCTCGTCCAGTGCCTGCCACAGATGTGGGATCGTCGTCTCGGTCAGCGTCGTGTTCGCCTGGCTGTAGCCGGTCAGGTCTCGCAGGGCGACCTTGACGATCGCCTCCTCGGACGGACCGAACGGCACCCTGATGTCGCCGATGCGCTGGCTGCCGACCAGGCCACGCACGAGGGTGAGCCATCGCCCGAACACCACCGCCGCTCGCGCCTTGGCCTCCTGCGCGCTCAGGTGCTCCCAGCCCAGCGCCAGTGGCCCGAAGGCGATCGGGTTGATGCGTGCAAGCATCCCTGGCCCCAGCGCGAAGGGCTCGACGCCGAAGAAGTGGCACAGCCGCTCGTACTCGTCCTTCGGGTCGCCCAGGATCAGGGTTCGGTACCCGAAGTCGGTCATCCGGAGGCAGAACACCTTGGTGGTCGCGGACTTGCCGACACCGGGCTTTCCCATGGAGAAGACGTTCGGGTTGGTGCAGGGGACGTCGTCTCGCAGCACCCACCCGAGTGGGTCGGCGTAGAACGCCGACCCACTGAGCACGTCTACCCCCATCTGTGCACCGGTCGGCGGCAGCCCTGGGCCGGCGATGAGTGGCCACAGCACGGGCGCCTGGTCGGACGTCATCTGGTATGCGACCACGGGCGCCTTCGCGGGTGCCCACCCCCGCCCGGCTCGCGCCTTCCCGCGCTTGGGCACGTACCGGAACAACCGGGTCTCCTTGCCCGGCGCCACGGCGGTGGCCACCCGCGGAAGCTGGTGGCCGAAGTCCGACAGGAGCCGCGAGACGTCCCGGCCCCTCCCACGCGCGGTCATGCGTCACCACGGCGGGTCAGGCTCACACCCAGCGGTACCACCGAGGCGGCGAACGCGACGTCCTGGCTCAGGTCGAGCCGCAGTGGTGCGAACCCTGCGCGCCGGATCGCCGCGTCGAGCTGTCGCCCGTACTCGGAGATCCGTGCCGTCTTCGGCGCGGTCACGGTGCACACCGCGTACGGCTGGATCAGGGCGCTTCCTCGCGACACCTTGGCCTCACGCGCACGGACCTGAGTGACCGCATCCCGGTCCTTCGTGGACTCACGCACCCGCGCCCGCTGCCGCAGGCCCTGTCCCAGGTCGGCGACCCACTCGCTCGACGACGAGCGACGCGCGGCCTTCGACTGGCTAGAGATCGGGTACGCCACGAGGACGGAGCGACGCTCGCCAGGCGCCGATGGGGTCAGGACAGGAGCCAGAGCGCCGAGCAGGGCCCCTCTCGGGGGAAGCTTGATCGTCGCACTGATCGAGTTCCATGCGTCATGGCTGTAGTGCCGCGCGACAACGTCCGCCCCCGAGGGCCCCGCCATCGCCCACGGTATGTCCGCGTTGACCTCGCCGAGTCCGCTGCGGGCCACGAGCGCATCGACGATGCCCGCACGGTCAGCCGGGGCGAACCCAGTCCGACAGGCGACGGCGAGCTCCGGGCTCGTCAGCCACCGCACGTCCGCAGCTCCCATCCCGCCACGCATCTGCGCGTCGACCTCGGCCATCAGCGCATGCAGGATCTGCGCCCGTCCCTCCACCCCGCGACCAGCCTCACGGGCTGCTCGGGAGATCCGCGACTCCGGCACGACGATCGTCACGAACGCCTCGGTGCGCACCGACGCCCGGTCCAGGACCGCCTGCAAGCCGTCGTTGATCTCCCGGACATTCGTCGGCCCACCTGGCCTCCGGTGCCGGGCGATCCACTGGTCGCGCTCGGCACCGTCCTCGGGAACGGTGCGCACCAGGAACAGGATCTCGTCGATGAGCTCGGTGCGGCTGGCCTGATCGAGCAAGTCCGCGAGGCCCTTCGCCATCGCTGCGCGGTCCTGTGCGTCGCGCATGCCGATCCCGGGATGTACGAGCGTGGCCGTCACGGCCCACGTGCGCAGTTGGTGGTTCTGGACGATGGCCACACGGGCGCCCGCGAGCCCGCTCGGTGGGCCCTCGTGGATCTCGACGCCGGACAGCGAGCCAGGCAGATCCGCTTCGGCGAGGTTCTCGGCACGGCCCACAGCCGCCCGCGACCGGTAGCTGGTCCAGCCGGTCGCCCCACCGAGGGCGAAGGCGGCCGTCGAGGTGATCCAGCCGACCGCGGACCGACCACGCACCGGAACGACGGTGACGAGCGTGACCGTGGCACTGACAAACAAGAACAGCCCTGCGGACGCCCAGGCCTGCTGGTGCACGGCCCAGAAGACCGGCAGGCTCGACAGGGCCAGCGTGGCGGCTTGCCACCCCGTCAGCCCGAACAGGAACCATCCGCGTCGAGCCTTCGAGTACTCGTTGAAGATCTCGCTCACGTCGCGTGTCCTTCCTCTCACACCGCTGCGGCGGCCGCCGTCTCGGCCGCGCTCGAGCCGCCGACTGCCTCACCTGCGGCCGAGGCCGGCGTCGCCTTCGCGGCCAGCGACGCCGGGGACGCCGGCATCGGCATCGGAACTTCGGGCTCGCCACCCGGCCCTGCACCGTTGACGTCCGGGACGTCGTCGTCGCCGCGAGCGCGACCGCGTCCGGAGCGAGATCCGGAGAAGTCCGGGACGTAGGTGTTGTGGCCCACCCCCATCTGGTTGGTCAGGTCCGCGCCGACCGCGGCAGCACGGCCCGCGACGCCCTGTGCCATCCCCCACGCGCCGAACGCCGCTTGGCCGTAGCCGCCCAGGGCGCCGCCGAACCCGCCTGCCGCCTGACTGAACCGGTCGTTCGTCGATGCCTCGCCGGAAGCCTCGCCAGACGACCGCCCTGTCCCGTCGGGGGTCGATGCGGCGTCCGACGTTCCGCTATCGCCGCGGCCGCCCAGCAAGCCTCCGACGCCGCCCTGCGCGGAGAGCCCTGCGCGCATCGCCGCACCGGAGCTCGTCCCGGGATCGACGAACGCCAGAAGCTTGAAGAGGGCGAGTGGCAGGAACGCCCCGACGAGGATCAGCAGGATGCCGGGGATCGCGGTACCAAGCGCCGACTGCAACGAGTCGCTGCCACCGATCGCGACGTTCGAGGTTGGCTTCACGGCGATGCCGAGCACCAGGACCAGCAGTACCGGCGTGAATGCTGCTGCGTGGAACCAGCGAAACGCCTTCCAGAACCACCCTCGGCCCCCGTCCCAGACGAGGCCGGCAGCAGCGACCGGCGCAGTCGCGGCCAGCACGATGAGCGACACCGCGCGGGCCAGCATCACGAGGCCGTGCCCGATCGCGCCGAACATCAGGACGAGCCCCATGAGCCCCAGGACCGTCGCCACCGTGCCGTCAGAGATGTCGGCAACAGAGAAGTTCGCCCACGGCTGCCACGCGGCGAACGCGTCGACGTGAAGCAGCGAGCGCATCAGCGCCGTGGTGATCCCGCCTGCAGCAGCTAGAACGCCGACGGAGTAGACACCCCAGAGCGCGCACACCGCGCCGTACTGTGCCGCACCGATCAGCGTCCGTCCGAGCGCCTGCCCGTCGCGACGGACGATCGCACTTCCGAGCCCCACCATGAAGAGCAGCACCACGAGCGCCCCCGCGATCCAGAACGCGACGTGGTAGATCTCTCCGATGGGTCCGGCGGTGCGCAGGTCGGGCATGAGGAGCCAGTCGACGATGGTCAGGAGGAACCGGAAGACCCACAGCCCCGCGTTCCACAGCCCGACCATGGCGACGGTCCATCCGTCCGCGATGGCGTGTGAGGCAGCGTTGCCGAGGTAGGTGAACGGGTTGAGCAGCTCGCCCCAGTCCATGCGTCGTCATCCCCGCTCGGAGATCCACGTGCGCCAACCGGCCCGAGCCGCCAGGTCGGTTCCGGGCCAGGTCGACGGCGCGCGAGCGGGGGGCTCGCCGGCCCCGATCACCCATCGGCGCTCACTGTCCTCCCAGACCATCCGGGCGCAGTGCCCGTAAGCCACGCGCGCTTCGGTCGCGACCATCGCGCGGACATCGAGCAGGACGCACGCGACGACCCACCCGGCCCCGTCGCTGCCCTTGATCTGCGCGCCCACCGGTTCAGCGACAACCATCGTCGTGGGGTCCTCGACATCGGTGCCGGCAGCGCTGCCCAGGAACGCCTGCACGTTGCGCATCAACTCCCAGTCCGAGGCGTCGGCGGGGCCCGGCTCGCTCCAGTGCTCGTAGACGTCTCTTGCGATCGGGATCGACATGCCTTGCAGCACGGTGATCTCGATGGCCGCCAACTGACCGATGGCGCCCTGCGGGGTGGGTGGAAACCCGCTCGGAACCTCAGAGGCTCGAATCTCGGTCGCAGCGGGAATAGTCAGGCTCGGAGCGGGGGTGCTGGACGGCACGCCCCCTCTACCGTCCTGCGCGGAGACCTGAAGCATCGGTTCCGCACTGATCGAGTCACGGCGGTGTGGACCCGAAGGCATCGTGCCCAGCCCCGCCTGGCTGTTCGCCGCGGCCTCCGTCGACGTGGGCTCGTTCGCGACGAGCAGGTACACGGCGAACCCCAGACCGGTGAGCGCTACCGAGCCGACCGCCAGGACCGCCGCGGCCGACAGCATCAACCGCGCCCTTCCCCACGGTTCGATCTGGCCGCGCGGGCTCACTGGACGCATCCCGACCCGGTCATCGCGGCCAGCATGCTCGGCACGACCATGTAGGCGGCCGCCGACACGAAGACCATCACGATCGAGACCACGCCCGCCTTCGAGGCGTGCGGCATGGAGAAGACCCGCCCCGCGACCATGGCGCCGATACCGACCGCGACGCCGACGAAGAACAGGATGATGACGCCCCACAGGACGTATCCCGTGAGCTGGTCGGCGTACTGCTGCGCGCCAGGAGGTGCGACCGGGCACGCGGCGGCGATCACCCCGATGGTCTTCATGTCAGAACCCCTTCGTCGAGTGGTCGGTCGAGACAGATATCCGGCGGGCGATCTCCGCGGCGGCGCGCAGGACGGACGCCGGGAGCGGCGTCGGGTCGAGTCCGCGCGTCGCCAGCCCGTGATGTGGCGGAATCGCCACTACGTCTCCGGTTTCGAGGAGCGCCCTGATGGCGGGCCCGATCGCCGCGTTGAGTGACCGTGGCCATCGCCGAGGCGGTGGCCCGATGACTGCAGCGACGACGCGTCCAGAGCCAACCTGCGCGAGCACTGTCTCCAACTGGCGCAATCCCGGCGTCGTGGCACGGGTGGCGGCGACGATCCACTCAGCGGCCGCGAGGTGCCGGGCGAGCCAACCGCCAGCGGTGAGGACGTCAGCCACGTCCCACCCGACATCGACCACGCTCAGGGCCAACTCAGTGCTCGCGTCGTCGGGAGGGGGAACCGACTCCGGTGTCCAGCGCGCCCCGCCGGCGCGCGCGATCTGGACGCCCTCGCGGCGGCCGACGACCCATCCGGCGGCGGAGGCCCCAAGCTCCGCGGTGGCCGCGTCGGCCAGACCTGAGCGTGCCGCCGGTCCGCACTCAAGCACCCGCGCCTGACCGGACAGCGTCGCAAGGGCCAGCGCAAGCGTGGTGGAGCCTGCTTGCCCGACACAGCCGACGACCGGCAGCACGCGCTCGTGGGGCTGCCACGCACGCGTCGCGCGCTCGTGCTCCTCTGTCGTGACTTTCAGCTCGGAGTCGTCGCCCCGGCCGCGGAACCGCCCATCCTGGACGGCGCGCCACGCTCGCTGCAGCTCGTCGACCATGACGGGACGGCTGGTCGCCGCCGGCGCGTTCATCGAGGGGCCCCGTCGAGCTCGATCCGCCGCAGCTCGATGGCAGCGCGAAGACGGTCGGGTGGCAGCTGTGCGAGCGCGCTCTGTGCGTCGCGCGCCCGTCGCAGCCGCGCAACACCGTCCTCGATCCCGGCCACGGCAGCGGCCTCGTCGCGGGCATCGCGCAGCAGCTGCCTGATCTCGAGCTCGTCGCTCACGTTCATCACCTCGTCACCGAATGCCGCCGCCTCGGCACGCGCGCTCATGCCACCGCGTTCGCGTAGGCGACCGAGAGCGCGTGCACGCTCCGCCGTACCCGACGGCGAACCGTCTGCCCGGAAATGCCACACGCTGCCCCGATGGCATCCGTCGTCCGCGTCGAGCACAGCCCGCCTCGAGCTCCGGCAATCCCGGACGCGCCATCCACGGCGACGGCGACGGACACGAGCAAGTCGCGATCGCTCCGGTCGATGACCCGTTCGGCGACCGCGCAGTCGAGGAGCGCCATCACGTCGTCAGCGCCGTCTTCGTCAGACCCCGACTCTGGGAGATCGCCCATGGTCAGCGGGTCCCACCGCAGCGCCCTCGCCCACATCTCTTCGTTCTTCGTGCGCCGCTTCGACACGCCGAGCTCCTGGAGAACACCGCGACGCGTGTTCCAGAGCACGTTCGCCGCGACCTTCCGCAGTCGGTCACAGGGGAATGTGCGGATCTCGATCCACAGCTGCGCCGCCACGACGTGGTCGATGTTTCCGGCGAGCCCCGCCAGCCGACGAGCAAGGAGGCGCGCTCCCGGCTTCAGCAACCACGCGAGCGTCGCCGCCGCGATCCTGTCGTCCTCGCCCGCACAGCTGGCTCGGCGTGCGAGCTCGTGCAGGATCAGGTCGGCATCAGCTGGGTCCGCGGCGGCGATCCAGTCCGGCAGCTCGAGCAGGTCGCCGACGACCCCCAATCGTGGAGACGCCGCCACCCAGCACGGCCAGGACTGCCGCGCTTCGGCCATCGCACCGTGGTCGGGATCCGTCAGCCCCAGTTGGTCTGCGACGCTCATCGTGAGTTCCTCTCGCCGTTCGGACACGGCGAAATTCCCGTCAGTGCGTCCCCTGATCGGCCTTTGCATGGCGAAGGTCGGCTCGAGCTAGCGGCCTCGCGGGTTCTCTATCGTTCCCCAGCACGCTTGTGACCTGGAGAAACGGGGAGGGACGCGAAGCGTCCCCCTTTGTCCCCCATTCGAGGATGGGTGCGCGCTGGGCCCGAACGACGATCCGGGTGGACCCCCCGTGTCGGTGGGCTGGAAGTGATCGACCGTCGGCTGCACCCCTCAGCTCTGCATGTGCTGTTCATCACAGTTCGTGCCGGTCTGTACCGTTTCAATCGTTATCGGGTGTTCTCATTGCGCCTGGTCACCTGCACGACGCAGGCGCGGAGACGCATGTCATCCGCCTCGACCGTGGACCTGTTTCCGGACCCTGAGGAGCTCGCATGATCGGCCGTCGTCTGAAGGCAGGGGTGGCGTTGGTCGCTGCCGGCGCCCTGCTCCTCGCCGGCTGCACCGACGAGCGGGACGGGAAGAAGGAGGCCGACAAGGCCGCCGAGCTCCCGACGAGCATCGCGATCCACCCACTGTTCGTGCAGGGCGACTCGGGCGGCGTGGGCTCCGAGGTGATCACCCGCGAGCCCACGGACGACGGGACCTTCCGGATCGACTTCTCCGAGGACGAGGTCGGCGGCATGGGTGAGGCGTCGAGGGCCGCGTCCTGGAACGCGGCGATCGTCTCGACGCTGCTCACCGGCGAGCCCCTGTCGGGCCGCTTCGGGTTCGAGATCAGCGGCCGGATCGACGGCCCGAGCGCAGGCGCGCTGAAGACGGTCGCGCTCGTCGCGCTGCAGAACGGCGACACGATCGACAAGACCGTCACGATGACCGGCACCATCAACGCGACCGGCACGATCGGGCCTGTCGGCGGGATCCCGGAGAAGCTGAAGGGTGCCGCCGAGGAGGGCCTGACGAAGGTCCTGGTGCCGCTCGGCCAGCGCAACTCGACCAACGCGGCCGGCGAGCAGGTCGATCTCGTGCGCGAGGGGGACCGGCTCGGCGTCGAGGTCGTCGAGGTCGGTGACATCTACGAGGCGTACCCGCTGCTCACCGGCGAGAAGCTTCCGGCGCCCGCCCAGGCCGGCGAGCCCCGGCTCGACACGCGGTCGTACGACAAGACCGACGCACAGGTCGACGCCGCGCTCGCCCGCTACCAGACGGCGAACAACGCGTTCAACGGGCTCCCGCTGGAGGTCCAGACGGCCATCTCGTCGACCCTGCTGCCCGACAAGGCGGCCGCGGCCTTCGACCGGGCCACCGACCTGCAACGACAGGGGCTCGTGGCCGGCGCCTTCACCAAGGCCCAGGAGGCCGCGGCGCTCATGGAGACGCTGCTCGCGGTGGGCTCCGCGTTGAACCCGCTCTTCACGCAGGGCCTCGACGGGCTGCCCGTGATGCTGCAGACGATGACCGACATCTCCCCCGCGGAGCGCCGGTTCTTCTCGTTCCTCGACCAGCTCTCGACGTACGAGCCAGCGACCCTGTCCGACGTCGAGGCGGTCACGACGGCCTACGGCGGGGCGTTCGACGCGTACTCGATGCTGTCGTTCGCGACCGCCGAGCTCCAGCAGATCACGGCGACGTACGAGCAGGGCGCCTACACCTCGCTCGAGCAGCTGTTCACCGACCTCACGCTGCCCCTGCTGTACGCGGAGCTCGCCAAGGCCGAGCTCACCAACACCCAGGCCGTCTACGAGGTGGGCCGCGAGAACGGCGGCGCCGCCATCCGCGAGGACCTCGACCTGCGTCAGGTCGGCGACTTCTTCCGTCGCGGCGCGGACGCGAACTTCGCGGCATTCTCGACGTCCGGGGTCGTCGCGCAGCTCGCGGAGAGCAACGGCGTCTCCACCGACCTCGTCATCAACCACCTCGCGCAGTACGACGCGAACATCGCGCTCTCGGTCAACCAGTCCGTCGTCGCCGAGGCCTTCGCCGACTACATCGGCGAGGGGAAGCCGAACGCGTCGTACGCGATCATGGGCTACGGCCTGAGCAACTACGTCCGCAACCAGCTCCTCGTCGAGAAGTACTACAACAACGCGATCGTCGACGAGCAGTACCAGGTCGTCGGCCTGCAGTTCGAGGGCGCCCTCGACAACGCCCTCGACCTGGGCCGCGCGCAGCTGTCCGCCGAGATCGACCACCTGCGCACCCACGAGAGCCCGCCGGTGATCTCGGTCGGCCAGTACGAGGCCGGCGGGGTGTTCCGGGCCGACGGCGCCCCCGCCGAGCGGTTCGACGCGCTCTGGTACTACAACAGCGGGTTCCTCCTCACCCGGCTCATGTCCTACCTCGGAGGCTTCGAGACGCCCGACGCCGACGACACCTCGACCAAGAAGGACCCGGTCCCGTCGGAGAAGGCCACGAAGCCCTCCGACGACACCACCGAGGACGACACGTGACGGGCGGCTTAGGCCGCGATCCCGCTGCCCCCGGTCCGGGCCGCAGATCACCTGATCCGCCCTCGGGCGCAGGTGCCGGTGCCAGCGGACCTCCAGTGAGCAACCCTGCTGGGATCGTGCCCGCTCCGGAGCCGGTCGATGCGGGTGCGGTGCGGGGTCCGAGCGCGGTCCTTGAGGTCTGCATGCGCTGCATCGGTGTGCTCGCAGTTGTGAGCCTCGCCCTGGGGTTGGTCATCGGCCTCGCGCTCAAAGGTCTGCCCGGGGCCGGGGCCGGTGTCTTCTTCGCCTGGTGGAGCTGGCTCGTCGCGAGCGTCCTGGTCATGCTCGTCGGGTGGCCGGCGGGGTTGCTGACCTCTCACCTGCTTCGCCGTCAGGCGCGCGAGTGGGTGCACGTGACGGTCTTCGCCGTGGTGGGTGGCGTGATCTGCCCGCCGTTGTTCTGGCTCTTCATGTTGACCGTTGACGGGCCGGACCCGGTGTTGATCGCCGCCGGCGGGGTTGCCGTTGGTGCTGTCGGCGCCGGGGGTGGTCGCTGGTGGACGGGCGCTGCTCGGCGTGGCCGCCTCGCGCACCCTGTGGAGGCAGCACAGCCCGGCGTCGAGAGATGAACGAGCTGCGGCGTCGGTCCGCCGTGCGCAGCGGGCAGCGACTCCCCCGCCCGCTGCGCCTCCCTCAGGTACGGGATGAAGCGGCCCTCTTCGGCTGGGCGTCGCGCAAGCCGAAGAGGGCCGCCAAGCTGTCACTCAGTGGGCGGACGGGTGGACGACCGGGGTCAGGAAACCCGCCACCCGCCGACAGCGAGCCGTGTGCCCGGGCTCCACGAACTGACGAAGCACGGTGCACACCGCGTCGGAAGGCGCGTGTCGATCGAGCGGACGTGCACGGGCTGAATCTCTGAAGGCCCGGCGGTCGCTCCCACACCGACCGTCATGGTCCGGCGACCAAGCGGGCTGCCGCCGTCATGCCGTAGACGACCGAGTTGGGTTGGCTCGCGTCCACGGCTCCACCGTTCGCGTTGATGACGTGGCGGATCCCACCTCCGAAGTAGATGACTGCCGTTGTCATCGACTGGAAGTGGACGGCGTCGGAAGTCGGCGCCTGGATGGCGCTCGCCGCGTGCACCGGCTGACCGGCGAAGGTCGACGGCATGAACAGCGTGTAGATCGCCAGGCCCTTGGCGTCGTGGACCTTGACCCCGCTGGCGACCTTGTAGGAGGCGTACCCCTCCGATGTGCCGTCCGACCAGGACTCCTGATTGGGCGGGTCGTAAGGCATCTCGCTCTGATAGAAGACGGTGGTCCCGCGTTCGCCGTTCCAGACGACCTGGTTCTTCTGGGTGTGCTCGACGAACAGTCCGAGCGCGGTGACGTCGGCACCGTTCACCAGGAGTCCGGTGTCGACGGTGTTCGATGTCCAGCCGACGCCGGCACCATGATCGGCTCGCCACAGCCAGCAGCCGTCGAGGATCACGCGGTCACTGTTGACCTCGAGCATGGTCCTCGCAGAGCCCTCCTGGGCCCCGCCGACTCGAACGAAGACGTCGCTGAGCGCAGTGGGGTTCACGGCGTCTCCGACGTGGGTCGCACCTCTCGTCCCGACCTGGACGAGGACGTCGGTGCCAGAACTGGCGTCGATCATGATGCTCGAGACGACGACGCCGGGGACATCGCCGATCGTGATCGCCGCAGCGCCGCCGGAGGGGGCGAGCGTTGCGTACCCCATGCCCAGAACGACAGTGTTGGCGCGGGTCACCTTGATCGGCCCGTTCAGTCGGTACACACCGGGGGTGAGCAGCAGATGCTTGCCCGAGGCGAGGGCCGCGTTGATGGTCGCCGCCGTGTCGGTCGTCGGCTTCGCGATGTAGAACTTGCTCACCGGGATGCGGACGCCGGCGTTGCTGGCCGTCGACCAGTTCGCACCCGACGTGGTGGTCCGCGCCGAAGGAACGAAGACTTCGTAGACGCCACTGTTGATCGTCAGGAACGGTGCGGGTCGGGATGTCGGCGTGGTCGCGAGCGTCGTGGTGCCGCCCGCGCCGAAGTTGGTGCGCGGTGCGCCGGTGACGCCGGAGAACACGAGATTGACCCCGTCACCGCTCCAGCTCCCGATCTGGCTGTCACGCGTGTAGTACTGCGCCTGGGCCGGTCCGGTGGTGCCATCATCGCTGATGACCGTCCGGTCGACCTTGCTGTCTGCGAGCTCCGTGCCGAACGCGTTCGCGCCGTACTGGCCGGTGAGGTCGAGGTTGCCGAGGATGTGAACGCGACGCAGCGGAGACGCCTGAGAGGTCGCCCAACGCATCGTGTGCGGCGCTTCGATCCCCTCGGGCCTGGCGCGCTGCGCGTCGGCACCGACTGGCCTCTGGATGGGGTTGACGGCCAGGTTCGCGAGAGACCGGTAGAACACCGTCAGCGAGTCCGACGTGCCGTCGGCGGCCTGGTTCGGTTCCGCGTGAAGAGCGCCGTTGATCTTCACGTCGTCCGGCGAGGAGCCGAGTCCGGCGATCGACGTGTAGTAGCCGACCTGGGTGTTCACGATGCCGGTGGCGGTCGCTGGGTCGTCCTGACCGGCGGAACTGCCGTAGGTGCCAGGCTTGAAGTAGACCGCGTGACGGTTACTGCTGAACTCCGGCTCGTTCGCAATGCTCGCGAGGTGCGAGTTGATCTGGTCGACCGGCGTGCTCGGGTCGAAGATCTTGACGTTGGGGCCGAAGTCTGGCGTGGTGCCGGAGGCCAGCGCAGGGGGCGCCATCATGCCGCCGAACGCCGAAGCTGCGGCGAACCCGACAAGGGTGAGGGTTGCTGTACGCGATCGGGTGCTGGTTCTCCTGATCTGCACGATGCGTCCTTTCGGAGCTCGTTGGTTGCCGAGGCTCGGGGGATGTGAGGTGCCGACGCCGATGCCTCGAGTCGGCGTCGGATGAGTGGGGTGCAGTCGACCTGCGCGGCCGCGGCCGTCCGGAGCCGCCCCGGACGGCCGCGGCGCATCACTCGGCGACCTGCGTGCGCGTCATGCGGCGGCCGAACAGCACCGCGATCACCGCTGCAAGTCCACCGACGAGGCCGACGGCTGGTTCCAGCCCTCCGACGGCCGCGGTGAGGGCGCCCATGATCAGCGGCGTGAGGAACTGGCCACCGAAGAACGCTGACTGCCACAGGCCGGTCGACCGGCCACGCTCCTCGAACCGGACCGTCGAGAGAGCCCAGGTCACGAGCGACGGGAGCAGGAGGCCGGATCCGGCCGACGCGACGATCGCTCCGATGATGACCCCGGGAAGACCCGGGACGAGGAAGATCGCGCCCATGCCGAGCGCCTGCAGCCCAAACCCGACCGCCAGGAGCGCGGGCTTCGGGCGGTTCGAGACCCGCGCGAACGCCAGCGCTCCCCCGGCGGTGGCCAGGGACGCGACAGCGGCGACGGCGCCGATCGTCTTGGTGTCGTCATCGGCGACACCCGTGCCGACGACGAGGTAGCTGACCTCGATGATGAGCACGTAGAAGGTGAACCCACCGAAGAGGGTCACGACGAGCGGCAGGCCAAGCTGCCGCCATGGCGTGCGGACCTTGACCGCGCCGCTCGCTGCGGCCTCGAGCTCACCTTCTCCAGTCGGCTCCCACAGCGAGAAGATCATCGGCACCGCGATGACGATGCTGACCACGTAGACCCAGAACGGGGTGTGCCAGCCACTGACCCCGAGCGCACCGCCGAGCGCGATGAACACCGTGGCGGCGAGCGTGGTCACGACGGTCTGCAGGCCGAGGTATCGGTTGCGACGGCGGGGCTCGTGGAAGTAGTCGATGATCAGCGTCGTGCAGACGGTCATGATGGCCGCTTCGCACAGCCCGACCAGGACTCGGCTCGCAAGGATCGCGTGCAGGTCGTCGAGCCACACTGGAGCGGTTCCAGCGCCGGCGTAGAGGAACATCGCCGCGATGAGCAGCGACTTCCGCCCGAGACGGTCGACGATCTGCCCGGCGAACGGTGCGAACAGCGCGATGATCAGGGCGGGTACGGCCACGATCATCGGGACGAGGACGTCTGCGGCCGGAACCGCCGCGAACGCCTCGGACAGCTGAGGAAGGATCGGCGTGATCAGGACCGATCCGAGGACCGGCATGCAGCTTCCAGCGAGAAGCAGAACCGCCTGCCATACGCCGGCCTGACGGAGTGCGGTAGGCCTGGTGGCGATGGAGCTGTTCGTCATTGAACCTCCAAGGGGATGCGGAGGCCCGGCGTCTGCGTCGACGTCCTGGCATCTCCCAGTGCCGGCCGCGTCGTTGCGGCAGCGGGGAACATTCGACGGCCGGCGTTGCAACCGTGGCAACGGGTCATCTGCTGATGCTGGACATCACGAAGTTCGATGCCAAGCCGCGCAAAAATGGGCTACAGGCGTGGTTGAATCGATTCATGCAGAACACGACGACGACGTCTGACTCCGCCGCCCAGTCTCTGATCACCCGTTCCAACCGCCTCGGTGCCGACCCTCGGAACACGAACTACGCAGGCGGGAACACGTCCGCGAAGGGCACGGCGACCGACCCGGTCACGGGCACGGACGTCGAGCTGCTGTGGGTCAAGGGCTCGGGCGGCGACCTGGGCACGCTCACCGAGAAGAACCTCGCCGTGCTGCGGCTCGACCGGCTGCGCGCGCTCGTGGACGTCTACCCGGGCGTCGACCGTGAGGACGAGATGGTCGCCGCGTTCGACTACTGCCTGCACGGCAAGGGCGGCGCCGCGCCGTCGATCGACACCGCGATGCACGGGCTCGTCGACGCCGCGCACGTCGACCACCTGCACCCCGACTCCGGGATCGCGCTCGCGACCGCCGCCGACGGCGAGAAGCTCACGCACGAGATC
>NZ_BONK01000017.1 GCF_016862675.1 Cellulomonas chitinilytica | reverse complement strand
GGGGGCGGCCCGGGTGAGCGCGGGTGGGGGCGGCGCCGCGCGGCGCCGGGCGGGGCTGGGGCTGGCGCGGGCGGGGCGGTGTGGGGCTCAGACCTTGGCGCGGACCCGGCGGGGCAGCGGGGGGGCCGAGGCCTCGAGGAGCTGGGTCGCGGTGAGCTCGTCGACGACGAGGTCCGTGACGACCCCGGCACGCAGCGCGGCGAGCAGCGGCGCCACCTTGTTGTCCCCCGCGACGACGCACACCCGTCGGGGCACGTGCTGCAGCTCGTCGGGCGTGGGCCCGGTCGCACGTTCGTTCAGGTGGACGTCCTGCCAGGACCCGTCGGCCCGGAGGAACACCGTGCAGACGTCGCCGACCACGCCCTCGTCGTGCAGCAGCCGCACGTCGTCCTCGTCGAGGTAGCCGGCCGAGTAGACGTGCGACGGCACGGCACCGGCCACGGCACCGACGGAGAACACGGCGATGTCGGCGCGCCGCTGCATGTCGAGCACCCGCTTGACGGACCGCTCCCGCCACATGGCGGCCTTGGTGTCGGGGTAGTCGAAGAAGGCCGGGACCGAGAAGTGGTGCACGGCCGCGCCGAACGCGGTGCCGAACGACGAGATGAGGTCGCTCGCGTACTCGATGCCGCTGGTGCGCATGTTCGCGGCGCCGTTGAGCTGCACGACGGCCGATCCGCGGGTCGGCTTGGGGGCCAGGTAGCGGGACACGGCCGCGAGGGTGGTCCCCCAGGCCACGCCCATGACCATGTCGGAGTCGAACCACGACGACAGCAGCCGGGCCGCGGTCATCGACACCTGGTCGAGCCGTTCGATGTGCGACGCGGAGTCCGGGACGGGCACCACGTAGGTGTCGATGCCGAACGTCGCGGCGACCGACCGGCCGAGCCCGGGTGCACGCGTGCTCGCCGGGCGCAGCGTGATCTCGACGAGCCCCGCCTGCCTGGCGCGCTTGATGAGCCGGGACACGGTAGACCTGGACGTGCCCAGGTGCCGGGCGATGACCTCCATCTTGAGGTCCTGCAGGTAGTACATCGACGCCGCCCTGAGAACGTCCTGCTCACGTTCCACGTACATGCGGCCCACCCCCCGGTGCCGGCGGCCGGTGCACGTTCGTGCAGCCCGGTTGCGCGTTTGTTCGCCTCATGATGACCATAGCGAGCACGTGTGGAAGACAGCGACACGTAGCGGACGAATCACCCGGGGGACTGCACATGCGCACAGCACCGTTGACGGCACAGGGACGACAGGACGCGCTCGACGCGCTGCGGAGCAGCGCCGACCGCGGCAGCGAGCTCGACGTGCTCGTCGTCGGTGGTGGCGTCACGGGGGCGGGCATCGCGCTCGACGCCGTCAGCCGCGGGCTGTCGACGGCGGTCGTCGAGGCGCAGGACTGGGCGAGCGGCACGTCGTCGCGGTCCAGCAAGCTCGTGCACGGCGGCCTGCGGTACCTGCAGATGCTCGACTTCCACCTCGTCCGCGAGGCGCTCACCGAGCGGGACCTGCTCATCAACCGGCTCGCGCCGCACCTCGTCAAGCCGGTCTCGTTCCTGTACCCGCTCGAGAACCGCGTCTGGGAGCGGGCCTACGTCGGCGCGGGCGTCGCGCTGTACGACACCCTCGCCAGCGTGACCGGCTCCAAGCGGGCGCTGCCGATCCACCGGCACCTCACCCGCAAGGGCATGGAGCGCCTGTTCCCGGACCTGCGCCACGACGCGGCGATCGGGGCGGTCCGCTACTGGGACGCAAGCGTCGACGACGCCCGGCTCGTCGAGACCCTCATCCGCACCGCCGTCTCCTACGGCGCGCACGCCGCGACCCGCACGCAGGTGGTGGGGCTCCAGACGACGACGGGCGGCGCGGTCACCGGCGCCGAGCTCGTCGACCTGGAGACGGGCGACCGCCTCGACGTGCGCGCCCGGCACGTCATCAACGCGACCGGCGTGTGGACGGAGAAGACCGAGTCGCTCGCCGGGTCCGACGGCGGCCTGCGCGTGCTCGCCAGCAAGGGGATCCACATCGTCGTCCCGCGCGAGCGCATCGCCGGCGACACGGGTCTGATCCTGCAGACCGAGAAGTCGGTCCTGTTCATCATCCCGTGGTCCCGGTACTGGGTGATCGGCACGACCGACACCCCGTGGACCCAGGAGCTCGTGCACCCCGTCGCGACGAGCGCGGACATCGACTACGTCATCGAGCACGCCAACACGGTGCTGTCCCGGCCGATCACCCGCGAGGACATCATCGGCACGTGGGCCGGCCTGCGGCCGCTGCTGCAGCCGCACGTCAAGGAGGGCACGTCGTCGGCGAAGGTGTCCCGTGAGCACACCGTCGCCGCTCCCGCCCCCGGGCTCACCGTCATCGCCGGCGGCAAGCTCACCACCTACCGGGTGATGGCGAAGGACGCCGTGGACTTCGCGATCGGGTCGCGGGCGACGAGCCTGCCGTCCATCACCCACGACCTCCCGCTCGTCGGCGCCGAAGGGCTCCAGGTGTTCCAGCGGCAGGCCCGCGCGATCGGTGCCCGGTACGGCTGGGACCGGCCCCGGATGGACCACCTGCTGCACCGGTACGGGTCGCTGCTCGGCGAGATCATCGACCTCGTCGACGCCACCCCGTCGCTCGCCGAGCCGCTCAAGGCCGCCCCCGCGTACATCGGCGCCGAGATCGTCTACGCCGCCAGCCACGAGGGCGCGCTGCACCTCGACGACGTGCTGATGCACCGCACGCGGCTCAACTACGAGCAGGCCGACAAGGGCGTCGGGGCGCTCGACGAGATCGCCGACCTCGTCGGGCCCGTGCTCGGCTGGGACGAGCGCACCCGCAGCCGCGAGATCGAGGCGTACACCGCACGCGCGGAGGCCGAGGAGGACGCCGCGCTCCAGCCCGACGACGCCGCCGCCGAGCGGGTCCGGCTGCGCGCCCTCGACCTCGCACCCCTGCAGCCTCTCGGAGAGACCGTCGGTGCCGGCACGAAGCCCGGCTCCCCGGCGGGCCGCGGCTCGTCGGGACCCGCCGGCACCTGAGCGCACCGGGACCACCCAGACCCCCCGCGCCCCGTCGCGGGGCGCACGTGACAACGACGTCAACAGAAGGGGTAGCTCGTGGACACGATCCTGTCCCACGCGTTCGTCTCCGAGATCCTCGGCACCGGGATGCTGGTCCTCCTGGGTACCGGTGTCGTGGCGAACGTGATCCTGCCGGTCAACAAGGGCTTCAACGGCGGCTGGCTCCTCATCAACTTCGGATGGGGCCTCGCCGTCTTCGCCGGCGTCTACACCGCGTTCAAGTCGGGGGCGCACCTCAACCCGGCGGTCACCCTCGGCCTGCTCGCCGCCGACGCACCGTTCGCGACCCTCACCGGCCCGGGAGGCGCCGTCGAGGCGACGATCGAACCGACGGTCAGCAACGCGCTCTGGTACATCCTCGCGGAGTTCATCGGGGCCTTCATCGGCGCCGTCCTGTGCTTCCTGGCGTACAAGAAGCACTTCGACGAGGACGCCGACCCGGGCGTCAAGCTCGCCGTGTTCTCCACCGGCCCCGCCATCCGCTCCTACACGTGGAACCTCATCACCGAGATCATCGGCACCTTCGTCCTCGTGTTCGTCGTCATCGCGTTCGGCAAGACCCCGTCGGGCCTCGGCCCGCTCGCCGTCGCGCTCCTCGTGGTCGGCATCGGCGCCAGCCTCGGTGGCCCGACCGGCTACGCCATCAACCCCGCTCGTGACCTCGGCCCACGCATCGCGCACTTCGTGCTGCCGATCCGCGGCAAGGGCTCGAGCGACTGGTCGTACTCCTGGGTCCCGGTCCTCGGCCCGGTCATCGGCGGCGTGCTCGCCGGCCTGGCCGGCGCCGCGTACACGTGACCGGAGCGCCGCCCTCGTACCAGGTCTGACCCGAAGACCCCCGGAAGGAATGGGACCGCACCATGCCCGACACCAAGTACGTCCTCGCCATCGACCAGGGGACGACCAGCTCCCGCGCGATCGTCTTCGACCACGGCGGACAGATCGTGGCCACCGGCCAGAAGGAGCACGAGCAGATCTTCCCCAGGGCCGGGTGGGTCGAGCACGACCCGGAGGAGATCTGGACGAACGTGCGCGAGGTCGTCGGCCTCGCGCTGACCCGGGCCAACCTCACGCACCGGGACATCGCGGCCGTCGGCATCACGAACCAGCGTGAGACGGCCGTCGTGTGGGACCGCACCACCGGCAAGCCCGTCTACAACGCGATCGTCTGGCAGGACACCCGCACCGCCAAGATCGCCGAGGAGCTCGGGGCGCTCGGCGGCGGGGCCGAACGGTACAAGGACCGGGTGGGCCTCCCGCTCGCGACGTACTTCTCCGGCCCCAAGGTCAAGTGGATCCTCGACAACGTCGACGGTGCCCGCGCGAAGGCCGAGAGCGGCGACCTCGCGTTCGGCAACACCGACGCGTGGGTGCTGTGGAACATGACCGGCGGCGTGGACGGCGGCGTGCACGTCACCGACGTCACCAACGCGTCCCGCACGATGCTCATGAACCTCGACACCCTGTCGTGGAACGAGGAGATCGCCGGCGACATGGGCATCCCCGTGTCGATGCTCCCGGAGATCCGCTCGTCGTCCGAGGTGTACGGCTCCGGCCGTGAGGGCGGGCTGCTGCCGGGCGTGCCCATCTCGGGCATCCTCGGCGACCAGCAGGCCGCGACGTTCGGGCAGGCGTGCTTCGAGGTCGGCCACGCGAAGAACACGTACGGCACGGGCAACTTCATGCTGCTCAACACCGGCACGTCACCGATCCCGTCGAAGAACGGGCTGCTCACCACGCTCTGCTACAAGATCGGCGACGCCCCCGCCGTCTACGCGCTCGAAGGGTCCATCGCGGTCACCGGCTCGCTGGTGCAGTGGCTGCGCGACAACCTCGGGATCATCAGCTCCGCCCCCGAGATCGAGGAGCTCGCCAAGACCGTCGAGGACAACGGCGGCGCGTACTTCGTGCCCGCGTTCTCGGGCCTGTTCGCGCCGTACTGGCGGTCCGACGCACGCGGTGCGCTCGTCGGGCTCACCCGGTACGTCAACAAGGGCCACATCGCACGGGCCGCCCTGGAGGCCACCGCCTTCCAGACCCGCGAGGTGCTCGACGCCATGAACGCCGACTCCGGGGTGGACCTCACGGAGCTCAAGGTCGACGGCGGAATGGTCCAGGACGAGACGCTCATGCAGTTCCAGGCCGACATCCTCGGCGTCCCCGTGATCCGCCCGAAGGTCGCCGAGACGACCGCCCTCGGCGCGGCGTACGCCGCGGGCATCGCCGTCGGGTACTGGTCCGGCGAGCAGGACGTCATCGACAACTGGGCCGAGGACAAGCGGTGGTCGCCGGCCCTGGAGAGCGGCGAACGGGACCGGCAGTACCGCCTCTGGAAGAAGGCCGTCACGAAGACCTTCGACTGGGTGGACGACGACGTGAGCTAGGGGCCGCTCACGACGAGGGCCGGAGCGCGCGTCGAGGGGACGCTGCGCACCGGCGCACGACGAGGGCCGGGTGCTGGGCACGTGCACCCGGCCTTCGCCGTGCTCGGGACCTGACCTGCCCGGACGCCACGGTCCACGAGGGCCGGAAACTCGACATCGTTCTCTGTCACAAGCCCCGACACATTCGTCACGAACGTTCGTACAGTGGTCGTCACCACGGACTTCACCCTCGACATCCCCAGGGCTGGGAGGACCCCGGTCCCCGACTCGAAGGAGAGTGCGATGCGTCGTCGGGTCATGCTCGCGCTGGCTACGGTCGCGGCCGTCCTGGCCTCCCTGTTCGTCGCGGCGCCCGCGTCCGCGCACGGGTACGTCTCCGCCCCGCCCAGTCGCCAGGCGCTCTGCGCGAGCGGTGTGGTCGCCGGGTGCGGCGACATCGTCTACGAGCCCCAGAGCGTCGAAGGACCGAAGGGGCTCACCAGCTGCAGCGGCGGCAACGCCCGGTTCGCGGTCCTCGACGACGAGAGCAAGGGCTGGCCGGCCACGTCCGTCGGCACGTCGGTGACCTTCAACTGGGTGTTCACCGCCCGGCACGCGACCGCGAGCTTCGAGTACTGGATCGGCAGCACCCGCGTCGCGTCGTTCGACGGCGGGGGCAAGCAGCCCGGGCAGACGGTGACGCACACCGTGGACCTCAGCCGGTTCCCGGGGCGGCAGAAGGTTCTCGCGGTCTGGAACATCTCCGACACGGTCAACGCGTTCTACTCGTGCATCGACCTCCAGGTCGGCGGCGGGTCGACCCCGACCCCCACCCCCACGGCGACGGCGACGCCGACGCCGACACCCACCGTCAGTCCGACGCCGACCACGCCCGGGGACACGACCTGGGCCGCGAACGTGGCGTACGCGGTCGGCAGCACCGTGACGTACGGCGGCGTCACGTACCGCTGCCGCCAGGCGCATACGTCGCTGCCCGGGTGGGAACCGCCCTACGTGCCCGCCCTGTGGGCCCGGCTCTGAGGCGGGCGGGCCCGGCACGCGCAGCCACCCGCCGGGCGCGCCCGGTCGCCGTGCTGGTCGTCGTGCTCGCCGTCGCGCTCGCCGGCGGCGCACTCGTGGCGTCGGCGGTCGGGTGGCCCGCCCCGCCCGCCGACGGCCTGCGACCGGCGGACGTCGCCTTCGTCGACGCCCTCGTGCCGGAGCACGAGCAGACCAGGTCCTCGCTCGCCTCGGTCGCGGGAAGGGTCACCGACCCGGAGCTCGCCGTGCTCGTCGCGGCGATCGGCGCGACCCAGGCCGACGAACTCACGACCCTCCGCGCGTGGCGGGGCACCGCCGCGGTCACCGGGGTCGAGGCAGACGACGCACCCGCGCACGGCCACACCGCCACCACGGCCGAGCCGACGGACGGGCTCGACGCACCGCCCGGCGCGGACCTCGACACGGCCGTCGCCCTGCTCCTGGTCGCGCAGCAGCAGACGGCAGGTGAGCTCGCCCGGACCCGGCTGGAGGAGGGCGGTGACGACGAGGTCGGGGCATTCGCGCAGCGCGTCGCCGACTCCCGGACGGCGCAGGTCGCGCAGCTGCTGCGCCTGCTCGAACGGCTCGACGCCCGGGCACCCTGAGCCTCGGCCGCGTGGCGGACCACCCGCGTTCGCCTCGCCGGGCCACGCCGGCGGGATGGTCGTCGAGCCGAAGCCGCCGTTGCTGGAGCTCGTGCTTCCGCGCGACGTCTGGGCGCTGCCTCCGGCCGATCCCGCACCTGAGCCGGAGCTGAGGTCGGGGCCCGCTCAGGGGAGCCGGACGTGGACGAGATCCTCCAGCCCGCCGAAGTCCGCCAGGTGGAGCGTGAGGAGCCCGGCACCGTTGGCGTGAGCGGTCGCAGCGACGAGCAGGTCCATCTGGCGTGCGCGGGGCTGCCTGCCTGCCGCGACGACGGCAGCGGCGAGAGCTCCGTAGCTCGCGGCGACGTTCGCGTCCACCGGGAGCGCGCGGAACCGTCGTTCGACCGCTGCCAGGCGACGCAGACGCACCGCGCGCGCCCCGTCATCCGGTGCGACCAGCACACCGAGGTGCAGCTCGGCGCAGGCCACCGTGGCTCACCCGGTACTCCCAGAGCTGGAATCGCCGATCGGGATATGCGGCGCTCATCAGAAGGGGCTCCCCACCTGCGTTCCACCCTTGCTCGACGAGAGAACCACAGGGCCACCAGGCCGCGGAGCCGGTTCGTGAGACCGGTGTGTGAATTCCGGACCCGTGCCATGCTCGGCGGCATGGCCTGGTGGATCTGTCGCACGTGCGCCGTGGAGAACGCCGGACGGCCCGAGGTGTGCCCGATCTGCGCCGACGAGCGGCAGTGGGTGCCCGCGGACGGCACGCGCTGGACGACGCTCCACGAGCTGCAGGCCGAGGGGCACGGGGTCGAGGTCGTCGAGCTGGAGCCGGACCTGTTCGGGCTCACGGCGAGCCCGGGCGTCGGCATCGCGCAGCAGACCAAGCTGCTCCGCACACCCGACGGGGTGCTGCTGTGGGACCCGATCGGCTACCTCGACGACATCGCCGTCGAGGCGGTCCGCGAGATCGGGGACGTCGTCGCGGTCGTCGCGAGCCACCCGCACATGTACGGCGTCCAGGTCGAGTGGAGCCGCGCGCTCGGCGGCGTCCCCGTGCTGGTCGCCGAGGCGGACGCCCGCTGGGTGCAACGGCCGGACCCGGTGGTCGAGACGTGGACCGGTGAGCGGGAGGTGCTGCCGGGCGTCGTCCTGTCGCAGCCGGGCGGCCACTTCCCGGGCAGCGCGGTCGTCCACTGGGCCGCCGGTGCGGACGGCCGGGGTGTGCTGCTCGCGGGCGACACGATCATGGCGAACCCGGACCGGACGTCGGTGAGCTTCATGCGCAGCTACCCGAACCGGCTCCCGCTGTCCGGTGCGGTCGCCCTGCGGCTCGCCGAGGACGTGTCGCGCAGGCCGTTCGACCGGCTCTACAACAACTTCGACGGCGTCGTCCCGGTCGATGCGCTCGGCGTCGTGCAGCGGTCCGCCGAGCGGCACGCGGCGTGGGTCCGCGGCGACTTCGACGACCTCACGTGAGCGGCGGCACGGCCGGCCCGACGACGGGACGGCACGGCAGCCGGTGGGCGGCGTCCTGGCGTCCGTCGGTGCTCTCCCGACGTGCGGCCTGGCTGGTCGCGGCGGGAGTGGTCGTCGCCGGGGCGATGCTCGTCGTCGTGCGGTACGCCACCGGTGCGGGGCTGGCCGAGTCGGCGCGGTCGGGGACGTTCCTCGTCCTCACCGTCGGGTCGGGCCTGACCGTCAACCAGCTCGCGACCCGTCGCCGCCGCCGTCGCGCCGAGGAGGTCGAGCGACGCTCTGCGGCCGCGCGACGCTCCGCCGCGGAGCGCGCGTCGTGGGCCCGCGAGGACGTCACCCGGCTGCCGTGAGCGGCGGTCCGGGCGCCGTCAGGCCGTGGGCGTGGGCTCGACCTCGAGCGCCAGCTCGTGCTCGTGCGGGTGGCGGCGCTCGAGGGCCGCGCCCTCCACGTCGACGTCCGGCAGGACCTTGTCGAGCCACCGCGGCAGCCACCAGGCCTTGTCCCCGACGAGGTGCATGAGCGCCGGGATGAGGACCATGCGGACCACGAACGCGTCGACGAGCACGCCGAACGCGAGCGCGAACCCGATGGGCCGGATCATCGCCGCGTGCGAGAACACGAACCCGCCGAACACCGAGATCATGATGATCGCGGCGGCGGTGACGACCGGCCGCCCGGCCCGCAGGCCCTGGACGACGGCGATCCGGGCGGGTGCGCCGTGCGCGTACGCCTCGCGCATGCCGGACCCGAGGAACAGCTGGTAGTCCATCGCGAGGCCGAACAGGATGCCGACCAGGATCGTCGGCAGGAAGTTCAGCACCGGGCCGGGGGTCTCGACGCCGAAGACGCCCGAGAGCCAGCCCCACTGGTAGATCGCGACGACCCCGCCGAGCGCGGCGAAGAACGACAGGATGAACCCGAGCGTCGCCACGACCGGCACGAAGATGGACCGGAACACGAGCACCAGGATGATCAGGGACAGCCCGACGACGACGGCCAGGTAGGTCGGCAGCGCGTCGGCGAGCGTGGCGGAGACGTCGATGTTGCCGCTGGCCTGGCCGGCCACGCCGATCGTCACGCCGTCGTCGAGCGTGAGGTCGCGCAGCGTGGTGACCAGGTCCTCGGTGGACTCGCTCGTCGGGCCTTCGGCCGGGATGACCTGGAACGCGATGGTCGTGCCGTCCTGCGACGTGCCGATGGGGGCGACGGCGACCACGTCGTCCTGCTCGAAGATCTGCTTCGCGATGGCGGCCTGCGTGGCCGTCTCCTCGCCCTCGGCAGGGGCCTTCGGCAGGTCGGCGACGACGAGCAGCGTGCCGTTCTGCCCCTCCCCGAACCGCTCCGCGATGGTCGTGTACGCGTGGTACTGGGTCGACTCGTGCGGCTCGGTGGCGCCGTCGGGCAGGCCGAGGCGCAGCTCCAGGGCGGGCAGCGCGACGACGACGAGCACGCCGATGCACCCGAGCGCGCGCAGGACGGCACCGGGCGTCGACATGGGGCGCAGCGGCTTGGCGGGGGCCGCCGCCGGCACGGCACCGTCGTCGCCGGTGCTCGTCGCCAGGGCGGCCCGCTCGCGGCGGTTCAGCACGCGCATCCCGATCAGGGACAGCAGCGCCGGGGTCATCGTCACCGCGATGAGCACGGCGACGAGCACGCAGAACGCCCCGACGCTGCCCATCAGGCCGAGGAACGGGATGCCGGTGATGTTGAGCGCGACGAGCGCGATGAGCACCGTGGCGCCCGCGAACACGACGGCGTTGCCGGAGGTGCCGTTCGCGAGCCCGATGGACTCGTGCACGTCGTAGCCCTGCTTCAGCTGACGTCGGTGCCGGTTGATGATGAACAGCGAGTAGTCGATGCCGACGGCCAGGCCGAGCATGAGGCCGAGCATCGGCGTGACGGACACCATCTCGATGACGCCCGACAGCGACATCGCACCGAGCGCACCGATGCCCACGCCGATCAGCGCGGTGAGGATCGGCAGCCCGGCGGCGACGAACGTGCCGAGCATGACGACGAGCACGACGCCGGCGACGACGACGCCGAGGACCTCGCCGACGCCGAGCAGCTCGGGCACGCCGCCCGCGATCTCGGTGGAGAAGTCGACGTCGACGCCGTCGATCGGCTCGGCGGTGAAGGCGGCCATGAGGTCGTCCTTCGTCTCCTGCGAGAGGTCCATCTGCGCGACCGTGAACGTCACCGGTGCGACGGCGGCGTTGTCGTCCGCGGAGACCAGACGGATGTCGGAGGCCATGTCGAGCAGGGCGGCACCGGCCTCGAGCTGCGGCTCCTTCGCCTCGAGCTCGGCCGTGCCGGCGTCGATCGTGGCCTGCTGCGCCTCGACGGCGGCACGCTGCGCGTCGAGCTGGGCCTGCTGGGCGTCGATCGCGGCCTGCTGCGCGTCGAGCTGCGGACCGGCCTGCGCCGCGGCCCCGGCCGCCTCGGCCTGGGCGCGTGCGGCGTCGAGCTGGTCCTGACCGGCGTCGAGCTGCGCCTGGCCGGCGTCGAGCTGCGCCTTGCCCGCGTCGAGCTGGGCCTGGCCGTCCTCGAGCTGCGTGCGGGCCTGCTCGACCTGCGCCTGGCCGTCCTCGACCTGCTGGCGCTGGGCGTCGAGCTGCGTCTGCGTGGCGAACGGGTCGACGACCTGCTCGACGCCCTCGACGTCGGACGCGGCGGCCACCTGCGCGGAGATCGCGGCCTGCTGCTGCACGGTGAACGCGGAGCCGTCCTGCGTGGAGAAGACGATGGTGCCGCTCCCGCCGGCCGCCTCGGGCAGCTCGGACGCGAGCTTCTCGGTGACCTCGGCCGTCGGGGTGTCCGGGATCGAGAAGCTGCTGGCGAGGGTGCCGCCGGCGACGGCGAACGCGACGCCGACGGCCACGAGCACGGCGAACCACGCGGCGACGACGGCGCGGGCGTGGCGGGCGGCGGTGCGGCCCAGGCGGTACAGGAGCTCAGCCATGGTGGTCTTCCGGGTCGGGGTGGGCGCGGGGATGGACGCGACCGCTTGGTCGACGGATGCAGGTTATACGACAACTGTCGGACAGTTCCCGTGCCATCATGAGCCGGTGCCCCAGGACGACGACGCCCGACTCGACCCCCGGGTCCAGCGCACGCGCACGCTCCTGCAGGACGCGCTGCTGGCCCTCGCCCGCGAGCGCACCCTCGACGAGATCGCCGTCGCGGACGTCGCCGACCGCGCGACCGTGAACCGCAGCACCTTCTACCAGCACTATCCCGACACCGACACGCTGCTCGCGGACGCGCTCGACACCCGCGCGGCCGCCGCCGGAGCCGACCTGTCCAGCATCCACCCGGGACTCGGTGCGGCGCCCCCCGACGTGCTCGTCCGCTACGCGGAGCACCTCGCCGAGCACGCCGACCTCTACCGCCGCGCCTTCGGCGAGCACGGTTCACCCGTCGCCGTCACCCGGCTGCGCCGCCGCGTCGACCAGCTGTCGCTCGAGGGCCTCCGTCTGCACGGCACACCGGGAGCGCTCGCGGACCTCCCCCCGGAGGTGGCCGCCGCCGCGTTCGGCGGGGCCGTCATCGGGGTGCTCGTCGCCTGGCTCGAGCAGGAGCCGCTCGCCCCGGCGCACGACGCGGCGACGTGGGCGTGGGCCGCCGTCCGCGGCTGGCCCGCGGCCGACCCGGTCTGAGCCCGGGGCCCGCGGCGCCCGTCAGGAGAACCAGGCGCCGCCGTTGACGTCGAGCACCGTGCCGGTGACGAACGCGGCCCCGTCGGAGACCAGGTAGAGCACGGCGCTCGCGACGTCGTCCGGGACACCCGCACGGTTGAGCGACGACGCCGCGACGGCGCCCCGCTGCGCGGGCTCCGGGGTGTGCTGCGTGTGGAACGGGGTGCCGGTGACGAACCCGGGCGCGACCGCGTTGACGGTGATCCGCCGCGGGCCCAGCTCGCGGGCCAGGGCCCGGGTGAACCCCTCGATGCCGGCCTTCGCCGTGGTGTACGCGACCATCCCCGTGCCGCCGCCGCTGCGGGCCGCCTGCGCACCGACCGTCACGATGCGGCCGCCGTCGGGCATCACCGACAGGGCCGCACGGCTCGCGTAGAACGCCGACGACAGGTTGAGGTCGAGGACGTGGTGCCAGTGCGCGTCGTCCAGGGACGCCAGCGTGCGCCGCTCGACGATGCCGCCGACGTTGTTGACCAGCACGTCGATCCCGCCGCCCAGCGCCGCCGCGGCGTCAGTCACCGCCTTGTCGACGTCCCAGCTGCGCCGCGCGTCGAGCTGGAACGCCGTCGCGCCTCGACCGGCTTCCTCGATCTCCGCCAGGACGCCCGCCGGCTCGTGCGCGAGGTACGTGATGGCGACGTCCGCCCCGGCCCGCGCCAGGGCGACAGCGACGGCACGCCCGATGCCCGAGGCGCCACCCGTGACGAGCGCGCGGCGGCCCTTGAGGTCCTCGTCCACGTCCACCTTCCCTCGCACGATCCGGGCTGGGACCGTTCCCGCACCGTGAGGCGGACCGTACTGGACAGGAACGTTTGCCCTCAACACCCGCTTCGTCCCGTTCGTCCGAACGGCCGTCGGCGGCGTCCGTCGGGGTGACCGTCCTTTCGGCGGGCGCCGGTAGCCTCCACCCTCATGCGCCTCGCCACCTGGAACATCAACTCGATCCGTGCCCGCACCGACCGGGCCGTCGCCTTCCTCGAGCGGACCGGGGTCGACGTGCTCGCGCTGCAGGAGACCAAGTGCAAGGACGACCAGTTCCCCCGCGAGGCGTTCGAGGCGCTCGGGTACGAGGTCGTGACGAGCGGGTTCAGCCAGTGGAACGGCGTCGCGATCCTGTCCCGGGTCGGCATCGAGGACGTCGAGGTGGGCTTCCCCGGCATGCCGACGTGGGGCGACCCCGCCGCGGCGGAGGCCCGGGCGATCGGTGCGACGTGCGGCGGCGTGCGGCTGTGGTCCCTGTACGTGCCGAACGGGCGGGAGATCGACGACCCGCACTACGCCTACAAGCTCGACTGGCTCGCCCGCCTGCGCGACGCCGCCCACGGCTGGCTCGCCGCCGACCCGCAGGCCCAGGTCGCGCTCGTCGGGGACTGGAACATCGCACCGCTGGACACCGACGTGTGGGACATCGGGTTCTTCGCCGGCCGCACCCACGTGACGCCCGCCGAGCGGGAGGCCTTCGCCGCCCTCGGTGAAGCCGGGTACACGGAGGTCTCGCGCGTCCACCAGCCGGCCGAGCACACCTACACGTACTGGGACTACCAGCAGCTGCGCTTCCCGCGGAACGAAGGCATGCGGATCGACCTCACCTACGCGTCGCCCGCCCTGGCCGCGCGGGTCACCGGCGTGACGATCGAGCGGAACGAGCGCAAGGGCAAGGCCCCGTCCGACCACGTGCCCGTGGTGCTCGAGATCGCCGACCCCGCGTGACGGCACGGCCGGGTGATCTGACGGACGCGACCGGCTCGACGTCCGGGCCGTCCGCTAGGTTGCCCGCATGAGCGACAGCCCCGGGGGGGCCAACCCGTACGCCGCGCCCGACGAGCAGCCCGCGCAGGCGAGGGCCGGAGCGTCGCCCGCACCCGCACCGAGCGGGTACGAGGCGGTCCCGCCGGCACCCAGCGGGTACGAGGCGGTCCCGCCCACGCCGTCGTACGGGTCTGCGCCGGTTCCGCCGTACGGCTCCGCACCGGTTCCGCCGTACGGCTCCGCACCCGTTCCGCCGTACGGCTCCGCACCGGTTCCGCCGTACGGGTCGGCGCCCGTGCCGCCGTACGGCTCCGCACCGGTTCCGCCGTACGGGTCGGCGCCCGTGCCGCCGTACGGCTCGGCGCCCGAGCAGCCCTACGGGGCCGCGCCCGCCTACGGCTCCGCGGCCGCCCCCGGGTACCCGGCCCCCACGTACGGAGCGCCGTACGGCTCGCCCGCGTCGCCGTACGGGACCTCCGGCCCCACCTACGGGTCGCCCTACCCGGGTGCGCCCGGCCCCCACGTGGACGCGAACCCGGGCACGGACGGCCTCGCGGTCGGGTCGCTCGTCACCAGCATCGCCGGGCTCGTCGTGTTCGCCGGCATCCCGTCGCCGGTCGGCCTGGGGCTCGGCATCGCGTCGCTGCGACGCATCCGGCGGACCGGTGCCGGCGGCCGTGGCATGGCGATCGCCGGCGTCGTCGTCGGCGGCTTCGGCACCCTGTGCCTGCTCGGCTTCGTCGCCATGGTGCTGTGGATGCTGTCGATGTACCAGACAGACCCGGAGTTCCGGGAGGCGTTCGACGAGGGCTGGTCGGAGGGCACGTCGGGCGATGCGTCCGGCAGCACGGAGGACCCGTACTACGAGCTGCGGACGGACCTGACCGTCGGCACCTGCATCGCCGCGTACCCGGCCGAGTACGACATGAGCGACGCGGAGCTCGTCGACTGCGCGACCCCGCACGACACCGAGGTGGTCGGCACGGTGCAGCTCACCGCCCCCGTGACGACCGACCCGGAGGACTCGGGCTACTCCGACGCGGTGGACGCCTGCGTCGAGCAGATCGACGCGGCCGCGCCGGGGCTGCTCGACATCGACGGGTTCGCGGACGTCTACACGCCGCACCCCGACGACTTCGCCGAGCCCGGCGGCGACGCCGCGTGGTGCGTCTTCGTGTCCGACGGCGAGAGCCTCACGGGCTCCATCGCCGGCGGGGACCTGGCCGTCGGGGTGACCGCGTCCTGAGCACTCCCCCGCCGACCGACGAGCCCACCGGCTACCCCGAGCCGCACTACGCGCCGGGGTGGGAGCCCGCGCCCGCGCCTCTCGAACCGACGGCCGTCGCCGCACTGGTCACGGGTGTGCTGCTCCTCGGACCGGTCGCGCTCGTGCTCGGGCTCGTGGCGCTGCGCCGCACCGCGGCACAGCAGACGAGGGGCCGCAGGCTCGCGATCGCGGGGGTGGTGCTCGGCGCGGTGGGGACGGTCGCGCTCGTCGTCGGCGTCGTCGTGGCCGTCCTGACCGCGTCCGCGCAGCGCTCGCTGCCGCCCGACGTGCCCGAGGCCCGGGACGCCCACGCCGCCCAGCTCGTGACCGGCAACTGCCTCGCCGCGCTGCCCGCCGACGGGACGGTCGAGACGGTGCGCGTCGTGCCGTGCGCCGAGCCGCACGCCGCGCAGGTCGTCACCGACTACGAGTTCACGTCGAACGCCGTCTGGCCCGGTCAGGACGCCGCGGACGCCCGCGTGGCCCGCGCGTGCGTGCTGGACGACGACGAGGCCGCCGCCGGCGTCCGGACCGTCACCTGGGCCCCGACCGAGGCCGGCTGGTCCCGCGGCGACCGCCGTGGGCTGTGCCTCGCGGTGCTCGACGACGACGTGACGGGCTCGCTCCTCGACGGGTCGGCAACCCTGCCGACCCCGAGCGCGACCCCGGCCCCCTGACGCGGCCCGGCGGCGCTCACTCCCCCGGGTACACGACCCCGACCTGGCGGCGGACCTCGTCGGCCGTCTCGAGGATCGTCACGGTCTCGTCGAGCGGGAGCAGCGGGGAGTCCCGACGCCCTTCGGCGACACCGGTCGCGAGAGCCGCCGCCTGGAAGCACAGGCCGCCGTACCCGGTGATCCGGTTCGCGTCCCAGGTGGCCGACCGGTCGCCGACGGTGAGCGTCACACCGGCCGGCACGTAGCAGCGGTCGTCGACGTCGACCCTCCCGGCGGAGCCGAGCACGTGCGTCGTGTGACCGGACGCCGTGAGCATCGACGTGAACAGCTGCGCCTCCGCGTCGCCGTAGGCGATCTGCATGCTGACCTGCGCGTCCACCCCGGTCGACGTGAGCGAGCCCGCCGCCTGGACGCTGCGCGGCGTCGTGCCGAGCCCGGCGTGCCGGGCGACGAACGACGCGAACGACAGCGGGTAGATGCCGAGGTCCAGCAGGACGCCGCCGGCGAGCGCCGGGTCGAGGAGCCGGTGGGTGGGGGCGGCGTCGGTGCGGACGCCGTAGTCGCCGACGATGCGGTGCACGTCGCCGAGCGCACCGTCGTCGAGGAGCTGCCGGACGACGTCCGTGTGCGGGAGGTACCGCGTCCACATCGCCTCCATGAGCAGCACGTCGGCGTCCCGGGCGGCGGCGACGAGCGCACGGGCCTCGGCGGCGTTGCGGGTGAACGCCTTCTCGACGAGCACGTGCTTGCCGGCCCTCAGGGCGAGCATGGCCTGGTCGTGGTGGTGGCTGTGCGGGCTCGCGACGTACACGGCGTCGACCGTCGGGTCGTCGACGAGCGCCTCGTACGACCCGTGCGCCCGGGCGATCCTGTGCGCGTCGGCGAACGCCCGCGCCCGGTCGGCCGAGCGCGACCCGGCGGCGACGACCTGCTGCCGGGTGTGCTGCTGCACGGCCTCCGTCCACCTGCCGGCGATGTGCCCGGGAGCAAGCACACCCCACCGCAGGGGCGGGGCGTCGGCAGGGTCCGGCGTGCGCGGCTCAGGCAGGGTGAGGACGTCGGGCATGCAGGTCAGCGTGCCAGACCGGGCCCCGGGGAGACGCCCCCAGGGCCCGGTCGACGCACCACACGCGGGAGCGTCAGGCGCGGCTGCGTCAGGCGCGGCGCCGTCGCACCGCCAGCACGAGGCCCGCGCCGAGCGCCACGAGCAGGGCACCGGCTCCCGCGAGGGGCGCCAGGGTGGCCCCGGTGGCGGCGAGCACCGTCCGGACCTGGACGTTCGCGGAGAGGACCTCGCTGACGATGCCGTCGGCGTCCGTCACCGTGTACGTGAGGTGCACGGCACCCGTGAAGCCGGGGGCGGCGACGAACGTGAGCCGGCCCGTCGCCGGGTCGAGCACGACGGTCCCCTGGTCGGCCGTCGGGCCGCCGACGAGCGTCCACGTGAACGGCCCTCGGCCCTGCGGCGTCGGGAGCTGCACGGTGGCGGCCTTCCCGGCGGTGAGTGTCGACGACGACGGGCCGGCCGTCGGCGCCACGTCGAGCCGGTACGTCTCCGGCTCGCTGACCAGCCCGGTCGAGTCGACGACCCGGTACCGGGCGGTCAGGGTGCCGCTGAACCCGGGCGCGGGCACGAGCACGAGCTCGCCCGTGACGGGGTCGATCGTGACGGTGCCCTGGTCCGGCGTGGGGCCGTCGACGAGCTCGTAGGTGAACGGCCCGGTGCCGACGGGCGTCGGGAGCGGGGTCGTGACCCGCTTCCCGGTGTTCGTCCGCAGCGGTCGCGTCGGGCTTCCGGTCGGCGTGCCGCCGGTGGGGGCGGCGACGGGCGCGATCTGGAACGTCACCGTCGCGGGCGCGGCGGGCGTGCCGTGCCCGTCGGTCGCCTGGTAGAGGACGTCGACCGGGCCGCTGAACCCGGGCGCGGGCACGAACGTCACGACGCCGGTGTCCGGGTCGATCGTCACGGTGCCCTGCTCGGGCGTCGGCCCGGTGACGATCTCGAACCGGAACGGACCGGTGCCGGCCGGGCTGGGCGTCGGGCCGGCGACGGGGCCGCCGGCGGTGCCGGGCTGGACGGCCTTCGTGCCGGTGCCGCCGTCGGGCGCGACCGGGTCGACCGTGACCGTCAGGGTGGCCGGCGCGCTGACGAGGCCGTCGGCGTCGGTGACGGTGTACCGGACCGCAACCGGGCCGGACCACGTGGCGGCCGCGTCGATCGTCGCGACGCCGCCGGAGACCGTGACGGTACCCGCCGCGGGCTCGTCGACCGCTTCGAGCGTCCACGTGAACGGACCCGTCCCGGTCGGCGTCGGCAGCGTGACGGCGGTCGTGGTGCCGGACGGGACGACGGCCGACGCAGCGGCCGCGACCGGCCGGACACGCACGACGACGGCGACGGGCGCGCTCGCGACCCCGTGGCGACCGGTCAGCGTGTACGACGCGGTGAGGACACCGCTCACACCCGCGGCGGCGGTGACCTGCAGCGTGCCGCCCACGACGGTCACCGTCCCGAGCTCGGGCGCGAGGCCGGTGGCGACGGCGAGCGTCCACGGTCCCGTGCCGGTCGCGGTCGGCGTGAGCACGGTCGCCGTGGGCGTCGCGGAGGCGACGGCGTCGCCGTCGAGCGGCGTCGCGACCGGCGCGACGACGAACACGAGCGTGCGGGCCGCGGAGACGAGCCCGTCCGCGTCGACCGCCGTGAGGCTCACGGTGAACGAACCGCTGGTGCCCCGGGGGTCGAGCGTGACGGTGCCGTCGGTGGCGACGGACACGCTCGTGCCCGCCGGCGTGGTGTGCGTCCACGTGACGGGGCCCGTGGCGACGAGCGTCGGGGTGGCGGCCGTCGTCGGGGCGTCGGCGGTGCCGTACGTGGTGGCCACGGCACCGAGGTACGGGTGCACCTCGATCGTCACGGTCGCGTGCGTGCTGGTGCCGACGGCGTCGCTCACCGTGTACGGCACCGCGTACGAGCCGCTGACGCCGGTGTCGGCGACGACCGTGATCGAGCCGTTCGTGCCGAGCGTGACGGTGGCGCCGTCGAGGTCGCCGTCGTCGACGAGCGCGTAGGTGAGCGGCGCGGTGCCGACGCCGGCGGGGAGCGCCGTCGTCAGGGAGGCGTCACCGTCCTCGTCGAGCTCGAGCAGCACGGTGTCGCTCGCCGCGACGGGCCGCACGTGCACCGGGACCCGGACAGGCGCGCTGGGCACGCCCGAGCCGTCGACCACGCGGTAGTCGACCCAGCCGTCGCCGCTGACGCGGGCGGCGGACGTCGCGCGCAGCACCGGCTGGCCGGCGACCATGCTCACCGACGCCGACGCGAGCCCGGCCGAGCGGCCCATGACCTCCGCGGTGAACGTGCCGGTCCCCGACGGGAGCGGCAGGGTGACGCTGCCCTGGACGTCGACGTCCGTCGTGATCGACCCGCCGCCGGCGATCGGCGCGACCGCGAGCTGGACGGTCGCGACGTTGCCGACGACACCGTCGACGTCGGTCGGCTGGTAGGTGCCGGTCACGAGGCCGGACGCACCGGCGACGGGCGTGACCACCAGGGACTGGCCGGACACGGACACGGTCCCGAGCGAGGGGGTCGTCGACGTGACGGCGTACGTGTACGGCCCGGTGCCCACGACGGACGGCGCGACCGTGACGCCGGTCGGCGTGGCCGACGTGACGACGGCGGTGCCGGTGACGGCGGAGGCGACGGGGCTCCACTTCACGGTCACGGACCTGGCGTTGTCGCCGAGCAGCTGGTCGTCGTCCAGCGGGCTCGCGACCGCGGCGGAGATCGTCGAGGTCCCGCTCTGACCGGTGGTCACGCGCGTCATCCCGACGGTCACCGGCGGCAGGGCGGTCGCGGGGTCGATCGCCACCGCGGGCGTCCTGGTGCACGAGAGGCTGGCCGACGTGCTCGCGGTGCAGTCCCACCCGGTGCCGCTCGGCGTGCCGAGGGCCGTGCCGGCCGGGGCGGTGGCGGTGAGGGTGACGGGCTGGCCGGCCGGGACCGGGCCGGACGCGGCGTCCGTGCGGGCCGTCAGGACCATCGACGCGGCGTCACCGCTCGGCACGGTCGACGCGGACACGTCGAGCGCGAGGTCGGACTTGATCGGGTTGACCGACTCGACCCGCAGGAAGTTGATCTCGTGGATGTCGGTGGAGCCGCCGGTGGAGGCGCCCCAGCCGAACTTGAACGTCGGCGTCGTCCTCAGCGCCGCCGGCTCGTCGACCGTGGTGACCGGCGTGGACGAGCCGTCGAGGTACACCTTGACCTTCGGCGACGGGTCGCCCGGCGGGTCGACGACGATGCGCACCGTGATGGCCGGCGGTCGCGGCGAGCCCGTGCGATGGGTCGCGTCGCCCAGCTTGGGCACGGACACGGCGGGCCCGAGCAGGCAGTAACCGGTCTTGCCGTCGCCGGGGCCGCGGACGGCGATCGTGTTCTTGTTGTCGTCAGGCGTGGTGCCGACGTAGTTCGCCGTGCATGAGGCCGTGTCGTTGGTCTCCACCGTGTAGTTGCCCCACACGTCGAGGCCGACGCCGAGCAGGGCGTGCGGGACGCCCTCCGTCGCACCATTGTGGTGGTAGCCGAGGGAGCCGCCGTAGGCGCCGGCGTGGTCGAGCGTGTACTGCCCGTCCGTGAGGAAGAACGAGATGCCGTCGGCGAGGGTGCCCCCGTACTGGTACTCGTTGAACGTGATGTCGAGGCCGGCCTTGGTCGGCAGCGCCTTGTCGTACACCAGGAAGCCGGCCCGGTTCGTGACGGCGTCCGTGAGCCGCAGGGCACCGGCGCCCGCGGCGTCCGCCGCACCGCCGCAGCCCGGGATCGGCGTGCTGGTGGTGCTCGTCCCGGCCGTGAGGCACGGCGTGAAGTTCCGCCCGCCGACGATGTAGTTCTTCCCGACCGTCGTCGGCTGCATGAAGTCGTCCTGCAGCAGCACGGTCCCGCTCCCGACGGCACCGGCGGGCGTCCCGACGTTGACCACGAGCATGGTCGCCAGGACCGCGAGCACGGCGGCGGCTGCCGCGACGGCCCGGGGACGCGGGGCCGATGCGGCGCGGGTCCGCGGGGCCCCGGGATCGGACGGTCGGCTCCTGGCGAGACGCGCGAGGGCGGGCGGTACGAACGGCACGGGGTGTCCTCCGTCGAGGGGCGGGGGACAGGGTCCTGTCCGCGCTGCTCATCGACGGTTCTCGGGGTCCCGGCGAGCATTCCCGCCTGTGAGCCCGCGCACAGGTGCCAGCACCCCACCCGGTCGGCCCAGGACGTTCGTGCCGAGCGGGGCATCTCGGGCGCCCCGGCCCCGATCGGGTGTCCCGGAGGGCGCCGGCCCGCACGGCCGACCGGGTGACCCCCGCCAGAGGGTGCCCGTCAGGTGCGGGACGGGGCCGTCGCGTGGGACGACACCGTCAGGGTGTCGGCCTCGCGGTCGACGACCACCGTCTGGCCGTCCTTGACGTCGCCCGAGAGCACCCCGCGGGCGAGCCGGTCGCCGATCTCCTTCTGCACGAGCCGCCGCAGCGGCCGGGCTCCGTAGGCCGGGTCGTAGCCTTCGAGCGCGAGCCACTCGCGGGCGGCGGGCGTCACGTCGAGGGTGAGCCGCCGGTCGGCGAGCCGCCGGCCGAGGGCGTCGACCTGCAGGTCGACGATCCGCCCGATCTCCTCGAGCGACAGCGGGTCGAACAGCACCACGTCGTCGAGCCGGTTGAGGAACTCGGGCTTGAACGCCGCCCGGACGGCGCCCATCACGGCGTCGCGCTTGTCCTCGTCGGACAGCATCGGGTCGGCGAGGTACTGCGACCCGAGGTTGGACGTGAGCACGAGGATGACGTTCCGGAAGTCGACCGTGCGGCCCTGGCCGTCGGTGAGGCGCCCGTCGTCGAGCACCTGCAGGAGCACGTCGAACACCTCGGGGTGCGCCTTCTCGACCTCGTCGAGCAGCACCACCGAGTAGGGGCGGCGGCGCACGGCCTCGGTGAGCTGGCCGCCCTCCTCGTACCCGACGTACCCGGGGGGTGCACCGACCAGACGGGCCACCGAGTGCTTCTCGGAGTACTCGCTCATGTCGATGCGGACCATGGCCCGCTCGTCGTCGAACAGGAAGTCCGCGAGCGCCTTGGCGAGCTCGGTCTTGCCGACGCCGGTGGGGCCGAGGAACAGGAACGAGCCGGTGGGCCGGTCGGGGTCGGAGATGCCGGCGCGGGCGCGGCGGACGGCGTCGGAGACGGCGGCGACGGCCGTGGACTGCCCGATCAGCCGCGCGCCGATGACCTCCTCCATCCGCAGCAGCTTGGCGGTCTCCCCTTCGAGCAGGCGTCCGGCGGGGATGCCGGTCCACTGCGCGACGACCTCGGCGACCTCGTCGGGGCCGACCTTCTCGGCGATCATCGGCGTCCCCTGCGGGGCGACGTCCGCGTCGACGGACTCCTCGGACGCCTCGGCCTCGGCGATCTGCTGCTGCAGGGCCGGGATCTCGCCGTACTGGATGCGGGCGGACGCGGCGAGGTCGCCCTCGCGCAGGAGCCGCTCCGCGTCCGAGCGCAGCGTGTCGAGCCGCGCCTTGAGGTCGCCGACGAGGTTGTGGCCGGCCTTCTCCTTCTCCCACCGGGCGGTGAGCGACGCGAGCTCCTCGCGACGGTCGGCCAGGTCCTTGCGGAGGCGCTCCAGCCGGTCGCGGGACGCGGGGTCGTCGGACTCCGAGAGGACGACCTCCTCCATCTCGAGGCGCGTCACGGCGCGGCGCAGCGCGTCGATCTCCACGGGCGACGAGTCGAGCTCCATGCGCAGGCGGGACGCGGCCTCGTCGACGAGGTCGATGGCCTTGTCGGGCAGCTGGCGGCCGGTGATGTACCGGTCGGAGAGCGTCGCGGCGGCCACCAGCGCGGAGTCGGCGATCGTCACCTTGTGGTGGGCCTCGTACCGCTCCTTGAGCCCGCGCAGGATCGCGACGGTGTCCTCGACGGACGGCTCCCCGACGAACACCTGCTGGAAGCGGCGCTCCAGGGCGGGGTCCTTCTCGATGCGCTCCCGGTACTCGTCGAGCGTGGTGGCACCGACGAGGCGCAGCTCGCCGCGGGCCAGCATCGGCTTGAGCATGTTGCCCGCGTCCATGGCGCCCTCGGCGCCGCCGCCCGCACCGACGACGGTGTGCAGCTCGTCGATGAACGTGACGACCTCGCCCTCGGCGCCGGTGATCTCGGCGAGCACGGCCTTGAGCCGCTCCTCGAACTCGCCGCGGTACTTCGCGCCGGCGACCATCGCCGCGAGGTCGAGCGCGACGAGCCGCTTGCCCCGCAGGGACTCCGGGACGTCGCCCGCGACGATCCGCTGCGCGAGCCCTTCGACGACGGCGGTCTTGCCGACGCCGGGCTCGCCGATGAGCACAGGGTTGTTCTTGGTGCGCCGGGACAGCACCTGGATGACGCGGCGGATCTCGGCGTCGCGGCCGATGACGGGGTCGAGCTTGCCGTCGCGGGCGCGCTGGGTGAGGTCCATGCCGTACTGCTCGAGCGCCTTGAACGTGCCCTCGGGGTTCGGGGACGTGACCCGGGCGGAGCCGCGCACGGTCGGCAGGGCCGCGAGCAGGGCGTCGCGGGACGCACCGGCCGACCGCAGGGCGTCGGCGACGCCGGACTGCCCGGCGGCGAGCCCGAGCAGCAGGTGCTCGGTGGAGACGTAGTCGTCGCCGAGGGCGCGCGCCTCGGACGACGCGGCCTCGAGGGCGGAGGCGGTCGCGCGCGACGCGGTGGGCTGCGCGACGGTGCTGCCCGACGACGACGGCAGGCCGACGAGGATCCACCGGACCGAGCGGCCGAGGGTGGCACGGTCCGCGCCGACCGCGTCGAGCAGCCCGTTCGCGACGCCGCCCTCCTGCTGGAGCAGCGCGTTGAGGAGGTGCGCGGGCTCGAGCTGAGGGTTGCCGGCGGCGGACGCCTGCTGGACGGCGTCGCCCAGGGCCTCCTGCGAACGGGTGGTGAACTTGGCGTCCACATGACCTCCTGTGTGGGGATGGATGGCTCTGCACCACCCAACGACTGCCGAAGTTGAGTCTATTCCGCTCAACTCTGAGCGCCAGTGGGATCCGCGACGACGGGCGCGCCGTGGCAGGATCACGCGCATGGTCGACGACGACGTCCCCGATGTGCTCGGTCCCGGCTGGACGGCCCGGACGCTCCCCCTCAAGCCCGACGCACGCGGCGACGCCCCCGTCGCGACTCTCGTGCACCGGGTGACCGACACCCCGTCCCGGCGCGCGGTCCTGTACGTGCACGGGTTCGTCGACTACTTCTTCCAGGCCCACGTCGGCGACGCCCTCGCGGCCCACGGGTACGACCTGTACGCCCTGGACCTGCGCGACTACGGCCGGTCCATCCGCGACGGCCGCCCACCGAACGACACCACCGACCTCGCCACGTACACCGAGGAGATCGACGCCGCCGTCCGCCTGATCCGGGCGGACCACGACCAGCTCGTGCTGCTCGGCCACTCCACAGGCGGGCTCGTCGCCGCGCTGTGGGCCGACGCGCGTCGCGGCGAGGGCCTCGTCGACGCCCTCGTGCTCAACAGCCCGTGGCTCGACCTGCGGGGCTCGTGGTTCGAGCGCCACGTGCTGACGCCGGTCCTCGACGTCGTCGGGCGGGTCGCACCGAACCTCGTCGTCGGGCACGTCTCGCCGCACTACGGTCGCGCGCTGCACGCCGACACCGGCGGCGAGTGGACGTACGACCTCGCGTGGAAGCCGCACGAGGGCTTCCCCGCGCGTGCGGGGTTCATCCGCACGATCCGGCGCGGGCACGCGCGCGTCGCCCGCGGGCTCGACGTCGACGTCCCCGTGCTGGTGCTCGCGTCGGACACGTCCGGGCCCGACGACCGGCTGCACGACAAGCTCGTGACCAGCGACTCCGTGCTCGACGTCGCCCACATGGCGGCCCGGGCGCCGCTGCTCGGCGCCGACGTGACGTTCGTGCAGGTCCCGGGCGGTGCGCACGACCTGGCCCTGTCGCCGTCGCCCGCGCGCGAGCGCTACCTCGACGAGGTCGTGCGGTTCCTCGACACGCACCTCACGCCGGACGCGGGGTCCCGTCGCCCGGCGACGGCTCACCCGGCGGCGGACCGTCCGGCGTCGGACTGGCCGGCGTCGGACTGACCGCCGCGTCCTCGACGACCGGCGCCGTCGTCTCGGCCGGCGCGGGCGGCGGCACCGTCTCCGTGTCCTTCGCGCGCAGCTCCGGCCGGTTCGTGACGACCAGCCACGCCGCGAGCGTCGCGAGCAGCATCGGGATGAACAGCTCACGGTCGGGCAGCATCACGATGACGAGCAGCAGCCCCAGCCACCCGCTGCGGGTGGCTGCGACGAGCACCCCGACCGTCGTCGCGCCGACCGCGAGCGTGACGTCGACCGACGGCCAGAACCCGTGCACGGCGAACCCGAGCGACGCCCCGGCGAACGTGGCCGGGAAGATGCGTCCGCCGCGGAACCCGACGGAGCTCGCGACGAGCAGCGCGACGAGCTTCACCAGCGCGAACACGAGGAACCCGAGGCCTGTCGTCGTCGCCATCAGGCCCTGCAGCTCCTTCATCTGCTCGAGGCCCTTGAACAGCGTGATCGGCCCGGCCGCGGCACCGAGCACGCCGAGCACGAGACCGCCGGCCGTGAGGAGCAGCACGGGGTTGCGCACCCGGTGCACGAACCGGTGCAGCGGCGTGAACGCGTACGCCGCGAGCACCCCGACGGCCGAGGCGCCGATCGCGAGCAGCACCGCGAGGCCCATGTCGCCGAGCGACGTCGCGTCGTAGCCCGGCAGTCCGATGTCGAAGGTCAGGTCGGGCGACAGCTGCATCGTGGTCAGGGCACCGGTGGTCGCCGCGACGAGCGGGCCGAACATGCGGTCCCAGATGGGGATCCGCTTGTCGCCGGGGTCGATCTCGGTGAGCATCAGCGCGGCCGCGAGCGGTGTGCCGAACATCGCGCCGAGCGTCGCCGCCGTCGACAGGATCACCCACAGCGGCGCGTCGATCTTCCTCAGCCAGCGCCCGCCGAACCACACGAGCAGCGCCGCGTTGATCCCCATGATCGGGTTCTCGGGCCCGAGGCTCACGCCGCCGGCGAGCATGAGGACCATCGCCAGGGCGAGGCCGGGGACGACGCCGATGCGCAGCGGCGCCTCGACGAGCCCGGCGGTCGCCGGGTCCGGCCCGGCGTGGCCCGGCACGTAACGGACGACGAGGCCGACCAGCAGACCGGTGAGCGTGAGGATCACGACGATCCATGCCGGCGACTCACGGTCGAGCCCGAACACGCCCGACAGGTCGTCCCACAGCCAGTCCTCGAGCAGACCCGCGAGCCCGCTCAGCCCGACGAGCGTCACCGAGCAGACGACGCCGACGACGGCGGCGGGCACGGTGAGCGCGAGCAGGCGTCGGACAGGGACGCGGAACTCGGTGGCCGTCTCGGTCATGGGCGCTCCTCGGGTCGTCGTCCAGCGTCGCCTCTGGGGGCGGTCGGCCGCGTCACCCGCACGGGATGAGGACCCTGCGGCGTGCGGAGGGGAACCTGGTCACGGGTGCAGCGACTCCTCCTGCGGTTCGGACAGGGACAGCACCGCGGCGACGACGCCGGGCTGCGCGGCGATCCGGCGCTCCAGCGCGGCGAGCACGTGCGACGCCTCGGTCTCGCCGGGGTCGCCGTCGAGGTCCACGGCCCCGATGAGGAAGATCTGCTGGGCACCCATGTACTGCAGGTGCAGCTGCGTGACGCGGGCGATCTCCGGCTGGTCGAGCAGCGCGCCGATCGCCGCGCGCTGCAGCCCCTCGTCTGCGGCCTGCCCGACGAGGAACCTGCGGTTGCGGTCGATGAGCACCACCGCGACGACGCCGAGCAGCACACCGACGAGGATCGACCCGACCGCGTCAGGGACGGCCGAGCCGGTGGCCTGGTGCAGCCCGATACCGACGGCGGCGATGACGATGCCGACGAGCGCGGCGGCGTCCTCGAAGAACACCGCCCGCACGGTCGGGTCGGACGTCGCGAGGATGTGCGAGAGGACCTCCTGGTCGCGCTTCGCCGCCGACCGCTTCGCCTGCCGGGACGCTTGGAAGAACGACGCCCCTTCGAGCAGGAACGAGACGGCCAGCACCGCGTACGCGACGCCGAAGTCGGTCGCCGGCTCCGGGTGCACGAGCTCCTGGATGCCGTGCGTGATCGACACCCCGGCCCCCACCGCGAACAGCCCGATCGCCGCGAACAGCGACCACACGTACACCTCGCGGCCGTAGCCGAACGGGTGCGTCCGGTCCGCCGCGCGGGAGGCCTTGCGCTGCGCGAGCAGCAGGAACACCTCGTTGCCGGTGTCCGCCCAGGAGTGCGCCGCCTCGGCGAGCATCGACGCGGCACCCGTCATCACCGCGGCCGCGGTCTTCGCGACGGCGATCAGCAGGTTCGCCGCGAACGCGACGACGACGGTGAGCGTGCTCTCGCCGCCGGTCTCCTGCGCCTGCTCGGCCGCCCCGGACGGCAGCACCGCGACGACCGGCTCGTTCCCCTCCCCCGGCTGCCCACCACCCATGCACCCGTGGGTAGCACACGCACCGCCACCCCGCCCGCCCGGCCCCCCTCCCGCCCGCGATCCCAGCACCGCGCCCGCCGAGAACGTGACTTCGGGGCGAGACCGTCACTTCAGAGTGCCGTTCTCACCCCGAAGTGACGGTCTCGACGACAGGCGGCGAGTGGGCGGTGGTGGGGGGATGGGTGTGTGATGGGGCCGTCCGCAGGTCACGGCAAGGAGGCTCGACATGTCGACGCACGCCGCCCCCTTCCCGCCCGGCACACCGGCGTGGGCGGACATCACCGTCCCGGACGTCCCGCGGGCGAGGGCGTTCTACGGGCCGCTGCTCGGCTGGGAGTTCGAGGTCGGCGGGCCGGCGACGGGCGGGTACGTGCAGGCGACGCTGGCCGGCCGCCGCGTGGCGGGGATGGCGGAGCCGATGGGTGAGGACCCCGCGCCGCCGTCGGCGTGGTGCGTGTACCTGGCGACCGACGACATGGCGGCGACGACCGCCGCGGTCACCGACGCGGGAGGCCGGGTGCTCGTCAGCGCGATGCCGATCCTCGACATGGGGGTCATGGCCATCTACGTGGACCCGACCGGTGCGGTGTTCGGCGGCTGGCAGCCCGGCACGCACACGGGGTGGGACGCGGTCGACGAGCCCGGCTCCGTGGTGTGGTCCGAGGTGATGACGCACGACCAGCCGGCCGCGCTGGAGTTCTACCGGCGCGTGTACGGGTGGGGGGTCGACGACATGTCGGGGCCGGGGTTCGTGTACGCGACGGTGTCGGTGGACGGGCAGACGGTCGCGGGGGTCGGCCGGTACGGCAGCCAGGCCGGCCCGGAGGCACCGGCGGCGTGGACGCTGTACTTCGGGGTGCACGACACGGACGCGTCGGCGGCGAGGGCCACGGAGCTGGGCGGCACGGTGGCGAGCCCGCCGACGGACACCCCGTACGGCCGGATGGCGCTCGTCCGGGGGCCGTTCGGCGAGGTGTTCGCGCTGATGGGGCCGACGACGTCCGTAGGCTGACCGTCGTGAGCCTGCCGTCCGACGCCTTCCGCCACGTGGCGTCGCGCCCGCACGAGCCGCTGCGCACGTTCCACCCGCGCCGCGCGCCGCTGGGCCGGGACCGTGAGGACGCGCTGGCCCGGCTGTGGCCGCGGTTCGGGTTCTCCGTGCACGACGACGCGCACGGGCCGATGCCGCGGACACCTGACGGCATGCTCGACGTGCGGGCCCTGTTCGGCCGGGACGCCCCGCTCGTGCTGGAGATCGGTTCGGGCATGGGCGAGACGACCGCCGCGATGGCCGCCGTCGACCGCGGTCGGGACTACCTCGCCCTGGAGGCGCACCTGCCGGGGGTCGCGAACCTGCTCGGGCTGGTCGAGGAGCTCGGCCTGACGAACGTCCGCGTCGGGCACGGTGACGCGCTCGACCTGGTCCGCCGCGCCCTGCCCGAGGGGTCGCTCGACGCGGTGCACGTGTTCTTCCCCGACCCGTGGCCCAAGGCCCGGCACCACAAGCGCCGGCTGGTGCAGCCCGCGCACGTCGCGCTCCTGCGGTCCCGGCTGCGGGTCGGCGGGACGCTGCACTGCGCGACGGACTGGGTGCACTACGCCGAGCAGATGCTCGAGGTGCTCACCGCCGACCCGGGCCTGGCGAACACCGCCGTCGGGTTCGTGCCGCGGCCCGCGCACCGGCCGGTGACCAAGTTCGAGCAGCGCGGCCTGGACCTGGGCCACGAGGTGCGTGACGTCGTGGTGCGGAGGGTCCGATGAGCGAGCAGGGGACGACGAGCACGGGCGACGACGCCGAGCGGGGCGGACGGGAGTTCCGGGTGCTCATCGTGCCCGGGGTCAACCCTGACCGGTGGCTGCGCGTGTGGCAGGAGCGGCTCGCGGACGTGCCGGTGCGGCTGCTGCACGCCGACCCGGCCGACGCCGTGACGACCCTGCGCGACGGCGGCACGGACGTGGCCCTCGTCCGGCTGCCGGTGGACCGCGACGGCCTGCACGTCATCCCGCTGTACACCGAGGCGACGGTCGTGATGGTGCCGAAGGACCACGTGTTCTCGGTCGCCGAGGAGGTCACCCCCGAGGACCTCGCCGACGAGACCGTGATCCGCCCCGACGACGACCTCGTCGGCTGGTCGGACGCCCCCGGCACCCCGTTCACGGGCGGAGCGGTGCCGACGACCGCCGACGCCGTGGACCTCGTCGCGGCCGGTGTCGGGGTGCTGCTGCTCCCCCAGTCGGTCGCGCGGCTGCACCAGCGCCGCGGGCTCACCGCCCGCCCCGTCGTCGACTCTCCCGGGTCGGCGATCGGCCTGGCCTGGCTCGTCGACGCGGACGACGAGCTCACCGAGGAGTTCATCGGGATCGTGCGCGGGCGCACGGCAGGGTCGTCCCGCGGCCGGGGAGCACCGCCCGCCTCGCCGAAGAAGCCGACGGCTGACGCGAAAAAGTCGGCGTCGTCGCAGCGCGGCGGGTCGACGAGAGGTCAAGGTCCTTCGTCCGGCACCGCGAAGCGGACCTCGGGGCGGGGCGCGAGCCCGAAGCGCGGCGCACGCAAGCCGCGCGGGGGCCGCTGAGGACCATGGCCGACGCCCGCGGCACGACCGGAGGCCTCGTGCGACGGCTGCGGGACGCGGGCGTGCAGCAGGTGCTGCGCCTCCAGGGAACCGGTGCGTGGCGGCTCTGGACGGCCTGCGCGACGGGGCTCGTGCGGATCGAGCCGTTCGACCGGGCCATGACCCTCGCCGCGCAGGCGTTCACGTCGATCGTGCCGGTGCTCATCGTCGCCGCCGCCTTCGGCCCGTCGCACCGTGGGCCGGGCGACGCGCTCGCCGACACCGTCGGCCTGTCCCCCGAGGCGCGGGCCTCGCTGGAGGGCAGCGTGCCGAGCGGCGCGGACGTCAGCAGCAGCATCGGTGTGGCCGGGATCCTCGTCGCGCTCATCACCGCGACGTCGTACTCACGGGCGCTGGAACGGATGTACGCGAAGATCTGGGAGGTCGAGCGGCCGGGCCTGCGGTCCGCGTGGCGGTGGCTCGCGACGATCGGCGCGGTCGTCGCCGCCGTCGCGCTCCTGCGGATCACCCGCGAGGCCACCGCCGGGGGGACCTGGTCGGGGCTCGCGGACGCCGCCGTGGAGGTCCTCGTGTGGACCGCCGTCTGGACGTTCGTGCCGTGGGTGCTGCTGCAGCACGAGGTGCCCGCCCGGGTGCTCGTGTGCGGGGGGCTGCTGTCCGCGGTCGCGCTCGCCGTGCTCGCCGCCGTCGGCGGGATCTACCTGCCGCTGGCCCTCGAGGCGGGCGCACGGCAGTTCGGGGTGCTCGGGATGACGTTCGCGTACATCGGGTGGCTGTTCGCGCTGTCGTTCGCCGTGGTCGTCGCGTCCGTGGTGGGGCGGGCGTGCGCGCTCGACGACGGGCGCCTCGGGCGGGTCGTGCGCGGGGAGCCGCTGTCCGACTGGCACGACACGGCGGACTGACGGCGCACGGACCGTGTGCGCGCCAGCCGGTGCACGGGCGACTCAGGCCCGCTCGGCCTCCGCGCGCCGGTCGGCCTCCCGCGAGCGCTGCCGGCGCTCCTCGCGGCGGACCTCGTCCTGCGTGGCCCGCTCGCGCACCAGCCACTCGGGCGGGTCGGCGACGAGCGCGGCGATCTGCTCGGTGGTCAGCGGCTCGGTGACGCCGCCGCGGGCGAGACCGCTGATCGACACCCGCAGCCGCCCTGCGACGACGTTGCGGGGGTGCGGTCCGTCGCGGCGCAGGTCCACGAGCCACTGCGGAGGGTTGCGCTGCAGCTCGGCGAGCTCCTCGCGCGTCACGGTCCCCTGCTGGAACTCCTCAGGGGTCGCCGGCAGGTACACGTCGAGCTTGGCGGCCGCCGTGGACGGCTTCATCTCCTGGGGCTTCTTGGGGGTCACCGCACCAGGGTAACGAGCGCCGCCCCCGGCCGGTCCCACGCGGGGACGGTCCGGGGGCGGGCCGAGGCCGGGCGCTCAGGCGTTCGGGTCGATGGGCGGCGTGTGCCAGATCCGGTCGATGTAGTCGCGCATGCTGCGGTCCGACGAGAAGAACCCCGACCGGGCCACGTTGAGCACCGCCGAGCGGGTCCACGCGTCCGTGTCGGCGTACGCGGCGTCGACCCGGTCCTGCGCGTCGAGGTACGCCTGGAAGTCGGCGAGCACCAGGAACCGGTCCTCCTGCAGCAGGTTCGCGACGACGGGCTCGAACACGTGCCGGTCCCCGCCGGAGAACTTCCCCGACGCGATGAGGTCGAGGGCGTGCCGCAGCGTCTTGTTCGACTCGTAGTAGGACGTCGGGTGGTAGCCGGCGTCGACGACGTCCGCGACCTCCGGCTCCGTGAGGCCGAACAGGAAGAAGTGGTCGTCGCCGACGAGCTGGCGGATCTCGACGTTCGCGCCGTCGTCCGTGCCGATCGTCAGGGCGCCGTTGAGCGCGAACTTCATGTTGCCCGTGCCGGACGCCTCCTTGCCGGCCAGCGAGATCTGCTCGGACAGGTCGGCCGCCGGGATGAGCGTCTCGGCGAGCGTCACGTTGTAGTTCGCCGGGAACGCGATGCTCAGCCGGCCCTTGACCGCCGGGTCCTCGTTGATGGTGCGGCCGACCGCGTTGATGAGCCCGATGATCTGCTTCGCCATCCGGTAGCCCGGCGCGGCCTTCGCGCCGAACGCGAACGTGCGGGGCGTGACCTTGTCGATGTCGAGCACGCCCGACGTGATCCGCTCGTACAGGGACACGACGTGCAGCAGCTTGAGGGTCTGGCGCTTGTACTCGTGCAGCCGCTTGACCATGACGTCGAGCATCGTGTCCGGGTCCAGCTCGATGCCGTCCCGCTCCCGCAGCACGTCGACGAGGCGGTGCTTGTTGTTCGTCTTGATCTCGCGGAACAGCCGCCGGAACTCGGCGTCGTCCGCGAGCGGCTCGAGCTCCTTGAGCCGCTCCAGGTCCGTGACCCAGCCGTCCCCGATCGCTCCCGTGATCAGCCCCGACAGGCCGGGGTTGGCGAGCCGGACGAACCGGCGGGGCGTGATGCCGTTCGTGACGTTCGTGAACTTCTCCGGGAAGTACTCCGAGAAGTCGTGCAGCACCTTGTCGGCCAGCAGCTGCGAGTGCAGCGCGGCGACCCCGTTGACCTTGGTGCCCGCGACCGTCGCGAGGAACGCCATCCGCACCGACCGTTCGGGGTGCTCCGCGATGATCGACATCCGCCGCACCCGCAGCTCGTCGTCCGGGTACCGCTCGCGGACCCCGTCGAGGAACTCCTCGTTGATCCGGTAGATGATCTCCAGGTGCCGCGGCAGGAGCCGGCCGAGCAGGTCCGCCGACCACACCTCCAGCGCCTCGGGGAGCAGCGTGTGGCAGGTGTACGCGAACACCTTCTGGATGACGGCCCACGCGTCGTCCCAGTTCCACTTGCGCTCGTCGACGAGGATCCGCATGAGCTCGGGGATCGCGATGACCGGGTGCGTGTCGTTGAGCTGGAAGATGATGCGCTCGGGCAGGCGGCGCAGGTCGAAGTCCTCCGGCAGCACCTCCTCGAGGAAGTTCGCGAGCGAGCACGCGACGAAGAAGTACTGCTGCTGCAGGCGCAGCTCCTTGCCCTGCGGGGTCGAGTCCTCCGGGTACAGGACCTTCGAGATGTTCTCCGCGAACGTCTGCGCCCGGACGGCCTCGGCGTAGTCGCCGGCGTTGAAGATCTCCAGGTCGAACGCTCGGGTGGCCTGCGCGCTCCACAGCCGCAGCGTGTTCACACGGCCGTTCTCGAACCCCGGGACCATGTAGTTGTACGGGACGCCCAGCACGCTCCAGCCCGGCACCCACCGGGTCCGCTCCGTGCCCTCGTCGTCGTACGTCTCCGTGTGACCGCCGAAGCTCACCGTCACCGCGGCCTCCGGGTGCGGGAACTCCCACGGCGACCCCAGGGCCAGCCAGTTGTCGGGCTTCTCCACCTGCCAGCCGTCGACGAACGTCTGCCGGAAGATGCCGTACTCGTACCGGATCCCGTACCCGATGCAGGGCACATTCATGGTGGCCAGCGAGTCGACGAAGCACGCCGCCAGCCGCCCCAGGCCGCCGTTGCCGAGACCCGGCTCCACCTCGGCGTCACGCAGCGTCGCCAGGTCGATCCCCAGGTTCCCCAGCCCCTCCTCGACCACGTCCTGCAGGCCCGACGCGAGCAGCGCGTTGTCGAGCTGCCGCCCCAGCAGGAACTCCGCCGACAGGTACGCCACCGACTTGGCCTGCAGCTCGTACTGCCGCCGCAACGTCTCCAGCCAGCGGACCATGAGGTAGTGCCGGACGGTCCTCGCCAGCGCGAGGTACTGGTCGTTGACCGAGGCCCGTGACAGGTCGACCCCCTGCCCGAAGTTGAGCTCCCGCAGGAACTCGCGCGTGAAGCCGTCGACCGTGCGCTCGCGGATGGCGATGGGTTCCGTGTTCTGGGTCACCTTTCGCACGCTAGCCACGTCCGGGGGTCGGGTGCCAGGCGAGCGGACGACGAAGTACGTCACCACGTCGCCCGGGGCGACCGTCCGCGCACGCTCGCCGACCAGGTCGCGACGGCCCGCAGGCATCGACCGCGACCACCACCGCATCAAGCGGCAGGGGTGCACCCCTCGTTCGTCGCGCGACGTTCCCGGGGTGGCCTACGCCTGCAGCACCCGCACGTCGGCTCGCGCGAGCTCCGCGAGGACGGGGTGCTGCGGGTCCGCGTCGCTGACGATGCCCGCGACCTCGTCGAGACGGAGCACCGGGAACGGCGAGGCCGCACCGATCTTCTCCTCGCTGGCCATGACCCAGGTCTGCGCCGCCCTTCGCGACAGGGTGCGCTTCATCGCCGCCTCGTCGACGTCGCCCGTCGTCAGGCCGGTGTCCGGCCGCACACCGGTGACGCCCATCAGGAACAGGTCGGCGCTCACCTGCGCCGCCGCCTCGGCCGCGGCCGCACCGGATGCCACGACCGAGTGCTTGAACAGCCGGCCGCCCAGGATGAAGACCTCGGCCGGGTGGTCGACGAGCGCGACGGCGATCGTCGGGCTGTGGGTGATCACCGTGACGTCGAGGTCGTGAGGCAGCAGCCGGGCGACCTCGAGCGCGGTCGTGCCACCGTCGAGGATGACCGTGCTCCCCGGCTGGATCAGCTCCAGGCAGGCGACGGCCACGCGGTGCTTGCTGGTGGTGGCGATCTCCTGCCGGCGTGCGTAGCTCGCGGCGGCCGGAGCTACCGGGATCGCGCCGCCGTACACGCGCCGGCACAGGCCGGCGACGGCGAGCTCGCGCAGGTCGCGGCGGATGGTGTCCTCGGACGTGTCCAGCTCGGCGGCCATGTCCTTCGCGACGAGCCGCCCGTCGACCCGCAGCCGGTCGAGCAGGAGCTCCTTGCGTTCTGAGGCCAGCCGTTGCACGTTTCTCCTTGATTGTTCCGACTCGTGCATACTACTGCACATGACGACACCACTGATGATCCTCATCGCCGGCCCCTACCGCTCCGGCACCGGTGACGACCCGGCCCTGATGGCGCAGAACCTCGCACGCCTCGAACAGGCCGCCTGGCCGATCTTCCGCAGCGGCCACATCCCGATGATCGGCGAGTGGGTGGCGCTTCCGGTGCTCAGCAGCGCCGGCGCGGACGGCCCGCTCAGCCCCCTGGCCGAGAGCGTCATGTACCCCACCGCGGAGCGCCTGCTGCAGCACTGCGACGCCGTCCTCCGCCTGGAGGGCGAGTCGACGGGCGCCGACCAGGACGTCGCAATCGCGCAGGAACGTGGACTTCCCGTGTACTACCGGGTCGAGGACGTCCCGGGCTTCGTGGCGGCTTCTCCGGTCGGGTAATAGACCGGCGGCAGCCCCGTCGGCGCTGGGAGGATCCCGCTCCATGACGCGAGAGCACCTTTCCAAGAACCTCATCAGCTGGGCGTCGATCCTGGAGCCGAACACCCGGGACCAGGCCGTCCGCACCGCGACGATGCCGTTCGTCTACCCGCACCTGGCCCTCATGCCCGACGCGCACCTCGGCAAGGGCGCGACCGTCGGCTCGGTGATCCCGACGCTCGGCGCGATCATCCCCGCGGCCGTCGGCGTGGACATCGGCTGCGGCATGATCGCCGTCCGCACGCAGTGGACGGCCGACGAGGTCCGGGCCGCCGGGTCGCTGACGACGCTGCGCGAGGCCATCGAGGCGGCCGTGCCGCTGTCGGCCGGGCAGTACAACGCGTCGCTGACGCCCACGGCCGAGGCGCGGGTGCGCGAGCTCGAGGCGCTCGCCGAGAAGGCGGGGTTCGACCCGGGGCGGTACGCGGCGAGCTGGCGGCTGCAGCTCGGGTCGCTCGGGTCCGGGAACCACTTCATCGAGGTGACGGTCGACGAGACCGGCACGGTGTGGCTGTTCCTGCACTCGGGGTCACGGGGCGTCGGCAACAAGATCGCCCAGAAGCACATCGCCGTCGCCGCGGACCTGTGCAAGAAGTGGTGGATCAGCCTGCCGGACCCGGACCTCGCCTACCTCGTCGAGGGCACCGACGAGTTCTGGGCCTACGTCCGCGAGCTGCGGTGGGCCCAGCACTTCGCCCTGCTGAACCGCGAGGAGATGATGGACCGGGTCGTGGGGGCCGTCTCCGCGCACATGGGCGAGGCCGTCGACGAGCGCGAGCGGATCAACTGCCACCACAACTTCACCGAGAAGGAGAAGCACTTCGGCAAGGACGTGTGGGTGTCCCGCAAGGGCGCCATCCACGCCGGCGCCGGGGTGCCCGGGCTCATCCCCGGGTCGATGGGGACCGCGTCGTACGTCGTCGTCGGCAAGGGCGACCGGCTGTCGCTGTGCTCGTCGCCGCACGGCGCCGGGCGCAACCACTCCCGGTCCGCCGCCCGCCGGCTGTTCACGCACGAGCAGCTCCGGGAGGCCATGGCCGGGATCGAGTACCGGGACACCGACGCGTTCATCGACGAGATCCCCGCGGCGTACAAGGACATCGACCAGGTCATGGCCGACGCCGCCGACCTCGTCGAGGTCCGGCACACGCTGCGGCAGATCCTCAACGTGAAGGGCGACTGACGCGCTCCGGCCCCCGCCCACCGGCGGGGGCCGAAGCGTGGACACCACGACGACAGACAGGGACCGCTCGATGTCTGATGGGGCCATGCGCACCCCTCACGTCACGCTGAACAACGGCGTGAAGATCCCGCAGCTCGGCTTCGGCGTCTTCCAGATCCCGCCCGACGAGACCAAGGACGCCGTCCTGCAGGCGTTCGAGGTCGGCTACCGGCACATCGACACCGCGCAGAGCTACCGCAACGAGCGCGGCGTCGGCGAGGCCCTGGCGGAGTCGGGACTGGACCGCGCCGACGTGTTCGTCACGAGCAAGCTGAACAACGCCGCGCACGCCCCGCAGGCCGCGCGCGACGCGTTCGACCGGACCCTGGACCAGCTCGGCACCGAGTACGTGGACCTGTTCCTCATCCACTGGCCGCTCGCGATGCTCAGCGACTACGTCGAGACCTGGCGGGCGCTCGAGGACGTCTACGCGTCCGGCCGGGCGAAGGCGATCGGGGTCTCCAACTTCCAGCGCGCCCACCTGCGCCGGCTGCTCGACGAGACGACCGTGGTCCCCGCGGTGAACCAGATCGAGGTGCACCCGTACCTCACTCAGACCGGGCTCCGGGCGCTCGCGTTCGAGCACGGGATCGCGGTCGAGGCGTGGTCACCGCTCGGGCAGGGTGCGGTGCTCGGCGACGAGACGATCGCGCGCATCGCGCACGCGCACGACCGCACGCCCGCCCAGGTGATCCTGCGCTGGCACCTCCAGCACGGGCACGTCGTGTTCCCGAAGTCGGTCACCCGGGCTCGCGTCGAGGAGAACTTCGACGTCTTCGGCTTCGAGCTCACCGCCGAGGACCTCACGGACATCGACGGCCTGAACCGCGACGAGCGGACCGGCCCGGACCCGGACACCTTCGACCGGATGCCCCCGGCCTGACGACTCGTCGACGTCGGTCAGAACGCCAGGACGAGGGCCAGCGGCGCGAGCACGACCAGCGCGGCCACGTGGAACAGCACCTGCTCGAGGGTCCGTCGGTGCCGTGTCAGCCACGACATCGCGGCCCAGACGACACCCGGCAGGTAGACGGCCGCCACCGCGAGCACCTGGTTCGCCAGCGGGTGCGGGTCGACCGACGTCGTGGGCAGCAGCCGATCGGACACACCGACGAGAAGGACGTCGACCAGGACCAGGTAGCCGATCGCCGCCAGCAGCGGAACGACGATGCGTGCGGCGTGCACGACCGCACGCGTGGACCCGGTCGTCGCCAGGGGGCTCAGCGTGTCGCGATCCCCCGGTGCGCCCGGGCGTTCTCGCCGGTAGGGGTGGCGAACCGGCGCCACCGCGCTGCGGCCGTTCGGCTGTTCGCCTGTCACGAGACTCCGCTCCAGAGGACGTGCACGGGTTGCACGAGCGACGGTACGGGTGGACGTGCGCCGATTTGTCCCGGTTCACCCGTGCGCGCGGTGCACGATCGAGTGATGTTCGCGTCGGCCTTCCGGACGGAGATCGTCCGGAACCGTCCCTAGCGTCCGTCGCATGACCTACGAACAGTTCGGGACACCGCTCGCCGGCACCGAGGTCGAGCACCTCGTCGGCTCCTTGGACCTGATGCGCGTCACGTTCCGCTGGAAGGCGGACGACCTCGACGCCGCGGGCCTCGACCAGACCGTCGGGGCGTCCACGCTCACCCTCGGCGGCCTGCTCAAGCACCTCGCCGCCGTCGAGGACACCTACTTCTCGTGGCACCTCGCCGGGCAGCACCCCGGACCGATCTGGCACCCCGAGAACTGGGAGGAGAACCACTCCGAGCTCCTCGCCGCCGCCGGCGACACACCCGACGAGCTCTACGCGATCTGGGACGGCGCGATGCACCGCTCCCGGTCGCGGCTGCGCGCCGCGCTCGCGGACGGCGGGCTCGACCAGCTCGTCCACCGGGCCGACGACGACGGGAACCGGTGCAGCCTGCGGCGGCTCCTGTTCGACCTCGTCCAGGAGTACGCCCGGCACGCCGGGCACGCCGACCTGATCCGGGAGGTCGTCGACGGGCGCGTCGGGGAGGACCCGCCCGACGGGTGGCTGCCGAAGGCCGGCGACCAGCTCACGTGGCTGTGGCGGGCGTGACGCCGTCCGGCGCGCCGGGGTCCGTCGAGGCGTTCGCCGCACTGTTCGGGGCGGCGCTGTCCGTGGCGCCCGTCGTCCCGCTCGTCGCGGAGGTCATCCGCCGGCCCAGCGACCGCACGGTGGCGAGCAGCTCCGGTCCCCCGACCACCCGGAACGGCACCGGCAGGACCGCGAGGCGCTCGGCGTACCAGTAGGGGTTCGACGTGGTCGCGACCAGCCGGCACGACGAGCCGTCGAGCGCCTCCAGACGCCCGATGGTCCGCGGCACCCAGGCCCGCGCCCGGTGCACGGGCGCCTGGATGACGACGTCGACGCCGAACTCCCACCCGACCGCGAGGTGCGCCTCGAGCTCGGCGACGGGGTCGAGGTCGTCGGGCGGCGTGAACGTCGCGTCGAGCAGCTCCACGCCGAGCACCCGGTCCACCCGGTACGCGCGCCGGGCGTCGGCGTGGTGCGCGTGGCAGAGCAGGTACCAGCGGCCGTGCCGCACGACGACGGCCCACGGGTCCACGTCGGTGTGCCACGTGCGACCGCTCTCCGACCGGTACTCCAGCCGCACCGAGCGGCGGGCCGTGGACGCCTCGACGAGGGTCGTCGTCGTGGCCGGGTCGGGGCGCGCCGCGCTGCCGTCGGGGGCGGGCGACACCGCCGCACGGACCGCCTGGGCGGGCTGCGCGACCGACTCGGGCAGGGACCGCAGGATCTTGCCGAGCGCGGTGCCGACGGGCGCGCCGGGGTCGGCGACGTCGTGGTGGCCGTCGAGCAGTGCCATGACCAGGGCGAGCGCCTCGTCGGCGGAGAACAGCATCGGCGGCGGCCGCACCCCGCGGCCGACCCGGTACCCGCCGTACGGGCCACGCGTCGCGACGATCGGGATGTCGGCTGCCCTGAGCGTGGCGACGTACCGCCGCGCGGCCCGCTCGGTGACCCCGAGGGCGTCCGCGAGCCGCTGCGCGGTGATCCCGGGCGACCGCTGGATCAGCTCGAGCGCGACGAGCGCCCGCGCGGTCGGGTTCTGCTCCTCGCTCACGCCACCTCCGGATCCGGACGCCTCCCGTCCGCATCCGGCCACGCTACCGACCCCGGCCCGGCCTTGGCCCTGGCCCGGGTGGGCGGGGGTTCAGTCGATCTCGCGCAGCACCACCGCGCCGCGGGCCGGGACCACGTCGCCCGACGCGTGCGGTGCCGACCGGACCAGGTCCGTGCCGGTCGCGTGCAGCGGGACGTCGGCGTCGGTGTGGTTGATCGCGAACAGCCACGACCCGTCCTGCGACGTCCGGCGCACGACGTCCAGGCCACCGGGCGACGGGACGACGGGCGCGACACCGGCGGCCGACAGCACCTGGTCCAGCAGGGCGGCGACCGACGGGGCGTCGAGCCGGGTCGCCAGGTACCAGGCGCCCCCGCCGCCGTCGACGTCGCGCCGGGTCAGCGCGGGCCGTCCGGCGGAGGGCCCGTCGACGAACGTCGTGAGGACCTCCGCACCCGGCGCCGTGAGCCGTTCGCTCCAGACGAGCCCTGCGCCGCCGTCGCTCAGCGTGACCGCACCGTCCGCAGCCAAGGGGGCGAACTCCTCGACCCGCACCCCGAGCAGGTCCCGGAACGCCCCGGGGTACCCGCCGAGGATCACGCGGTCGGCGTGGTCGACGATCCCGGAGAAGTAGGTGACGAGCACCTGCCCGCCGCGCTCCACCACGGACGACAGCCGCGCCGACAGGCCGTCGGGCGCCAGGTACAGCGTCGGCACGAGCACCACGTCGTACCCGTCGAGGGAGGACGACGCGGGCAGCACGTCGACGGCCACACCCGCGTCGAGCAGGGCGCCGTGCAGGTCGCGTGCGACGTCGAGGTACTGCACGTCGACGCTCGGGTGGGCCTCCAGGTCGGTCGCCCACCACGCCTGCGTGTCCCACAGCAGTGCGACCCGCGCGGGCGCGACGACCGACCCGCGCACCTCCGCGAGCCGCCCCAGCACCCCGCCGAGGTCGACGACCTCGCGGAACACGTCGGAGTCGCGTCCGGCGTGCGGCACCATCCCCGAGTGGTACTTCTCGGCACCGGCCCGGGACTGCCGCCACTGGAAGAACAGCACCCCGTCCGACCCCCGGGCCACGTGCTGCAACGAGTTGCGCAGCATCTGCCCGGGCTCCTTGGCGAGGTTGCGCGGCTGCCAGTTCACGGCGCTCGTCGAGTGCTCCATGAGGATCCACGGCTTGCCGCCGGCGAGCCCGCGGACCCGGTCGGCGCTGAACGCGAGCTCCGCCCAGCCGCGCGGGTCCTCGGCCCACAGGTAGTGGTCGTTGGAGACGATGTCGACGAGCGGCGTGGTCGCCTGGTAGTCGAGCTGGTGGAAGTCGCCCATGACCATGTAGTTCGTGGTGACGGGCAGGTGCGGGGTGACCTCGCGGAGCACGGCCGCCTCGGCCTCGAGGTGCGCGACGAACGCGTCGGACGAGAACCGGTCGTAGTCGAGCCGCTGGCCCGGGTTGGGGATGGTCGTGGTGCGGCGCGGGGGCAGGATCTGCTCGAACGACGTGTACCGCTGCCCCCAGAACGCGGTGCCCCACGCGAGGTTGAGGGCGTCGACGTCCGGGTACTCCTTGCCGAGCCAGTCGCGGAACGCCGCGGCGGACACGTCGCAGTAGCACCGGCCGTTGTGGCAGGCGAGCTCGTTGGACACGTGCCACATGCGGACGGCCGGGTGGTGCCCGTACCGCTCGGCGAGCACACGGGCGACTCGGGTGGCGTGCGCCCGGATGACGGGCGACGACACGCACCAGGACTCGCGGCTGCCGTGCGTGAACCGCAGGCCGTCGGCGTCGACGGGCAGCATCTCGGGGTGCGCCAGGTGCAGCCAGACTGGCGGTGCGGCGCTGGGCGTCGCGAGGTCGACGCCGATGCCCGCCTCGTGCAGCAGGTCGAGGATCCGGTCGAGCCACTCGAACTCGAACCGGCCTTCCTCGGGTTCGAGCTGCCCCCAGGAGAAGATGCCGAGGCTGACGAGGTTCACACCCGCTTCGCGCATCAGGGAGACGTCCTCGGCCCACACCTCCTGCGGCCACTGCTCCGGGTTGTAGTCGGCGCCGAACGCGATGCCGTCGGTGGGCCAGCGGCCCGTCCAGCGGCTCACCGGGTCACCGCCACGAGCACGTCCCACGAGCCGAGGGTCACGGTCTCGCCGGCGGTCAGCGAGCCGCCGCCGTCGGAAGCGGGTGGCGGGTCGGCCAGGGCGGCACCCCGCGGGGTGACGAGGACGGACAGGTCGACAGGTGCGGTCACGGTGGCGGCCTCCCAGGACCAGTTGTGCAGGACGTGGACGCGGGACCCGTCGGGCCGCGTCGAGGTGTGGACGGTGACGCTCGGCGGCAGGTCGGCCCAGCCCGCGAGGGGTGCGGGCACGAGCCAGTCGGCGAGCGACCGCGCCAGGTCGAGACCGGGGACGGTCCCCACCACGGTGACACGGCCCGAGCCGTGGGACCTCGTCGTGGCGGCGGCCCACGCCCCCAGGTGCGGGTGGTCGAACGTCGCGAGCACGTCGGCGCCGTCGGGCACGAGGCACTCGGCCCACGCGGTGGCGTCCCCGGTCAGCGCCCCGGTGACGGGCACAGGCCCGACGAGGTTCGAGAGCTCGTCGTACGAGACCCCGGCCGCCTCCGACAGCATCGCCGGCTGCACGGAAGCCCGCGCCCGCCCCTCGTGGTCCGCGTACCCGGTGCGCGGCCCGACGACGAGGTGGCCGCCGGCCTCGGCGTACCGCAGCAGCCAGGTGAGGTCCGCGTCGGACGCCGGGTAGTACCCGGCCGCGACGAGCACGGGATGCCGCTCGACGACCGCCGCGGGGTCGTCGACGAACAGGTGCTGCGGCCGGACGACCCGCACCTGCAGACCCGCGTCGAACGCCCCCCGGTAGAAGGCCCTGACGATCCTCGGGTAGCTGTTCGGGTCCCCGGTCCCGTCGTCGCGCTGCAGCGGCGGCTGGCCCGCGAGCGCGAACCGCGCGTCCGTCGAGGACAGGATCGCGACGTCCGCGTCGGGCACGGCGTCCGCGAGCGCCGGGCCGACCCGCCCGAGCTCCGCACCCAGCCCCGCGATCTCGCGGTACGCCCGCCCCGGCAGGCCGCTGTGCGGCAGGACGCCGCCCCAGTAGGTCTCGGCGCCGTAGTGCAGCGTGTGCCAGTGCCAGTACTCGATCATCCGGGCCCCCCGGGCGACGAGCGCCCACGCGGCCTGCCGCCACTGGCCCGGGTAGGCCGGGAAGTTCGTCGAGGGCCCGCCGATCGACTGCGCGTCCGTCTCGGTGACGAGGAACGGCTCCCCGCGGCTGGAGAACATGACGTCCCCGACCTGGAACAGCGCCCAGGTGCCGTACGCGGTCCAGTACTGGGCCGGCGTCTCGCTGCTCGGGTGCAGGAGCGCGTCCTGCATCCCGTAGTAGGCGTTCCCGCTGGTCACGTCCAGGACGGACGCGAGGTCGGCGTCGTCGAGCGCGGGCCGCTCGTAGGCGATGCAGGTGGTGACGAACTGGTCGTCCCGTGCGAGCGCACGCACGGCCCGGGCCTGCCAGTCGATCATCTCGGTGGTCAGGGACGCCTGGAACCGCCGCCACGCGAGGTCGTACTGCGGCTGCACGTTCCCGTCGGGCGTCCACAGGTCCGCCCAGGTGGACAGCCGGTGCGACCAGTAGACGAGCCCCCACTCCCGGTTGAGCGTCTCCACGTCGCCGTAGCGATGCCGCAGGTGGTCGACGAACCGCTCGAACACCCCGCGGTTGTGCAGCAGGTGCAGGCCGGGCTCGTTGTCGACCTGCCACCCGACGACGGCCGGGTGGTCCCGGTACCGCTCGACGACGAGCCGCAGGATCCGCTCGGCATGGAACCGGAACGCGGGGTGCGTGAAGTCGGCCTCCTGCCGGGCACCCCACCCGATGCGCTCTCCGGTGCCCAACTCCCCGGCGACCTCCGGGTACCGGCGGGCCAGCCACATCGGCACCGCGTACGTCGGGGTGCCGAGCACCACCTCGATGCCGCGGGCGTGCGCGCCGTCGAGGACGGGCTCGAGCCAGTCGAGGTCGAACCGTCCTTCGTCGGGCTCCCACGTGGACCACACCGACTCGCCGGCGCGGATCACGGTGAACCCGGCGGCCGACATGAGGTCGAGGTCCCGTTCGAGGGTCTCGGGCTTGGGGTCGTCGCCCGGCCCCGCGTACTCGTAGTAGTACGCGGCGCCGAAGCGCACCCCGCGGTGCTCCACAGCCATGTCCCGTCCTCCCCGTCAGCCCTTGACCGAACCGCTCGCGAGCCCGCTCTGCCAGTACCGCTGCAGGAACAGGAACGCGATGACGAGCGGGATGATCGAGATGAACGCGCCCGTGATGATCGTCGAGAACAGGGCCCGCGACCCCGACCCGCCGGCGGCGAGCGCCTGCCACTGCGCGAGACCCACGGTGAGCGGGTACAGGTCGGGCGAGTTGAGCATGATCAGCGGCAGGAAGTAGTTGTTCCACGTCGAGACCAGCGCGAACAGCAGCACCGTGACCATGCCCGGCACGAGCAGCCGCAGCCCGACGGTGAAGAAGATCCGCAGCTCCCCGGCGCCGTCGACGCGGGCGGCCTCGATGAGGGTGTCGTCGACCGCGTCGGCCGCGTACACGCGCATGAGGTAGACGCCGAACGGGCTGACGAGCGACGGCAGGATGACGGCCCACGGGGTGTTCGTGAGGCCCGCGTTGGCGAACAGCAGGTACGTCGGGATCGTCAGCGCGGTCGTCGGGATCATGATCGCGCCGAGGATCCCGCTGAACACGAGGTTGCCGCCGCGGAACCGGTACTTCGCGAACGCGTACCCGGCCATCGTCGCGAGGAACGCGGCGCCGACGGCGCTGGTGATCGCGTAGACGAGCGAGTTGCGCAGCCACAGCAGGTACACGCCGTCCTGCGTCGTGAACACGTCCTGGATGTTGGCCCACAGCGAGTTCGTGCCCGAGAACCACAGGCCGAAGCTCGTGAACAGGTCGGCGTTGGACTTCGTCGACGCGACGACCAGCCACCACAGCGGCAGCAGGAAGTACAGGAGCGTGACGATCATGATGATCGTGAGCAACTTGCTGCGGCGCGGCTGGTCGGACGAGTGGGTCCGGCGGCGACGCGGCGGCGGGGGCGTCTCGCGAGGGATGCCGGTGAGCACCGGCTCGGCGGTGGCGCGGATGGTCGTCATCGGGCTGCACGCTCCTTGCGCTGGGCGGACAGCTGCACCGTGTACGACACGACCATGATGACGATGCCGAGGATGAAGGCGATCGCGGCGGCGTAGTTGCTGTCCCGGTTGATGAACGCGAGGTTGTACGCGTAGAGGTTCGGCGTGTAGTCGATGCCGATCACGTTGGGCGCGAGGTTGCGCAGGATGCTCGGCTCGTTGAAGAGCTGGAACGACCCGATGACCGAGAAGATGACGGTCAGCAGGATGGCCGGCCGGATCGCGGGGATCTTGATGCTCCACGCGGTGCGGACGGTGCCGGCGCCGTCGACCGCGGCGGCGTCGAACAGCTCGCGCGGCACGGACCGCAGGGCCGCGTACAGGATGATCATGTTGTAGCCGATGAACTCCCAGCTCACGATGTTCATCAGCGAGAACAGCATCCAGTCGGCCGACAGGAACGGTGGCGCGCTCGTCCCGAGCTTGTCGGCGAGCTGCGCGAAGGGCCCGAAGTCCGGGCCGTACAGGTAGCCCCACATGAGGGCGGCAATGACGCTCGGCACGGCGTACGGGATGAAGATGCCGAGCCGCACGACCTTCTGCAGGTAGAGCACGCCCGCGTCGAGCAGCAGCGCGAACACCAGCGAGAGGCCGAGCATCACGGGCACCTGGATGAGCAGGAACAGCGCCATGCGGGCGACGCCGGACAGGAACGACGGGTCGGTCAGCGCCCGCGTGTAGTTCTCCAGCCCGACGAACGTGTTCCCCCCGACGAGCTGCTCGCGGAACAGGCTGAGGTAGCCGGAGTACACGATCGGCACGACGAGGAACAGCAGGAACAGGACGACGAACGGGGTGATGAGCACCCAGGCGGCGGCGCTCTCGCGACGGCGGAGCCGTGATGGTCCGCGACGAAGGACGGTGGGCTTCTCGGGCGCGCGAAGGTCGGCTGTGGTCATGGTGGGTCTCCTCAGGCCGGGTGCGCCGCCCCGCGGGTGTGGGCGCGGGGCGGCGCGGGGTCCCGTGCTACTTGACGGTGAAGCCCTGCTGCTTCGCGTAGCCGACGAGGTCGTCCTGCCACGCCTTGAGGGCGCCGACGACGTCCCCCTTGTCGGCGATCGCCTTGCCGACGGTCTCCTGGCCCGCCGAGTAGGCGTAGTCCATGAACGGCAGCCACCCGAAGTCCTCGGGGACGGTCGTCGAGATCTCGGCGAAGAGCTTGTTGACCTCCTGGCCGCCGTAGAACTCCGACTTCTGGTCGGCGAACTCGGGGCTGGCGAGCGTGTCGTTCGTCGTCGGGAAGAGGAACTGCTCGTTGGCCATCATGAGCGTCGACGACGGGTCGTGGTTCAGCCAGAGCGCGAACTGCGCGGCGGCGATCGGGTTCTTGGTGCTCTTCAGCACCGCGTCCGACGAGCCGCCCCAGTTGGCGGAGACGGGGTCACCGCCGGCCTCCCACTGCGGCACCTGCGCGGCGCGCCACAGGCCCGACGTGCTCTCCGCCGTCCCCTGCAGGAACACCGGGCCCCACGCGGCGGCCGGCGACCAGCTCGCGTACTTGCCGTTGGCGAGCCCCTGGTACCAGGTGTCGGTGAAGTCCGGGTCGACCGAGACGAGGTCCTTCTGGATGAGGTCCTGCCAGTACTGCGCGAGCTGCTGGGCCTTGTCGGAGTTCACGTCGATGGTGACGGTCTTGTCGCCGTCCCAGCCGAACGGGCGGGCGCCGATCTGCCACATCATCCCGGTGAACTGCCCCATGTCGTTGCCGGGCAGGTTGGTGATGTAGGTGCTCGGGTTCGCGGTGTGGATCGTCTGGGCGGCGGTCGCGAAGTCGTCCCACGTCGCGGGGACCTGGACGCCGGCGGCCTGGAAGATGTCGTCCCGGTAGAGGATCCCCATGGGGCCGGAGTCCTGCGGGATGCTCCAGATCTTCGAGCCGTCCGTGGACAGCACCTGCTTCCACACCCACGGCACGTAGTCGTCCTTGGTGTCGGCCGGGATGTACGGCGTGAGGTCGAGCAGGTTGTCGCCGAGGGCGAACGACTGCACGTGCTGGAACTCGATCTGCGTGACGTCGGGGGCGCCCTTGCCGGACTGCAGCGCGCTGCGCATCTTCTTGTAGTGGTCGGCGCCCTGGCCGACGTTGACGACCTCGACCTTGATCTGCGGGTACGCCTTCTCGAACAGGTCGACCTCCTTCTGGATGTCGGGCACCCAGGTCCAGAAGGTCAGCGTGGTCGGCGTCTGCATCGCCTTGTCGATGTCGGCCTGGCTGACGGCGGCCGTCGTCGCCTCGTCGCCACCTCCGCCGCTGCTGCACGCGGTGAGCGCGAGCGCGGCGACGGCGATCCCTGCGGTCAGTCCCGTGGCCTTGCGACGCCACGTCGTGGTTCTGGTCATGCTCCACTCCTTCGTGTTCTGCATGGTCCTGCGGGGGTCGGTCACGGTGGCCGTCTGCTTAGGCCCGCCGGTGACCCTGCGGTGCGGCTGTCGTCTCCCGGACCACGAGCTCGACCGGGACGTCCTCGCGGCGGTCCTGCTGCCGGGGGTTCTCGATGGCGTCGACGAGCAGGCCGACGCCGAAGGTGGCCAGGTGGCCGAGGTCCTGCCGGATGGTGGTGAGGGCCCGGGGCAGGTACGCGGCCTCGGGGACGTCGTCGAAGCCGACGACGCTCACGTCGCCGGGCACGTCGCGCCCCGCCTCCGTCATGGCACGCAGCACGCCGATGGCCATCTGGTCGTTGGCGACGAAGACGGCGGTGACGTCCGGGTCGGCCGCGAGGTGCACGCCCGCCTCGTACCCGGACCGTGCGGACCAGTCGCCGAAGCGGGCGGGCGGGACCTCGACGCCGGCGGTCCGCAGCGCGTCCGCCCACCCGTCGTGGCGCAGACCGCTCGAGCGCCAGCCCTGCGGCCCGGCGACGTGGTGGACCGTGCGGTGTCCGAGGCCGAGCAGGTGCTCGGTGGCCTGACGGCCGCCGCCCGCCTGGTCGGCGTCCGCGACGACCTCGTTGGACGACACCCCGTACCGGCCCGAGAGGCTGAGCAGCGGGAGCTCGCCGATGCCTCCGGGCGCGAGGCTGAACACGCCGACGGGCTCGTTGACGACGACGCCGTCGACGCCCTGGTCCATGAGGTCCCGCAGGGCCGCGGTGATCGTCTCCGGCTCGCCCTGGAGGGTGTTGACGACGGACATCGTGTAGCCGGCGCTGCGGATGGCGTGCTCGGCGGCGACCATGAGCGACGACGGGCCGTAGTCGGTCGACCCGACGGACAGGACGCCGATGGTGCGGCTGCGGCCGAGCACGAGGTTCCGGGCGGCGCGGTTGGGCCGGTAGCCGAGGGTCTTGATCGCCTCGTGCACCCGGTCGCGCACCTGGGCGCTGACGTGCGGGTCGCCGTTGATGACGCGGGACACCGTCTTCTGCGAGACACCGGCGGCCCGGGCGACGTCCATGGCGACGACGGCCTTCGGCTTGCTGGTGACGATCTCGTCGGTCACGGCGATGTGTCCCTTCTGGGCGTCCCTGTCGGATGACTACGTAGTCAAAGCCCGGCTTGACTACGTAGTCAAGTGATCCAGGTCACAAAACCGCGTCGGTTTCGACATCTGCGCCCGCGGGAGCGCGACCACGTCCCGAGGGAGCGCGACCACCGTCCGCAGGGTGGGTCGCGCGCCGCGGGACGACGTCGTCAGCGAGAAGACGGCCACCGCGGATCCGGCATGTCGGACGCCGCCGCTAGGCTCCGGCGCGCCCCGGCTCACCGCCCCCGACCCCAGGACGGCCCATGTACAGCGACACCCGCGGCGACGGCCCCGCCGTCCTGCTCGTCCACGGCTTCGGCCTCGACCACCGCTTCATGACCCCGCTCGACGCCACGATCGCCGCCGCCGGCCGGCGCCGCGTGTACGTCGACCTGCCCGGCTCGGGCCGCAGCGCGGACGTCCCCGCATCGAGCTCCGACGACGTGCTCGGCGCCCTGCTCGACCTCGTCGCCACCGAGATCGGCTCGGAGCCGTTCGCCGTGGTCGGCTCGTCGTACGGGGGGCTCCTGGCCCGCGGCCTCGCCGCCCGGCTCGGCGAGCAGGTCACCGGGCTCGCCCTCCTGTGCCCGGTCGTCGGGGCGGACGTCCGCGACGTGCCGCCGCAGCACGTCGCCGTCGAGGACCCCGCGCTGCTGTCCTCGCTCGACCCGGGCGAGGCCGCCGAGTACGCGTTCATGGCCGTCGTGCAGTCGCCCGAGACGTGGGCGCTGTTCCGCGACCACGTGCTGCCCGGCATGCGCGCCGCCTCGCCGCAGACCCTCGCGGCGGTCCGGTCCCGGTACGCGCTGTCCGACGACCCCGACACCCGGACCTTCGACGGCCCGGCGCTCGTCGTCACCGGCCGCCACGACCACGTCGTCGGGTACCGGGACGCGTTCGAGCTGCTGGAGCACTACCCCCGGGCCACGTTCGCGGTCCTCGACGACGCCGGCCACAACGCGATCCTCGAGCAGCCCGCCGTCGTCGACGCGCTGCTCACGCAGTGGCTGCACCGCCTCCCGCCCGCCTGACCTCCCCGCCTCGACCCGCAAGATCACCACTCACGGGGGACTACCGCCCGGAACCGGACAGCGGCACCATAGGCACGCCCGATTGCGACGACGCACCCGCGCACGACCGGCGACACGTCGCACCGCGGCACCGGTTCGCGGGCGGGCACCTGCAGCACCGCGAGACCCACGCCAGGGCGAAGACACCGCACCCGGCGGCACCGAGCTACGAGGCACCGACGCCGGTCCAGCAGCGGACCGGCGGCACGAGTACGGCCGGTCCGGCAGCGGACCGGCGTCCCCGCGACACCGACACTCGGCCCGGCGACACCGGGAGGGAGCGACGACGCATGACCGAACCGCGCGCGGGCGGCTACCGCGAGCCCTTGGCCGGCGAGTCCCTCGACGAGTACGAGGCCGCGCTGACGGCTGCGGAGGACGAGGTCGTCGCCGCCATCTGGCGGGCGACGCTCCGCGACGCGCTCGCGTCGCCTGCGGCTGGGCCCACCGACCCAAGGGTCGAAGAACCTGTCGACCCCGACGGCGCGAACCCCACCGAGACCTGAGGCTCGTCCGTCGAACGGGCCCCAGGCCCTCCCCGGACCGGGGTCCCATGCCACTCCAAGCGTCTCGCTGACGCGAGTGCAGCGGGACCGAGCCCATCCGTTCAGGCGTCTACGGTCACATCCCACAGACTGCGGAAGTTCGAGGCCGCATCGTGCGGATGTTCCACTCGACAATCTGCGGAAGTTCAGTCTCACAATCTGCGGATCCTGCTGCGCGCGCTCGGTCGGGGCCTGCCGGGCGTCCCTGGGGGCGGTGGACGTGGACCACTGGCCCCCTCGAGCATGACGACCTTCGCGACCTCTTGTCGGAGACGAACGGCGTGGAGGGCGAGTACGGCGTTGGCCTCTTCTGGAGCGCGGAGCACATCGGACGCGACAACGTCCTGCTCCGCACCTACCCGGACTGCCTGGATGACGGGCCAGCTCACGGTCTGACCGGCAGGGCGGATCCCGGGTGTTCCGCGGCATGACCGGCCAGTAGAGTCGACCGACGTCGAACCGCACGGACGGAGAGATCTGGCGCATGCCGGCAGACATGATCGGTCCGAGCGACCCGGCCCTACCGCCGCAGGGCGCGCCGGAGCAGCCGCTCGTCCAGGTCGGCGACATCGTCGTCTCCGCGCACTGGGTGGTCACACCGAACGGCCCAGCACCGCTGGCCGGTTCGCAGTGGACGGTCCGCGACCTGTCGTTCCCGGTCCAGAAGACCCCGACGTGGGCCATCGTCCTCGCCGTCGTCGGCTTCTTCTTCTTCCTCGGGCTCCTGTTCCTCCTGGTCAAGGAGACCCGCATGGAGGGGTACATCGAGGTCACCGTCCGGTCCGGCCACCTTGTGCACGTCACCCAGATCCCGCGGGCGTCGCCGGCCGGGTTCCAGGCGTTCGAGCAGGTCAGGTACGCACAACAGCTCGCCTGGCAGGCGGGTCAGCAGGGCTGACGACCTCAGCCCGGGAACCACCGCCGCACGTGGTCGACGATCGCGCGGTCGAACGCGTCGTCGTCGTGCCGGGCCCGCAGCCACTCCTGGAAGCTGCCGCCCGCGGTCCGGTCGAGCTCGCGACGGCACGCGGCGGTGTCGGTGACGGCCCGCAGGAGCAGCTCCTCGGCCTCCGCGGGTGTCCGGTAGAAGAACGGGAACGCGGGCGGGAGGATCGCGCGCGCCCACGGCAGGTCGGGGAACACCCCGACGGCCCCGGCGACGAGGGCCTCGATGTACTCCAGGCCGTACGACTCCTCGGTGGCGGTCGCGAGGAAGGCCGTCGTGCGGGCGAGCGCCTCCCAGTAGTCGTCGCGGCTCGCGGTGAGCGGGCCGACCCAGCACCACGGGTGCCGGGACAGCCGCATGGCCTGCTCGGACACCAGGTGGGACTCGACGAGCCGGGCCTCGACGCGGATCGGCGTGCGGCGGTGGACGCGCTCGACGACGTCGACGAACGTCGCCGGCGCCTTCCGGTCGGACAGGTAGATCGCCGGGTACAGCACGACGGGCACGTCCGGCTCGTGCCGGGGGCGCACGTGCTCCAGCCGGATGCCGAGGTTGACCCACCCGATGCGGGCCTTCTCGGCGAGCTGCTGCACGGTCCACTGCGCGACGATCTCGCGCACCTCGGTCGCGGTCCGCTCCGAGTTCGCGAACGTCGGGAACAGGGCGCACGACATGGCGAGGGCGGCACGTTCGACGCGGTGCTCGAACTGCGCGGTGTCCCACCAGACGAAGTTCATGACCTTCGGCTCGTCGCAGCCGGCACGCAGCCGGCGCCACACGCTCACCGAGTCGACGACGTCCATGTTGATGACGACCGTGTCCGCGGCGTCGACGAACTCGAGCGGCAGCATGTCGAACCCGTCGCACCGCCGCGGCCCGTCACTGATCACGAGCGCCCCGGGGAACACCCGCAGGAGGCGCCGGACCAGCGTCGCACCGGCGTCGTGCCCGGCCACCCGCCCGCCCTCGACGAGCAGGTGGCCGTAGCGGATCGCGACCCTGGTCATCGTCCCGGAGCCTCCAGGAGCGGCGCCTGCGCGGCCGCGTCGTCGGTCGCCGCAGCGTCGGGCGCGGCGCTCTCCGTCGCCTGCGTGGGCACGAGCGGGGCGGTCCCGTCGACGGCGGCGGCCGACGGATCCTCCTCGAGCGAGCTGCGGATCCGCATGCCGTAGAAGGACCGGTGCACGAAGTACGCGGAGGCGACGAAGAACACCGCCGCCAGCGTCACCGCGAGGCCGTGCTGCCCGCGGTCCGTCATGTCGACGGCGAGGTCCACGGCGAGCAGGCCGAACAGGGTCGTGAACTTGATGACCGGGTTGAGCGCGACCGAGGACGTGTCCTTGTACGGGTCGCCGACGGTGTCGCCGACGATCGTCGCGTCGTGCAGCGCGGTGCCCTTGGCGTGCAGGTCGACCTCGACGATCTTCTTCGCGTTGTCCCAGGCACCGCCCGCGTTCGCCATGAAGATCGCCTGGTAGAGGCCGAAGATCGCGATGGAGATCAGGTAGCCGATGAAGAACGACGGCTCGACGAACGCGAACGCGAGGGTGGCGAAGAAGACGCCGAGGAAGATCGTGAGCATCCCCTGCTGGGCGTACTGGGTGCAGATCTCCACGACCCGGCGGGAGTCCTCCTCGCTGGCCTTCGTCTCGCCGTCGAGCTTGATGGTGGCCTTGATGAACTCGACGGCCCGGTAGGCGCCGGTGGTGACGGCCTGGATGGACGCGCCGGTGAACCAGAAGATCATCGCGCCACCGGTGACGAGGCCGAGCAGGAACGGCGGGTGCAGGAGCGACAGGTTCTCGAGGCCCGTCGTGAGGCCGTCGGTCAGGCCGACGATGATCGAGAAGATCATCGTCGTCGCGCCCACCACGGCCGTCCCGATGAGCACCGGCTTGGCGGTCGCCTTGAACGTGTTACCGGCGCCGTCGTTCTCCTCGAGCATCCGCTTGGCGCGGTCCCACTGGGGCGTGAACCTGTAGTCCCGGTCGAGCTCGGCGTCGATGTCGTCGACGTCCTCGATGACCGACAGCTCGTAGACGCTCTGCGCGTTGTCCGTCACCGGGCCGTACGAGTCGACCGCGATGGTCACGGGCCCCATGCCGAGGAACCCGAACGCGACGAGCCCGAACGCGAACACCGACGGGGCCACCATGAGGTCGCCGAGCCCCTGCGTGCTGATGAGGTACGCGCCGCCCATGAGCCCGACGACGACCATCCCGAGCCAGTAGGCGGAGAAGTTGCCGGCGACGAGGCCGGACAGGATGTTGAGCGACGGGCCGCCCTGCCGCGAGCTCTTGACGACCTCACGCACGTGCCGGCTCTGCGTCGACGTGAATGCCTTGACCAGCTCCGGGATGAGCGCACCGGCGATCGTGCCGCACGAGACGATCAGCGCGAGCCGCCACCACTGGGCGTCGGCCCCGCTGCCGCCGAGCACCGCGGCCGTCGTCAGGAACGTCGCGACGATGCAGGCCCCGGACGTGATCCACACGAGGCTCGACAGCGGCGCCTCGAAGTCCATCCGCTCCGCGTCCCGGTACTTGCGCCGGGTCCACGCGTCGTTGACCTGGTACGACGCGGCGGCGGCCACGATCATCACGGCCCGCACGACGAAGATCCAGACGAGCAGCGTCGCCTGCACGGCGGGGTCGTGGACGCCCAGCAGGATGAACGTCACGAGCGCGACGCCCGTGACCCCGTACGTCTCGAACCCGTCGGCGCTCGGACCCACGGAGTCGCCCGCGTTGTCGCCCGTGCAGTCGGCGATGACGCCGGGGTTGCGGGCGTCGTCCTCCTTGATCTTGAACGCGATCTTCATGAGGTCGGAGCCGATGTCGGCGATCTTCGTGAAGATGCCGCCCGCGATCCGCAGCGCGGAGGCCCCGAGCGACTCGCCGATGGCGAACCCGATGAAGCACGCGCCTGCGATGTCGCTCGGCAGGGCCAGCAGGATGAGCAGCATCATCATCAGCTCGAGGCTGATGAGCACCATGCCGATCGACATGCCGGACCGCAGCGGGATGCGGTGCAGCGGCAGGGGCTTGCCGCGCAGCGACGCGAACGCGGTGCGGGAGTTGGCGAGGGTGTTGACGCGGATGCCGAACCAGGCGACCGCGTAGGAGCCGGCCATGCCGACGAGCGAGAACGCGATGACGACCGCGACCCGCCCCCAGCCGAACCCGACGAGCACCTTGTAGTAGACGACGATCACCGCGGCGATGAACACCCACAGGATCAGCAGGAACTTCCCCTGCTTCGTCAGGTACGCCTTGCACGTCGAGTAGATGAGCTCGGAGACCTCCCGCATCGACGTGTGCACCGGCAGGCTCCGCAGCTCGCGGTACACCGCCACCCCGAACGCGAGCCCCGCCATGCAGACGACGAGTCCCAGCGCGAGCAGCACCCGCCCCGAGACCCCCCAGAGCACCTCGACGCCGCCGAGGTCCGGGAGCTGGAGGCTCGCCTCCCCGCCGGCCGTGCCGATCCCCGCACCTGCTGATGTCCCGACCACGGCGTCCTCACCTCGTCACACGTCCTTCACGTGCTTGGGAACCTAGGTGCGCAGGTCAGCCCTCATCTGAGACCAAAGTCACTTCTCGGCCCCCGGGTCAGGAGCGGCCGCGGTACGGACGAGGTCGCGGCCCCAGGCGTACGCGCGGTCGTCCTCGCCGGCGGCGGGTCCGCCGTGGCGGCCGACGACGACGAACGACGTCGGCGGCACCACGAGCGCACCGCCCGCACGTCTGACCTGCCGGGCCAGCTCCTTCGCGGCGGACCCGGCGAAGCGCGCGTCGACCCGCGTGTCGAACACGGCCACCGGCTCGCCCCGGCGCAGGCCCGCGGTCGCCAGCCAGTCCGTGACCCCGGCGTGGGACAGGACGGGTCCGTCGGTCGCGGCGGCGGCGCGTGACCGCTGCGTCGGGGCGCGCCGCAGGTGCGTGGGGCACGCGAGCACGAGCAGGTCACGGTCGGGCGGCACCCGCCCGACGGCGCACCCCGCCTCGATCACGTCGCACCGGGCGTCCATCGACGCACACCCGACGGCGACGTGCTGGGCCAGGCGCAGCGTCGAGCCGAACATGGACTCGACCACGAGGACCACCCGCACACCTCCAGGCTCGTCCGGCCCCCACCGGGGGGCGAGGGCCGAACGTCCCGGGAGCTACCGCCGCTCGGACGCGGCGACGTGGTGGAGGTGGAAGGACGGCATCCGGTGCGGCCGCGGCATCCGCCGGCCGTAGCTCTCGAGGCTGGAGCGTCGCCGCTCCAGACGGAGCTCGAGGTCGTGCTCCTCGCGGACGTACAGGGCCATGGCCAGGTCGGGATGCATCAGGGGTCTCCTCGTTGAGCACATCGTGATGTACGGCTTGTGGCCGCTCCCTCACTGTGCGCTCGCCCGCCGCCAGGGACATCGGACCTAGGTCACGGGCCACGGACCTCGTCGCCCCGACCTCGCCGGCCGCCTACGTCGTCGCAGGTCAGGGGGCCGCGGTTGTCCCGACGAGCTCAGGGATCATCTGCTCCAGACGGGTGACGACCTCGTGCGCCGGAGGCAGCAGAGGTGCCGGCAGACGGCCCGTGCCCAGGCCGAGGATCTCGCCGATCGCGTGCACGACCCGAGGGCCCCCGTGCGCGAGCGCGAGCTCGACCACGGGCCGCACCGCGTCGAGCAGCCGGTCGACCTCCGCCCGGTCCCCGGCGGCACCCGCCCGGGCGAGCGCGACGTACGGCCCCGGCAGCACCGACGCGAGGCCCGTGTGCCATGTCCGGGCGCCGGCGAGCAGCCCTTCGACACCGAGCAGGTCGCCGCTGAACCCGACCTCCACCGTCGTCGGCGCGTCCGCGAGGAGCCGCGCGGCGCGCGCCCGGAGCTCCGCCGCGTCGATCCCCCGGTCCTTCACCCCGCCGACGCCCGGCAGCGCCGCGACCCGCAGCAGCGTCTCGACGGTGAAGGAGAACCGCGTCGTCGTGGGGTTGTGGTACGCCCAGACGGGCCGGTCGACCGCCCGCGTGACGTCCGCGAAGAGGCCGACGACCTCGTCGTCGGTGAGCGGCAGGTACGACACCGTGCCCAGGAGCAGCGCGTCCGCCCCGGCGGCGACGGCGTCGTCGGAGTGCGCGATCACGGCCTCCGTCGTCGTCGCCCCCACGCCCGCGACGAGCGGGACCCGACCGGCCACCGCCTCCGCGGCCACCTCGACGACCCGCCGGCGTCGCGCGCGGTCCAGGTAGGCCGCACCGCCCGTCGAACCGAGGACCGCGATCCCGTCCACGCCTGCGTCGACCGCCCGGTCGACGAGCGCGGCGAGCGCCTCCTCGGCGACGTCACCGTCGACCGTGCGCGGGGTGGGCGGGTACACGACGAGAGGTCCGAGGAGCGGCATCTCGGCAGCCTAACCAGACGCTCGGGCCGCGTCAGGCGAAATCCGCTCCACTCCTGATGTTCATTTCGAATTCAATGCGCGGTCGAACCCTCCAGAATACTGTCACGACGGCGTTCTTCGCAGGCATTATTGTGAAGAACCTGGATTCTTGACACGGGGCCTGAATTGCCACCACGCTGTGGCCGCCACGCCGATCCGTGCGGTTGGTCCCCGAATGACAGGAATGCCATGTCCACGAGAATTCCGCGCCTTTCACGGTCCCGGTCCACGCTCATTGCGGGCGCCCTCACGCTGCTCGTGACCTTCTCGGCCTCGGTCACGACGAGCGAGCCGGCGCACGCCGCCACGAGCTACCTGTGCACCGAGACCGCCTGTCCGAACGGAGCCCAGTGGGCGGCGGCCCGCAAGATCGACGGCAAGTGGGCCTCGTACTGGGGCCAGGCGGGCGGCCACAACTGCACCAACTACGTCGCGTGGCGCCTGCAGAGCCTGGGCGTCGCCTCGTTCCTCACCCGCGGCAACGCCGAGGGGTGGGCCCGGATGGCGGCGGCCGCGGGCATCACCGTGGACCACTCGCCGTCCGTGGGCGCGATCGCCCAGTGGGACGCGAACGCCGGCGGCATGACGTCCGCCGGTCATGTGGCCTACGTCGAGGCGGTGAGCGGCGACACCGTCACGATCTCGGAGGACGCCTGGAACGGCGGCGCGCAGACCGGCCCGTTCCGCTGGCGGAACATCACCGCCTCCACGCCGTCGCACTACCTGCACCCGGTCATCGGCGGTGGCGGGGTGTCGGGCAGCTTCCTGCACCAGGTGTTCGGCGACACGGCCGGCTGGCACGACATGAGCACCGCGCTGCAGCTCGTCCCCGGCAGCCAGATCTCCACGGTCGACATGGGCGGCACCTGGCCGCAGGTCATGGCGGTCGAGAGCGGCTCGCTCCACCAGATCTTCGCGAACTCGTCGGGCTGGCACGACATGGACACCGGGATCGCCGTCAGCGACGGCGCGGCGATCTCGGCCGTCAACATGGGCGGGACGTGGCCGCAGGTGATGACCAACGACGGCGGTGTCCTCCAGCAGATCTACGCCGACTCCGCCGGATGGCACAAGGCGAGCACAGGCCTGACGATCGGCAACAATCCCATCTCGGCCGTCAACATGGGCGGCACGTGGCCGCAGGTGATGCTCGTGAACTCGTCGACGGTGTGGCAGATCTGGGGCGACACCCAGGGCTGGCACATTGCCACCACGGGAATGACCAACGCCTACAGCTCGATCACGTCGGTAAACATGGGGACGCCGTGGCCGGTGTCATTCCTGAATGTCGGCGGAGCCCTCTGGAGCGTGTGGGGCGACTCCAACGGGTGGCACAGCATGAGCACCGGTCAGTCCGCCGGGAACGGGTCGATCAGCGCGGTGAACCAGGGCGGCACCTCGCCGATCGTGATGACGACGCGCGACGGCGTCCTGTGGGAGACGTACGGCGACACCGCGTGGCACAGCGCGTCCACCGGCCTGACCGTCGGCAGCGGGCCGATCAGCGCGGTGAACAAGGGCGGCGCGTGGCCGCAGGTGATGGTCCTCGAGTGACGGCTCCGGCCTGAGCCGGACGACGGCGTCGCCCCGTGACGGGCGGCGCCGTCGTCCGTCCCCGGCGACGGTGCGGCCGTGCGGCTCAGTCGTCGAGCGGGACACCCCCGAAGGCCACCAGGCTCACGACGAAGTAGACGACGTACGAGCCGAGCAGCACGCCCCCGTGCCAGCGGCGCAGCCGCCCGGTCGCTAGGAACACCGCCGCGAGCGCCGTCATCACCAGCAGGACCGGGAGGTGCCAGGTCAGCACCGTCCGGTCGACCGTGATCGCCCCGCCGGCGAGCAGCACGATCCCGAGCTTGCCGGTCACGGAGAACACGACGCTGCCGACGACGTTCGCGATGCCGATCTCCGGCACACCCCGGCGGGCCGGCTCCACGGTGAGGAACACGTCCTCCAGCGAGAGCGCCAGCGTCGCGATCGTCACGCCGAACACGGTGCCGTCGATGCCGAACGTCTCCAGCACCCCGCCCGTGCCGCGCCCCGCGACGACCGACCCCACCACGAGCCCCGCGAGCGCCACCGCCGCCAGCGCGAGGCCGGCCGGGGCGGAGCGTCGACGGGCCCGGAGGATGGCCTGGTCGACGCGCAGGTCGGCGGGGAGCTCGAACGCCCCGGCCGGCGCGCGGGGCGCCTCGGGCAGCCGGGCCGGGCCTGACGTCGACCCGGCGCCCACCTTCTCGAGCTCCTCGTAGAGGTCGGCGTTCCGGAACACGGGCCGCCGCGACGCGTGCTCGCGGACCGCCACCCACGCCACGAACGCCAGGAACAGGACCACGAGCACGACACCGACCGCGAGCGTCAGCACCCCGGTGAGCGCCAGCACGAACATCGCCACGGGCCCCGCCACGAACAGCACGAGGTAGTCTCTCGGCACCTCGACGCGGCTCGGCGCGACGAGGGCGGCGAGCGCCAGCACGATCCCCGTCATCGCGATCGACGTCCCGATCACCGACCCCAGAGCCACCTGCTCCTGACCCTCGACGTTCACGACGACCCCGTACGCGAGGTCGTCGAGCTCGACGCCCGTGAAGACGACCGCGACCAGGAACAGGGACACCGCCCACCGGCTCGCCACACCCACCAGGTGGCCGATCAGCTTCTCCGCGCTGTACACGAGCAGCGCGACACCGAGCACGAACTCGATCACCGGGAGCACGGGCAGCCCTCCGCCGGGCCGACGTTGCAGAGCGGACGCGAACCCCAGCGTGTCGGGTCCCGCACGGTCCGGCAACGGATGGCGGGGGTGCCACGCCCCTGCCGCCCGCGCGGCTCCCCGCGCTACGTTCGTCGCACTGCGCCCCCTTCGAGCCACCGGAGTCACGATGCGCGCCCTCGCCCTCGGTCAGCTCGGCGGCCGGCCGTCGCTGCAGGACCTGCCCGTCCCCACCGCGGCACCGGGCGAGGTCCTGGTCCGGGTGCGAGCCGCGTCGGTCAACGGGTTCGACGTGGCCGTCGTCGCCGGGTGGATGTCCGCGTACTTCGAGTACCTGCCCCCGGTCGTCGTCGGCAAGGACTTCGCCGGGGTGGTGGAGGCCGTCGGCGACGACGTCACCGGCTTCGCACCCGGCGACCGCGTGTTCGGCGTCGTCACCAAGACGTTCCTGCGCGAGGGCTCCTACGCCGAGTACACGACGGTCGCGCAGGACGTCGGCCTCGCCCACCTGCCCGACGGCATCAGCTTCACCGACGGCGCCGCGCTCGGGCTCGCCGGGTCGTCGGCGCACGACTGCGTCGTGGCGGCAGAGCTCGAGCCCGGCACGACCGTGCTCGTCGTCGGGTCGACAGGCGGGGTCGGGACGCACGTCACGCAGCTCGCCCAGCTGGCCGGCGCCCGCGTGATCGGCACGGCCCACAACGCCGAGCAGCGCGCCTACCTCGCCGCGCTGGGCGTCACCGAGGTCGTCGACTACGACGCCGACCTCGCCGCACAGGTGCACGCCCTGGCACCCGAAGGTGTCGACGTCGTCGTGCACCTCGCCGGTGACGCGGCGGGCGCGCTCGCGGCGGCGAGGCCCGGTGGGCGGTTCGTCTCACTGCTCGTGTTCTCGCCCGAGATGCTCCCGTCGGACACCGTCACGGTCGTCCCGGTCGCCGCGCACCCCTCACCCGAGACGCTCGCGACGATCGCGGAGAACCACGCCACCGGCCGCGTGCGCACCCTGATCGACCAGACGTTCTCCCTGGAGGGCGCCCTCGACGCGTTGGCGGCGTACTCCGGCAGCAAGCTCGGCAAGATCGTCATCACCGTCGACGACTGACTGCGACCCCCGGGCGCGGGGCACTCAGGCCGTGGCAGCGACGAGCGGCCACCAGTGCCGCTCGCGCAGCTCCGCCTCCCCGCACCACGAGCCGGGCACGTGCGGCTCCGCCGGACCCGTCGGCGTCCAGACGACGAAGCATGCGACGGGCACCGGCCACGGGTAGTCCGGCTCGGGCGCGACGACGAGGTTCCGGACGTACCCGACCGGCCGGATGTCGACCGCCCTGCCGAGCACCGACCTCGCGAGCGCGTTCGCCTCCTCGCGCGGGTCGCACCCGGTGCGGACCTCCCGGGTCGGGATATCCGTCCGGCCGTCGTCCCGCGGCACGCAGAAGACCCGGCCGTCGCGCACGACGAGCAGCCGGACCAGACCGGTCGGCTCGTCGGCGGGCGGCTCGCCGAGCATCACGTCGGCGCTGCTCCCGGGCGGGAGCCAGGTGGGAGCAGGGACGGCGCGCAAGAGCAGCGGCATGTCTGGCACCGAGTGACGGTACGCGGAGCCAGGCCCGACGTGGCAGCCGCCCGCTCGACGAGGTCGGTTCGGCCCCCAGGAGGTGGACGCCTCGGCCTGGCCGGCATGGGCGATTTCGTTGCGGGCTGACCAGGCACGGCAGCCGGCTGACGGCGCCGCCCGGGGCGACGCCGTCAGCGCGGACGCACCGCCGGCAGACGAGGGTCAGTTGAAGTACGCGGTCCCGCTGATGTACTTCCAGTCGTTGTTCGTGGTGGCGGCGTTCGCCGTGCTCGGCCGGTAGAAGACGAACCGGAACTCGTCCGCCCGCTGGTTCGTCCAGGTGTACTGCAGCTGTCCGGCGTTTCGGCAGGGCCAGTAGACGGCGGGCCCTTCGTCCGTGTACGCGGCGTCGACCTTCCGCTCGAGCCGGACGTAGATGTACGGGACGGCTGCCGTGCAGTTGGACGCCGTCATGTTCAGCTGGATGCTCCCCGCGGCGGCGTTGAGGAAGGGCGCGCCGTTCACCGAGGCGCGAAAGCTGCCGGTGAACGCCCGGCTCCCCGGGAACGCGAAGGTGGTGATCCCGCTCGTCGTCCCCCAGCTGAACGTGCCGTCGTTGATCCGCTTGCCGTCGGGGCCGACCGGCCGCGCGGCCGAACGCGAGTCGACCGCGTGAGGCGCGGGCACGGTCGGCGGCGCGGCGGACGCGGCCCCCGCGACGCCGGCGGAACCGAGCGCGGCCAGGGCCACGGTCGCAGCAGCAATGAGGCGCTTTCGCATGAGTGTTTCTCCCGTCGTCGGCACAGCATGGTCGGCGTCGCACGGCGGGCGCCGCGCTGTCACCGGTCGCACCTTGGCACGGGCGGAACGGCGCGAGGGTGGACTTGGTGGCGCATCGTCGTCGCCGAGGGCTCAGCCGGGGCCGATCGCTCTCCACATCACCCCACCGACAGGACGTAGGTCCCAGATCGCAGGCCCCGACGTGCTCGGACGGATGCGGGTGCGACGAGCCGGCAGCTCACCCGACGGCCGTGGGATGGGCGTCCGCGCGTGGGTGGGTCAGCTCCGTCGATGCACCGCCACAAGTGGCCCTGCGTCGAGCCGGTCACCGTGCAACGACGGGCCTCGGCGACCGGCGTCATTGTCGTGGCTCGGCAGAACGACGAAGCATCCGTGCACGCCCGCCGCAGCCGGTCCGCACGTCAGACCGCGCCAAGCACCTCCGCCGCCTGCGGCCACCAGTGCCGTCTCGCAGGCCCGCACCCGCGCCTGCCCTATCGGGCAGCCCTCCGGCCGCAGTCCGTCGATAGTGTCCGTCCGAGGCCTGACGTGTCGCTCCGAGGCCGTCGTGGAGCCTCTGCAGGTCGAGCGACTCCTCGCGGGCGACGCGCGGCCTCCTGGTCGACGGGTACCGGCAGGTGGGGTGTGGCGCCGAGCGCATGCAACGAGGGCGGAACCCGGGTCGCGCAGCCGCGACCGGGCACCTCGCGAGCGGCTGCTCCACCGGCCCGGGCGGAGCCGGACGTGGTCGCGCGTTCCGGTGCGGCGCTGCGCGACGCAGCCTCGTTCCTGCGTCTGCAACGCTCGGCCGGGAACCGCGCGGTCGCGACCGCGGCACCGGGCGCGCGGCCGGTCGTGCAGCGCGCAGAGCTCACGCTGTCAGGCGGTGGCCGGGTCGGGGACGCGGATGCGACGGGCGTCAACATCCGCGAGGACGTCCTGCGCTGGATGGACCGGTTGCACGTCATGTGGGGTCTGAACGACGCCGACTACGGCACCGAGCACGCCCGCGTGACCGCACTGCCTGCGGGGGCGGCGGTGCCGGTCGCCCAGATCGGTGCGACGATCGCCGCGTGGCGACGGCTGGTGCTGCCGACGTTGGCGGCTCCGGTCGCGCAGAACCTGATGCGGGTGGCGATCAGCGACGGTATCGGCGTGGGCCTGGCGAACAAGAAGGACGACGTGGCGGCGGTGCAGGACTTCGTGCACGCCCAGTGGCTGCTGTCGAACGACGACTACGGGTCGGCGACGGCACCGGCTGAGCGTGCCGTCGTGATGGGCTCCGGGGCCACGGTGGACCTCGCCACCGTCCCGCGGACGGCAGCCGCGCTCCGGACGGCGATGCAGATGCTCACGACGAGCACGGCGTTCCGCAACCCGCTGGGCGCCGGTCTGACGGGCCCGCTCGCCGCGAGCGAGACTGCCGACATCGCGGCGTACGAGGCCGCCAAGACGCACCACGACGCCAACCGCACGCAGGCCACGACATGGGTCGACGAGGGCTTCAACCAGGTCGCCGACCGCACGCTGAAGAACTCCTGCGAGTGGGTGAAGACGGGCAGGTCGAAGGTCTTCATCCTCTCCGCGACCCACGACTCGACGGCCCGGGCGGCGGCCTCGGGGTTTCCGGCCGGTGCGACATGGTTCTCCTATCCCGCGGGCGACCTGTACAGCAGCGCGGTGTACTACCGCAGGAAGATGCCGACCGAGGGGTTCGACAACACCAACGTCGACGTCCAGGACGATGCCAACGTCGACGGCTTCCAGAACGGTTCGGACATCGCGCTGATGGAGACCGCGCTCGCGCGCGGCAGGGACTACCTCTGGTCGGTGCTCAAGCACGAGGCGCAGCACGGCGCGGACCATCACGGCACCGGCAACTTCGAGCTCTACCGGACCGAGTTCAACGCGTACTGGTTGGGCAGCAGGGAGTACGACGCGGAGTCCCCGACACGCGTCGTCCAACATTGGGGCCGGAGCTGGAGGGCCCGCCAGTGGGCGATCTTCGACCACCTGTACCACGACACCGCGTACGCCTACGTCAAGACCGCCTGGGACAGCGAGGCTGGGCTGCCGCCCGCAGCGAGGACGTTCCGGACCGCCGTGCGCGACTACTGGCACCCGGAGACGGTCAACCCGACGAACTCGGTGCGCATCGACGCGTTCGTCACCGCGGTCGAGGCCGCGTCGCACGCCGACTGCACGGCCGCGGCCGCGCCCGGCAACCCGAGGCTGGCCGCGATCTCTACGGCAGCCGCCGCGCTCACCGCCGACGACAAGACCGACATCCGCGCCGGCGGGGCGATGACGTCGCTGCTGAGGGCGCACCTGACCGGACAGCCGCTCGTGGATGTGAGGAGGCTGCTCCGGTGACGCACGTCCCCGTACCGCCGTCGCCGGTCGTCTCGTCGGACGGGTCTCACGTCGCCGTCCCGACCGGTTCGACCGTACTCGTCGTACGCGCGCGCTCCCCGCAGCACGAGCCGCAGCTGCTCGACGCCGGGCACCCGGTCTCGCTGTGCGCCCTCGACGAGCACGGTGACGCGGTCGCGGTGTGCGGCGACGGTCGGCTCAGCCTCATCCCCGTAGGCGGCACAGCCCCGGCACGGTCCGTGACTCTCGACGCGCACGAGCGAGTCACGCGGCTGCGGCTGCTCGGCGGCACGGTGGTCGCCGTCGTCGCCGACGCCCGGGACGTGGCGCTTCGTGCGTGGTCAGGCCCGGACCTCACCCCCGACGCCTCGGGCCCGCGCTGGTCCGGTGTCGAGGTCGACGGTCTGCTCGCCGCCGGCCGCCGTGCCGTGCTCTGGGGACGTCAGGGGCCCGACCTCGACTTCTCCGCCGGCACGCCCTGGCTCCGGGTCTGCGAGCTGGGCGAGCCCGACGAGGAGACGTGGCACGGAGACGGCCTCGACCTCACGCCGGCCGGCCTCCTCTACCCCTTCGGCGACGGCCGGCTGGCCGTGCACGACGTGGACACGCTCGTCGAGCTGGTGGAGCACGACGGCGGCTGGGTCGAGGCCGGGAGGCGACGCTGGGACGGAGTGGCGTACTCGGCCGGCTCGGCCGATGGCAGCCACGTCGTCATGCTCGTCTCGGAAGGTGCCGAGGACTCCGAGCGCACCGTCCTCCGAGTGCTCCGGTCCGACGACGGCACGACCGTCGCGGAGGCCGCGACGGACCCCATCGAACGGCCGACCGCGCTGGCCGTCGGGAACGACGCACGGGCGACCGCGGCCTACGTCGACCACGACCACCAGCTGCAGGTCCTCACGCTCGAGGACGGTGACCTCTCGCGGGCATCCCTGCACCTCGGGACGCCGTGAGCGCACGGGGGCACGGTCCCGGCGCGGGCGCGAACGGGTGAGGCTGTGGACGACGACAGGCGACCACTCCGGCTTCTGGCGGGCGAGCTGGCGACCTGACGCGGGACGTACCGCGAGGGGCGCTGACTGGGGAACGGTCCTCGGTGGCCGGGAAACGAAAAGCCCCTCACCAGGCGTGGTGCCTGATGAGGGGCTGATGTGCGCCCGAAGGGACTCGAACCCCCAACCTTCTGATCCGTAGTCAGATGCTCTATCCATTGAGCTACGGGCGCATGGCCCTCTGCGGGCCGCGTAAGACGATACAGGTCGACGGCCCGCCGCCCAAACCGGATGCGGGTGACCCTGCCCACGTCCCCGCAGCCCCTGGCAGGATCGCGCGCATGACGGCACCCACGGCGGACACTGGTCGGCTCGGCACGGGCGGCGGCCGGTGGGGCATGCGGGCCGACGTGCTGCGGCACGGCGGCGGGCACGACTCGAGCAGGGTCGGGTTCGTGGAGCTGTTCTTCGACCTCGTGTTCGTCTTCGCGGTCACGCAGCTGTCGCACACGCTCATCGCGCACCCGGACGTCGAGCACCTGGGACAGGTGCTCGTGCTGGCGTGGGCGATCTGGTGGCTCTGGATCGACACCACGTGGGTGACGAACTGGCTGGACCCCGACCGGGTCCCGGTCCGGACGATGCTCATCGTCCTCATGCTGCTGGGGCTGATGATGTCGAGCGCGATCCCGGAGGCGTTCGGCGAGAAGGCCCTGCTGTTCGCCGTGCCGTACGTGATCATCCAGGTCGGGCGGACGGCGTTCACGACGTGGGCGATGGGGCGGCACTGGCCGGACAACGCCATGAACTTCGTGCGCATCACGATCTGGCAGTGCGCGTCGGGCGCGTTCTGGATCGCGGGCGCACTGGTCGAGGACGCGCGGGTCGCGCTGTGGGTCGTGGCGGCACTCCTCGACGTCGTCGGGCCGCGTGCGCTGTTCTGGGTGCCGGGTCTCGGCCCGACGAACCCGGACACGTGGGAGGTCCGCAGCTCGCACATGGCCGAGCGGGTGTCGCTGTTCATCATCATCAGTCTGGGCGAGTCGATCATCGTGACGGGCGCGGCGTTCTCCGAGCTCGACGTCGACGTGGTCACGGTCGTCGCGTTCCTCGCGGCGTTCGTCAGCACGGTGCTCATGTGGCTGCTGTTCTTCGACCGGTCCGAGCAGAAGGCGGCCGCGTACTTCGCCGCGCAGGACCAGCCCGGGATGGTGGCGCAGACGGCCTACACGTACGTGCCGTTCCTGCTGATCACCGGGATCGTCCTCACGGCCGTGGCCGACGACCTCGTGCTGGTGCACCTGGGCGCGGAGGGCGGCGCGACCGACGCGTGGACCGCGTGGATCATGTGCGGCGCGGCGGCCGTCTACCTGCTGGGCAACGCCCTGTTCCGGCGGGCGACGGGCGGGCCGTGGTCGGTGCCGCACCTCGTCGGCGTCGCGGCGTCCGTCGGCCTGGTCGCGCTGCACGGGGTCGTCACGCCGCTGACGCTGAGCTGGGCGACGAACGCGGTGCTGCTCGCCGTCATCGTGGGCGACGTCGTCCCGCAGCGCCGCCGGCGCACCGTTGCGGCGGACTGAGCCCGCCCCGATCTGCCCGGAACGCCCACGACGAAGGCCCGGTCCGTCGTGGACCGGGCCTTCGTGAAGCGGAGACGGTGGGATTTGAACCCACGGAAGGGTTGCCCCTTCACGACCTTAGCAGGGTCGCGCACTAGACCTGGCTATGCGACGTCTCCAAGACGTGGGACAGGGTACCCGGGCGCAGGGCCCTGCACCAAAGCCGTCCGTCAGCGGTCGAAAGCCCAGGTCCGGTCGGTGAGCATGCGTGCGACGGCGAGGCCGATGGACAGCGCGACGACGACGAGCGCGGCCTGCACCGTGTAGGACAGCGCCAGGATCGTCGCCCCGTCGGCCAGGTGGAACACCGCCCGGTAGGCGGTCGCGCCCGGGACCATGATGACGACGGCGGGGACGGAGATCGTCACGCGCGGGACGTGGATCCGCGGCGCCGCGTACGCCGCGAGCACCCCGACGGCGAGCGCAGCGACGGCGGCGGCGCTCTGCGTCGCGAACCCGGCGTCGACGAGCATCAGGCGTCCGACGTTCGCGACCATGCCGACGGTCGCGGCGAGCAGCGCCATCCGCCACGGGCTGTTGAACATGAGGGCGAACCCGAGCACGCCGAGGAAGCTCGCGGCGAACCGCAGCGCGAGCAGCACGCCCGGGTCGAGGTCGAGCGGGGTCGCCGGGTCGGGTGCGAGGCCGACGATGCTGGACACCGCCCACAGCGAGAGCGCGGCCGAGACGAGGATCATCAGCGCGTACGTCAGGCGGGTCAGGCCGGCGGAGAAGTCGAGGCGGGCGAGGTCGAGCGCCGCGGTGACGAGCGCGAAGCCGGGGATGAGGAACAGGACGGCCGAGACGTAGCCCGCCTGGTGACGTCCCTCGACGACCCCGAGCGCCTGCAGGGCCTCGACGAGCCCGAGGTAGGTGGACGCCGCGACGGCGGCCGCGAGCATCGTCACGCCGAACTGGTTGTACCCGCGGTGCAGCATCGCGCGGCGGACGAGCTGTCCGAGCGTGGCGCCGACGGCCACGGCGCCGATCTCCACCGGGCCGCCGTTGTTGAGGAACGCGAACGCGGCGCACGCGACGCCCGACCAGAGCGCGTTGAGCAGGGCCGGGTACAGCGGGGGCTTGGCGGCGATGCGGTCGAGCTCGGCCGTGGCCCGCTCGACCGTGACCTCCGTGCCGGTGGTCGTCGCCTCCCGCTCGAGGTCGCTGACGAGGATCTCCAGGTCGGCGAGCCGGTCCGCGTTGACGCCGACCCGGCGGACCTCGGACACCTCCGTCCGGAAGCTGCGGCCCCGGTGGGACGTCGTGGTGATCTCGGTGAGCGTCACCTGCGCCTCGTGCCGGTCGACGCCCAGCGCACGCGCCATGCGGGCCATCGACGCCTTCACCCGGTACGAGCCGGTGCCCGCGGACAGGCTGAGGCGGCCCACCCGCAGGGCGACGCCGGAACGTCGGATCAGCTCGAGCTCGTCGTCCGTGGGCGCGGTGGGCACCCGCCCATCATGGCCGGGACCCGGGCCTCCCGGCAGGACCAGGGGCCCGAGGCGGGTCGGCGAACACCTGAGAGGTTCCTGAGAGTCCCCTGTCCGCTCCCGGCGAATCTCCCTTGACCCTCCGTCGCGGCCGCTGATGTGCTGACCAGCGGCAATCCCTGCGAGACGGGGATGTCAGAGGGCGCCGCTAGCGTTGCGGCTCACATCCCCACCTCATCCGGCGACGACGCCGCACCCTTCCTTTCCTGCGCCTCCAGGGAGCCTGTTGTGACCGACCCTGCCCTTGTGACCGACGCGCCCCGCGGGGCGCACGAGTCAGACGCACCCGACCCGCGACGCTGGCTGATCCTCGCCGTCATCGCCATCTCGCAGCTGATGCTCATCATCGACGCGTCGATCATGAACATCGCGCTGCCCTCCGCCGCCGCCGACCTCGACATCGCGTCGGCCGACATCCAGTGGGCCGTCACGGCCTACACCCTCGCGTTCGGCGGCCTCCTGCTGCTCGGCGGGCGCATCGCCGACTACGTCGGCCGCAAGCGGGCGCTCATCATCGGCCTGCTCGGGTTCGCGGTCGCGTCCGCGCTCGGCGGTGCTGCGCAGAGCGAGGCTCTGCTGTTCGCGGCGCGCGCCCTCCAGGGGGCGTTCGGCGCCCTCCTCGCGCCGGCCGCCCTCGCCCTGATCACCGTGACGTTCACCGAGGGCCGCGAGCGCGCGAAGGCGTTCGGCGTGTTCGGTGCCATCTCCGGTGGTGGCGCCGCGATCGGCCTGCTCGCCGGTGGCGCGCTCACCGAGTACCTCGGCTGGCGCTGGTGCCTGTTCGTGAACCTGCCGATCGCGATCTTCGCCGCGATCGCGGGCGCGCGGATCCTCAAGGAGTCCAAGGCGCACGGCGACACCCGGTTCGACATCCCCGGCGCGGTCCTCGCCTCGTCCGGGCTCGTCGCGCTCGTCTACGCGTTCACCGAGGCCGCCAAGCAGACCACCGGCGAGGACGGCCTCCCGCAGGCCGTCGGCTGGACCGACCCGCTCGTCGTCGGGCTGCTCGCGTTCGCGGCCGTCGCGCTCGTGTCGTTCGTGCTGCTCGAGCGCCGGGTCGCGAACCCGCTGCTGCCCCTGCGGATCGCGCTCGACCGGAACCGGGGCGGGTCCTACCTGGTGTTCTTCCTGGTCGGTGCCGGGCTGTTCTCGATGTTCCTGTTCATGACGCTGTACTTCCAGTACGTGCTCGGCTACGAGCCCATGCAGGCCGGGTTCGCGTTCCTGCCGTTCAGCCTCGGGATCATCCTCATGGCCGGCGTCGTGGCCCAGCTCCTGCCGCGCGTCGGACCCAAGCCGCTCATGCTGATCGGGCTCGCGCTCGCCGCCAGCGGGCTGCTGCTCCTGCTCCGCACCACCCCGACGTCGTCGTACTGGACGTCGGTGCTGCCCGGCCTCATCGTCATGAGCGTCGGCATGAGCGCGGTGTTCATCCCGGCGTCGAGCACCGCGCTGTACGGGGTCGGCGGGCACGACGCGGGCATCGCCTCCGCGCTGCTCAACACGTCGCAGCAGGTCGGCGGGTCGCTCGGGCTCGCGCTGCTCAACACGTTCGCGATCACCGCGACGACCAACAAGATGGCCGACCTCGCGGCGTCCGGTCTGGACGTCTCGCAGCCGGCGGTCGTCGCACAGGCGCAGGTCGCCGGGTACCACGTCGCCTTCCTCGGCGGCGGGGTGCTCCTCGCGCTCGCGTTCCTCGTGGCGCTGGCGCTCATCTCCGCGAAGAAGGCCGACCTGCCCGCCGAGGCGGCCGTCGCGGCCTGACGTCGGTCAGGGGGTGCCCGCGCTGGAGGGGCCGGGCACCCCCTGACGGACCCGGGCGTCGATCGACGTCCGAAGGCCGGTTCCTCGGCCTCACTGGGTTCCTCGGCCTCACTGGGCGGCGCGCTTGCCCTCCTGAGCCAGCCGGGCCGTCTGGTCCAGGCGGGCCGCACGCGTCTCCGGACGCTTCGCCTGGACGATCCACACGAGGATCACGCGCCGCGCCGACCTCGGGAACGCGTCGTACTTCTCCCGGGACCCCGGGTACCGGTCGAACGCGGCCGCGAGGTCGTCGGGGACGATCAGGTCCTCGACGTCGTCCAGGAGCGTCCACGACCCGTCCGCCTTCGCGGCGTCGATGACGGCCCGGCCTGCTGCGGTCATCCGGCCGTCGGCCTCCAGCCGGACGATCCGCTCCTTGTTGGTGCGCGCCCAGCCGCCGCCGCGCTTCCGGCGCGTGAACCAGAGCGCCCCGCGCTCGTCGTCGAGCGAACGGTTCGTCGAGTCGATCCACCCGAAGCAGAGCGCCTCCTCGACGGCCCGCTCGTACGGGACCGACGGGCGGCCCGTCGCCGACTTCCACGACACCAGCCAGACGCTCGGGGTGTCCGCGTGGTGCGCCTCCAGCCAGGCCCGCCACTCCTCGGCGGTCTCGGCGTGCACCTGGGGCGCGTCGTCGCGGGTGCCGGCCATGTGGTCCTCCGTCTCGGGGCCGCGCGGGGGCGGCGTGCGATGTGCCGGTCCGGGGTGCGTGCCGGCGGCGCGGGTGCGGTGCGTGCGGTGCGGTTCGGGTGCGGTGCGGGGTGCGTCGTGGTGAATACGGCTGTCAGGTGGGTGCTTCGTCGTCCAGCGCGTCGAGGTCACGGTCGGCGGCCTGGAGCGCCCGCTCGGCGCGACGCAGGTCCTGCGCGGCGCCGATCGCCGCCCGTTCCTCGTCGTGCAGGGCACGTTCGGCCTTCGCGAGCCGGTCCTCGGCGCGGACGGCGTCCTTGTCGGCCTTCGCGAGCCGGCGACGCAGGTCGGTCACGGCGGCCACGAGCTCGTCGTGCAGGTCGTGCGCGGCGCGGGCGGCGCGTGTCGCCTCGTCGAGGTCGGCGCGTCGTTCGTCGCGCCGGTCGGTGGCGCGGTCGGCGGCCTTGCGGGCACGGTCGCGCGCGTCGGCCGCGGTGGTGCGGGCGGACTCCGCCGCACGACGCCGCCGGTCCGCGACCGTGCCGGACTGCTTGCCCGTCGTGGCGGTGCCGGTCGCTGGCTCTGCCATGCCGGCCCTCGTGCCCGAGGCTCCGGAGGTCCCCTTGTCCGCGGCGCCCGCCCGGGACGTCTTGCCGGCCCCTGACTTCGCCTTGCCGCCGGACTTCCCCTTCCCGCCGGACGTCGTGGTGCCGCGGGCGCCACTTCCGGCGGACCTGGTCCCCGCGTCGGTCGACCCGTCGGCCGGCTCGTCGGCCGGCTCGTCGACGACCGTCAGACGCCCGCTCGGCACCCGTCGACGGGGGGACCCGGCCGCGCCGGAGGCGGAGCTGCGTCCCCGCGTCGCCGCGTCGTCCGCACCGGCCGCCGACGTGTCGTCGCGCCCGGTCCCCGCGTCGTCGGCCGTCCCGAGGCCGAACCCGCCGAAGCCGGAGTACTCGCGACCGGCGGCAAGGTGCCCGGAGGTGACGTCCCGGGCGATGTCGGGGTCGGCGAGCGCGGCGGTGAGCGTCTGGTCGACCTCGTGCGCGACGGCCTCCCCGACCCGCTGACCCGACGCTGCGGCGAGCGACCGCGCCCGGGCGACGAGCGTCGTCACGAGCGCCCGCCGCTCCCGCGTGAGGTCGCGCAGCGCACGGCCGTCGAGGGTCCGTTCGGCCTCCCGCAGCGCGTCGCCGAGCGTGACGACCCGGTCGGCGAGGCCGGGGTCGTCCCGGACCAGGGCGTTGACGAGCGCGGCCGCGACGGTCGGCTTGCGCAGGGCGCCGATGCGACGGGCGAGGTCCTTGTCGCCGGCGTCCCGGGCGGCCCGAGCAGCGGCGTCCCGGCGGGCGACGAAGTCGTCGGCCGCTCCGCCGTAGAGGTCGTCGAGCACTGCGTCTGGCACGGCGTCGCGCGCAGCCTCGTCGAGCACGGCCCCGTCGAGCACGGCCCCGCCGGGCACGGACCCGCCGGGCACGGACCCGCCGGCCGCGGCGTCGTCGGGCGTGCCGGCCACGAGCCTCAGCCGTTCCCGTCGAGCGTGAACCGCACGGTCCGCCGGGCCACGGACGCCTCGGTGAGCCGCACGTCGACGCGCTCCCCGAGGGGGAGGTCGACACCGTCGACCCGGCCGCGCACCACGGGGTCGCGCAGCTGCACGACGCCCGCGCTCCGGTCGTCGCGCACGTCGACGACGACACCGGAGAACGTCTCACCGACCCGGTCGGCGAGGAGCACGGCCTCGACGAGGTCGAGGCAGCCGCGTTCGTACTCGGACGCCTTGCGGTCGCCGCCCGCCATGAGCGACGGCAGGAGCGGCAGGGCGTCGCGGACCCAGCGGGGCACCTCGTCGCCCGCGCACACGGCGACGCACACCTCGCCGACGAACCGGTCGACGAGCCGGCGCAGCGGCGCGGTGGCGTGCGCGTAGGGGGCGGCGATGGCGGCGTGCTCGACGTCGTCGGGCACGGATCCGTCGAACGCGACGTACGCGGCGCCGCGCAGGAGGGTGGTGGCTTCGGTGAGGAGGGCGGCCTCGGCGGGCGTCGACGCGTCGAGGTCGCGGATGACCTCGCCGTGGGACGCGCCGTCCGGCCAGGGCACGCCGAGGGCGAGCGCGGAGCGCCGGAGCCGGTCGACGTCGCGCGGGTCGGCCGCGGGCAGGGTCCGCAGGACGCCGATCCGGGCGTCGATCATGAGCCGCGCGGCGCACATGCCGGTGAGCAGGGAGATCTGGGCGTTCCAGTCCTCCACGGGCAGGGTCGCGCGGCTGACGAGGGTCCACCCGTCGTCGGCGACGGGCACGACCTCCTGCTCGGGGGTCGGCAGCGTGATGCCGCCGCGGGCGCGCTCGGCGTCCTCGCGGAGCCGCCCGACCTCGCGCAGGAGCTGCAGCGACGGGCTCGCGGTGCCGTCGTCGAGCGCCTGCTGGACCTCGTCGTACGTGTGCTGGGCGCGGCTGCGGACGCGCGCCCGACGGACGGACACGTCGACGGGTGCCCCCGACGCGTCGAGGTCGATGGTCCACAGCAGCGCGGGGGTGTCCTGGCCGGGCAGCAGGCTCGCGACGCCCTCGGAGAGCTGCGGCGGGTGCAGCGGCGTGCGGCCGTCGGGCCCGTACAGGGTCTCGACGCGGCGTCGGGCCTCCCCGTCGACGGCCCCGCCGGGCGCCACCCAGGCGGCGACGTCCGCGATCGCGTACCGGACGCGGTAGCCGCCGTCGCGGCGTTCGAGGTGCACGGCCTGGTCGAGGTCGCGCGAGCCGGGCGGGTCGATGGTGACGAGCTCGACGTCGGTGGCGTCGAGGGGTGCGGCCACGGTCCGGTCCGCTGCACCGGCGGCCTCCGCGAGCACGTCGGCGGGGAACCCGTCGGGGATCGCGAGCTCGTCGCGCAACGCCCGCAGCCCGCCCCGGACGGCGGCGTCGACACCCTCGACCCCGGCGACGGGGGGCGGGGTGGCGAGGTGGACGCGACGTCGGGGCACGCGGTGAGCCTAGGTCGGAGCGGACCGAGGTGCCCAGCATGATTCCCGTGGCCCCGGGCGGGTGACGTGTGCCACGGGGCCGCCTCTCGCCGCGCGGGACCTCCCGGCGCCTCCTACCCTCCGAGGATGCCCACGACGACCGTCCGCCAGCGCGCCCTCCTGCGCGCCGCCGCGTTCGGCGTCGGCGTGTCCGTGCCGGTGTTCGTCCTCGCGTACCTCGTGCGGGCCGAGGCGCCGGGCCTGACCCGGTTCGACCAGGAGACCATCGAGTCCGCGACGGCGTTCACCCGCGAGCACCCCGCGTTCCTGCGGGCGCTCGTCGTCTGGCAGGAGCTGCTGCAGGCCCGGTGGGTCAACCTCGCGGGCGCGCTGCTGTGCCTGTGGGTCTGGCGCAAGCACGGCCTGGCGACTCGGGCGTTGTGGGCGTTCGGGACCCTCATGGCGGCGTGGGTGCTGCAGCTCGCCGCGAAGGGGCTCGTCCAACGGGCGCGTCCTGTCGTCGAGGACGCCCTCGAGCACGCCCCCGGCTCGAGCTTCCCGTCCGGTCACGCGACGAACACCGCCGCCGCAGCGGTCACGCTGACGCTGCTCGTGTGGCCGCTGCTCGGGCGGCGCGGGCGGGTCGTCGTCCCGGTCGTGGCAGGCACCGTCACCCTCGTCACCGCCGCGGACCGCGTGCTCCTCGGCGTGCACTACCCGTCCGACGTGGTCGCCGGCATGCTCCTCGGCACCGCGATGGCCGGCGCGTCCTACATCGGCTACCGGGGCTGGAGCGCGCAGCCCCCGACGGAGAGGAACCCGTGACCACGCTCGCGCTCCAGGCGGAGCACCACTCGACCGCCAGCACGTTCGTCCACCGCTACGAGCTCGACACATCGGCCCCGACGTTCGGGTCGGCATGCCGCGACCTCGCCCGGCGTGCCCTGCTCCCCGCGGTCGTGTGGTGGCTCGTCATGGTGGGGATCGGCCTGCTCATCGTCGGGCCGCTCGACGACCTGCCGTCCGAGACCGCGGTCAACCGGTGGTTCGAGGCCCAGCGGACCGCCGGGCTCACGTCGCTCACGTCGGTCCTGTCGAACATCGGCCAGACGCAGTTCATCATCGGCGCGTGCGTGCTCGTGGTGGCGCTGTTCTGGTGGCGCACCCGGCAGTGGTGGCTCGCGGTGGTGCCCGCGATCGCGATCGGCCTGCAGTCGATCCTGTTCCTCACGTCGTCGCTGCTCGTCGGGCGGGAACGCCCCGACGTCGAGCTCCTCGACGACTCCCCGCCGACCACCGCGTTCCCCAGCGGGCACACCAGCGCGTCCACCGCGTTCTACGTGGCCGTCGCCCTGCTCGCCCAGCGGATCGCCCGGCCCTGGCTGCGGTGGGCCGTCACCGTCGTCTGCCTGCTCGTGCCGCTGCTCGTCGGGTCCGCCCGCCTGTACCGGGGGATGCACCACCTCACCGACGTGCTCGTCGGCATGGCCAACGGGCTCGTCTGCGCGTTCCTCGCGTGGCGCTACCTGCGGCGGGACGTGTGAACGGCGTCCCCGCCCCGCAGCGGCACGACGGGCCGCGGCGGTCCGCCGTCGTCGTCAACGCCCACCGCGTGGAGGGCGCCGACGAGCTGCGCGAGGCGATCACCGCCCAGCTCGTCGAGGCCGGGTGGCCCGCGCCCGCCTGGCTCGAGACGACCGCGGAGGACCCCGGCCTCGGCCAGGCCAGGCAGGCCGCGGCGGACGGCGCCGACGTGGTGTTCGTGTGCGGCGGCGACGGGACCGTCCGCGCGTGCGTCGAGGGGCTCGCCGGGACCGACGCCGCGCTCGCCGTCCTCCCCGGCGGCACCGGCAACCTGCTCGCCGCCAACCTCGACATCCCCACCACCGTGGCCGACGGCGTCGCGACCGCGCTCGCCGGCGGCCGGCGCCGCGTCGACGTCGGCGAGGTCGACGGTCAGGCGTTCGCGGTCATGGCCGGGATGGGCTTCGACGCGAACATGGTGGACGACGCCCCGACCGCGCTCAAGGCCAAGGCCGGGTCGGTCGCGTACGTGGTGTCCGCGCTCCGGCACCTCGCCGACGACGAGATGCACGTCGAGGTGCGGGTCGACGACCAGCCGCCCGTGCGCCGGCACGCCCGCAGCGTGCTCGTCGGCAACGTCGGGCGCCTCCAGGGCGGGGTCGACCTCCTGCCCGACGCCGAGCCGGACAACGGCCAGATGGACGTCGCGATCATCGCGCCGCGCAACCTCGGCCACTGGGTGCAGCTCGCCGTCGCCGTCGCCCTGCGACGCCCGCGCGTGCCCCGCATGGAGGTGCTCCGCGGCTCACGGATCAGCGTCCGCAGCACCCGCCCGCAGCCTCGCCAGCTCGACGGCGACGTCATCGACCCGTCCGACACGCTCGTCGCGACCGTCCGGCCCAGGGCGCTCGAGGTGTGCGTGCCGCGAGCGGGCGACTCCGGCTAGACGCCGTCGGGCCGGATCTTCTCCGCGTCCGTCGCGTCGTCCACGACGTCGTCCACCTCGCCGCCGGGCAGGTCCGCGGCACGGATCTTGTGCGCCTCCGTGGTCGCCGCCTCGGCCTCCGCGAGGGGGTCCAGGCGGTCGCCCGGCAGTCCCGCGGCCCTGATCCGCTCCCCTTCGGTCTCGGTGTCCACGTCCGGTCGTTCGCCCGGCAGCCCCTCGGACCGGATGCGCTCACCCTCCGTCTCGAACCGCTCGTCCGGGGTGCCCTCGCTCTGCGTGTCCATGCGGTCCTCCTCGTCGACGCCCTCGTCGATCTGCGACCCGTCGACTGTACGTCCGAGCCCGCCGACCGGCGCTCGGGGGGCGGCGGCGACCCGGATTGAACCGGCGCGGCCCCTGCACCGTTCTCAGCAAGACCGTCACACAAGCTTCACCCGCTTCCACGGGTGAAACATTCATCAGACGCCCCCGAGGTGCCGATGGATCGTGTACCGGTGCGACGTCGCCCGCGTCAGGACGAAGAAGTCGTCCAGGGGTCCTGAGACGCCGCCTCCAGGGGGAGGAACCACCATGAGCATGACCACCACCGAGCGCCACGCCGTCACCGACGACGACGCGGCCACGCTGACCACCCGCGAGCGGGTCGTCCTCGCCGAGCTGCGCCGGGACGTGACGCTCGAGGACATCGCCCGCCAGCTGTGGGTGACCCGGAACACCGTGAAGTCCCAGGTGCGGTCCATCTACCGCAAGATCGGCGTGTCGACCCGCGCCGAGGCCGTCGACTGGGCCCGCACGCACCGGTTCTGACCTCCGCGGCCGGCCCCACGGACCCCGGAGGGTCCGCGGGGCCGGTGCCGCACGGTCAGGACACGACGACCGTCGCCGCCTCCGACCGTCCGGTCTCGCTGGAGAAGTAGTCGAACGGGTCCTCGGTGTCGAGGCCCACGACCGTGCAGCGGTAGGTGCCGCTGATCGTCACCGGGACGTGCAGGTTCCACGTGCCGCCCGGAGCGGGCCGCTCGGAGCTGCTGGTGTAGTACCCGGGGTCCGACGGCTCGTACTGGCCGGCAGGGCGCCACCAGCTGCACTGCGCCGACAGGGACTTCGTCCCGACCGGCCACGAGGTGAGGGCGATGTCCACGCCACCGCCCGCGGACGGGACCCAGGTGCCCTGGAAGCGCGTGCCGTCGGTGTCCTTCACGACGAGCGGCTGCGTCGCCACGACGACACCGTCCTCGTCGACCGCCTGCACGATGCACAGGTACGTCCGGCCGATCGACGGAGCGGCGGGGGTGGCGTCGACCCAGTCGAGCCGCCACACCCCACCACCGGTGTACGCGGACGTGAGCCTGGCGTAGGGGCCCCGCCACTGGGGTCCCGGGACCGGGTCGGTGGCCGTGCAGGACACCGAGGCGTCCGCCGCGGTCCCGGCCGGAAGGTCACCGAGCTGGACCTCGACGAACTCCTTGCGCGTGTCGCCGGACACCTCCTCGCCGACGTGCGCCCACGCCTGGATGCCGGACGGCGCGCCGCCGAGGCCGCGCACGAACGACCGGACGGCGGGCACCGGGTCCTCGTCGGCGCCGATCGTGAGGAACGTGCCCCCGGTCGACAGCGCGACGGCGGCCACCTGCTCCCCCATGTACATCGGCTCGAAGCCCACACCGTGCACGACGATGTCGTTGTCCGCCGCCAGGGCCTGGTAGTACTCGGCGATCCCCGTCCAGCCACCGCCGTCGCCGAACCCGACGACCATGCGACGCTGCCCCGGGCTGCCGTGCTCCGCGAGGTGCGAGATGGCCGACATCGTCCCGTCCCCCATGTCCGGGTAGCTCCACCCGTCCAGGTCGGTGCCGTACTGCTCGTCGATCTCGGCGTGCACCCGGTCGAGGTCGCTCGTCAGGGAGAGCATGGTGCCGCCCCACGACGAGTACATGCCCACGCTCGCCCGGTCGCCGTCGCCGAGCGCGTCGATCACCGCGTGGGCCGCGGCGCGCTGGCGCTCCCGCATGGGGCCTGCCGGCTCGCTCAGGTCGAGCACCAGGGCGACGTCCCAGCCGCCCGACGGCTGCTCCTCGCCCGGGTCGCCGTCACCGTCGCCCGGGTCGCCGCCGCCGTCGCCCGGGTCGCCGCCGCCGTCGCCGGGGTCGCCGCCCGTCCCGCCACCGCCCGGGTTGCCGCCGCCCCCGCCGGGACCCGGGTCGGTCCCGTCAGCGGGCTTCTCGTACGGGTACGTGTGCGTGTAGAGCTTCGCGACCCACGGCTCGAAGTCGTGGTTCCAGTCGGCGACCGTCTTGCCGAGGACGGCGACCCTCGCCCCGACCCGCAGCGTGTACTCGAGGGTCACCGTGTGGGTGTAGGTCAGCGCCATGAGGTCCAGGTCGCCGACGTAGCGCGGGCCGACCTTGAGCCCGATGTACGGGCCGGCCAGGTCGTACACCTTGACCACGAAGTCGAGGATCACGCCGGCGGAGACGTCGACGACCACGTGCGCCGTCGCGTTCGGCTCGTTCGTGAACTTCTTCTCGTCGATCGCCTTCCAGCGCCCGTCGGTGTACGTCACGCCGGAACGGGTCTCGATCGAGAGCTCGTAGGTCGACGTGATCTTGCCGCCGATCGACGCGTCGAGGAACACGGACGGGTCGAGCGAGTACGTGAGGACCAGCGGGACCGGGCCGACGAGGATCGTCGAGCCGCCGATGCGGACCGAGCCGAGCTGACGCTCGAACTCCCAGGTCTTCTCCTTCTGCGCCGTGATGTCCAGGTCGATCCCACCGCGGGTGTTGATCGAGAACGTGAACTCCTCCAGCTCGGGCGACATGGTGCCCAGGCCGAAGTGCGGGTCGATGTCGAGCTTGAAGGTCATCGACAGGCGGGCCGTGGCGGCGATCTTCGCGACGAGCTCCTTGCCGGGCGTCGAGACCTTGAGCGACGCCAGCGTCTCCTCGTGCGTCGGGTCGGCGCTCTTCAGGGCGGCCACGCTCGCCGCGCGGAACGCGGTCCGTCCGGCGACGGCGACGTCGTCGACGACGGGTCCGGGCTGCTGGTCCGCGATCGGCTCGTCGTCGATGGCGACGTGCGCCTGCACGAAGACGTCGGTGAGCACCCCGGGCACCGTCTCGACGACCGACTCGTCGCCCGAGCGCGTCACGCTGACGACCCGCCGGAGGAGGCCCTCGGGGGCCTGCGGGGTGACACCCGACACGAGGACGTCACCGGCGTGCACCGGCGCGCTGCCCTGGAACACGACCTGGGTCGACCCGACACCGGTCAGGCTCGCGGCCTCCGCGTCGCTGACCACGTGCGCGTCGGGGTCGACCACGACGTCCGTCGGCGCCGCGGCCGCGACGGTGAACGTGCGCGTCTGGGTCGTGGTGCGGCCGGCCCAGTCCGTCGCCTGCACCCGCAGCGTGTGGGCCCCGGCGGGGACCGCGGACGACGTCGCCCAGCGCAGGTCCGCCCCACCGGTCCCCGTCGTCGGCGCGGCACCGAGGTCGTGGCCGTCGACCGACACGCGCACCTCGCGGACACCTGACCCGGCGTCGGCCGTGGTGCCGGCGATCGTCACGACCGGCGACTCGGCCTGGTCGACCACCGCACCTGCGGCGGGAGCGGTGATCCGCAGGGTCGGCGCGACGGTGTCCGACGCGGCTGCGACCTGGCCGGCCTGGTAGCCCTCGAGCGTGACGGACTCGACCTGCGCACCGAGCGACGCCGAGACGTACGCCTTGCCGTCCTTCGACACGGGGACGACGAGCGTCGTCGACGTGGTCGTGAACGACGGCACCCACGCGCCGCCGGTGTCGGCCGACAGTGCACCCGCCGGGGTCGCCGCGCCGCGGAGCGTCGCCGGGAGCAGACCCGTGCGCACCGCGACCTGGACCACCGCCGCGCGCAGAGACTTCGGGACGTCCGCCCCGGTGACGCTCACCTCACGCGTCCCGAAGAGCCCCGCGGAGCTCGCGAGCGTCCGCGTCGCGACCGGCACCACCCCGTCCGGGGTCGGCGTCCGGGCACCGTCACGGCTCGCGCCGGCGACCCAGCCGACGACCGCGACCCGCAGCCCGTCCGTCGCGCTGCCGCGCAGGGAGTACGTGACCGAGCCGTCGGCGTCCAGCGCAGCCAGGACGAGCGACGTGGACCAGGACGACGAGAACGCAGCCGTCGCCGCGCCGAGGGAGCCGTTCGGCGAAGCGAACGTCACGCCGCCGACCGTCGCGCCCCGCGCCTGCACGGACAGCCACACGGCCTGCGCGCCCTCGCCGGGCACCCCGGCGAGACCGGCGAGCGGCACCGTCGACGCCCGGCCCGGCGCCGGGACCGTGCCGCCGAGCCCGGTGGCCTGGTCGACGACCGTGCCGGCGGGGACGACCGTGGTCCCGCCCGCACCGACGAGCGGGGCGGCACCCGTGCCGGACACGTACCCGACGACCGTGACCGCGAGCCTCGACGGGACCGAGGAGCGGATCGAGACCGCACCCTTGGCGCTCGTCGTGACGAGCGTCGTCGCCGACGACACCCCCCGCCCGAACGACACCGTCGTCCCGGTCGGCTCCGGCGACCCCGGGGACCACACGACGACCGACCCGGCGTCCGTCGCGCTCAGCACGTGGACCTGCACGACCAGCGACCGCGTCCCGGCAGGCACGTCGCCACCGGACGCGAGCACGGCGTCCCGCTGCTCCCCGGCGCCGAACGACACCCCGAGCACACCACCCCAGGCGGGTGCGGGTGCCACCGGCACCCACGCCCCGGCGCTCACCGGGCTCACGACCGGGTTCGACGCGGGCGCGGCCTGGGCGCCCGAGGCGAGGGGGCCGGCGGCGACCGCCACCGCGACGGTGGCAGCGACGAGCAGACGACGGAACGGGCGCGCAAGCAGACGCAAGGGGAGTCCTCCGGCGAAGGGGATGCCGGGGACGAACGCGCACTCCGGCACGCGCATCGTGCCGAAGCGGACAGGGGGTTCGGGCCGAACTCCCCCTTTCGCCCGGGACGTTCACCCGAGTGCGCCCTGATCTCACCCGGTCACGATCGCCGGACGGACGGTGCGGAGGGCGTGGGATTCGAACCCACGAGGACGGGGTTGTCCCGCCCCAACGGTTTTCAAGACCGTCTCTTTCGGCCGCTCAGACAGCCCTCCCGGCCTGCGGTCCGGGTCCCTGCGTGCCTGACGTCGTCGTCCGGCCGCGACCTGCTCCGCGAGGCGTGCACGAGTCTCCCACAGCCCGAGGGCTCCCTGCTCAGACGCCCTTGACGGCGGGCAGCCGGCCGCTCTCGATCGCCTCGACGAGCCGCGCGTGGTCGGTCTCGATGCGGTCCGCGTACGCCGCCGCGTACTCGGCCAGCGCCTCGTCGGCACGGTCCGACGACCCCAGGTAGGCGGCGATCGTCACCCGGTCCCCGGACCGCGAGTGCGCGCGCGCGAGGCTCCACGCGCACAGCTCCGAGTACCTGGCCATCCCGGCAGGGATCAGCTCGTCGACCGGGAACGAACCCTTCCAGTCGCGCAGCTGGCGGACGTAGAAGTCGCGCTCGACGTCGTCCACGCCGACCACCCGCTGCCAGCCGAGGAAGATGTCGCTCGCCGCCTGCATGAGCCGCTGTCCCTCGACGACCCGCTGCGCGTGGTTCCCGTAGTCGCTGGCCCCCGCGAACTCCTCCAGGACGGACGCCTGCGCCTCCTTCGCCTGCAGGACGATGAGGTCGTTCTCGTCGGTGCCCTGCAGCAGCATGATCCACGCCCGGGTGCCGACGCTGCCGACCCCGACGACCTTGCGCGCCATGTCGACGAGCCGGTACTGCTCCAGCAGGTGCCGCCGGTCGTCCTGCAGGGACGTCCGGTACGCGACCAGCAGGTCGTGCATCCGGACGGCGGCGTGGCCCTCGTCCATGAGGTCCCGCAACGGCACCAGCAGCGGCGGGTCCGCGACGAACCGGCGGTGCCCGCCGACGAGCGCGGTGAGCTTCTCGACGGCCCTGAGGTGGTCGCTGGACCGTGCCTTCGAGACGGTGGCGCGGGTGCGGCGCACGGACCGACCAGGCAGGTCCGTGAGGATCTCGTCCATCATCTCCTCGACCGACGCGTGCGCGTACCAGACGGCCAGCGTCGCCTGCCGGGCGAACTCCCGCACCGCCTCCCGGTAGGCCCGGGCCGCGCCCAGCACCGCCTGACGACGCTCCTTGCGGGAAAAGTCGTTCGCCCGCGCCGCGAGCTCCACGCTCGCCAGCAGCCGCTTGACGTCCCACTCGAACGGGCCGGGGAGCGTCTCGTCGAAGTCGTTCGCGTCGAACAGCATCCGCCGCTCCGGCGAGCCGAACACCCCGAAGTTGCTGAGGTGCGCGTCGCCGCACAGCTGCGCACGCAGCCCGCTGTCGGGGGTCTTCGCGAGGTCGTGCGCCATGACGAGCGCCGACCCGCGGTAGAACGCGAACGGCGACTCCGACATCCGCCCGTACCGCAGCGGGATCAGCTCGGGCACCCGGGCCGTCGCCTGCTGCTCCAGGAGGTCCACCGGGTCGGGTCGCCCCTCGGTGGGACCGGCGTCCGCCAGTGCGTCCAGGGGGAGCACCGTCCGGGCCGCCTTCCCGCGCCGCACCCTCTCCTCACGGCTCAGGCGCTCGACGGCGGTGCTCACGGTCCGAACCTATGCCGCGACGGTCCGCGCAGAAAGTGGTCACGCGCCGGCGCCGTCCTCCCACCACCGCGGCGGCATCCCGGGACTGACGACTTCCAGCGCGTACAGCGTCGCGACGCGCGCGAGCTGCAGGTCGTACGTCGCGACCGCCCGCACGTCGGGGTGCGCGACGGCCGCGCCGACGTGCAGCGCGGCGAAGGGAGGCAGGACGCCCGCCACATGGGTCGCCGCTCGCAGCGTCTGGTCGGAGAACCGCACGACCTCGACACGGGCGGCCACGTCGTGCGCGATCCCGTGCGCCTCGACACCCCGTGGCCGGGCCGACCGCAGCAGCTCCGTCACGCCGAGCGGCGTCGTCACGAGGTCCGCCTCGTGCACCGCCGTCCACGCCAGCCACTCCGACCGGCACGGAGCGCCCACGAGGTACCTCACCAGGGCCGTGCCGTCCGCGTAGACCCGACGCCGGACCGGCACCTCGTCGTCGAGGGCACCCCGCGGCTGCGGCACCACGCGCAGGCCCGCCTCACCACGCGGGAGCGAGACCGGTGCGTCAGCAGGCACCCGTCCATGATCACGCACACGGCTGTGCCCCGACGACCCGACCTCGACCTGCTCGCCGCCCGCAGACGACGACGGCCGGCTCCCCAGGAGGGGGCCGGCCGTCGGTCGTCAGACCAGGATCACCGTGCGCGCAGACGCTCCATCGCGAGCTGCACGAGCGAGATGAGCGCCTGCTTGGTCGCGGCCCGGGAGCGCGCGTCCGTGTAGAGCACCGGCACGTGCGCCGGGATCGCGAGCGCCTCACGGACGTCGTCCAGCTGGTGCTTGGCGACGCCGTCGAAGCAGTTCACGCCCACGACGAACGGGATGCCACGGCTCTCGAAGTAGTCGACGGCCGGGAAGCACTGGTCCAGGCGGTCGGTGTCCACGAGCACCACGGCGCCGATCGCGCCGCGGACCAGGTCGTCCCACATGAACAGGAAGCGGTCCTGGCCCGGCGTGCCGAACAGGTACAGCCACAGCGACCCCGGCAGCGCGATGCGACCGAAGTCCATCGCGACCGTGGTGGTGGTCTTGCGGTCCGAGACACCACCGGCGTCGTCGACGCCGACGGAGTGCTCGGTCATCGCGGCCTCGGTGTTCAGAGGCTCGATGTCCGAGATGGACCCGATGAAGGTCGTCTTGCCGACGGCGAAGCCGCCTGCGACGACGATCTTGACGACAGTGGGGGCGACGGACCCCGCCGTACCGGCCGGAGCGGCCACAGCGGCGTCAGAGGGCGGAAATGCCATTGAGAACACTCTCCAGCACGCTCAGGGACAGGGCGGGGGACTCACCGGTGTTCACGTCGACCGGCTGCGAGGTGTGCACGCGCACGTACTGCTGGTCGGCGAGGTCGGACACGAGGATCCGCACCACACCGAGCGGCAGGTGGAGGAGGGCCGAGAGCTCGGCCACGGAGATGTAGTTGTGGGCGGCATGCTGGATGATCGCCCGCTTCTCCGGCGGGAGACCCTGGCCGGACACGGCACCCGGCATCACCTCGACCAGCGCCTCGAGCGGCAGGTCGGAGCGCGCCGAGCGCACGCGGCCGCCGGTCACGGCGTAGGGCCGGACCGTTCGCGCCTCGTACTCGATGTGCTCGCTCATCCGTCGTACCTGGCCTCAGGCCACCGGCGCGCGCGTGGCGCCGTCGACGGGGAGCTGCCCACGCATCTCGGAGATGAGCTGGGGCGTCAGGGTCGCCTCGGTCCGCGAGACGAGCATCGCCATCTCGTAGCCGATGAGCCCGACGTCGCAGCTCGACTCCGCCACCACGGCGAGGACGGAGCCGTTCGAGACGCTCATGAGGAAGAGGAACAGCTGGTCCATCTCGATGATCGCCTGACGCACCTCCCCCGCACGCAGCTGGCGCGACGCGCCGCGGGTCAGGCTCGACATCCCGGAGACGATGGCTGCGAGCTGGTCGCCGCTGGTGCGGTCGAGCTGCTCCGACATCGCCATGAGAAGACCGTCGGCCGACACCACGAGCGTGTGGCGAGTGCCGGGCACGGTCCGGACGAAGTTGTCCAGGAGCCAGCCGAAGTTGGCTGCCTCGGTGCTGAGCGCGGTCACACTTCCTCCTTGCTGGTGCAGTCGACGACTGCGGGGTTGCGCGTCACCGAGGCGGCGACGACGTGGGTGGGGTCGGTCGGAGTCATCAGGCGGGGCCGTTCTGCTCGGGGGACGGGTCGCCGGAGGCGCGGCGGCCGCGAGAGGTCCCGGACTGGAAGCTCGACAGACGCGAGCGGAGCTCGTCCGCGTCACGCTGCACGGGCTTGCCCTCGTCAGCGGAGACGGGCGTCGTCGGGATGGCCGACGGCACGCGCCGGGTGAGCTGCTCGCCCGAGCCACCGACTGCGCTCGGCCGGTAGGCCGAGAGCTGGCTCAGCTCCGACAGCGCCTGCTCCTGGATGTCGGAACGCAGTGCGAGCATGGCCGCGACCTCGTCGTCCAGGGTCCCGATCCGCGGTGCGACCGACGGCGGGACGTTCGGGTGGGGCACCGTCGACACGGGGGCGCCGGAACCCGACGGGCGAGCGGCCCACTCGGGAGGCGACCACGAGCCGGCGGACCGCTGCTCCAGCGGTGCCGGGGCGGCGGGAACCGGGGCCGGCTGCGCGCTGGGGGCCGGCGTGGCGGGTGCGGACCACGAGGGGGCCGACCAGCTCGGCGGCGCCTGCTCGGCGACCGGGGCGGGCTGCTCCGCCGACCACGCGGACGTGCGCGGCGGGGAGACGCTGTCGACGGGGGCCGGCGCGGCCGACGCGACGGACGGCGTGCCCGCAGCAGCGGTCTCGTCACCCTTGCGCTTGCCGAACAGGCCACCCCAACGACGCTTCGGGCGGGACTCGTCGTCACCGGCGTGGACCAGGTCCGAGAACGCCTTCTCGGGCGCAGGTGCCGCGGCCCACGACTGCTCCTGCTGCACCGGCGCGGGGGCCGGGGCGAACGGTGCAGGGGCGGGCGCGAACGGCGCGGGAGCCTGGGCGTACGGGGCCGGGGCCTGGGCGTAGGGGGCCGGGGCCTGGGCGTACGGGGCCGGGGCCTGGGCGTACGGGGCCGGAGCCTGGGCGTACGGAGCCGGAGCCTCGGCGTACGGCGCGGGAGCCTGGGCGTACGGAGCCGGAGCCTCCGCGTACGGAGCCGGCGCGTACTGCGCGGGGGCGACGGCCTCGACGGGCGCGAGCTGCTCTGCAGGCTCGACCTCGGGCTCGAGCGCCGGCCACGCCTCGGCGGCCGGGGCGTTCCACGTCTCGGGCTCGGGGTCGGGCTCGAGCTGGGGGATCACCGGCAGGATCGTCGCGGTCTCGTCCGTGCGTGCGCTGGGCGCCTCGACGGCCTGCTCGGCCGCAGGGGCCTGCCACGTCGGCGGCTGCCACGCGGGTGCCTCCCACGCGGGCGTCGGCCACGCGTCGCCGGCCGGAGCCTCGGCCGCGGGGGCCTGCTCGGGCGCGGGGACGATCGGCATCGCGCCGGTGTGCCACGCCCGTGCCTCGTCGAGCGTCCGCTCGAACGGGGCCTGCGGGGCGCTCTGCGGTGCGGACGCGGCCCGCGAGGCGGCACCGGCCCAGCCGGAGTAGCCGCTGTACGACGTGAACGCGGCAGGCGCGTCGACCGCGGGGGCCTCGGCGGCCGCAGCGGCGGCCGACCGGCGCGTCGGGAGGACCGGCGTCGGGTCGATCTCGGCGGGCAGCTCGGCGACGGGCTCCGCGACCGGCTCGACCGCAGCGGCCTCGTGCAGGACCGTGTCGAACATCGGCGAGTCGTCGAGCGGCGACACCCGCGAGGGCAGCTCGGCGGCGGCGGGCGCGTCGACCTGCTCGGCGGCCTGCGGGGCCCACGGCTCGTCGGCCGGCTCGGCCGCGGCCTGAGGTGCCCAGGCCGGCTCGTCGGTCTGCGACGGCGTGGCCCAGTCCTGGACCGGCGCCCACGGCTCGTCGGCGACGGCCGCGGCGGCGGCGGCCACCTCGTGCTGCTCGGGGGCGGACGGGGCCCAGGCGGGCTCGTCGACCTCGGCGGCGTGCGTCGGGGCCCACGCCTCGGCGGGCGCAGCCTCGTGCTCGGCGGCCTGCGGGGCCCACGTCTCGGCGACCTCGGCGGCCTGCGGGGCCCACGTCTCGGCGACCTCGGCGGCGTGCGTCGGGGCCCACGTCTCGGCGGGCTCGGCCTCGGGCTCGGCCTGGAACGGCGCCTGCTCGCTGACCGCGGGCGCCTGGTCGGCGGCCTCGGACGGCTGCTCGGGCTCCCACGCCGGCTCGTCGTCCTCGACGAGGCCCGGCACGACCATGGGCTCGGGGGTCGCAGCGTGCGCACCCAGGCTCATCCACGGGGCACGCACGGCGTCCGGGGCGGACGCCGAGTCCGAGACGAGGCCCGGGATGGCCGTACCACCGGCGGGCGTGCCCGGCTGGAGGTCACCGCGGCCACGGAAGCCGGAGAACAGGCCGGCACGGGCGGCCGGTGCGGGCGCGCTGGCGGCCGGGGTCTCCTCGGCGGGCGTCGCCCACGCGGCCGTCGCGGCACGCGTACGGCTCGGCAGGCCGGTGTTCTTGAGCGGCTCGGCCGCGATCGTCGGCGGCTTCCACTCGCCGACGTCCGTCGAGAGGTCCGCCGAGATGTTCCCGGACGGGGCCTCGGGCAGGACGATCTTGTCGAGGTCGAACGTCTTGCTCGGGCGCGCGGGGAGCTCGCTGCGGCCGAGGACCGGGGCGACACCCGGGACGCCCTCGGCGTTCGTGTCGGTGTCACCGCCGTCGTCACCACGACGGCGACGCGGCAGGCCGAGCGCGGTCGCACCGTCGGTCAGCGCGGCGAGGTCGACCTCCTCGACGACGGGCGGCGTGAACGCGTCGGCGGCGATGCTGGGCGCCGGCGAGGCGGCCGCGGGCATCGGGGAGCCGTACAGCGACTGCTCGTTCGCGGCGAACAGCGAGGCGGGGAACCGGACGATGGTCTCGGTGCCGGTGCCGCGCGGGCTCTTGCCGAGGTACACGTCGGCGCCGAGGCGCTGGGCCAGCCGGCCGACGACGAAGAGGCCGAGGCGCTGGGCGCCGAGCGCGTCGCTCGCACCGGTCGACTTGATCCGGGCGTTCGCGGTCTCGAGCTCGGAGTCGCTCATGCCGAGGCCCTGGTCGAGGACGCGGACCACGACGAACTGGCCGACGACACCCGTGGTGACGATGACCGCGGTCTCCGGCTCGGAGAAGACCGTCGCGTTCTCGAGCAGCTCGGCGAGCATGTGGGCGGCGCCGAGGGCGTTGAACCCGAGCATGGCCGGGTCGACCTGCAGGTCGAGCTCGACGCGGTCGTACTGCTCGATCTCCGACGAGGCGGTACGGATGACGTCGGACAGCGGCATCGCGTCGCGCAGACGACGACCGGAGTCGATGCCGGCGAGCACGAGGAGCGACTCGGCGTTACGACGCATCCGGGTGGCGAGGTGGTCGAGGCGGAACAGGTTCGCCAGCGTCGACGGGTCTTCCTCCGCACGCTCCAGCGAGTCGATGAACGACAGCTGGCGGTTGAGGAGGACCTGGTCGCGGCGGGCGACGTTGACGAACATCTCCGCGATCGAGCCACGCAGGGCGGCCTGCTCCTGGGCGACCTGGACGGTCGTGGCGTTCACCGAGTTGAAGGCCTGGGCGAGCTCACCGACCTCGTCACGCGTGGTGACGGGGATGGGCTCGAGCGTGATCTCCGGGCCCTCACCGGGGACGGCCACCTGCTCGACGAGCTTCGGGAGCTGCTCGCGGACGTTCGCGGCGGCGGCCGTCAGGCGCCGCAGCGGCGTGACGATCCCTCGGGCGATGATGACGGCGAAGAACAGCGACGCGATACCGGCGGCGATGGCCAGGCCGATCGTCAGGAACGCGCGGTTCTGGGCGTCGTCGGCCGCCTTCGTGGCGATCTTGTGGGCCTCGTCGAGGATCTTGTCGTTCACCGAGGACAGCGACAGGAGCTGGTCCTGGATGTCCTTGGCGTACGCCTGCATGTCGACCGACTGGAACGCGTTGGCGTTGCCCTGCGACAGGTCGGACCGGATGTTCGTGAAGTTGTAGGACGGGTCGTCGGGGTTGAGCTCGACGCCCTCCAGGCCGAGGCCGTCGACGGCGTCGCGAGCACGGTGGCGCGACAGCTCGTTGGCGGCGGTCTCGTTGGCGTAGGCCAGCGCGGCCGTCTGGAGCGAGACACGGGTCTTGATGAGGGCGATGGAGTCGATGAGCTCGCTGACGAGACCGTCGCTCGTGGTGGCGACCTCACGGTAGGCGGTCACGTACCGGGCGAGGTCACGGTTGGGCAGCGCGTTGGCGACCGACTCCATGAGGGCGATCTGGCCCGTGATGATCGTGTTGTAGTACCGCGCGATCTCCTCGCGGTGACCGTTGATGTCCACGAGGTGACGCGCCGACGGCAGCATCTCGTTGTGCGCGAACTGCACGTCCCTGAACTGCGAGACGACGGCCTGCGGGAAGGCGTCGAGGTCGAGGGCCCGCGTGAGCGGGAAGACGTCGCGCAGCGCGTCGTCCGAGGCGATGCGCGCGGCCGAGATCTGCTCCGGGGTGCCGCCGTTGAGGCTGAGCATGCGCTCCGCCTCGATGGCGCCGGACAGCGGGGCGTACGCCTGCAGTGCTGCCATGACGCCCTCGGCGGCGCGGACCTCCTTGGCCTCTCGCAGCGCGTCCACCGAGATGTACGCACCAGCGCCGAAGAGGACGAGCATGGGCACGGCGAGGACAGCCATCACCTTGGCGCGGATGCCAAGCCGTCGCAGCATGTCGATCCTTTCGTTCACCCGACTCGGGTGTCACCATCGGGGCCGTGCCGAACTGTCGTGCCGTCGCCCTGTGACGACTTCCGTTCGCCTCATCGGCTCCTGGACAGCGGACCATTAGCCCGCGGCAGAGTTTGCCATGGACCTCACCCGCTGGGATACGGGCCGGCCGCACGAGTCGCGGCTACGCTCGATCCCCCGGCTAGTGTGCCGGTTGTGCGCGCCGTCGTGGTCGAGAAGCCGGGCGATCCGGACGTCCTGAGCGTGGCCCACGTGCCGGATCCCGAGGTCGGACCGGCGGAGCTGCTCGTCGAGGTCGCGGGCGCCGGCGTCAACCGGGCCGATCTCCTGCAGCGTGCGGGCCACTACGACCCGCCCCCGGGATCACCCGTCTGGCCCGGTCTCGAGGTCGCCGGGACCGTCGTCGAGGTCGGGTCCGACGTGCCGTCCGCCTCAGGCTGGCGGGTCGGCGACCGGGTCGCGGCGTTGCTCGCGGGCGGTGGGTACGCCGAGCGGGTCGCCGTCGCGGCCGGGCTCGTGCTCCGGGTGCCCGACGACCTGCCCCTCGTGGACGCGGCCGCGCTGCCCGAGGCGCTCGCCACGGTGTGGTCGAACCTGCGGGCGGCGCGGCTCGAGCCCGGTCAGACGCTGCTCGTGCAGGGCGGCTCCGGGGGCGTGGGGTCGGCGGCCGTGCAGCTCGCCGCCGCGCTCGGCGCCCGGGTCCTCGCGACGGCGGGCGGTCCCGAGCGGGTCGCGCGGGTGCGTGAGCTCGGTGCGGACGTCGGCGTCGACCACCGTGCCGGGGACGTCGTCGCGCAGGTGCGGGCCGCGACCGGCGGCCGCGGGGTCGACGTCGTCCTGGACGTCCTCGGGGCCGGCGGGCTCGCCGACAACCTCGCGATGCTCGCGGACGACGGGCGGCTCGTCGTGATCGGCATGCAGCAGGGCCGGCGCGGCGAGCTCGACCTCGGCACGCTCCTGTCCAAGCGGGCCAGCATCATCGGCACGATGCTGCGCAGCCGCCCGCTCGAGCAGAAGGTCGCGATCATGGACGGCGTGCGCCGGCACGTCTGGCCGCTCGTCGCGTCCGGCGAGGTGCGGCCCGTCGTGCACGCCCGGCTGCCGTTCGACCGGGCCGCCGACGCGCACCGCATGCTCGAGCGGGGCGAGGCGTTCGGGAAGGTCGTGCTGGTCCCGTAGGGATCAGTCCAGCAGCCCCACCGCGAGCGCGGGCACGATCACGGGCGTGAGCGGGAGCCTCGGGACGAGCGTGGCCTGCACCGCGTGGTAGAGGTCGGCCTTGCCGGCCCACACCGTGCGGGACACCGTGTTGTCGGTCCCGAGCTCGTGCCACCAGGAGCCGCCCTCGCGGTCCAGCACGTACGAGCCGATGTAGTCCCACCACTGCGCGTACCGCTCGTCGAACCGCGGCTCGCCGGTGGCCGCGTGCAGGGCGGCCGCGGCGGCGACGGCCTCGGCGGCGACCCAGTGCATGCGCTCGCGCACCACGGGCGCGCCCGACCAGTCGACCGTGTAGACGAACCCGTCGGCGCCGTCGACGGCCCACCCCTCGCGGACGGCCGCGTCGAACAGGGCGACGGCGTCCTCCAGCATCCACGCGGGGGCCACGTCGCCGTGGGCCGTGATCGCGGCGCGGGCGTGCAGCGTGAGGCGTGCCCATTCGAACCAGTGCCCGATGGTCGCCCCGTACGGGCGGAACGGGTGCGCCGGCTCGTCGGCGTTGTACTCGAGGTCCGGGTTCCACTGCTCGTCGAAGTGCTCGGGGATGCGCCACGCGTTGCCGCGCGCGAACCCGTGGACCACGCGCTCGACGACGCGCACGGCCCGGTCGAGCCACACGCGCTCCCCGGTGACGTCGGCGGCCGCGAGGTACGCCTCGACGGTGTGCATGTTCGCGTTGACGCCGCGGTACGTGTCGAGCGTCCCGAACGTCCGGTCCCACTGCTCGACGGCCATGCCGGCGGCCTCGTCCCAGAACCGCTGCTCCTGCACGGCGAGCGCCTGGTCGAGCAGCGCGCGCGCCCCGGGCCGGCCGGCGGCGGTCGCGCTGGACGCGGCGAGCACGACGAACGCGTGCGGGTAGGCGGCCTTGTCGGTGTCCCGCGGGGTGCCGTCGCGGTCGACCTCGGCGAACCAGCCGCCGTGCTCGTCGTCGTGGAACACGCCCGTGATCGCGGCGAGCCCGTGGTCGACGAGCGCGGCAGCCCCCGGCCGGCCCAGCAGGTGGCCGATCGCGTAGACGTGCGTCATGCGGCACGCGATCCACAGCTCGAGCGGCCCGTCCGTGGGGCGGCCCGCGTCGTCCTGCCGGGCGAAGCCGCCCGTGGGCAGCGCGGACGCCCGGCCGAAGTCCAGCAGGCGGTCCGTCTCGGCCTCGAGCCAGCGCGCGTGGGCAGGTGTCGTCAGCCAAGGCATGCGTCCACCCTAGCGACGCGCCACGAGCCCACCGCGCAGGGCTGCGACGCCGGTGCGATCCGGGCAGAATGCCCGGGTGGACGACGCCGGGACGACGCACGAGGACCAGCCGGAGATCGTGGTGGTGGACCCGCCGCGCGCGCAGCCGGACGGCGACGAGCGGCGACCCGAGGACATCGGCGGGATGGTCGGTGAGCCCGCCAAGGTCATGCGGATCGGCACGATGATCAAGCAGCTGCTCGACGAGGTCCGCAGCGCCCCGCTCGACGACGCGGCGCGGGCGCGGCTCGCCGAGGTGCACGAGCGGTCCCTGCGCGAGCTGGAGGACGGCCTGTCCCCGGAGCTCGTCGCGGAGCTGCACCGCATCACCCTGCCGTTCGTCGACGACGAGACACCGCCGTCGGACGCGGAGCTCCGCATAGCGCAGGCCCAGCTCGTCGGCTGGCTCGAGGGCTTGTTCCACGGGATCCAGACGGCGCTCGTCGCGCAGCAGATGGCGACGCAGGCGCAGCTGTCGGGCATGCGCCGCCAGCTCCCGCCGGGCCACCGGCCGCCGGGTGGCGCGCCGGGCATCGTGCTGCCGGGCGCCGCCGCGGGCGAGGACGGCGAGCACGGCACCGGGCAGTACCTCTGAGCGACCTCTGAGCGCGGCGCTCAGGCCGGGGGCGGCTCCTCGTCGGCCCGGGCCGTGAGGGCGATCGCCCCGGACACGAGCAGCAGCCCGACGACCTCCCACCCGTGCGGCACCTGCTGCAGCGCGACGGCCCCGACGACGGCCGCCGTCGCGGGCAGCAGCGCGAGCAGCACCGCGAACGTCGCGGGCCGCAGGCGGCGCAGCACCACCTGGTCGATCGCATAGGGGATCACCGAGGAGAACAGGGCCACACCCAGCACGAGCGCCGCGAGCCGCGGGTCGGTGAGCACGGGTCCGGCCGCGCCCGCGAGGAACGGGCCGAGCACGACCGCACCGGCCGCCATGGCGACGGACAGGCCGGTGAGCCCGCCGCTCTGGGCGGTCGCGACCCGCCGGCCGAGCAGGATGTACCCCGCCCAGGCGGCGGCCGCGACACCGACGGCGGCGAGCCCGACGACCGCGTCCGGGGTCGCCTCCAGGGTGACCCCGGCCAGCAGGACGACGCCCGCGGCCGCGACCGCGATCGCCGCCCGCTCGCGCCACCCGCGCCCGGTGACGGCGGCGACGGCCACGGGACCCGTGAACTCGAGCGCGACCGCGGTGCCGAGCGGGAGGTGGTCGATCGCGACGTAGAACGCCACGTTCATGACGCCCAGCACGAGCCCGAACGCCACGGTCACCAGCAGCGCACGGCGGGTCCACAGCCCGCGGGACCGCCACGGCCGCCGCCACACCACGAGCAGGACGGCCGCGACCGCGATGCGCAGCCACGCGACGGTGGCCGCGGGGAGCTCGTCGAACAGCCCGACGGCGAGCGCCGCGCCCACGTACAGGGTGAGCCCCGACAGGATGAACAGCAGGGGCGCGGGCACCGGCCCAGGCTATGCGCCGCACCCCTTCTCACCTGCCCGACGCCCGGTGACGCCCGACGCCGGGCGGGACGTCAGGCCAGGGCGGTGCGGAGGGCGTCGACCAGCGGGGTGGTGGGGCGGCCGATCAGGGTGCGCAGGTCCGCGGTGGCGTCGGCGAGGTCGCCGCGGCGGGTGGCCTCGTCGAGCGCGACGACGAACCCGGCGGTGCCCTCGTCGAGGCCCGCGCCGACGAGGATCGCGCGGTGCTCGTCGTCCGGGACGTGGCGCGCGACCACGGGCGTCCCGAGGACCTCGGACGCGGCGGCCGCGAGCTCGTCGAACGTCCACGCGACGTCGCCGCTGAGCTCGTAGACCCGCCCGTCGTGGTCGCCGCCGAGCAGGACGGCCGCCGCACCCGCCGCGTAGTCGTCGCGCGGCGCGCTCGCGACACGACCCGTGCCGGCGCTCGTGAGGATCACCCCCGTGCTGCGGGCCTGCTCGACGGCGGCGAGGTAGTTCTCCGTGTACCAGTTGTTCCGGAGGATGGTCCACGCGAGCCCCGACGCGCGCAGGAGCTCCTCGGTGGCCTTGTGGTCGGGGGCCACCGCGAGGGCCGTCGTGTCGGCGTGCGGGGCGCTCGTGTAGACGACGCGGCGGACACCGGCGGCTCGGGAAGCGTCGACGGCGCTGCGGTGCTGCGCGATGCGCTGCCCGACCTCGCTCCCGGAGACGAGCAGCACGGTGTCGGCCCCCGCGAACGCGGCCTCGAGCGCGGGGCCGTCGGAGTAGTCCGCGGCGGCGGTGCGCACGCCCCGGTCGGCGAGGTCGGCGAGCCGGTCGAGCCGGCGCCCGACGGCGGTGATCTCGCCGGCGGGCAGGCCGCCCGCGAGCAGGTGCTCGACGACGAGACGGCCCAGGTGGCCGGTGGCCCCGGTGACGACGACGGACATGGGTGCCTCCTGCGGTCACGTGACGAGCGGTCGTCGGTGCCAACTGCCGACGGTCACGAACCCTTCCCGGCCGGCGTCTCAGCACGTGACACGTCCGCCGAACTCGTTGACCGCCCCGACCCGCTCCGGTTCCCTGCGCCCCGGTCAGACGACCTGGCCCGGGGCTGTTCGAGGGAGCGACGACGCATGACGAGACGACTGGTCCTCAACGCGGTGCTCCGCGGTCAGGTCGGCGGGCACGCCGCCGCGTGGCGGGTGTCGTCGGCCGACGTCGCCGACGTGACGACGCTGCCGTACTGGGTGTCGCTCGCGGAGACGCTCGAGCGCGCCCGCTTCGACACGCTGTTCTTCGCCGACGTCCTCGCGCTCGTCGAGGACCCCGGGATGTCGCTGGGGTGGCCCCTCGACCCGTTCGTGCTCATCACCGCGCTCGCGGCCCGGACCAGCGACATCGGCCTGGTCGCCACGCACTCGACGACGTTCAACCAGCCGTACTCGACCGCGCGGCAGCTCGCGTCGATCGACCACCTCAGCGGGGGCCGGGCGGGCTGGAACGTGGTGACCAGCACGAGCGACGCGGCGGCGCAGAACCACGGCGCGCAGCAGATCCCGGAGCACGACCTGCGGTACCGGGTCGCCGACGACTACCTGCAGGCCGTCAAGAAGCTGTGGGTCGCGTGGCAGCCCGACGCGCTCGTCGCGGACCGCGGCACCGGTGTGCTGGTCGACCCCGACGCGGTGCGCGCGGTGAACCACGAGGGCGAGTTCCACCGGGTCCGGGGCCCGATCACCACGACCCGCAGCCCGCAGACGGTACCGCTGATCGCCCAGGCGGGCGGCTCGCCGGCCGGCATCGACCTCGCGGGCAAGCACGCCGACCTCGTCTACGCGCGCCAGGTCGAGCTCGGTGCGGCGCAGGAGTACTACGCGCGCATCAAGCGGTCCGCCGTCGCGCACGGCCGCTCACCGTCGGACGTCCTGGTGCTGCCGGGCGTCGTCCCCGTGATCGGGGACACCGCCGCGGAGGCGCTCGACACCGTGCGGGCCCTGCGGGAGGCCAACGGCCTCGAGCGGCGGCTGCCCGACCTGGAGGCCGCGCTCGGTCTCGAGCTGTCCGCCGCCGACCTCGACCGGCCCTTCCCGTACGACGCGCTCGCGGCGCACGGCACCGTCTCTCCCCTCGCGCGGAGCATCGCCGAGGCGGCGCCGGGGACGCTGCGCGACGTCGTCCAGCACACGTACGGCGCGTTCGCGGAGAGCTCGGGGCACCGGGTGGTCGCGGGCACCGCCGAGCAGGTCGCGCAGGACCTCGCGCAGTGGTTCGCGGCCGACGCGATCGACGGCGTCAGCGTGCACGTCAACGTGCTGCCCGACGACCTCGACGCGTTCGCCGACCGCGTCGTCCCGCTCCTGCAGGAACGCGGCCTGGTGCAGACGGAGTACGCGCCCGGCACGCTGCGCGACAAGCTCGGCCTGCCGCTGCCGGCCGTCGACACGTCGGGCTTCACCCCGTTCTGGCCGGCGCACTCGCGCACCCCGGAGGTCGTCGCCTGACCTCTCGGCAGGGTGAAGGGTTCGTCGCACCGGGTGCGACGAACCCTTCACCTTCAGCCGTCGGGCGCGCGGCCCGCGCGGTCAGCCCTTGACCGACCCGGCCAGCAGGCCGCGCACGAAGAACCGCTGCAGCGCGAGGAACACCACGAGCGGCACCGCGAGCGCCACGAACGCCCCCGCGGACAGCAGCTGCCACGCCGTCCCGCGCGTGCCGGACAGCTCCGCGACGCGCACCGTCAGCGGCGCCACGTCGGGCGTGCCGCCGACGAACACGAGCGCCACGAGCAGGTCGTTCCACACCCACAGGAACTGGAAGATCGCGAACGACGCGATCGCGGGCGTGAGCAGCGGCAGGAGCACCTGGAAGAAGATCTTCACGTGCCCCGCCCCGTCCATCCGGGCTGCCTCGATGAGCGAGGAGGGGATCTCCTTCATGAAGTTGTGCAGCAGGTAGATCGCCAGCGGCAGCGCGAAGATCGAGTGCGACAGCCACACCACCCAGAACGACCCCGCGAGCCCCCACGCCACGTACTGCGACAGCAGCGGGATGAGCGTGATCTGGATCGGGACGACCTGCAGCGCGAAGATCGCGACGAACAGGATCCCGCGGCCCTTGAAGTCGACCCACGCGAACGCGTACGCCGCGAGCAGCGCGAGCGTGATCGGGATGATCACGGCCGGCAGGGTGATGACGATCGAGTTGACGAAGTACGTCGACAGGCTCGTCGACGACCCGAACAGCGCCTGCTGGTAGTTCTCGAGCGTGACCTCCCAGTTCCACGGGAGCGTCCACCAGCCGGAGGTGCGGATCTCGGACCTCGGCCGGAACGACGTGACGAACAGGCCGAACGTCGGCACCGTCCACAGGATCGCGATGATGATCGCGAGGCCCGACGCCCACGGGGAGCTGAGACTGCCCTTGACCGCCAGGGCCCGCTGCTCGGCGCGGGACAGCTTGCGGGTGACCGACCGGGTGTCGCCCTCCTCCTCGTCGATGAGGGACGTCGGCGGGATGACGGTCATCGGATCTCCTCCGCGAGCCTCAGCTGCCGGACGTTGTAGACGACGATCGGGATGACGAGCACGAACAGGATCACCGCGAGCGCGGCGCCGATCCCGGCGTTCTGCGCGCGGAAGCTCTGCGTGTAGAACTCGTACGCCACGACCGACGTGTTGAAGTTGCCGCCGGTCATCGTCCGGACGATGTCGAAGACCTTGAGCGTCGCCATGGCGATCGTGGTGACCACGACGATGAGCGCGGGGCGGATGCTCGGGACGGTGATGAACCGGAACATGCCGACACCGTGCAGGCCGTCGAGGCGCGCGGCCTCGACGATGTCGTCGGGGATGGCCTTGATGGCCGCGGACAGGACGGTCATCGCGAACCCGGCCTGGATCCAGACCATGACCGCGATGAGGAACAGCGTGTTCCACGGCTGGTTCAGGAGGAACTGCTGCGGGGGCAGGCCGAGCCACACGAGGAGCTGGTTGAGCAGTCCGATCTGCTGGATGTTGCCGATGTCGGGCCGGAACTCGTAGACGAACTTCCAGATGATCGACGCGCCGACCAGGGAGATCGCCATCGGCAGGAAGATCAGCGTCTTCGCGAACGACTCGAACCGCGTGCGGTCGATGAGCACCGCGTAGACGAGCCCGATGAACGTCGCGGCGAGCGGGACGATGACGACCCACAGCACGGTGTTGCGCAGCACCGTCTGGAACCCCTCGTCGGTGAACGCCGTGACGTAGTTGTCGAGGCCGACGAACGCGGTGCCCTTGGCGTCGTAGAACGACGTCCGGATGGTGCGGATGCCGGGGTACACGAGGCCGAACGCCACGAACAGCAGCGTCGGGCCCAGGAAGCCCGTGACGACCAGCCAGACGGGGGCCCGCTTGATGCGGTCGATGCCGAAGAGCACGACGCCCATCACCACGACGAACAGCAGGATCGCGATGACCATCAGCGCGAACTTCTGCCCCGTGGACTCGGGGTGGAGCAACCAGTCCATACCGACCCTTTCCTCGTCGTCGAGGTCAGCGTCCTCCGGAGGGCGTCCGGGGACCAGCACCTGACGGCGGTGTCGAGACGGACGTGGTGGGAGCCGTCTTCCCGGCGACTCCCACCACGTCGGTCAGTGCTGCAGCTCGGTCAGGAGGCCGGCCAGGCCGCCTCGATGTTGTCGAGCGTCTTCTCGTCGGACTGGTCCTCGCCGATCCACGCGGTCATCTGCTTCCAGAACGCGTCGGCGCCGACGGCACCGGGCATCTGGTCGGACCCGTCGAACCGGAAGGTGTAGCTGTCGTCGGTCAGGAGGTCGAACGACAGCTTGTCGAGCGGGTTCTGCAGCAGGCTCGGGTCGAGGCCGCTGTTGGCGCTGAACCAGCCCTGACCGGTGACCTTGGCCTTCTCGTTGGCCCACTCGGGGCTCGAGAGGAAGGCCTGGAACGCGGCGACCTCGGGACGGTCGGCGAACGCCGTCACGAACTCGCCGCCGCCGAGCAGCGGCTTGTCGTCCTCGGTCTTGCCCGGGAGGTAGAAGGCGTAGACGTCGCCGTCCTCCGCGACCTTGAGGTCCGGGTCCCAGTTGGCCTGGTAGAAGTTCGCCGCACGGTGCAGGTAGCAGGTGCCGTCCGGGATGCCGTTGGCCGCCTCGTTCCAGGGCGTCGTCGCGATGGTCTTCACGTCGCCGAGCCCGCCGTTGACGTACTTGTCGTTCTTGAGGATGCCGCCGACGGTCTGCAGGGCCGAGAGGATCTGCGGGTCGTTGAACGGGATCTCGTGGTTGACCCACTGGTCGTAGACCTCGGGGCCGGCGGTGCGGAGCACGACGTCCTCGAGCCAGTCGGTGGCCGGCCAGCCGGTGGCGTCACCGGACTCGATGCCCGCGCACCACGGCTTGGCCTCGGGGTGGTCGGCGGCGATCTTGTCGGTGAGCGTCATGAGGTCGTCCCACGTCTTGGGGATCTCGTAGCCGTTCTCCTCGAACGCGCTCGGCGAGTACCAGACGAACGACTTCACGTTGGCGCCGAGCGGGGTCGCGTAGAGCGTGCCGTCGACGGAGCCGTAGTCGATCCACGACTGCGTGTAGTACTCCTTGGCGTTGTCCTGGACGGCCTGCGGGGCCGGGACCACGACGTCCGGGTAGTCCGCGACGATCGACTTCAGGAAGCCGGGCTGCGGGATGTACGCGATGTCGGGGGCGTTCCCCGCCTGCAGGCGGACGGGCAGCTGGGCCTCGAACTCGCGCGAGCCCTCGTACTTGATCGTCGCGCCCGTGCACTCCTCGAACGGCTTGTAGGAGTCCGTCTGCTGCTTCGACTCCGGGTCGACGATCGACGTGTAGACGCTGACCTCCTTGCCGGACAGATCGCCGTACTGCTCGTAGGCGGCGCAGTCGGTCGATGCCGACGCCTCGCTGCCTCCGTCGTTGTCGCCCCCCGAGCATGCCGTCAGGACCAGGGCGAGGCTTGCACCCGTCGCTGCGGCTGCCGCGTACCCGCGGCGCTTGCGGCTGTTCATGAGACCTCCACGTCGTCATGCACCGATGCGGCACGCCCTCCATCGGACGTGCCCTCCCCAGCGATGCAAGCCGCCTGGCAGGCGCATTGCAACCTCAAAGACCGGACAACTCGGTCACGATCCGATCACGTTTGAAACGTGCCCGAGGCACTTCCGCATGATCATGCGGATCTTGCGCAACACCCTGCAAGAACGGTAAGCCGCAGGTCAGACCAGCAAACTGCGCAGCACAGCGACCGCTCCGTCGTCCTCGATCGTCCCCGTCACCTCGTCCGCGGAGTCCCGCACGGCCTGCGTGGCGTGCCCCATCGCGACCCCCCGCGCGGCCCACCGGAGCATCTGCGCGTCGTTGCTCCCGTCGCCCACGGCCACCGTCGCGAACGGCTCCACACCGACCGTCCGGCGGATCTCCTCGAGCGCGCTCGCCTTCGACACGCCCCCCGGCGTGAGGTCCAGCCACGCGCTCCAGCCGACCGCGTACTCGACCTCGTGCAGACCGACCCGCTCGACGAGCTCGTGGAACAGGTCGGGGCTCGCGCCCGGCGCGCGGATGACGACACGGGTCGCCGGGGTCGCCGCCAGCTCGTCGAACGGCACGACCTCCAGCCGCCCGCTCAGCTCGCCGTCGGGGAAGTCGCCCGACACCCGGAAGCCCGTGCCGAGCGCCTCGACCGCGAACAGCGCGTCCGGCAGCTCCATCGCGATCGTCCGGATCGCCGGGCCGGCGTCGAACGTCACGACCTTGTGGATCTCGTGCCCCCCGTCGGCGTCCGGGTCGAGACGCACCGTGACCGCGCCGTTCGAGGCGACGAGCCAGCCGTCGGTCAGGCCCAGCGCGTGCGCGACGGGGACCGCCGAGTGCGCGCTGCGACCCGTCGCGAGGACCACGTGCCGGCCCGAGTCACGGACCGCGAGCACCGCCGCCCTGACCTCGTCGGACACCACGCCGTCGTACGACATGAGTGTCCCGTCCACGTCCAGGGCGACGAGCTCGCAGCGACTCATGGCTCCAGCACCTCCAGGCCACCCAGGTACGGCCTCAACCCCTCGGGCACCCGCACGGACCCGTCGGCCTGCTGGTGGTTCTCCAGGATCGCGACGATCCAGCGGGTCGTCGCGAGCGTGCCGTTCAGCGTCGCGACCGTGCGGACCTGCCCGTCCGCCGTCCGCTCCCGCACGCCCAGGCGGCGGGCCTGGAAGGTGGTGCAGTTCGACGTCGACGACAGCTCCAGCCAGCGCTGCTGGCTCGGCAGCCACGCCTCGCAGTCGAACTTGCGGGCGGCGCTCGACCCGAGGTCGCCCGCGGCCGTGTCGATCACGCGGAAGGGCAGCTCGACGAGCTCGAGCATCTCCTTCTCCCAGCCGAGGATGCGGCGGTGCTCGTCGGCGGCGTCCTCGACCGTCGTGTAGCTGAACGCCTCGACCTTGTGGAACTGGTGCACCCGGATGATCCCGCGGGTGTCCTTGCCGTACGAGCCGGCCTCCCGGCGGTAGCAGGCGCTCCACCCGGCGTAGCGCTTCGGGCCCGACGACAGGTCGAGGATCTCGCCGCTGTGGTAGCCCGCGAGCGCGACCTCCGACGTGCCGACGAGGTACAGGTCGTCGGCCTCCAGGCGGTACACCTCGTCCGCGTGCGACCCGAGGAAGCCGGTGCCGGCCATGACCTCGGGCTTGACGAGCGTCGGTGTGATCACGGGGGTGAACCCGGCGCTCAGCGCCTTGTCCACGGCCGCGTTGAGCAGCGCGAGCTCGAGTCGCGCCCCCAGACCCGTCAGGTAGTAGAACCGCGCGCCCGACACCTTCGCGCCGCGCTCGGTGTCGATCGCCTTCAGGCCCTCACCGAGCGACAGGTGGTCGCGGACCGTGAACTCCGGCCCGAACTCCGCGGCGAAGTCGCGCGGCGTGCCGACGTGCTCCAGCACGACGTAGTCCTCCTCGCCGCCCGCCGGGACGCCGTCCTCGATGACGTTCCCGATCCGCCGGGACAGCTCGGTGGCCTTCTGCTCGGCGGTGTCCGCGTCGGCCTGCAGCGCCTTGACCTGCTCGGCGAGCCGCTTGCCGTGCGCGAGCAGCGCCTGCTTCTCCTCGCCCTGCGCGGCCGCGACCTTCTTGCCGTGGGCCTTCTGCTCGGCGCGGAGCATCTCGAACTCGGTGAGCGCGGAACGGCGGCGGGCGTCGGCGTCGAGCACCTCGTCGACCAGGTGCGGGGAGTCACCTCGCGCCACCTGGCTCGCCCGGACACGGTCGGGGTCCTCCCGCAGGAGCCGCAGATCGATCACCAGCCGAGCCTACCGACCCCGCCCACCCGACCCCCTCTCCAATGGGCCGCCACGGCGCGTACCGCCAGGTGAACGGCGGTCGTCCGCAGGTGGGCCGTAGATTGCCTGGCATGGTCTGGCAGGCGTGGGTCGCGGTCGGGGTGGCCGCGACCGCGCTCGTTCTCGTCGTCATCCTGTGGGTCCGGCAGAACGAGCTGCGCCGCCGGATCACGTCGCCCCGTGCGTGGGCCCACGAGCGGGCCCTGCGGCTGCAGCGCGAGGTCCGGGCCGAGGGGCAGCACGTCGCGTTCGTCGCGAACCCGTCCAAGCCCGACGTCGCCGCGCTGCACACGTCGATCCTGCGAGCGTGCGAGGAGCAGAACCTGCCCGAGCCGCTGTGGCTCGAGACGACGATCGAGGACCCCGGGGTCGGGCAGGCGCGGCGCGCCGTCGAGCGCGGCGCGGACGTGGTCGTCGCGATCGGCGGTGACGGGACCGTCCGGGCCGTCGCGGAAGGGCTCGTCGGCACGGGCGTGCCCATGGGCCTCATGCCGCTCGGCACGGGCAACCTGCTGGCCCGCAACCTCGACATCCCGCTCAACGACCCGCTCGCCGCGATGCAGATCGCCCTGCAGGGCCGCGACCGCGCGATCGACGTCGGGTGGCTGCGCGTGCTGCGGTGGGAGTCGCAGATGGACGACGACGTCGCCGAGGCCGCCGAGCCCGCGAGCGGCCGGCGCGACCCCGACCAGCCGCGCGACCACATCTTCCTCGTGATCGCCGGCCTCGGGTTCGACGCCGCGATGGTCGCCGACGCCGACCCGACCCTCAAGCGGCGGGTCGGCTGGATCGCCTACTTCGTCGCCGGCATGCGGCACCTGCACGGCCGGCGCACCCGGGTGCACGTGCGGCTCGACGACCAGCCCGTCACCACCACCCGGCTGCGCAGCCTGCTCATCGGCAACTGTGGCCGGCTCCCCGGCGGCCTGACGCTGCTGCCCGACGCGGTGCTCGACGACGGGTGGCTCGACATCGCCGCGATCGACACCCGCGCCGGGATCGCCGGCTGGGCGCAGCTGCTCGGCGAGGTCGTGCTGCAGGGCGTCGGGGTCCGCAACGACCTGCCCGCGAAGATCGGCCGCATCGACCACACCCGCGCCCAGGAGGTCCGGCTCGTCGTGCAGGGCGGCGAGCACGTGCAGGTGGACGGCGACGTCGTCGGGCGGGTCACGGAGCTGTCCGCGCGCGTGGACCACGGGGCGCTCGTCGTCCGCGTCGCGACCACGTGACGGCGCCGGGCCGGACGACGTCGGCGAACGGCTGACCTCGTCCCTCTCGGGGCTCCCGCACCGCTACCGTGTGAGTCTGCTCGTGCCAGCGCCAGAGCCGCCGCCGGCCGCCCCCTCGCACCGCAGGAGTCGACGTGCCAGTCCCCGCCCGCACCAGAACCACGGAGACCCCGCGGACGCTGCTGCCGGACCTCGTGTACGACAACCTCCTCACGCTCGTCATCTCCGGCGACCTCGCGCCCGGCGAGCTGCTCCGCGAGGAGGAGATCGCGGCGTGGCTCGACGTGTCGCGCACCCCGGTCCGCGACGCGATCACCCGCCTGCGCGACCAGGGCCTCGTCGTGTACCGGCCCAACCGCGGGACGCGGGTCGCCGAGATCGACCTCGACCAGGCACGGGCCATCGGCCAGACCCTCGCGGCCCTGCACGGGATGGCCGCCCGGCTGGCGCTGCCGAACCTCACGCCGGACGACATCCAGCACATCCGCGACCTCATCGCCGATCCCGCCGACCTCACCGACCAGCTCAACGCCGGACCGGTCCAGGTCACCGCGGTCCAGCGGATCCTGCAGATCTTCCGGGAGCGCAGCGGGAACCCCGTGCTCGACGAGGCGATCCGCCGGCTCCAGCCGCACATGACGCGGCTGCGGGGCCTCACGTCGGACGAGATGCCCCGCGACTGGGTCCGGGAGCGCGGCGGCGCGGCCCTCACCGCGATCGACGCCGGGTCGCCCGAGCTCATCGGGCAGCTCATGCAGGGGTTCTTCCTGACGTTCAGCGAGAACCTGCTCGCCGAGGCGTCCCAGCAGCTCGGCCTCCCGCTCACGCCCGCTTCCTGACCGTTGGCGGCCGGTGCGGGCCGGCCGGTCAGGTCGCCCGGCCCTCCCGCACGGCACGCAGCCACGTCCGCGCACCGACGAAGTCCGAGTCCGCCGTCCCGACGTGCACAGTCGGCTCGACCGCGTCGGCCCGCGGGTACGAACCGAGGAAGCGCACGTACGGGCACCGGCGGCGCAGGCCCATGATCGCCTCACCCACCCGCTCGTCCGTGATGTGCCCCTCGGCGTCGATGGAGAACGAGTACCGGCCGAGCGCGTCGCCGATGGGACGCGACTCGATGCGGGACAGGTTGACCCCGCGCACGGCGAACTGCTCGAGCATCGCGAGCAGCGCCCCCGCCTCGTTGTCCGGCAGGTGCACCACGAGCGTCGTCTTGTCGGCGCCCGACGGCGGCGGCACGTCCCCGGGGTGGCCCACGACGACGAACCGGGTGAGGGCCGCGACGTTGTCGGCCACGTCGGCGGCGAGGACGTCGAGCCCGTACGTCTGCACCGCGGGCGGCGGGACGAGCGCGGCGTCGAAGCCCAGGTCGGCCGGTCCGCCGGTGCGCAGCGCGTCCGCGATCAGCGCGGCCGGCGCGGTGTTCGACGTCGCCGGCACGTGCACGACCTGCGGCAGGTGGTGCGCCAGCCACCGGCGGCACTGCACCCACGCGTGCGGGTGCGCCGAGATGCGGCGGACGTCCTCGAGCCGCACCCCGGGGGCGGCGGCGAGCGTGAACTGGACGGGGACGAGGACCTCGCGCAGCAGGACGAGCGGCGACCCGGTGGCGAGGCTGTCGAGCGTCGCCGTGACACCGCCCTCGACGGTGCTCTCGATCGCGACGACCGCGAAGTCCGCCTGACCGTCGCGGACGGCGGCGATCGCGGAGGCGACGTCGGACTGCGGCAGGTACTCCGCCTCGTCGGGCGAGGCCACCTGACGCAGCGCCGCCTCCGTGAACGTGCCCTCGGGCCCGAGGTACGCGTAGCGCGGCCGTGCAGACATCAGCCCTCCCGTCCCCACCGCCGGCGCACCTCGCCCGCGGCGACGGGTGCACCACCCGTGCAGGTCACGTGGACGTCCCCCGCACGGGCGGCAGGCCCGCCGGGGTCGAGGGTAGTGCGCACGTAGGCTGGTTCGGTGCCCACCCCTGCCCGTCCGCGCGCGTCCCGCCGGACCCGCACCCTCGTGCTGCGCGTGCTCGTCGCCGTCGTCGCCCCGGTGCTCGTCGCGCTGACCGTCGGCACGTCCGCGTCCGCCGCGACCCCGACGCCCACCCCCGCTCCGGCCGACGACGACATCGCGCTCCCCCCGGTCGTGCTCGTCGGCGTCACCGGCCTGCGCTGGGACGACGTCAGCACGCTCACCACCCCGGCCCTGTGGAACATGTCCCGCGAGGGGTCCGTCGGGGACGTCGCCGCCCGGTCCGTCGCGTCGCGGTCCTGCCCTGCCGACGGGTGGCTCGCGGTCTCGTCGGGCACCCGCGCCGCCGACCTGCCCGCCGACGACCGCACGTGCCGCACGCTGCGCGACCCCGGCGAGTCCGGGCTGGTGCCCGGGTGGGACGACTACCAGCAGGCCGCCGACGCCGAGTCGTACGGCGCCCACGTCGGCCTGCTCGGCGACACCCTGTCCGACGCGGGCGTCCCCGTGACCGGCATCGGCCCCGGCGCCGCGATCGCGCTCGCGGACTCCGACGGCCTGCCCGTCGGCACGCACCTGCCCCGGCCCGAGTCGGCGACCGGCCTCACGCGGGCCGTGCGCAGCGCGCTCGCGGAGTCCCGCCTCGTCGTCGTGGACGCCGGCGTCATCCGCGACCCCGGCTACGCCACCCGGCCGCGGACCACGTCCGAACCGCTGCCCGAGGACGCCGACGAGGACGTCGTGCCCGGCCTGTCCGACCCCACCGCCCCCGACCTGCCGTCCCCCGACGCGATCGTCGAGCCCACCCGGTCGTCGCAGGCGCAGACCCTCGACGAGCGCATCGGTGCCGTCGTCGACGGCGCGCGCGCCTCGGGCGCGACCGTGCTCGTCGTCTCGCTCGCGGACTCGTCGCGGCCCGTGCTGCAGCTCGCCGCGGCCACCGGCGTCGCACCGAACGGCGCCGCGTACTCCGAGTCGTTCCTCACCTCCGGGTCGACGCGGCAGAAGGGCCTCGTCGTCACCGTGGACGTCACACCCACGCTGCTCGACTCCGTGGGCCTCGCCGGCGCCGCGCCCGCCCTCACCGGTTCCGCGATCCTGCCCGTCGCCGGACCCGCGACCGCGACCGCCCGGGTGGCCGCGCTCCTCGACGTCCAGCTCCACGCCTCCTGGATCACCCGGGTCAGCGGCGCGTTCTCCGCCCGGCTCGCCCTCATCCAGGCCGCCCTGTTCGTCGCCGCCGCGATCATCCTCACGCGCAAGGGCCGGTCCGACCGGCGGCCGCTGCGACCCACGCTGCGGGTGCTGCGGGTCGCGTCGCTCGCCCTCGCGGCCGCCCCGATCTCCGCGTTCCTCACCGCCCTCGTGCCGTGGTGGCGCACCGGTGACCCGCGCCTGGCGTTCTGGTGGGTGGTCCTCGGCTGGGTCGCCGTCATCACCGTGCTCGCGCTCGTCGGGCCGTGGCGGCGGAACCTGCTCGGCGCCGCCGGGTTCGTCGCCGGCGTCACCGTCGCCGTGCTCGTCGTCGACGCGTGCACCGGCTCCAACCTCGTCATCGACACCCCGATGGGCGCCCACCGGCTGCTCGCCGCCCGGTTCTACGGCATGAGCAACCAGGCGTTCGCGCTGCTCACCGCCGGCGGCCTGCTCCTCGCCGTCGCCATCGCCGACCCCCTGCTGCGCCGCGGGCACCGGCGGCTCGCCACCGCGTCCGTGGCCGCGCTCGGGCTGCTGCTGGTCCTCGTCGACGGCACCCCCGGGCTCGGCAGCGACTTCGGCGGCCCGCCCGCGCTCATCGTCGCGTTCGCGCTGCTCACGGTCGTGGTCAGCGGCCGGAAGGTGAGCTGGCGGACCGTCGCGCTCGTGTGCGGCATCGGCGTCCTGGTCGTCGGCGGGTTCGCCGTGCTCGACTGGCTGCGGCCCCCCGACGAGCGCACCCACCTGGGCCGGTTCTTCGCGACCGTGCTCGACGGCGGGCTGTGGGACGTGCTCGGGCGCAAGCTGTCCGCCAACCTGCGCGTCCTGACGTCGTGGCGGTACCTCGTGCTCGCCATCGCCGGGGTGGCACTCACCTGGATCGTCGTCGCCGGTGCACGGCCCCGGCGCGGCGGCCTCATGGGCGGCGGCAGCCCGCTCGCCGGACTCGGGCACGCCGTCCCCCTGCTGCGGCCCGCCGTCGCCGCGATCGGTGCCGGGCTCACCGTCGGGTTCCTCATCAACGACTCCGGGATCGTCGTGCCGGCCACGGGGATCGCGCTCGCGGTGCCGTGCCTCGTGGCGGCCGCCGCGCAGTGGCGGCTCGGGTCGCCCGACGGGTGGACCGGTGGTGAGGGCGAGACGCCGCCCGCCGGCGGCACGGCGCTCGAGGGCGATGCCGGGGCCGACACGGGCGCCGGTCCGACCGGGGACGTCAGCGGTGCGTCGGAGGCGTCTTCGTCCCGGGCGTGACCGCGTGACGCACGCTCGAGGCCGCGACCCGCACCCGGCGGGCGTTCACCGCGAGCTGCACGTCGCGGTACTGGGCGGCCCGGTGCATCTGACCCTTGAGGTCCGAGCCCGACGGCCGGTGCCGCAGCTCGCACGGCACCTCGACCACCCGGAAGCCCTGCCGCAGCAGGTCGATCGTCATGCCCGTCTCGACACCCCAGCCGCGCGCGAGCGGCGTGGCCGCCTCGAACGCCTCCCGCGTGAGGCAGCGCATGCCGGACAGCGGCTGCGTGGGCGTCCAGCCGGTCATCGACGCGATGGCCCGCCGGGCGGCGCCGACGACGATGCCCCGCCCACCGGCGCCGGGCTGCGGCGGCAGCAGCGCGATCGACAGGTCCGCGTGGCCCTCGACGACCGGCGGCACGAGCGGGGCCGTGTTCACGGCCGTCTCCCCCAGGTCGCCGTCGACGAACAGCAGGATCCGCGGCGACCGGTCCGGGGCGTCGCGCATCGCGACGACCGCCGCACCCGTCTCCATCGCGGCGGCCTTGCCGCGGTTGTGCGAGTGCCGGACGACGACGGCGCCCGCCTCCCGGGCGACGTGCTGCGTGTTGTCCTCCGACCCGTCGTCGACCACGAGCACCAGGTCGACGAACGGGATCGCCCGGGCCGAGCGCACCGTCGCGGCGATCCGCCGCGACTCGTCCTTCGCGGGGATGATCACCGCGACCCGCTGCCGGGCCCGGTGGGCGGCCGCGCGCACCTCGTCGGCCGGGTGGGTGGCGTCGGCGGACGTCTCGCTGTCGGCGGACTTCCCGCTCTTGCGCGTCACGGGCGTCAGCCTAGCGATCCGCGCGGGGGATGCCGGACGCAGCACCGCCCGCCGCCGGGATGCACCCGTCCGGACGCGGACGAGCACCCGGGGGCGGGCGGTGACGGTCGGTCAGCGGAGCGTGACCTGGCGGGCGACGAGGCCGGCGCGGGCCCGACGCTCGTTCGCGTCGAGCGGGCCGGTCTCCGCGAGCGCGGCCTCGAACTTGGGCCGGAACGCGGCGACGGGCGCCTCGACGTCCTCGGCCTCCGAGCCCTTCGCGAGCTCCCACACCGGCACGACGAGGCCGCTCGAGCGGAAGTACCCGACGAACTTGGCACCCTCGAACCCGGACTCGCGGCGGGCGTGCAGCCGGGCGAGGGCGTCGAGGACGACCTGCTCGTCGTGCGGCTGCGCCCAGCGCAGGAACTCGCGGGCACCCATGCGGCACCAGTACGCGGAGTCGGCGGCGGCGATCTTGACGGTCTCGACGATCCCCGAGTCGGCCTCCTCGATGGCGGCCTGCAGGTCGGACGTGCGCTCGGTGTCCGGCGCCAGCCAGTACGCGAACGAGTCGAGGACCGTCACCTCGAACGGGACGGACAGGTCGAGCACGTCCTGCAGCCGCGGGCCGGGCTCGGGCAGGCCGATCGTCTCGACGGCCGTGCCGGGCTCGACGTCGAGCGCCTCGAGCAGCGCGACGGCGAGGTCGCGGCTGGTGTCGCCGGAGCTGCCGACGGTCTGCAGCGCCAGCAGGACGACGCCGTCCGAGCGGTGCAGCGCGGGCCAGGAGGTCGGGAGGACGGTCGTCACGAGCACGTCGCGCGCGCCGTGCTCCTTCGTGGTGCGGGCGGTCGCGGTCGCCGCCGGGACGAGCTCCTTGAGCGCGACCCAGTCGGGCTCGCCGGGCAGCCCCTCGAACGGGCGCAGCACGAAGTCGGGCGTGTTCTTGGCCATGCGGACCAGGCTACCGGCCCACCCGCCCCCCGCCCTCCCGGCCACCGCCCGACCCGGCCACCCGCCCCCACCCGCCGCCGTGCGGCGGGGTCGAGAACGTGAGTTCGGGGTGAGAACGGCACTGTGAAGTGCCGTTCTCACCCCGAAGTCACGGTCTCGCCGGGAAGAGGGCGCGCGAGGGGCAGGGAAGGGGCGGAGCAGAGGGGTGCGAGGGAGGGGCAGGGGCGGGGGGGTGCGGCGGCGTCGGTGTGACGTAGACCGGGCTGCGCCTCTCCGGACGTTGGGGGAGGATCGCGACATGGACCCGCGCGCCGGAACACCTGCCCAGCCGTCCGACCTCGTCGACATCGACGCCCTCACGACCGCCTACTACGACCGCGAGCCCGATCTCGACGACCCGACCCAGCGGGTGGTGTTCGGCACCAGCGGCCATCGCGGCTCCGCGCTCGACACCGCGTTCAACGAGGCGCACATCGTCGCCACCACGGCGGCGATCGTCGAGTACCGCCGTGGCCAGGGCACCGACGGTCCGCTGTTCATCGGACGGGACACGCACGGGCTGTCCGAGCCGGCGTGGAAGAGCGCGCTCGAGGTGCTGGCCGCGGCCGGTGTCGAGGTGCACGTCGACGCGCGGGACTCCTGGACGCCGACCCCGGCGGTGTCGCACGCGATCCTGCGGCACAACGGCGCGGGCACGTCGGAGGGCGTCCGGACGCACGGTCCGGGGCTGGCCGACGGCATCGTCGTGACCCCGTCGCACAACCCGCCGCGCGACGGCGGCTTCAAGTACAACCCGCCGGACGGCGGGCCCGCCGGGTCGCAGGCGACCAACTGGATCGCCGACCGGGCGAACGCGATCCTCGCCTCCGGCTGGCGCGACGTCCCCCGGGTGAGCGCCGAGAAGGCGCTGGCCGCGGACACGACCCGCAAGCACGACTTCCTCACGGCCTACGTGGACGACCTCGCGAACGTCATCGACGTCGACGCGATCCGGGCGTCGGGCGTGCGGATCGGCGCGGACCCGCTCGGCGGCGCGTCCGTCGAGTACTGGGGCGCCATCGGGGAGCGGTACGGGTTCGACCTCACGGTCGTGAACCCGACGGTGGACCCGCGGTGGGCGTTCATGACGCTCGACTGGGACGGCAAGATCCGGATGGACTGCTCGTCGCCGTACGCGATGGCGTCGCTCGTCGCGCGGATGAGCGGGGACGCCCCGTACGACATCGCGACCGGGAACGACGCCGACTCCGACCGGCACGGGATCGTGACGCCCGACGGCGGGCTGATGAACCCGAACCACTACATCGCCGTGATGATCTCGTACCTGTACGGCGGGGCCCGTGGCGGGTGGCCGGACGGGACGGCGATCGGCAAGACCCTCGTGTCGTCGAGCCTCATCGACCGGGTCGCGGCCAAGCTCGGCCGGCGGCTGCTCGAGGTGCCGGTCGGGTTCAAGTGGTTCGTGCCGGGCCTCGTCGACGGGTCCGTCGGGTTCGGCGGCGAGGAGTCCGCGGGGGCGTCGTTCCTGCGCAAGGACGGCACCGTGTGGACCACCGACAAGGACGGCATGCTCCCCGCGCTGCTCGCCTCGGAGATCCTCGCGACGACCGGGAAGTCGCCGTCCGAGCACCACCGCGACCTCGTCGCCGAGTTCGGCGAGTCCTGGTACGCCCGCGTCGACGCCCCGGCCTCCCGCGAGGAGAAGGCGACGCTCGCGGCGCTGCACCCCGACCAGGTGACCGCGACGACGCTCGCCGGCGAGCCCATTACGGCTCGTCTGACGAACGCGCCCGGCAACGACGCGGCCATCGGCGGCCTCAAGGTCACCACGGACAACGCCTGGTTCGCCGCGCGCCCGTCGGGGACCGAGGACGTCTACAAGATCTACGCAGAGTCGTTCATCTCCCCCGAGCACCTCACGCAGGTACAGTCCGAGGCGAAGCAGGTGGTGGCGCAGGCCCTCGGGTCCTGACCCGCACCCCTTCCACACGAGCTCCCCGAGTTCGACGAGGGCCCCGGCCGGCATCAGAGCCCCGGGGCCTTCGCCGTGCCTGGGCCTGGGCCCGGGCCTGGGCCTGGGCCTGGGCCTGGGCCTGGGCCTGGGCCCGACGATCGTCGTCCTCGCCCCGTCCCGCCCGGTCGCCTCCCGGGTCGGCCCGCCGCCCTCCGGTATCACCCGGGGCTTCCCGCGCATCCTCACTGCCGAGGAGGGCAGCCATGAGCACGAGCACGGACGAGAAGAGAACCGCGAGCACCCGCGACGAGGCGGCGCGGCGCACACCCGCGCGCCGGCCCGCACCGCCGTCCGGCCCGCAGTGGTGGGCGGGCCAGCGGTTCACCCGGGTCCGGCCACTGGTCCTGCGGAAGTCGCTGAACGACCGGCTCGACGAGCTGGGCGCAGGCCTCACCAAGGTCCTGGCCGAGCGCAAGCTCACCGCCGAGGAGATCGCGGACGTCCACGCCGACCTCCGGGTCGCGAACCGTCGTTCGTCGGTGACCTGGGCGACGCAGCTCGTCGCGGGCCACGCCGTCGCCTGGGTCTACGACGCCGCGCCGATCCTCGCCACCACGTTCGTGGTCCTCTGGATGAGCCAGCTCGGGCCCCTCGTCGCGGTCGCGCTCGTCACCGTCACGGCCGTCGTGCTGTTCCCGGCGGAGCGCGTCTCGGCGCCGAACCGCGTCGGTGTCGTCCACGGCTGGCTCTGGGGTGCGCTCTGCGGCGTCCTGATCCTCCTCCCGGCCGACGCCGGGACGACGTGGCGAGCGCTCGCGGCGGTGGCGACGTACGTCGCCACGCTGCTCGTCCTCTGGGTGGGGCTCGTGCTCCTGAAGCTGCTCCCGCTCTCGTGGGCCCTGGGCCTCACGCTCGTCGGGAGCAGCGCGCTCCTGGCCGGCGTCCTCTACGGGGCGGACGGCATCGGGCGCCGGGTGGACGTCCTGGTCGTCGGCGCGCCCGACCGGCTGGCTCCCGGGATCGTGGGCGGGCTGGTGTTCGGTGCTGCGACGAGCGTGCTGATCGTCGTGATCCAGCTGCTCAACCAGGGGGCTCTGCGGTGGCAGCTGCGGTCCCGGCTGCGGCGCGCGCCCGAGGCCGAGTTCGTCCAGTCGGTGATGTGGCTGATGGCCACGAGGCGCGGGTCGTCGACGCCGCACTCGTCGATCCTGGACCGCGTGTGCGACGCGACCGACCCGCGCCGCGGCGTCGCCGAGCAGCTGGCATGGATCGCACGTGTCATGGAGACCGGCGTGGCCTCGCACATGTGCCGGCTCGACCCGAGGAACGCGACGGCCCTGAGCCGCACGTTCGAGCGCAAGGCGGCCGTCGTGCACCGATGGAACCGTGACCTGCTGCTCGGCGACACCCGGTCCGACGCGCAGCTCGACGAGGCGCTCTGGGACGCTGTGCTCGCCGGCACCGCGCGCCGCTGGAGCGCGCTTCCCGAGGCCGACGTGGACACTGCGCCGATCGTGCGGGTCGGTCAGCGGGTGCGGGCCTGGGTCGGCAAGGTCACGGCCCTCGCCGTCGCCGTCGCCGCGACGGTCGCGGCCCATCTCAACGACCGGGACGAGCTGTCGCTGACGACGGGCGTCGCCGCTCTGTGGCTGCTCCTCGACCTCGTCACGCCTGACGCGGGGAGCAAGCTCGGCAAGGCGGTCAGCGAGACGAAGGGGCTGTGGGCCATGCTGCCGGGCCAGAGCCAGCGCCCCTGACGTCCGGGTCGGGCGGCGGGGGTCGGGCGGCGGGGTCGGGCGGCGCGGGTCAGGCGGTGTGCGCCCGGAGCAGGTCCTGGTACTCGGGGTGCTTGCGGATCCACGCCTTCGTGTACGGGCACAGGGCGACGACGTCGGCGCCGCGCGCCCGCACGAGGTCGAGGGCACCCTGCACGAGCCGGGACGCGACGCCCTGCCCCTCATGCTCGGGTTCGACCTCGGTGTGGATGAACACCACGGTCGGTCCGTCGAGCGTGTAGGCCGCGAACCCGAGGAGCGCCCCCGACGGGTCGCGGGCCTCGAACCGCTCGAGCTCGGGCACGTCGTCCACCAGCACGGTCGTCATCCCTCGATCCTGCGGGACGACGCGCTCCCCGGCCAGCCCCAGCAGGAAGGCGTCGGCGGCGGGTGCGAGACTGACCGCATGCTCCAGCCCTACCGTGACGTCCTGTCGCGTCCGGGGGCGCTCGCCTTCTCGGCGGCCGGGGCGCTCGCACGGCTGCCGATGTCGATGGTGGGCATCGGCATCGTGCTGATGGTGTCGGCGGTGTACGGGTCGTACGGGCTGGCCGGGCGGGTGTCCGCCGTGTACGTCATCGCGCAGGCGGTGTGCTCCCCGCAGCTGGCCCGGCTCGTCGACCGGCACGGGCAGGCGCGCGTCATGCGGCCGGCGGTGGGGATCGCGACCGTCGGGCTCGTCACGCTCGTCGTCGCGACGCTCGCCGAGGCGCCGACGGTCCTGCTGTACGTCGCGGCGGCCGTGACGGGCGCGGCGATCGGGTCGTTCGGGTCGCTCGTGCGGGCACGGTGGAACCGGACCCTCGGCGGCGACCCGAGAACGATCCACACGGCGTACTCGCTGGAGTCGGCGGTCGACGAGCTCGTGTTCGTCGTCGGCCCGGTGCTCGCGACGCTGCTCGCGACCGGGGTGCAGCCGGCCGCCGGGCTCGTCGTCGCGCTCGTCGGGATGGTCGTCGGCGGGTACTGGTTCCTCGCGCAGCGCTCGACCGAGCCACCCTCGGCGCCGGCCGGGACGCCCCGGGCGCGGGGGTCGGTGCTGGCGAACGCCGGCATGGTGGTGCTCGCGGTGGTGTTCGTCGCGATGGGGTCGATCTTCGGGGCGACGGATGTGTCGACCGTCGCGTTCGCCGAGGAGCAGGGCCGCAAGGGGCTCGCGGGCGTGATCCTCGCGGTGTTCGCGCTCGGGTCGCTCATCTCGGGGCTGCTGTACGGCACCCGGCACTGGCGGCGGCCGCTGCACCTGCGGTTCGCGCTCGGCGTCGTCGCGCTGGCCGTCGGCGTGTGCTTCTTCTTCCTCGTCGAGAACCTCGTGGTGCTCGCGGCGGTCATGTTCGTCACCGGGTTCGCGATCGCGCCGACCCTCATCAACGGCAACGGGCTCGTGCAGCAGCTCGTCCCCGCGAACCGGCTCACCGAAGGCCTGACGTGGGTCGGCACGTCGCTCGGCGTCGGGGTGTCCATCGGCTCGTCCGTCGCGGGTGTGCTCATCGACCGGGAGGGGTCGCACGGCGGGTACCTCGTCGTCATCGTGTCCGCCGGGTTCGCGCTCGTCGCGACCCTGGCGGCGTACCGGACGCTGCGGGGCGACGCCGCGGCACGGGTGCGGGGGGCCGTGGAGGACTGCTCGCCGTCGGCCAGCGGCGGGGCGGCGGTCGCCGCGTGCGAGGTCGCCGACGCCGTCGAGCCCGACGACGGGCGCCGGCCGGACGGCGGACCGGGGCCGGTACCCTCGACGCCGTGACCGTGGCCGAGCAGCCCCTGACGACCGACGACGCCCTCCGCGCACTCGTCGCGCCCCTCGGGCGGATGGTGTCGTACGAGCAGCTCAAGGGCGGCATGTTCGCCACGACCTACCGCGTCACGCTCGACGACGGCACCCGGGTCATCGCCAAGACGGCGCCCACCGAGACGCACCGGCTCCTGACCTACGAGCACGACCTCATCCGCACCGAGGCGCTCGTGTACCGGCTCGCCGAGGGCCGCGACCTGCTGATGCCGACGGTCCTGCTCACCGACTTCTCGCGCACCGTCCTGCCGTCCGACGTGGTCGTCGTGACCCACCTCGACGGGCAGCCGCTCGTCGACGTCGGGTTCGGCGAGGGGGACGAGCGCTCCGCCCGCGCCGAGTTCGAGCTCGGCGCGTTCATGGCCCGGCTGCACGCCGTGCAGGGCGAGCGGTTCGGCTACCCGAACGAGGCGAACGGGCTCGTCGGCGACACGTGGGCGCAGGCGTACGGGCGGATGGTCGAGGCGCTGCTCGCCGACGCCGAGCGGACCGGCACGACGTTCCCCGCCGACGAGATCCGGGCGGCCGTCGCCGCGAACCTGCACCACCTCGACGCCGTCGAGCAGCCGTGCCTCGTGCACACCGACCTGTGGCCCGGGAACCTGTTCGTCGACCCGGAGACCGGCGCGCTCGTCGGCATCATCGACACCGAGCGGGCCATCTGGGCGGACCCCCTGTACGACCTGGTCGGCGCGGAGGCGATGAGCTCCGGCGCCGTGAACCCGCGCCTGCTCGCGGGCTACGAGTCCGTCGCCGGGACGCCGGTGGACATCCTCAGCGAGGGCCCGGCGACCCGGCTCACGATGTACCGGCTCTCCCTGACGATGATCATGATCACGGAGATCAACCCGCGGGAGTTCGAGGGCGACTGGCTGGTGGAGTACCGGCAGACGCTGTGGAGCAACCTCCGCACGTTCCTCGGCCGGTTGGCGCAGACCGCGCGCTGAGCGCACGCTTGCCGCTGGCAATCCACTCGCCGACCACCAAGGAGCGACATGGCACGCGAGTTCGAGATCGTCCGCGAGATCGACGTCGACGCGGACCCGCAGGCCGTGTGGGACGCCGTCACCACGGCCAACGCCGCCTGGCTCTGGCCGATGGACTTCGAGCCGCGGGTCGGCGGCGCGGTGTCGTTCGGCGGGACCGTCGTCGCGTGGGACCCGCCGCACCAGGTCACCGGCCGGCACGAGGGGCCTGACGGGTGGTTCAACGAGGTCTCCGAGGAGATCACCCCGCTCGACGGCGGGCGGTCGCGCCTGCGCTGGACGCACACCGGCGTGTTCGCGGAGGACTGGGACCGGCAGCACGAGGGCGCCGCCCAGCACACCGACTTCTACCTGCACACGCTCACGCAGTACCTCGCGCACTTCCGCGACCGGACCGCCACGTACTCGTCGGTCGACGCACCGGAGGCGTCGAACAACCCGGGCGCGCTGGAGTGGCTGCTCAACAGGCTCGGGCTGGCGGGGCTGGGCGAGGGGGACGTCACCGTGACGACGCTCGTCCACCGGGTCGAGCGCGTGGATGTCGACTACGTGCGGCCGCACTTCGTCGGGCTGCGCACCGACCACTCGCTGATCCGGCTGTTCGGCCGGAACGCGTTCGGGTCGCCGGTGGGCGTCGCGATCCACGACTTCGCGGAGGGCGCCGACGCCGAGACGACCACAGCCCGGTGGACCGAGTGGCTGGAGCACGTCTACTCCTGAGCGGATGCAGGCGTCCGGGGGCGGGCCGACGATGGTCGGACCGTCCCCGTCGTCGTCTGGAGGTCGTCCGTGGCTCGTCGGGAGACCGTCGCCGACCAGCTCGTCGCACAGCTCGTCGCCGCGGGCGCGCGGCACGTGTACGGGATCGTCGGCGACAGCCTCAACCCCGTCGTCGACGCGGTGCGCCGGGCCCGGGAGGGCGGAGCCGACCTCGCGTGGGTGCACGTGCGGCACGAGGAGGCCGGGGCGTTCGCCGCGGCGGCGGAGGCCGAGCTCACCGGGCGGCTCGCGGTGTGCGCCGGCTCGTGCGGGCCGGGGAACCTGCACCTGATCAACGGGCTGTACGACGCGAACCGGTCCCGGGTGCCCGTGCTCGCGATCGCGTCGCACATCCCGTCGGCGCAGATCGGCACGCAGTTCTTCCAGGAGACGCACCCCGACCGGCTCTTCCTGGAGTGCTCGGTGTACTCGGAGATGGTCTCGTCCGCCGCCCAGGCGCCGCGCGTCATCCGGTCGGCGATCCACCACGCCTACGCCGGGCCGGGCGTGGCCGTGCTGACCCTCCCGGGCGACGTCGCCGACCTCGACGCCGGACCCGCGGGCGTCGACGTGCTCACCCCACCCCCGCCGCCGCGCGTGGTGCCCGACGAGGACGCCGTCCGGGCGCTGGCCCGCGCGATCGACGAGGCCGGGACGGTGACGATCTTCGCCGGGGCCGGCGTCGCCGCGGCGCGGACCGAGGTGCTCGCCCTCGCGGACGCCCTGCACGCGCCCGTCGGCCACACCCTGCGCGGCAAGGAGCACATCCAGTACGACAACCCCTTCGACGTCGGGATGACGGGGCTGCTCGGCTACGGCGCGTGCGCCGCGGCGATGGAGGGTGCCGACCTGCTCCTCCTGCTCGGCACCGACTTCCCGTACGACCAGTTCCTGCCCGCCGGCGTCCGGACCGCCCAGGTGGACGTCGCGCCGGAACGGCTCGGGCGACGCACCCGCAACGACCTCGTGGTGCTCGGGGACGTCGGGGAGACGCTGCGGATGCTCCTGCCGCTCGTCCAGCGCAAGCGCAGTCGCCGGTTCCTCGACAAGATGCTCGCCCGGCACCAGAAGGCCATGGGCGGCGTCGTCGGCGCGTACACGAAGGACGTCTCGTCGACACGGCCGATCCACCCCGAGTACGCCGCGGTCGTGCTCGACGAGGAGGCGCCCGAGGACGCGGTCTTCACCGTCGACACCGGCATGGGCAACGTGTGGGCCGCCCGGTACCTCACCCCCAACGGCCGGCGGCGGGTCATCGGGTCGTTCCTGCACGGGTCGATGGCGAACGCCGTGCCGCACGCCATCGGCGCGGCGATGGCCGGGCGGGCACCCGTCGAGGGGTCGTCGGTCGACGACGCCGACGCACGGGCGCGCGGGGCCGCCGGCACGGGGCGGCGGGTCGTCGCGCTCGCCGGGGACGGCGGGCTGTCGATGCTGCTCGGGGAGCTCATCACGCTGCGCGCGCTGGACCTGCCCGTGACGGTCGTGCTGTTCGACAACGCGACGCTCGGGATGGTCCGCCTCGAGATGCTCGTCGACGGGCTGCCCTCGTACGCCACCGACTCCCCGCCGGTCGACTACGCCGCGGTCGCGACCGCCATCGGGATCCCGGCCGTGCGGGTCGAGGACCCCGCGGGGATCCGGCCGGCGCTGCGGGAGGCGTTCGCGCACGACGGGCCCGCGCTGGTCGACCTCGTCACCGACCCGCGGGCGCTGTCGCTGCCGCCGAAGATCACGCGCAAGCAGGTCACCGGGTTCACGGCCGCCATGAGCAAGGAGGTCCTGGGCGGAGGCCTGGGCGAGGTCATGGCGATGGCCCGCTCGAACCTGCGCAACGTCCCGCGCCCGTGACGCGTGCGGGTCAGGGCACCGGGTGGTGGGAGTCGTAGTCCCAGAAGCCACGCTGGGCGCGGACCAGGAGCCACAGCAGGACGACGCACAGCACGCCGCCGAGCACGACGGCCCACGCCTCGCCGACCCGCTGCGACATCGTGCCGATCCACAGGTCGCCGAGCCGCGGCCCGCCCGCGACGACGACGATGAAGATCCCCTGCAGCCGGCCGCGCATGTCGTCGGGGGTGGCCGTCTGCAGGATCGTCTGGCGGAACACCGAGCTGATCGCGTCGGCGCCGCCCGCGACGACGAGCGTGAGGAACGCCAGCCCCAGCGCGACCCACAGGACGCTGTCGGGCGACGTCGAGCCGACGACGACGAGCACCAGCCCGAACCCGACGACCGCGACGCCCCACACGGTGATCGCCAGCGCGATGACCCGACCCTGCCACCGCACGCGCGTGAGCCCGCCCGAGAACAGCCCCGCGAGCACCGAGCCGACCGCGATCGCCGCCGTCAGCGCCCCCGTCGTCGTCGCGCCGCCGCCCAGGTACAGCAGCCCGACCGCGGGGAACACCACGCGCGGCATCGCCGTGACCATCGCGACGAGGTCCACCGCGAACGTCATGCGGACGTTGTGCTGCGTGCCGAGGTACCGCAGGCCGTCGACGACGGACCCGATCCCCACGCGGCTGCGCCGGGTGGACGACACCTCGGGAGGCACGGGCGGGAGCCGGAGGAGGGCCGCGAGGGCGGCGGTGAACAGGATCGCGTCGACGGTGTACGCGAGGCCGAAGTCGACGCCGGCGAGCGCGGCGCCGAGGAGCGGACCGACGGTCAGCGCGACGCTGAAGCCGACGGTCTGCAGGGCGTTGGCCGCCGGGATGAGCTTCGGCTCCAGGAGCCTCGGGATGATGGCCGACCGCGCCGGGCTGTTCACGGCGCCGGCGCCGGACTGCACGGCGACGAGCGCGAACAGCAGCCCGACGGACGTGCTCCCCGCCCACGCCTGCACGGCCAGCGTGATCGTGACGGCCCAGCTGACGAGCGACGCGGCGAGCGCGACCCTGCGGCGGTCGTAGTGGTCGACGATCGCGCCGCCGTACAGCCCGAACACCACGAGCGGGACCAGCGCGAACAGGCCGAGGACCCCGACGGAGAACGTCGACCCGGTGAGGTGGTACACCTGCAGGCCGACCGCGACGACGGTGAGCTGGGTGCCGAGGTTCGAGATCGACAGGCCCCACCACAGCCGCCGGAACTGGGGGCTGACGCGCAGGGGTGTCGTGTCGACGACGAGGGAGGGCACCGAGGGAGTGTAGTTGCCTAAGGTCACGACCTCGGCGCCCGCCCATCCGCGATGGCAGAGTGGCGACCGGTCGAGAGGAGCAGCGTGCGCGAGGACATCACCGAGCCGGACGGGGCCCTGGCGGTCGTCGAGCACCTCGTCGTCATGGGGGTGTCCGGCACCGGGAAGTCGACGATCGGCACGATGGTCGCCGAGCGGCTGGGCCGCCCGTTCGTCGAGGGCGACGACCTGCACCCACCCGCGAACGTCGACAAGATGCACGCCGGGACCCCGCTGACCGACGAGGACCGCGGTCCGTGGCTCCGGCTGGTGCGCGACGCGATGACCGAGCACGCCCGGGCAGGCCGGTCGGTCGTCGTCGCCTGCTCGGCGCTGCGGCGGGCGTACCGCGACGTGCTGCGCGAGGCCGAGGGCCGCGTGCGGATCGTGCACGTCGACGTCCCCGGCGACGAGCTCGCGCGGCGGATGGCCGCCCGGCGCGGGCACTTCATGCCGGCGGCCCTCCTCGCGTCCCAGCTCGCGACGCTCGAGCCGCTCGGACCCGACGAGGACGGCGTGGTGGTCGCTGCGGCCGTCGTCCCGTCCGCGACGGCCCGCGCGGTGCTCGACGCGGTGCACCGCACCTAGCGCGCAGCGCGACAACCGGCCCTCTCGCCGCCGTCGACACGCGTCACGTGACTCGGCGGTCCCTACCCTGAGGGCATGGCTCGACTCGGGCGCCTCTTCGTACGGCGCCGACCCGCTGACCACCCCGGGCCGGGCCGGTGCCCTGGTTGCGACCACCGATGGGACGAGCACGCCGGATCGGGCAACGACGACGACGGTGTCTGCGGGGAGTGCGCCTACGAGGTCGAGCACGGGCAGTACACCTCGGACGCCGCCCCGTGCCGGCGGGTGTGGATCCGCGCGGCACGGGACTCGTAGTCCGCTTGACCAGGTGAGGCAGTTGGCGGGTCAGGGCCGCCGGCGGTCGAGGTCGTCGGCGTCGAGCACGGGCTCGCCGGCCGCCACGTCCACGGACTCGTCGGTCAGCGGGATCGTGCCCCACTTGCTGTCGGCCGTCTTTCCCGACACCGCAGACTTCGCGACCTCGACGGCCTTGTCCTTGAGCGCCGCGCCCTGCTGCTTCGCGAACTCGGTGACCTGGCCCTCCGCCTCGTGCACGTAGTCCTGCACGCGCGGGTCGTTCCAGGCGTCGTTCGCCCAGCCCTTGAGGCGCTCGAACTGCCCGCGTCCGGCGCGCGTGCCCAGCACGTAGCCGACACCGGCACCGAGGACGAATGCGACCTTGCCCTTCATGGGACCTCCCAGGGAGCCGTCGGGGTCGTCGAAAGGTCCGAGCGTAGGCAGCGATCCGCGGGTCCGCGCGTCGAGGCCTCGACGCGCGGCCACGTGAGCTCGGGAGAACACTGGCGAGCATCCGACGTCGACGCCCGCGGAGGTCCCGTGACCGACCAGCCGGCCACCCGCGCCGCTCCACCGCCCGAGTCGTCCCCTGGTCTGCGACGCACGATCGGCCGCAAGGTCCTCCTGCTGTTCGTCGTCGGCGACATCCTGGGCGCGGGCATCTACGCGCTCACCGGCAAGGTCGCCGCCGAGGTCGGCGGCGCGATCTGGGTGCCGTTCCTGTGCGCGTTCGCGCTCGCGGCCCTCACCGCGACGGCCTACGCGGAGCTCGTCGGGCGGTTCCCGCGGGCGGCCGGCGCGGCGCTGTACGCCCACCGTGCCTTCCGCAGCCCGTTCCTCACGTTCCTCGTGGCGTTCACCGTGATGATGTCCGGCATCACGAGCGCGAGCGCCGCCGCCCGAGCCTTCGGCGGCGACTACCTCGCCGAGTTCGTCACCGTGCCGACGCTGCTCGCGGCCTGGTTCTTCCTGCTCGTGATCACGGCGGTGAACGTCATCGGCATCTCGGAGTCGGTGAAGGTCAACGTGGTGCTGACGGTCGTCGAGGCGTCGGGGCTCGTCGTGATCCTCGCCATCGGCGCGTGGGCGCTCCTCCACGGCGACGGTGACCCGCAGCGGGCGGTCCAGCTCGACCCGGAGGGGACGCCGTGGGTCGCGGTGCTCGGTGCGACGGCGCTCGCGTTCTACGCGCTGCTCGGCTTCGAGGACTCGGTGAACCTCGCGGAGGAGTGCCGCCGGCCGCGGCGCGACTTCCCCCGGGCGCTGTTCGGCGGCCTCGCCGTCGCGGGCGTCATCTACCTCGGGGTGGCGTTCACGTCGTCGATGCTCGTCGACACCGAGACGCTCGCGGGCTCCACCGGGCCGCTGCTCGAGGTCGTCAAGGTCGCCGGCCTCACGTTCCCGCCGAAGCTGTTCGCCGCGGTCGCGCTGCTGGCCGTCACCAACACGGCGCTCATCAACATGATCATGGCGTCGCGGCTCGTCTACGGGATGTCCAACGAGGGCATCGTGCCGCGCGTGCTCGGCCGTGTGCACCCCGGCCGGCAGACCCCGTACGTCGCGATCGCGTTCACCGTGCTCATCGCGCTCACGCTCGTCGCGACGGGTGACCTGGCGGGGCTGGCCGACACCACCGTGCTCCTGCTCCTGCTGGTGTTCGCCGTGGTCAACGTGTCGGTGCTGGTGCTGCGGCGCACGCCCCCGGAGGACGACGAGCGATCGCCCGAGGACGAGGACGCCGACACCCAGCCGTTCCGGGCGCCGACCTGGGCGCCGGTGCTCGGTGCCGTCGCGTCGCTGGTCCTGGCGTCGCCGCTGACCGGCCGCGACGGTTCCGTCTACCTGCGGGCGGGCGTGCTGCTCGCGGTCGGCGTGCTCCTCTACCTGGTGAACCGGTGGCTCGTGGGGCGGCCGGCGCGGCGGTGACCGCCGGCCCCGAGCGTGCCGGGGGCGCCCGATCGGGCTGCACGGACGACCCTGGACACCGGACCCGGGCAGGAGCAGCATCGGGAGAAATCGGGCACAGCAGCGATGACCCGCAGCGCGCGCCGAAAGGGGCTCCTCCGTCATGGCAACGACCAGACGAGTCGCGATCCCGCTCACCGAGCGACAGCTCCCGGTGGACGCCGAACGGGTGGAGGCGGTCCCCGCCGACGAGCCCGTCGACGTCACCGTGTACGTCCGACGGCGCGCCGACCAGCCGGACCTCCCCGACCCCGAGGACCTGGGTGCGCTGCCCGGGCTCACCGGGCGCACGGTCGACGACGACGAGTTCGCGCTGCGGTACGGCGCGGACCCGGACGACATCGCGAAGGTCGAGGAGTTCGCGCGGGCGCACAAGCTCGAGGTCGTCGAGTCGAGCCCGGAGAAGCGCAGCGTGACGTTGCGCGGCACGAGCAAGGCGGCGCAGGAGGCGTTCGGGGTCAAGCTCGCCCGCTACCGCAGCGAGGGGCAGACGTTCCGGGGACGGCAGGGGCCGGTGACGGTCCCGGCCGAGGTCGCGGACGTCGTCGAGTCGGTGTTCGGCCTCGACGACCGCCGGGTCGGCAAGACCCGTCTGCGGCGCAGCAACCAGGTCCCGTCCGGCCTCGGGCTCAGCACCGTCCGCGCGGCAGGGCTGCCCCCGAACACGTTCCTGCCGCCGCAGGTCGCCGACATCTACCGCTACCCCGCCGGCACGGACGGCACAGGTCAGAGCATCGCGATCCTGGCCTTCAACGACTCGACGAGCCACGGCGGGTACTCGATCGACGCGGTGACGACGTACTTCGAGCAGGTGCTGCAGATCCCGGTGCCGAAGATCACCGACGTCGTGGTCCGGGGTCCCGGCAACGACCCCGGCACGGACGACGGCAGCGACCCCTTCGACAGCAGCGGCGAGATCATGCTCGACCTGCAGGTCGTCGGCTCGTGCGCGCCGGGCGCCGACATCGTCATGTACTTCACCGAGTTCACCGAGCGCGGCTGGGTCGACGCGGTCAACGCGATCATCACGGACACCACGCACCGCCCGAGCGTCATCTCGGTGAGCTACGGCAACCCGGAGGACGACCCGCGCAGCGCGTGGACGGCCGCGGCGATCCTCAAGGTCAACGAGGCGTTCCGGGCGGCGGCCGCCAAGGGCATCACGATCTGCTGCGCGTCGGGCGACGACGGCTCCCGGGACCAGGCGAACGACGGACGCGCGCACGCGGACTTCCCCGCGTCGAGCCCGTACGTGCTGGCGTGCGGCGGCACCCGGATCGTCGCGCCGCAGGGCGTGCCCCTGTACGAGCTGACCTGGAACAACGGGCCCGGCAGCGCGACGGGCGGCGGCGTCAGCCGGATCTTCCCCGTGCCGCGCTACCAGCAGCACGCGGGCGTCCCGCCGTCGGCGAACCCGGACCGTCACGTGGGTCGCGGGGTGCCGGACGTGTCCGGCCTGGCCGACCCCGAGACGGGTGTCGCGATCGCGACGCTCGACGGCGAGCACCTCGCGATCATCGGCGGGACGAGCCTCACGGCGCCGCTGTGGTCCTCGCTCGTCGCCCGGCTGAACCAGGCGCTGGAGACGCCGCTCGGCTTTCTCAACCCGTTGCTCTACCGGTTCCTGCACTACCCCGTGCTGCGGGACATCATCCACGGCAACAACGGGGCGTACGCGGCCGGGCCGGGGTGGGACGCCTGCACGGGTCTCGGCAGCCCCGACGGGGCGCGGCTGCTGGCGGCCATCAGGACGGTCATCGCGCAGACGCCCGGGACGCCGCACGCGGCGGACGCACCGGCGGCGGGTGCCCCCGGCGGGACGGCGCAGCCGGGCCAGCAGCCGGGCCAGCAACCGGACCGGCCGCCGGGCCAGCAACCGGGCGCGCCGTCGACGCTGCCCACGGCGGCCCAGCCGTTCGTCGACGCCACCGCCCGGCTCGTCGACGCGTTCCGGGAGGCGTGGCAGCCCGCGGCGTCGGCCAAGAGCGACTCGGCGCCCGACCTCGTGGCCTTCCGGCACGCAGCGGCGGCCGCGCACCTGGAGTGGGTCGGCGCCGTCAAGGAACGCTGGGCGCAGACCAGGGCCTCGGACCTCGACGCGTACGCGCTGACCGTGATCGGCACGACGATCGCCGGCGCCGGCGAGGCGGTCTACCTCGCGCTCGGCCCACCCGACGCGCGGCAGGCACCATGACGCTCCGGGACCAGGTCGAGGTCGCCTACGCGGCGTTCACCGAGCGCACCGCGGGCGCGGTCGGGGACGACGCCGCCACCCGGCGGGTCGCCGACGCGTACGCACGCCTGGGCGAGGTCGCGCAGCAGGACCCGGCCCGGCTGCCCGCCGCGTTCGACGAGTACCGCGACCTGCTCGCCCGGACCGTCGGGGCCGACAGCGCCCGCGCCGGGGTGCAGGACGCGTTCAGCCGGTTCCTGCGTGCCGTGGGCGACGCGTGGCCGCGGGACGGGGCCTCCCCGGAGGAGGTCGCCGCGCTGGCCGACGCGCTGCACGCGGCCGCGTGGGTCGCGTGGGTGTCGACCGACGGGCACGCGCCCGGTCAGCCGGGGGGCGCCCCCGACGGGCACGCGGCCGGACGGGGTGCCACGGGATGGCCCGCCACCCCGGTGACCGCCATCAACGGGAGCGCCGTCGGCGGGACCGTCGAGGCGGCCGACACGAACGACGAGACCCCACCGGGCGAGGTCGCCGGGTGGGGACCGACATCCGTCCTGGAGTGATCCGGGTACCGCTGTGCCGCCGGGGGGACCATGCCGCCGTCACATCCGACCGGCCATCCGACCGGCCTGGGCCGGGAGCGTGAGGCGCTGCTGCGCCGACGCCTGACGACCGAGGGGCTGGACGTCCGGTCCGACACGATCCCGCTGCGTGCGGACGGTCGTCGGGTGTTCCCGTTGTCGTTCGCGCAGGCGCGGCTGTGGTTCCTCGACCGGCTGCACCCGGGGAACGTGTTCTACACGATCGACGTGGCGCTGCGGCTGGACTTCGCGGTCGACCCGGCGCTCCTGCAGCGGTGCGTCGACGAGGTCGTGGCGCGGCACGAGGCGCTGCGGACGACGTTCGAGACGCGCCAGGACGAGCCGGTGCAGGTGGTGCACGCGTCGCTGCCGGTGCGCGTGGCGGTGGTCGACGTGTCGGGGGTGCCGGACCCGCAGGCGGCGGCGGTGGCGGCGGCGACCGCGCAGGCCAGGACGCCGTTCGACCTGACGACCGGGCCGCTGATGCGCGTCACGCTGGTCCGGCTCGCGGCGTCCCGATGGGTGCTGGCGGTCGCGGTGCACCACATCGTGGCCGACGGGTGGTCGATGCGGGTGCTGTTCGCCGAGATCGCGGCCCTGTACTCCGCGCACGCCCGCCGGGTCGCGCCGGACCTGCCGACCCTCGCGATCCAGTACCCCGACTTCTCCCTCTGGCAGCGCGACCGGCTCACGGGCACGCACCTCGACGGCCAGCTCGACTACTGGACGCAGCACCTCGCCGCGCTGCCCGTGCTGGACCTGCCGACGGACCGCCCGCGCCCGCCCGTCCAGACGTTCACGGGCGCGACGACGACGTTCACGCTGCCCGCCCCGGCCGTGGCGGCGCTGCGCCGGACGACCG
>NZ_BONK01000016.1 GCF_016862675.1 Cellulomonas chitinilytica | reverse complement strand
CCCGGGGCCGGCGACCAGGTGGTCGTCGGCCCCGAGCCGGTGTCACGTCAGCCGCAGGCGGCGGGCTCCGGGGGGTTGAGCTTGTCGTTGGCCTTGTAGCCGGAGGCGCCGACGTTCTTGTCGAGCAGCTCCTGCCACGTGCCGTCGTCGATCATCTTGGAGATGGCGTCGTTGATCGCCTGGCACTGGTCGCTGTCCTTGGGCAGGCCGACCCCGTAGTTCTCCTCGGAGAACGGGTTGCCGACGACCTTCACCTTGCCCTCGTTCGCGGGGACCGCGGCGAGGCCGGCGAGGATGATGTCGTCGGTGGTGACGGCGTCCACAGAGCCGGCGGTGAGCGCGGTGACGCACTCGGCGTAGCCCGGCTGCTCGAGCAGGTTCGTGCCCGTCGCGTACTCGTCCTTGATGCGCTGCGCGGACGTCGACCCGGTCACCGAGCACAGGTTCTTGCCCTCGAGGTCCTGCGGTCCCGTGATGCTGTCGTCGTCCGCGGCGACGAGCAGGTCCTGCCCGGCGACGAAGTACGGCCCGGCGAACGAGACGACCTCCTTGCGCTTGTCGGTGATCGAGTACGTCGCGAAGATCATGTCGACCTGGCCCGTCTGCAGGAGGTTCTCCCGCTGGGCCGAGGGCGCCTGGACCCATTCGATCTGGTCCTCGCCGTACCCGAGCTCGCCGGCGACGTACTTCGCGACGTCCACGTCGAAGCCGGTGTACTCGTCGCCGTCCTGGAAGCCCAGGCCGGGCTGGTCGAACTTGATGCCGATGCGGATGGTGCCCTCGGCGCCGCCCGTGACGGCCGCGCTGCTCTCGCTCGTCGACTCGTCCCCGCTGTCACCTCCGCTCGAGCAACCGGCGAGTGCGAGCGTGGCGGCGGTGAGTGCGACGGCCAGTCGTGCTGTGCGCATGGTGCGTCCCCCTTCGTGTCAGGTGCGGTGTCGGTCGGTTCTCTCGGGGTGTCTCTCGATCGGTCGTGCCGTGGTGACGGCAGGTCGGTGGGCGGTCGGTGAGCAGGTCAGTGGGTGAGGATCTTGGACAGGAAGTCGCGGGCGCGGTTGCTGGTCGGCGCGGTGAAGAACGTCTCGGGGTCGGCCTCTTCGACGATCTGCCCGCCGTCCATGAACACGACGCGGTGCGCGGCGCTGCGGGCGAACCCCATCTCGTGCGTGACGACGAGCATCGTCATGCCGTCCCGTGCGAGGCCCACCATGACGTCGAGGACCTCGTTGATCATCTCGGGGTCCAGGGCGGAGGTCGGCTCGTCGAAGAGCATGACCTTGGGGTCCATGGCGAGCGCGCGGGCGATCGCGACGCGCTGCTGCTGACCACCGGAGAGCTGAGCGGGCAGCTTGGCCGCCTGGTCGCCGACGCCGACCCGGTCGAGGAGCTCGCGGGCGTGCGTCTTGGCGACCGAGCTCTTGACGCCCTTCGCCTTGATCGGGCCGAGGGTGACGTTGTCGAGCACGGTGCGGTGGGCGAAGAGGTTGAACGACTGGAACACCATCCCGACGTCGGCACGGAGCCGGGCGAGCTCACGGCCCTCCTCGGGGAGCTCTTTGCCGTCGACCGTGATGGTCCCGGAGTCGATCGTCTCGAGCCGGTTGATCGTGCGGCACAGCGTCGACTTGCCGGAGCCCGACGGCCCGATGATGACGACGACCTCACCGCGGTGGACGGTGAGGTCGATGTGCTGGAGCACGTGCAGCGGGCCGAAGTGCTTGTCGACGTCGCGAAGCACGACGAGCGGCTCGCCCACGGGTCGGTCCGCCGACGCGGTGGCCGGGCCCGCGGCCGGACTCGGTACGGGGGGTGCGAGGTCCGCCATTCGTCGAACCTAGGGTGGTTTGTCGGAAAGCGCGAGCACGATCGGTCACGGTCGTGCAACGGCTCGGCAAAGTCGCCTGCCGGTGGCGGTGGGCCGGCCTCCCGGCGCCGGGTCGTACCCTTGTCGGTGATGTCCACGACCCTGCCGCTGCCCGTGGCCCTCGACGTCGTCGAGGCCGCGCCCACGACGACCAGCCATGCCGACGCCCGCACCGCCGCGCCGTCGGTCGCGCGCACCTACGTGGTGAAGACGCTCGGCTGCCAGATGAACGTGCACGACTCCGAGCACATGGCGGGGATGCTCGAGCAGGCCGGGTACGTCGCGGCCAGCCCGGCGGACGCCGCGGCGGAGGACGCCGACGTCATCGTCATCAACACGTGCGCGGTCCGGGAGAACGCGGCCGACAAGCTGTACGGCAACCTCGGTCGGCTCGCGGGCACCAAGCGGGCGCGACCCGGCATGCAGATCGCCGTCGGCGGCTGCCTCGCGCAGAAGGACCGGGCCGGGATCGTCGCCCGGGCGCCGTGGGTCGACGTCGTGTTCGGCACCCACAACCTCGACGTCCTGCCGGTGCTGCTCGAGCGGGCCCGGCACAACCAGCGGGCCGAGGTGGAGATCGCCGAGTCGCTGCAGGTCTTCCCCTCCACGCTGCCCACGCGCCGCGAGTCGGTCTACGCGGGGTGGGTCTCCATCAGCGTCGGCTGCAACAACACGTGCACGTTCTGCATCGTCCCGCACCTGCGCGGCAAGGAGCGCGACCGCCGGCCCGGCGAGATCCTCGCGGAGGTGCAGGCGATCGTCGACCAGGGCGCGATCGAGGTCACGCTGCTCGGCCAGAACGTGAACTCCTACGGCGTCGAGTTCGGCGACCGTGCGGCCTTCGCGAAGCTCCTGCGCGCCGCGGGCACGACGGACGGGCTCGAGCGGCTGCGGTTCACCTCGCCGCACCCAGCGGCGTTCACGGACGACGTCATCGAGGCGATGGCGCAGACCCCGGCGGTCATGCCGCAGCTGCACATGCCGCTGCAGTCGGGCTCCGACCGCATCCTGCGCGCGATGCGGCGCTCGTACCGGTCCGACCGCTTCCTCGACATCCTCGACCGCGTCCGCGCGGCCATGCCCGACGCGGCGATCACCACGGACATCATCGTGGGGTTCCCGGGGGAGACCGAGGAGGACTTCGCGGAGACGCTGCGCGTCGTCGAGGCGTCGCGCTTCTCGTCGGCGTTCACGTTCCAGTACTCGCCGCGGCCCGGCACCCCCGCCGCGGACCTGCCCGACCAGCTCCCGAAGGCCGTCGTCCAGGAACGCTACGAGCGGCTCGTGGCCCTGCAGGAGCGCATCTCGCTCGAGGAGAACCAGGCGCAGGTCGGCCGCACGGTCGAGGTCCTGCTCGCGGAGGGCGAGGGACGCAAGGACGGCGCCACGCACCGGCTCTCGGGCCGCGCCGCGGACAACCGGCTCGTGCACCTCGCGCTGCCGCCGGCCCTCGCCGAGGCCGACGCGCCGCGACCCGGTGACCTGGTGACCGTCGACGTCACGCACGGCGCGCCGCACCACCTCGTGGCGGACTCGGCGCTGGTCCCCGGCGGGACGTTCTCGGTCCGTCGGACCCGTGCGGGTGACGCCTGGGTGGCCCGGCAGGGTGACGACGACGCCCACTCGCACGGCGGCGACGCGTGCGGCACCGGTACCGGGCCCGCCGGCCCTGTCAGCCTCGGCCTGCCGACCCTCGGTTCGCCCCGGCGCTGATCGCCCGACGTCCCGGCTGCACGAGCCGGCGCAGGTCCGGCGTCCCGCCGAGGCGTCACGGTGCGACGCGTCGCGGGGAACGCCTCAGTTGTCGGGCAGGTCCGCCGGCGGCGTGTCGTCCCGGGGGAGCAGCCCGTCGAGGGCCGTGAACATCTGCACACCCGTGCCCAGGCCGCACGCGACGAGCTGCGCGAGCTGCAGGTCGGTGGCGCCGGGCTCGAAGTCGGACGACACCTCGCTGTAGAGCGCGAGGACGCCCTCCTCCTCGCGCACGTACGCCTTCGGCCAGATGCGCTCGCGGTTCCAGTCGTTGACGGCGAGCCCGACGGCGGCGCGCTGCTCGAGCGGGAGCGACCGGTGCCAGCGACCCCGGACCTGCAGGATCTCGTTCTGCTCGCCGAGCAGGAGGAACCAGAACCGGCTGCCGTCCCACGTGCCGGTGAGGTCGCCGTCGTCGTCGACCACGAACCGGTAGCCCCGGCTCAGCAGGTAGTCGCCGACGCGGTCGCGCGACAGCGGGCGCGGCGGCTCGTCGTCCGGCGAGGGACGCTTCGTCGGCTTCGGCAGCCCGCCGAGCACGCGCAGCAGCCAGCCCGGCCCGCTCATCGCGCCACCCCCCTCACGGTGCGGTCCCGGCAGGGTCGGGGTACCGCTCGTCGAGCGCGTCGAAGAACATGCTGCCCGTCGACAGGCCGCAGAACAGGACCTGGCTGAGCTGGGAGTCGGTCGCGCCGTGCTCCAGGTCGGTCGCGACCTCCGACACGACATGCACACGGCCGTTGTCGCGGACCCGGACGTACGCCTTCGGCCAGATGCGGTCCGCGTTCCACTCGTTGCACAGGTCGAGGACCTCCTCGAGACGTTCGATGGCGATCTCCCGGTGCCACTGCCCGCGCACCTGCAGGATCTCGGCCTCCTCGCCGAAGAGGAAGAAGTAGAAGAGGCGGCCCCGCCACAGCCCGCCGAGGTCACCGTCGTTGTCGACGAAGTAGCTGAACTGGTTCTCCGTCATCCAGCGTGCGATGCGGGCGGGGCTGACGGGCGTCGGGACGTCCTCGGCGGGCTCCGCCACACCGAGCTCACGGGCGAGCAGCTCGGCGACCTGGTCGTGCAGCTCGTCGTCGGTCTGCTCGGGCCGGCGCGTCGACGGCGGGCGCGTCTCGGCCGCGCGCGAGGCCGCACGCGGTCGGCGTGCGATCCATCGGCGAGCGCGGTGGGCGAACGAGGCCATGCGCCCGACACTACCGGGGGCCGCCCACGGACGGTCCAGGCGTCGCCCGCCCGGCGGGTCCCGGGTGACGCGACGTCACGGGTGCGCAGCGGCTCGACCGCTACGGTCTCCCCATGCTCGTCGCCGCGGCCCTCGTGCCCGACACCGCCCTCCTCGTGCCCGGAGCCGCCGGTACCGCAGACCCGGTCGCCGACCTGCGGGACGCCGCGCTGGAGGTGGTCACGGCCGCGGTCTCCGGCGCGAGCCGGGTGGTCGTCGTCGCGCCCGGCCGTGAGGTCCGGGAGGCGACCGGGACGGTCCGCGGGTCCCTCGGGGCCGCCGGGATCCCCGACGGGATGCTCGGCTGGCCCGTGCCGGAACGTTCCCTCGACCGGCCCGACGGCTCGGGCCACTCCGGCGGTGCCGGCGAGCCCGGGGCGCTCGGTGTCCCCGCGGCCGTCGCGCTGCACCTGCTCGCGCGGGCGGGCTGGGACGGGCCGCTGGGCGTCCTCGAGGTGGCCGACGCCGACGACCTCGCCGCCCGCGGGCGGGCCCTCGTCGCGCGGGACCGTGTCGCGCTCGTCGTGGTCGGTTCCGGCAGCGGCCGGCACGGCCCGGACGCGCCGCTCGCCGACGACCCGCGCGCCCCCGCGTTCGACGACCGCGTGCTCGCGGCGCTCGCGGACGCGGGGCCGGCGGCACGCGCGCAGCTGGCCGCGACGGACGCCGTGCTGGCCGCGGAGCTCGCGGTCACGGGTGCGGCACCGTGGAAGGTGCTGGTCGGCGCGGTCGGCGACGTCGACGTCCGGGCGACCGTGCCGGCGGCCGGGACCCCGGCCGGCGCCCACCACGCCGTCGTCCTGTGGTCGGTGACCGGCGCCGCCGCGGACGGCGGGTAGCCTCTCGGTGCCCCCCGACACGATCCCCACCGACGAGGTCCCGATGTCCACCGACGCCCCTGAGCACGAGCTGCACCCCTTCGCGATGAGCCGGGTCGGCGCGCGGCTCGACGAGCACGGCGACGCGTACCAGGTGGACGGCGAGGGCAACCTCATCGGCCAGTGGGACGCGCACCTCTTCCGGTTCTTCTCGCTCGGCAACGACGGCGAGGTGCTGCAGATCCGGGGCCGGTGGGCGCGTGAGCTGCCGCGCAGCGAGTTCGGTGCGGTGCTGTTCGCGGCCAACGGCTGGGCCGACAACGTGATCTGGCCGAAGATCTACGTGCGGGTCGAGGACGACATCGTCCGCGTCTACACCGAGCACAGCGTCGACTACACGCACGGCGTCACCGACGCGCAGCTGGACCTGCACATCCGGTGCGGGCTGGGCGCGTCGCTCGGCTTCTTCCAGGCGCTCGACGAGCAGTACCCCGCCGACGAGTGACGCCGTGAGCCTGGTGGTGGCGGTCGTCGGCCCGACGGCGACCGGCAAGTCGGACCTCGGCCTGGCGCTCGCCCACGCGCTCGACGGCGAGGTCGTCAACACCGACGCGATGCAGCTGTACCGGGGCATGGACATCGGCACGGCCAAGCTCGCGCCCGACGAGCGCGAGGGCGTCCCGCACCACCTGCTCGACGTCCTGGACCCGCACGAGGACGCGTCGGTCGCCGACTACCAGGACCGGGCTCGCGCCGCGCTCCGGGACATCGACGCCCGCGGCCGGCGCGCAGTCGCCGTCGGCGGCTCCGGTCTGTACGTCCGCTCGCTGCTCGACCACATGGAGTTCCCGGGCACCGACCCGCAGGTCCGTGCCCGGCTCGAGGAGCGCGTCGAGGCCGAGGGGTCGCGGGCGCTGCACGCCGAGCTGGCCACGGTCGACCCGGTCGCCGCCGAGGGGATCGGGCCCCGCAACGCCCGGCGGGTGGTGCGGGCGCTCGAGGTGATCGCGCTCACCGGCCGCCCGTACTCCGCGGCGTTGCCGCAGCACGTCTACGAGGTGCCCGCCGTGCAGATCGGGCTCGACTGCGACCGGCCGGTGCTCGACGAGCGCGTCGCGGGCCGGGTCGAGCGCATGTGGCGACGGGGGCTCGTCGAGGAGGTCGAGCGGCTCGCCGCCGCGGGACTGGGCCGCACGGCGTCGCGGGCCGTCGGCTATGCCGAGGTCCTCACGATGCTGCGCGGCGAGGCGACCCCCGACGACACCCGGGCCGCGATCACCGCGGGCACCCGGCGGCTCGCGCGCAAGCAGATGGGCTGGTTCGGTCGCGACCCCCGCGTGCACTGGCTCGACGCGCAGGACCCCGACCTCGTCGAGCGAGCCCTCGCGCTCGTCGCCCTGGCCGACGAGGGCCGGCTCGGGCTCGCGACGGACGACCCGGCACCTCGTCGTAGTCTGGGTTCATGACCTCGGCACCTGCCCCGACCTCGACGGTCGCCACCCCGGCACCCGCCGAGGTGCCCTCGCACGGAGCGACGCTGCAGGTCACGAAGGGGCACGGCACGCAGAACGACTTCGTGCTGCTCGACGACCGCACCGGTGCGGTCGAGCTGAGCGCGGCCCTCGTGCGGGAGCTCGCGGACCGGCGTGCCGGTCTCGGCGGCGACGGCGTCATCCGCGTCGTGGCGAGCGAGCGCCTCCCGGAGGGCGCTGTCGTGCTCGCGGAGGAGCCGGCGGCGACCTGGTTCATGGACTACCGCAACGCGGACGGCTCGGTCGCGGAGATGTGCGGCAACGGCGTCCGGGTCTTCGCCGCCTACCTCGAGCGCCTCGGGCTGTGGGACGCCGCGGACGGCGAGCTCGCGCTCGGCACACGCGCCGGGGTCCGGCGGGTCCGGCGGGTGCCGGTGCCGGCCGGGATCCCGGACGACGTCTGGTACGCCGTGGACATGGGCCGCTGGTCCGTCCCCGGCGGTGCCGCCGCCGTCGAGGCGGGCGCCGACGCGGACGTCGAGGTCGCCGGGCTGCCCGTCGCGCGCGCGGCTCTCAGCATCGACGTCGGCAACCCGCACACGGTGCTCGCGCTGCCCGACGAGGCCGAGCTCGCCGCAGCCGACCTCACCAGGGCCCCTGTCGTGACGCCGGTCCCGCCGTACGGCACGAACGTCGAGCTCGTCGTGCCGCTCGGCGAGGAGCGGACCCCCGAGGGCACGGTCGTCGGTCGGGTCCGGATGCGGGTGCACGAGCGCGGCGTCGGGGAGACCCGGTCGTGCGGCACGGGTGCGTGCGCCGCGGCGCTCGCGGTCCGCACCTGGGCGGGTGCCGGTGCACCCGACGAGTGGCTCGTGGACGTCCCCGGCGGCACCGTGCGGGTGACCGCGCTGCCCGACGGGCACGTCGAGCTCGCCGGCCCGGCCGTGCTCGTCGCCGACGCGACCGTCGACCTGACCGCCCTCACCGCCGGTCGCTGACCGCCGTGGAGCTCACTGCGGCGGACCTCGGCGCGCCCCTGGGTGCGCGTGCGACCGTCGTCGAGTTCTCGAGCGCGTTCTGCATGCCGTGCCGCGCGACCCGGCTCGTGGTCGAACGGGCAGTCGCCACGTCGCCGGACGTCACGTTCGTCGACCTGGACGTCGCACGGCACCTCGACCTGGGGGAGCGGCTCGGCATCGACAGCACGCCCACGGTCCTCGTCCTCGACGCGACGGGTGCCGTCCGCCGTCGTGCGACGGGCACGCCGACGCTGGCGCAGGTCCGGGCCGCGATCGCGGTCGCCGGCGGCTGACGAGGGTCGAGCGGGGTCAGCTGTCCCTGACCGTGAGGACCCGGAACCCCTTCGCGCTCGCGGTGCGGTCCACGCTCACCGCGGGTCCGAGCTGCTCCGCGAGCCACCGCTGCAGGGAGTCCGCGCCGAGGTTCTTCCCGACGACGAGGTGCGCCTCCCCGCCGGGCGCCCGCCGCGGCAGCCACCGCAGCAGCAGCGCGTGCAGGGCCCCCTTGCCGACCCGGATGGGCGGGTTGGACCAGAGCGCGGCGAGACGGACGTCGTCGGGGACGTCGTCGGGCAGCGCGGCCACCACGTTCGACGCGCCCACCCGCTCGGCGTTGCGCCGCACGAGGTCGAGCGCGCGCTCGTTCACGTCGACCGCCCAGACGCGGGCCTGCGGCGACGCCAGCGCCAGGGTCAGGGCGACGGGACCCCAGCCGCACCCGAGGTCGAGCAGGTCGCCGGTCGACGGCGGGGCGGGCACGGTGCGCAGCAGGACCTGGGTGCCGAGGTCGACGTGGTCGGGGGAGAAGACGCCCCCCGCGGTCTCGACCTCGAGGGTCCGGCCGGCCAGCTCGACGGTGATCGCGCGCCGCTCGTCGGGGGACGCGGGCTGCGCGGTGAAGTAGTGGTCGTGCCCGGTCACGGCGCCGACCCTACCGGCTCGGCCGGACCCGACCGCTGTCGCACGCTGTCGCCGAGGACCGCTGCTGCTCGGCCGGCAGCGAAATGCATCGCCCGCCCGCGGCCCGCGTGCGACCCTGGAGGGACCCGCCAGGACGAGAGGAACCGCGTGAACGACCCGCAGCACACCACCAGCGACATCGAGGCCGTCGTGCCGGCCCGGACGCCGCAGGAGGTGGCCGACGACGTCGTCGCGCGGGTGCTCGCCCGGGCCGGCACCGCGGTGCACGACGGTGCCACCGTGCACTCGTCGTACGACGGCGACCAGCTCGACCTCGAGGAGCGCACGTCGCTGCGCCGCGTCGCGGGCCTGTCGACCGAGCTCGAGGACGTCACCGAGGTCGAGTACCGCCAGCTGCGGCTCGAGAAGGTCGTGCTCGTCGGGCTGTCCGGGTACGGCCCCGGCGACGACGCCGAGATCTCGCTGCGCGAGCTGGCGGCCCTCGCCGAGACGGCCGGTTCCGAGGTCCTCGACGGGCTCCTGCAGAAGCGCCGCACACCGGACCCGGGCACGTACCTCGGCTCGGGCAAGGCGGCCGAGCTCGCGCAGCTCGTCGCCTCCGTGGGCGCCGACACCGTCGTGGTCGACGGCGAGCTCGCCCCCTCGCAGCGGCGTGCGCTGGAGGACATCGTGCGCGTGAAGGTCGTCGACCGGACCGCGCTGATCCTCGACATCTTCGCCCAGCACGCCAAGTCCCGGGAGGGCAAGGCGCAGGTCGAGCTCGCCCAGCTCGAGTACCTGCTCCCGCGCCTGCGCGGCTGGGGCGAGTCGATGTCCCGGCAGGCCGGCGGCCAGGTCGGCGGCGCCGGGGCGGGCATGGGCTCGCGCGGTCCCGGTGAGACGAAGATCGAGCTCGACCGGCGGCGCATCCGCAACCGCATGGCGAAGCTGCGCCGGGAGATCGCCGCGATGGAGCCCGCCCGGCTCACGAAGCGGGCGTCGCGCAAGAAGCACGCGATCCCGTCCGTCGCGATCGCCGGCTACACGAACGCCGGCAAGTCGTCGCTGCTCAACCGCCTGACGAACGCCGGGGTGCTCGTCGAGAACGCGCTGTTCGCGACGCTGGACCCGACGGTCCGGCGGGCCGAGACCACCGACGGCCGCGTGTACACGCTCGCCGACACCGTCGGCTTCGTCCGGGCCCTGCCGCACCAGCTCGTGGAGGCGTTCCGGTCGACGCTCGAGGAGGTCGCCGACGCCGACCTCATCCTGCACGTCGTCGACGCGTCGCACCCCGACCCCGAGGGGCAGATCGCCGCCGTCCGGCACGTGTTCGCCGACATCCCGGGCGCGATGGACGTTCCCGAGATCATCGTGTTGAACAAGGCCGACATGGCGTCCGAGGAGGCCATCGCTCGGCTGCGGTCGCGCGAGGTGCACTCGGTCGTCGTCTCGGCGCACACGGGCGAGGGGATCGCGGAGCTCCAGGCGCTGGTCGCGGACCAGCTCCCGCGGCCCGGCGTAGCGGTCGACGTCGTCGTGCCGTATCACCGTGGCGACCTCGTCAGCAGGGTCCACGAGCACGGTGACATCGAGTCGGAGGAGCACGTCGCGGACGGCACGGTGCTGCGCGCACGGGTCGACGCAGGCCTCGCGGCCGAGCTCGAGGCGGCCGCGCTGCCGCGTGCCTGACGGGCGGCCCGGGGCCGGTCGGGGCGAGCGTCGTCGCGCACTAGGCTGACGCGGTGCCTCCAGCCGACCCGTCCGTCGACGACCTGCTCGACGTCGCGGTCGGGGTGCTCGGTGGTTCCCGCCGGGACGGTCAGCACCGCATGGCCGTGGCGGTCGCGCACGCCCTGGAGAACGGTGAGCACCTGCTCGTGCAGGCCGGCACCGGCACGGGGAAGTCGCTCGGCTACCTCGTCCCGGCCGTGCGGCACGCCGTCGTCGCGGAGGAGCGCGTCGTCGTCTCGACCGCGACGCTCGCGCTGCAACGGCAGGTGATCACGCGCGACCTGCCGCTGGTGGCCGACGCGCTCGCCCCGAAGCTGCCCCGGGCGCCGAAGATCGCGCTGCTCAAGGGGTGGCACAACTACGTCTGCGTGCACAAGGTGGCCGGCGGTTACCCCGAGGACGACGCGGGCACGCTGTTCGACCTGGGCGAGCACGCGGGCGCCGCAGAGCACCCGGCCCTCGGCGGCACCGGCAGGTCGGGTGGCGGCGAGTCGCTCGGCGACCAGGTGGTGCGCCTGCGGGAGTGGGCGGAGGAGACGGAGACGGGCGACCGCGACGACCTCGTCCCCGGCGTGGGCGACCGTGCCTGGCGGCAGGTGTCCGTGACGTCGCTCGAGTGCCTCGGCTCCAAGTGCCCGATGCTCGACGAGTGCTTCCCGGAGCGGGCCCGCGCCGCCGCCCGCGAGGCCGACGTCGTCGTCACGAACCACGCGATGCTCGGCATCGCCGCGTCGGGATCGCCGGGCGTCCTGCCCGAGCACGAGGTCCTGGTCGTCGACGAGGCCCACGAGCTCACCGACCGGGTCACCGCCCAGGCCACGTCCGACCTGTCGCTCGGCAGCGTCGATCACGCCGCGCGCCTCGCCCGGCGGTACGGCGGGGTCCCCACGACCGACCTCGACTCGGCCGGTCAGGCGCTCGCGGCCGTGCTCGTCGAGCTCCCTGAAGGACGGTTCCCGCAGGGGCTGCCGGACGCCGCGCGCGACGCGGTCGCCGCGGTCCGCGACGCGTCGCGCACCCTGCTGAGCGTTCTCAAGCCGGACACGGCGTCAGGCGGCAAGCAGGTGCCCGCCGACGGCGGGATGAAGATGGCGTCGTCCGCGATGCTCGCCCTGTTCGAGACCGCGGAACGCATGGCCGCCGACCCGGAGGACAACCGGCACACGGTGCTGTGGTGTGCTCGGACGGAGGACCGCCGGGGCACGGTGCAGACCCGCCTGCATGCCGCTCCGCTCGCGGTCAACGGGCTCATCCGCACGAACCTGCTCGCGGGGCGCTCGGGCGTGCTGACGTCCGCGACGCTCGCGCTCGGGGGGTCGTTCGACCCGCTGGCCCGCGCCGTCGGGCTGGAGGTCCGCCCCGACGCCGAACCGGTGGGGCCGCCGACCCTCGGTCCGGGGGACGACGACGACCAGGCGGAGGGCGCGAGCTCGGCGTCGTCGGCCGAGCCGGCGCGCGCGCAGTGGTTCGGCCTCGACGTCGGCAGCCCGTTCGACTATCCCCGCCAGGGCATCCTCTACATCGCGCGGCGCCTCCCGCCGCCCGGCCGGGAGCCCGCGACCGACGCCCAGCTCGACGAGATCGAGGCGCTGGTCCGCGCCGCCGGTGGCCGGACGCTCGGGCTGTTCTCCTCGCGTCGCGCGGCCATCGCCGCAGCGGCCGCGATGCGGGAGCGGCTGGAGGTCCCCGTGCTGCTCCAGGGGGACGACCAGCTGCCGACGCTCGTCTCGCAGTTCGCCGCCGACGAGCCGACCTGCCTGTTCGGGACCCTGTCGCTCTGGCAGGGTGTCGACGTCCCCGGACCGGCCTGCCGGCTCGTCCTGATCGACCGCATCCCCTTCCCGCGACCCGACGACCCCGTGCGGTCCGCCCGCTCCGAGGCCGTCGCGTCGGCGGGCGGCAACGGCTTCATGGCCGTGTCGGCGACGCACGCGGCGCTCCTGCTCGCGCAGGGTGCCGGCCGGCTCATCCGGACCGTCGACGACCGCGGCGTCGTCGCCGTGCTCGACCCGCGCCTCGCGACCGCGCGGTACGGCGAGTACCTCGCCGCGTCCCTCCCGGACTTCTGGCGGACGACCGACCGTGCCGTGGCCGAGCAGGCGCTGCGGCGGCTGGCCGCGTCCGACTAGCCTCGACGTGTCGGCACCCTGCGCGCCGAACACGCCGACACCACCGGGTGCGGGCGTGCGATCCGAGGAGGATGCATGACCGAGAGCCGCGACAGCGACGACGAGCAGCTGACGCCGTCGGCGCCGCACCGCCGCCGGTCCAAGCTCGCCATCGTGGGCGCGGGTGCGGTCGGCTCGACGATGGCGTACGCGGCGCTCATGCGCGGGGCCGCCCGGACCGTCGCGCTGTACGACATCAACAGCGCGAAGGTGAACGCCGAGGTGCTCGACCTCGGGCACGGCATCCAGTTCATGCCGATGGCGGAGGTCGTGGGCTCCGACGACATCTCCGTGTGCGCCGACGCCGACGTCGTCATGTTCACCGCGGGGGCGAAGCAGAAGCCCGGCCAGACCCGGATGGACCTCGCCGAGGCCACCATCTCGCTGGTCCGCAAGGTGCTCCCGTCGCTCGTCGAGGTCGCACCCGACGCGGTGTACGTCATGGTCACGAACCCGGTCGACATCGTCACGTACGCGGCGCTCAAGCTGTCCGGTCTCCCGCCGACCCAGCTGTTCGGCTCGGGCACGGTGCTCGACTCGTCACGCCTGCGCTACCTCATCGCCCAGCGCACCGGGGTCGCGGTGCAGAACGTGCACGCGTACATCGCCGGTGAGCACGGTGACAGCGAGCTCCCGCTGTGGAGCTCGGCGAGCATCGGCGCCGTCCCGCTGCTCGAGTGGAACGGCCTCGGGGAGCACGGGCCGCTCACCGCGCAGGTGCGCGACGAGATCGCGCGCGAGGTCGTGGAGTCGGCGTACCGGATCATCGAGGGCAAGGGCGCGACGAACTACGCGGTCGCGCTCGCCGGCTCGCGGATCATCGAGGCGATCCTCAACGACGAGCGGCGCATCCTGCCCGTGTCGTCGCTGCTCGACGACTTCTACGGCATCAGCGACGTGTGCCTGTCCGTGCCCACGATCGTCGGCGCGCAGGGGGTCAGCGACCGACTCGCGGTCCCGATGTCCGTCGACGAGCTCGCGGGACTGCGCCGTTCGGCGGACGCGCTGCGCGCGGTGGCGCAGCGGTTCGGCCTCTGAGCCCTCGCTCGGCGCGCGCTTTGCTCGGCGCGTCACCGGCGCCGCGTCCTGCCGCGTCCCCGAGGAACGGTGCAGGTGACACGGGCGCACCTGACTGCCCGGCCCGGCCGGGTCCGCCGCTGATCGTCGGGTGACTGACCCGCGTCCTGCCCGGGTGCCCGCGCGACGCGGGCACCCGGGAGACGCTCAGAGGCTGCGCAGGACGCTCACGACGCGACCGAGCACAGTGGCGTCGTCGCCCGGGATCGGGGCGTATGCCGCGTTGTGCGGGAGCAGCCAGATGTGCCCGTCCGTGCGCTTGAACGTCTTGACGGTCGCCTCGCCGTCGATCATCGCGGCGACGATCTCGCCGTTCTCCGCGACCGGCTGCCGCCGCACGACCACCCAGTCGCCGTCGCAGATCGCCGCTTCGACCATCGAGTCGCCGCTGACCCGGAGCAGGAACAGCTCACCGTCACCGACGAGCTGGCGGGGGAGCGGGAACACGTCCTCGACGACCTGCTCGGCGAGGATCGGCCCACCGGCCGCGATGCGGCCCACGACCGGCACGTAGGACGGCGTCGGGACGGACTCGTCACCGTCTGCGCCGAACGTGCTCCGGGTCCCGTCAGGTCCGGTCCAGGCGCCGACGCCTCGCGAGTCGTCCGGATGCACGACCTCGATGGCGCGCGGCCTGTTGGGGTCGCGTCGCAGGTACCCCTTGCGCTCGAGGGCCATGAGCTGGTGCTTGACGCTCGACGGGCTCGTCAGCCCGACGGCCTCGCCGATCTCGCGCATGCTCGGCGGGTACCCGCGGGACTCGACGGACGACCGGATGGTGTCGAGCACGAGGCGCTGGCGCGCCGTGAGCCCGTCGGGTCCCTGCGCGCCGTCGGGCAGCGCGTGGATGGTCGCCAGGTCTGCCTCGTGCGGGGACGCGTCCCGTGTGTCCGCCACTGCACCCTCCTTGGTCGGGGCCTCGACGAGGCACCCGTGTCCGTCCTGCGTGCCGCGGTCGCGGCCGTCGGGCTGGTCGCCCTGCGAGCTGCCCACCACCGGTCACGGTCGCGTCCGTGGTCACGGTCGTGTCAGTGGTCGGTGGTGGGCTGTGCTCGCACCGCCAGCCTAGGGATCACGGACGTCCAGATCAAACATCTGTTCGATCAGATCTCGACACGTGTCGGCGGTTGCTGGTAGACATCGTACAGGCGTTCGTAGAACACCCGTTCGAACGCAGCCCGGCCGGCTCGGCGGGGTCGCAGCGGATGAACCGGACCAGACCGGACCGGAAGAGGGAGTGAACCACGATGACCGCACTGGTGATGACGCGACCCGGGGTCGTCCGTGTGCCTGTGTCGGCGCGCACAGCCGGCGCGGTTCGTCGCGACCGGCCGGTTCCGCCGGCGGGCGGCGGCCAGCTCCGGCTCACGGCCCGCGGGCGTGTCGTCCTCGCGTTCCTGGCCCTCCTGCTGGTGGGCGTCGGCCTCGTCATGACGCAGGCGGACCGCGCGTCGGCGGACGGGCCGTCCGGGGCGGTCGAGGTGGTCCGGCACGTCGTGCAGCCCGGCGAGACGCTGTGGGGGATCGCGCGCCAGGTGGCGGGTCCCGGTGAGGATGTCCGCGACGTCGTCCTGCAGCTCGTCGAGCTGAACCGGTTGCCGAGCGCCGGGCTGATGGCGGGTCAGTCGATCGTGGTGCCGGCGGCGTGAGCGCCGGTCCTGGCAGGTTGACCCGTGCGGCGAGCGGCGGCTAGGTTAGCCTTACCTCACTACGCGGGCTGGGGGGCTCGCGTGAGGAGCGGGACACCAGGTGCGACAGCACCGGTGGCCACCGCAGCACCGGGCGTGGCCGAGGCGAGTCGGCAGCGCCACGAGGACGGGGGCGTCCTCGCCGGGGGCGGCCGACAACGTGCGGCCGCCCCCGAACCATTCCTCCGCGCGACCGGACGAGTCGCCTTGCATGCGGCGAACGCGGTGGCCTAGCGTCGCCTGGACGTCCACGGCGAGCGCGGTCCCGCGTCGCCGGGTCTGCTCGAAGGGGTTTCTCGGTGCACTGTCCGTTCTGTCGACACCCGGACTCCCGGGTCGTCGACTCGCGCACGTCCGACGACGGCTCGTCCATCCGGCGTCGCCGCCAGTGCCCGCAGTGCAACCGGCGGTTCACGACGGTGGAGACGGCAAGCCTCTCCGTCGTCAAGCGCTCCGGCGTCACGGAGCCGTTCAGCCGCGAGAAGATCGCGGGCGGTGTGCGCAAGGCCTGCCAGGGCCGGCCCGTGAGCGAGGACGACCTCGCGCTGCTGGCCCAGCGGGTCGAGGAGACGCTGCGATCGTCAGGGTCCGCCGAGATCGACGCCTACGAGATCGGGCTCGCGATCCTGGGTCCCCTGAGGGAGCTCGACGAGGTCGCCTACCTGCGTTTCGCGAGCGTCTACCAGGCGTTCGACTCGCTCGAGGACTTCGAGGCGGCGATCACCGTCCTCCGCGCCGATCGTGACGGCGTCGACGAGGGTGCGCAGGACGCGGTCGCCGGCGACACCGCGGTCACGCCAGGAGCCACGTCGGCGTCGTAGGTTCGTCGGGTGATCCCTGACGACCTCCCCCTTCTCCGTGTCCCCGGTGCCGCCGCGGTCCTCCCCGACGGGAGCGCGGCGATCGTCTCCGTGACGCATCCCGATCTCGAGAGCGACGAGTACGTCGGGCAGCTGTGGTCCGTGCCGCTGACCGTCGACGGCCCGAGCGTGCCGACCCTGCTGACCCGAGGACACCGCGACACCGCGCCGGACGTCTCGCCCGACGGGCGCTGGGTGGCGTTCTGCCGCGCCGAGCCTCAGGGCAAGCCCCAGGTTTTCGTCGTCGAGGCCACCGGAGGGGAGCCGGTGCGGCTCACCGACGCCCCGCTCGGTGCGGCATCGCCGCGCTTCTCGCCGGACGGCACCCGGATCGCCTTCCTCGCCCGGGTGCCGGACGAGGGCCGGTACGAGTCGGGCGGCGACCCGGCCGGCGAGCCGCCGCGCCACATCACCGAGCTGCGCTACCGGGCGGACGACGTCGGGTTCTACCGGGACCGGCCGAAGCACCTGTTCGTCGTCGAGCTCCCGACGCGCGACCTCGAGGGCGCCGAGCCCCCGACAGCCGAGTCGCCCACAGCCGAGCCGCCCACCGCCGTGGCGCTCACCGCCGGCGACCTGGAGGTCGGCCAGGCGCGTTGGCTCCCGTCGGGCGACGCGCTGGTCGTCACGGCGGCCCGGCACGGGTCCAGGGAGCAGGACCTGCGGTCGGACGCCGTCCTCGTCCCCGCGCGGCCCGACGGCGCTCCGCAGCCGCCGCGGCCCGTGACGGACGCGGACGCCGGCAGCACCCTCGACGTGCACGTCGCTCTCCCGTCGACCGACGGCAGCACCCTGTGGCTGGTCGCGACCGACCTGGGCGCGTCCGGCCTCGACTTCGTCGCCGCGCATGCGGGCCTGTACCGGATGTCGCTCGACGAGGGCGGTGCGCCGCTCAGCGGGCCGGAGCGGCTGACCGACGAGGAGTCCGTGAGCCTGCTGGAGTCGGTGCTGGTGGAGGCTGACGGGTCGCCGCTGGTGGCCGGGGAGCACCGGGGTGCCGTGCACCTGTTCCGGCTGGACGAGCGGGACGCGCTGGTCCCGGTGCTGGCCGGCACGCACGTCGTGTCCGGTGTCGCCGCGACCGCCGACGGCCGGCGGGCGGTCGTCACGGCGGCGGGTCCGTCGACGGCCGGCGACCTGCTCGAGGTGGACCTGGGCACGGTCGCGAGCCGGTCGCTCACCGACCTGTCGGCGCCGCTCGTCGGGACCGGGCGCGTGCGGGTGCCCGTCGAGCTCACGACCTTCGCCCCGGACGGCTACCCGGTGCACGGCTGGGTCGTCCACCCCGACCCTGAGCGGTTCGGCGCGGGTCCCCACCCGACGGTCCTCATGGTCCACGGCGGCCCGTTCGCCCAGTACACGCACGCCCTGTTCGACGAGGTGCAGGTGCTCGCCGAGGCGGGGTACGCGGTGGTGCTCGGCAACCCTCGTGGGTCGTCCGGGTACGGACGGGCGCACGGCCGGGCAATCCGTGGTGCTTTCGGCACGGTGGACGCGGACGACGTCCTCGCGCTGCTCGACGCGGCGCTCGCCGACCCGACGCTCGACGGCGACCGGGTCGGTGTCATGGGTGGCTCGTACGGCGGGTACATGACGGCGTGGCTGACGACCCGCACCGACCGGTTCGTCGGGGCGATCGTCGAGCGGGGCTTCCTCGACCCGGTGAGCTTCGTCGGGTCCAGCGACATCGGCTGGTTCTTCGGTCTCGCGTACCTCGGCGACGACCGTGACGACGAGGGTGCCGCGGCCCTGGCGGCGCAGTCTCCGATGGCGCACGTGGACGCCGTGCGGACGCCGACGCTCGTCATCCACTCGGAGCAGGACTGGCGCTGCCCGGTCGAGCAGGGGCAGCGGTGGTTCGTCGAGCTGAAGCGTCGCGGTGTGGAGGCCGAGCTCCTGCTGTTCCCGGGCGAGGGGCACGAGCTGACCCGGTCGGGCCGGCCGCGGCACCGCAAGCAGCGGTTCGACCACGTGCTCGCCTGGTGGGCGAGGCACCTGCCGGTGCAGCCGTGACGCCGGGCGGGGTCACCGGTCGCTCGAGCGTGGCCCCCACAGGTTGATGCCGGCCTCGACGGCGTGCGGCTCGACGGCCCGGAGCTCGTCCGGCGACAGCGGCGGGTCGGTCGCGGCGGCGAGGTTCTCGTCGAGCTGCTCGACGGTGCGCGCCCCGACGAGCACGGACGTGATGCGGGGGTCGCGGAGCACCCACGCCAGGGCGAGCCGGGGCAGTGTCCGGCCGCCCGCGCGGGCGATCCCGTCGAGTGCGCGGACGTGCCCGAGCACGTCGTCCGTCAGCCACTCGGGCCGCAGCGGCCCACCCCGGGCGGCACGCGAGTCGTCGGGGACGCCCGACAGGTAGCGGCCCGTGAGCATGCCTTGGCCGAGCGGGGAGAACGCGACGACGGCCATCCCGGCCCGGGCGGCGACGTCGAGCAGCGACGTGCCGTCCGGGCCGGGGCGTTCGACCCAGCGGTTGAGCAGCGAGTACGCCGGCTGGTGGACGGCGAGCCGCACCCCGAGCCGGTCGGCCACGGCGAGCGCCTCCACGGTCCGCTCCGCGGAGTACGACGAGATGCCGACCTGCCGGGCCTTGCCCGACCGGACGGCCTGCGCGAGCGCTCCGACGGTCTCCTCGAGCGGTGTCGCGGCGTCGAACCGGTGGCTGTAGAACACGTCGACCGCGTCCACCCCGAGCCGCCGCAACGACTCGTCGAGCGACGCGCGCAGGTACTTCGCCGACCCGTGCTCGCCGTACGGCCCGGGCCACGCCCGGTACCCCGCCTTCGTGGTGAGCAGGAGCTCGTCGCGCCGGCCCCGCAGCTCACGGCCCAGCAGCCGGCCGATCGTCTCCTCCGCGGCGAACGGCGGCGGGCCGTAGTTGTTCGCGAGGTCCAGGTGCACGACGCCGCGGTCCACGGCGTGCAGCACGAGCCGCCGCTGGGCGTCGAACGACGTGCCGGTGCCGAAGTTCTGCCAGAGGCCGAGCGAGACGACCGGGAGCGACAGCCCGGAGGTCGAGCGCCGGTGGGGCAGTGAGCTCACCGGGCGACCGTACCCCGGAGGAACCCGGCGGTCGGCGGTCCCGCCCGCAGGTGGGAGCATTGCCCTGGCGTCCTCGGCTCGCGTCGGTCAGGCTGACGGTCGGGGCCGACGACGCCCCCAGCACCGAGCACCCCACAGGAGGAGACGCCGATGGCGAACGACGAGAGCACGGCCGGGGCGGTGACCGAGGACACGAAGGCGAAGTTCCGGGAGGCCCTGGAGCGCAAGAAGTCCACGCAGCACCGGACGGCCGACGGATCCTCGAACACCGGTCAGGTGCACGGTTCCGAGACCGCGGGCCCGGCCCAGCGCCGGTTCCAGCGCAAGAGCGGGTCCGCCTGACCTCATGACGACGAACGCCCCCTGCCTCGCACGAGGCAGGGGGCGTTCGCGTGCGTCAGGCGCTCAGGACAGCAGCCGCAGCCGCACCGACTCGGGGCGCGACGACAGCGCCTCGACCACGGCGGCGTCGACCGCCGAGCCGGCGTCCGTCACCACGTAGCCGAGCTCGCCGCGGGTCGCGAGCAGCTGGCCCTCGATGTTCACGCCGTGCTCAGCGAGCGTCGCGTTGACGGCGGCGAGCACCCCGGGCACGTTGCGGTGCAGGTAGGCGAGCCGGTGCACGCCCGGCGGCTGGTCGAGGGCCACGTTCGGCAGGTTCACGGACAGCGTGGTCGACCCGGTGGCGAGGTAGTCGCGCACCTTCTGCGACACGAACTGCCCGATCGCCTCCTGGGCCTCCTCGGTGGAGCCGCCGGTGTGCGGGGTGAGGATGACGTTCGGCAGGCCCCGCAGCGGCGACTCGAACGGGTCGCCCTTGCGCTTCGGCTCGACCGGGAAGACGTCGATCGCGGCGCCGCTCAGGTGACCGGACACGATGGCGTCGCGCACGGCGGCCGGGTCCACCACGAACCCGCGCGACAGGTTCAGCAGCACCGACCCGGGGCGCATGCGCGCGATCTGCTTGGCGCCGAACAGCCCCGCGTTGCCGCTGCGGCCGTCGACGTGCAGCGTGACGACGTCGGCCGTCTCCAGCAGCTCGTCGAGCGTGTGCATCCGCCGGGCGTTGCCGAGCGCGAGCTTCTCCGCGGTGTCGTAGAACACGACGGACATGCCGAGGTTCTCCGCGAGCACGGACAGCTGGGTGCCGATGTTGCCGTACCCGATGATGCCGAGCGTGCGGCCGCGGACCTCGTGGGCGCCGGTGGCGGACTTGTTCCAGACGCCGTCGTGCATCGCCTTGTCGAACTCGGTGAGCCGGCGCGTGAGCGCGATGATGTCGGCGATCGCGATCTCGACCACGGAGCGCGTGTTCGAGAACGGCGCGTTGAACGTCGCGACCCCACGCGCCGCCGCCGTCGCGAGGTCGATCTGGTTGGTGCCGATGCAGTACGCACCGATCGCCACCAGGTCCGGCGCGTTCTCCAGCACGGTGGACGTCACGTGCGTCTTGGAGCGGATGCCGAGGAGGTGCACGCCGTCGAGCGCCTCGATGAGCTCGGGTTCGTCGAGCGCTCCGGTGCGCGTGGTCACGTCGAACCCGGCCGCCTCGAGGATCTGGCGCGCCTGGGGGTGGAGGTTCTCGAGCAGGAGGGCTTTCAGCACGCCCCTATGGTGCGCCCCTCCTGCACCGGAACCCAGGGCGGTCCGGCCCTCGGACAGCCGTCTCACGCCAGACCGGCGGGCAGGGGGGCCGAGTGCAGCACGTGGAGGCTGCGCGTGGGCCGGGTCATCGCGACATACAGGTCACCTGCGCTCGCGGCGAGCACCTCCGCGGGCTCCACGAGGACGACGACGTCGAACTCGAGCCCCTTGGCCTCCAGCGGGGTGAGCAGGACGAGGGTGGCGTCGAGGTCGGCGGCCGACGACGCGGTGCCGACGACGGCCGGCACACCGGCGTCCGCGAGCACCTGCGCGAGCCCGGCGACACGTGCCGCGGGAGCGATGAGCGCCACCCGCCCCGCGCCCGCCGAGTCCCGGACCTCGGAGGCGGCCTTCTCCGCACGCCTGGCCGCCGCGACGGCCAGCCCGTCCGCCGGGACCTGCTCGACGACGAGGGCGTCGGGCACCTCGCGCGCCGAGGTGAGCGGGCTGACGGGCAGCCCTGCGGCGACGGCGACGCGGCGCGCGGCGTCCGCCACGGCGGCGGGCGTCCGGTAGTTCACCGTGAGCTCGGACAGCCGCCACGACGAGCGCAGCACCGGGTCGAGCATCCGTGCCCAGTCCCGGGCACCCGCGGCGGCCGTCGTCTGCGCGACGTCGCCGACGATCGTGAGCGACCGGGTCGGCACGCGGCGCAGCAGGCTCCGCCACGCCATCGCCGACAGCTCCTGCGCCTCGTCGACGACGACGTGCCCGTACGTCCACGACCGGTCCGCCGCGGCGCGCTCGGCGGTCGTGAGGCTCGGGCCGGTCGACGCGAACCGGTCGGCCAGCATCTCGGCCGACACGAGGGCGCCGCTGCCCGTCGAGGCGAGGACCTGCCGGGCGTACTCGAGCTCGGACTGCCGGCGCTCCGCGGCGGCACGGGCCTGGGCCTTCGCGGCCTGGTCGTCCTCGCCGAGCAGCTCGGCAGCCTCGTCGAGCAGCGGGACGTCGGCGGGGGTCCAGGGGGAGTCCGCGGGGCGGGCGAGCATCTCCCGCTGGGCGGGGGACAGCCCCCGGGCCGCCGACTCCAGGCGGGCCGGCTTCGACCACAGGTCGGAGACCAGCTTCTCGGGCGTCAGCGGCATCCACGCGAGGTTGAGCGCGATCCGTACCTCGCGCGTGGTCCGGAGCTCCTCGACGATCTCGCCGCGCTCGTCGGGCGGCACCTCGAACTGGAGCTGGCTCACGTACTGGTCGGCGAGCCGGCCGAGCATGTCGCGCACGAAGCCGACCCGCGCCAGGTTGTGCGGCCGGTGGTTGCGACGGGCGCGGGCGATCGCCTGGGCCACGTCCTGCGGTCGCACGACGACGGTGCGGCCGTCGACCCGGATGCGGGTGGGCTGCGCGGGAACCCGCTGGCGGTCGTGCACGGCGCGCGCGACGACGTCGGCCATGAGCGCGCGACCCTTGAGCTCCGCGACGGCCTCGTCCTCGTCGGCGGTCGCGGTGATCCCGGGGAACAGCTCCGCGATCGTGCTGGTCACGACGCCGGTCTCGCCGAGCGAGGGCAGCACCTGGTCGATGTACCGCAGGAAGGTCCGGCTGGGACCGACGAGCAGCACGCCCGAGCGCTCGAGGGTGCGGCGGTGGGCGTACAGCAGGTACGCCGCGCGGTGCAGCGCGACGGCCGTCTTCCCGGTGCCGGGACCGCCCTGGACGACGAGCGCGCCGCCGAGCTCCGAGCGGATGATCGCGTCCTGCTCGGCCTGGATCGTCGCGACGATGTCGCCCATCCGGCCGGTGCGGCCGGCCGCCAGGCCCGCGAGCAGGGCGCCCTCGCCCGACAGTCCCGAGAGCCGGGTGTCGTCCTCGTCGTCCAGCAGGTCGAGGTCGAGGACCTCGTCCTCGACACCGGTGACCGTGCGCCCCTGCGTGACGACGTGCCGACGCAGCACCACGCCGTCCGGGTGCGCGGCGGTGGCCCGGTAGAACGCCTGCGCGGCCGGTGCGCGCCAGTCCGTCAGGAGCGGGGTCTGCTCCTCGTCGGTGAGACCGAGCCGCCCGATGTAGCGCCGCGACCCGTCCTCGAGGTCGAGCCGCCCGAACACGAGCCGCTCCTCGACGGCCTCGAGCTGCGCGACACGGTCCTCGTAGAGGGTCGCGAACGCGTCCCGCTCGCTGCGGTTCTGCGGCGAACCCGACGGCCCGGTCCGGCGGACGTGCGCGAGCCGTTCGCGTGTCGCCGCGCGGAGCGCGTCGAGGCGGGCGTAGCGCTCGTCCACGGCCCCCTGCTCGCCGGCGAGCTCGCTGTCGATCCCTGCCACTGCGCGTTCTCCTGTCCGCCGGTGGGGCCCGGCGTCGACGACCTGCCGCCACGGCGCACAGGCGGTCGGGGGACGGCACGGGCGCGCGAGCGGCCGTCCATTATCCGCCCCCGCCGACGTCGACGCACGCATCCGTCCGGGTGGCGCGTCCACCCCGGAGCGCGAGACGTCTCGTCGACCCTTACGCTCACTGCCAGCCCCCGAGAGGAATCCCGTGCCCCAGAGCCCGATCGCGGCCGGTGAGCAGCACCGAGCCGCCCCGGACCCGGTGTCCGCGCGCGCCGGTGACGGCGCGATCCGGCTGCTGCTCGTCGAGGACGACGACGGCGACGCGATGCTCGTGCGCGAGCACCTGGCCGACGCGGGCCTCGTCGTGGACCTCACCTGGGTCCGCACGCTCGACGAGGCGCTCGACCACCTCGACGTCGACTGCGTGCTGCTCGACCTCGGGCTGCCGGACGCCATGGGGATCGGCGCGCTCGAACGGCTGCTCGCCGCGGGCGCTCCCGCGGTCGTCGTCCTGACCGGCCTGGCGGGCACCGACGCCGGGGTGCAGGCCGTCGCCACCGGTGCGCAGGACTACCTCGTCAAGGGCGAGGTCGACGGCGAGCTCCTGGGGCGCTCGGTGCGGTACGCCGTGCAGCGCCGGCAGCTCGAGCACGCGGGCCGTGAGCTGTACCGGGGCATGGTCCGGGCGGAGGAGACGAACCGGCTGGAGCGCGCGCTCCTGCCGACCCCGGCCGTGCGCGACTCGGGCCTGCACGTCGGGGTGGGGTACCGCGCGGGCCGCGACGGCCTGCTCGGCGGTGACTTCTACGACGTCGTCGAGCGGCCCGACGGCACGGTGCTCGCGATGGTCGGCGACGTGTGCGGCCACGGCCCGGACGAGGCGGCGCTCGGCGCGACGCTGCGGACCGCCTGGCGCACCCTCGTGCTCGCGGACGTCCCGGCCGACGCGATCCTGCCGCTGCTCGAACGCGTCCTGGCCTCGGAGCGGGCGCGTCCCGAGATCTTCACGACGGTCTCGATGCTCGCGGTCGCGCCGGACCGGGCGTCGGCGGACCTGTACCTCGCGGGCCACCCGGTCCCGCTGCTGCTCGGCAGCCCGTCGACGCTGCTGCCCACGCAGAGCCGTGGCCGGGCGCTCGGCATCCCGGTCTCGGGCGGCTGGGAGCCGCACCGGCTGGAGCTCGGGGACCGCTGGCGCATCCTGCTGTACACCGACGGGATCCTGGAGGCGACCGTGCAGGGCGGCTCGGGGCGGGTCGGCAAGGCCGGTCTGCTCTCGCTCGTCGACGCGATCGTGGCGTCCGACGGCGAGGCGGGGCCGGACCTGCTCGTCGACCGGGTCCTGCACGACGTGCGTGCCCTGCACGGCGGTGACCTCGTCGACGACGCCGCGGTCGTGGTCGTGGGATGGCGCAAGTGAGCGTTGCCCTGCCGCCCGCGCGGCGGACCTCGACGCTGCGCGGGCGCCTGCTGGCGCTCCTGGTCGCGGCAGGCGTCGTCCTCGGCCTGGTCCTGACCGCGACGGGGCTGGTGTTCGCGCACCTCGTCGACGTCCAGCGCACCGTCACGGTCGAGTACTTCGACGCGATCACCCGCGCGACGACGGCGTTCGTCCAGCTCGTCGACGCCGAGACGGCGGTGCGCGGCTACGCGCTCACGGGGGACCCCGTGACGCTCGAGCCCTACGAGCGGGCACGTGCGTCCGACGTCGACTTCGCGACCGTCGCCGAGGAGGTCGCGGCGACGGCGGAGGACGACGAGCTCGTCCGGCTGTCGCAGGACGCGGCGCAGGCGGCGCAGAGGTGGCACGACGAGTTCGCGGCGCCGATGATCGCCCAGATCGAGGCCGACGGGCACGAGTCGGTGCAGCCCGCCCAGATCGAGGAGGGCAAGGAGCTCTTCGACGAGACGCGCGCGGCCGCCGAGGCGTACCTCGACCGCCTGCAGACGATCCGCGCGCACGGGGTCGACGAGCTCGACCGGTGGACGCGCATCGCGTCGTCCATCGTCGCCGTCCTCGTCCTGGCGGCGATCGCCGTCGGGATCCTGCTGTGGGTCGCGCTCAAGCGCTGGGTCGTCGAACCCGTCGACGCGCTCGCGGCGGACGCCCGTGCGGTCTCCTCGGGCGACCTCGAGCACGCCGTCGAGGCGACCGGTCCCGGCGAGATCGCGACGCTCGCGGCCGACGTCGAGAGCATGCGCGTCGCGCTCGTCGCCCAGGTCCAGGCGCACGAGGCGAGCCGCGCCGAGATCGCGGCCGCCCACGAGCAGCTCACGGAGCAGGCCGAGGAGCTGCGCCGGTCGAACCGCGACCTGGAGCAGTTCGCGTACGTCGCGTCGCACGACCTGCAGGAGCCGCTGCGGAAGGTCGCGAGCTTCACGCAGCTCCTGCAGAAGCGCTACGGCGGGCAGCTGGACGAGCGGGCCGACCAGTACATCGACTTCGCCGTGGACGGCGCCAAGCGCATGCAGCGGCTGATCCAGGACCTGCTCGGGTTCTCCCGGGTCGGGCGGGTCGGCGGCGAGGTCACGGACGTGGACCTGGGGTCGGCGCTCCGCGGGGCGATCGACAACCTCGAGGAGGCGATCGCCGAGGCGGGCGCCGAGGTCACCCGCGACGAGCTGCCCGTGGTCCGCGGCGAGGCCGCGCTGCTCGTGCAGCTGTTCCAGAACCTCGTCGGGAACGCCGTGAAGTTCCGCCACCCGGACCGTGCACCCCGGGTGCACCTGTCCGCGCAGCGGGTCGACGACGCGTGGCAGCTCGAGTGCCGGGACAACGGGATCGGCATCGACGCCCAGTACGCTGACCGCGTCTTCGTCATCTTCCAGCGGCTGCACGCCAAGGACGTGTACGAGGGCACCGGGATCGGCCTCGCGCTGTGCAAGAAGATCGTGGAGTTCCACGGGGGCCGGATCTGGATCGAGTCGCACGACGGCGAGGGCACCAGCATCCGCTGGACGCTGCCGGACCGAGCATGAGCTGAGCGTCCCGCGCGGACGAGAGACGGAGCACCTGTGCCCAACGCCAAGGTCATCGACGTCCTGCTGGTCGAGGACGACCCGGGCGACGTCCTGATGACCCGCGAGGCGTTCGAGCACAACAAGCTCCGCAACCGGTTGTCGGTCGTCGCCGACGGCGTGAGCGCGATGGAGTTCCTCCGCAAGGAGGGCGAGCACGCCGACGCCCCGACGCCGGACCTGATCCTCCTCGACCTCAACCTGCCGCGGATGGACGGGCGCGAGGTCCTCCAGGCGCTCAAGGCCGACGATGCCCTGCGGACCATCCCGGTCGTCGTCCTCACCACGTCCGAGGCGGAGGAGGACGTCGTCCGCAGCTACTCGCTGCACGCGAACGCCTACGTGACGAAGCCGGTCGACTTCGACCAGTTCATCGACGTCGTGCGGCAGATCGACGAGTTCTTCGTCGAGGTCGTGCGCCTGCCCGGCCGCTGACCGCGACGCCGACGGGGGAACAGTCCTCCGTGCCGGTGCGTTGTGGCCCGGTGTACCTGCCCGGCGAGGGCAGGCGGCGGACGGAAGTGAGCGCACACGCATGCTGAACCCCTCGGACATCTACGACGTCGACCCGGAGGTCGCCGCGCTGCTCGAGTCCCGCGCCCCGGAGGGGTCGGGGCCGGTGCTGGTGCACGCGGTCCGCGGTTTCGTCGACGCGGGCAGCGCCGGGTCGTTGCTGGCCGAGCACGTGACGGACGCGCTGCCCAGCACCCGTCTGGTGACGTTCGACGTCGACCAGCTGCTCGACTACCGCTCGCGGCGGCCGATGATGACGTTCGACGCGAGCACGTGGAGCGCGTACGAGGAGCCCGAGCTCGTGATCGACCTGGTCGACGACGTCAACGGCGTCCCGTTCCTCCTGCTGCACGGCGTGGAGCCGGACGTGCAGTGGGAGCGGTACGTCGCGGCCGTCCGGCAGATCGTCGAGCGGTTCGACGTCCCGCTGACGGTCGGGGTGCACGGCATCCCGATGGGGATCCCGCACACGCGGCCGATGTCGGTCACCGCGCACGCGACGAGGCCCGAGCTGGTCGCCGACCACGCGGCGTGGTTCGGCACCGTGCAGGTCCCGGCGAGCGCGAGCGCGCTCCTGGAGCTGCGGCTCGGGCAGTCGGGGCACGACGCGATGGGCTTCGCGGTGCACGTGCCGCACTACCTCGCGCAGTCGGCGTTCCCGCAGGCGACGGTCGCGGCGCTGCACAGCGTCGAGCGCGCGACGGGGCTGGACCTCAAGTCGGCGGCTCTGACGGACGCGGCGGGCGAGGCGATGCGGGAGATCGAGCGGCAGGTGGCGGGCTCGGACGAGGTCGGTGCCGTGGTGCAGGCGCTCGAGGAGCAGTACGACGCGTTCGCACGCAACGCCGGGCGCACGAACCTGCTGGCCGGCTCGGTGGACCTGCCGACGGCGGAGGAGCTGGGGGCCGAGTTCGAGCGATTTCTCGCGCAGCAGGGGGACGACGGGACCCCGTCCTGAACTGTGACCGAACCTTTACCGGATCGTTGTCGGAGCGTGCCAGACGAGCGTCCGAAAACGTGGCGTGGCCCACACCGCCATGCAAGGATGCCAGCGTTGCAGTGACGTACTCGCTTGACCGGCGCCGATCCCGGGGTGTCTTCCGAGGTCGATCCCGCCAGCCGACCCGGCTGGGCCATCCGGTGCAGGACGTGAGGCATTGCGGCACGGCACGGGCAGAAGGCGCGGCCGTCACCGGTTGGACAGAAGGAACAGAACATGGCACAGGGTGCTGTCAAGTGGTTCAACGCCGAGAAGGGCTACGGGTTCATCGCCCAGGACGGCGGCGGCGCTGACGTCTTCGTGCACTACTCCGCGATCGACACGCAGGGCTACCGCTCGCTCGACGAGGGTCAGCGTGTCGAGTTCGAGATCACGCAGGGCGACAAGGGCCCGCAGGCCGAGCGCGTCCGCCCGCTCTGATCTCCCGCTGACGGTCGCACGGCGACCAGCTCTCCGACGCAGGGCCGCACCTCCGGGTGCGGCCCTGCGTCGTCTGCGGCGTGCCCCGCCCTCGGTCAGGCGTCGGCGCCCTCGGCCTCGGTCTCGGGCGCCAGGTCGACGAGCGCCGGGCTCGCGCCACGGAACGCGCGGACGTCGTCGCCGTGCAGCAACCGCGCCGGCGCGGGCAGGCTCCGGATCGCGCGGTCCAGCGCGGCCGACGCGAGCACCGTGGGGTCGTCCGTGCCCGCGAGCACGACGTTCCCGTACCCGCGACCGCGCAGGAGCGCGGGCTCGGCCACGACGGCGACGTCGGCGAACACCGCCGCGAGCGTGGCGACCTCGGCGCGCGACGTCGTCAGCGGCGGCCGGTCGGCGCAGTTGGCGAGGTAGAGGCCCCCCGGTCGCAGGACCCGGGCGACGTCCTGCGTGAACTCGAGCGTGCGGACGTGCGGCGGGGTGGTGTCACCCGCGAACACGTCGCGCACCACGACGTCCGCGGACCCCGCCGGCATCGCGGCGAGCTGCGTGCGGGCGTCGCCGGACCGGATGCGCAGCGCGGGGGAGCGCGGCAGGTCGAACCAGCCGCGGACCAGCTCGGGGAGAGTCGCGTCGAGCTCGACGGCGATCTGCTGCGACCCCGGCCGGGTGGTGTGCACCCACCGGGCGAGCGCGCACCCGGCCGCGCCGAGGTGCACGACGGTGAGCGGCTGACCGGCCACGTCGAAGCGGTCGACGACCGCGGCGAACTGCTGCATGTACTCGAACACGAGCCGGGTCGGGTCCGCCAGGTCGAGGTAGGAGCTCGGCACCCCGTTCACGAGCACGGTGACGGCGTCGGGGTCGTCCGGGTCGGTCACGAGCTCGACGGTCCCGGTGGCGATCGGCACCGGGCCGGTGGGCCAGGACGCCCGTCGTGTGGGTGGTCGCTGCGACGCTGGTGCGCGTCGAGCGCTGCGGTCGCGGCCGGACATGCGGCCCACGGTACGCAGTCGCAGGGCCGCGGACAGGCGGGCGACAGTTGACGGACATCGAACACCTGTTCGATACTGAGGGCGGAGAGGAGCTCACGCGATGGCACACCAGACCGACAGGACGTTGCCGGGGGGCGCGGCGCTTGTCCCCGCGCGCGTGGCGGAGCAGCTCGGTCGCGCCGATGCCGAGCTCCTCGCGGCACAGTTCTCCTCGGAGCCGTGGGAGCAGTTCTCGCACGCCCACCTCGCGGCGCTGCGCGCGGGGGCTGCGGTCGTCGCCTCGACGGGGCGCCCCGGCGGCCGGCGAGGCCCCCGGTCCGTCTGGGAGATGCTCGACGTCGTCGCCCCCGACCTCGGACGCTGGTCCGCCTACTTCGCGGCCGCGGCGCCGCTGCGCTCGGCAGTCGATGCCGGACGGTTCGACGCGATCTCGGCCGAGCGCGCCGAGCAGGCGGTCTGCGCCGCCGAGGACTTCGTCGACGCCGCCCGCGACATGATCGAGACGGGCGCCGTCGCCGACGGCCCGCCGCGGATGCTGAGCGTGAGGGCGTCGTGACCGGGATCGCGCGGTCGTCGCGGTGAGTCGCGGGCCGCTGTCGGTCGCCGCCCGGGACGACCCGGGGGGTGCCGAGGCCGGCTGCTCCGTGCTGCACGTCGGCCTGGACGCGTTCTTCGCCTCGGTGGAGCTCGCCCGGCGCCCGCAGCTCCGCGGCCGACCGGTGGTCGTCGGTGCGTCGCACCGCGGTGTCGTCCTCGCGGCCACGGACGAGGCGCGGACGTTCGGGGTCCACCCGGGCATGCCGATGGCGGACGCCCTGAGGGTGTGCCCGCAGGCGATCGTCGTCCCGCCGGACCACGCGGCCTACCGCGAGGTCTCGTCGGGCGTCATGGCCGTCCTGCGCGACGTCACCGCCCTCGTGGAGCAGGTGAGCATCGACGAGGCCTTCCTCGACGTGAGCGGCGCCCGCCGACGACTCGGTCCGCCGACGGCGATCGCGGCGCGGATCCGGTCGCGGGTGCGCCACGAGCACGGCATCACGTGCTCGGTGGGGATCGCCTCGACGAAGACGGTCGCGAAGCTCGCCTCGGAGGCCGCCCGGCCCGACGGCGTCCTGCTCGTGCCCACCGCGGCCGCGGCCGACTTCCTGCGCGTCCTCCCCGTCGGCGCCCTGGGGGGCGTGGACCAGCGCACCGAGGCCGCGCTCGCACGTCGCGGCGTGCGCACGGTGGCCGAGCTGGCCGACAGCGACCGGGCGACGATCCAGCACGCGGTCGGCACGGTGCCCGGCGCCCACCTGTTCGACCTGGCATGGGGGCGCGACCCGAGACCGGTCGACCCCGACCGCGACGAGCGCTCCGTCGGCGTGCAGGAGGCGTTCGACGACGACGTGGCCGACCTGTCCGTCGTGGAGCTCACGGTGCTCGAGCTCGCGGACCGGTGCGGGGCGCGGCTGCGCCGGCTCGGCCGGGTCGCGCGCACGGTGAGCGTCACGGTGCGGACGTCCGACCTCCGGACGCTCACCCGTTCGCGCACGCTGACCACACCGACGGACGTCGGTCGCGAGGTGTACCTCGTCGCGCGCGAGCTGCTGGCCGCCGCGGACCTCGACGGCCTGCCGGTACGGGTCGTCGGGGTGCGCCTCGAGGGGCTGTCGGCGGTATCCGACCTGGTCCGGCGGCCGACGCAGGACGAGGCGACGGATGTTCCGGACAGGCGCTCCGGGGATGGTCGGCGTCCCACGAACCAGGCGCACGGCGCGTTCGGAGGTGCTGCGGTCCGTGCCGGAGCCGAACGGGTCGGTCGGGGCGACGGTTCGACTACCACCATCGTTCCCTCCGATCTATCCTGAACCCGTCATGGGTTTTCCTTGGTGCAACGGGGGTCAGGATGCCTCTCTCCGAGTACGAGCAGCGCGTACTTGAGCAGATGGAGCGCCAGCTGACGTCTGACGACCCTCGGCTCGCCAACACGCTGACCCAACGTGGGCGACGGCCCTTCGGGCGGTACGCGCTCGCGGGCACCGGCGCGGTCGTCGGCCTGCTCGTCCTCGTGCTCGGCGCGGCGAACAGCACCGCGTGGCTCGGCGTGATCGGGTTCGTCGTGATGTTCGCGGCCGTCGCCTTCGCCTTCGCGAAGCCGCGCAGCGCGAACGCTCGACGTGGACCTCAGGGCACCGTGCAGCCGGACGGCGCGATCAAGCCGGCCGCCGCCTCGCGGCACCACAAGCCGGGACTCATGGCACGGCTCGAGGAGCGCTGGGACCGCCGCCGCGGCGAGAGCGGCCGCTGACCTGACGTCGACGACCGTCGGCACGACGAGGTGCCGACGGTCGCCTGCCGCTCGGGCGACCCGTGCGTGATGAGCGGCACCCGGGCGCAACCTCTGCGGACGAACCCCTTCGGCGCGCCGCCCGGATCGGGAGCACCCGGATCAGGGCTGTCAGGCTGTGGACGACCTGGACCGAGGCGGCCGGTCGCCCGCCGCGCCGTCGCCCGCCGCCAGGAGAGCTCGGGACCGCTCAGCCGCCACGGACGAGGTCGCCGGGCTCCGCGTCCTCGGGCGTCGCAGACGTGCCGCCGGCCGGACGCTCCTTGAGCAGCGCCTCGACGCCGCCGACCAGCTCGTCGACCCACCGGTCGAGCTCGTCCGGGTCGAACTCGATCGGCTCGCGCGCGTAGCGCTCCCGCTCGACCGTGCGGGCGAGCGCGACGAGCGCGGCCTCGGGCGGCCCGCTCAGCGTGCTGCCCGAGACGGTGCGGAGCTGGTCCTGGACGGTGGCGACGACGCCGCGGGGAGTCGTGGAGTCCGTCCAGGTGACGCCCCGGTTCGCGAGCCCGCGCCGTGCCCGGAGCCACGCCCGTTCCGGGGTGAGGTCAGCGCGGGTACGGGTCCGACGGCGGGCGACGGTGAGCCCGAGGATGCTCGCGACCAGGACGAAGCCGACCACGACGCCGACCGTCACCCAGTGGTCGCTCGTGGACTCCGCGGTGGTGGTCGTCGACCGGCCGGCCGGCTGGCTGGCGGCGACCGACGGCGCCACACCGCTGGGCGCGGCTTCCGTGGGCTGGTTGCCCGGCCCCGAGACGGCGGTGAAGGGGTCGCTCCAGATCGGCGGCGCGCCCGTCTGGACGGCGGGCGTCGGCTCGAAGCGGACCCATCCGGAGCCCTCGAAGTACAGCTCGGGCCACGCGTGCGACTTGCGGCCGCTGACGACGTACAGGCCGTCGCCGTTGTTGTCGCCGGGCAGGAACCCGACGCCGACGCGCGCAGGGATGCCGAGGGTGCGCGCCATCATCGCCATGGACGTCGCGAACTGCACGCAGTACCCGCGGCGTGACTGCAGGAAGTCCCATACGGCGTCGGTGCTCCGGGCGGGCGCGACGCGGGTGTCGTACTGGAAGTTCGTCGTCGCACGGAAGTAGGACTGCAGGTCCATGGCCTGCTCGTACGGCGTCGTCGCGTCCTGCGTCAGGTCGCGGGCGAGGGCGGCGATGTCGTCGGAGTGCGACGTCGCGGGCACGACCAGCGAGGCGCCGTCGTCGCCCGGGTCGCCGACGTCCGCGTTCTCCAGGTCGTCCGCCGTGAGGTCGGGGACCTCGACGACCATGCCGTAGTGCATGCCGTCGAACGTGCTGCGCTGGCCGACGACCTCGTCGCGCAGCTCGTCGTACCCCCAGGCGCCCCGCACGTCGACGGTGCGGGGGAACGTGCTGACCGGCAGGTGCCGCTCGCGGAGCGAGCCCACCTCGACCTGCACCGTGGCGATCGTGCCGCGCGTCGCGTCGGGGGCGCTGCCGCGGATCGTGGGGTCCGACGTGAGGAGCTCCTCGGGTTCCCACGTGCCGCTCGCGTCACCGTCGTCGCGCTGCCAGCTCTGCCCGTCGAAGGAGGTGAGCGTGAAGGCGCGCAGGGGCCCGACGAGGCGCGCGGTCACGGTCTGCGCGGGGTCGGCCGACGCCCCCGGCGAGGGCTCGTCGGCGGGCGCCGGCTCGCCGTCGGCGCCGACCACGGTGTAGCGCAGCACGACCTGGCCCGACCGTGTGCCGAGGCTCTCCCGCAGGTCCAGGTTGTCGCTGAGCTGCAACGGGCCGACGGGGCCGGTCCCGAAGTCCGGCAGCCGCAGGGACGCCCAGCCGGGCAGGGCGGCGATCACGGGTCCTGCGACCAGGGTGGCGACGACGACGCCGGTGGCGCACACGACCGCGGTCCCGACGCGTCGGCCCCCGTCGCTGTGCGCCGCGGCGGGTGCGGCGCTCAGGGCGAGCAGGAGCAGGTAGGCGAGGCCGGTCCAGGCCAGCGCCCACGCGCTCGCGGGGAAGCCGAGGACGACGGCGGGGAACCACAGGGTGACGAGCGCGAGACCGGCCCAGGCGGGCGCGCCGAGCCCGACGGCGACGAGGTCGGTGACGAGCAGCACGACGAGGGCGCCGGTCACGACGAGCAGCTCGGCGGGTCGCACGCCCGGCATCGGGACGAGCGACTGGTTGATGACGGTCACGCCTTCGCGCGCCGTCGCGAGCGTCCGCTCGAGCGCGCCGAGGTCGGGCAGCACCTGGATGCGTCCGGGGGGTGCGCCGTACCGGACCACGAGCCCGGCGACGGACACGAGCAGCCCGGCGAGCGTGGGGGCCCACCAGGAGCGGGTGACGGACCGGACCCCGGCGCAGACGGCGGCGACGAGGACGATCGCGACCCACGCACGGACGAGCCAGGTGGTGCCGTCGATCAGGCCGGTGAGCGCGAGCAGGCTCGACCCGGTCGCGACGGCGCACAGCCCCGTGGCCAGGGTGGCGCGCGAGCCGCGGGGGATCCGGGCGCGGGCGTTCATCGGACGCTCCCGAGCAGGCGGAGCCAGCACGCGACGATGTCCTCGCCGGGGACGACGACGCAGGCGCGCCACCCGGCACGGTGCAGGGCGTGCACGGTGTGCTCGGCCTCGCGCTGCTGGGCCGGGTTCGGACCTTCGGCGCGGACGACGGCCCACCCCTGCGCGGTGTCGGCCACGTGCGCGAGCGCGGCACGCGCGGTTCCTCCGAGCGGGCCCAGGACCGCCAGGACGATCTCGCCGCCCGCGTCGGTGGTCTCCAGGAGGTGGGCGGCCGCGACGAGCTCGGCGTCGGCCTGCTCGCTGGTGCGCGGCGCCTCGAGGTCGACGGTGCGGTCGAGGAGGGCTGCGCGGACGGCGGGCCCGGTGCGGGCGTGCACGAACCCGACGGGCGACCGACGCGCGACCGCGGAGCCGGTGGGGACCTCGGGTGCGGCGCCGCCGACGAGCCGCACGGGGTGGCCGGCGTCGAGCATCGCCAGCGCCATCGACGCCGCGAGCGAGATGCTCCACTCGAGCGCGGTGGTGCGGGCGGGCAGGTCGAGCAGCACGGAGACGGGCCGCATGCCCGCCCGCTCGTCGGAGCGCACCATGAGCGCGCCGCGCCGGGCGCTGCTGCTCCAGTGCACGCGGCGCAGGTCGTCGCCCTCGCGGTAGTCGCGCAGCGACGCATCGTCGGTCGAGGGGGTGCGTGCCCCGAGCGCGACACGGTCCGGCTCGCCGACGAGGACGTCGGACGGCGTCGGCAGGGGGACGACCGCGGGCCACACGATGACCTCGGCCGGTTCGCCGAGCGTCGCGGTGGTGCGCGCCACCCCGAACGGGTCGGTGCGCGTCACGACGAGCGGCCCGAGCGGCCACCGGCCCCGTCGTGCGGCCTGCACCGTGTAGCTGACGGTGACGCGCTGGGCGCTGCGGGCCACCCGGGCCCGCAGCGGCCGTCCGGCGGACAGCTCGGTGGCGGCCTGCTCGGCGAACCGCAGGCCGGCGAGCCGCACGCGGGCGGCCTGGTCGGTCGCGGTGATGACGACGTCGACGAGCGCCTCCTCACCGGCGTGCACGGGGTTCGGCGTGGTGCTGCGCATGATCGACAGCCGGTGCCGCCCGCGCCCGGGGTCGAGCAGCCCGACGCCGATCGCCGCACCGACGACGAGCAGCAGCGCGAGCGAGCCGATCCGCACGAGGTCCACCGCACCCAGGAACACGCCGACGAGCATCACGGCGACGCCGGCGAACGCGAGCCCCCAGCCTCGGGTGGTGGGTCGAAGTCGCATCAGCCGATCGCGCGACGGGCGCGTGCCGTCCCGACGCTCACCGGGAGCGGGATCCGCTCGACGATCTCCGCGACGATGTCCGACGTGCTGCGCCCCGAGAGGCGGGACTCGGTGCTGGGGAGCAGCCGGTGGGCGAGCACGGGCTCGGCGAGCTGCTGCACGTCGTCGGGCAGGACGTGGTCGCGTCCGCCGGTCGCGGCGAGGGCCTTGGCGGCCCGAAGGAGCTGGATCGCGGCGCGCGGCGAGGCCCCGAGGCGCAGCCCGTGGTCCTCGCGCGTGGCCGTGACGAGGTCGACCACGTACCGCTTGACGGCCGGCGCGGCGTACAGGCGGCGCGCGGTGTCGACCAGGGTGCCGATCGTCGCGGCGTCCGTGACGGGCCGCAGCTGGTCGAGCGGGTCGGACGTCTCCTGCAGGTCGAGCATGTCGAGCTCGGCGTCGATGCTCGGGTAGCCGACCGTGAGCCGAGCCATGAAGCGGTCCCGCTGCGCCTCGGGCAGCGGGTACGTGCCCTCCATCTCGACGGGGTTCTGGGTGGCGACGACGAGGAACGGGCGCGGCAGCGGGTAGGTCTGCCCGTCGACGGTCGCCTGCGCCTCCTGCATGCACTCGAGGAGGGCCGACTGCGTCTTGGGGGAGGCGCGGTTGATCTCGTCGCCGATGACGACGTGCGCGAACACGGGGCCGGGCCGGAACTCGAACTCGTGCGTCTGGCTGCGGAAGATGTTGACGCCGGTGAGGTCGCTCGGGAGCAGGTCCGGCGTGAACTGGATGCGGCCCACCGTGCAGTCGATGGTGCGGGCGAGCGCCTTGGCCAGGGTCGTCTTGCCGACGCCGGGGACGTCCTCGAGCAGCAGGTGCCCCTCGGCGAGCAGGACCGCGAGCGTGACGCGGATGAGCTCGGGGCGGCCGGTCATCACCGACTCGATGCCGGCCCGCATCTGTGTCGTGATGTCGACGACGTCGTCGAGCTCGCTCGACGACGGCACTGCCTGCAGCATGACGCCTCCCTTGGCGGAACTGTGACGAGCCTAAGGGAAGGGGGGCTCACAGCACCCACCTTCCCCTCCACTTCGCTCCACCGCAGCACCTCGTGCAGCCCGCGGCAGCACGCAGCGTGCCGGTCGGACGTCCTGTTCGTCCAGGAGCGTCCGTTACCGGGCTGTGTCGACACGCCAGGACACCCCGTGGCGGTGTCGGGCACTCCACTTCGCTCCACCACGTCTGACCTGCGCTTTCACCTTCTCGTTCGGGTGAAATGGCCCTCCCTTCCGGTGGCCGGTGGAGGGAAGTGGAGTACCGTGGAGGCACGTGGTGAGGCGGGGAGCGCGACACCGAGTCCGGAGCTGGAGCGGGCACGAGACCTGGGGAAGGAGGCGGGGTGACGCATGAGTCGTCCGCCGGCTTCGTCGGGTCGTTCGCGCCCTTCCTCGGCACCTACACGCCTCGCCTCGACGAGAAGGGCCGGCTCATCCTTCCCGCGAAGTTCCGTGGCCAGCTCGCTCCGGGACTGGTCATGACGCGCGGCCAGGAGCGCTGCCTGTTCCTGCTGCCGATGGACGAGTTCCGCCGCATGCACGACCAGCTGCGCCAGGCGCCCGTCACGAGCAAGCAGGCCCGCGACTACCTGCGCGTGTTCCTCTCGGGCGCGAGCGACGAGCTGCCGGACCGGCAGGGGCGGATCTCGATCCCGCCGATGCTCCGCAAGTACGCGGGTCTGGACCGGGACGTCGCCGTGATCGGTGCGGGCACCCGGGTCGAGATCTGGGACCTCGAGGCGTGGGAGACGTACCTCGCCGAGCAGGAGGCCGGCTACGCCGACACCGCCGAGGAGGTCTTCCCGAACGGCCCGTTCTGACCGCAGCACCGCAGGACCGCACCACCCGCAGCACCGCACGACCGCAGCACCGCAGGCCCGCACTTCCGCCCGACGAGACCTCCCCCCGTCCTTCCTGACGCACTTCCCCGGCGTCAGAGGGTCGGTGGGGGATCTGGTCGGACGGCGGAGGGGCCGCCCGACCACAACCCACCCCGCACCGAGAGGAGCAGCCATGACCGACGACGCCGCCAGCCGCCACACGCCCGTGCTGCTCCAGCGCTGCCTGGACCTGCTCGAGCCCGCGCTCGCCGCCGAGGGTGCCGTGATGGTCGACTCGACGCTCGGCATGGGCGGGCACACCGAGGGCGTGCTGCGGGCGTTCCCGCACGTGCGGGTCGTCGGGCTGGACCGCGACCCGCAGGCCCTCGAGCTCGCCGGCCGCCGGCTCGCTCCGTTCGGGGACCGCTTCACGCCGGTGCACGCGATCTACGACGAGATCGGCGACGTGCTCGCCCGTCTGGGCATCGCGCAGGTGCAGGGCGTCCTCATGGACCTCGGCGTCTCGTCGCTGCAGCTCGACGAGGTCGACCGTGGCTTCTCGTACGCGCAGGACGCACCGCTGGACATGCGGATGGACGCCACCGCCGGGCTCACGGCGGCGGAGGTCGTCAACACGTACGACGAGCGCGAGCTCGCCCGCATCCTGCGCGTGTACGGCGAGGAGCGGTTCGCCGCCCGCATCGCGCGGAACATCGTGCGCGCCAGGGCCGCGGCGCCGCTGACCCGCACGGGTGAGCTCGTCGACCTGCTGCGTGCGAGCATCCCGGCGGCGACGCGCAAGACGGGCGGCCACCCGGCCAAGCGCACGTTCCAGGCGCTGCGCATCGAGGTGAACGGCGAGCTCGAGGTCCTCGAGCGTGCGGTGCCCGCCTCGATCGAGACGCTCGCGGTCGGCGGCCGCATCGTCGTCGAGGCGTACCAGTCCCTCGAGGACCGGATCGTCAAGCGGGCGTTCGCCGCCGGTGCCACCTCGAGCGCACCGCCGGACCTGCCCGTCGAGCCCGAGACGCACGCGCCGTACCTGCGGCTCGTCACCCGCGGGGCGGAGGAGGCCGACGAGGCCGAGCTCGCCCGCAACCCCCGTTCGCAGTCCGTCCGCCTCCGCGCGGCGGAGCGGATCCGACCCACCCCCGACCACATGCGTGGTCCCCAGCCAGGCAGGAGGGCAGCATGAGCGCTCAGTCGGCAGTCCGTACCAGCGCGGCGCGCGCCTACCCGGCACCGGCGCGTCCGCGCCCGGAGCAGAGCCCGGCACCGCGGCTGCTGCTGGTCCGCGCGCCCCAGACCACCCGCACGCGGGTGCCGTTCGTCCTGGCGTGCATGGCGATCCTCGCCGGTGCGCTGCTGTCCGCGCTGCTGCTCAACACGCAGATGGCGCAGGGCTCGTACGAGCAGCACCGCCTGGCGAACGAGCTCGGCAAGCTCGACCAGGACCAGAAGGACCTCGGCGCGGAGCTCGACCGCCGGGCGGCACCGGCCCAGCTCGCGCAGGCGGCGCAGGGTCTCGGCATGGTGCCGGCTGACGGCACCGGCTGGGTGACCCTGTCCGACGGCACCGTGCAGGGGGCGCCGGCACCTGCCGGAGCCGGCGGATGACGACGCCCGTCGGCGGGTCGACGCGGTCTTCGTCGCGCGGCCCGCACACTGGGCGCATGTCCGCCGCCCGCACTCCCGGTGCCACCCGTGCCCCGAGCGCACCCCGTGCGGCGGGACCCCGGCAGGACGCGGCACCGACCCGGACGACGGGTGCGCCGCGCCCGCGGTCGAGCTCGGCCGGCGCCCGCCCGGCACGGTCCGGCGCGGCGGGTCTGGTGCCTCGCCCGCGGGGCGCCGGTCGTGCGCCCGTCGGTCGTCCCGGCGGACCGCCGCCGCGCGGACCGCGTCCGACGATGTCGGGGTCGCGCGGGCGGATGGCGTTCCTCACGATCGCGATCGTCGTCGTCATCGCGGTCGTCGCGTGCCGCCTCGTCTACGTGCAGGGCCTGCGCGGCCCGGAGATCGCCGCCGAGGCGCGCGACGCCCGGCTGCTGTCGTTCTCGGAGCTCGGCATGCGCGGGCAGATCACGGACGCGAACGGCGTGGCCCTCGCCGCTTCCGTCGAGCGCTACGACATCTCGGTGAACCAGAAGCTCGTCGGGTCGTTCCGGAGCACGGGCACGCCCGCCGTGCCGGACGGTGCCGCCGGTGCCGCGGCGCGGCTCGCCCCGCTGCTCGACATGAGCCCCGCGGAGCTCGGCGGCATGCTCGTGGGCGACCGCTCCTTCAAGTACATCCGCAAGGGCGTGCTGCCCGACGTCGCCCGGCAGATCTGGGAGAAGCGGGTCCCGGGCATCAACGTGGACAAGGTCGCGGAGCGCGTCTACCCCAACGGGAACCTCGCCGGGAACGTCATCGGCTACGTCAACTCGAACGGCGTCGGGCTGGCCGGGCTCGAGAAGTCGCTGGACGGCAAGCTGCAGGGCACGGCAGGCTCCGAGACGTACGAGAGCGGGATCCACGGCCAGGCGATCCCCGGCGGCTACTCCAAGGACGAGCCCGCCAAGCAGGGCGACTCGGTGCAGCTGACGCTGCGCTCGGACGTCCAGTGGAAGGCGCAGCAGGCGCTCACGGCGCAGGTGGCCGCGACCGGCGCGGACTCGGGCTCGATCATCGTCATGGACACCAAGACCGGGGAGATCTACGCGCTCGCCGACTCGAACACGGTGGACCCGAACCATCCGGGAGACGCGAAGGGCTCCCTGTCGAGCGCGGTCTCGGACGTGTTCGAGCCGGGCTCGACCGGCAAGGTCGTGACGATGTCCGCGATCCTCGAGAACCACATCGCGACGCCGACCGACCAGTGGCAGGTCCCGTACACGTACTCGCCGGACGGCAAGGAGACCTTCAAGGACTCCCACGAGCACGGCGTGCTCAACCTCACGACGACGGGCGTGCTCGCGGAGTCGTCGAACACGGGCACGGTGATGATCGGCCAGAACCTGCCCGTGCAGACGCGGTACGACTACCTCGCGAAGTTCGGGTTCGGCTCGAAGACGGGCATCGAGATGCCGAACGAGTCGGCCGGCCTGCTGCACCCCGTCGAGGACTGGCAGCGGCGCGACAAGTTCGCCGTGCTGTTCGGCCAGGCGGTGTCCGTCACGGCGATCCAGGCGGTCCAGGTCTTCGCGACGATCGCGAACGGCGGCGTCCGCGTGCAGCCGCACATCATCAAGGGCTGGACGGCCGCCGACGGCACGTACACGCCGGCCGCGGCAGCGCCCACCACGCAGGTCGTGTCCCCGGAGACCGCCAAGACGGTGCTCACGATGATGGGCAGCGTCGTCGACGACGGCACGGGCGCGAGCGCGGCGATCCCGGGCTACCAGGTCGCCGGCAAGACCGGCACCGCGCAGAACTGGGTCGGCGGGGTGCAGGGCATCACGGCCTCGTTCATCGGGGTGGCGCCGGCGGACGACCCGCGGATCGCCGTGGCCGTCATCCTGCACAACCCGCGCTCGTCGATCTACGGCGGCACGGTCGCCGCCCCGGTGTTCAGCGACGTCGCGTCCTACACCCTCGGTGACCTGGGCGTGGCGCCGTCGGGGGCCACGACCCAGCTGTTCCCGACGACGTGGTGACCGGCGTCGGACGTGGCCCCGCGCAGTCCGTCCACGGGCTCCCGGGTCGACGGTCGGCCGCCTGCGTGCACGGTAGATTCTCCGCATGACGTCACCGGTCCGGATGCGCCCCGAGCATCCCGAGTCCCGCCGGGTGGACGAGCTCCTCAGCACGTTCTCCCTGGTCAGCGCCGGTCGACCGGCAGATCCCGACGCCACGCTGACAGGCGTGACGCTCGCGAGCAGCGAGGTCGTCCCGGGTGACCTGTTCGTCGCGGTCCCGGGCCTGAAGGTGCACGGCGCCGCGTACGCGGCCCAGGCGGTCGCCGCCGGTGCGGTCGCGGTGCTCACGGACGCGACCGGTGCGGGCGACGCGGCGCACCTGGACGTCCCGGTGCTCGTGTCCGACGACCCGCGCTCGCTCGCCGGTCCCGTCGCCGCCTGGGTGTACGGGGCGCCCGCCACCGAGCTGGTGACGGTCGGCGTCACGGGCACGAACGGCAAGACGACGACGACCTACTTCCTCGACGCCGCGCTGCGTGCCGCGCACGCACTGACGGCCGTGCTCGGCACGGTCGAGCTGCGGGTGGGCGAGGAGGCCATCGAGAGCCCCCGGACCACGGTCGAGGCACCCGCGCTGCAGGCGATCCTCGCGCTCGCCCGCGAACGTGGCGCCACCGCGGTCGCGATGGAGGTGTCGTCGCACGCCCTCGCTCTCGGGCGGGTGCGCGGGCTGACCTTCGACGTCGTCGGGTTCACGAACCTGCAGCGCGACCACCTCGACTTCCACGGCGACATGGACGGCTACTTCCGTGACAAGGCCCGCCTGTTCGCGTCGGGGCAAGCGCGTCGGGGTGTGGTGGTCGTGGACGACGAGTGGGGCCGCCGGCTCGTCGCGCAGTCGCCGATCCCCGTCGAGTCGGTGTCCACGCACGTCGGCGCGGACGTGGCCGCCGACTGGACGGTCGTCGCGGCCGACATCGGCCTGGACGGCGTCGGCTCGTCGTTCGTGCTGCGCGGCCCGGACGGTGCCGAGCACGACGCGGCGAGCCCGTTGCCGGGCCTGGTGAACGTCTCCAACGCGGCCCTCGCGATCGTCCTCGCGCACGCCGCGGGCGTGGACCTCGACGTCGCCATCGACGCGGTGGCGCACGCGCACGAGATCCCCGGCCGGATGGAGCGGGTCATCGAGCGCGACGAGCGCTGGCCCCTCGCGCTCGTCGACTACGCGCACACGCCGGACGCGCTCGTGCTCGCCCTGGAGGCCGTGCGGCCGATCACCCCGGGCCGGCTCGTGCTCGTGTTCGGCTCCGACGGCGACCGGGACCAGGGCAAGCGCCCGATCATGGGCGAGATCGCCGCCCGGCTCGCCGACGTGATCGTCGTCACCGACGAGAACCCCCGTTCCGAGCGGCCGGAGGTCATCCGGTCCGCCATCCTCGACGGGGTGCGGGCGATCCGCCCGGACCTGACCGACGTGCACGAGGCGACGAGCCGCGCGCAGGCCATCCGCGACGCCCTGTCCCTCGCGACCGCGCAGGACACCGTGATCATCACGGGCAAGGGCCACGAACCGACACAGGAGATCGCCGGGGTGTTCCACCGGTACAACGACCGCGACGTGCTCCAGGCCGCCTATGCGGCCGGACCTGACCAGCGGGCGGAGCAGCACGCGTGATCGCCTTGACGGCGGCCGAGATCGCGGCCGCGACGGGTGGTGTGCTGCACGCCGACCCGTCCCTCCTGGTGAGCGGGCCGGTCGTGGTCGACTCGCGGGACGTCCTGCCGGGCGGCCTGTTCGTCGCACTGCCCGGCGAGAACGTCGACGGGCACGACTTCGCCGCGACCGCCGTCGACGCGGGCGCGGCGCTCGTGCTGGCGAACCGGGAGCTGCGCGACGGCGACCGAGCCCTGCCGACCGTCGTCGTCGACGACGTCGAGGTGGCGCTCGGCGAGCTGGCGCGGACCGTCCTGGTGCGGCTCCGTGAGGCCGCGCTGGAGCCCGGTGGCAGCGACCTGCGCGTGATCGGTGTCACGGGGTCCGTCGGGAAGACGACGACGAAGGACCTGCTCGCGCAGCTGTGCGGGAGCGTCGGACCGACGATCGCCCCGGTCCGGTCGTTCAACAACGAGATCGGCCTGCCGCTGACGGTCCTGCGCGCGGACGAGCAGACCCGGTTCCTGGTGCTGGAGATGGGTGCGAGCGGCCTCGGTCACCTCACCTACCTGACGCGGATCGCGCCGCCCGACGTGGCGGTCGTGCTCGTCGTCGGGCAGGCGCACATCGGCGAGTTCGGCGGCATCGAGGCGGTCGCGAAGGCGAAGGCGGAGATCGTCGAGGGGCTCGTGCCGGACGGTGTCGCGGTGCTCAACGCGGACGACCTGCGCGTGCGGGCCATGGCGGACCTCGCGCCCGGTGAGGTCGTGCTGTTCGGCGAGTCCTCGGACGCGGCCGTGCACGCCCGTGACGTGCGGCTGGACCGGGCCGGTCGGGCTCGGTTCACCCTCGTGGAGCGCACGCGCGACGGCGAGGAGGCCGCCGAGGTCGAGCTGCGGCTCGTCGGCGAGCACCACGTGCACAACGGGCTCGCCGCGGCTGCGGCCGCGAGGGCCGTGGGGCTGAGCGTCGACGAGGTGGCCGCCGGGCTCACGGCCGCGGACGCGCTGAGCCCGCACCGCATGCACGTCGTCGACCGGCCGGACGGCGTGACGGTCGTCGACGACTCGTACAACGCCAACCCGGACTCGATGCGCGCGGCGCTCAAGGCCCTGGCCGTCCTGGCGGGTCGTGACCGGCGCTCCGTGGCGGTGCTCGGCGAGATGCTCGAGCTCGGTCCCGGGTCGCGCGACGCGCACGACCAGATCGGCCGGCTCGTCGTCCGGCTCAACATCAGCCTCACGGTCGTCGTCGGGGAAGGGGCCCGCGCGATCCGCGACGGCGCGAACCACGAGGGCTCGTGGGGCGACGAGGTGGTGCTCGCCGAGGACCTCGAGGCGGCCGGCCGGTTCCTCGAGCACGAGCTGCGCGAGGGCGACGTCGTGCTCGTGAAGTCGTCGTACGGCGCGGGCCTGTGGAAGCTGGGCGACCGGCTCGTGGGGGAGGCCGTCTCGTGAGGGCGCTCCTGCTCGCCGGCGGCCTGTCGATGCTCATCGCGCTGCTCGGCACGCCGCTGTTCATCCGGTTCCTGGTGCGCAAGCAGTACGGCCAGTTCATCCGTCAGGACGGCCCGACGGCGCACTTCACGAAGCGCGGCACCCCCACGATGGGCGGCGTCGTCATCATCGGCGCGACGGTCCTCGGGTGGGCGGGCGCCCTGGCCGTCACCGGCACGCTGCCGAGCGCGTCGGCCGTGCTGGTCATGTTCCTCATGACCGGGCTCGGCCTCGTCGGGTTCCTTGACGACTACATCAAGATCTCCCGGCAGCGCAGCCTCGGGCTCAAGGCGCGGTGGAAGATCCTCGGCCAGGGCATCGTCGGCGTGACGTTCGCGGTGGCGGCGCTGCAGTTCGCGAACGAGAAGTTCCGCACGCCCGCCTCGACGCGCATCTCGTTCATCCGCGACACCAACGTGGACCTCGCGTTCGCGGGTGCGACCGTCGGGCTCCTGCTGTTCGTCATCTGGGCGAACTTCCTCATCACCGCCTGGTCGAACGCGGTGAACCTGACGGACGGCCTCGACGGCCTCGCGACGGGCGTCTCGCTCATCGTGTTCGGCGCGTACGTGATCGTCGGCGTGTGGCAGTTCAACCAGAGCTGCCAGGTGCTCGCCTCGGCGGGGCCCCGCTGCTACGAGACCCGGGACCCGCTGTCGCTGGCCGTGGTCGCCGCCGCGATCACCGGGGCGTGCTTCGGGTTCCTGTGGTGGAACGCGAGCCCGGCGAAGATCTTCATGGGCGACACCGGCTCGCTGGCCCTCGGCGGTGCGCTCGCGGGCCTGTCGATCCTGTCCCGCACGGAGATCCTCGCGGCGATCATCGGCGGCCTGTTCGTGCTCGAGGTCCTCTCGGACGTCATCCAGATCGGCTTCTTCCGGATGACCGGGAGACGGGTGTTCAAGATGGCGCCCCTGCACCACCACTTCGAGCTCCAAGGCTGGGGCGAGGTCACCATCGTCATCCGGTTCTGGATCATCGCCGGGCTGTTCGTGGCGCTCGGGGTGGGGATCTTCTACGCCGAGTGGGTGGCGGGCTAGATGGCGGCGCTCGACCTCGACGGTGCGCACGTCGTCGTCGCCGGGCTCGGCGTCACCGGGCGTGCGGCGGCGGACGTGCTCGCGTCGCGGGGCTCGCGGGTCGTGCCCGTCGACGACGGGGTGGACGACGTCATCGGCTCGCAGGACTTCCTCGCCGGCACCGGCCTCGACCGGGCGGACCTCGTCGTCGCGTCGCCGGGCCTGGCCCCGCACCACCCGCTGATCGCCGAGGCGCTCCGGCGCGGGCTTCCCGTGTGGAGCGAGGTCGAGCTCGCCTGGCGGCTGCGCGCACCTCGGCCCGACGGCCCCGCTCCGTGGCTCGCCGTGACGGGAACCAACGGCAAGACGACGACCGTCGGGATGCTGGAGTCGATCCTCCGGGCCGGCGGGGAGCGTGCGCCGGCGGTCGGGAACGTGGGGACGCCCGTCGTCCTCGCCGCCACCGACCCGACGTTCGACGTGCTCGCGGTGGAGCTGTCGAGCTTCCAGCTGCACTTCACGCACTCGATGTCCGCGCAGGCCGCCGCCGTGCTCAACGTCGCCCCGGACCACCTCGACTGGCACGGGTCGTTCGAGGCGTACGCCGCCGACAAGGGCCGGATCTACGAGCGTGCGCAGGTCGCGTGCGTCTACAACGTGGCCGACCCGCTGACCGCGGACCTCGTGCGCGAGGCCGACGTGGTCGACGGTGCGCTCGCGGTGGGCTTCACGCTGGGCACCCCCGGCGTCGGGCAGGTCGGGCTGGTCGAGGACGTCCTGGTGGACCGCGGGTTCACCCGGCTGCGGCACACGCACGCGGCCGAGCTGGGCACGCTGGACGACCTGCACCGGCTCGCCGGACCGGACGGCACGGTGCCGCCGCACGTCGTCGCGGACGCGCTCGCGGCGGCGTCGCTCGCGCTCGCGCACGGCGTCGACCCGGCTGCGGTCCGGGACGGTCTGCGCGCCTACGCGCCCGGCGCGCACCGCATCGCGCCGGTCGCGACGCTCGACGGGGTCGCGTACGTGGACGACTCCAAGGCGACCAACGCCCACGCGGCCGCCGCGTCGCTCGCGTCCTTCCCGGACGGGTCGGTCGTGTGGGTCGCCGGCGGGCTCGCGAAGGGCGCGCAGTTCGACGACCTCGTCCGGACCCGCCGCGACCGGCTCCGCGCCGTCGTGCTCATCGGGACCGACCGTGCGCCGCTGCGCGACGCGCTCGCCCGACACGCACGGGACATCCCGGTCGTCGAGGTCGACGCCGGTGACACTGGGGCGGTGATGACCCGTGCCGTGCAGGAGGCCCGCCGCCTGGCGGTGGCCGGGTCGACCGTGCTGCTCGCGCCCGCGTGCGCGTCGATGGACCAGTTCGCGTCGTACGCAGCCCGGGGTGAGGAGTTCGCCGCCGCCGTGCGCGCGCTCGGCGAGGGTGCGTGACGGGCCGTGGCTGACGTCCGCACGGGTCCGCGCGCGTCGGCTCGGCCGAGCGCCGAGCGCAGCGGTTCGAGCACTGAGCGCGGCGGTTCGAGCGCCGAGCGCAGCGGTTCGAGCACCGAGCGCTCCGGGTCGCTGATCGGCCAGTGGAACAGCGCGGTGACGAGCTACTACGTGCTCGTCGGCGCGACCACGCTGCTGCTCGTCATCGGGCTCGTGATGGTCCTGTCGAGCTCGAGCGTCGAGTCCCTCGACCAGGGCGACTCGGCGTACTCCGTCTTCTTCGACCAGGCCAAGTTCGCGCTCGTCGGGCTGCCGGCGCTGTTCGTCCTGTCCCGGATGAAGGTCCGCGTCCTGCAGCTGTTCGCGTGGCCCGCGCTCGGCGTCGCGCTCGTGTTCCAGCTCCTCGTCTTCGTGCCCGGTCTCGGTGCCGGTGTCGGCGGCAACCAGAACTGGATCCGCGTCGGCGGCATCTCGGCGCAGCCGTCCGAGACGATCAAGCTGACGCTCGCCGTCTGGCTCGGCGCCGTGCTGGCCCGCAAGCTGCACCTGCTGCAGCAGTGGAAGCACGCGCTCATCCCGGCCGTGCCCGTCGCGGGCCTGGCGGTCCTCGTCGTGCTCGCCGGGCACGACCTGGGCACCGCGCTCGTCCTGCTCATGCTCGTCGCCGGCGCCCTGTTCGTCGCGGGTGTGCCGCTGCGCATGTTCGGGCTCGCGGCCCTCGCGGGTGCCGGGGTGGCGACCCTGCTGACCGTGACGAGCAAGAACCGCACCGGGCGCATCACGAGCTGGCTGTCCAACGAGTGCGACGCCCAGAGCGCCTGCTACCAGACGCTGCACGGCGGCTGGGGTCTCGCGAGCGGCGGCTGGGGCGGTCTGGGGCTGGGGGAGAGCCGGGAGAAGTGGTCGTACCTGCCTGCGGCCCACAACGACTTCATCTTCGCGATCATCGGTGAGGAGCTGGGACTGATCGGCACGTTGCTCGTCGTCGGCCTCTTCGGACTGCTGGCGTTCGCCATGATCCGGGTGATCCGGCGCCACCCCGACCCGTTCGTGCAGATCACGACGGGCGCGATCCTGTGCTGGATCATCGGCCAGGCGCTGGTGAACATCGCGGTCGTGATCGGCCTCGCGCCGGTGATCGGGCTCCCGCTGCCGCTGGTGTCGGCGGGCGGGTCCGCACTGATCATGACCATGGCGGCGCTCGGGGTGGTGATCGCGTTCGCGCGCGACGAGCCCGGTGCGGCCGAGGCCCTCGCCGCGCGCGGCGGGGTCGTGCGCCGGTCCCTCGCGGTCGTCGGGAGGGCCCGTGGCTGACGCGCCGACGTCCGGCTCGGTGCTCCTGGCGGGCGGCGGCACGGCGGGGCACGTCAACCCGCTGCTCGCCGTGGCCGACGAGCTGCGCCGCCGGCGCCCCGACGTCCGGCTCACCGTCCTGGGCACGTCCGAGGGCCTCGAGGCGCGGCTCGTCCCCGAACGTGGGCTGCCGCTCGCGGTGGTGCCGCGGGTGCCGCTCCCGCGCCGACCCAGCCTCGACCTGCTGCGCCTGCCCGGCCGGCTGCGCGCCGCGGTCCGGGCCGCCGACCGCGCGATCGCCGAGTCGGGGGCGGACGTGGTCGTCGGGTTCGGCGGCTACGTCTCGACGCCCGCGTACCTGGCGGCGCGTCGTCGTGGGGTCCCGATCGTGGTGCACGAGGGGAACACCCGCGCCGGCCTGGCGAACAGGGTCGGTGCACGGTGGGCGAAGGCGGTCGCGGTGACGTTCCCGGCGACCCGTCTGCGCGGGGCGCAGGTGACCGGGCTGCCCCTGCGGGCGTCCATCGCCGAGCTGCTCGCCGCGCGGGAGGCGGACGCCGAGGGCACCCGGCGGTCCGCGGCGTCGCAGCTCGGGCTCGACCCGACGCTCCCGACCCTCCTGGTGTTCGGCGGCTCGCTCGGTGCGGTCAGCATCAACTCGGCGGTCGCGGGCGCCGCGCCGGACCTGCTCGCCGAGGGCGCCCAGGTGCTGCACCTGACGGGTCTCGGCAAGGCGGACGCGGTGCGGCAGTCGCTCGACGGCGTCGCCGGCGCCGACCGGTACCACGTGCTCGAGTACCTCGCCGAGATGCACCTGGCCCTGGCGGTCGCCGACGTGGTCGTCGGGCGCGCCGGGGCGGGCACCGTGAGCGAGCTCGCTGCGCTCGGCCTCCCCGCGGTCTACGTCCCGCTGCCGATCGGCAACGGTGAGCAGCGGCTCAACGCGGCGCCCGTCGTGGCCGCCGGCGGCGGTCTCCTCGTCGAGGACGACGAGCTCGACGCGGGCTGGATCCGGGCGCACGTCCCGGTGCTGCTCGTCGGCGAGGCCGCGGCGGAGACCCGGGCGCGGATGGCCGCGGCGGCGGCCGGTGCGGGCGTGCGCGACGGGGCTGCCCGGGTCGCGGCGCTCGTCGAGCGTGAGCTGCCTGTGGTCCCGGCCGCTCCCGGGAAGGCACCCGCGGGCACGTCGTCCGGACGTCCGGTCGTGGACCCTGTCGGGCTCGACGCCCTGGGGCGGGTCCACCTCGTGGGTGTCGGCGGTGCCGGGATGTCCGCGATCGCCGCGCTGCTCGCGGCCCGTGGCCTCGCCGTGAGCGGCTCCGACGCCGCCGACGGCCCCGCGCTGCCCGGCCTGCGCGCTGCGGGTGTCGCGGTGCACGTGGGCCACGACGCCGCCCTCGTGGAGGGCGTCGACACCGTCGTGGTGTCGTCGGCGGTGCGTGGCACGAACCCGGAGCTTGCCCGCGCGCGTGCGCTCGGCCTGCGCGTCCTGCACCGCTCGGAGGCGCTCGCGGCGCTCATGGCCGACCGGGACGCGGTCGCCGTGGCGGGTGCCCACGGCAAGACGACCACGTCGGCCATGGTCGCCACGGCGCTGCTGCACGCCGGTGCGGACCCGTCGTTCGCGATCGGTGGCACAGTCCTGTCCGACGACGGGCCGCTGGGCGGGAGCCGTGACGGTGCGGGCCGGGCCTTCGTGGCGGAGGCGGACGAGTCCGACGGCTCGTTCCTCGCGTACGCACCGCTCGTCGCGGTGGTGACGAACGTCGAGCCCGACCACCTGGACCACTACGGCTCGACGGAGGCGTTCGAGGACGCGTTCGTCGCGTTCGCAGGGCGTGTGCGGTCCGGCGGGACGCTCGTGGCGTGCGCGGACGACGCCGGTGCCGCCCGGCTCGTCGACCGGGTGCGTGACGACCTCGCCGCGCGCGGCGTCGACGTGGTGACCTACGGGACGTCGGCGGGTGCCGACGTCCGGGTCGGTGCGCTGCGCCCGTCCGGGACGGGATGGCGGGTGCGGCTCGAGGCCCCCGACGCCGGGGTCGAGGTCACGCTCGCCGTACCAGGCGAGCACAACGCGCTGAACGCGGCCGCGGCGTGGGTCGCGGCTCGCCGCCTCGGGGTGCCCGGGGACGTCGCGGCGGAGGGGCTCGGCGCGTTCCGCGGCACGGGGCGCCGGTTCGAGGACCGCGGCACGGTCGCGGGCGTCCGGGTGGTCGACGACTACGCGCACCACCCGACGGAGGTGGCGGCACTGCTGCGGGCCGCCCGGTCGGTGGTCGGCGACGGCCGGGTGCTCGTCCTGTTCCAGCCGCACCTGTTCTCCCGCACACGCACGTTCGCCGAGGAGTTCGGCCGGGCGCTGGACCTCGCGGACCTGGTGGTCGTGACCGACGTCTACGCGGCGCGCGAGGACCCGGACCCGACCGTCACCGGCGCGCTGCTCGTCGAGCGCGTGGCGACGCCGGGGAAGGCGACGTTCGTCCCCGACCGGGTCGCGGCCGCGCGTGCGGTCGCGGCGGCCGCGCGGCCGGGCGACCTGCTGCTCACGGTCGGTGCGGGCGACGTCACGGCTCTGGCGCCCGTGGTCCTCGAGGAGCTCGGCCGGGCGGCGGAGCAGGGCACGTCATGAGCCCGTCCCGGCCTCCGCGTCCGCGCGTGACGCCGTCGGAGCGACCGGCCGGACCGCGTCCCGCCGTCGACGCCGGGGCGCCACGCCCGGACTCCGACGCGTCCGCACGTCGGTCGGCACCGGTGTCGCCGGTGCGCCGCGTCGCCTCGCCGGACCCGGGACGGAGCGCGGGCGACCGCGGGGACGCCGGGCGCGCCACGCCGCGTCCGAAGCCGGCTTCGCCCTCCCCGGTGTCGACGGACTCGGCACCGACGCCCTTCGGGCGGGCGGTGACGACCTACACCGGTGGGCGGGGCGGGCCGGTGGTGCGCCCACCCGTGGTGTCGACGACCTCCGTGGCCCGGTTCGCCGAGCGGGCCCGGGCGCGCCGGACGGTCGCACGCCGCAAGGTCCTGCTGACGGCGTGCGGGGCGGCGGTCGTGGCCGCCCTGGGGTGGCTGCTGCTGCTGTCGCCGGTGCTGGTGCTGGAGCCCGCCGAGGTCGAGGTGCGCGGTGCGGGCACCGTCGTGGCGGTGGACCAGGTGCTCGCGGTCGTCGACGTGCACGCGGGCACGCCGTTGCCGCGGCTCGACACCGTCGGGCTGCGTGACCGCGTCCTGGAGGTCCCCGGCGTGCGGGAGGCACGCGTGACGCGGGCCTGGCCCCACGGGCTGACGGTGGTGCTGGTGGCACGTGAGCCGGTCGCGGCGGTGCCGGAGCCCGCGAAGGACGGCACGGGCCCGGGCTTCGCGCTCCTGGACATGGACGGTGTGCAGGTGGGTCGCGTCGATGCGGCGCCCGAGGGGCTGCCGGTCGTGGACGTGCCGGTGGGGGACAAGCGCGCGCTGCGCGCCGTCCTGACGGTGCTCCAGCAGCTGCCGGCGGACCTGCTCGCGCAGGTCGCGGCGGTGTCGGCGCACACGCAGGACCGGGTGACGATGATGCTCCGGGACGGGGTGGAGGTCGACTGGGGGAGCGCCGTCGAGACGCCGTTGAAGATCGCGGTGCTGAGCACGCTGCGGGCGTCGCCCGCGACCCAGGGGGCCACGGTGTTCGACGTGTCGGCGCCGCGGCTGCCGATCACGCGCTGATCCGGCGGGCGATTTCACGGCCGGTTGGAGACACGCGCGGCGTGGTCGTTGATCCGGTGCGCGAGCCCACCTAGCGTCACGCACTGACAGCACACCTGACATAACTATAACCCTCAACCTGAGGGTGAAGGTTGAACCCCGGCCGTGGCGTGTCGCGGCCGGACCCCGTGACCGGACCCGCGACCGGACACGACCGGCACAGAACGAGAGGCACCCACCGTGGCAGCTCCCCAGAACTATCTGGCGGTCATCAAGGTCGTCGGCATCGGCGGCGGCGGCGTGAACGCCGTGAACCGCATGATCGAGGTCGGCCTCAAGGGTGTCGAGTTCATCGCCGTCAACACCGACGCCCAGGCCCTGCTCATGTCCGACGCCGACGTCAAGCTCGACGTCGGCCGCGAGCTGACCCGTGGCCTCGGCGCCGGCGCCGACCCGGAGGTCGGCAAGAAGGCAGCGGAGGACCACAAGGAGGAGATCGAGGACGTCCTGCGCGGTGCCGACATGGTCTTCGTCACCGCGGGCGAGGGTGGCGGCACCGGCACGGGTGGTGCCCCCGTCGTGGCGCGGATCGCCCGCTCGCTCGGCGCGCTGACGATCGGCGTCGTCACCCGGCCGTTCACGTTCGAGGGCCGCCGCCGCTCGGTCCAGGCGGACACCGGCATCGAGGCGCTGCGCGCCGAGGTCGACACGCTCATCGTCATCCCCAACGACCGCCTGCTGTCGATCTCCGACCGCTCGGTCTCGGTGCTAGACGCGTTCCACTCGGCGGACCAGGTGCTGCTGTCCGGCGTCCAGGGCATCACCGACCTCATCACCACCCCGGGCCTCATCAACCTCGACTTCGCCGACGTGAAGTCCGTCATGCAGGGCGCCGGCTCGGCGCTCATGGGCATCGGGTTCGCGCGCGGCGAGGACCGTGCGGTGCAGGCTGCCGAGATGGCGATCTCGTCGCCGCTCCTCGAGGCCAGCATCGACGGCGCCCACGGCGTCCTGCTGTCGATCCAGGGCGGGTCCGACCTCGGCCTCTTCGAGATCAACGAGGCCGCCCGGCTCGTCCAGGAGGCCGCGCACCCGGAGGCGAACATCATCTTCGGTGCCGTCATCGACGACGCCCTGGGCGACGAGGTCCGCGTGACGGTCATCGCGGCCGGGTTCGACGGCGGCTCGCCGGTCGTCCGCCGCGACGCCCGCGCGCTCGGCCAGATCAGCGGCGCGACGTCCCGTCAGGTGCCTCCGGCCCAGGCGCCGCGGCTGCCGACCCCGCGTCCGGTCCTCGACCCCGACGACGACGTCGTGCCCGTCGCGTCGCTCGCGGCCGCCCGCGGTCCCGTGCAGCCCGACGTGCCGGCGTTCCTCTCGACCGAGGCCGAGCCCACGCCGATCACCGGCGCGCTCGAGGTGCCGCGGATCTTCACCGACGAGGTCCCGCGGCGCGAGCGCGACGAGCTCGACGTGCCGGACTTCCTCAAGTAGTGGTGCACGAGGACGACGAGCTCCCGGTCGAGCTCGTCGACCTCGGGCCCGGCGTCCGCGCCGGGTTCACGACGCGCGCCGGCGGCTTCAGCCGACCTCCCTACGCGTCGCTCGACCTGGGTGCCGCGGTCGGGGACGACCCCGGGGCGGTGCGCGAGAACTGGTCGCTGGTCGAGCGGTGGGCCGGTGCCCCCGTCGCCTACGGGCGGCAGGTGCACGGCGGGACGGTCGCCGTGGTCGGGTCGCGGCCCGCGGACCCGCCCGAGGCCGACGCGCTCGTCTCGGCGTCGCCCGACCTGGCGGTGGCCGTGGTGGTCGCCGACTGCGTGCCGGTGCTCCTCGCCGATCCCGTCGCGGGTGTCGTGGCGGCGGTGCACGCGGGTCGTCGCGGTCTCGTCGCCGGCGTGCTCCAGGCTGCGCTCGGCGCGATGGTCGGCCAGGGTGCGTCGACCGAGCGCGTCCGGGCGGCCGTCGGGCCTGCGATCGCCGGCGCGTCGTACGAGGTGCCCGCGGAGCTGCGTGCCGAGGTCGCGCGAGTGGTGCCGGCCACGTGGTCGACGACCTCGTGGGGGACGCCGTCGCTGGACCTGCCGGCCGGGGTGCGGGCGGTGCTGGAGCAGGAAGGGGTCGCATCGGTGTCCGTCTCGACGCGCGACACGTTCACGGACGACCGCCTGTTCTCCTTCCGGCGGGCGGCCGTCACGGGCCGGTTCGCCGGGGTGGTGCGGCCCCCGGTGCGCTGACGCGCCGTCCGTGCAGGTGACACGCGCGCGTGTCGGGCGTGTCGCGGTGTGGTCCCGCGTGCCCGTTGCTAGCGTGCTCGGCAGAGGGAGCCCGTCCCCGCTCGACCCGGTGTCCGCCGGACCGGGTCACGGGTTCCGGGGAAACCGGAGCTGATCCGGGGAGGGAGCGAACCGATGGCCGGAGCGCTGCGCAAGACGATGCTGTACCTCGGCCTGGCCGACGACCGGTCGGAGCACGAGGAGTACCTCGAGGAGTTCGACGGGGGAGACGCCACGGTGGAGCACGAGTACGAGGCACAGGTCACGCCGCTGCACCGCCCCGCCCGGTCGGCCGTCGCGGCCCCGGTGGCGGTGCCCGTGCCCGCGCACACCGGTGAGCTGCGCCGGATCACGACGATCCACCCGCGGTCGTACAACGACGCGCGCAAGATCGGTGAGGCGTTCCGCGAGGGCACCCCGGTGATCATGAACCTCACGGACATGGACGACGCCGACGCCAAGCGCCTGGTCGACTTCAGCGCCGGTCTCATCTTCGGGCTGCACGGTGCCATCGAGCGGGTCACGAGCAAGGTGTTCCTGCTCTCGCCCGCGCACGTCGAGGTCGCCGGCGACGGTGCGCCCGCCCCCGAGCCCGCCGCGCGTGCGGGCTTCTACAACCAGAGCTGACGCGTGCAGCTCGTCTGGTCGCTGCTGTACTTCGTCGTCCTCGCGTTCTTCTTGCTGCTCCTGGTCCGGCTCGTGCTGGACTGGGTGCAGTTCTTTGCGCGCGAGTGGCGGCCGCGGGGTGTGGCACTGATCATCGCCGAGGTCACCTACTCGGTGACCGACCCGCCGCTGCGTGCGCTGCGGCGTTTCCTGCCCCCGGTCGGCATCGGTTCCGTGCGCCTGGATCTGGCTTTCTTCGTGCTGATCCTGCTGTGCTCGGTCCTGCTGTCCGTGCTTGGGAGCCTCTGACCGATCCGTCCCCTCGCGACGTCTGACCTCGTGTCGAGCGGGGCGGACTGCCCAGAGATTGTCCGCTACGGTGATCCGAGACGGTCGCAGGAAAGCTGCCGCCGGCCTGACCGAGAGCTCGACCGACAGAGGTGACGACGATGGCACTGCTGACCGCAGACGAGGTCCTGAACAAGAAGTTCCAGGCCACCAAGTTCCGCGAGGGCTATGACCAGGACGAGGTCGACGACTTCCTGGACGAGGTCGTCAACACCCTCCGTGAGCTCCAGAACGAGAACGAGGACCTCAAGACGAAGCTCGCGGCGGCCGAGCGCCGGATCGCCGAGCTGAGCCGTGCGGGTGCGCAGCAGGCCGCGCCGGCCCCCAAGCCGGAGCCGACGCCCGAGCCGGTCCCCGCGGCCGTCGCGCCGGTGGCGCCCCCGGTCGTCGCCCCCGTGGCGCCCGCGCCGTCCCGCGCGAACGAGCCCGAGTCCGCGACCGGCATGCTGGCGCTCGCGCAGAAGCTGCACGACGACTACGTGCGCAGCGGCCAGGAGGAGTCCGACCGCCTGATCGGCGAGGCGAAGAGCCAGGCCAACCGCATCGTCCGGGAGGCCGAGGAGACGTCGCAGCGCACGCTCGGACAGCTGGAGCAGGAGCGTTCGCTCCTGGAGCGCAAGATCGACGAGCTGCGGGTGTTCGAGCGCGACTACCGCACGCGCCTCAAGAGCTACCTGGAGAACCTCCTGGGCGACCTGGACAACCGGGGCAACGCCCTCCCGCCGCGCTCCGGTCAGGCGCAGCCGGTGGGCGACGGGCAGAACCTCTGAGTTTTCGCCCGCCTCCGGGAGCGTCCGGGCAGGTCACGCCACCTCACACCACGCCGGGTTTCACCCGGCGTGGTGTGTTGTGCGATGCAGATTGCCCGTTTAGAGTCACGTGACTTCAAGGACTAGGGGGGCCCGGTCGTGGCCATCAACGACTCACTGAGTGCCGTCGCCGCGACGGTCGACGCCAAGGAGCTCTCCAAGCTCGTGCGGCAGTTCCCGGTGCGGGACGGCGAGAAGCCGTGGACCGCCCGCGAGGTCAAGGACATCGCGGACGAGCTGACGGGCGATATCGACCGGCTGACCGGCGAGCTCGCCGCAGCCGACGCGGAGCTCTCCGACCTGCTGCGCAACTCCGGGGACGGCGCGGGCGACGACCAGGCGGACTCGGGCTCGTCGGCCCTGGAGCGCGAGCAGGAGCTCACGCTCGTCAACAACACGCGCGACCTGCTCGCGCAGACGCAGCGCGCGCTCGGCCGGATCGCCGCGGGCACGTTCGCGACGTGCGAGTCGTGCGGCCGTGCGGTCGGCAAGGCGCGCCTGCAGGCGTTCCCGCGGGCGACGCTGTGCGTCGAGTGCAAGCAGCGCGAAGAGCGGCGCTGACCCGCACGTAGACTCCACCGGTGCCCACCACCACGGACGACGAGCCGGTCGAGACCCAGACCACCCCCGCCCGCAGGCGCCACCTGCTCACGACGCTCGTCGTGATCACGGTCGTCGTGCTGGCGGTCGACCAGCTCAGCAAGGTGTGGGCGCTCGCCGCGCTCGAGGGTGAGGGGCGGCGCGACCTGCTCGGCAGCCTGCTGGGCTTCGAGCTCGTGCGGAACCCCGGTGCGGCCCTGTCGATCGCGACGGGGATGACGTGGCTGCTCACGCTCGTCGCGGTCGGCGTCGTGGTCGTCATCGTGCGCGCCGCCCGACGGATCGGGTCGATGCTGTGGGCCGTCGCGCTCGGGCTGCTGCTCGGCGGGGCGCTCGGCAACCTCGTCGACCGGCTGTTCCGCGCGCCGGGTGTCGCACGTGGTCACGTCGTGGACTTCATCGCCTACGGGAACTGGTTCGTCGGGAACGTCGCGGACATCGCGATCGTCGTCGCGGCCGTGCTCGTCGTGCTGCTGGCGATGCTCGGCATCCGGATCGACGGCACGCGCGAGCGTGACGACGACACGAGCGGCGACCCCGACGGGCCGCACGACGACGCACCGGGCGACGAGCTCGCGAGCGGGACACAGGTCGACGAGCCTGCGGGCGACGCCCCGGCGGACGAGCTCGCCGACGACAAGGCGGCGGGGTCGCAGGGTGCCTGACGTCCGGTCCCTGCCCGTGCCGGACGGGCTCGCGGGCGAGCGGGTCGACGCGGGGCTGTCCCGGCTGCTGGGGCTGTCGCGCACGCGTGCGGCCGAGATCGCGGCCGCGGGCGGCGTGCGGGTCGACGGCCGCGAGGTGGGGAAGTCGGACCGGCTGGTCGCCGGGGGGTGGCTCGAGGTCGAGCTGCCCGACCCGGCCGCTCCCGCGGGCCTCGAGGTGGTCCCCGAGCCGGTGCCGGGCATGGTGATCGTGCACGACGACGACGACGTGGTCGTCGTGAACAAGCCGGTCGGCGTCGCGGCGCACCCGTCGCCCGGCTGGAGCGGGCCGACGGTCGTCGGGGCGCTGGCCGCCGCGGGGTACCGGATCTCGACCTCGGGCGCGGCGGAGCGTCAGGGCGTCGTGCACCGGCTCGACGTGGGGACGTCGGGGCTCATGGTCGTCGCGAAGAGCGAGCACGCGTACACGGTGCTCAAGCGCGCGTTCAAGGAGCGCACGGTCGACAAGGTCTACCACGCGCTCGTCCAGGGGCACCCGGAGCCGACGACGGGCACGATCGACGCCCCGATCGGCCGGCACCCGTCGGCGGACTGGAAGTTCGCGGTGGTCGCGGACGGCAAGCCGTCGATCACGCACTACGAGGTGCTCGAGATGCTGCCGGCGGCGTCGCTCGTCGAGGTGCACCTGGAGACGGGTCGGACGCACCAGATCCGGGTGCACTTCTCGGCGCTGCGGCACCCGTGCGTGGGGGATCTCACCTACGGCGCGGACCCGACGCTGGCGGCCAAGGTCGGGCTCACCCGGCAGTGGCTGCACGCCGTCCGGCTGGGGTTCGAGCACCCGGGGACGGGCGAGTGGCTGGAGCTGACCAGCGACTATCCGCAGGACCTGGCCGCCGCGCTCGAGACGCTCTCCGCCGGGTACCGCTGAGCCTGTTCGACCGGCCCCCGGTGACGCGCCGCGCGCGACGCGCCGGATGTCGCGGACGACACCGCCGACACGTCGTCCGACGGTCCGGGGCTGTCGGTGGGCCGACCTAGGATGGCCCGCATGGCAGCTGCTGGAGGTTCCGACTTCGTCCACCTCCACGTCCACACCGAGTACTCGATGCTGGACGGTGCGGCCCGGCTCGGGGACCTGTTCGCGGAGGTCGAGCGCCAGGGCCAGACGGCCATCGCGACGACGGACCACGGCTACCTGTTCGGTGCGTACGACTTCTGGGCGAAGGGCACCGCCGCCGGGATCAAGCCGATCGTCGGCATCGAGGCGTACGTCACGCCGGGGACCAGCCGGTTCGACCAGACGAGGGTCCGGTTCGGCGGCCAGGGTCAGGAGCAGGACGACGTCTCGGCGCGGGGCGCGTACACCCACATGACGATGTGGGCCCGCAACAACGAGGGCCTGCACAACCTGTTCCGCGCGAGCTCGCTGGCGTCGCTCGAGGGCCAGATGGGCAAGTGGCCCCGGATGGACCGGGACCTGCTCCAGCGGTACGGCAAGGGGCTCATCGCGACGAGCGGCTGCCCGTCGGGCGAGATCCAGACGCGGCTGCGGCTCGGCCAGTGGGACGAGGCGGTCCGCGCGGCCGGCGAGCTGCAGGACATCTTCGGCAAGGAGTACTTCTACGTCGAGCTGATGGACCACGGGATCGAGATCGAGACCCGGGTGCTCAAGGACCTGCTGCGGCTCTCCGAGACCATCGGGGCGCCGCTCGTCGCGACGAACGACCTGCACTACGTCAAGCAGGAGGACAGCGCGTCCCAGGAGGCGCTGCTCGCGATCAACTCCGGCTCCACGCTGTCGGACCCGGACCGGTTCAAGTTCGACGGCGACGGGTACTACGTGAAGTCGGCGGCGGAGATGCGGCGGATCTGGGCCGAGCTGCCCGAGGCGTGCGACAACACGCTGCGCATCGCGGAGCAGTGCGAGGTCTCGTTCAACACGTCCGCGAACTACATGCCGAACTACCCGTGCCCGCCCGGCGAGGACGAGACGTCGTGGTTCGTCAAGGAGGTCGAGCAGGGGCTGCACGTGCGCTACCCCGACGGCATCCCGGACGAGGTCCGCAAGCAGGCGGAGTACGAGACCGAGGTCATCACCCAGATGGGCTTCCCGGGGTACTTCCTCGTGGTCGCCGACTTCATCAACTGGGCCAAGGACAACGGTATCCGCGTCGGGCCGGGCCGTGGTTCCGGCGCCGGCTCGATGGCCGCGTACGCGATGCGGATCACCGACCTCGACCCGCTGCAGCACGGCCTGATCTTCGAGCGGTTCCTCAACCCGGACCGCGTCTCGATGCCCGACTTCGACGTCGACTTCGACGAGCGTCGTCGCGGCGAGGTCATCCGGTACGTCACGGAGAAGTACGGCGAGGACCGCGTCGCGCAGATCGTCACGTACGGCACCATCAAGGCCAAGCAGGCCCTCAAGGACTCCGCCCGGCTGCTCGGCATGCCGTTCGCGATGGGGGAGAAGCTCACCAAGGCGATGCCGCCCGCGATCATGGGCAAGGACATCAGCCTGACGGGCATCTTCGACCCGGCGGACAAGCGGTACAACGAGGCCGAGGAGTTCCGCCAGGTCCACGCGGTCGACCCGGAGGCGCAGCGCGTCGTCGAGCTCGCCAAGGGCATCGAGGGCCTGAAGCGGCAGTGGGGCGTGCACGCGGCTGGCGTCATCATGTCGAGCGACCCGCTGATCGACATCATCCCGATCATGCGGCGCCCCCAGGACGGCGCGGTCATCACGCAGTTCGACTACCCGACGTCCGAGGGCCTCGGCCTGATCAAGATGGACTTCCTCGGGCTGCGCAACCTCACGATCCTCGACGACGCGCTCGAGAACATCGTGATGAACGGCAAGGACCCGGTCGAGCTCGAGGCGCTCACGCTCGACGACCGCAAGACGTACGAGCTGCTGGGCCGGGGTGACACGCTCGGTGTGTTCCAGCTCGACGGCGGCGGCATGCGGTCGCTGCTGCGGCTGATGCGTCCTGACAACTTCGAGGACATCTCGGCCGTCGGCGCCCTGTACCGGCCGGGCCCGATGGGTGCGAACTCGCACACCAACTACGCGCTGCGCAAGACGGGCGTGCAGGAGGTGACGCCGATCCACCCCGAGCTGGCGGAGCCGCTCGAGGACATCCTCGGCACCACGTACGGCCTGATCGTGTACCAGGAGCAGGTCATGGCGATCGCCCAGCGCGTCGCCGGGTACTCGCTCGGCCAGGCCGACATCCTGCGGCGCGCGATGGGCAAGAAGAAGAAGTCCGAGCTGGACAAGCAGTTCGAGGGCTTCTCGGGCGGCATGGTCGAGCGCGGGTTCTCGATGGCCGCCGTGCAGACGCTGTGGGACATCCTGCTGCCGTTCTCCGACTACGCGTTCAACAAGGCGCACTCCGCGGCGTACGGCGTCATCTCGTACTGGACGGCCTACCTCAAGGCGAACTACCCGACCGAGTACATGGCGGCGCTGCTCACGAGCGTGCGCGACGACAAGGACAAGTCGGCGCTGTACCTCGGCGAGTGCCGGCACATGGGCATCACGGTCCTGCCGCCGGACGTGAACTCGTCGTCGGCGAACTTCACGGCCGTCGGCTCGGACATCCGCTTCGGGCTGACCGCGGTCCGCAACGTGGGCGCGAACGTCGTCGACGCGATCGTGCGGACGCGGGAGGAGAAGGGCGCGTTCTCGTCCTTCACCGACTTCCTCGACAAGGTGCCGGCCGTCGTCTGCAACAAGCGGACGATCGAGTCGCTCATCAAGGCGGGGGCGTTCGACTCGCTCGGCCACCCGCGCCGGGCGCTGCTGCTGGTGCACGAGCAGGCGGTCGACTCCGTCATCGGCGTGAAGCGCAAGGAGGCCGAGGGCCAGTTCGACCTGTTCGCGGACCTCATGGGCGGCGACGACGACGGACCGGGCTTCGCGGTGACGATCCCGGACCTGCCGGACTGGGACAAGAAGCAGCGGCTGGCGTTCGAGCGGGAGATGCTCGGCCTCTACGTGTCGGACCACCCCCTGTCGGGGATCGAGCACGTGCTCGCGGCGGCGGCGGACGTGTCGATCGCGACGCTGCTCGCCGACGAGGCCCGGCCCGACGGGTCGACCGTCGTGATCGCCGGCCTGGTGACGTCGTTGCAGCGCAAGATGTCGAAGCAGGGCAACCCGTGGGCGGCGGTCACGATCGAGGACATGGAGGGCTCGGTCGAGATCATGTTCTTCGGCGAGACGTACCTCGCGTACTCGACGGTCCTCGCGGAGGACGCCGTCGTCGTGGTCCGCGGCCGGGTGCGGCGTCGCGACGAGACGATGCAGCTGCAGGCGATGGAGGTGTCGCTGCCGGACGTGTCCCAGGCGGCGGACGCCCCCGTGGTGGTGTCGATGGCCGTGGCGCGCTGCACGCCGCCGGTGGTCGAGCGGCTGCGCGAGGTGCTCTCGACGCACCCGGGGGTCACGGAGGTGCACCTGCGCCTGACGAGCCCGGGCCGGGCGACGGTGATGCGCCTGGGTGACGGGCTGCGGGTGGGCCGGTCGCCGTCGTTGTTCGGTGACCTGAAGGCGCTGCTGGGGCCGAGCTGCCTGTCGTCCTGACCATCCATCACCCTTGCGTTATATAACGCGAGGTGGAAATGTCGGTCCCGTGCACGCGCTGGACGCCCTGGGGGACCCGGTCCGACGCCGGATCGTGGAGCTGCTCGCCGACGGCGGGCGGTCCGCGGGCGACCTCGCGGCCGCGGTCGGCGCCGAGTTCGGCATCAGCCAGCCGGCGACCTCACGGCACCTGCGGGTGCTGCGGGAGTCCGGCCTCGTCGACTCCGAACCGCGTGGCGCGGTCCGGCTGTACTCGGTGCGCCCCGAGCCGCTCGACGACATCGAGGAGTGGGTGCGGGGCGTCCGCCGCTTCTGGGCCTCTCGGCTCGACGCGCTCGACACCGAGGTGTCCCGCGGCGTGCGAGAGCGCCGCCTCGGCGTCAGCGGCGCCACCGGCGAGACAGGACGGCAACGATGACGACCGACCCGCACGGGACGCTGGCCACGGACGCCGAGGGGACGACGGTCCGGTTCGAGCGGTGGTACCCGACGTCCGTCGACGACCTCTGGTCGGCGCTGACCGAGCGCGACCGGGTCGGCCGGTGGCTGGGCGCGCTGCACGGCGACCTGCGCACCGGAGGTCGCTTCGAGCTGCGCATGGGCGACGACCTGCCGGGCGCCGACCAGAACGCCACGGGCGAGGTGGTCGCGTGCGACCCGCCGCACGGGTTCGCCGTGTCGTGGGCGTTCCCGGGCGAGGCCGAGACGTGCGTGCGGGCGACGCTCCGGCCGGACGGGGACGGCGTGGTCCTGGTCCTGGTGCACAGCGGTCTGACGCTCTCCGCCGCGCGCGGGTACGGCGGCGGCTGGCACGCCAGCCTCGACCTGCTCGACGACGCCGTCGCGGGTCGCCCGGCCCGCTCGTGGCAGGAGGCCTTCGAGGCCGCCCTGCCGGCGTACCGGGAGGCGTGACGGGACGCCTGACGGCAGGCGTGACGACAGGCCCGACGGACCGGCGTCAGCCGACGCTGGCGCGCTCGCGCCCGCCGGGCAGGTCCACCTCGACGACGTCCCCCCGGACGAGCTGGCGCCCCCGGCGGGCCTCGGGCTCGCCGTTCACGGTGACGGCTCCGTCCTCGAGGAGCTCGCGGGCCTGCGCGCCCGACTCGGCGAGGTCGGCGAGCTTGAGGAACTGGCCGAGCCGGATGGAGTCGTCCGCGATGGGCACCTGCGTCATGGGAGCAGTCTGCCCGACCCTCACGAGCCGCTGCCCGCACCGTGGTCACACCGGCCGCCGCGTGCCGTCGCGCCTAGACTCGCGAAGGTGATCACCCGCATCGACCTGCGCGGTCGCTCCCTGTCCCGTCGTGACCTTCTCGAGGTGCTGCCGCGCGCGGAGGTCGACGTGGAGCACGCCGCGGAGGTCGTCGCGCCGATCCTCGCAGCCGTCCGCGAGCGGGGTGCGGCGGAGCTGCGGGACCTCGCGGAACGGTTCGACGGCGTGCGTCCCGTGCACCTGCGGGTGCCACCGGACGTGGTGCAGGCGGCCGTCGGCGCGCTCGACCCCCGGGTGCGGGCCGCGCTCGAGGAGACCATCAGCCGGGTGCGCCGTGTGCACGCCGCGCAGGTGCCTGCCGACTTCACCGTGGACGTCGCCCCGGGCGCCCAGGTCCGGCAGCGCTGGATCCCGGTGCGCCGGGTCGGGCTGTACGTGCCGGGCGGTCTCGCGGTGTACCCGTCGTCGGTGATCATGAACGTGGTGGCGGCCCAGGCGGCGGGTGTCGGTTCGCTGGTCGTCGCGTCGCCGCCGCAGAAGGACGAGGGCGGGCTGCCCGACCCGGTCGTGCTCGCCACGTGCGCGCTGCTCGGGGTCGACGAGGTGTACGCCGTCGGGGGAGCGCAGGCCGTCGCGATGCTCGCGTTCGGTGCGGCGGGCACCGACGAGGTGGACGGCGAGACGCTCTGCGAGCCGGTCGACGTGGTGACGGGCCCGGGCAACGTGTACGTCGCCGCCGCGAAGCGGCTGGTGCGCGGCGTCGTCGGGATCGACGCGGAGGCGGGCCCGACGGAGATCGCGGTGCTCGCGGACGGCACCGCGGACGCCGTGCACGTCGCGGCCGACCTCGTCTCGCAGGCGGAGCACGACCCGCTCGCCGCGGCCGTGCTCGTCACGCCGTCCGTGGAGCTCGCCGGCGCCGTGGAGTCCAAGCTGGTCGACCTGGTGGGCGCGACCCGGCACCGTGAGCGCGTCACGACGGCGCTCGGTGGGCCGCAGTCGGCGATCGTGCTGGTCGACGACCTGGAGGCCGGGCTCGAGGTCGTCAACGCCTACGGCGCGGAGCACCTCGAGGTGCAGACCGTGGACGCCGCCGCGGTCGCCGAGCGTGTGACGAGCGCGGGGGCGATCTTCGTCGGGGCGTTCTCGCCGGTGTCGCTCGGCGACTACATGGCGGGCTCGAACCACGTCCTCCCGACGGGTGGGTGCGCGCACTTCGCGAGCGGGCTGGGCGTGCACTCGTTCCTGCGGGCGGTGCAGGTCGTCGAGTACGACGCGGACGCGCTGCGGGCGGTCGCGGACCGCATCGTCGCGCTCGCGGACGCCGAGGGTCTGCCCGCGCACGGCGAGGCGGTCCAGGCACGGCTCTGACGGGAGCCGCTCGGCTGTGACGTGGCGGACACCCCCTGACCGGGCCGTCCCGCCGCGCTCCTGGTTACATGGACGATGACGGGACGACGAACGCGCGCGCCCGGACTGTCCGCACTCCGGAGGGCGCCCAGGTGAACGGGAACGCGACGTTCGAGCACCACGACGTGGCCCTGCTCGCGGTGACGGCGATCGAGGCGACGGTCCCGGTCTCGTCGTCGACGTTCGACGAGCAGCTGCGGCCCACGCTGCGACGGCTGCGCCTCCCGCGAGGTCTGCTCGGCCGGGTCGCGGGTGTGCACGAGCGCCGGTGGTGGGACTCCGGCACCACGTTCGACGACGCCGCCGTGGCCGTCGGCGCGAAGGCGCTCGCGGAGGCGGGCATCGACGCCGACGCCGTCGGCCTGCTCGTGAACACGTCGGTGACACGCACCCACCTGGAGCCGTCGGTCGCGTCGCGCATCCACGACGGCCTGGGCCTGCCGTCGCGCGCCCAGAACTTCGACCTGACGAACGCCTGCCTCGGGTTCGTGAACGGGATGACCCTCGCCGCGCAGCTGATCGACGCCGGGCAGGTGGACTACGCCGTCGTGGTCGACGGCGAGGACCCGCAGCCCACGCAGGAGGCGACGATCCGGCGGCTGTCCGACCCGGCGAGCACCCGGGCGGACTTCCTGCGCGAGTTCGCGACCCTCACCCTCGGCGCCGGTGCCGCGGCGGCGGTCCTCGGTCGGGCCTCGGCGCATCCCGGGGGCCACCGCCTGGTCGGGGGCGTCTCCCGCGCGGCGACCCAGCACCACGACCTGTGCGTCGGCGGCGTCGACGGGATGAGCACCGACCCGAAGGGCCTCCTCGACGGCGGCCTGGAGCTCGTGGTGGACGCCTGGAACGAGGCGGCACCGCAGCGCGGCTGGGCGGACGTCGACAGGTTCGTCACGCACCAGGTGTCGACCGTCCACACGCACTCCCTGGTGCGGGCGCTCGGCCTCGACCCGGCGAAGGTCCCGACGACGTTCCCGCGCTGGGGCAACGTCGGGCCGGCGTCGCTGCCGATGACGCTCGTCTCCCAGCAGGGGAGCCTGTCGTCGGGGGACCGGGTGCTCTGCATGGGAGTCGGCTCGGGCCTGAACACCGCGATGACGGAGATCGTCTGGTGAGGTCGCCCGTCGGCCTGCGCCTGCCGGCGTCGTTGCCGCCGGGTGGGCTGCCGGGCCTCGACCCGGCGTGGTCGCGCCTCGTCGACGTGCCGGGGTCGGGCACGTGGCACGTGCTCGACAACCATGACGCCCTCCCGGGCGAGCCCGTGGGGACGATCCTGTGCGTGCACGGCAACCCGACGTGGTCGTACCTGTGGCGCCGGCTGGTGGCCGCCGGCGGGCGGGCCGACCGGCCGTGGCGTGTCGTGGCCGTGGACCAGCTCGGCATGGGGTTCTCCGAGCGGGACGGGCGTGCCCGGCGCCTCGAGGACCGCGTCGCGGAGCTCGGCGCGCTGACGAAGGAGCTCGGCCTGGCCGGTCCTGTCGTCACGGCCGGGCACGACTGGGGCGGCGTCGTGAGCCTCGGCTGGGCGGTCGAGCACCGCGACGTCCTGGCCGGGGTCGTGCTGCTCAACACGGCCGTCCACCTGCCCCCGGGTGACCGCGCGCCGGCGGTGCTGCGACCGGCGATGGTGCCCGGCGTCCGGACGGCGTCGACCGTGACCACGACCGCGTTCCTCGACACGACGCTCGCGCTGGCCCACCCTCCGCTCACGCCGGAGGTGCGGGCCGCGTTCCGGTCGCCGTACCGCACGTCCGGCCGCCGGCAGGCGATCGGCGACTTCGTCGCGGACATCCCGGCGACCGCGGACCATCCGAGCCGGCCGGCGCTCGACCGGGTCGCCACCGCCGTGACCACGCTCGACGTGCCGGCGCTGCTGCTGTGGGGCGCCCGCGACCCGGTGTTCTCGGACCGTTTCCTCGACGACCTCGCCGCGCGGCTCCCGCACGCGGACGTGCACCGGTCGCCGCGCGCCGGGCACCTCGTCGGGGAGGACGAGGATCTCGGCGGGGGCGTGCTGCGGTGGCTGGACGTGCGGGTGCCGGGTGACCCGGCCGACCGCCCGGAGGGACGAGCCGCAGCGACCGGCGAGCCCTGGGTCCCGCTCGGTGCGGCGCTCGCGGACCGGCAGGACGACGGCGGACCTGCGCTCGTCGAGCTCCGCGGCTCCGGGACCCGGACGATCCCGTGGTCGCTCCTCGCCACCCGGGTCGACGAGCTCGCGCGCGGCCTGGCCACGCTGGGGGTGCGGCCCGGTGACCGTGTCGCGGTGCTCGTGCCGCCGGGCGGGGACCTCACGGCCGTGCTGTACGCGTGCGTGCGGCTCGGCGCGGTCGTCGTCGTCGCCGACGCGGGGCTGGGAGTGCGCGGTCTGAGCAGGGCGGTCCGCTCGGCACGGCCCGCCGCCGTCGTCGGGGTGGAGCGGGCGCTGGTCGCGGCGCGGGTGCTCGGGTGGTCGTCGACGCTCGTCGCGGCGGGCCCGCTGCACCGGAGCGCGCGTCGCGCCCTCGGTGTCGTCGCGACGCTTCCTGAGGTCGCCGACCTCGGGCGGGTGGCGGCGGCCGACCTGCCGGTGCCTGGGCCCGACGACGACGCCGCGGTGCTGTTCACGTCGGGCTCGACGGGCCCGGCGAAGGGGGCGGTCTACTCGCAGCGGGGCCTGAGCGCCATGCGCGACGCGGTCGGCCGCGCGTACGGCGTCGGGCCGGGCAGCCCGTTCGTGGCGGCCTTCGCGCCGTTCGCGCTCCTCGGTCCGGCGCTCGGCGCCACGACCGCGAGCCCGGACATGGACGTCACGGCACCGCGCACCCTGACGGCCCGGGCGCTCGCGGACGCCGTGCGCGCGATCGACGGCCGGGTGGTGTTCGCGTCGCCGGCCGCGCTCGCCGGTGTCCTCGCCACGCAGGACGACCTGCCCGTGGACGGCCGTGCGGCGCTGGGCGAGGTCACGACGTTCCTGTCGGCGGGCGCCCCCGTGCCCGAGAGGCTCCTCGCGCAGGCGGCGGCGCTGCTCCCGAACGCCGAGCTGCACACGCCGTACGGCATGACCGAGATGCTGCCGGTCACCGACGTCGACCTCGCCGGGATCCGGGCCGCGGGTCCCGGCGACGGGGTGTGCGTCGGGCATCCCGTGGCCGGCGCGGACGTGCGGGTCAGCCCTCTCGACGCGGACGGGCGCGCCACGGGTGCGCCCACCACGGAGCCGGGGGTCGTCGGGGAGGTCCTCGTCGCCGGCCCGCACCGCAAGGTCCGCTACGACCGGCTGTGGCTCACCGAGCAGGCGTCGTCGCGCGACCCGGGCCGGCACCGCACCGGCGACGTCGGGCACCTCGACGCGCACGGGAGGCTGTGGGTCGGCGGGCGGCTCGAGCACGTCGTCGTCACCGCGGAGGGCGTCGTGACTCCCGTCGGTGTCGAGCGGCAGGTCGACGAGGTCCGCGGGGTCGCCCGCTCGGCGGCCGTCGGCGTCGGCCCGCGCGGCACGCAGCAGCTCGTGGTCGTGGTCGAGCCCGAGGCTCGGGTCCGCGGCGTCGTGGCCGACGACGAGCTCGCCGCCGCGGTCCGGGCCGCGGTCGCGCCCCGCCGGGTCGCCGCCGTCCTGGTCGCATCCCGGCTCCCGACGGACGTGCGGCACAACTCGAAGATCGACCGGGCCGCGGTGGCGGTCTGGGCCGACGCGGTCCTCGCCGGTCGACGGGCCAGGCTGTGACCGTCGACGGCTCGACGGTGCTCGTCACCGGCGCGAGCGGGATGCTCGGCGGCGCCGTCGCCCGCGCTCTCGTCGCCGGCGGCGCGCAGGTCCGCACGTTCCAGCGTCGCCCGGCCCGGGTCGACGGCGCGCGCGACGTCCTCGGCAGCGTGACCGACCCCGTCGCGACCGCCCGTGCCGTCGCCGGCTGCGACGCGGTCGTCCACCTCGCGGCGAGGGTCGACATCACCGGCCCCGAGGACGAGTTCCGGCGGGTCAACGTCGAGGGCACGCGGCACCTGCTCGCCGCCGCCCGCGCGGCCGGTGCCGGCCGGTTCGTGCACGTCTCGTCGCCGTCCGTCGCGCACGTCGGCGGGTCGCTGGTCGGCGCCCCGGCGACTGCTGCCGAACCGGCGCTCGCCCGGGGGCCGTACGCCCGGACGAAGGCGGCCGGCGAGCTGCTGGCGCTCGAGACGGACACCGCGGCGATGCGCGTCGTCGTCGTCCGGCCGCACCTGGTCTGGGGACCGGGGGACACCCAGCTGATCGGGCGGGTCGTCGCCCGTGCCCGGGCCGGGCGGTTGCCGGTCCTGGGGTCGGGCGCACCGCTGATCGACACGACCTACGTGGACAACGCCGCCGACGCGCTCGTGGCGGCGCTGACCGCACCGGACGCCGCGTGCGGTCAGGCGTACGTGGTGACGAACGGGGAGCCGCGCCCCGTCCTGGAGCTGCTGCGCGCCATCTGCGTGGCGTCCGGGGCCCCGGCGCCACGCGTCCACGTGCCGGGCGGCCTCGCCAGGGCGCTCGGGGCCGGCCTCGACGCCGTGTGGGCCCGGTTCCCGCTCGCGGGCGAGCCGCCGCTCACCCGGTTCGTCGCCGAACAGCTCTCGACGGCGCACTGGTTCGACCAGCGGCGCACCCGCGAGGCGCTGCGATGGTCCCCGCGGGTGTCGCTGGACGAGGGCTTCGCCCGGCTCGCCGCCGCGTCGTGAGCGACGACCCGGGTCGGGTCAGGCGGTCATGTCCATGACGATGCGCCCGTCGATGTGCCCCGCCTCCATCTCGGCGAAGATCGCGTTGATGTCGCTCATCGGCCGCACGGCGTAGGTCGGGCTGACCTTTCCCCGTGCGAAGAAGTCGATGGCTTCGGCCATGTCCTTGCGGGTGCCGACGATCGACCCGCGCACCGTGAGCCCGAACAGGACCGTCGTGAAGATGTCCAGCGGGAACTGGTCGGGCGGCAGGCCGACGAGCGACACCGTGCCGCCGCGCCGCAGCGCGCCGACGGCCTGCGGGAACGCGTGCGCGTTGACCGCCGTGACGAGCGCGCCGTGCACGCCGCCGCCCGTGAGCTCCTGCAGGCGGCCCGCCGGGTCCGCCTCGGTCGCGGCGTTCACCGCGACCTCGGCGCCGTGCTTGCGGGCGAGGGCCAGCTTCGACTCGTCGACGTCGATCGCGGCGACCCGCCGGCCCATCGCGACCGCGTACTGGACGGCGAGGTGCCCGAGGCCGCCGATGCCGGAGACGAGCACCCACTCGCCGGGCTGGGTGTCCGTGACCTTGAGGCCCTTGTAGACGGTGACGCCCGCGCACAGGATCGGCGCGGCCGCTGCGAGGTCGACCCCGTCCGGGATGACCGGGCAGTAGCGGGAGTCGACCAGCATGAACTGCCCGAACGAGCCGTCCACCGCGTACCCGCCGTTCTTCTGCTGCGGGCACAGCGTCTCCCAGCCGGTCTCGCAGTACTCGCACTCGCCGCACGCCGACCACAGCCACGCGTTGCCCACCCGGTCGCCGACCTTGACGCGGGTCACCTGGTCGCCGACGGCGACGACCGTGCCGGCACCCTCGTGGCCGGGCACGAACGGCGGGGTCGGCTTCACCGGCCAGTCGCCGCGCGCCGCGTGCAGGTCCGTGTGGCAGACGCCCGAGTAGCGGACCTCGACGAGGGCCTCGAGCGGGCCGGGTGTCGGGATCTCGATGTCGGTGACGTCCAGCTCGGCGTCGAACGACCGCACGACGGCCGCCTTCATGGTGCTCATCTCGTCCTCCTCGACGGTGCGCACAGCGGGGCGGTCGAGCGGCCGTCCCGCTCTCGACAGTAGGCCGACCCCGGCACGCCCGGGAGGGGACGATCGTCCCGATCCCGGACGCCCCGACGCCCGTCGCCGAGCCGTCCTTAGAATCGGTGCGTGCCCCACGACCTCGCGCGCCCCACGCTGCCGCTGCGTCCCGAGCTCGCCGGCGTCGAGCCCTACGGCGCCCCGCAGCTCGACGTCCCGTACGCGCTCAACGTCAACGAGAACCCGTACGCGCCCTCGGCCGAGGTGGTGGCGGACATCGCGGAGTCCGTCGCGGCGGCGGCGGGCGGCCTGAACCGGTATCCCGACCGGGACTTCCTCGACCTGCGCGCGGACCTCGCTGCCTACCTGGCCGTCGAGTCGGGCGTGCCGCTGGCCGCCGAGCAGCTGTGGGCGGCGAACGGCTCGAACGAGATCATGCTGCACGTCCTGCAGGCGTTCGGGGGACCGGGGCGCACGGCCGTCTCGTTCGCGCCGACGTACTCGATGTACCCGGAGTACGCGCGGGACACGCACACCGGCTGGGTGACGGGCCGGCGGGAGGCGGACTTCAGCCTCGACCCGCAGGTGGCCCGGGACACGATCGCGGAGCTCGCGCCGTCGGTCGTGCTGCTCGCGAGCCCCAACAACCCGACGGGGACCGCGCTGCCGACGTCGACCGTCCTCGCCGTCCTCGAGGCGGCCGCGCAGGTCCCGGGCGGGTGCGTCGTCGTGGTGGACGAGGCGTACGGGGAGTTCCGCCGGCGGGGCACCCCGTCGGCGCTCGAGCTGCTCGCGGACCACCCTCACCTCGCCGTGAGCCGCACCATGTCCAAGGCGTTCGGCCTGGCGGGTGCGCGCGTCGGCTACCTCGCGGCGTCGCCGGCCCTCGTCGACGCGCTGCGGGTGGTCCGGCTGCCGTACCACCTGTCGGCCGTGACGCAGGCGGTCGCGCGCGCGGCGCTGCGGCACGCGCCCACGCTGATGGCGCAGGTCGGCTCGCTGCGCGACGAGCGGGACGCGCTCGTCGTCTGGTTGCGCGAGCGTGGCCTGCAGGTCGCGGACTCCGACGCGAACTTCGTGCTGTTCGGGGTGTTCGACGACCGGCACGCGATCTGGCAGGGTCTGCTCGACCGTGGCGTGCTGATCCGGGAGTCGGGTCCGGACGGATGGTTGCGGGTGTCGGTCGGCACCCCCCAGGAGACGGCGGCGTTCAAGGACGCCCTGGTCGACGTGGCAGGGCTCTGAGCGTCCACCCGGGACGACGCGGAGCGGAGCGCAGCAGAGGTATGGACGAGGAGAGACTGTGAGCCCAGCGCAGGGCAGGACGGCGCGGATCGAGCGCGCCACGAGCGAGTCGAGCGTGCTGGTCGAGGTCGACCTCGACGGCACGGGCCGCACCGACATCTCGACGACCGTGCCGTTCTACGACCACATGCTCACGGCGCTGGGCAAGCACTCGCTCATCGACCTCACGGTCAAGGCGACCGGCGACACCCACATCGACGCCCACCACACGGTCGAGGACGTCGCGATCACGCTCGGCGAGGCCCTGCGGCAGGCGCTCGGCGACAAGCGCGGCATCTCGCGCTTCGGCGACGCGACGGTCCCGCTCGACGAGGCCCTCGCGCAGGCGGTCGTCGACGTGTCGGGCCGCCCGTACTTGGTGCACACCGGCGAGCCGCCCGGGCAGGAGTACCACCTGATCGGCGGCCACTTCACGGGCTCGCTCACGCGGCACGTGCTCGAGTCGATCGCGCACCACGCCGCGTTCAGCATCCACGTCCGCGTCCTCGCGGGCCGCGACCCGCACCACATCGTCGAGGCGCAGTTCAAGGCGTTGGCCCGCGCGCTGCGGTTCGCGGTGGCGCTCGACCCGCGCGTCGACGGCATCCCGTCCACGAAGGGCGCCCTGTGAGCGACGACGACGTCGTCGTGCCCGACGACCTGTCGAGCCTGCTCGACGGGACCGCCGAGACGCCGTCCGTCGCGCTCGTCCTGACCCAGGTGGGGGTGCCGGCGCCGCTCGCGGCGGCCTGCGCGCTCGCGAAGGTCGACGTCGACGTGGTGCCGTCCCCGGTCGGCGCGATCGCGGTCCTGCGCGACCCGGCGGCCGCACCTGACGGCGCGGCGGCCATCTCGAAGCTGCTCCGCTCGGTGCCGGTCGTCCTCCTGGAGCGGCGCGAGGGGCAGATCACCGCGACCCGGTGGACCGCCGGGGTGCGTGGCGACAAGCTCCCCGCCGGTCTGGTGCTGTCGGACGCCCCGCCGGTGCTCGAGGAGCTCCTGCTCGACTCGGTGGACCCCACGACGCTCGACGACGTCGTGACGAGCGTGGGGCTGTCCCGGTGGCGGGCGACGAGGATGCTCGCGGAAGGCGCCCGCCGCCGTCCGACGTCCTGACCGGCCCCTCACCCGCACCCGAACCGCGCGACCGGTGACCGCGCGGGTCGTCGTCGTCCCGCCGCCCTGACCAGGCCCGGGGTCGGGCCATTCGACGTGCCTAAACGTTCCAGTTCCTGTCGGAACGGTTCGAGTGCTGCTTGCATGAACGCTGCCCACAAGCCTTCCGCCCCGCCGCGCACCGTGCTGGTCGGCCCGCCTCGCAGGAGAGGCGGAAGCGCTCCCATCTCCCTCACAGGAGCGTTCATGACACGCACGAGACGCGGCATCGTCGCCCGTCTGGTCAGCTCGGCGGCTGCCCTCGCCGTCGCGGCGACCGCGCTGGTCGCCCTCTCCGGGTCCACCGCGACCGCCGCGAACGCCAGCGGCACCGGCACCGGCTACCTCAGCACGAAGGGGAGCCAGATCGTTGACTCCACGGGTGCCACGGTCCGCCTCACCGGCATCAACTGGTTCGGCATGGAGACCGACAACAAGACGTTCCACGGCCTGTGGGCGAGCGTCACGTGGAAGTCGCAGATGGACCACATGGCCCAGCTCGGCTACAACACGCTGCGGGTCCCGTTCGCGGGCGACGCGCTCAAGTCCGGCGCGCAGGCGACGAGCGTGAACTCGTACACGAATCCCGACCTCGTCGGGCTGTCGCCGCTCGAGATCCTCGACAAGGTCGTCGACTACGCGGGTGAGCTCGGCATGCGCGTCATCCTCGACCGGCACCGCCCCACGGCGGCCGGCCAGACGGCGCTCTGGTACACCCCGACCGTGTCGGAGGCCAGCGAGATCGCCGACTGGAAGCTCCTCGCGGCGCGCTACGCGGGCAACCCGACGGTCATCGGCGCAGACCTGTTCAACGAGCCGCACGCCGAGGGCACCGAGCCGAACTCCACGGGCTCCTGCTGGGGCTGCGGCGACACCGCCCGCGACTGGCGGCTCGCCGCCGAGCGCATCGGCAACGCCGTCCTGGCCGCGAACCCGAACTGGCTCGTCATCGTCGAGGGCGTGTCCTGCCTGTCCGGCGGCGTCGCGAACCAGTGGGACGACATCCCGGACGACCCGGCGAACTGCAGCTGGTGGGGCGGGAACCTCGCGAACGCCGGCACGTACCCGGTCCGGCTCAGCGCGAGCAACAAGCTCGTGTACTCCGCGCACGACTACGGCATCTCCGTGTACGACCACCAGGAGTGGTTCGACACCACGAAGCACCCGGACTTCCCGGCCAACCTGCCGGCGACGTGGGACCACTACTGGGGCTACCTCGTCAAGCAGAACGTCGCGCCGGTGCTCGTCGGCGAGTTCGGCAGCACGCTGGCCGACCCGCGTGACACGAAGTGGCTCACGACGCTCGTCGACTACATGAAGACGAACGGCATCTCGTTCACGTACTGGTCGTGGAACCCGGACTCGGGCGACACGGGCGGCATCGTCAAGGACGACTGGGTGACGGTGCAGACCGCCAAGCAGTCGATCCTGCAGTCCGCGCTCGTGCCGCCGGTCCGCCGGGGCACGACCCCGACGCCGACCCCCACCACCCCGACGCCGACGCCGACCACGCCGACGCCGACCACCCCCACGCCGACCCCGACCCCGACGCCCACGCCCACGCAGAACCCGGGCGCGTGCACGTCGACGGTCACGCTGACCAACACGTGGGCGGGCGGGTTCCAGGCGGCGATCACCGCGAAGAACGGCTCGTCGTCGGCCCTCAACCCGTGGACCATCACGTTCACGGTGCCCTCCGGCGTGACGGTCGGCAGCGGGTGGAACGGCACGTTCAGCCAGAGCGGCACGACCGTGACGGTGACGGCGCCGACCTGGAACAGCTCGCTGGCCGCCGGGTCGGTGGCGAGCATCGGGCTCGTCGCGAACGGCCCGTCGAGCCCTGCCCCGAGCAACGTCAAGCTCAACGGGGTCGCGTGCTCCTGAGCTGAGGCCGCCCGTCGGGCGGCGGGCGTCACGGCCCGCCGCCCGACGGACCTTCCCGTCCTCCCACGTCGTCGACCGCTCCGAAGGAGTGCCATGATTCACCGAACCCGCACCCGCACGGTCGTGCTGACCGCGCTGCTGACCGCCGTCCTGGGCCTGCTCGGCCTGTCCGGCGCGCAGGTCGCCAGCGCGGCACCCGTGATCTGCGAGCAGTACGGCAACGCGTCCATCCAGGGCGGCCGCTACATCGTGATGAACAACCGCTGGGGCACCAGCTCCACCCAGTGCATCGACGTCTCGTCGACCGGCTTCACGGTCACCCAGGCCGACGGGCAGACGGCCACCAACGGCGCCCCGAAGTCGTACCCGGCGGTCTACTACGGGTGCCACTACAGCCAGTGCACGACGAGCAACAACATCCTGAGCCCGAACGGCCTGCAGACGAGCGACCCGCGCTTCAGCACCCTGAGCACGAGCGTGAGCATGACCTTCCCGAGCAGCGGCACGTACGACGCGGCCTACGACATCTGGTTCAACAAGTCGCGGCCCACGACGACGACGCAGCAGAACGACGGCGCCGAGCTCATGGTGTGGCTCAACCACGCCGGGTCGATCCAGCCGATCGGCTCGAAGGTCGGCACGGCGAACGTCGCGGGTGCCACGTGGGACGTCTGGTACGGCTCGTCCGGCTGGAACGTCATCTCGTACGTGCGGCAGACGCCCACGAGCTCGATCAGCTTCCCGGTGAGCGCGTTCTGGAACGACGTGGTGAGCCGCGGCTACGGCTCGACGAGCTGGTACCTCACGAGCGTCCAGGCGGGCTTCGAGCCGTGGATCGGCGGCGCCGGCCTCGCAGTGACCAACTTCTCGGTCACGACGGACGGGTCGACGCCGACCCCGACTCCCACCCCGACCCCGACGCCCACGCCGACCCCGACGCCCACCCCGACCCCGACGCTCACGCCGCCGCCCTCGTCCGGGTGCAGCGCCACGCTCAAGGTCGACAGCACCTGGTCGACCGGCTTCCAGGGCACGGTCGTCGTGAAGAACACCGGCTCGTCGATGACGAGCGGCTGGACCGTGACGGGCACCCTCGCGAACGGCACCACCATCCAGAACCTCTGGAACGGCGTGCTCACCACGAGCGGCTCGTCGATCACGGTGCGGAACGCCGCGTACAACGGGCTGCTGAGCGGCGGGGCGTCGACGTCGTTCGGCTTCGTCGCCAACGGCGGCGGTGCGATCAGCAACCTGAGCTGCACCACGTCCTGATCCCGACCGGCGACGGGCCCGGCACCACGCGTGCCGGGCCCGTCGCCGTGCGTGGACGCCCCCGCGGCCGCACCCGGTGCCCCGGGTAGCCTGGGCCGGTGCCCACCCAGCCCCACGTCGTCGTCCTCGACTACGGATTCGGCAACGTCCGTTCGGCGGTACGCGCCCTCGAACGCGTCGGCGCCGAGGTGGAGCTCACGGCCGACAAGCACGCGGCGGTCGAGGCCGACGGTCTCGTCGTGCCGGGCGTCGGCGCCTTCGCCGCCGTCATGGCGGGCCTGCGCGAGGTGGGCGGCGACCAGGTGGTCGACCGCCGGCTCGCCGGCGGGCGGCCCGTGCTCGGCATCTGCGTCGGCATGCAGGTGATGTTCGCCGAGGGGGTCGAGCACGGCGAGCGCACCGACGGGCTGGGGGAGTGGCCCGGTGTCGTCGACCGGCTCGAGGCCGACGTCGTCCCGCACATGGGCTGGGCGACGATCGACGCGGCCCCCGGGTCCACGCTGTTCAAGGGCCTCGAGGACGAGCGGTTCTACTTCGTGCACTCGTACGCGGCCCGCTCGTTCCCGCTGACCGACGACGGCGCGGGTGCGCCCCCGTTCACCACGCCGCTGGTCACGTGGGCGGAGCACGGCGACCGGTTCGTCGCCGCCGTCGAGAACGGCCCGCTCGCCGCGACGCAGTTCCACCCCGAGAAGTCCGGCGACGCCGGCGCGCAGCTGCTGTCCCACTGGGTCGACCAGCTCCGCTGACCTGCCCGCCGACCTGCCCCACCACACACCCCACGGAGAACACCGTCATGACCGACCGCCTCGAGCTCCTGCCTGCCGTCGACGTGGCCGACGGCCAGGCCGTCCGTCTCGTCCAGGGGGAGGCCGGCTCCGAGACGGGCTACGGCGACCCGCTGGCCGCCGCGCTCGACTGGGCCGAGGGCGGCGCCGAGTGGATCCACCTCGTCGACCTCGACGCCGCGTTCGGCCGTGGCTCCAACGCGCCGCTGCTCGCGGACGTCGCCGCCGAGCTGTCGGGGCGGGGCGTCAAGGTCGAGCTGTCGGGCGGCATCCGGGACGACGCGTCCCTGGAGCGAGCGCTCGCCACGGGCGCGACGCGCGTGAACCTCGGCACGGCCGCGCTCGAGGACCCCGAGTGGACGGCGCGGGTGATCGCGAGCCACGGCGACCAGATCGCGGTGGGGCTCGACGTGCGCGGCACCACGCTCGCGGCTCGCGGCTGGACGAAGGAGGGCGGCGACCTCTGGGAGGTGCTGGCCCGCCTCGACGCCGCCGGCTGCTCCCGCTACGTCGTCACGGACGTGACCAAGGACGGCACGCTGCGCGGCCCGAACGTCGAGCTGCTGCGCGAGGTGTGCAGCCGCACGGACGCGCCCGTCGTCGCGTCGGGCGGCATCTCGAGCCTCGACGACCTGCGGGTCCTGCGCACGCTCGTCCCCGTCGGCGTGGAGGGGACGATCGTCGGCAAGGCGCTGTACGCGGGCGCGTTCACGCTGCCGGAGGCGCTCGACGTCGCCGGCCGCCCCTGAGGCCGCGGCGTCGTGGCCGGTCGTGAGCTGCCGCCGTCGTCCCCGTTCGCGGGGGACGACGGCACCGCCGACCCGGCGGTCGCGGCGGCGCTGACCGCATACGGGGCAGGCGCGGGATCGCTGGGGGCGGTGGTCGAGGCGCTCGCCGGGACGCGCGTGCTCGTGCCGGTGCTCGCCGAGCTCGAGGCCTCCGACGTCGTCGTGCACGACGGGCACGAGCACACCGTCGACAAGGAGGCCTCGGCCGGCATCGTCGCGCTGCGGACCCCCGACGGCCGGACGGCGCTGCCCGTCTTCACCTCGGTGGCGGCAATGGGGGCGTGGCGGACGGATGCGCGGCCGGTGCCGTCGGACGTCGCGCGCGCGGCGCTGTCCGTGGTGAGCGAGGGGTGGGACGTCGTGGTCGTCGACCCGGGCGGGCCCGTCACCGCGCTCGTGCCGCGACCGGCCGTCTGGGCGCTCGCGCAGCAGGTGCCGTGGGCGCCGGCCGTCGTCGACGGACGTGTGGACCAGGACGTCGACCGCGCGGTCCGTGGTGCCCTCGCCGGCATCGCCGGCGTGGTCGACGCCTCGAGCGTCCCCGGGCGGCATGCCGAGGTCGCGGTGGTCGTCGGCCTCGTCCCGGGTCTGGACCAGGCGGCGCTCGACGCGGTCCTGGCGCAGGTCAACGCGGCGCTCGCCGCCGACGAGACGGTCGCGGCACGGGTGGACTCGGTGGAGCTCCGGCTGCGCGCGGCCGGCTGACCGTCTCCTCGGCGGGCCCGCGCCGTGCGTCGTCAGGTCCCGCGCGGACGCGGAGCGGCGCCAGGACGAGATCCCGCGCCGCTCCGCGCGTCGTGCTCAGGCGTCAGGACGAGGCCCAGCGCGACACGGCGTTCGCGATCGCGCTCGCGGCCGACGAGGCCGCACCGGCGAGCGCCTTCACGGCGAGCGCGGCGGCGAACGCGCTGACGGCGGTGGCCGCGACGGCCTGGCCGCCGAGGATCACCCGGTTCACGTCGATCGACGGCTTCCAGTGCACGCCCGCGTCGTCGATCACGTAGACGCCGACGGCCTTGACGTAGGCGCCGTACCCGCCGCCCCCGCCGTGACCGCCGCCGTAGCCCTGCTGCGGCCCGGAGTCGTCGAGCGGTGGCGCCTCCGCGTCGGACCCGGCGGCCAGGCGGCTCTGCAGGCGGGACCCGAGGGCGCCGAAGGGGACACCGCCCTCGCCGTCGCCCAGGCCCAGACCGGTCGCGGCCCACAGGCGTGCGACGGGGATGACGGTCACCCCGCCGCGTTCGTACGCGTCGCCGAACACGCGGCGGACGGTGACGGTGTCGTTCACGGCACCGGTGAGGGTGGCGGGGTCGAAGCGTGGGACATCGGCCATGGGAACCTCCGGGTCAGCTGCAGGTGGGCGCAGGGGTGAACGCCGAGTCGTCGTCCAGCATGGCCCGCAGCGTGCTCACCGGCACGACGAAACTCCGGTTCTGCTCGTCCTTCGCATACACGACACCGACGACCCGCCCGTCGGCGTCGAGGACGGCCGAGCCGGAGCTGCCGAACTCGACGGTCGCGTCGGTGAGGAACACCGCGCCGAGGTTCTCGTTGAGCGGGTCCGTCGTCGAGGCGAGCACCTGCCCGGTGGTCACGGTCAGCGCGTGCCCGAGCGGGTAACCGACCACCGTCACCGCGTCGCCGACGACCGGGTCGGTGCCCGAGAGCTCCGGCGCGTACGGCAGCGCGTCCGCCGTCCGGACGATTGCCAGGTCGGCGAGCCCGGCGGTGCTGGCGGCCGTCGCGGCGACGTCCCGGCCGTCGTACGTGCTGAGCTGGAGGGTCGCGGAGTCCGCGACGACGTGACGGTTCGTGACGAGGGTGTGGTCGTCGATCGCGAAGCCCGAGCCGGTGGACACCGAGCCGCAGCCGATGTTCCGGATCCGCACGGCCATCCGCTGCGCGGCGTCGAACCCGTCCGGCGAGAGGTTGCCGGACGACGTCGGCGCGGGCACGGGCGCGTCGGTCGGGACGACGCTCGTCGGGACCGGCGCCGGCAGCTCCGGCAGCGCGGAGCACCCGGCGAGAGCGACCAGGAGCGCCGCCGTCGCCACCCCCCGTGCGAGGGGCGACCTCACTGCGAGAGCTCGCGCTGGAGCGCCGCGTTCGCGTCGGTCGCCGCCCCGCAGACGGTCGTGACGTCCTGCTTGAACCGGGCGAGGTCGGCCGGGTCGTACCGGTCCGACTCCTCGAGGTAGCCGATGAGCTTCTGCTGCCCCGTGATGCACTGCGCGAGGGCGGTGGCGACGTTGCCGGCCGCCTGCGACACGCGCGCCTGGTAGTCGGCGAGCTGCGACTGCGCCGCGCTCGTGTCGCCGAGCTGGGCCTTCTCGTCTGCGAGCTCGGTGATCCGCGCCTGGGCGGTGGCGAGCTGGGTCTGCGCGTCGGTGAGCTGCGCCTGCGCGTCCGCGAGCTCGCCCTGCGCCGTCGCCAGGTCGGCACCGTGCGTCCGGGCGAGCGCCTCCCACCCGGCGCTGGACCGCTGCCACGCGTGCGTCGTGACGAGCATCCGGCCGACGAGCGCGGCGCCGAGGGCGACCGCGAGCACCAGCGCGACCGTGAGCAGGACGACCGTGCGGCGGGGCCGGGCGGCCGGGGCCGGTCCCACGGCGGCGCCGCCCGGCGTACCTGCGCGCACCAGCGGGTCCGCCGTCGCACCCGGGATCACGACCTGGTCGACCGGTCCGCCCGGTGGGACGGGGAGGCCCGGAGGCAGGCTCGGCGGTGGGACGGGGCCGCTCGCCGGCGGGGGCGGCGGTGAGGTCGGCGGAGGGCTCCAGCCCGGCACGGGGTCGTCGGACGGCATCCGCCCAGGATAGGGACTCGGGCTGTGGGCGACGGGGGTCCCTGTGAGGCGTCCCACCGTTCGTCACCCGCTATTGCGTTCGGGAGCACGCACGGTTGCGGGAGACAATCGTCGGCATGCCCCGGACGCCCTACGCCGCTCTTCTGCGCCTTCCCGGCGTCGCACGGCTGTTCGTGGTGTCCTTCGTCGCCCGCATCCCCGCCGCCATGGTGGGCGTGGTCCTGACGCTGCACGTCGTGACCTCCCTCGACCGCGGGTACGCGCAGGCCGGGGTCGTCGCCGGCGCGGCGACGGTCGGCATGGCGCTCGGCGCGCCGTGGCGCGGGCGGCTCGTCGACCGGTTCGGCCTGCGTCGGGCGATCGCCCCGTCGGTGCTCGTCGAGTCCGCGGTGTGGGTGTGCGCGCCTCGGCTGTCGTACGAGCTGCTCATCGGGGCGGCGTTCGTGGCCGGGCTGTTCCTCGTCCCCGTCTTCTCGGTGACCCGGCAGTCGTTGTCCGTGCTCGTGCCGCTGGCGCAGCAGCGTGCCGCCTTCGCGCTCGACTCGGTGGCGGTCGAGCTGACGTTCATGCTGTCGCCCGTGATCGGGGTCGTGCTCGCGACGCAGGTCTCGACGGTGGCCGCGCTCACCGTGGTCGGCGTCGCGACGGTCGCCGCCGGGGTGCTGCTGTGGTGGGCGAACCCGCCGACCCGGTCGGCGGCACCGGTCGCACCGCTCGAGACCGACGGTGCGCCGGACGGCACCGCACGCCGTCTGCTCGGGCCCGCGCTCGTCGTCGTGCTGCTCGCGGCCGTCGCCGCGGCGTTCGTCCTGGTCGGCACGGACGTCGCGCTCGTCGCGTCGCTCAACGACGCGGGCCGGGCGGGCGACGTCGGCTGGATGATCGCCCTGTGGGCCGGCGGCTCCGTCGTGGGCGGCCTCGTCCACGGCGCCCGTCACCGGTCGCCGTCGCCGCTCGTGCTCGTGGCGCTCCTCGCGCTCGCGACCGTCCCCGCCGCGTTCGCGCCCGGTCCGTACCGGCTGGCCGTCGCGGTGTTCGTCGCCGGCCTGCCCTGCGCCCCCGCGCTGTCGTCGATCAACGCGACCCTCGTCCGGCTCGTGCCGGAGCAGCGCCGCGGCGAGGTCATGGGGTGGAGCGGCACCATGGGGACCGTCGGGAACGCGCTCGGCGCCCCGCTGTGCGGGTTCGTCATCGACCGGTCGTCGCCGGGGGCCGGGTTCCTCACGGCCGCGTGCGTCGGCGGTGGCATCGCCGTGGCGGGGCTCGTGGTGCTGGCGCTCACGCGGCACTCGGCGGCGGGAGTCCCGGTGGCGGCGGACGCCCCGGCCCCGGAGGCCCTCGGTACCCCGGCCGAACGCGAGGTCTCGGCAGGGACGGCGTCGGGCGCCGGCGACGACGAGCGCGCCGAGCCCGGCCGTCTCGCCGAGGTCCCGCAGCCGCGGCGCTCGTCCGAGCGGCTCGGCCACACGGTCCGGCGGCGGGTCCGCCGGGTCGGTCGTCGGCCGTCGGCAGGGGTCAGACCACCGAGCCCGTGAACTTCTCGCCGGGGCCCTCGCCGGGGGCGTCCGGGAACGGGGAGGCCTCGCGGAAGGCGAGCTGCAGCGAGCGGAGCCCGTCGCGCAGCGACCGCGCGTGCTGGTTGCCGATGTCGGGCGCCGCCGCGGTCACGAGTGCGGCGAGCGCCGTGATGAGCTTGCGCGCCTCGTCGAGGTCCAGGTAGTCGGCGCCCTTGCCGTCCGGGCCGTCCTCGGCGAGGCCGCACTTCACGGCGGCCGCGCTCATGAGGTGGACGGCGGCGGTCGTGATGACCTCGACCGCGGCGACGTCCGCGATGTCTCGGGTCGCCTCGGCGGTGGGGTCGGGGGAGCTGGTCATGGTGTCGATCCTCTCATCGCCGTCCGGTCTGCCCGGCCGCGTGCCAGGTCTGCTTGCGGACGACGGTGCGGCCCCGCGTCGGGTGGACGCGGGGCCGCACGGGGTCGTGCTCGTCCGGAGATGGTCAGGCGCCGAGGTTCGCCCGCAGCTTCGCGCCCAGGTCGGCGTCGACGTGCGTCCAGTACGCGATCGCACGCTCGCGAATGTCGTCGGAGCGGACGGCCCCCACGTGGCCGGTGATCGTCTCGAGGAACCGGGCGCGCGCCTCGTCGTCGAACACCTCGCGGTACAGCGTCCCGGCCTGGCCGAAGTCGTCGTCCTCGCTGTGCAGGGACGCGGCGGCGCGCACGAGCGCACCGTCCGACTCCCAGCCGGCCGACTCGGCCGCGCGCAGCGGGTCGGCGTGCGCGCCGCCGCGGGAGTTCGGGGCGTACACGGGGACGTCGGCCGCCGAGAACGTGTACCGCGCGGCCCCGTCCTGCGCGTACGAGTGCGTCGGCGCCTTCGGGGCGTTCACCGGGAGCTGGGCGTGGTTGGTGCCCACCCGGTACCGGTGCGCGTCGGCGTAGGCGAAGATCCGCGCGAGCAGCATCTTGTCGGGGCTGGCCGCGATGCCGGGCACGAAGCTGCTCGGCGCGAACGTCGCCTGCTCGATCTGCGCGAAGTAGTTCTCCGGGTTCCGGTTCAGCTCCATCACGCCGACCTCGACGAGCGGGTAGTCGGCGTGCGGCCACACCTTCGTGAGGTCGAACGGGTTGAACCGGTAGCCCGCCGCGTCGGCGTACGGCATGACCTGGACGGAGAGCGTCCAGCGCGGGTGGTCGCCGGCCTCGATGTGCTCGTGGAGGTCGCGGATGTGCAGGTCGCCGTCCGAGCCGGCCAGCGCGGCGGCCTCGTCGGCGGTGAGGTTCTTGATGCCCTGCTGCGTCGTGAAGTGGTACTTGACCCAGAAGCGCTCGCCGGCGGCGTTGATCCACTGGTAGGTGTGCGAGCCGAACCCGTCCATGTGCCGCCACGACGCCGGCAGCCCGCGGTCGCCCATGAGCCACGTGACCTGGTGCGCGGACTCGGGCGACAGCGTCCAGAAGGCCCACTGCATGTCGTTGTCCCGCAGGTGCGAGCCGGGCAGCCGCTTCTGGGAGTGGATGAAGTCGGGGAACTTGATGCCGTCCCGGATGAAGAAGACCGGGGTGTTGTTCCCGACGAGGTCGTAGTTGCCCTCCGACGTGTAGAACTTCACCGCGAAGCCGCGCGGGTCGCGCCACGTGTCGGGCGAGCCGGCCTCGCCGGCGACGGACGAGAACCGGGCGAGCAGCTCGGTCTCGACCGCGGGCTGGAACAGGGCGGCCCGGGTGTACGCCGTCACGTCGCCGGTCACCCTGAACGTGCCGAACGCGCCGCCGCCCTTGGCGTGCACGACGCGCTCGGGCACGCGCTCACGGTTGAACTGCGCGAGCTTCTCCACGAGGTAGTGGTCGTGCAGGACGATCGGGCCGTCGGCGCCGACGGACAGCGCGTGGCCGTCCGAGGCGACCGGGGCGCCGCTGGTCGTGGTGGTGGCGGGCACGTGAGGCATGGGTGTGCGTCCTTCGTGGTGTGTGGTGGGTCTCGGCGGGCCGAGGGGTCGGTGAGGGGACGCGTGGTCGACGACCACGGCGTGCGGGGAGGGGTGCGTCAGCCGGCGGTGGTCGACCTGCACGCGGGACACAGGCCCCAGAAGGTCACCTCGGCGACCTCGATGCTGAACCCCTCGGTCGAGCTGGGGGTCAGGCAGGGGGAGTGGCCGACGGTGCAGTCGATGTCGCCGACGGCGCCGCACGAGCGGCAGACGACGTGGTGGTGGTTGTCCCCGATGCGGCGCTCGTAGCGCGCGGGGTGGCCGGCGGGCTCGATGCGTCGCACGAGCCCGGCGTCGGTGAGGGCGTGCAGGACGTCGTAGACCGCCTGGACCGAGACGGCGGGGAGCCTGTCGCGCGCGGCTCGCAGGACCGTCTCGGCGTCGGCGTGCGGGTGCTCGTGCAGCGCCTCGAGCACCGCCACCCGGGGTCCGGTGACCCGCAGGCCGTGCGTCCGCAGCACCTCGACGTCGTCCATGGGTACCACCCCACCACATGAACTGGAATCATTCAAATAACCGAACAGTTCAACTCTGCTGCTGGCCAGCAGGCGATCGGCCGGCGCGCACGCGCGTGCCGTCGGGCGTCCCGCGGCTCCGATCGACCCGTCCGGAACCGTGCCCCTGTTCTGGTAGAGTGGGCGGTCGACTGACCTGGGACGTACGCGAGTGCGACTCAGGCGCACAAGTGGAGCTTCTCCCACCTGGGTCTCGACCGCACGGCTCACGCCGACAACAGGGACCGGGTCACAGTCCGCACCGGACGGCCTCGTCGCCGTTCCGGTGGCGCAAGCGCGGCCGTCGGCCGGGTTTGGCCGCGCGGGCTATCGAGGCCTCCTCCTGTGCTCAGGACGGGGGCCTTCCTCGTTCCTGGCGGTCGGTCACGACGAACCCGAGGAGCAACAATCAGCGAGCCCCGCATCAACGATCGGATCCGCGTCGCCGAGGTCCGCCTGGTCGGCCCGAACGGCGAGCAGGTCGGCATCGTCCGCGTGGAAGACGCACTGCGCCTGGCCCAGGACGCAGACCTCGACCTGGTCGAGGTCGCTCCGGATGCCCGTCCGCCGGTCTGCAAGATCATGGACTACGGCAAGTTCAAGTACGAAGCGGACATGAAGGCCCGTGAGGCCCGGCGGAACCAGACGAACACGGTCCTCAAGGAGATCCGTTTCCGTCTGAAGATCGACCCGCACGACTACGGGACGAAGAAGGGCCATGTCACGCGGTTCCTCGCCGCGGGCGACAAGGTCAAGGTCATGATCATGTTCCGCGGTCGTGAGCAGTCGCGCCCCGAGATGGGCATCCGCCTGCTGCAGCGGCTCGCCGACGACGTCGCCGACCTCGGCTTCGTCGAGAGCGCGCCGAAGCAGGACGGCCGCAACATGATCATGGTGCTCGGCCCGGTCAAGAAGAAGGCGGACCAGAAGCAGGAGCAGCGTCGTCAGGCCCAGGCCGACGCGGCGCGTGCGGCGAACGCCGCTGCGGCTGCCGCGGCTTCCGCGCCGGCCCCCAGCGAGCCCGCCGCCGCGCCGGTCGTCGAGACGCCGGTCGTCGAGACGCCCACGGTCGAGACGCCCGCCGTCGAGGCCCCCGCGGCCGAGGCGCCGGTCGTGGAGACGCCTGCCGTCGAGGCCGCCGTGGTCGAGACGCCCGCTGCCGAGCCGGTCGCTGCGCCCGAGCCCGTCGCCGTCGAGCCCACCCCGGCTCCGACGCCGGCCCCCGCCCGGACCGCTGCGCCCCGCCCGCCGGCACCGCGCCCCGCCGCGGCCCGTCCGTCGACGCCGCGTCCGAGCACTCCGCGCCCGGCTCCGGCTGCGTCGCCCGCCGCCCGGTCGGCGAGCCCGGCGCCGCGTCCTGCGGCGCCCCGGGCCACCCCGGGCGCGGCCGCACCGAAGCCCGTCCCACGCCCGGGTCCGGCCGCCGGCCGCCCCTCGCCGTCGGCCTCCGACGACAAGAGCTGACCGCACGACGAACGGTCCGGCCGCCAGCCGGGCCGCACGACACGAGTCGCACGAACCCGTGCGATGAGAACGACAAGGAGACACGGCAGCCATGCCGAAGAACAAGACGCACTCCGGTGCCAAGAAGCGCTTCCGGGTGACCGGCACCGGGAAGGTCATGCGTGAGCAGGCCAACGGCCGCCACCTTCTCGAGCACAAGTCGAGCCGTCGCACGCGCCGCATCGCCGGCGACGTCGTCGTCTCCGCCGCTGACACCCCGAAGATCAAGAAGCTGCTCGGCAAGTGACCCGTCGGGACGCCCCCGCGTCCCCGGCGTCGCACTGCGAGCCCTAGACCAGCAAGGAGCATCACGTGGCACGCGTGAAGCGGGCGGTCAACGCCCAGAAGAAGCGTCGTTCGACCCTGGAGCGCGCGAGCGGTTACCGCGGGCAGCGCTCGCGCCTGTACCGGAAGGCGAAGGAGCAGGTCACCCACTCCCTCGTCTACTCGTACCGCGACCGCAAGGCGCGCAAGAGCGACTTCCGCAAGCTGTGGATCCAGCGGATCAACGCAGCCTCGCGCGAGCAGGGCCTGACGTACAACCGCCTCATCCAGGGCCTCAAGCTCGCGGGCATCGAGGTGGACCGTCGTGTCCTCGCCGACCTGGCCGTGAACGACGCCCCGGCGTTCAACGTCCTCGTCCAGGCCGCCAAGGACGCGCTGCCCGCCGACGTCAACGCGCCGTCGGCTGCGTGACGCTCCCTTCGGGAGCTGAACCGAGCCGCATCCCGGACGCCCGGCCGATGCCCGAGCTGACCAACCCCCGCGCCGAGCGGGTGAAGGCAGTCAGGGCGCTGGCCGGGCGTTCGGCGCGTCTGCGTGCAGGCCGGTTCGTGGTCGAGGGACCGCAGGCCGTCCGCGAGGCCGTCGCGGTCGGCGGTGTGCGCGTGCACGACGTGTACGTCACCGAGCAGTCGGCGCAGCGGTACCCCGAGATCGTGCGGGGCGCGCAGGACCGCGGCATCCGGGTGCACACCGGCTCCGCCGAGGTGCTGGACGCGATGAGCGCCGACGCGCAGGAGGTCGTCGCCGTGGCGGACCTCCTGGAGTCATCGCTCGACGACGTGCTCGGTGCGGCGCCCCGGCTGCTGGCGGTGCTCGCGCACGTCCGTGACCCCGGCAACGCCGGCACGGTCGTGCGGGCGTCCGACGCGGCGGGTGCGGATGCCGCACTGCTGACCAGCGAGAGCGTCGACGTGCACAACCCCAAGGTGGTCCGGTCGACGGCCGGGTCGCTGTTCCACCTGCCCGTGGTGACGGGCCTGGACCTGGCCGGCGCCGTCGACCGGCTGCGGTCCGCCGGGCTGAGCATCCTCGCCGCCGACGGCACGGGCGAGCACGACCTCGACGACCTGCTGGACGTCGCGGGTGCTGCACCGGCGGGTGTCCCCGACCTCGCGGCACCCACGGCGTGGGTGTTCGGCAACGAGGCGTGGGGGCTGCGCGACGAGGACCGGGCGCTCGCCGACGCCGTCGTCCGGGTGCCGATCCGGGGGCGCGCCGAGTCGCTCAACCTGGCGACCGCGGCGACGGTCTGCCTGTACGCGAGCTCGCGCGCGCAGCGCCCGGCGCGGCCATGAGGCTGTTCGCGGCCGTGTGGCCGCCGGACGACGTGCTCGACCACCTCGACCTCGCCCTCGCGTCGGTCCGCGGCGGCCCGGCAGGGTCGTCGACGGCGATCCGCTGGTCGGCGCGCGAGACCTGGCACCTCACGGCGGCGTTCTACGGGGACGTCCCCGACGGTGCGGTCCCTGCCCTGACGGCCGACCTGGCGTCGGCGGCGCAGGAGATCGACCCGTACCCGCTGGCCCTGCGGGGTGCCGGGGTGTTCTCGCACCGCACCATGTGGGTCGGCGTCTCGGGCGACGTCGACGCGCAGCGGGCGCTGACGGCGGCCTGCGTCGACGCGGGCGCCGCGGCGGGGGCGCACGAGGACCTGCGTCCTCGGGACCGGGCGCACCTCACGGTCGGGCGGATCCGTCCGGGGAGCCGCCCGCCGCGACGACGGTCCTCGCGGCCGGGACGGGGCGGGCCGGAGATGGCCGGGCGTCCGGGTGCGCCGGCGGACGACGACGACGTCGCGACGGGCGTCGCCCGCGCGCTGGCCGTGTACGAGGGTCCGACCTGGCTCGTGCAGGAGGTCGTGCTCGTCGAGTCGCGGCCCGGAGCGGGGCGCGGCGGCGGCCCGCTGTACACCGAGGTCGAGCGGCTCCCGCTCGGACGCTGAGCCGCCAAAGCGGTCGTCGACGTCACGGCGTGCGTGGCAGGATGACCGGCATGACGCCGTGCCCCCGTCGATTTCCGCGGCCCGTTCCCGGGCCGCGCTGACGCGCACGTGAGCAGGTCCGCCGACGTCGGCGGACGGCGCACCGGGCCCCGGGACGGGCGCCACTAGACTTCCCTGCTGGCCGTGCGCCTCGCGCACGTCCACGGCCCGGCGTCGCTCGCGCACGGTCGGGTCGCCCGCAACCTCCCCTGGAAGGTCCGGATGTCCGACGACACCCCCTTGTCCCCGCTCGACGAGCCCGGCATCGCCGCCGCCGTGGAGGCCGCGCTCAAGGCGTTCGACGCCGCGACCGACCTCGACGGGCTGAAGCAGGCACGGCTCGCCCACCTCGGGGAGCACAGCCCGCTCGCGCTCGCGAACCGGGCCATCGGCGGCCTCGCCCCGGCCGACAAGGGCACCGCCGGGCGGCTGCTCGGTGCGGCCCGCGGCCGCCTCAACGCCGCCCTCGCGGAGCGGCAGGCCGTGCTCGAGGCGGAGCGCGACGCCCGCGTGCTCGTCGAGGAGGCCGTCGACGTCACGCTGCCGGTGGACCGCCGTCCGCTGGGCGCGCGCCACCCGCTCGAGACGCTCCAGGAGCGCGTCGCGGACATCTTCGTCGCGATGGGCTGGGAGATCGCCGAGGGCCCCGAGCTCGAGGCCGAGTGGTTCAACTTCGACGCGCTGAACTTCGGCGTCGACCACCCGGCGCGCCAGATGCAGGACACGTTCTTCGTCGACGCGGGTGCGGGTGCCGAGTCGGGTCTCGTGCTGCGGACGCACACGTCGCCCGTCCAGGCCCGCTCGCTGCTGGAGCGCGAGCTGCCCGTCTACATCGCGTGCCCGGGCAAGGTGTTCCGGACCGACGAGCTCGACGCGACGCACACGCCGGTGTTCCACCAGGTCGAGGGCCTCGCGGTCGACAAGGGCCTGACGATGGCGCACCTCAAGGGCACGCTCGACCACTTCGTGCGGTCGATCTTCGGCCCGGAGGCGCGCACACGCCTGCGACCGGCGTACTTCCCCTTCACGGAGCCGAGCGCCGAGATGGACCTGTGGTTCCCGCAGAAGAAGGGCGGACCCGGCTGGATCGAGTGGGGCGGCTGCGGGATGGTCAACCCGAACGTGCTGCGCGCGTGCGGGGTCGACCCCGACGTCTACTCGGGCTTCGCCTTCGGCATGGGCATCGAGCGCACGCTCATGCTCCGCCACGAGATCGCTGACATGCACGACATGGTGGAGGGCGACGTGCGCTTCTCCACGCAGTTCGGGACGGAGATCTGATGCCCCGCATCCCCCTGACGTGGCTCGCCGAGCACGTCGAGCTGCCCGCCGGCCTCACCGCCGAGCAGCTGGCCGCGGACCTGGTCCGCGTCGGGCTCGAGGAGGAGGCGATCCACGCCGCCGCCGTCACCGGTCCGCTCGTGGTCGGCGAGGTCGTCGAGCTGACGCCCGAGGAGCAGAAGAACGGCAAGACGATCAACTGGTGCCGCGTCGACGTCGGCCCGGAGCACAACGAGCCCGGCGGCACCCCGAGGGGCATCGTGTGCGGCGCGCACAACTTCGTCGTCGGTGACCGCGTGGTCGTCGCGCTGCCCGGGGCCGTGCTGCCGGGACCGTTCGCGATCGCGTCCCGCAAGACGTACGGGCACGTGTCCGACGGCATGATCTGCTCGGCGCGCGAGCTCGGGCTCGGCGAGGACCACGCCGGGATCATCGTGCTGTCGACCCTGGGCATCGACGCGGAGGTCGGCACGGACGCGCGTGAGCTGCTCGGGCTCGGCGACGAGGTGCTCGAGATCAACGTGACGCCCGACCGCGGGTACTGCTTCTCGATGCGTGGCGTCGCCCGCGAGTACTCGCACTCGACCGGTGCATGGTTCACGGACCGCGGTCTGGCGTCCGACGCGCAGCGCGCGCCCGTGTCCGGCGGCTTCGCGGTCGAGATCGACGACGCCGCGCCCGTCGACGGCGTGCCCGGTGCGGACCGGTTCGTCGCGCAGGTGGTGCGGGGCGTGCGCGCGAACGACCCGTCGCCGCAGTGGATGCAGCGCCGGCTCACCCAGGCCGGCATGCGGCCCATCGGGCTCGCTGTCGACGTGACGAACTACGTCATGCTCGACCTCGGGCAGCCGCTGCACGCCTACGACCTGGACAAGGTCGCCGAGCCGATCGTCGTGCGGCGGGCGGCGCCGGGGGAGCGGATGCGCACGCTCGACGACGTCGACCGGGCGCTCGACCCCGAGGACCTGCTCATCACCGACAGCCCCGGCGGCGTGCGTGCGTCGCGGGTCATCGGCCTCGCCGCGGTCATGGGCGGCGGGGACAGCGAGGTCGGCCCGGGCACGACGGACCTGCTGATCGAGGCCGCCCACTTCGACCCGATCACGGTCGCCCGCACCGCGCGCCGGCACAAGCTGCCGAGCGAGGCCGCCAAGCGGTTCGAGCGGGGCGTCGACCCGCAGCTGCCGCGCGTGGCGGTCGCGCGGGCGGTGGCGCTCCTGACCGAGCACGGCGGCGGCGTCGCCGACGACGGGCTGACGGACGTGAACGCCACCACGGCACCGGCCCCGATCACGCTGGACGTGACCCTGCCGGCCCGGCTGGTCGGTGTCCCGTACACGGCCGACGAGGTCGTCGAGACCGTCACGGAGATCGGGTGCGCGGTCGGCGACGTCGTCGACGGCACCGTCCAGGTCCTGCCGCCGACGTGGCGTCCCGACCTGGTCGTGGGCGTGGACCTCGTCGAGGAGGTCGCGCGGCTGCGCGGCTACGACGCGATCCCGAGCATCGTGCCCGACGCGCCGGTCGGCCGTGGCCTGACCCACGGTCAGCGGACCCGGCGCTCCGTGGCCCGCGCGCTGGCGGAGGCGGGCCTCGTCGAGGTGCTGAGCTACCCGTTCGTCTCGACCGAGCAGCTCGACGCCCTCGGGCTGCCCGCGGACGACGCGCGGCGGCGGGCGGTGCGTCTGGTCAACCCGCTCTCCGACGCGCAGCCGTACCTGCGGACGAACCTGCTGGTCACGCTGCTCGACACCGCGCGGCGCAACGTCTCGCGCGGGGTCGTCGACGTCGCCGTGTTCGAGATCGGGCTCGTCACCCGGCCGCTGGCCGGCGCGCCCGTCGCGCCCCGGCTGCCCGGTGGTGTGCGGCCCTCGGACGAGGACCTCGCCGCCATCGAGGCGGCGGTCCCGCCGCAGCCGCGTCGGGTCGCGGGCGTGCTCGCGGGGAACGTGTTCCCGTCGGGGTGGTGGGGACCGGGTCGCAAGGCCGACTACACGGACGCGATCGCGGCCGCCGAGAAGGTCGCGCAGATCGTGGGCGTGCCGCTGGTCGTGTCGGCGGACGCCGACCACGCGCCGTGGCACCCGGGGCGGTGCGCGCGCCTGACGACGGCCGACGGGACGCTCGTCGGGCATGCGGGCGAGCTGCACCCGAAGGTCGTCGCCGCCCACCACCTGCCCGCGCGGGCGGTCGCGTTCGAGCTCGACCTCGACGTGCTGCTGGCGCACGCACCGCACGACCCGGTCCAGGCGCACCCGGTGTCGCCGTTCCCGGTCGCCAAGGAGGACGTCGCCCTCGTCGTCCCCGCCGAGGTGCCGGCGGCGGACGTGCTCGCGGCCGTCCGCGACGGTGCGTCGTCGAGCCCGGCGGGTGACGTCGTCGAGGACGTCCGGCTGTTCGACGTGTACGTCGGCGACCAGGTGCCGGCCGGGACCCGGTCGCTCGCGTTCGCGCTGCGGCTGCGGGCCGCCGACCGGACCCTGACGGCTCAGGAGCAGGCAGCCGTCCGGGACGCCGTCGTCGCCGCGACGCACGAGCGGTTCGGAGCCACGCTGCGCGCCTGACCTGCGTCGCGACCGTCACGACCCCGCGCGCCGCACCGGCCGCGGGGTCGTGTCGTGTCCGGTTGTCGTGCAGTCCTGGGACGAGTTCACCAAACGGTTACCGATGAGTAGTTGCGGCATATCGGGCAACCCGTGAGAGTGAACGACGGCCGCCCTGTGGGGCGGCTGTGTGGCGCCCCCGACGAAGGAGAGCTCGACGTGCACGCAGGAGTGAAGTCGGCGGCCGGGGGCATCGCGGCCCTCGGCCTGGCACTGGTCGGCACCATCGTGGGGGCGGGTGGCGCGCAGGCCACCGTCGTCGCGGGCGCGCCGCTCGTCATCAACGAGGTGTACGGCGGGGGCGGCAACTCGGGCGCCCCGTTCGACCGCGACTTCGTCGAGCTCTACAACCCGGGGACCGCGCCCGTCGCCCTCAGCGGGTGGGCGGTCCAGTACGCGTCCACGTCGGGGTCCTCGTGGCAGAAGACCGTCCTGACCGGCGGGACCCTCGAGCCCGGCGACTTCCTGGTCGTCGGCGAGGCGTTCGGCTCCAACACGGCGGCACCGGACGTCCCGGTGGACGTCGAGGGCACCATCCCGATGGGCGGGGCCGGCGGGAAGGTCGCGCTCACCAGCGACACCGCGTCGCTCGCCTGCTCGTCCGGCTGCGCGCTCCTGCCGGCCGTGGTCGACCTCGTCGGCTGGGGCAGCGCGACCGACTTCGCCGGCACGGGCGCGGCACCGGCCACGACCAACGCGACCTCGGTGTCGCGCTCGGCGACGCACGCGAACACCGCGGACAACGCGGCGGACTTCACCGCGGGTGCACCCACGCCGACGGCGTCCGGCACGGGCCCCGGCGGGCCGGGCACGCCGACCGAGCACACCATCGCCGAGATCCAGGGCACGGGCGCCGCGTCGCCGCTGGTCGGGACGCAGGTCGTGACGAGCGGCGTGGTCACCGCGGCCTACCCGACGGGTGGGCTCAGCGGGTACGTCATCCAGACGCCGGGCACCGGAGGGGCGAGCGACCCGACGCCGGGTGCGTCGGACGCGATCTTCGTCTTCTCGTCCGCGACCGTCGACCAGGTCCGGATCGGCGACAGCGTGAAGGTCACGGGTGCCGTCAGCGAGTTCAACGGGCTCACGGAGCTGACCGTCGCGGCCGGCGGCCTCGAGCCGCTGCACGACCCGGTGCCGGCCGTGACGCCGGTCGCGGGCGGGTGGCCGACGACCGACGCGGCACGTGAGGCGCTCGAGTCGATGCTGTTCACGCCGACCGGCGACTTCACCGTGTCCAACACGTTCAGCACCAACCAGTACGGCGAGGTCGGGCTGGCGGCGGGGACCACGCCGCTGCTGCAGCCCACCGAGGTCGGCGCGCCCGGCTCGGCCGAGGCCGCCGCTGCGGCCGCCGACGACGCGGCACGCGGTGTCGTCCTCGACGACGGCGCGTCCACCAACTTCCTGTCCGCGGCCAACCAGAGCCAGACGCCGCCGTACGTGTCGCTCGCGAACCCGGTGCGGGTGGGCGAGGCCGTGACGTTCAGCGCCCCGCTCGTCGTGGACTTCCGGAACAACGTGTGGAAGCTGAACCCGACCGCGCAGGTTGTCGCGGGCCTGCCCGCGCCGGTGGCGTTCGCGAACGACCGCACCACCGCACCCGACGCGGCGGCGATCGGCGGAGACCTCAAGGTCGCGTCGTTCAACGTCCTCAACTACTTCACGACGCTCGGCGCGGGGACCCCCGGCTGCACGTCGTTTAACGACCGCACCGGTGACCCGGTGACGGTGAACAGCGGCTGCAACCCGCGCGGGGCGTGGGACCCGGCCGACCTGCAGCGCCAGCAGGACAAGATCGTCGCGGCGATCAACGGGCTCGACGCCGACGTGGTCGGCCTGCTCGAGATCGAGAACTCACTGGTGGTGGACGGGGTGGCCGACGAGGCGGTCGGCACGCTCGTCGACGCGCTCAACGCGGACGCCGGGCCGGGAACCTGGGCGTTCGTCCCGTCCGCGACGGCCGACCTGCCGCCGGTCGCGCAGATGGACGTCATCAACAACGCGATCATCTACCGGACCGCCGCGGTGACCCGGACGGGGCCGTCGCACGCCCTCGGCTCGCTCAGCGCCGACGACGAGGCGTTCGGCAACGCCCGCGAGCCGATCGCCCAGGCGTTCACGCCGGCCGGCGGGGGAGAGCCGTTCCTCGTCGTGGTCAACCACTTCAAGTCGAAGGGATCGGCCGGCCCGTGGCCGGGCGACGTCGACAGCGGCGACGGCCAGGGCGCGTCGAACGAGTCCCGGGTCCGGCAGGCCACCGCGCTGCGGGACTGGGTCCCGGCCATCCAGGGCGGGGTCGAGTCGGTCGCGCTCGTCGGCGACTTCAACTCCTACACCCAGGAGGACCCGCTGCGGCTGCTCTACGACGCCGGGTACACGGACGCCGGGTCGGACCTCGCGCCGGGCCAGTACTCCTACTCGTTCGGCGGCCTGTCCGGGTCACTCGACCACGTGCTGCTCAACGGCCCGGCGCTCGCGCGGGCGACGGGTGCGGACATCTGGGAGATCAACGCCGAGGAGTCGATCGCGCTCGAGTACAGCCGGTACAACTACCACGGCACGCTGTTCTACGCGGCGGACCCGTACCGGTCCTCGGACCACGACCCGGTGGTCGTCGGCCTCGTGAAGGGCGCCGCGGTGCCCGTGAACCTCACGCTGCTCGACATCAACGACTTCCACGGCCGCATCGACGCCAACACCGTGAAGTTCGCGGGCACCGTCGAGAAGGAGAAGGCAGCAGCGATCGCCGCCGGGGACCCCGTCGCGTTCGTGTCGGCCGGTGACAACGTGAGCGCGTCGCTGTTCGCGTCCGCGGTGCAGCAGGACCAGCCGACGATCGACGTGCTCAACGCGCTCGAGCTCAACGCGTCGGCGGTCGGCAACCACGAGTTCGACAAGGGCTTCGCCGACCTCCGTGACCGCATCATCGCGGGCGGGACGAACGCCACGTGGGACTACCTCGGGGCGAACGTCTACGAGGCGGGGACCACCACCCCGGCGCTCCCGGAGTACGCCCTCATCGACATGGACGGCGTGACCGTCGGCATCATCGGGGCGGTCACCGAGGAGACGCCGTCGCTGGTCAGCCCCGGCGGCATCACCGAGCTGTCGTTCGGCGACCCCGTCGAGGCGGTCAACCGCGTCGCGGGCGAGCTGACCGACGGCGACCCGTCCAACGGCGAGGCCGACGTGCTCGTCGCGTCTTTCCACGAGGGCGCGTCGGAGGGCACGCCGGACGGGGCGACGCTGGAGGAGGAGGTCGCCGCGGGCGGCGCGTTCGCGGAGATCGTCAACGACACCTCGCCTGCCGTGGACGCGATCTTCACCGGGCACACCCACAAGCAGTACGCGTGGGAGGCTCCGGTCCCGGGGCAGCCGGGCAAGACGCGTCCGATCCTGCAGACGGGCTCGTACGGCGACAACATCGGCAAGATCGTGCTCACGTACGACCCGAGCACCGACGAGGTCCTCGCCCACACCCAGACGAACGTCCCGCGGCTCGTCCCGCCGGCCGGCACGAGCGAGGCGGACTTCGCCGCGCAGCTCGCGGCGACGTACCCGCGGGTCGCCGAGGTGAAGCGGATCACCGACGCCGCCCTCGCGTACGCCAACGAGGTCGGCTCGGTCCCCGTCGGGTCGGTCACCGACGACATCACCACCGCGTTCTCCGGCGGCACGTACACAGCGGACGGCTACGTCGGGCCTGGCCCGACGCCGACGTCCGGCCGGGACGACCGGGCGAGCGAGTCGACGCTCGGCGACCTCGTGGCGAACGCGCTGCGGGACACCCTGGCACCCGACAACCTCGGCGGCGCGCAGATCGGCGTCGTCAACCCGGGCGGCCTGCGGGCCGAGCTGCTGTACGCGCCCGACGGCGTCGTGACCACGGCCGAGGCGAACTCGGTGCTCCCGTTCGTCAACAACCTCTGGACGACCTCGCTCACGGGCGCCCAGGTCAAGACGATGCTCGAGCAGCAGTGGCAGACGAACCCGGACGGCACCATCCCGACGCGGCCGTACCTGCAGCTCGGGCTGTCCGACAACGTGACGTACACCTACGACGCCGCGGCGCCGATGGGGTCGCACATCACGTCCATCACGGTCGACGGCGTGCCGCTCGACCCGGCGGCGAGCTACCGCATCGGCACGTTCTCGTTCCTCGTCACGGGCGGCGACAACTTCCGGGTCTTCACCGAGGGCACGGACGCCCGCGACTCCGGGCTCGTCGACCGCGACGGCTGGATCGCGTACCTGCAGGCGCACCCGGACCTCGCGCCGGACTTCGCCCGCCAGGCCGTCGGCGTGCCGGTGCTGCCGGCGTCCGTCACGGCCGGCGACACCCTCGCGTTCCCGGTGACGAAGCTCGACCTCACGAGCCTCGGGTCACCGCAGAACACGAGTCTCGACGTGCGGCTCGACGGCACGTCGATCGGCTCGGCGCCCGTGACCGGCGGGAACGCGAGCGTGTCCGTCACGGTCCCGTCGGGCACCGGCGGGGGAGCGCACACCCTCACGCTCGTCGCGGCGCCCAGCGGCACCACGGTGACGCTGCCGCTCACGGTCGAGGAGGCGCTCCCGGCGTCGACCACGACCCTCACCGCGGCGCCCGCGCGCCAGGTGTACGGGACGTCGAAGGTCAAGCTCAAGGCGACGGTCACGTCGACGGTGCCGGTCTCCGGTCCCGTCGAGTTCGTGGCCGGCGATACGGTCCTGGGGACGGCGACGCTGAGCAAGGGCAAGGCCACGCTGACCCTGCCCGCCTCGACGCCCGCGGGCACCTACGAGGTCGTCGCACGGTTCGCCGGGGACGACACGGTCACCGGCTCGCAGTCCGAGGCGGTGACGGTCGTGGTGGACAAGGTCACCACCAGGACGAGCCTGACGGTGACCCCCGGCTTCCTGTTCGTCCCGTCCTTCGCCGTCGCGACCGTCTCGACCGACAACGGGAGGTTCCCGTCCGGGAAGGTCGAGATCCGTGAGGGCGGCACCGTCGTGAAGTCGCTCGACGTGGTGCTCGGGATCGCCATCGGCACCGTGCCGTCCGGCCGCCACACGTACACGGCCACGTTCGTGCCGGACGACCCGGCGAACGTGTCGCCGAGCACGAGCAGGCCGGTCAGCACCCGCTGACCGCGCGCACGGGGGCCCGCGTCCACGACGGACGCGGGCCCTCGGGCGTCCGTGCCGAACTCGGTGGACAACGGCCGCCGCGCCCGCGAGGGTGCCGAGATGGAGATCCCGCCCGACGTCCAGGCCTACTACGCCATCGGCGACGAGCAGGCGCGTCTCGGCGCCGGTCACGGCCGCCTCGAGGCGCTGCGCACCACCGAGCTGCTCCACCGCTGGCTGCCCCCCGCACCCGCGGTCGTGCTCGACGTCGGTGGTGCGGCGGGCCGGTACGCGCTGCCGCTGGCCGACGAGGGCTACACCGTGCACCTCGTCGACCCGGTGCCGCTGCACGTGGAGCAGGCGCGCGCGGCGTCAGCGGCCGCCCGCCGTCCGCTCGCGTCCGTGACCGAGGGTGACGCCCGCGCGCTCGCGTTCGACGACGGCTCGGTGGACGCCGTCCTGCTGCTCGGGCCGCTCTACCACCTGCCGTCCCGGCCGGACCGGTTGCGGGCGTGGGCGGAGGCCCGCAGGGTCCTGCGTCCGGGCGGGGTGGTCGTGGCCGCGGCGATCAGCCGGTTCGGGTCGACGATCGACGGGTTCGCGAGCGGGTTCCTGCGGGACCCGCGGTTCGCCGAGGTGGTCCGTCGTGGCGTCGAGACCGGCGAGCACGTCAACGCCGACCGGGTACCGGGCTGGTTCGCGACCGCGTACTTCCACCGGGCCGACGAGCTCGCCCACGAGGTCGAGGAGGCGGGGCTGGAGCTCGACGGCCCGGTCGCGGTCGAAGGGCCGGGCTCGTTCCAGCGAGGGATCGAGGAGCTGCTGGATGACCCCGGCACGCGTGAGCGGGTGCTCGACGCGATCCGCCGGGTCGAGCGCGAGCCCAGCCTGCTCGGAGCGAGCGCGCACCTGCTGGTCCGGGGCCGCCGGGCCTGACCCCGACGGGCGCTGTCAGAGGAAGTCGTGGTACGCGGGCAGGTCGAGCACCCCGTTGCCGGACAGCCCGATGACGATCGTCTGCGGCTCGGTCGCCGCGCGCGCGTGCGCGATGGCTCCCGCGACCGCGTGCGTCGACTCCGGCGCCGGGATGATCCCCTCGGCCCGCGCGAACTCGACCCCCGCCGCGAACGCGGTCTCCTGGTCGACGGCGATCGCATCGAGCAGCCCCAGCTCCTTCGCGTGCGACACCATCGGCGCCATCCCGTGGTACCTCAGGCCGCCCGCGTGGATAGGTGGCGGTACGAAGTCCTTGCCCAGGGTGTGCATCTTGAGCAGCGGGGTCAGGCCGGCGACGTCCCCGAAGTCGTAGCGGTACTCGCCCTGCGTGAGCGACGGGCACGCCGCCGGCTCGCACGCCACGACGCGGGTGCTCGTGCCCTCGCGCAGGTTGCGGCCGAGGAACGGGAACGCCAGCCCGCCGAGGTTCGAGCCGCCGCCCGCGCAGCCGAACACGACGTCGGCCCGCTCGTCGATCTCGTCGAGCTGCGCGAGGGCCTCCTGGCCGATGACCGTCTGGTGCAGGAGCACGTGGTTGAGCACGCTGCCGAGCGCGTAGTGCGCCGCCGGGTCGGTCGCCGCGGCCTCCACCGCCTCGCTGATCGCCATGCCGAGCGACCCGGTGGTGTGCGGGTCGGCCTCGAGCATCGCGCGACCAGCCTGCGTGAGGTCCGACGGCGACGGGTGGCACACCGCGCCGTACGTCTCCATCTGCATCCGCCGGTACGGCTTGGAGTCGTAGGACGCCCGCACCTGCCACACCTCGCACTCCAGGCCGAGCAGCGAGCACGCCATCGACAGCGACGCGCCCCACTGGCCGGCGCCGGTCTCCGTGGTGAGCTTCGTGATCCCCTCGACGGCGTTGTAGTAGGCCTGCGCGACGGCCGTGTTCGGCTTGTGCGACCCGGCCGGGCTCACGCCCTCGTACTTGTAGTAGATGCGCGCCGGGGTGCCGAGCGCCCGCTCCAGCCGCCGCGCCCGCACGAGGGGCGACGGCCGCCACAGCGCGTAGATCTCCCGGACGGTCTGCGGGATCTCGACGTACCGCTCGGTCGAGACCTCCTGGCCGATGAGCGCCATCGGGAAGAGCGGGGCGAGGTCGTCGGGCGTGAGCGGCTGCTGCGTGCCCGGGTGCAGGGCGGGCGGCACGGGCGTCGGCAGGTCCGCGGCGAGGTTGTACCAGTGGGTGGGCACGGCCGACGGGACCGCGAGGCCCAGGGGCTCGGTGCGCGGGGTCAGACGGACGTCGTCGGGGGAAGTCGTCATCGGTGCCTCCAGGTGAGCACGCCGCAGGCGTGCGCCGGTCAGGGGACGCACCGTTCGACGGTCGGGACCGACGCCGTCGAGCGGTCCGCAGCCGCAGGCTATCCGTTGCGCTCTGCACGAACGCGGTGCTCGGCCGGCTGAATCCACCCCCTGGGCGTCACGTCACCGTGCTAGCGTCCGCAGGCAAGCGCTTGACCATCGCGTGACCATCGTCCGACGGCGCCGCACGGCGCGACGCAGCGGCGGGGCACAGTGCTCGACGACCGCTGACGTGGAGGAACACATGACCGACGCGACCCCACTGACACCCCCGGCGGCGCAGTCGGCGTTCGCGCTGGAGCCGCCCGCACCGGCGCAGCCGGTCGCCGCGACGCAGGCCCCGGCGATGGCCCCGCGGATCGACGAGGCGGCGCTGCCCGGTCTGAACGCCAAGGTCTCGGCGTACGTCGACGGCCTGCTCGCCGTCCAGCCCGGCTCGCCCGAGCTCGCCGCGAAGGCCGACGACGTCCGCCTCATGGGCGAGGCTGACATCCGCACCGCCGCGGACTCGTCGAACCGGCTCCTGCAGGTCCCCGTGCGCGAGCTGCGTGAGGGCGGCGTGTCCGGGACGTCGCAGGTGAGCCGGTCCCTGCTCGACCTGCGCCGCACGGTCGAGGAGCTCGATCCCGCCGAGGCGAGCGTCGGCCGCAAGCTCCTCGGGTTCATCCCGTTCGGCCAGCAGCTCACCGACTACTTCCGCCGGTACGAGAGCGCGCAGGCGCAGCTCGACGCCATCGTGCGGGCGCTGTACGACGGGCAGGACGAGCTGCGCAAGGACAACGCGGCGCTCAACCTCGAGAAGCAGCGCCTGTGGGAGACCATGGGCCGCCTGAACCAGTACGTGTACGTCGCGGAGCACCTCGACACGCAGCTGTCCGCGAAGATCGCCGAGATCGAGGTGTCCGACCCGACCCGGGCCGACTCGCTGCGCAAGGACGTCCTGTTCTACGTCCGCCAGAAGCACCAGGACCTGCTCACGCAGCTCGTCGTGTCGATCCAGGGGTACCTCGCGGTCGACATCATCCTGAAGAACAACATCGAGCTCATCAAGGGCGTCGACCGCGCGACGACCACCACGGTCTCCGCGCTGCGCACCGCCGTGCTCGTCGCGCAGGCGCTCAACAACCAGAAGCTCGTGCTCGACCAGATCACGGCCCTCAACACGACGACCTCGGGCATGATCGCGTCGACGTCCAAGATGCTCAAGGACCAGTCGGCGAGCATCCAGCAGCAGGCGGCGTCGTCGACGCTCGGTCTGCCCCAGCTGCAGCAGGCCTTCGCCGACATCTACGCGACCATGGAGTCCATCGACGAGTTCAAGGTCAAGGCCCTCGACTCGATGGCGCAGACCGTCGGCGTCCTGCAGACCGAGACGGAGAAGGCGCAGGCCTACCTCGACCGCGTCTCGCGCACGGACACCCCTCTGCGCGAGGGGCTGTCGTCGTCGAGCTCGCTCGACCTCGGCGGCAGCTGACGGGTCGGGATCCAGATGAGCTGGTTCGGGGACGTCGTGGACCGCCTGCGGGGCCGGCCGCGTCCGGCCGAGCTCACGACCGCGCGGCCCGCCCCGCCGACGTCCGCGGAGATCCTCGCGTCGGTGCGGACCGTGGAGCAGCAGGTCGCCGGTCGCGTGCCCGCGGCGGTGGTGGCCCGCGTGCACGGCATCGCGCGCACCATCGAGGAGATGGCGCCGCGCCTCGACCGGTTCGGCGTGGGCTCGCGGCAGGCGCACACCGTCGTCGCGACCGCGACCAGCTACCTGCCGGAGGCTGTGGGCGGGTACCTGCGGCTGCCGCGGGAGTTCGCGGACCGGCGCGTCGTGTCGCACGGAAAGACGTCGCTCATGGTCCTGTGCGACCAGCTCGACCTGCTCGGTGTGACCCTCGACAAGATCTCCGACGCGGTGTCACGGGAGGACGCGCAGGCGCTCGTCGCGCACGGGCAGTTCCTCGCCGAGAAGTTCGGCGGGTCGGCGTTGGCGATCGCACCGGAGGTCGGTCCGGGCGCGGTCACGGGGGAGGCGCTGTGAGCGTGGGCCCGGTCGACGAGCTGCGCGCGGCGCTCGACGCGGTCCAGGAGGCCGCGACGGCGGCGGGCCTCGATCCCGCGGCGGCCCGCGACGAGGGGGCCGCCCTCGCCGCGGCGGTCGCGGAGGCGGTGCCGGGTGCGCCGGCGGCGTGGAGCGCGGCGGTCGGGGTGCCCGGACCCGCGCTCGACCGGTTCTTCGAGCAGGCCGCCGTCGCGCGCCGGTGGCGGTCGACGCCGACCGCGTCCCTCGCGGCGCTCGTCGCTGACGGGTCGGCGCACGCCGGCGGCTACGCGGCGGCGCTGGTCCGGGTGGTCGCCGCCGCCTGCGACCTGGGTCCGGCGTCGATCGACGTCATCGCGCGCGCGTCGGCGACCGCGGCGGTGCAGCGCGACGCCGTGCTGCAGGCCGGGCCGCCGCGACCGTCCACCGTGCCGGGACCCGAGCACGGCGACCGGTGGTCCCCGGACGGCGCGGCCACGACCGCCGGGCTGCCGGCGGGCCGGACCGCAGGCCCGGGTGAGCTCGCGACCGCGGAGCCGGCGACCGCAGCGGCCACCACCGGGACCGAGGCACCCGCGCCCACGCTCGACGAGCTGCTCGCGGAGCTCGACGCGCTCGTCGGCCTCGAGCGCGTCAAGCACGAGGTCCGGCGGCAGGCGCAGCTGCTGCGCGTCGCCAAGCTCCGCCAGGACGCGGGGCTCGCGACGCCGACGATCACCCGGCACCTCGTGTTCCTCGGGAACCCCGGCACGGGCAAGACGACGGTCGCGCGCCTCGTCGCGGGGCTGTACCGCGCGCTCGGGCTGCTGAGCAAGGGGCACCTCGTCGAGGTGGACCGCTCGGAGCTCGTCGCGGGGTACCTCGGGCAGACCGCCGAGAAGACGTCGGCCGTCGTCGCGTCGGCCGTCGGAGGGGTCCTGTTCGTCGACGAGGCGTACGGGCTGGCGGAGGACCAGTACGGCGAGGAGGCCGTGACCACGCTCGTCAAGGACATGGAGGACCACCGCGACGACCTGGTGGTCGTCGTCGCGGGGTACCCCGGGCCGATGGCGCGGTTCCTCGCCGTCAACCCGGGCCTGGAGAGCCGGTTCGCGACGACGCTCGAGTTCGACGACTACACGGACGCCGAGCTCCGGGAGATCTTCGACCGCACCGCGCGCAAGGCGGACTTCACGCCGTCGCCCGAGTGCCTCGCGCAGTTCGAGCGGCTCGCGTCCGCCGAGGTCCGCGACGAGGGCTTCGGCAACGGCCGGTACGCCCGCAACGTGCTCGACCAGGCCATCACCCGGCACGCGTGGCGGCTGCGCGACGTCGACGAGCCCAGCCTCGAGCAGCTGCGCGTGCTGCTGCCCGACGACCTCGTCGCCTCGGCGGACGACGCCGCTGCGGACGACGACCCGGCGGCCGACGACCCGGCCGCCCCCGACCACCTCGAGGAGTCCGCGTGACGACGCTCGTCTCACCCGGCAGCGCGACGGGCCGCACGGGTCCCGCGCCGGTCACGCCGGCGGTCGCGGCGGCCGCCGCGCCAGGAGACCCGGCGCCGGCGTCGCACGGCCTGCGGGCCGCGCTGCGCCGGACGCCCGGGAAGCTGCGCGTCGCGGGCGTCCTCGTCGTCGTCGCGGCCCTGGTCGCGGGGGCCGCGGGTCTCGCCGCGGGCCTGGCGCAGGCCGCGGCGCTCGACGCCGCCCGGGCCGACACGGCGCAGCTCATCGGGGTCCGCGAGGTGCGCAACGACCTCGTCACGGCGGACGCCGCCGCGACCAACGCGTTCCTCGTGGGCGGTCTCGAGCCGGTCGAGCAGCGCGTCCGCTACAGCACCGCGATCGCCGAGGCGTCGCAGGGGCTGGCCGGCCTCGCCGGCTCGAACTCCTCCGACGCCGACCTCCTCGGCACGGCCACCGCGGGGCTGACGACGTACACCGGCCTCGTCGAGCAGGCGCGGGCCAACAACCGGCAGGGGTTCCCGGTCGGCGCGGCCTACCTCGACCAGGCGTCGTCGGTGCTGCGGTCCGAGGTGCTGCCCGCGCTGGACGGCCTCGTGGCGGACAACGAGCACCGCGTCGACGGGTCGTTCGCGGCGGTGTCGCAGGTGCTGTGGGTGCTCGCGCTGTGCGTGCTGGCCCTCGTCGTGCTCGTCGTCGTGCAGGTGTGGCTGGCCCGGCGGACGCACCGGCGGCTCAACGCCGGCCTGGTCGTCGCGACCGTCGTGCTGGTCGTCGCCACGGTCGGCGGCGCCGTCGTCCTCGGCCGCGCCGGCGTCCGGGCGGACGACGTCCGCGACGGCCCCTACGCCCGGGCGGTGGCCGTCTCGCAGGCGCTGTCGCTCGCGACGGACGCGAAGTCGATGGAGTCGTTCACCCTCATCAAGCGCGGATCCGGGCAGGCGTTCGAGGAGACGTTCGTCGCCGAGACGGACCAGGCGGCGCAGGTGCTCGACGGCGCGCCCGCGCCCGCCGGCGACCTCGGCCAGCAGCTCGCGACGTGGGTCGGCGCGCACGCGCAGATCAGGGCCCTGGACGACGCCGGGGACTGGGACGGCGCGGTGGCGCTCGCCGTCGACCCGCAGGGCGAGCCGCGGATCGCGTTCGACGCGCTGACGGCCGCGGCCACGTCCTCGGTCGACGAGGACGTCACGGCCACCCAGGACGCGTTGGGCGACGCGGGTGGCGCGGTGGTGCTGCTCGGCTGGCTCGCGCTCCTCGCGGGCGTCGCCGCGGCGGTCCTCGGGTGGCGCGGTATCGGCAGGCGACTGGAGGAGTACCGGTGACCACGACCCGCACCCGCCACCCGGGACGAGCGCGCCGGACGGCGGCGGTCCTGGCCGCCGTCGTCGGGCTGGCCCTCCTGGCCGGCTGCGACCCCACGGACACCGCCCCGTCGCCGACGCCGACGGCGAGCGAGACCCCGTCGCCGACGGCCGCCCCGCCCGCCGCGCAGTGCGACGACGCGACGACGTCCTACGCACCGGACGCGGGGACGTCGGTCACGCCCGGCAGCACCATGGCGGCGATCCAGGATCGCGGCTCGCTCGTGGTCGGCGTCTCGGCCGACACGCTGCTGATGGGCTCGCGGAACCCGCTCACGGGCCAGATCGAGGGCTTCGACATCGACGTGCTGCACGAGATCTCCCGCGCGCTGTTCGGCGACCCGGACCGGCTCCAGTTCCGGGTCATCACGTCCGGCCAGCGCCTCGACGTGCTCACGGGCGGCCAGGTCGACCTCGTCGCACGCACGTTCACGATGAACTGCGACCGGTGGCAGCAGATCGCCTTCTCCGCGGAGTACCTGCGCTCCGGCCAGAAGGTGCTCGTCACGCGCGACTCCACCGCGACAGGCATCGACGACCTCGCCGGCCAGCGCGTGTGCGCCCCGAAGGGCACGACGACGCTCGACCGGCTCTCGCAGCACCCCGACATCACCGCGGTCGCCGCGGACACCCACACGGGCTGCCTCGCGCTCTTCCAGCAGGGCAAGGTGGACGCCATCACGGGCGACGACACGGTCCTGGCGGGCTTCGTCGCGCAGGACCCGTACGCGAAGGTCGTCGGCGACGCGTTCAGCGCCGAGCCCTACGGCATCGGTGTGCCCGCGGCGAACGTCGACATGGTGCGGTTCGTGAACGCGGTGCTCGACCAGGCCAAGACCGACGGGACGTGGACGGCGCTCTACGACAGGTGGCTCGGCGCGCTCGGGCCCGCACCGGCGCCTCCGACGTCCGTGTACGGCCGGACGCCGTGACCGGCACCATGTCGGGCCGCGTGGCGGCACCGTCGGCCCCGGGCCGGCTCGGCGAGGCCGCCCCCACCCAGGAGCTCGCCGCGTACCTGGCGGGCCTCGAGCGGTGGCTGACGGACCGCAGGGCGGAGCTCGACCGCCTCGACACGGCGGCGCAGGGGTCGAGCGCGGGCGACTCGCTGACCCCCGACCTCGTGCTGGCGCTGACGATGTGGCAGGCGATCCGCACGCGCACCGACGAGCTCGTGGCGGTGTGGGACGCGGGCAGGGCCGACGCGGTGGCCCGCGAGAAGATGTCGCAGCTCGTCTGGGGCCGCCTCGACTCGGGTCTCGGTTCGGCGCTCGTCTCGCTCGTCGAGGCCGTCACGCTGTGCGACGCGATGATCGGCCAGGTCCGGGTGCGCCTCGCGTTCGACCCGAGCACCGCCGACGACGTCGCCCGGCTCCGTGAGCTGCGCGCAGCCCTCGTGCGGTGCGAGGACCTCGCCGGCGTCGAGGCCGAGCCACTGGCCGCCGTCGCCGCCCTGCGCGAACGGGAGCGTCGGCTCGTCGAGCAGGCCGCGCGCGGAGCGGACGTCGGCGGCCCGCTCGCCGAGCTCGAGGCGGCGACGGCCCGCGCGGAGCGCGACCTCATCGTGCAGGTGTCCCAGCGCCGGACGCTCGTCACCGGCCGCGCAGCGGCCCGGGCCACGCTCGACGCGCTCGAGACCCGCGAGCCGACGTTGCACGACCTGGCCGACCGGTGCCGCCGCGAGGTGGTCCGGCCGCCGAAGCTCGCCGTCCCCGACGTGTCCCGGCTGGGGCCGCCGCCGGAGACCCGCACCGAGCTCGACGCCTACGTGGACCGGCTCGGCGCGGTGCAGCGAGCGTTCGACGCCGTCGCCGACGCGTACAGCGCACCGCTGCGCGAGCGTGCCGAGCTGCGCTACCGGCTCGAGCAGGCGCGCGCGGCGGCCGACGTGAACGGCCGCAGCGCGTCGCCGACCGTCCGGGCCGGCTACGAGGAGGCGCGGACGGCGGTCGAGCAGACTCCCTGCGACGTCGACCAGTCGCGCTACCTCGTCGAGCAGTACCTGTACCTCACGCGCGACCTGCCCCACCCGGGGCCGGAAGGGACCCGACGATGACGACCGCCGTCTCCTGCACCGAGCTCGGGTGCACCGGAACCTACGAGGACGGGTACTGCGACGTCTGCGGGTCGCCCCAGGCGCCCACCGCCCCGTCGTCGGGCACGTCGGCGCCCGCGTCGGCGACCACGCTCCTCGGCACCGGGTTCGCGCAGGCGCAGCCGGACCGCGGCGCGGCGGCGGCCGAGCCGGGCTCGGAGCAGTCGACGCGCACCGGCCGCACCAGCTCGAGCCGGCTCGCGACCGCGGCGCTCGGGTCGGCCCGCACCGCCGCGACCGGGTCGAGCACGACCCGCCGGGTCGGCACCTCGTCGACACGGCTGCGCGGCGCCCGGCTCGGCGCGGGCCTGACGACGGTCCCGCCCGCCCCCGTCCCGGACCCGCTCGGCTCCGTGATGGCCGACCCGCACGTGCCCGAGGCGAAGCGGTTCTGCCCCGCGTGCGGGGCGAAGGTCGGCCGCGGGCGCGACGGTGCCCCCGGTCGCACCGAGGGGTTCTGCCCGCAGTGCGGCAACGCGTTCGACTTCGCCCCCCGGCTCGCCCCCGGCGACCTCGTCGGCGGCCAGTACGAGGTCGTCGGCTGCCTCGCGCACGGCGGCCTGGGGTGGATCTACCTGGCGCGGGACCAGAACGTGTCCGGCCGCTGGGTCGTGCTCAAGGGCCTGCTCAACTCCGGCGACCCGGACGCGTACGCCGCGGCCATCGCCGAGCGGCAGTTCCTCGCCGAGGTCGAGCACCCGCTCATCGTCGAGATCTACAACTTCGCGATGCACGAGGGCGCCGGCTACACCGTCATGGAGTTCGTCGGGGGCCGGTCGCTCAAGCAGATCCTCGGCCAGCGGCGCGACGCCGCGGGCGGCGTCAACGACCCGCTGCCCGTCGACCAGGCCCTCGCGTACGTGCTCGAGATCCTGCCCGCCTTCGCGTACCTGCACGACATCGGGCTGCTGTTCTGCGACTTCAAGCCGGACAACATGATCCAGCAGGGCGACTCCGTCAAGCTCATCGACCTCGGCGGCGTGCGGCGGGTCGACGACCTCGAGTCGGCGATCTTCGGCACGGTCGGCTACCAGGCGCCCGAGGTGCCCGAGGTCGGGACGTCGGTGGCGTCGGACATCTACACGATCGGCCGGACCCTCGCGACGCTCGTCCTCGACTTCCGCGGCAACACCACGACGTACGCGGCGTCGCTGCCCGACGTCGCGGACACCCCGGTGTTCCAGCGGTACGACTCCTTCTACCGGCTGCTCGCGAAGGCGTGCGCGCTCGACCCGGCGGACCGGTTCGGCACCGTCGACGAGCTGCGCGCACAGGTCCTCGGCGTGCTGCGCGAGGTGGTCGCGACCGACCGCGGCGACGGCAGCCCGGCGCTGCACTCGGCCGCGTCCGTGCTGTTCGAGGTGCCGCAGTCCGACCAGGCGACCCGTCCGCTGGCGTGGGACGAGCTGCCCGCGCTGCGCGTCGACGCGAACGACCCGGCCGCGAGCTGGCTGGCGGGGGTCAACGTGAGCGACCCCGTGCAGCGCCTCGCCGTGCTGGCGGACGCGCCCGAGGACACCGTCGAGGTGCGCCTGCGTCGGGCCGGAGCGGCGATCGAGGCCGCACGACCCGACGTGCTGCAGGACGCGGTCGGGCTGATCCTCGCGGACGACCCGTGGGAGTGGCGTGCGGCGTGGCTCGGCGGTCTCGCGCAGCTCGCCTCCGGCGACCCGGTCGCGGCCCGCGCCTCGTTCAACGCCGTGTACGGGCAGGTGCCCGGCGAGCTGGCCCCGAAGCTGGCCCTCGCCGCGGCGTGCGAGCTGAGCGGCGAGCCCGAGATCGCGGAGTCGCTGTACGTCGTGTGCGCCCGCTCCGACGCGAACTACACCGCGCCCGCCGCGTTCGGGCTCGCCCGGATCCGCCGCGCCCGCGGCGACGTGCACGGCGCCCTCGCGGCGCTCGACCTGGTCACGCCGACCCGCAGCTCCTACGTCGACGCGCGCGTCCTGCGTGCGCAGCTCCTGGCCGAGTCGAAGGACGACCTGGCCGCGCTCGCGGACGCGCTGCGCAGCGTGCAGGCGGTGACGATCGCGCCGCGCGACCGGGCCGTGCTGCAGGTGGACGTGCTCGGTTCGGCGCTCGGCACGGTGCTGACGCAAGGGCCGTCCACGACCGTGACGATCGACGGCGTGCCCGCACGTGAGCCCGAGCTGCGGGACGCGCTCGAGGACGCGTTCCGTCGTCTCGCCGACCTCACCGAGTCGCCCGACGAGCGGATCGGCCTCGTCGACCGCGCGAACGAGGTGCGCCGGTGGACCACGTGGTGAGCGTGGCGTGCCCGGCCTGCGGTGCCGCGGTGCACGACTCCGACCGGTTCTGCGAGGGGTGCGGTGCCGCGCTCGTCGCACCTGCGGCGCCCGCCGAACCGTCGCCCGAGCCGTCGCCCCAGCCGTCGCCCGAGCCTTCCGCCGCCGACGGTGCGGGCGCCCCGTGCCGCTCGTGCGGCGGGGTCGTCGCGGCCGACGGGTACTGCGAGCAGTGCGGGGCGCTCGCGGTGAGCGAGCGTGACCACTGGTCCGAGCGCCCGGCCCCGCACGTCGGCGGCGTGTGCGACCGCGGGCGGCGGCACGCCCGGAACGAGGACGCGATGGCGCTGCACGCCGACGGTGCGCTCACGGCGCTCGTCGTGTGCGACGGCGTCTCGAGCGCACCGGACTCCGACCTCGCCAGCCTCGCCGCGGCCCGCGCCGCCCGGGACGTCCTGGCGGCCGGGGCGGTGCCCGCGACCGTCACCGAGGCGGCCCGCCCGGCGGCGTGGTCGGCCCTCCTCGTCGACGCCGCCGCCGCGGCGGACGCGGCGATCCGCGGTGCGGTCGGCGACCGGGCGGGACGGGCCGAGCCGCCCTCGTGCACGTTCGTCGCCGCCGTGGTCGACGGACCCCTCGTCGTGACCGGCTGGCTCGGCGACTCCCGGACGTACTGGCTGCCCGACGCAGGCACGCCCCGGCAGCTCAGCGCGGACGACTCCGGGGCGAACGAGCTGATCGCCCGCGGGGTGCCGCGCGCCCAGGCGGAGTCGTCGCCGACGGCGCACGCGATCACCCGGTGGCTCGGGCCGGACGCCCCCGACGTCGTCCCGCAGACCACGGCGACCCGGACCCAGGGTCCCGGCTGGGTGCTGGTCTGCTCGGACGGCCTGTGGAACTACTGCTCGGAGGCGGCCGACCTCGACGCCCTCGTCCGGGACGTCGAGGCGAGGGTCGGGTCGGCGCCCGACGCGATCGCGGCAGAGCTCGTGACGTGGGCGAACGCCCAGGGCGGCCACGACAACATCACCGTGGCGCTGGCGCGCCCGACGGGCGATAGCCTCCAGGCGGAGCCGACCGGGTCCGCCGCAAACGTCGAGGCCGCACCGCCGCCCGCCTCGCGCCCCGACCTCGACCCGACCGACCGCTGATCGACGAAGGAGCCACCGTGGCCGAGTTCCGCACCGAGGTCTTCCAGAACGAGTTCCTGTCCGACGGTGCCACGGACGTGCACGCGATCGTCACGGTCACCGCGGCCGGAGCGGGTCCCGCGGGGGCGGCCCAGGGTGGCGTCGCGGAGATCGTCATCATCGACACGTCGGGCTCGATGGAGGGCGCGAACCTCGCCGCCGCGAAGCACGCCGCCCAGGTCGCGATCGACCAGATCCCCGACGGCACGTTCTTCGCGGTGATCGGCGGCAGCCACGTCGCGCAGCGGGTGTTCCCGCTGCCGAACTGGGCGGTCGCGATGGTGCCGATGGACGACCGGGCGCGGTCCGACGCGAAGCAGGCGATCTCGGGCATCCGGTCGTCGGGCGGCACGGCGATGAGCACGTGGCTGCGGCTGGCGGACATCATCTTCGCGACCGTCCCGCAGGCGACGCAGCGTCACGCCGTGCTCCTCACGGACGGGAAGAACGAGTCGGAGGCGCGCACCGAGCTGTCGCGCGCGGTCCGGGACCTCACCGGGCACTTCCAGTGCGACGCGCGCGGCGTCGGCGAGCACTGGGAGGTCGACGAGCTGCGGGAGATCTCGACGGCGCTGCTCGGCACCGTCGACCTGATCGCGGACCCGGCCGACATCGCCGAGGACTTCCGCCGGATCGTCCAGACGTCGATGGCGCGCGGTGTGGCCTCGGCCGAGCTGCGCGTGTGGGCCCCGCAGGGGGCGCAGGTCCTGTTCGTGCGCCAGGTGGCCCCGACCGTCGAGGACCTCACGACGCGTCGGACGGAGGTCAACGCGCTCACGGGCGCGTACGCGACGGGGTCGTGGGGCGACGAGTCCCGCGACTACCACGTGGCGGTCCGGGTCGCGTCGAAGCCGGTCGGCTCGGAGCAGCTCGCGGCGCGCGTGCAGGTCGCCGTCGGGGGAGAGGTCCTCACGTCGGGGCTGGTCAAGGCCCGGTGGACGGACGACGACGCGCTCTCGGCGCGCATCAGCCCCGAGGTGGCCCACTACACAGGCCAGGCCGAGCTCGCGTCTGTCATCCAGGAGGGGCTGGCCGCGAAGGCCGCGGGGGACGAGGCGACGGCGACGGTCAAGCTGGGCCGCGCCGTCCAGCTCGCGGCGGAGACGGGCAACGAGGAGGCGACGTCGCGGCTGCGGCGCGTGGTGGAGATCGACGACGAGGAGAAGGGCACGGTCCGGCTCAAGCGGAACGCCGCCAAGCTCGACGAGATGGCGCTGGACACCGCCTCGACGAAGACCACGCGGGTGCGCCGATGAGCCCGGTCGTCTGCCCGCAGGGCCACACGTCGCAGGCGACCGACTACTGCGACGTGTGCGGTGCACCGCTCGACGCCGCGGCGCCGGCACCGGTCGCGACGCCGGCGGCGTCGGCACCGAGCACGTGCGCGCACTGCGGGGCTCCCGCCGCCGCGGGCGCGCTGTTCTGCGAGAACTGCGGGTACGACTTCACGACGGGGTCGCTCCCGGTGCCTGCGCCCCCGCCCGCCACGCCCGCCACACCGCCCGCCACACCGTCGTCAACCCCGACGCCGGCCGTCGCCGCGCCGTCTCCGGGCCCGGCGCAGTCGGCCCCGACCCCGGTGGTCCCCGCGCCCGCCGGGCTCGACACCCCGCCCCCGGCGGGCCCGGACCAGTGGGTCGCGGAGATCTGGGTCGACCCCGACTGGTACGCGGTGCAGAAGCCGGAGGACCCCATCCCGTCGCCGGGCCCGCCCGCGCTGGTGCCGCTGCGTGAGCGCAGCGTGCTGGTCGGACGCCCGTCGGTGTCGCGCAACATCCACCCGAAGGTCGACTGCGGGGCGGACTCGGGCGTGTCGCGCCGGCAGTGCCAGCTGAACACGGACGGCCAGCGCTGGTGGGTCGAGGACCTCGACTCGTCGAACGGCACGTACGTCAGCCGGGTCGGCGACCCGATCCCGACGCAGCCGATCCCGCCCGGTCAGCGGCGCGAGCTGCAGGACGGCGACCGCCTGTACGTGGGCGCGTGGACCCGGATCGTCATCCGCAAGGCGCTGCCCGACGAGGTGTGACGCCGTCAGGCGGGGGAGACGTCCTTCGCCAGCAGCGCGACGCGCACGGAGCCGCCCTTGGTGACCTGCTCGCCGACCGGGCCGAAGCCCAGCCGCGTGTGGAAGGCGAGCGACCCCGGGTTCGGCGGGTCGAGGTTGACCTCGCAGGTCACGGTCGCCAGCCCGAGCTCGCGTGCCCGCTCGTCGACGGCGGCGTACAGGAGCCGTCCGATGCCGCGTCCGTGGGCGTGCGGCGCGACGACGACGCGGTCGACGTACAGCGAGCCGGGGACGTGCTCGGAGAACCACCGGTAGTTCTCGGACGCGTACGCGGCGCCCGGTGCGAGCGCCAGCAGGAACCCGAGCGGCCCGTCGTCGCCGTCGGCGACCAGCGCGAGGTCGCACGCCGGGACATGGGCGGCGAGCCCGTCCGCGCCGAGCGCGTTGACGGCGGGCACGGCGTCGTCGTTGAGCGCGGCGAGGGCCGGCACGTCGGCGACGGTGACGGACCGCAGCCGGGTGCTCACACCGCGCAGCTGTCGTCGGTGCACGCCTCGGCGTCGGGGTCGCCCGCGAGCACGGCGAGCGGGTTCGCCTCGCGCCATCCGGCTTCGAGGAGCTGCGTGAACACCTCGGCGGGCTGCGCGCCGGACACGGCGACCCGGCGGTCGACGACGAAGAACGGCACGCCGTTGACGCCGAGGGCCCGGGCCTCGGCCTCGTCGCGCCGCACGTCGTCGGCGGCGCGGTCGCCGTCGAGCACCGTCCGGACGTCGTCGTCGTCGAGGCCCGCCTGCGCGAACCCGGCCTCGCGCGCGAGCCGCACGAGCGTCTCGTGGTCGCCGAGGTCGGCGCCCTGCGAGAAGTGCGCGTCGAACACCTTCTCGATCAGTGCCTCGACCAGGTCGGCGCCTCCGACCTCACGTGCGACGTGCAGGAGCCGGTGCCCGTCGAACGTGTTCGCGGCGAGCGCGCGGTCGAAGTCGAACACGAGGCCTTCGCCGGCGGCGACGGTCGCGACGTGCGCGAACATCTGCCGCACCTGGTCCCGGGGGATGCCCTTGTGCTCGACGAGCGCGTCGATCTCGGGCCGTCCCGGCCCGGCGGGGGTGTGCGGGGACAGCTCGTAGGAACGCCAGGTCACCTCGACGTGCCGGCGGTGCGGGAACGCGTCGAGCGCGGCGGCGAAGCGGCGCTTGCCGATGTAGCACCAGGGGCAGGCGATGTCGGACCACACCTCGACCTGCAGCGTGCGGGTCGGGGCGAGGGCCGTGGTCAGGGGGAGCACAGAGGTCACGGGAGCAGCAGGACCTTTCCGGTGGTGGCACGCCCTTCGAGGGCGCGGTGGGCGTCGGCCGCGTCGGCCAGCGGGTACGTGGCGCCGACGCGCACGTCGAGCGTGCCGGCACGGACCGCGTCGAACAGCTCGGTCGAGCGCCAGGTGAGCTCGTCGCGCGTCGCGATGTAGTCGCCGAGCGTCGGGCGGGTGAGGAACACCGACCCGGCGGCGTTGAGCCGCTGCGGGTCGACCGGGGGGACGGGACCGGACGAGGCCCCGAAGAGCACCAGCATCCCTCGTCGGGCGACCGAGGCCAGCGACGCGTCGAACGTGTCCTTGCCCACGGAGTCGTAGGCGACGTCGACGCCGCGCCCGGCGGTCAGGTCGCGGACCCGGGCCGGCAGCTCGGTGGTGAGGTCGTCGAGCTCGCGGTACCGGATGATCTCCGCCGCGCCCGCGGCGCGCGCGATGCGTTCCTTCTCGTCGGTCCCGACGGTCGCGATGACGCGCGCACCGCGCTGGGCGGCGAGCTGGGTGAGCAGGAGCCCGACGCCCCCGGCGGCGGCGTGCAGGAGCACGTCCTGACCGGCGGCGACGGGGAACGTGGACGCGACGAGGTAGTGCGCGGTGAGGCCCTGCAGCGGGAGCGCCGCGGCCACCTCGTCGCTGACGTCGGCGGGGACGACGAGCGCGGCGTCCTCCCGCACGACGACGAGCTCGGCGTAGGAGCCGGGTGCGGACGCCCAGGCGACCCGGTCGCCGACCGCGAGGGTCGTGACGTCGGCGCCGACCGCGACGACCTCGCCGCCGCCCTCGGCTCCCACGACGTGCGGGAACGGCATCGCGTAGATGCCGGAGCGCTTGTAGGTGTCGATGAAGTTGACCCCGGCCGCCGCGACGCGGACGAGGACCTCGCCCGGCCCGGGCCGGGGGTCGGGGACGTCGGTGGCCTGCAGGACCTCGGGACCGCCCGCGGCGGTGGCGATGATGGCGCGCACGTCGAACGCAACGACCGACGCGCCCGTCGTCATCCCGGGAATGCGCGTCGTATCTTTCTGCATCGCCGTGTATGGTCATGCACATGACGTTCACGGTCGCGGTCGCTGGCGCGTCCGGCTACGCCGGCGGGGAGATGCTCCGCCTCCTGCTCGCCCACCCCGAGGCGCGGATCGGCGCCCTCACCGCCCACTCGAACGCGGGCACCCGGCTCGGCGAGCACGCCCCGCACCTGCGCTCCCTGGCGGACCGCGTCCTCGACAGGACCGACGTCGACGCCCTCGCCGGGCACGACGTCGTGGTCCTCGCCCTGCCCCACGGCGCGAGCGGTGCGGTCGCGGCCGAGCTGGCCGCACGGGGCGACACGGCGGTCGTGGTCGACCTCGGCGCCGACCACCGGCTCGTCGACCCCGTCGCGTGGAAGGAGTTCTACGGGACCCCGCACGCGGGCACGTGGCCCTACGGCCTGCCTGAGCTGCTCACGGCCGGCGAGACCGTCGCCTCCGGCCAGCGGCAGCACCTCACGGGCGCCACCCGGATCGCGGTCCCCGGCTGCAACGTCACCGCCGTGACCCTCGGCCTGCAGCCCGGCGTCGCCGCCGGGCTGATCGACGCCGTCGACGTCGTGGCCGTCCTCGCCAACGGCTACTCGGGGGCGGGACGCTCCCTCAAGACGCACCTGCTCGCCGCGGAGGGCCTCGGCGCGGCCCAGCCGTACGCGGTCGGCGGCAGCCACCGGCACATCCCGGAGATCGCCCAGAACCTGCGCGCGGCGGGCGCGGCCGACGTGACGCTGTCGTTCACGCCGACGCTCGTCCCGATGGCCCGCGGCATCCTCGCGACGGCCACCGCCCGGCTGGTCGACGGGGCGGATCCCGCCGCCGTGCGGGCCGCCTGGGAGCACACGTACGCGGACGAGCCGTTCGTGCACCTGCTGCCCGAGGGCCAGTGGCCGACGACCGCGTCGACGCTTGGCGCCAACACCGCCCTCGTCCAGGTCGCGGTCGACGCCCGCGCCGGTCGGGTCGTCACCGTCACGGCGATCGACAACCTCGTCAAGGGCACCGCGGGCGGCGCCCTGCAGTCGCTCAACGTGGCCCTCGGCCTGCCCGAGACGCTCGGCCTCCCGCTCGACGGGGTCGCGCCGTGAACGCCGGGCAGGCGCCCCTGACGCTCCACCGCGCCCGACGCGACGGCGGCCAGCATGCTGGTGCCCGTCCGTCCACCACGACCGAGGAGACGCCGTGATCGACCAGACCGAAGAGCTCCCGTCGCCCGGGGTCACCGCACCGCGCGGCTTCCTCGCGGCCGGGGTGACCGCCGGCCTCAAGCCGTCCGGCCGGCCGGACCTCGCCCTCGTCGTGAACGAAGGGCCGCTCGACGTCGGCACGGCCGTGTTCACCACGAACCGCGTCGTCGGGGCGCCCGTGCTCTGGTCGCGCCAGGTCGTGCAGGACCACGTGGTCCGCGCCGTCGTGCTCAACTCCGGCGGCGCGAACGTGTTCGCCGGCCCCGAGGGGTTCCAGGACTCGCACGCCACGGCCGAGCGGGTCGGGCACGCGCTCGGCGTCTCCGCGGGGGACGTCGTCGTGGCGTCCACGGGCATCATCGGCGAGCGGCTCCCGCGCCAGCTGCTGCTCGACGGCGTCGACCTGGCGTCCGCCGCGCTCAGCGACGACGGCGGGCCGGCGGCCGCCGTCGCGATCATGACGACGGACACCGTGCCGAAGACGTCCCACGTGACGATCGACGGCGACTTCGGCACCTGGACGGTCGGCGGCATGGCCAAGGGCGCCGGCATGCTCGCCCCGGCGCTCGCGACGATGCTCTGCGTCCTGACGACGGACGCCGTGATCGACGCCGAGACGGCCGAGCGGGCGCTGCGCACCGCCACCCGGCAGACGTTCGACCGCATCGACTCCGACGGCTGCATGTCCACGTCGGACACGGTCGTGCTCCTGGTCTCCGGCGCGAGCGGCGCGACGCCGGACCCCGAGGGCTTCACGGCTGGCCTCACCGCCGTCTGCGGCGACCTCGCCCGCCAGCTCATCGCCGACGCCGAGGGCGCGACGCACGACATCGCGGTCACCGTCATGGGTGCCGAGACGGAGGACGCCGCGCTGGCGGTCGCCCGGGCGGTCACCCGCTCGAACCTGTTCAAGGCCGCCGTCTACGGCAACGACCCGAACTGGGGTCGCGTCCTCGCCCAGGTCGGGACCGTCCCGGAGTCGGTCGCGGCGTTCGACCCGGCGACGCTCGACGTGTCCATCAACGGCGTCCTGGTCTGCAAGGACGGCGCGGCCCACACCCCGCGCTCCGAGGTGGACCTCGCCTCCGAGCGGCTCGTGCAGGTGCTGGTCGACCTCAAGGCGGGCGGCGAGGTCGTCACCGTGTGGACGAACGACCTCACGCACGCCTACGTCACCGAGAACAGCGAGTACTCCACGTGAGCGACGACTTCGTCTTCGACACCCGGACGGACCTGCGCGCGGACCAGAAGGCGCACGTGCTGGTCGAGGCCCTGCCGTGGCTGCAGAAGTTCGCGGGCGCGCTCGTCGTCGTGAAGTACGGCGGCAACGCGATGATCGACGAGGACCTGAAGCGGGCGTTCGCCGAGGACATGGTGTTTCTGCGGCAGGTCGGCCTCAAGCCGGTCGTGGTGCACGGCGGGGGACCGCAGATCAACGCGATGCTCGACCGGCTCGGCATCGAGTCGGAGTTCCGCGGCGGCCTGCGCGTGACGACGCCCGAGGCCATGGACGTGGTCCGCATGGTGCTCACCGGCCAGGTGTCGCGCGAGCTCGTCGGCCTGCTCAACGCGCACGGCCCGCACGCGGTCGGGCTGTCGGGCGAGGACGGCGGTCTGTTCCAGGCGCGGCGCCGGGAGGCGTTCGTCGACGGGCAGCCGGTGGACATCGGCCTGGTCGGCGACGTCGTCAAGGTCAACCCGGGCGCGGTCCTCGACCTGCTCGACGCGGGTCGCATCCCGGTGGTGTCGACCGTCGCCCCCGACATCGACGACCCCACCCAGGTGCTCAACGTCAACGCGGACACCGCGGCCGCGGCGCTCGCGGTGGCGCTCGGCGCGCGCAAGCTCATCGTCCTGACGGACGTCGAGGGCCTCTACACGAGCTGGCCCGACAAGACGTCCCTCGTGCGCCGCCTGCGCGCGAGCGCGCTCGCGGAGCTGCTGCCCGGCCTGGACGCCGGGATGCGCCCGAAGATGGAGGCCTGCTGGCGCGCCGTCGAGGGCGGTGTCGGCCGCGCGCACGTGATCGACGGCCGTGCCCCGCACTCGATCCTCGTCGAGGTCTTCACGTCGGACGGCATCGGCACGATGGTGCTGCCCGACGAGGAGCCCGCCGACGCCCCCTTCACGTCCCCCGTGCCGGTCGTCCCGCACGCCACCCCCAGCCCCGAGGTGACCGCATGACCGCCGATGTGACGGCAGGAGCCCGGCACCGGGCCCCGAGCGCCCCCGACGCCGCACTGCCCGTGCCCCCGACGGAGGGTTCCGTCGCCGAGTGGACCGACCGGTACACCCACGCGCTCATGGACACGTTCGGCGCCCCGCAGCGCGTCCTGGTGCGGGGCGAGGGCCCCTACGTGTGGGACGCCGACGGGAAGCGGTACCTCGACCTGCTCGGCGGCATCGCCGTGAACTCGCTGGGTCACGCGCACCCGACGCTGACGGCGGCGATCAGCGCCCAGCTCGGCACGTTGGGGCACGTCTCGAACTTCTTCGGGAGCCCGACGCAGATCGCGTTCGCGGAGCGGCTCCTCGGCCTCGTCGGCGCCCCCGCCGGCTCGCGCGTGTTCCTCACGAACTCGGGCACGGAGGCCAACGAGGCGGCGTTCAAGCTGGCCCGCCGCAACGGTGGTCAGGACCGGCCGCGGATCCTCGCGCTCGAGGGGTCGTTCCACGGCCGGTCGATGGGTGCCCTGGCGCTGACGTCGAAGGCCGCGTACCGCGAGCCGTTCGAGCCGCTGCCCGGCGGCGTCGAGTTCCTTCCCTTCGGCGACACGGACGCCCTCGAGGCGGCGTTCGCGGACGGCGCGGGGCAGCAGGTCGCGGCGCTGTTCGTCGAGCCGATCCAGGGCGAGGCCGGCGTCCGGCCCCTGCCGCCGGGCTACCTCGCGCTGGCTCGCAGGCTCACCGCGGACAGCGGTGCGCTGCTGGTGCTCGACGAGGTGCAGACGGGCATGGGGCGCACGGGCGCCTGGTTCGCCCACCACCTCCCGCAGGTCGGCGGCGGCATCACACCGGACGTCGTGACGGTCGCGAAGGGGCTCGGCGGCGGCTTCCCGGTCGGTGCGCTCATCGCGCTCGGCGAGCCCGTCGCGTCGCTCCTGGGCCGGGGCCAGCACGGCTCGACGTTCGGGGGCAACCCCGTGGCGTCGGCGGCGGGCCTCGCGACGATCGCGGTGATCGAGCGGGACGGTCTGCTGGGGCACGTCACCGACCTGGGCGCGCGGCTGCGCGAGCGGCTGTCCGGCGCGAGCCCCCTGGTCGCGGAGGTCCGCGGGGAGGGCTTCCTCATCGCCGTCGAGCTGTCGTCGCCGGTGGCGGGCCAGGTCGCGCAGCGTGCGCTGGAGGCCGGGTTCATCGTCAACCCGTGCACGCCGACCGCCCTGCGGCTCGCCCCGCCGTTCGTCCTCACCGACGAGCAGGCGGGCACGTTCGTCGACTTCCTGGCGGCACTGCCGCACGACCTGGGGGTGCAGCCGTGACGGCGACCCGGCACTTCCTGCGCGACGACGACCTGTCCCCGGCCGAGCTCCGCACGGTGCTCGAGCTCGCGCTGGCGTTCCGCGACGACCGCTTCATCCGCTCGCCGCTGGTCGGCCCCCGCGCGGTGGCGGTCATCTTCGACAAGCCGACGCTGCGCACGCAGGTGTCCTTCACCGTGGGCATCGCGGAGCTGGGCGGGTTCCCGCTGGTGGTCGACGGCAAGCTCGCGGGCATCGGCAAGCGGGAGTCGATCACGGACACGACCCGGGTGCTGGACCGCCAGGTCTCGGCGATCGTCTGGCGCACGCACGCGCAGTCGCGCCTGGAGGAGATGGCGGCGGCGTCCCGCGTGCCGGTCGTGAACGCGCTCACCGACCAGTTCCACCCGTGCCAGATCCTCGCGGACCTCGCGACGATCGCGCAGCACCGCGGCGGTGTCGGCAGGCTCGCCGGCAAGACGCTCGCGTACGTCGGCGACGGCGCCAACAACATGGCCCACTCGTACCTGCTGGGCGGCGCGAACGCGGGCCTGCACGTCCGCATCGGCACGCCGCCGGCCTACCTGCCGGACCCGCAGGTGGTGGCCGACGCGGCGGCGCTCGCCGAGCGCACCGGCGGCTCCGTCCAGGTGGTGCACACCATCGAGGAGGCCGTCGCGGGCGTGGACGCCGTGGCGACCGACACGTGGGTGAGCATGGGCCAGGAGGACGAGGCGGGGGAGCGCGAGACGCCCTTCGTGCCGTTCCGCCTGGACTCGGCCGCCCTGGCGCTCGCCGCTCCGGACGCGCTCGTGCTGCACTGCCTGCCGGCCTACCGCGGCAAGGAGATCACCGCCGAGGTCCTCGACGGCCCGCAGTCGGTCGCGTGGGACGAGGCCGAGTTCCGTCTGCACGCGCAGAAGGCGCTCCTGTCGTTCCTGCTGGAGCGGTCATGAGCGTGACGAGCCCCGTCCCGGCGACGAAGGCGGCGCGGCAGGCCCTCGTCACGGCGCTGCTCACGCGCGGCCAGGTCCACTCGCAGCAGCAGCTCGCCGAGCTGCTGGCGGCCGAGGGCGTCCAGGTCACGCAGGCGACGCTGTCGCGCGACCTCGTCGAGCTGCGTGCCGAGAAGATCCGCACACCCACGGGCGCCCTCGCGTACGCCGTCCCCGCCGAGGGCGGTGCCCGGGCACCCGTCGCCGGACCCGACCAGGAGATGCTGGCCGCCCGCCTCGCGCGGTTGTGCGGCGAGCTCCTCGTCACCGCCGAGGCGTCCGGCAACCTCGTCGTCCTGCGCACGCCGCCCGGCGCGGCGCAGTTCCTCGCGTCGGCGATCGACCACTCGGTGCTGCCCGCCGTCCTGGGGACCATCGCGGGCGACGACACCGTGCTGGTGATCGCCCGGGAGAGCGAGGACGGCCCCAGCGCCGCAGGCGCCGCGCTCGCGGCGCGGTTCCTCGCCCTCGCCACCGACCCCCGTCCCGAGCCGAGAGCCGGCCAGAGCCGGCCCACCGACTGAACACCCCCACCACGAAGGAAGAGTTCCCCATGACTGAGCGCGTCGTCCTCGCCTACTCCGGCGGCCTGGACACCTCTGTCGGCATCGGCTGGATCGCCGAGGCCACCGGCGCCGAGGTGATCGCGGTCGCCGTCGACGTCGGCCAGGGCGGCGAGGACCTGTCGGTCATCCGTCAGCGTGCGCTCGACTGCGGCGCCGTCGAGGCGTACGTCGCGGACGCCCGCGACGAGTTCGCGACCGAGTACTGCATGCCCGCGCTGCAGGCGAACGCGCTGTACCTGGACCGCTACCCGCTGGTGTCGGCGCTGTCCCGCCCGGTCATCGTCAAGCACCTCGTCCGGGCCGCCCGCCAGTTCGGCGCCACGACGGTCGCGCACGGCTGCACCGGCAAGGGCAACGACCAGGTCCGCTTCGAGGTCGGCATCACGTCGCTCGCCCCGGACCTCACGTGCCTCGCGCCGGTCCGCGACCTCGCGCTGACCCGCGACAAGGCCATCGAGTTCGCGACCCGCAAGAACCTGCCGATCGAGACGACGAAGCACAACCCGTTCTCGATCGACCAGAACGTGTGGGGCCGCGCGGTCGAGACGGGCTTCCTCGAGGACATCTGGAACGGCCCGACGAAGGACGTCTACACCTACACGGACGACCCGACGTTCCCCCCGGTCGCCGACGAGGTCGTCATCACGTTCGAGCAGGGCGTCCCGGTGGCGCTCGACGGCGTGCCGGTGACCCCGCTGCAGGCCATCCAGGAGATGAACCGCCGCGCGGGCGCCCAGGGCGTCGGCCGGATCGACATCGTCGAGGACCGCCTCGTCGGCATCAAGTCCCGTGAGGTGTACGAGGCCCCGGGCGCGATGGCCCTCATCGCCGCGCACCAGGAGCTCGAGAACGTCACGGTCGAGCGGGAGCAGGCCCGGTTCAAGCGCACGGTCGAGCAGCGCTGGACGGAGCTGGTCTACGACGGCCAGTGGTTCTCGCCGCTGAAGAAGTCGCTCGACACGTTCGTCGCCGACACGCAGCGCTACGTCTCGGGCGACGTCCGGATCGTGCTGCACGGCGGGCGCGCCACGGTCACGGGCCGCCGCTCCGACGCGAGCCTGTACGACTTCAACCTCGCGACGTACGACACGGGCGACTCGTTCGACCAGTCGGCGGCCAAGGGCTTCATCGAGATCTACGGCCTGAGCTCCAAGCTCGCCGCCGCGCGCGACGTGCGGTTCGGCAACGGCGTGGACCTCGGCTCGCAGGGCGGGATCACGGGTGCCTGACGAGCTCGACAAGCGGCCCGGGGCGGACGTGGCCGCCGGTGCGCCGGTCTCCCTGTGGGGAGGCCGGTTCGCCGGCGGCCCGTCGCCCGAGCTGCAGGCGCTGTCGCAGTCGACGCACTTCGACTGGCGGCTCGCCGCGGTCGACATCGCCGGCTCGAAGGCGCACGCACGCGTGCTGCGGACGGCCGGCCTCCTGACGGACGACGAGCTCACCACGATGCTCGACGCCCTGGAGCGCCTGCGGGTCGACGTCGCGAACGGCGACTTCCTGCCGGTCCTGGCCGACGAGGACGTGCACACGGCCCTGGAGCGCGGCCTGATCGACCGGGCCGGCGCCGAGGTGGGCGGCAAGCTCCGCGCGGGCCGGTCGCGCAACGACCAGATCGCCACGCTCGTGCGCATGTACCTGCGCACGCAGGCCCGCTCGCTGGCGGGTCTGGTGCTCGACGTGGTGGACGCCCTCGTCGCGCAGGCCGACGCCGCCGGCGACGCGTCCATGCCCGGCCGCACGCACCTGCAGCACGCGCAGCCCGTCCTGCTCGCGCACCACCTGCTCGCCCACGCGTGGCCGCTGCTGCGCGACGTCGAGCGGTGGGTCGACTGGGACGCCCGCGCGGCCCTGTCCCCGTACGGCTCGGGCGCCCTCGCCGGCTCGTCGCTGGGCCTGGACCCGGCGGCGGTCGCGGCGGACCTGGGCTTCGACGGCCCGGTGGAGAACTCGATCGACGGCACCGCCTCGCGCGACGTCGTCGCGGAGTTCGCCTTCGTCGCCGCGATGACCGCGGTGGACGTCTCGCGGCTCGCCGAGGAGGTCATCCTCTGGGCCACGAAGGAGTTCGGCTTCGTCCGGCTCCACGACTCCTACTCCACGGGGTCGAGCATCATGCCGCAGAAGAAGAACCCCGACATCGCCGAGCTCGCCCGCGGCAAGGCGGGCCGCCTGGTCGGCGACCTCACGGGCCTGCTGACGACCCTCAAGGGCCTCCCGCTCGCGTACAACCGCGACCTGCAGGAGGACAAGGAGCCGGTGTTCGACCAGGTCGACCAGCTCACGGTCCTCCTGCCGGCGTTCGCCGGGATGGTCGCCACGCTGACGTTCGACACGGACCGCATGGCCGCGCTGGCGCCGCAGGGCTTCTCGCTCGCGACGGACATCGCCGAGTGGCTCGTCCGCGAGGGTGTGCCGTTCCGCGTGGCGCACGAGGTCGCGGGCGCGTGCGTCCGGGCGTGCGAGCAGCACGAGCCGCCCATCGAGCTCTGGGAGCTCACGGACGACGAGCTCGCGGCGATCTCCGAGCACCTCACGCCGGACGTCCGGTCGGTGCTCACGGTCGCCGGCTCGCTCGCGTCGCGGTCCGCGCACGGCGGCACGGCTCCCGCCCGGGTCGCCGAGCAGCTCGACCGGGCACGCGCGCGCGCCGTCGAGCTGCGCTCCTGGGCGTCCTGACGCCCGTGGTGGACTCCGGCACGGCGGCCCTGCCGGTCGCGGACGACCTCGTCACCCGCGCCCTGGCCGGGCCGCCGCGCCTGGGCCGGGTCCGCGTGGTCTGCGTCGACGGCCCGGCCGGGTCGGGCAAGACGACGACCGCGGCGGCCGTCGCCGCCTCGGCCGGGGCGCGCGGCCTCGCGGCCGAGGTCGTGCACCTCGACGACCTGTACGAGGGGTGGTCGGGTCTCGACGGCTCGCTGTGGCCGCGGCTCGCCGCCCAGGTCCTGGAGCCGTTGCGCCGTGGCCTGCCCGGCCGCTTCCAGCGGTACGACTGGCTGGCCTCACGGTTCGACGACTGGGTCGACGTCCCGGTCCCCGGTCTGCTCGTGCTCGAAGGATGCGGCTCGGCTCCGCGGGCCGCCGACGCGATCGCGGTTCTGCGTGTGTGGGTCGAGGCGCCGGAGCCGTTGCGCCTCGAACGCGGCCTGGCGCGCGACGGCGCCGACGCCCGCCCGCAGTGGGAGCGGTGGATGGTCGACGAGGCCGCCCACTTCGACCGGGAGCGCACGCGCGAGCGCGCCGACGTGCGCCTCGACGCCTTCGGCACGCCGTTGCCGTGAGCCGCCTCGCGTGCCGCACCAGCACGCGGCTCGCCTCTCTCGCGGCCGAAGGCCCGGGCGGCGGGCCGCCGCAGACGATCACCGGCGGGTCGATGTTCCCCGAGCGGTCGGTCGCGGACGGGTGCGTACGCCGGGTGCGGCGTGACCGGCAGGGGCCGGATGCGGTCCGCGGACAGGACCGACCCCGGGTCGAGGCCGGTCGTGCGGCAGGATGGTCGGGTGAGCACGTCGTCCGCCTCGCACCCGGGTCCGCCTGACGCGGCCGACCCGCGCGCGTTCGTGACCGTGCCCGCCCGGGTCTGGTACAGCCGGGAGGTGCACGCCGTCGCGCGTGACCTGCTCGGCGCGCACCTCACCGCCCGCTCCGACGAGGGCGACGTGACGGTCCGGATCACGGAGGTCGAGGCCTACGCCGGACCGGAGGACCCGGGCTCGCACGCGTTCCGCGGCCGGACGTCCCGCAACGCGGTGATGTTCGCCGAGCCGGGCCGCCTGTACGTCTACCGGCACCTCGGCCTGCACCACTGCCTCAACGTGGTCGCGCAGCCGACGGGCAGCCCCGCCGCCGTCCTGCTGCGCGCGGGCGAGGTCGTCGAGGGTGCGGAGCTCGCGTGGCGCCGACGGGAGCGGGTGGGGGTCGTCGACTCGCACCGCCAGCTGGCCCGCGGGCCGGCTCGTCTGGCCGTGTGCCTCGGGCTGGACCTGCGCGCGAACGGCGCCGACCTGACCGAGGCAGGCGGTGGCACGGTCCTGCACCGCGACCAGGCCGCGATGCAGCCGACGCACGCGACCGGCCCCCGCGTCGGCGTCGCGGGCCACGGCGGGGACCCGCAGCACTTCCCGTGGCGCTACTGGCTCACGGACGAGCGCACCGTGTCCGCGTACCGCCCGGCGTATCGGAGGCCGACGTCGGTAGACGCCCCGTGAGGGCGACGACGTCGGCGGTGCCCCTCGTCTCTCGCGCGCCCGACCGCGCGGCCCTTCGTCCTGACCAGGAGACCTCGTGACCCACATCCTCGACGAGCTCGAGTGGCGCGGCCTGACCGCGCAGACCACCGACCCCGACGCCCTGCGGGCCGCCCTGTCCGCGGGCCCGGTGTCCCTGTACTGCGGCTTCGACCCGACGGCGCCGAGCCTGCACATCGGCAACCTCGTGCAGATCCTCACCGTCCGACGTCTCCAGGACGCGGGTCACCGCCCGTACGCGCTGGTCGGCGGCGCGACGGGCCTGATCGGCGACCCGAAGATGACGGGGGAGCGCACGCTCAACTCCCGCGACGTCGTCGCCGGGTGGGTCGAGCGGATCCGCCGCCAGATCGAGCCCCTGCTCGAGTTCTCCGGCGACAACGCCGCGACGATGGTGAACAACCTCGAATGGACGGCACCGATGTCGGCCATCGACTTCCTGCGCGACGTCGGCAAGCACTACCGGCTCGGCACGATGCTCGCGAAGGACACCGTCGCCCGCCGGCTGAACAGCGAGCAGGGCATCAGCTTCACCGAGTTCAGCTACCAGATCCTCCAGGGCATGGACTTCCTCGAGCTGCACCGCCGCCACGGCGTCTCGATGCAGACGGGCGGGTCGGACCAGTGGGGGAATCTGCTGTCCGGCGTCGAGCTCGTCCGCAAGGTCGAGGGCACCGCGGTCCACGCCCTCACCACGCCGCTCATCACCAAGGCGGACGGCACCAAGTTCGGCAAGACGGAGTCCGGCACGGTGTGGCTCGACCCGGAGCTGACGAGCCCGTACGCGTTCTTCCAGTTCTGGCTCAACGCCGACGACGCCGACGTGGTGGGCTACCTCAAGGTCTTCACGTTCCGCACGCGCGACGAGATCGAGGACCTGGCGACGGCGGTCGCGGATCGCCCGGCGGCCCGCGAGGCGCAGCGGACCCTGGCGTACGACGTGACGGCGCTGGTCCACGGGACCGACGCCGCGGACAAGGTGGTCGCCGCGAGCCAGGCCCTGTTCGGTCGCGGTTCGCTGGGAGACCTCGACGCCTCGACGCTCGCGGCAGCGGTGGCGGAGCTCCCGTCCGCCGCCGGCGGCGCGGGTGTGCCGATCGTCGACCTGCTGGCGGCGACCGGCATCGTCACGAGCAAGGCAGCCGCCCGGCGCGCCATCAGCGAGGGGGGTGCCTCGGTGAACAACGTGCGTGTGCCCGACGAGGACGCCGTCCTGACGGCGGACGACCTGCTCCACGGACGTTGGGCGGTCCTGCGCCGCGGCAAGCGCACCCTCGCCGTCGTCGACGCCCAGGCCTGACGCCCGGTCCCGTCCGACCCGTCCCGGTATGTCGATACGGCCGGCCACCCCGTGCGGGTGGCCGGCCGTGTCTGTGCAGGTCAGGGCCGTTCACGGGTCTGGTGATCGGGGTCACCGCACCACGATTTGCCACCTGCGCCGAGCCACGCGTAATGTTCTCGATGTCGCCCGGCAGGGAGGAACAGACACCAGGGAACGAACCCGGTGGCTGGTCCCGAGGGTGGCCGCCCCCGAACTTCGATCGAGACGCTCCGTGCGCCCTGATACGGTTCGGGACCGGGCCTCAGCTCGCAACCGCCGCTCGAAAGAGCCGGACGGAAGCACTGAAAAGGTCCGCTAGGATTGAGAACGACAAAGCCTCGAAGAAAGGCCGAAAGGCCTGGAGCG
>NZ_BONK01000015.1 GCF_016862675.1 Cellulomonas chitinilytica | reverse complement strand
CCCGCCAGCCGCAGCCGGTGCAACGGGAGCGGCGGGTCGTACCGGCCGGCCAGCACGAGGCGCAGGCCGGGCGGTGCGTAGCGGACGAGCCGGCCGAGCACCTCCCGGGTGACCCCGGCGTCGAGGGCGTGCACGTCGTCGACCACGACGACGAGCCCGTCGGGCGCGCCGTCGAGCGCGACGAGCAGCTCGTCGACCGTGCGGGCCGTCGGACGGGCCGGGTCCGGGACGGCGACCGCGAGCGCGTGCGCGAGGCCGTGCAGGAGGCGGGCCGGGTCGTTGTCGGACGCGTCGAGCGTGAGCCACGCGACGGGGCGACGCTCCGCTGTGGCCGCCGTCCACGACGCCAGCAGCGTCGACTTGCCGAACCCCGCGGGCGCGACGACGAGCGTGACGCGGTGGGCGCCGACCAGCGCGTCCAGGTCGGCGACGCGGCCCGGGCGGGGCACGACGAACCCTCCGAGGGCAGGAGCCGCGATCTTGACCCCGGGTGCGCCCGCGAGCGCTGTGATGCCGATCACATCCCGAACGTAACGGGCAAGTCGGACGGGCGCGCACGATGGGCCTGCGCGGACCGTGCCGTGCGGCCCAACCGCCGCCGTCCGTTCACCTGGGCGAGCCCAGCCGTTCATCTGCCGGTGTCAGCCTGACGACCGCGCGGCACCCCGTCGCGACGGGAGAGGATCACATGCGGGACATCTTCGACGCCGAGCTCACCCAGCTCGGCGACGACCTGGTCACCCTCGCGGGCCGGGTCGAGCGCGCGATCACCGATGCGGGCGTCGCGCTCCTCACGGCGGACCTCGCGCTCGCCGAGACGGTCATCGCCGGCGACCTCGAGATCGACGCGCTGGAGCGCGACCTCGACGAGCGCTGCGTGCTGCTGCTGGCCCAGCAGGCCCCGGTCGCGACCGACCTGCGGATCGTCGTCTCCGCGCTGCGGATGAGCGCGACCATGGAGCGGATGGGCGACCTCGCCCGCCACGTCGCGCAGGTCGCCCGCGGCCGCTACCCGCGGCACGCGATCCCGCACGGGCTCTCCGGGACGTTCGCCGAGATGCACGACGCCGCCGTCCGCGTGGCGCGCCGCCTCACCACGTTGCTGGAGAACCGCGACCTCGCGATCGCCGAGTCCATCGAGCAGGACGACGACCTCCTCGACGAGCTGCACGAGGACTCGTTCACGGCGCTGCTCGGCGGCTCGTGGACCGGCACCCCGCAGGAGACCGTCGACGTCACGCTCGTCGGCCGGTACTACGAGAGGTTCGGCGACCACGGCGTCTCCGTCGCGCGCCGCGTCGTGTACCTGGTGACGGGGAATGTCGGCGAGGAGATCTCCGCCTCCTGACCCGGCCCGTCGCCGGGTCGCTCGCCCGCGGGGCGTCGCTACCGTGGGCCGATGAGCCAGGAGCGGGTGCTCGGGTGGGGCGACGACGACGTCGCCGAGGCGCGACGGCGGATCGGGGCGGTCGTCGGGCGGCTGCCCGAGACCACCGCGGAGGTCGACCCGTACGGGAACACCGGGTTCTTCACCCGGGGCAAGCGGTTCGCCTGGATCCTGCCCGACCACCACGCCGACGGGCGGCTCGCCCTGTGGTGCAAGGCCGACCGGCACGAGCAGCAGGCGATCGTCGCGCGCGACCCCGACCGGTACTTCGTCGCCCCGTACATGGGCAGGTACGGGTGGGTCGCCGCGCACCTCGACGCCGCGCACTCCCCCGACTGGACCGAGCTCGAGGAGATCGTCGAGGCAGGCTGGCGGCTGTCGGCCACGCGGGCCGCGGTCGCGGCGTTCGACGCGGCAGCCGAGCCCGGGACGACGACGCGCCGGCCACCCGTGGGGTGACCGGCGCGTCGTCGTTCTCGGACCTGGGTCAGCGACCCTGGTTCGCGACCGCCTTGATGGCCTCCGCGGCCGCCTCGGGGTCGAGGTACGTGCCGCCCGGGTTGGTCGGCTTGAGGGTCTCCTCGTCGAGCGTGTAGAGCAGCGGGATGCCCGTCGGGATGTTGATCCCGGCGATCGTCGCGTCGTCCACGCCGTCCAGGTGCTTCACCAGCGCCCGGATCGAGTTGCCGTGCGCGGCGACGAGCACGACCTTGCCCGCCTGCAGGTCCGGGACGATGTCCGACTCCCAGTACGGCAGCGCACGGACGAGCACCTGCGCGAGCGCCTCGGCCAGCGGGATCGGCTCACCGGCGTAGCGCGGGTCGGCGTCCTGCGAGTACTCCGAGCCGGGCGTGATGTCCGGCGGCGGCACGTCGTACGAGCGGCGCCAGAGCATGAACTGCTCCTCGCCGTACTCGTCGAGCGTCTGCTTCTTGTCCTTGCCCTGCAGGGCGCCGTAGTGGCGCTCGTTCAGGCGCCAGCTGCGCTTCACGGGGATCCAGTGACGGTCCGCGGCGTCGAGCGCGAGGTTCGCCGTGGTGATCGCGCGACGCAGCAGCGACGTGTGCACCACGTCGGGCAGCACGCCCGCGTCGGTGAGCAGCGTGCCGCCGCGCTTCGCCTCCTCGATGCCCTTCTCGGAGAGGGCCACGTCGACCCAGCCGGTGAACAGGTTCTTGGCGTTCCACTCGCTCTCGCCGTGGCGGAGCAGCACGAGGGTGTAGGTCATGGGGCCATCCTGCCGCAGCCTCGGCCGGTGCGTCCGGGACGTCCGTCGGTTGTCCGCCGCCCGTCGGTCCACCGTCTGTCGGTGGCGCGCGGCATGCTGGCGGGATGGAACGCGTGGTGGGCATCGGCGGGTACTTCGTGCGGGCGTCCGACCCGGTGGCGCTGGGCGCCTGGTACCGGGACGTCCTGGGTCTCGACCTCGACGAGCACGGGCTGTGGCAGCCGGAGGCCGGGCCGACGGTGTTCGCCCCCTTCGAGACCGGGAGCGACTACTTCCCGGTCGCCCAGCAGACGATGCTCAACTTCCGGGTCCGTGACCTCGACGCGATGCTCGCGCAGCTGCGCGCCGCAGGTGCGGCGGTGGCCGAGGAGACGCAGGACATGGAGGGTGTCGGCCGGTTCGGGTGGGTCACCGACCCCGAGGGGAACCGGATCGAGCTCTGGCAGCCCGAGTGAGGGTCAGCGGCCCTCGGCGGCGACGCCGTACACCTTGAGGAGCTGGTCGGCGGTGGTGCCCCAGCCGAACCGTTCGGCGACCTGACGGGCGCTCGCGGACATCGTCGTGAGCGCGGCCTTATCGGCCAGCACGTCGGACAGGACGTCGGCCCACACGGCGGGGTCGTGCCCGCGCACCAGCCGGCCGGAGACGCCGTCGTCGACGATCAGGCGCAGCCCGCCGACGGACGCCGCCACGACGGGCACGCCGCTGGCCTGCGCCTCCGCGGCGACCAGCCCGAACGACTCGCTGCGCGACGGCATCGCGACCACGTCGGCCGCGTGGTACCAGGTGGCGAGGGTGTCGCGGTCGGCGGGCGGGCGGACGACGACGTCGTCGGGCACGCCGGTGACGGCCGCGAGCGCCTGCAGTTCCCGCACGGCGGTGGAGCGGCCGGACGGGCCGCCCAGGACGACGAGCAGCGGGACCGGGCGGCCGGTGGCGCGCAGCACGCCGAGGGCCTGGACGAGCACGTCGGGCGCCTTGAGGGCCTGGACGCGGCCGGCGAACAGGACGACGTCGCGGTCGACGGGCAGGCCGAGCGCGCGCCGGGCGGCGAGGCGGTCGGCGGCGGGGACGGGGGCGAACCGGTCGAGGTCGACGCCGGGCTCGACGACGTGCACGCGGGACGGGTCGGCGCCGTACAGCTCGACGAGCTCGTTCGCCTCGCACGGGGTGCTCGCGACGAGCGCGTCGGCCTCCGCGACGACCTGCTCCTCGCCGAGCACCCGGCCGTGCGGCTCGGGGCTGTCGCCGGGGGCGAGCGACGCGTTCTTCACGCGGGCCAGGGTGTGGGCGGTGTGCACGAGCGGCACCTCCCACCGGTCGGCGGCGATGCGCCCGACCTGGCCGGACAGCCAGTAGTGCGAGTGGACCACGTCGTACCAGCCCGGGCGCCGGGCGGCCTCGGAGCGCAGCACGCCGGCGGCCATGCCGCACAGGACGCCGGGGAGGTCGTTCTTGTCGAGCCGCTCGAACGGGCCGGCGGGCACGTGGTGCACGAGGACCGGCGGGGTGACGCCCGGCTCGACGGCGTGCGCGAGGAGCACGTCGCGGGACTCGTCGTGGGTGAGCTCGCGGCCGGTCGCGTCCGTCCCCGGCAGGACGACGGTCTCGGGCAGGTCGGACGACGTGGCCCGCGTGAAGATCTCGACGCGCGCGCCGCGGGCGGCCAGCGCCCGGGACAGCTCGAGCACGTACACGTTCATGCCGCCCGCGTCACCGGTCCCCGGCTGCTCCAGGGGTGAGGTGTGCACCGAGAGCATGGCGACGCGGGGGGCGTGCTCGAAGGTCACGGAGGCTCCTGGTGGCGGACGGGTCTGCCACCCATTCTCGCGCACGCAGGGGTCGGCCCGCCCGGGAACGGGGTCCCGGGCGGGCCGCCCGTCCTCTCAGCGGACCACCAGCAGGTGGGGCAGGGACGCCCACGGGAGGTAGCTGTCGTCGCCGCGGTACGTCACGACGACGAGCGAGGTCCTGGTGGACGACGGCAGCGTGACCGTCGCGTGCCCGGCGGCGTCGAGCGTGGCGGTGCCGCGGCGGGCACCGTTGACCCACACGTCGACCGTGCCCGTCGGGGTGAGGCCCGGGACGCCGCTGACCTGCACCTGGACCGTCTTCGGATCCTTCGCGCGGACCGTCCAGTCGGTGCCGTCCGTCGTGACGCGCGGCAGGGTCGGGGTCACCACGTAGGTCACGGACCTCGACGACGAGCCGAGTACCGGCGGGTCGGTTCCGGGGGTGCCGGCGTACACCGCGACGATCCGGTGGTGGCCGGCGACGAGGGTCGCCGGGAGGGCGACCTTGCCGGTGCCGCGGCTGAGCGTGACGCTCGCCACGGTCACGCCGTCGGCCTGGATGTCGACCGTTCCGGTCGGGGTCGTCCCGTCGGCGGCGACCGTGACGCGCGCCGTCGCGGGGTGGCCGAGCACGGCGACCGTCGACGAGAGCGTCAGGGTGGTCGTCGAGGCCACCGGTGCGGTCGTCGAGACCCCGATGACCTGGGCGAGGAGCTCGGCCGCGTCCCCGGCCGCCCCGGACATCAGGGCGTGCTCGGCGTCGGCGGTGAGGGCGACGGCGTCGTCCGGCAGGGCCTGCGCGGCAGCGTCCGCGACGACCGCCTGCTGCGCGAGGTCGCGGAGCAGCGAGACGACGAGCCCCGCCGCCTCGGCCGTGTCCCGGTCGGTGCCGTCGAGCAGACCTGCGGCCGTCGCGAGCAGCGGGACCGCCGTGGTCAGCGTCGACGGGTCGAGCTCCGAGCCCGACCAGACGGGCGCGTCGAGCACCGCCTGCACCGCGTCGCGCGCGGCGCCCGCCGGGAGGTCGGCGACGACCGTCGTGAGGCGGTCCCGCTGCGCGTCGGTGCGCAGGCCCCAGCCGTACGCGTACAGCGGGTCGTACGTGGCGTCACCGACGTTGACCGGGACCTGCTCGGCGGTCGCCGGCCAGGTCACCGGCAGCCGCCCGGTGAACGGGCGGTCGCCGAACAGGACGTCCGCGACGCCCGCGCCCTCGGATCCGGGCAGCCACGACGCCACGAGCGCGTCGATCTCGCCGAGCTGGTCGGTGACGAGCTGCGGACGCCCGGAGACGACGAGCACCGCGCACGGGACGGCCGCGCAGACGCGGTCGATCGCGGTCCGGTCGGCGGCCGACAGGGACAGGCTCTTGCCGTTGTTGCCGACGTCGCCCTGTCCCTCCGCGTACGGCGTCTCGCCGACCACGACGACCCCGACGGTCGCGTCGCCGACGGGCGCCGAGGCGTCCTTCGAGAAGGTCACCGCCGCGGCCGGCGCAACTCCTCGGATCCCGCCGAGGATCGTCGTGCCTGTGGTGATCGGCCCCGACGAGCCCTGCCACGAGATCGTCCAGCCGCCGGCCTGGTTGCCGAGGTCGTCGGCGTTGGAGCCCGCGACGTACACGTGGGCGTCCTTGGCGAGCGGGAGGACCGCGTCGTTCTTGAGCAGCACCTGCGACTCGCCGGCCGCGTCGCGGGCGATCGCCCGGTGGGCGTCGGAGCCGACGGCACCCGCCTGGGAGCGGTCGGCGAACGGCTTCTCGAACAGGCCGAGCGCGAACTTCTGGGTGAGGATCCGCCGGACCGCGTCGTCGACCCGTGCGGTGCTGACCGCGCCGGACTCGACGCTGGCCGTGGTCGAGGTGATGAACGCCCCGAAGTTGTACGGCGCCATCGCCATGTCGAGCCCGGCGTTCACCGCCCGCGCCGCCTTGTCCTGGTACGTGCCGCCCGGGAGCTTGTCGATGCCCTCCCAGTCGCTGATGAGGAAGCCGTCGAAGCCCAGGTCGCCCTTGAGCAGGTCGGTGTTCAGCGCCTTGTCCTCGTGCATCCGGACGGGTGCGCCGCCGTCGACCGAGACCGCGGAGTACGACGGCATGATCGAGCCGACACCGGCCGCGATCGCGGGCTCGTAGGGCGCCACGTAGAGCCGCTTCAGCTCGTCGAGCGAGGCGACGTGCGTGATGCCCTGGTCGATCGGGTAGCCGGTGCCCGCGAGCGCCGGGTCGTACGTGGTGCCGCCGTCGCCGACCCAGTGCTTCGCGGTGGCGAGCACCTCGTCGGCGCCGGCGATGTCGGCGGGGTCGTCGCCCTGCAGGCCGGTGATCGCCGGGCCGGCCATGGCCGCGACCAGGGCGGGGTCCTCGCCGAACGACTCGTAGCTGCGGCCCCACCGCTCGTCGCGCGTGACGCACAGGCACGGGGCGAACGCCCACGGGACGCCTGTCGCACGGACCTCGGCGGCCGTGGCCTGCGCGGCCTGCTCGACGAGGTCGGCGTCGCGCGCGGCGCCGAGGCCCTCGTTGTGCGGGAAGATCGTCGCCCCGGCCACGTTGTTGTGGCCGTGCACGGCGTCGACGCCGTAGATCAGCGGGATCTGCAGCCGGGTGGACAGCGCCTGGCGCTGGAAGCCGTCGACCATGTCCGCCCAGCCCGCGGCCGTGTTCTGCGCGGGGACCGAACCGCCGCCGGACAGCACCGACCCGAGGGCCAGGTCCCCGATCTGCCGCGGCGACTGCAGTCCGAGGCGCTCGGCCTGGGTCATCTGGCCGATCTTCTCGGCGAGCGTCATGCGGCCGAGCAGGTCCTCGACGCGCTCCGCCGTCGGGCGGTTCGCGTCCAGGTACGGCGCACCGACCGCGTCGAGCACCACGCGGGGCGACGTGCCGACGGCGGCGCCGGTCGCGGCGAGGGTGACCTCGACCGTCCGGGCGTCGTCCACGGCGGCCGTCGCACGGGTGACGACGTCGATCGTCTGCGTCGTCCCGGAGGCGGTGCCCGCGTCGAACGTGAGCGTGCCGCCGAAGGCGTCGTAGTGGGTGCCCGCCGTCGCGGTGCCGGGCCCGTTCGTGTAGGTCACGGTGACGGCGTCGGTGAGCGGCTCGCCGTCCGTGGTCGTGAGCACCACCGGGACGTGCGCGGTCTCACCGGGGTCGACGAGCACGACGTCCTGCGCGGCCGCCACCGACGCGGTCGGCGCGGGGACCGCGGAGCCGTAGAGCTGCACGTCGTCGACGGCCCAGCCCTTGGTGGTCGACAGCCCAGGCACGAACGTCAGCGCGTACCCCCACGACGACGTCAGGTCGAGGGTGCCGTTGCGGGTCGCCGCGTCGCCCGGCTGGTAGCCGGAGAGCGTGAACTGCGAGAAGGGCAGGTCGACGACCTTCCACCGGCTGCCGTCGGGCGACCAGTTGTCCTTGAACGTGGTGGCCCACAGCTCGGAGTGCTCGCCGTCCGGGCCGCCGTCCTTCAGCTCGACCTTGATGTCGTCGCCCGCGGTCGGCGACGCGGGGCGGTTGTCCTGCGAGGCGTACCAGAGCAGCCGGATGCCGCGGAACGAGCTCCAGTCCTGCCCGGCGGCGAGGTTCTCGCTGAACCCGCCCCAGCCGCCCGACGGGATCAGGTACGTGCCGGACAGCACGTGGTTGCCGGCCGGGGCGCCCTCGCGGTCCTGCTGCGTGACGCCGAGCGTCACGTCGGCGCCCGTGGAGCCCCACGTGAACAGGCCGACCGTGGTGCCGGGGTCGGCGATCGGGACGTCGCCCTCGGCGTCCTCGACCGTCGTCACCCGGTCGTAGAGCCCGAGGTCGTCGAACTGCCACGCGCCGGCACCCAGGTCCGTGAGCGTGACCGCGAAGCCTGCCGAGACGTGCGGGTCGAAGCGCGCGTCGGAAGCCGGGTCGTTCTTCAGCCGCAGCGTCGCGAACGCGACGTTCACCTGACGCCAGCCCGCGGCGTCGTCGACGACGGACGTCTCGAACAGCTGGCCGTTGCTCTTCACCTCGTACCGGAGCAGGCCGCCGCCGCCCGTGCCGAGGAACCAGAACGTGAAGCCGTCGTGCGCCGACCAGTCGGTGGGGGACGTGTCGTGCGTGAAGCCGAACCAGTCGCCCGCCGCCGGGGTGCCGGACACCGTCGCGACGAGCGCGTCGCCGTCGTGGTCGGCCGGTGCGGTGGTGAGCACCGGGGTCACGGGCGCGCTGATGCCCCACGTCGTGTAGCCGGCGGGGACGCCGTCCTCGTAGTCGTCGAGCACGGTCACCGCGCCGACGTCGGGAAGCTGGCCGTGCGGGGTGATCGTCACCGTCGCGGTGGTGCGGCCGCCCAGGACCAGGCCGGACGACGGGGTGTCGAGGGCGAGCGTCACTGTCCGGACCGGGGCGAGCGGGCCGTGGTCGACCGTGGGCACGCTGACGTCGGCGGTGGTCTCCCCCGGCGCGAACGTCACGACCTGGTCCACCGCGGTGTAGTCCGTGCCGGGCGTCGCGGTGCCGCCGGTCGACGACACGTGCACCGACTGCTCGGTCGCGGCCGGGACGGCCAGCACGACGGGGACGGTCGCGGCGCTGCCCGCCGGGACCGTCGCCCCGGTGGTGCCGAACGCCGTCGCGATCTCGGTCGGAGTGCCGTACACCTCCAACGAGAAGAGCGAGTACCCGTACCAGTGCAGGCGGGCCGGGTCCCAGTCGAAGCTCGTGCGCTGGTTCATCTGGAGCCGCACGTATCGGGCGTCCACCGGGGTCGCGAGCGTCAGGTCGTCGGTCCCGCCGTCACCTGCGGTCTCGGTCTGCACCGTGGTCCACGACGCCGGGTCCGCCGGGTCCGCCGGGTCCGCGGTCGCGACCTGCACCTCGTAGCCCCGCGCGTACGCGGCCTCCCAGGCGAGCACCACGTGGTCGACGGCCGCGGTCGTGCCGAGGTCGACCTGCAGCCACGCCGTGAACGGCACGTCCTCGTCCGGGCCGTTGCCGCTGGCCCAGCGGGTGCCCGGGTCACCGTCGGTCGCCGCGCCCGGCGGGAACGTGCCGTCGGCGTCGGACTGGAACTGCGAGGCGGAGGCCGTGCCCGTCAGCGCGAGGTCGCCCGGCGCCGCGGTCGCGGGCCCGGCGGTCGCGACGAGCGCGAGGGGCACGACGACCGCGAGCGCGGCGAGGGCGCCGGTCCAGGCGTGGGGACGGGGACGGGTGGTGCGGGCACGACGCACGGGTCACTCCCTCGTGACGCAGACTCCGGCCGGCCCCCTGCCGGTCCGACGCCGTGCGGCCGCACCGGCCGGGGCGTCCTTGCCCCGGCGTCGCTCACCGCGGTCGCTCGGCTGTCGCCAGGCAACCACAAAGACTTACCGGACGGTAAGTGCAGAAGGTCACGATTCGGTCACGGCACCCACGACCGGACGAACCGAGCGCCTGTGACCGACCCGGTCCGGAATGGGTCCGCCGTGCTCGAGGTTCCGTACCGTCATGGAGCTCGAGGTGGTGCTTCCCGACGAGTCACCGTCGATGCCCGCGGCGACCCTCGTCGACCTCGCCCGCGCGGCCGAGGACCTGGGGTACGCGGCCGTCTGGCTACCCGACCACGTGCTGCCACCCGGCGCGTACGGTCCGACGTTCGGCGGGGTCTACGAGCCGCTGGTGACGCTCGCGTACGTCGCCGCCGTGACGCAGCAGGTGCGGCTCGGCACGTCGGTGCTGGTGGCGCCGCTGCGCGACCCGTTCGTGCTCGCCAAGCAGGTCGCCACCCTGCACCAGCTCTCGACGGGACGGGTGGTGCTGGGCCTCGGCGTGGGGTGGAACGAGCAGGAGTTCGACGCTGTCGGCGCCGACTACGCCCACCGGGGTGCGGTCACCGACGACGTGCTCGCGGTGCTGCAGCACCTGTTCGCCGGGGGCGGCGCGCCCTACCGCGGCCGGCGGTTCTCCTACGACCAGGGGGTGTTCGCGCCGGTCCCAGACGGCAGCCCGCACCTCATGGTCGGCGGCAACAGCGACGCCGCACTGCGTCGCGCAGCCCGGTACGCCGACATCTGGCAGGGCATCCCCGCGAGCGTCGACGCCTTCGCCGAGCGGGCGCGGCGGCTCACCGAGCTCGCGGACGGCCGCGACGTCGCGGCCACGCTGCGCATCGGCTGGGACCCGGCCGTGCCGGTCGGGCGCATCGCCGACGACGTCGTCGCCTACCGCGAGGTCGGAGCCGCGGCTCTGGCCGTCCACTTCGGCGAGCACGAGGGCACCCGCGAACGGATGGAGGCACTGGTGGCGGCGTTGAGCGGACGCTGAACGCCGTCGGGTCAGAGGACCGCGGGCACCACGCACGCCGGCGCGGGCACGAGCGCGGACCCCACCTGCGCCCCGTCGGCGTCGAGCACCACGAGCCCGGCGCCCGTCTGCTGCGCGACCACGGTCCACCCGTCGACCACCGTGTGGTGCCGCGGCCAGCCCCCGGGCAGCACGTGCTCGCCGTCCGGACGCAGCAGGCCGTCGTCGTCCACCGTGAAGGTCGACACCACGTCCGGCCCGCGGACGCCGACGAGCAGCCGGTTCCCGTCGAGCACCACGTGCGCGGGGAGCCGGGTGCCCTCGTCCTCGCTCGTCGTGGCGGGGAGCGTCTGCACGAGCTCGCCCCGGGCCGTCGGCTCGTCCCAGGCCAGGACGTGCACCGTCACGTCGAGCTCGCCGACCACGTACGCGCGGCTGCCGTCCACGGCGAACGCCAGGTGCCGCGGCCCGGTCCCCGGCGGCAGCGACACGGCGACGCCGTCCTCCGTGAGCAGCCCGGACTCGAGGTCGCGCGAGTAGCGCCGGACCTCGTCGGTCCCGAGGTCGACGACGAGGACGTGATGGCCGCCAGGCGCGACGGCCACGAAGTGCGCGTGCGGCGCCTCCTGCCGCTCCGGGTGAGGACCGGCGCCGGTGTGGCCGAGCACCTGCGCGGGACCGCCCGCGGCCAGCACCTCGGCGCTGAAGCCGCCGTCCGCGTCGAGCGGGAGGACGCCGAGCGTGCCGGCGCTGTAGTTCGCCACCAGCAGGGTCCGCGCCTCGTCGTCGAGCAGCAGGTGGCACGGGTCCGCACCGCCCGACGAGACGGTGACGCGCGGCCGCAGGTCGTCGTCGACGACGTCGAACAGGGTGACCGCGCCGTCCTGCTCCTCGTCGACGGCGTACAGCACCGGTGCCGTGGGGTGCGCGACGAGGAACGACGGCGCGGGCGTCTCGACGACGAGGCGTGCGCCGGACAGGGCGCCCGTGGCCGGGTCGAGGTCGACGCGCCAGATGCCCTCGCCGAGACCCGCCGGGGTTCCGGCCCCCGCCTCGGGGTACGTGCCGATCCAGAGCGGGCGGAGGTTCTCGGGCTGCGGGGTCACGGTCCCCGAGCCTACGGCGGGACGGCCGGAGCGGATTGATCCAGGTGCCCGACGTGGGAACAGGCACCGTGAACCATCCACAGCCCGGGCACTCCTCGAAGCGGTCCACAAGGGCCACCAGTCGAACCGAACCGGGCTGACACACGTGGCTACGTTCCACGCCAACCCGGTCGTCGGACCGGGTCATCAGGTCAGGACGAGGAGATCTACCGTGCAGAGAATGAGGCCACTCGTTGTCGTCGCCGCGCTGCTGACGGCGTTGGCAGTTCCGACTCAAGCGACGGCGGCATCCCCGCCGATCGAGCCCGCTGACGTCCAGGCGAGCCGTGCGTTCATGACGGAGTTCGGCGTGGCGCCGGAGGTTCAGGACAGGCTCCTCAACAAGGGCCTCGCGGGAGGCCTGAATGACGCCGACGTGCGGGGCGCCAAGCCGGTGTCCGTGACGAACGAAGCGCGCGGAGGTTCGGCGGTCACCATCTCCACGTACGCGGACGGCTCGATCGGTGTCGTCGAACGGGAGCTCCCCCGCGTTGTCAAGCCCGGAGGGGCGACGACGTTCTCGGTCACCGGCTGCCGCGTCGTCGGTGGAAGCGGCTGGGCGAGCTACACCAACTGCAAGGTCCACTACCGCACGACGATCTTCTCTTACGGCTTCTATGCCAACTTCACGACGACGACCAGCTGGGACAGCATCAGCAGCGTCGGGTCGCCGTTCTTCACCTATGCGGTCGGGCACAACTACGAGTCGCACCAGCTCCGCATCCTCAAGGGCGTGGAGAGCGCATCGGAACCCGCACACGCCGAGCTGGCTATCATCTACAACGTCGCGGCTGGCATCGGCGGTCAGGTGACCAAGGGCGTCCGGCTCAAGGTGGGCGGCAACCAGTACTGGCAGGAGAACTCCTGATGGGGACAGGGCCGACTCAGTTGAGCGGTGTCTGGTACGACGCGATCTGGACCGCGGGGATCACTCTGGGACTGGCGGCGCTCGTCGCTTGGCTCGTCGACCGGCCCTATCGCGGCAAGTTCGTCGATCTCATCGTGCTGCTCTTCGTGCCCATAGTCGGTCCGCTGCTGTACCTGACCAGGCAGCTCTGGGCTCGGCGCCGGGTGCCGGACGGCTCCGACCTCGCGCAGAGCGCCTAGGCACTCTCGATCGGGGCCGACGTCAGGATCCCGTGACGTGAGCGTGGCGGCCTCCGGCATGATGAATGGCGTGGCATCCCACGACATGCCGGAGGCTGTCTGCTCTGCCAGACCTGACCGCGGTGCCGCGTAGCAACCGGCCAGGCGGCGAACGCCCCCGTCCCGATCGTGCCTTCGACGGCGAGCAGCACCTCCGCCCGTTCGGCCGTCGTCGTCCAGGTCACGCGTAGAGTGCGACGCGTCGGGCGCTCCCGAGCAGACCTCACCGGGGACCATCGATGATCCTTCGCCGCGGGACCGTGCTGGCCGTCGTCCTGCTCGCCGCAATCTCGACGGCCGGCTGCACGGCCGACAGCACCCCGGAGCCCACGGCGAGCGCCGGTCTCGACGGTGCGCACGTCGACGTCGTCGGGCTGTGGAGCGGCCCGGAGTACGACGCGTTCGACACGGTCGCCTCGACCTGGGAGCAGGACACCGGCGGGGTCGTCGACTGGCAGGGGTCGCAGGACGTCGCCCGCGACCTGGCGGCCCGTGCCGAGGACGACGACCCGCCCGACATCGCGGTCCTGCCCAACCCGGGCCTGCTGCACGAGCTCGCCGGCGACGGTGCACTGGTGCCGCTCGGCGACGCGCTCGACGTGGACGAGGTGACGCAGGACTACTCCACCGCATGGCTCGACCTCGGCAGCCACGACGGTGTGCTGTACGGGCTGTTCTCCAAGGTGTCGGACAAGGCGACGGTCTGGTACGCCCCGCCGGCGTTCGAGGCGGGCGCGTACGCCGTTCCCGCGACCTGGGACGACCTGACGACGCTCGCCGACCGGATGGTCGCCGACGGACGAACCCCGTTCTCCGTCGTCGCGCCGAAGGGCCCTGGCAGCGGTTGGGCGCTCACCGACTGGGTCGCGCAGCTCGTGCTCGCCGGCTGCGGACCGGACCTCTACGACCGGTGGGTCGCCGCCGAGGTCCCGTGGACGGACCCGTGCGTCCGGGCGGCGTTCGAGAGGTTCTCGACGATCGTCGAGACCCCGGGATACGTGCTCGGCGGCACCCAGGGCATCCTCACGACGGGCGACGCCGACGGTGTCGTCCCGCTGTACGGCGACCCTCCGACGGCGTTCATGTACTCCATGGCCTCGTTCGCCGAGGGGTTCATCACGACGGCGTTCCCCGACCTGACGCCCGCCGACGACTACGACTTCTTCCCGTTCCCGACGGTCGACCCGGCCCACGCGGGCGCGATCACCGTCGGCGGCGACGTCGTCGTGATGATGCACGACACGCCCGCCGCCCGGTCGTTCCTCGCCTACCTCACCGGCGCCGACGCGCAGGAGCAGTGGGTGCGGCTCGGCGGCTTCACGTCGGTGAATCTCGCCGTCCCGGCGGACGCGTACGACGACCCCGTCTCGCGCGCGGTGGCCGAGCACCTGACCGACGCCCCGGTCACCCGGTTCGGCGCCGGGGACCTGATGCCCGCGTCCGTCCAGCGGGCGTGGTGGCAGGGGATGCTCACTCTCGTCCAGGACCCGACCACCCTGGACCCGATGCTGGACTCCCTGACGTCGGTCGCCGCGGGCGAGCGGGGCTGAGCGTGCCGAACGGGACAGGTGCAGGTCACGACGGGCCGCCGCCCACGCGCCGTGGCCCGGTCCCCGCACGGCACCGCACCCGCCCCGCCGACGTCGTCGACGTGTTCGTGTACGTCGTCGTGCTGAACCTCGCGATCGAGTACCTGCCGGCCGTCCTCAGCGAGAGCTTCACCCTGTCGCTGCTCACCGCGGTGCTGCTCAAGGTCGCCCTGGAGGTGGTGCTCCGCGTCAAGGGCCGCGTCGTCGCCCGGTTCCGTGCCGCGACCACCCGGCGGGCCAGGGTCGTGGCGGCCCTGGCGCTGTGGGTCGTCGCGGCGGGCAGCAAGCTGGTCGTGCTCTGGCTGGTCGACGTCGTCTTCGGCGACGCCGTGAGCCTGGGCGGCTTCGTGCCCGTGACCCTGCTGGTCGTCGCGCTGCTCGGCTCGCGGGCAGGCGTCCGGCGCCTCCTGGGCGAGGGGCAGGACTGACGGCGCGGGTCAGCCCGCCCCGGCGACCTCGTGCTCGACGAGCCACGCGGACGGCTCCGCGACGACCTGGCCGAGGACCGCGAGCGCTCCCCCGGTCATCGCCGCGAGGTTGCCGCCGCGCGCCACGTCGACGGTCGGCGGCACCCACGGCCCGGCGAGCACCCGGGCCGAGAGGGCCGCCAGCACGGGGGCGCGCAGGTGGACCGCGAGCCGGGCGTAGGTGCCGCCGAGCACGACGTGGCCCACGTCGAGGAGGTTGACGACGTTCGACAGTGCGACGCCGAGCGCGGTGGCGGCGTCCGCGAGCGCGGCGAGCGCGGCCGGCTCGCCCGCCCGCGCGGCGCGCAGCAGCGGCTCGACGCCGGCCTGCCGGTCGAGGCCCGCCGCGCGCAGCATGGCGTCCTGGCCGGCGACCTGCTCGAGCGTGCGCCCGTCCGCGACGACGGTGTGCCCGAGCTCGCCCGCCCAGCCGTGCCGGCCGCCGAAGATCTGTCCGTCGAGCACGATCGCGCCACCGATGCCGATCTCGCCGGAGACGTAGACGAAGCTCGCGGGGCCGTCGGCGCGGCGCAGGTCGGCCTCGGCGCGGGCGGCCAGGTCGGCCTCGTTGGCGAGCAGCGGGGGGTGCTCGCGCAGCACGGACGACGAGCGTGCGAGCAGGCCGGCGACGTCGACCTCCCGCCAGCCGAGGTTCGGGGCGAGCAGCAGGGTGCCGGCGGTGCTGTCGACGAGCCCGGGCAGCGCGAGGGACGCGCCCGCGAGCCGGACGGGGCGGCCGTCCGGGACGTCGGCGCCGTGGCCGGGCAGCGCTCCGACGGCGTCGTCGACCAGGGCGCCGAGCTCGGCGAGGACGGCGGCGGGGTCGCTGCCGCGGTAGTCGCCGTGCACCACGCGCTCGACGAGCACGGCGCGGGAGAGGTCGACGACGCGGACGCCCAGGTAGTCGACGTTGACCTCGGCCCCGAGCGCGGCGAGCGTGCCGGACGGGGCTGCCAGCGGCACGGCGGGACGGCCGGCTCTGAGGGTCGGGACGGGCTCGAGCTCGGCGACCAGGCCGGACGCGACGAGGCGGTCGACGAGGGCCGAGACCGTGGCGCGGGCGAGCCCGGTCGCGGCGGCCACGTCCGCGCGGGACGGTGGTGGGGCGCCCGTCGCGGCGGCCTCGAGGACCTCGCGCAGGACGATGCCCAGGTTGTGCTCGCGCAGGCTCCCCTGCCGCGCCGGCGTCGACCTCATGGCTTGACCCTAGCGGCGATCGCGCATAAGTTCATCCATACAACAAATCTCGACGCTGAGAGGTTCGACGATGGTCCGCAAGCCCACCCGTGACGACAAGTTCTCCTTCGGCCTGTGGACCGTGGGATGGAACGCGCAGGACCAGTTCGGTTCCGCGACCCGCCCCTGGCTCGACCCGGTCGAGTCCGTGCACAAGCTCGCCGAGCTCGGCGCCTCGCACGTGACGTTCCACGACGACGACGTCGTGCCGTTCGGCTCCGACGCCGCCGAGCGCGACCGCATCCTCGACCGCTTCAAGGGCGCGCTCGCCGAGACCGGCATCACGGTCGAGATGGTCACGACCAACACGTTCAGCCACCCGATCTTCAAGGACGGCGCGTTCACCTCGAACGACCGCCGGGTGCGTCGCTACGGCCTGCGCAAGGTCGTCCGCAACGTCGACCTCGCCGCCGAGCTCGGCGCCGACACGTTCGTCATGTGGGGTGGCCGCGAGGGCGCCGAGTACGACTCGGCCAAGGACCTCAACGCCGCGCACGACCGCTACGCCGAGGGCATCGACACCGTCGCGTCGTACATCAAGGAGAAGGGCTACGGGCTGCGCATCGCCATCGAGCCCAAGCCGAACGAGCCCCGCGGCGACATCCTGCTCCCGACGATCGGCCACGCGCTGGCGCTCATCGCCAAGCTCGAGCACGGCGACATCGTCGGCCTGAACCCCGAGGTCGGGCACGAGCAGATGGCCGGCCTCAACTACACGCAGGGCATCGCCGAGGCGCTGTGGGCGGGCAAGCTCTTCCACATCGACCTCAACGGCCAGAAGTCGATCAAGTACGACCAGGACCTCGTGTTCGGCCACGGCGACCTGTTCTCGGCGTTCGCCACGGTCGACCTGCTCGAGAACGGCTTCCCGGGTGGCGGCCCCCGCTACGACGGCCCGGTCCACTTCGACTACAAGCCGTCGCGCACCGAGGACTTCCAGGGCGTCTGGGACTCGGCCGCGGCCAACATGTCGACGTACATCCTGCTCAAGGAGCGGGCCCAGGCGTTCCGCGCCGACCCCGAGGTCCAGGCCGCGCTCGAGGAGGCCGGTGTGCTCGAGCTCTCGCAGCCGACGCTCGCCGAGGGTGAGACGCTCGCCGACCTGCTCGCCGACCGTTCGGCGTACGAGGACCTCGACGTCGACGCCGTCGCCGCCCGTGGCTTCGGCTTCGTCCGGCTGAACCAGCTCGCCGTCGAGCACGCTCTCGGAGCCCGCTGACCCCCAGCCGTTCCGAGTACCCGCCGGCCGGGCCCGTCTCCGCAACGGGCCCGGCCGGTCCCCTTTCCCCGGCCCGCTCTCCCGGTCGGTCGCGACGCCGCCGTCACGACCCGTCAGTCACGAAGGAACATCCATGGCCCTCGTCGCCGGCGTGGACTCGTCCACGCAGTCCTGCAAGGTCGTCGTCCGCGACGCCGAGACCGGCGCCCTCGTGCGCAGCGGTCGCGCCTCGCACCCCGACGGCACGTCCGTCGCCCCCCGCCACTGGTGGGACGCCCTCCAGACCGCGATCGCCGACGCGGGAGGCCTCGACGACGTCGAGGCGATCTCCGTCGGAGGCCAGCAGCACGGCATGGTCGCGCTCGACCAGACCGGCGAGGTCGTCCGCGACGCGCTGCTCTGGAACGACACCCGCTCCGCCCCCGCGGCGCTGCAGCTCATCGACGAGCTCGGCGGCCCGCAGGCGTGGGCCGACGCCGTCGGCTCCGTCCTCGTCGCGTCCCTCACGATCACGAAGCTGCGCTGGCTGCGCGACGCCGAGCCCGAGAACGCCGCCCGCGTCGCCGCGGTGGCTCTCCCCCACGACTGGCTGACCTGGCGGCTCGCCGGGCACGGTGCGGGCTCCGGCTCGGCGGGCCTCGACGCGCTCGTCACCGACCGCTCCGACGCGTCCGGCACCGGCTACTGGTCCCCGGCGACCGGCGAGTACCGCCACGACCTGCTCGAGCTCGCACTCGGCCACTCGGCCGCACTGCCGGTGGTGCTCGGCCCGAACCAGGCCGGACCCCGCTCGGCCGTCGGTGCGCTCGCTCCCGTGCTCGGCCCCGGCGCCGGCGACAACGCCGCCGCCGCCCTCGCGCTCGGGCTCGGCCCCGGCGACGTCGCCGTGTCGATCGGCACGTCGGGCGTCGTGTCCGCGATCACGCCCACGGTCACCGCCGACGGCAGCGGCATGGTCACCGGCTTCGCCGACGCGACCGGCGCGTTCCTGCCCCTGGCCTGCACGCTCAACGCGTCACGCGTGCTCGACGCCGCCGCCCGCCTGCTCGGCACCGACCACGCCGGCCTGTCCGCGCTCGCCCTCTCGGCCCCCGCCGGCGCCGACGGGCTCGTGCTCGTCCCCTACCTCGAGGGCGAGCGGACCCCGAACAAGCCCGACGCGACGGGCGCCCTGCACGGCGTGCGGCTCGGCAACACCACGCCCGCGCACCTCGCCCGGGCGGCCGTCGAGGGCATGCTCTGCGGCCTGGCCGACGGGATCGACGCGCTGCGCGCCCAGGGCGTCGCCGTCGAGCGGCTGTTCCTCATCGGCGGCGGCGCGCAGTCCGAGGCCGTGCGGCGCATCGCCCCGTCCGTGCTCGGGCTCGACGTCCTCGTCCCGACGCCCGGCGAGTACGTCGCCGACGGTGCCGCCCGGCAGGCCGCGTGGGTGCTGTCCGGCGCCGCCCAGCCGCCCGCGTGGAGCGCCGCCTCCACCGCCGAGACGTACACCGGCGAGCCCGTCGCGCGCGTGCGCGAGCAGTACGCCGCCGTCCGGGACCTCACGGCGTCGCGCCCGGCCTGAGCGCGCAGGCCGGTCGGCTCCACCCGACCGGCACCCGCCCGTCCGCGGGCCGGCACACCCCGGTCGGCGGGCACGACGAGAGCCCGGCACCCTGGATCGCTCCAGGGTGCCGGGCTCTCGTTCGTCAGCCGGCCGGCCGCGGTGCTCGGTGCTCAGCCGCGGTGCTCGGTGCTCAGCCGCGGTGCTCGGTGCTCAGCCGCGGTGCTCGGTGCTCAGTGCGCCGCGTCGTACGCAGCCTTGACCTCGGCCGAGATGCGGCCGCGCTCCGAGACGTGGTGACCGTTCGCCTTGGCCCACTCGCGGACGGCCTGGGCGTCGCCGCTCGCGGCGCGACGGTTGCGGGTGGCACCCGACCGCACGGAACCCGAGCGGCCCCCGACCTTGCGTGCGTGGCCGACCCACGACGCGAGCGCGTCGCGCAGCTCGGCCGCGTGCGCGGTGGTGAGGTCGATCTCGTAGGTGACGCCGTCGATCCCGAACGTGACGGTCTCGTCGGCAGTTCCACCGTCGATGTCGTCCACAAGGGTCACGACAGTCTTCTGCGCCATTGTTCGCTCCGGTATGCGATGTGCGAAATGCGGGACTCGTGCAGCATCGCACCCGGACTAATGCAACGTCAAACGCCCGACGGAGATTCGCCATTCTTCGCGGCGGCTTCCGCGGCGCGTTCCGCGGCATCCATTCTGGCCAAAGCCTGCCGTTCGGTGCGGTCGGCATTCACCAGCGCACGGATGGCGAGCCAGAACAGCAGGCCGACACCGACCGACGGGATGATCGCCGCCAGCGCCGTGAGCAGGGTGTCCATGCCGTTCCCCTCAGACCTGCGGCTTCACGAGCGGGAAAAGGATCGTCTCGCGGATGCCGTATCCCGTGAGCGCCATGAGCAGCCGGTCGATCCCCATGCCCATCCCGCCGGCGGGCGGCATCGCGTACTCGACGGCCGTGAGAAAGTCCTCATCGACGCGCATCGCCTCGTCGTCACCGGCCGCCGCGAGCCGCGCCTGCGCCTCGAAGCGCTCACGCTGGATCACCGGGTCGACGAGCTCCGAATAGGCGGTCGCCAGCTCGAAGCCGCGCACGTACAGGTCCCACTTCTCGACGAGTCCGCGCTTGCTGCGGTGGTCGCGCGTCAACGGGCTGGTCTCGACCGGGAAATCGCGCACGAATGTCGGCGCGGACAACGCGTCGCCGACGCGGTGCTCCCAGAGCTGTTCGACGAGCTTGCCGTGGCTCGCCTTCTTCGGGTCCACCTCGACGTCGAGCCTCGCCGCGATCGTGCTCAGCTCGGCCAGGGTGGTGTCGGCCGTGATCTCGGTCCCGAGCGACTCCGACAGCGAGTCGTACATGTTCAGCTGCGCCCAGTCGCCGCCGAGGTCGTACTCGGTGCCGTCCGGCAGCACGATGAGCGTGCCGCCGAGCACCTCCTTGGCGGCGGTCTGCACCAGGTCGCGCGTGAGCTCCGCCATCGTGTCGTAGTCGCCGTACGCCTCGTACGCCTCGAGCATCGCGAACTCCGGCGAGTGCGTGCTGTCGGCGCCCTCGTTGCGGAAGTTCCGGTTGATCTCGAAGACCCGCTCGATGCCGCCGACCACGGCACGCTTGAGGAACAGCTCCGGGGCGATCCGCATGTACAGGTCGATGTCGAACGCGTTCATGTGCGTGACGAAGGGGCGGGCCGCCGCGCCGCCCGGCTGCGTCTGCAGCATCGGCGTCTCGACCTCGAGGTAGCCGCGGCGGTGGAAGTTGTCGCGCAGCGACCGGACGACGGCCGCGCGCTGGCGCACCATGTCCCGCGCCGCGGGCCGCATGATGAGGTCGACGTACCGCTGCCGGACGCGCGCCTCCTCGGACAGCACGGTGCCCTCGTAGAGGTTCGGCAGCGGGCGGATGGCCTTCGCGGCCAGCTGCCACGCGTCCGCGAAGACCGACAGCTCGCCGCGGCGCGACGAGATGACGCGGCCGTGCACGAACAGGTGGTCGCCCAGGTCGATGTCCGCCTTGAACGCCGTGAGCCGGTCCTCGCCGATCTCCGCGAGGCTGAGCATCGCCTGCAGCCGGTTGCCCTCGCCGTCCTGCAGCGTCGCGAAGCAGAGCTTGCCGGTGTTGCGCAGGAAGACGACGCGACCGGCGACGCCGACCTCGACGTCCGTCTCGGTGCCCGGCTCGAGGTCGGGGTGCGCCGCACGGACCTCGGCGATCGTGTGCGTCCGCGGGACGCCCACCGGGTACGCCTCGACGCCCTCGGCGAGCATGCGGGCCCGCTTCTCCTGCCGGACCCGGATCTGCTCGGGGGTCTCGTCGACCGTGCCGTCGACCAGGTCCGGGGCTGTCACGGGGGTGTCAGGCGTCTCGCTCACCGGGCGATTCTACCGGGGCGCCTGTGCGCGCCCTCCCGCACCGGTGTGCCGTCCACCACCCGGACGGCGGCCCCGCCGGGCCCCTCGCTGCAGGGTTCGTCACGCCGGACGGGACGAACCCTTCAGCCGGCCGCCGGGCGGAGGTCCAGGGCCAGGTCGAGGATCGGCGACGAGTGCGTCAGCCCGCCCACCGAGAGGTAGTCGACACCCGTCGACGCGACCTCCCGGGCCCGGTCGAGCGTGAGGTTCCCGGTCGCCTCGAGCTCCACGCGGCCCGTCGCCGGCTCGCCCGCCCGGACCGCCGCGACGACCTCGGTGAGCAGCGGCGTCGGCATGTTGTCGAGCAGCAGGAACCGGGCACCCGCGGCGACGGCCTCGAGGGCCTGGTCCAGGGTGTCGGCCTCGACCTGGATCGCGACGTCCGGGAACCGGGTCCGCACCGCGTGCACGGCGGCGGCCACCGACCCCGCGGCGACGACGTGGTTGTCCTTGACCATCGCGACGTCGTGCAACCCCATGCGCTTGTTCGTGCCGCCGCCGCACCGGACCGCGTACTTCTCCAGGGCACGCAGCCCGGGGGTCGTCTTGCGGGTGTCGAGCACCAGCGCGCCCGTGCCCTGCAGCGCGTCCGCCCACCGGCGGGTGTGCGTCGCGACGCCCGACGCGCGCGACGCGAGGTTCAGCAGCGTCCGCTCCGCGACGAGCAGCACCTGGACCGGCCCGGACAGCTCGGCGAGCACCTCGCCCGGGGTCACGGCGGCGCCGTCCTCGACGAGCGGCCGGTAGGTGACCGCCGGCAGCGCGAGGCGGTCGGCGACCTGGCGCAGCACCTCCGGGACGGCGACGAGCCCCGCCACGACGCCCGGCGCGCGGGCGACGAGCGCCGCGGTGCCCTCCGCGTCCGGCGGGATCGTCGCCTGCGTCGTCACGTCCCGGCCGGGCGCGGCACCGAGGTCCTCGTCCAGGGCGGTCGCGACGACGCCCGCGAGCCAGCGGGGATCCAGGGCGCCGGGTCCGGCGGTGGGGGTGTGCTCGGGGGCGGCGTGCGTGGTCACGTCGGTCACCGTAACCGCTCGCGTCCGCGCACGACCGAGGGGCCCGGGGAGCGACGTCACCGCTCCCCGAGCCCCTCGTGGCCCACCAGGCCGACCGGAAGGGAACCGGTCCTTCAGAGACGACGGCCCACAACCGTCGTCATGCGTGCGCTCAGGCCCGCAGCGCCCCCTCGGGCCGCGTGAACCCGCGACGGCGGTAGAGCACCAGCGCCGTCCCGGACCCGAGCAGGCCGACCGCGAGCGAGATCAGGCCCGCGACCTGCGCACCGGTCGCCGCGAGGGCACCGCCCGCCGCCGTCACCGTGATCGGGATCGAGGTCGAGCTGCCGGACCGCAGCCCGCGGATCTCGATGGTGTGCTGGCCCGGCGGCAGCGCCGTCGGGATCTGCACGGTCACGGTGTAGCTGCCCGTCGCCGAGGCGACACCGCGGGCCAGCAGGACGGGCGTCGAGTGGATCCAGACCTCGACGGGCTCGTCCGGCTGCAGGTTGGTCGCCGACAGGGTCACGTCGCCGCCGGCCTTGAACGACGCGGCACCTCCCTTGAGGGCGAGGGTCACGCCGTCCGGTCCGGTCACCGGCTGGGAACCGCCGCCACCGGGCGTGCCCGCCGGCGACTGCGACGGGGTCGGCTGCGGCGTGGCCGACGGGTCCGGCGACTGGGTGGCCGTCGGGGTCGGCGTCGGCGTCGTCGTCGGGGTCGGCGTCGGCGTGGGGGTCGGCGTCGGCGTCGGGGTCGGCGTCGGCTCCGGGTCGGTCACCGGTGCGGCGACGAGCTGACCGACACCCCACCTCGCGGTGGTCTGGTAGCCGGCACCGGTCGGGTCCGCCCAGTTGCGGATGGCCGTGCGGGCGCCGCCCGAGGCGTCGTTGACCTGGAAGTCCAGGCCGTGGAACGTCCCGAGACCGCTGTACTCGCTGCCGAGGTCGATCGCGGCCTCGACGACGTAGCCGGTCGCCGTCGTCCGCGTCCGGCTCTGCAGGCGACCCTTCTGGAACGGGACGTCACCGGTGCCGACCGAGACCTCGTTGGCCGCCGAGATGCGCAGCTGGCTGTCGTCGTAGCGGTACGGACCGTTCTTGGCGTTGCCCGAGTCGACGAAGATCTCGAGCGAGTCCTGGATCCACGGGTCCGAGCCCGAGACGTCCACGGTCGGGTCGGTCACGGCGGCGTACACGTACACCTTGTCGCCGTTCCAGACCGTGCGGACCGACGCGACCGCGCCGCCGCTGCCGCTGACCTGCCGGTCCGTCGACACCGCACGGGCGTCGGCGTAGGCGGCGTCCTCGACGCCGTCGACCGTCGGCGCCGTGGCGGCCTGCGGGATCTCCACGAACGACACCGGCTCGACGAGCGAGAGGGTGCCGAGCGCGCCCGGCGTGTTCCAGGTCGACGTGCTCGCGCCGTCGACGACCCGGATGTCGAACGCGCTCGTCTGGCCCGCGGCCAGACCGGTCCGGGGGAGCTCGACGACGGCCGTCCAGCCGCCCGAGACCTCCGTGACGACGCCGTCGACGTCACCGGAGCCGCCACGCGTGAACGTCACGGTCCCGTGGCCGTCGTCGAACACGACCGCGTCGGCGGCGTCGGTCGTGGTGTCGTGCACCTCGACGTACGCCGTCAGGTGGTCGGGCGCCCAGCGGAGCTGGAACCCGGCCTTGGTGCCGATCGCGTGCAGGGGCAGGCGTGCCCACTCGGGCGCCGACGTGGCGTCCGGGCCGAGCGGCACGTCGGCCTGGAACACGTTCGCCGAGCGCTGCGCGAGCGGCAGGTCGCCGTCGACGACGCCGAAGTACGCCGGCTTCGCCTGGATGGCGTCGTCGAACAGCAGCGGAGCACCGGACGTGTTCCGCCAGCTCCGGCCGTCACGCAGACCCCACACGGTGACCGAGAACAGGTCGGCGGAGCGGGCCCGGAACGCCCGGAACGCGTCGCGGTAGTAGTAGCCCTGGTCGATGAGCAGGGCGTTCGTGACGGGCGTCCCGGTCGTGACGTCGAACTCGGTCACGGCCTGCTTGATGCCGAGGTCGTCGAACGCGTCGAGCGTCGACGCCAGCGTGCTCACCGGGGTGGACAGGCTGACGTGGAACTGGTGCCCGAGGCCGTCGATCGGCGCACCTGCCGCGAGCAGACGCTCGAGGAGCGCGTGCATGCGGACCTGCTTGCCGGCCTGCTCGGTGTTGTAGTCGTTGATGAACAGCGACACCGGGTGCGTGGCGCCCGAAGCGGCGTACGTGGTGTTGAACGCCTCGTTCGCGTACTGGAACGCGAGCGCGATGTAGTCCTCGCCGAGCACGTCGTGCCAGTGGCTCGTGCGCAGGCCGTCGCTCGTGTCGGCGGCGTCGGAGACGACCTCGTTGACCACGTCGAACGCGACCAGCGGGTTGGTGGCGCTGCCGAACGGGCCGAACTCGTCGCTGAGGTACCGCGCGACGTTGTCGATGTGCGTGTGCAGCCGCGCCGTGAGGACCGCCTTGTCGGCGTCGCTGTCCGTGAGCCAGCCGCCGCTCGCGTTCTTGAAGAGCGAGTCCGGCGTCTGGGAGTGCCACACGAGCGTGTGGCCGTACAGGCGGATGTGGTTGTCCCGGGCGTACTGCATCAGCGCGTCGGCCTGGGGGTTCGACGTGACGAACGTGCCGTTCGCGTCGTACCAGGTCTCCGGCTTCATCTGGTTCTCGGGCGTGATCTGGTCGAAGTGCTTGAGCAGCAGGTCCGAGTAGGCGCCCTGGGTCTCGCGGGGGTCGATCGCGACGCCGACCGGGAACGGCACGGTGTCCTTGATCGCCTCGAGCTCGTCCTGGACGTCCAGGGGTGCCGGGGTCGTGATCGTGATGTCGTCGATCAGCAGGTCGGACGTGTTGCCGGCCGCGCCGCTCGCGTACTTGGTCTCGAGGTAGATGCGTCCGGCGGTGCCGGTCGACATCTGGAACTGCGCCGTGGCGTGCACCCAGGCGCTGTTGCTCATGCCGGTGAACGTGGCGAGCGTGGCGAAGCTCGTCGTGCTGCCCGTCGTCGTCTGCGCCGTGAGGGCGATGTCGCCCGCGGGCTGGCCCGCACCGAACTTGACCCAGGCGTCGAACACGTACGTCGAGCCGCCCTTGAGGACGCAGCCGACGTCACGGATGAGGCCCTGGCCCTGGTGGACGCGGTTCGTCACGGCGATCGCGTGGTCGCTGGCGTGGCCGCCGTCGACGACCGTCACGGTCGCCGGACCCTGGCCGCCGTCACGGGCGCTCCAGCCGTCCATGCCGCTCTCGAACGTCGAGCTCACGAGCGTGGTGCCCGTGGGGTAGGCGCAGGTGTCCGACGGCGAGGGCGTCGGCGAGGGGGTGCCGCCGGTCGGCGGGCCGGTGATCTCGACGTCGTCGACGAGGAAGTCCGTCGTCGTGTCGCCCTCGATGTACACGATCGTCGGCGGCGTCGCCGGGTCGTACGTGTAGTCGCCCTGGAGCTGGACCCAGCTGGTGCCGACCGTGGGCTGGCCGCCGATCCACGGGTACTTGTTGACCGTGGATGCGGGCAGGTTGATCCCGAGGTTCAGCTTGTGGGTACCCGTGGCGCTGTCCGGGAGCCGGACCCACGCGGACACGTGGTAGGTGCCGGACGTGATCAGGCTGGACACGTCGACCTGGAGGCCGTTCCAGCCGGCCGTGCGGCCCGACACGAGCGCGCTGGACGTCCCGGTGTGCGCCGCGGTCGAGGTCTGCGCGACGGTGGCGGAGCGGCCCGCGAACGGGGTGACGCCCGACTCGAAGCTCGTCGAGAGCAGCGGCCCGCCGGCGTCGGGGCACGTCACGGCGGGGACGGCGACCGTGAAGTCGTCGACGTAGTAGTCGTAGGGCACGTTCGTGGCGGGCGAGCCCGTCGTGATGTCGGTCGTGCCGATGTAGAACTGCCCGTTCGCCCGGTCGGCGTCCACGGCGAACTCGCCCGTGAGCTGGGTCCAGGCCGTGCTCGAGAGGGCCTTGCTGTCGCCGACGTTCGTGTAGGAGTCGGAGCTCGCGCCGGACGCGCGCCACTTCCCCTTGATGGTCGCCGTGACCGGGTCGGTCACGGAGGCCGCGAGGCGCACCTTGACCGACACCTTGACGGTCTTGCCGACGTAGGCGCCGAGCTTGTCGTTCGGGGTCTGCACGCTGAAGTAGTCGGCCGAGCGGCCCGGGAGGAGCAGGGAGGTGTTCCCGTCCCCGTCGAGGTCGGCGTAGGTGAGCGAGCCCGTGCCGCTGTAGCCGCTCCCCCAGAGCGGTCCGGGGTAGCTGACCCCGACGGCGCCGGTGAAGGGCTCCGAGACGACGTCCACCGCCGGGGACGGCGTGCACGCGGCTGCGGTCGCCGAGGGCAGGACGGCGACGAGCGACGCGGCGACGACGCCCAGCGCCACCGCCCCTGCTCCGATACTTTCGAACAACCTTGGCCGTCTCATCGACGCTCCTTTGCGTGCTCCGACTGGGATCGGCGCCAAGGTAGAGGCAAACGCCCCGGTGAACAATGCATGTATCGGGTGATGGGCGCCTGAACAATCGGTTCGCCGTCCGACACTTTCGAGAATCGGCCAAAACCCGGCACCGGATTCACCCGTTCGCCACAGCCGCGCGCGCGTCCCGCGTCCACCGACGGGTGACGACACGACTGCGCCCCCGGGACCATCGAGGGTCCCGGGGGCGCAGGTCAGGGGTCGTCAGCTGCGCCGGACCGCCAGGGTCGCCGCCGCCGACGTCGCCGTGCCGGCCGAGCTCGTCGCCACGGCCCGGTACTGCGTCCCGTCACCGCTCGACCTCACGGCGACGGTCAGCGTCACGCTCGTCGCGCCGGAGACCTTGGTCCACGACGACGAGCCCTTCGCCTTCTGGTACCACTGCACCTTCGGCGCCGGGTACCCGCTCACGCCGACCGTGAACTTCGCGGTCGACCCCGCCTTCGCGGTGACGTCCTTCGGCTGCGTGGTGATCGCCGGAGCCGTGGGGGCCACCGTCACGGTCGCCACCTCGGTGGTCGCCGAGCCCAGCTTGTTGGTGAACACCGCGCGGTACTGCGTGCCGTCCGTCTTGGCCGTGACCTTCACCGACAGCGTGGTGCCCGTGCAGCCGGCCGACGTCCAGTGCGACGACCAGGCGGCCTTCTGCTCCCACCGGACCGACGGCACCGGGTACCCGGACGCCGCCGCGGTCAGCTTCACCGTCGAGCCGAGCGCACCGGACGCCGACTGCGGCTGCTGCGTGACGACCGGCTTGGCCTTCGCCACCGTGACCGTCGCCCTGTCCGTGGTCGCGGACCCCTCGGAGTTGGTGAACACCGCCCGGTAGGTCGCACCGTCGTGCTTGGCGTCGAGCGTGACCGTCAGGCTCGGGCTCGTCGCCCCCGGCACGTCCTTCCACTTGTGCGTCCACAGCCAGCCGTCCGTCAGGACCTGCCACTGCACGGTCGGCGCGGGCTCGCCCGACGCCGCCGCCGTGAGCGTGACCTGCGAGCCGAACGCCCCGGACACCGACTGCGGCTGCTGCGTGACCAGCGGCGCCGCCAGCGGCGGGGCCACCGGCCCGACGAGCTCGGCGACACCCCAGCGGGAGGTGTTCTGGTACGAGCGGCCCGTCGGGTCGGTCCACGAGTGGACCGCCGTGCGGACACCCGCCGTGCCGTCGTTGACCTGGAAGTCGACACCGGTCAGGTCGCCCACGGCCGCGGTGCGGCCGAACGCGATGCTCTCCTCCACGACGTACCCGCCGTCGACGACCTTCGTCGCGCTCGTCAGCCGGTCCCCGATGACAGTCAGGTCCCCGCTCACGGACTGGAAGTTCTCGAAGTTGACCCGGTACTGGCCGTCGTCCGGCAGGTACGAGCCGTTCTTCGCGTTGACCGGGTCGAGGAACGTCTCGACCGAGTCCTGCTCCCAGGCGTTGCTCGAGCCCGCGTCCAGCGACGGGTCCGTCACCTGGAACAGCAGGTGCAGGGCGTCCTGCGTCCACAGCGCCTTGACCTGCGCGGTGGCACCGTCGGCCGCACCCTCGACGAGCGTCGTGGTCTCGACGACCGGGGCGTCCGCCCACGCCGCGTCGACGTCGCCGTCGATCGTCGGCGCCGTGTCCACCTGCGGGACCGCCACGTGCCCGACGGCCTCGACGAGGTCGAGCGAGCCGAGGCGCGCACCGTCCTCCTGGTGGTGGGTGAGGTCGTTCCACGACGCGACCGTGCCGGTGGCGCCGTCGGTGATCCGGACGTCGAACGGCGTGCTGCCGCCCTGCGTCAGGCCCGTGACAGGGAGGGTCGCGACGACGTCGTAGCCGCCCTCGACCTCCGCCACGACCCCACCGGACCCCGTGCGGTCGACGGTGACCGACGCGCCGCCCGCGGTGAACAGGTCCACCGTGTCGTCCGCGCCGTCGTCCGTGGCGTCGTCCACGTGCACGTACGCCGTGAGGTGGTCGGCCGACCAGCGGACCTGGAAGCCCGACGCGCCCGTGCCGACCTGGGTGTTCGGCAGCAGCGTCCAGTCGTGCGCGTCCGGACCCGCCGGGTCACCGGCGTGCGCGAGCGCGGACAGCGTGAGGGTGGGCAGCTGCGTCGGGTCGGCGATGCCCCAGTAGGCCGGCTTGGCCTGCAGGTCGCCGTCGAACGGCAGCGGCTTGCCCTCGCTCCGCCACGACCGGGAGTCGTACGGACCCCAGATCGTCACGGCGAACAGGTCGGGGTACGTGCGGAGCAGGTCGAACAGGTCCTTGTAGTAGTACCCCTGCTGCACGAGCTTGTTCTGCGTGACCGTCCCGTCGATCACGACGTCGAGCTCGCTGACGTTCTGCAGCAGCGGGAGCGTGCCGAACAGGTCGAGCGTCTCCTTGAGGCTCGCGATCGACGTGGACATGCTCAGGTGGAACTGGTTGCCGACGCCGTCCACCGGGACGCCCTGGGCGATCAGGTCCTGCAGGAGCGTGAACATCGCCTGCCGCTTGGCCGGCTGCTCGGTGTTGTAGTCGTTGATGAACAGCTTCACCGGCGGGTTGGTCGTGTCCCCGCCGTTGAACGCGTCGCTCGCGTACTCGAACGCCTTGGCGATGTACGTGGACCCGAGCGTCGCGTACCAGGGGCTGCGGCGCATGCCGTCGGCCTGGCTCTCGTCGATGACCTCGTTGACCACGTCGAACGACACGATCGGGTTGCCCGCCGTGCCGTACTCGCCGTACTTCTCGCGGAAGTGCTCGGCGACGGTGTCGATGTGCGTCTTCATCCGCGCCAGCAGCAGGGCCTGGTCGTCCGCGCTGTCCGTGAGCGGGGTGCCGTCGGTGTGCTCGAAGAACCACGCCGGCGTCTGGCTGTGCCACACGAGCGTGTGGCCGTGCACCCGGGTGCCGTGGGCGATCGCGTGGTCGACGAGCGCGTCGGCGTCACCGAACGTGAACGTGCCCTCGGTCGGCTGGACCTCCTCCGGCTTCATGTCGTTCTCGGGCGTGATCTGGTCGAAGTGCTTGCTGACCAGCGTCTCGCCGGAACCGGTGGTCTCGCGGCTGTCGATCGCGACGCCGAGCGGCCACGGGACGACGTCCTGCAGCGACGGGATGCCCGTCTGCACCGGCGGGGCCGTGTTCCCCGTGACGACCACGTCGTCGACGAGGAACGAGGGCGTGCCGGACGCGGTCTCGAAGTAGAGCAGAGCCGTCTCGGCCGCGGCCATGGTGTACGAGGCGCTGATCTGCACCCACGCCCCGGACGTGACGCCCGTCGCCGTGGCGATGGTGTCGTACGAGGACGTGCCCGCGTTGTCGCGCTGGATGCTCAGGCGCACGTCGGCCGGGTCCGTGACCCCGTCGGCGAGCTTGACCCAGCCCGAGATGTTGTACGTGCGGCCCGTCGTGAACAGGCCGGTGACCGACGCGCCGAAGCCGTGCCACGTCTGGGTGCGGTCCGCGATGCTCGCCGCCTGGGTGCCGCCGTGGAACTCGGTGGTGCTGAGGCTGACGACCGGGTTCGTCCCGTCGCCGCGTGCGCCCCAGGCGCCGAGGTCGGTCTCGAAGTCGTTCGTGAGCGTCGAGACGCCCGACGAGCCGCCGTCGTCGGCAGGACCGCCGACGGGCAGGCTGAACTGCCACCCGAGCGCGAGCCGCTCGTTCACGACGGTCTTGACCGCCGCGAGCGTGCCGGAGCGGTCACCGCCGCCGTCGTGCGTCAGGACGATCTGTCCCGGCTTCATCGCCGCGCGCAGGTTGGTCGTCAGGGTGTCGACGTCCTGCGTCTCCCAGTCGGAGATCGTGTTCGTCACGCCGAGCGGCTGCATGCCGAGCGACACGGCGGCCGCGGCGACGTTCGAGCCCCAGCTCCCGTTGGGTGCCCGGAAGAACGGCACCTGCGCGTTCGGGTCGCCGAGCGCGTCCCGGATGATCGCGAGGTTCTGCTTCATCCGGTCCTGCGCCTGCTCGAGCGTGAGGCTGCCCATGTCGGCGTAGTCGATGGAGTGGTTGCACAGGGTGTGCCCGTCGGCGACGATCCGCTTGAGGATGTCCGCGCCGCCGTCCGCCTGGATGTTCTGCCCGATGACGCAGAACGTGGCGTGCAGCCCGTTGGCCTGGAGGTAGTCGAGCAGCGCCGTCGTCGTGGCGCCGTTGGGGCCGTCGTCGAACGTGAGGGCCGCGACGTTGCCGGTGCCGCGTGCGGCGACCGAGGGCGTCAGCACCGGGTCGACGGCACCGCCCGGGACCACCGACGTGTCCGGCGGCGGTACCTCCGCACCCGTGATCGAGATGTCGTCCACGAGGTAGCTCGGTGACGTGCTGTCGATGTTCGCCGCCTCGATGTAGAGGGTCGCGGCCGTCGCCGCCGCAGGCTTGGTGTACGTGCCGCCGATCTTGACCCAGCCGTCCGCGGTCGTGGCGACGGCGCCGCCGACCCAGGTGTACGCGTCGCCGGCGGCGGACGTCTCCTGCACCGTGAAGTGCATGCCCGACGAGCCGATGGTGCCCGGCGCGAGCTTGACCCACGCCTCCACCGTGTACGGCGTGCCCGCCTGGAAGAGGGTGGCGACGCTCGTCGCGGCGCCGTTCCAGTCGCCGGTGCGGCCGGTCACCGAGAGGCTGTGCGTCCCCGCGTGCGCGTCGGTGTCGGTGACCGCGAGGGTCACCGGGCCGCGCGGTCCCCAGGGGGTGTAGCTGCCGTCCTCGAAGTCGTTGCTGAGGACGACGGTGTCGGCCGCCGCGGCGGGAGCCGCGAGCGCAACACCGGCGAGGGGAGCGATGGCCAGCGCTGCCGCTGCGATGCCGACTCCGATACTTTCGACGACCCGCGGTCGCTTCATCCGACGCTCCTTTGCGCAGATCCATGCTGAGGCGTGACCAAGGTACGCATCGTGCCGGATCGTCCGCAATGCGGGTTTCGTTCGAAACTTCACGAACTGGCGGGTTCGAACTTTCGGCAGCCGCAGCGGCATCGAAAATGGCTCGGTGACACGTGCCAACAGTCACCCTTGACGGTCTCCGCGGTGAAGGCCATCATGACCGGAGCGCTACGGTTACCGAGTTGTCAGTCGATGGCGGCCCCACCCCGGCCAGCCAGGCCACCGGCTCCCTCGCTCGGAGCACCGCCCCTCGCCGCCGTCGGAGCACCGTCGCCCCGACCCCGCGAGGGCACCACCATGCTGCGCACGGCGATCGCGGCGATCGACGCGATGGCCCGCGCAGACAGCCAGCTGCCACGCCTGCGCCCCGCCGCCGCGCGCCCCGCGCCCGACGCCGCACCGGCGGTCCCGCGGCGCGCCCGCGCGCCCCGCGCACACCCACCCACGAACCCCTCCACCGACACAGGGGGCACCCCTCCATGCGCAGCCTGCGAACACTCGTCGGCGTCCTCGCCGCGACCGCACTCACCGTCCCGCTCGTCCTGACCACCGGCGACACGCCCGCCCGGGCCGTCGGCCCGTCGGTCCTGCCCGTCACCGTCACCAACAGCACCGGCCGCAGCGACGCGGTCTACCTGTACGTGATCGGCACCAACCTCAGCACTGGCCGCCTCGGCTACGTCAGCGCGGGCGGCACGTTCACCGCCTGGCCGGCGGGGTCCATCCCGCCGTCACCCGCACCCGACGTCTCGATCCCGGGCCCCGGCAACGGCGGCAGCACCACGATCGGCTTCCCCCGCGGCTTCTCGGGCCGCGTCTACTTCTCCCTGGGGACCCGGCTCAGCTTCTTCCTGACACCCGACGGCCTCGTGCAACCGGCCCCGTGGGCCGGCGGCGACGCGAGCCACGACGTCCTGTTCGACTGGAGCGAGTTCACCTACAACGACGCCGGACTGTGGCTCAACAGCTCGCAGGTCGACATGTTCGCCGTCCCGCACGCCGTGACCGTCACCGGGGCGAACGGCGTGACCAAGCGGACCGGCGACCTCGTGTCGGACGGCCGCAGCGCCGTGATCAACGGCATCAAGGCACAGCCCGGCTGGGCGAGCACCGTCGTCACCCGCTCGGACGGCACCGTGCTGCGCGTCCTGTCCCCCGGCAAGGCCGCCGGCGCCGGTCTGTTCAGCACCACCTACCTGGACCCGTACATCACCTCGGCGTGGAACGCGTACACCTCCAAGACGCTGACCGTCGTGCCGTTCGCGGACCAGCCGAACACCAAGTTCTTCGGCCGCACCAGCGGCAACGTCATGACCTTCACCAACACCTCAGGCGCGCAGGTGGCCTCGTTCACCAAGCCCACCAGCGCGAACGTGTGGGGCTGCGACGGCAACCTGCAGGCCCCCAACGACCTCGTCGTCGGCCCGATCGCCCGGACGCTGTGCGCCGCGCTGAACCGCGGGACGCTCGGCACGATCGACACCCAGCCGAGCCTGAACGCGGCCGACTTCTACAAGAGCAGCCCGACCAACCAGTACGCGCGGATCCTGCACGCGAACATGGTCGACGGGAAGGCGTACGCGTTCGCGTTCGACGACGTCGGCAACTTCGAGTCGCTCGTCAACGACGGCGACCCGCGCTCCGCCGGCATCGTCCTCAGTCCCTTCGGCGCGGGCGGCGGCGGGGGTGGCACGGCCGGGTCGATCACCAACGCCAACGGCCTGTGCCTCGACAACAACGCCGCGAGCACCGCCAACGGCAACAAGATCCAGATCTGGGGCTGCAACGGCACCGTCGCCCAGCAGTGGACCTTCGTCGCCGCCGGCACCACGCTGCGCGTGCAGGGCAAGTGCCTCGACATCGCGGGCGGCGGCACCGCCAACGGCACCAAGGTCCAGCTCTGGGACTGCAACAGCACCGGCGCGCAGGTCTGGATCCCCCAGTCCAACGGCTCCTACCTCAACCCGCAGTCCAACCGCTGCCTGGACGACCCCGGGGCGTCGACCACCCCAGGCACCCAGGTGCAGATCTGGGACTGCAACGGCAGCGGCGCGCAGCGCTGGACGCTGCACTAGCGGTCAGCCGACGAGGTCGGGCACGCGGGCTCCGTGCCCGACCTCGTCGGCCCGGGCACCTACCGCAGCGTCGACTCCGACCGCCGGGTCGTCACCGTGCCGTCCGGGTCGAGCGCGACCTCGATCCGGACCTGCCAGTCGGGGTCCGTCGCCGGGAAGTCGGACCGGGCGTGCCCGCCCCGGCTCTCCTCGCGTTCGAGCGCCGTCGCGGTCAGCACGGTCGCGACCGCGTGCACGTTCGTCGTCTCCCACTCGGCGACCTGCGGGTGCGCGAGCAGCCGCCCGTCGTCGAGCCGCTCGTGGGCGTCCGTCGGGACCGCCGCCAGGGCCGTGACCGCCCGGCGCAGGCCCGCGCCGGACCGCAGCACACCGGGCCCCTCGGACGCGGCGCGCTGCACCCGTGCCCGGGACGCCGCCGCGACGAGCGCCTCGTCCCCGGGGCGCTGCACCGGCGACGACTGCCGCAGCACGCCGCCCTGCACCTGCGACGCGATGTGCCGGGCCGCCCGGGTCGCGAAGACCAGACCCTCCAGCAGCGAGTTCGACGCGAGCCGGTTCGCCCCGTGCACCCCGGTGCACGCGACCTCCCCCACCGCGTACAGCCCGCGCACCGAGGACCGCCCGACGAGGTCGGTGACGACCCCGCCCGAGTGGTAGTGCTGCGCCGGGGCGACGGGCACGAGATCGGTCGTGAGGTCGATGCCGTGGTCCAGCAGCCGTTCGTGGATCGTCGGGAACCGCTTGCGCAGGAAGTCCGCGCCGAGGTGCCGCGCGTCGAGCCACACGTGCTCGGCACCGGTGGCCGCCATCTGCGCGACGATCGCGTGCGCGACGACGTCCCGCGGGGCCAGCTCCGCCATCGGGTGCACCGCCGGCATGAAGCGCACGCCGTCCGTGTCGAGCAGGATCGCGCCCTCGCCGCGCACCGCCTCCGACACGAGCGTGAGCTGCCCGCGCGCCCCCGACCCCGCCCACAGGACCGTCGGGTGGAACTGCACGAACTCCACGTCGCCGAGCACCGCTCCCGCCCGCAGGGCCGCGGCGATGCCGTCGCCCGTCGCCTGCGCCGGGTTGGTGGACGAGCGGAACACCTGGCCGATGCCACCCGTCGCGAGCACCACGGCCTTGCCGAGGGCCGCGCCGACACCGTCGCGCTGCCCCTCGCCGATCACGTGCAGCGTGACGCCGCACGCGGCACCCGGCCGGCCGTCCGGCCCGGGAGGGCCCGTGAGCACGTCCAGCACGAGCGCGTGCTCGACGACCTCGATGCCGGGGTCGTCCCGCACCGCCTCGATCTGCGCGACGAGCGCCCGGGAGATCTCCGCACCCGTCGCGTCGCCGCCCGCGTGCGCGATCCGGTCCGCGTGGTGGCCGCCCTCACGGGTCAGGGAGATCTCGCCGTCGGGCGACCGGTCGAACCGGGCACCACGCGCCACGAGCTCCCGCACGCGCGACGGGCCCTCCGTCACCAGCACCTCGACCGCGCGCGGGTCGCACAGGCCGACGCCCGCGACGAGCGTGTCCTGCAGGTGAGCAGCGGGCGAGTCCGTCGGGTCGAGCGCCGCGGCGATGCCACCCTGCGCCCACACCGTCGAGCCCGACACGAGGGTGTCCTTCGTGACGAGCAGGACCCGCGGCACCCGGGTGCGCAGCTCGAGGGCCGCGGTCAGGCCGGCGATGCCCGAACCCACGACGATCGCGTCCACCTCGACCGTCCAGCCCGGCTCCGGCGCGGCGAGCCGGGTGGCCAGGCGGGTGCCCGGCCGGGTCCCGGCGTCCGGGACGTGCTGCTGCGGCGCGGGGCGGTGCAGCGCGGTCGGCGCGCCGGCGGCGGCCGTCACCGCTGCTGCAGGTGCAGGTCGTGGGGGTGCTCGACGAGGTCGCGCCCCTCGGTGAACGGGACGCCGCTCGGCCTCAGGCCGGACTGCGCCGTCCACTCGTCGGGCACCTGCCCGGGGTCCTCGCTGAGGTCGACGATCCGGTTCTCCGCGTCGACGAGCACCACGTGCGGGGAGTACGTCCGGGCCTCCGCGTCCGACATCAGGCCGTACGCGATGAGGATGACCGTGTCGCCCGGGTGCACCAGGTGCGCGGCGGCACCGTTGATGCAGACCTGGCCGGAGCCGGCCTCGCCCGCGATCGCGTACGTGGTCAGCCGGGAACCGTTCGTCACGTCGACGACGTCGACCTGCTGGCCGGGCAGCAGGTCCGCCGCCGCGAGCAGGTCCGCGTCGACGGTGATGGACCCGACGTAGTGCAGGTCGGCCTGCGTCACGGTGGCGCGGTGGATCTTGCCGGTCATCATGGTCCGCTGCAGCGTCGTCATGCGCGGGCTCCTTCCGGGGCCGTGCGGGCGCCCACACCGGTCGACGGTGCGAGCGTGAGTGCGGTGTTGTCGATGAGCCGGGTGGTGCCGACCCGGGCGGCCAGCAGCAGGAGCGCGTCGCCGTGCACGTCGTCCGGCACCTCGGCGAACGTCGACGGGTCGACGAGCGCGACGTAGTCCACGTCGTCGACCCCCGAGGCGGCGAGCTCGGCACCGGCCGCCGCGCGGACCTCGGACGCGGTCGCGCCGGACGCGGCCCGCTCGACGCCGGCCCGCAGCGCGCGGGACAGCCCGAGGGCGCGGTCGCGCTCCTCGGCGGTGAGGTACGCGTTGCGGCTCGACAGGGCCAGCCCGTCGGCGTCCCGCACGAGCGGCGCGCCGACCACCTCGACGGGCACGTCCAGGTCGTGCACCATGCGGCGGATCGCGGCGAGCTGCTGCGCGTCCTTCTCGCCGTACAGCGCCACGTCGGGGCGGGTCAGGTGCATCAGCTTGAGGACCACCGTGAGGACGCCGTCGAGGTGCCCCGGCCGGGCCGCCCCCTCCAGCACGTCCCCGACCGACCCCGCGGACACCCGCACGACCGGGTCGCCGTCCGGGTACACGACGTCCGGCGTCGGCGCGAACACCACGTCGCCCGCCCGCAGCAGCCCCGGGGCCGTCAGCAGCCGCACGTCACCCTCGAGGTCCCGCGGGTAGCGCGACAGGTCCTCCGTCGGCGCGAACTGCAGCGGGTTGACGAAGATCGTCACCACCACGGTGTCCGCGAGCGCCCGTGCCTGCTCCACGAGCGACAGGTGGCCCGCGTGCAGCGCGCCCATCGTCATCACGACGGCGCGGCGCGACCCGTCTCCCGCCCTCAGCGCGGTGTCGAGCTCGGCGCGCGTGCGCACGAGCGTCGGCGTTCCGGTCATGCGTCCTCCTGCGGCGGGGTCGGTCCGTCGTCCGCCCCCGGTGGCTGGTCGTCCTCCGGCTGCAACGATCCGGCGGCCCGGGTCATGCCCGCGACCGCGTCCAGCAGCTCGGTGGCCTGCGCCGGGGCGATCAGCCCCGCCGCGAGCGCGCGCTGCGTCGCCGAGCGCGCCAGGGCACGGTACCCCGCCGGCACGTCGACCGCGCCGCTCGAGGCGGCGAACGTGGTCAACGCCTCGGCGTGCTCACGGACCGTGCCCGCGTCACCGCGCCGCACCGGCCCGGTGAGCGCCGTGATCGCGCCCGGTCCGCGCTGCCCCACGTCACCCGGCTGCTCGGCGCGCAGCGCACCGTCCAGCGCGGCCTCCAGCAGCGGGCCGAGCATCCGGCCCGGGTCGTCGACCCCCGCCGCCGCGAGCGCCTCCGCGGCCTGCGCGACGAGCACCACCAGGTGGTTCGCGCCGTGCGCGAGGGCCGCGTGGTACAGGCCGCGGGCACCCTCCGCGAGCACGACGGGCTCCCCGCCGATCTCGACGACGAGCGCCTGCCCGATCGGCAGCACCGGCGCCGGCGCCGTCACCGCGAACGAGCAGCCCGCGAGCCGGGCCAGGTCGAGCGACGTGCCCGTGAACGTCATCGCCGGGTGCACCGCCAGCGGGATGACCCCCACCGCCCTCGCCGGCGCCAGCACGTCCGCGCCGAACCGCCCCGACGTGTGCACGGCGATCTGCCCGGCCTGCCACGCGCCGACCTCCGCGAGCCCGGCGACCAGCCCCGGCAGGGCGTCGTCCGGCACCGCGAGCAGCACGAGCTCCGCCCGGCGGACCACCTCGGCGACGTCGAGCACGGGCACCCCCGGCAGGAGCGCCTCCGCGCGTTCCCGGGACGCCTCCGAGACCGCGCTCACCGCGACCACCGGGTGCCCCGCGCCGCGCAGCGCGCTGCCGAGGACCGCACCGACCCGGCCCGCGCCCACCACGCCCACGCCGAGGCGTCCCGGGCGCGAGGACGGCCCGGCGCCGGGGGGAAGCTCGACGCTCATGCGACCGGGTCCTGGGGCGGTGCCGCGGTGGTGGGTGTCGCAGGCTCGGTCGGCGCTGCGGGCTCGGTCGGCGCCGCGGCGGGCGCCGGCTCGAGGTGCGACCGCATCCACAGCTCGGACCGGTCACCGGCGCGCGCGGTGCGGGCCCGCTCCGCCTGCTCGTCGAGCAAGGCCGCCGCCACCGGGGCGGCCAGGTGCGCGACGGCGGGCTGCACGGGCCCGGGCGTCGAGTGCACGACGAACGACGCGAGACCCAGCCGCCGCTGCAGCGGCCCCTGCTCGAGGCCCAGGGACTGCGTCCGCTCGTGCGGCACGATGTCCACCTGCCGGCGCAGTCGGCCCGACCGGGTGATGAGCGCCCGCTGCGTGACGAGCACGCCGTGCCGGCGCCAGCCGATCGGGTCCACCCAGCGCGCGGCCCGAGGTGCGGCCGTGAACCCGCCGTCGTCCCCCGTCCCCCGCAGGGCCGCGTCGTAGACGGGCCGGACGTCCGCGACGCCGAGGTCGGGCAGGACGAGCCAGACGGCCGTCATGACCTCGTCCTGCGTCGCCACCGGGTGCAGGACGGTGTCCTGCTGCTGCTCCTTGCCGATGGCGTACCCGGCGACGTTGATCTCGACCCGCCACCAGCCCGACCAGCGCCACCACAGCCCCTGGCTGATCCGGATCGCCTGCACCCGGCCGGGCGGCACCGTCTGCGCGCGCGCCTCGGTGAACCCGTGCCGCAGCCGGATGCCGTCGGGCGACGTGGCCGCCCGGAAGCTCGCGCCCTGGTTGATGCGGGACCACAGGAAGCCGCCGATGCCGAACAGCATCGGGACGACGAAGAACGCGGCGCCGACCTCCCGCGACATCACGGCCGTGACCACCGCCGCGCCGATCGCGATCACGAGGCCGACGGTCGCGGACGACTGGATGGTGCTGAGCACCAGGCGGGGCATCGGCACCTCGTACACCTGGTGCTCGGGGGCCGCCGCGAACGCGACGGGTGCCGCGGCCGTGGTGACGGCGGGCACGCCCGGCTCGGCGCCGACCGCAGCCACGGCGTCGACCCCCGGAGCCGGTGTGGCCGCGGGCCGGCGCAGTCCCGCCGCGAGGGCCAGCAGCTCGGCGCGCAGGACGTCGGCCTCGCCCTCCCGCAGGAACGCGAGCGACACGGCCGACCCGCTGCCGCCCGCGACCTCGAGCTTGAGCTCGGACAGCCCGACGAGCCGGGCGAGGAGCGGCTGCACCACGTCGACCGCCTGCAGCCGGTCGAGGCGGGCCTGCCGCTGCTGGCGGAACAGGATCCCCGTCTGCAGGTGCACGGCGTCGTCGGTGACGGCGAACCTCGTCATCCGCCACGCCACGGCGGAGTACCCGAACCCGACGACGGCGACGAGCGCGAGGACGCCGATCGCGATGAGCCAGCCGCGGCCCTCGAGCAGGCTCGACGCCTGCTGGAGGTTGTCCGTCAGCTGGTACCCGGCGACCAGCAGCACACCGACGAAGATCTTCCAGCCCTTGAGCGCGGGCGTGACGGGGTGCATGCGGCGCCAGGCGCCCGGCGGCACGCTCTCGTCCACCACGTCCTGCTCGCCCTGGGGGGCGCTGCGGCTCACAGGCCCGCCAGCCGCGACTCGCCGCGGGACGCGAGCCGGTCACGGAGCCGAGCCGCCTCCTGGGGCGGCAACCCCTCGATGGACGCCCCCGTGCCGGGCGACGCGGTGTGCAGCTGCACCGACGCGATGCGGAACCGGCGCGCGAGCGGCCCCGCGGTGACGTCGACGTACTGCATCCGCCCGTACGGCACCACGACGAGGGTCCGGAACAGGATGCCCCGGCGAATCAGCAGGTCCTCGGCCCGTTCCGCGTACGCCATCGCCCGCACCTGCCGCGGGATCAGCCACGACTGCCACGCCGCGAGCGCCGCCGTCACGCCCGGCCACACCCACACCCACGGCTCGCCGGTCGCGACGGCGACCACGACGCCCGCGAGCACCAGCGGCCCGAACCACAGGGCCAGCACGGTGAGGCGCGCCCGTGCGAGCCGCGTCGACACCGGTGTCCACGTGACGTCGAGCGGCGCGAACGGGTCACGGGTGCCGTCGGCCGTGGGCACGGTGGCGTCGGAGGTCATGCCCCACATCCTCGCACCGGCACAGCCCGTCCACGGCAGGGCTCGCCTCCCCCTCGTGAGCAGCGCAGGGACCCGTCGTCCCGGGTGTCCTCGGGGGCCGGGTCAGCCGGCGCTCGGGTCCGGGCTCACGTCCTGCTGGGGCACCTTCGCGTCGCCCTCGGGGGGCGGGATCCGGCAGAAGCCCTCGACGATCAGGCCGACGACGGCGAGCAGCAGGGCACCCGCGCCCGCGATGCCCGCGGCGAGGGCGCGCTGGCCGTTCGCGGGGATCTCGAGCCGGCCCAGCACGGCGAGAACCTGCCCCGCGTACCAGCCGAGCAGCAGCGCACCCGTGTAGCACGCCGCCTTCGCGAGCATCGCCGTCCGGGCCGCGCGCAGCGGGTCGAGCGACGGGCGCTTGCCGCGCAGGAACTGCCGCACCGCCCATCCGAGCACGAACACCACCGCCGCGATGACGACCTCGACGGCCACCACGAGCACCGGGACGGTCGGCGGGGTCGTGCCTCGTCGCACGAGCGCCCCCAGCACGGCCCACGTCCCGGCCGCCACCCCGGCGGCGAGGAGCAGGAGCGTCTGCCAGCGGGTCCGCTGCATCACGGCGCAGGCGCGGGAGGCACGGACCCCGGCTCGCCGTGCTCGGACCCGGCGGGCGGTGCCGGGTTCGCGGCGGGTACCGGCGCGGTCAGCCAGTCGAGGGCGAGCCAGCGGACACCGTCCCGGTCGGGCGCGGTCGCGGCGAGCGCCGCCACCGGGCCGCCACCCAGCCCGGGCAGCACCGCGTGCGGGTCCACCTGCGCCCACGGCTGCAGGACGAACGCCCGTTCCCGTGCGCGCGGGTGCGGCAGCTCCAGGTCGTCGGACGTCGCGAGCACCGTGCCGTAGACGACGATGTCGATGTCCAGCGTGCGCGGCCCCCAGTGCTCGTGCCGCTCCCGGCCGTGCGCGTGCTCGACCTCCTGCGTGGCGCGCAGCAGGTCGCGCGGCGACAGCGTCGTGCGTGCGAGCACGACGGCGTTGAGGAAGTCGGGCTGCTCGGGCCCGCCGACCGGGGCGGTCCGCGCCAGCGGCGAGACGTCGACGACCTCCAGCCCGCGCGTCCCCGCGAGGTCGGAGACCGCCTGCCGGAGCGTGTCCTGCGCGGCGCCGATGTTCGCGCCGATCGCCAGGACGACGTCGACCGGGACGTCCGGCGGCACGTCGAGCGCGTCCGTGAGGAGCTCGCCCTCGACGACGTCGTCGGCGTCCTCGCCGAGCTGCACCGGCGCCGGCGCCGACCACGCAGCGACCTCGGCACCGGTCCCAGCACCGGTCGCGGCATCGCCGGCGGGCACCTCGTCGGCACGGCCCACAGGACCGTCCGGAAGGCCTCCCGCGAGCACCCCCGACGGTGCTGGCAGGACCGTCGTCGGGCCCGACGGCGGCAGCGGTCCCGGGCCCGGGAGCACCGGCCCGGGGGCCGCGGCAGGGCTGTCGCCGGCGGCGACGGAGAACGACGCGGTCGACGTGCGGACCGGCCTCGACGCGGCGCCGGACGCCGAACGGGCCACGTACGGCTCGGCGGCGGGGAGCTTCGAGCGGTCCCGGTGGATCGCGACGACCACGTCCCCGAACGGCACCTGGATCGGCGCCTGCGGCTTGTGCACGGCGACGTCGACGGCCTGCACGATCCCGTGCGCCAGCACGGTCGCGGCGATCCGTTCGGCGACCGTCTCGATCAGGTCCACGGGATCCCCGGCGAGGACCGCGGCCACCTGCTCCGCGAGCTCGCCGTAGTGCAGCGTGTGCGCGAGGTCGTCACCGGCGGCGGCGCGGCGCGTGTCCAGGTGGACGACGACGTCGGCGACGAACGTCTGGCCGTCGCGACGCTCGTGCTCGAACACGCCGTGGTAGCCCGTCGCGGAGATGCCGCTCAGCCGGATCTGGTCCAGCCGACGCCCGCTCGCGTCGAACGCGATCCCCCGCGCCTCGTCGTGCAACGTCACGTCCAGCTCCGTCCTGTCGTCGCGTCCTCGTCGACCGGCATCTCCTCGTCGTCCGGTGCACCCGGCGAGGCGGCGGGCACGACCGGTGCGCCGGCGTGCCGCCACGCGGCGGCCACCCGCACGGCGTCGGCCGAGCCTGCCACCTCGTGCACCCGCACGCACCACGCGCCCGCCGCGGCGGCCAGCGCGCTCACGGCCGCCGTCGCCCGGTCCCGCGCGAGCGGCGGCGCCGGCTCCCCGTCGGGACGCGCCAGCAGGTGGCCGAGGAAGCGCTTGCGGCTCGCGCCGACGAGCACCGGGAAGCCGTCCGCGACGAGCTCCGGGAGCCGGGCCAGCAGCGGCCAGTTGCTCGCGCCCGGCTTCGCGAACCCGAGGCCCGGGTCGAGCACCACCTGGTCGTCGCGAACCCCCGCCGCGCGGAGCACGGCCACACGCTCGGCGAGCTCCCGGCGGACGTCGGCGACGACGTCGTCGTAGTCGTCGAGCTCGTCCATCACGTCCGCGTGCCCGCGCCAGTGCATCGCGACGTACGCGGCACCCGTGCGGGCGACCACGCCGGGCATCGCCTCGTCCGCGAGCCCGCCCGAGACGTCGTTGACCAGCACCGCCCCCGCGTCCACCGCGGCGTGCGCGACGAGAGCCCTGGTCGTGTCGACGCTCACCGCCGCCCCGGCCGCCGTGAGCCGGGACACCACCGGGAGCACCCGGGCGAGCTCGTCCTCGACGGGGACCCGGCGCGCACCCGGACGCGTCGACTCGCCACCGACGTCGAGGAGGTCCGCGCCCTGCGCGAGCAGCTCGAGGCCGTGCGCGACGGCCGCGTCCGGCGTGAACCAGCGGCCTCCGTCGGAGAACGAGTCGGGAGTCACGTTGACGACGCCCATGACGAGCGTCCGGCCCGGTGCACGCAACGACTCCGGCAGGGCCGCCGGTCCGGCCGGCGCGGCGACGGGGTCGCTGGGGATCACGGTGCCGAGCCTAGGGCGTGCACCGTCCGGCGTGCGCCCGTCAGCGGCCCAGGACGAGGCTCATGGCCTCGGCACGAGTCGCGACGTCGCGCATCTGGCCCCGGACCGCCGACGTCACGGTCCGCGAACCCGGCTTGCGGACGCCGCGCATCGACATGCACAGGTGCTCACACTCGACGACGACCAGCACACCCCGGGGCGCGAGGCCCTCGACGAGCGCGTCCGCGATCTGCGACGTGAGCCGCTCCTGCACCTGCGGCCGGCGCGCGTACACGTCGACGAGGCGCGCCAGCTTGCTCAGGCCCGTGATCCGGCCGTCCGCACCGGGGATGTACCCCACGTGCGCGACCCCGTGGAAGGGCACGAGGTGGTGCTCGCACGTCGAGTACACCTCGATGTCCTTGACCAGGACCATCTCCTCGTGGCCGATGTCGAACGTCGTGGTCAGGACGTCCGCCGGCTCCTGGTACAGCCCGGCGAAGATCTCGCGGTACGCCCGGGCGACCCGGGACGGCGTCTCCCGCAGGCCCTCACGGTCCGGGTCCTCGCCGACCGCGAGCAGGAGCTCACGGATCGCCTTCTCCACCCGGTCCTGGTCGTACTCGCCGACCGCGCCGTCCGGCGCCGCCACGGGTCCGAGCGCGGTCCGGTGGCCGTCGGTGCTCGTCATCGGCTCAGGCCTTCGCGTCGGGGGTCTGCGACGGCGGGACCTGCACGATCTGCTCGGACGGGTGCCCGAACGCCACGGCGGCCTCGTCCTCGGGGATCACCTCGTGACCGTTCATCGCGGCCTTCTCGCCGGGCGTCAGCACCGGCGGCCGCTCCGAGACGTTGCGCTGGTCGCTCGACAGCCACACCTGGCGCGGCGCCCGCTTCACGACCGGCGTGAAGATCTCGGCGAGCTGCTGCGCGTTGAGCGTCTCCTTCTCGAGGAGCTCGAGCACCAGGTGGTCCAGCACGTCGCGGTACTCGACGAGGATCTCCCACGCCTCGTCGTGCGCGTGCTCGATGAGCGCCCGCACCTCGAGGTCGATCGATCCCGCGACGTCCTCGGAGTAGTCGCGCTGGTGGCCGACGTCGCGCCCGAGGAACACCTCGCCGTCCGCCTGGCCGAACCGGATCGCACCGAGCCGGCTGCTCATGCCGAACTGGGTGACCATCTTGCGGGCGGTCGCGGTGGCCTTCTCGATGTCGTTGCTCGCACCCGTGGTCGGGTCGTGGAACACCAGCTCCTCGGCGACGCGGCCGCCCATCGCGTAGGCGAGCGTGTCGAGCAGCTCGTTGCGGGTCGTCGAGTACTTGTCCTCGGTCGGCATGACCATCGTGTAGCCGAGGGCTCGGCCGCGCGGCAGGATCGTCACCTTCGTCACCGGGTCGGTGTACCGCAGTGCCGCCGCCACCAGGGCGTGGCCGCCCTCGTGGTACGCGGTGATCTTCTGCTCCTTGATGTTCATGACGCGCGTGCGCTTCTGCGGGCCGGCGACCACGCGGTCGATGGCCTCGTCGAGCATCTTGTCGTCGATGATCTGCGCGTTCATGCGCGCGGTGAGCAGCGCGGCCTCGTTCAGCACGTTCGCCAGGTCCGCACCGGTGAACCCGGGCGTGCGGCGCGCGACGCCGGTGAGGTCCACGTGCGGCGCCATCGGCTTGCCCTGCGCGTGCACCTGCAGGATCTTCTCGCGGCCCTTGAGGTCCGGCGGCTCCACGGCGACCTGACGGTCGAAGCGGCCGGGACGCAGCAGCGCGGGGTCGAGGATGTCCGGCCGGTTGGTCGCGGCGATCATGATGACGTTCGTCTTGACGTCGAAGCCGTCCATCTCGACGAGCATCTGGTTGAGCGTCTGCTCGCGCTCGTCGTGCCCGCCGCCCAGGCCGGCGCCGCGGTGACGGCCGACCGCGTCGATCTCGTCGACGAAGATGATGGCCGGCGCGTTCTGCTTGGCCTGCTCGAACAGGTCACGGACGCGGCTCGCGCCGACGCCGACGAACATCTCGACGAAGTCCGACCCGGAGATCGAGTAGAACGGCACGCCCGCCTCGCCGGCGACCGCGCGGGCGATGAGCGTCTTGCCGGTCCCGGGAGGCCCGTACAGCAGCACGCCCTTGGGGATCTTGGCGCCGACGGCCTGGAACTTGGCCGGCTCGGAGAGGAACTCCTTGATCTCCTGGAGCTCCTCGACCGCCTCGTCGACACCCGCGACGTCCGCGAACGTGACCTGCGGGGACTCCTTGCTGACCAGCTTGGCGCGGGACTTGCCGAAGCTCATGACCCGCGAGCCGCCGCCCTGCATGGACGACATGAGGAACCAGAAGATGCCCAGGATGATGATGAACGGCAGCACCAGGCTCAGCAGGCTCGACCACCACGCCGTCTGCGGCACGGAGGAGTCGAAGCCCTTCGGCGGGTCGGCGTCGGCGACGGCCTCCACGACCGACGGGCCCTGCGGCTCGACGTAGTTGAACTGGACGAGCTTGCCGTAGTTGTCCTTGTCCTTGACGAAGTCGTCCGTCAGCGTCAGGTCGACCCGCTGCTCGCCCTCGGTGATCTTGGCCTGCTCGACCTTGCCGCCCGCCAGGAGCGCCAGGCCGTCGGACGTGTCGATGTGGCTGACCTTCGGGGAGGTCAGCGCACTCGCACCGATCCACAGGAGGACGACGGCGACGGCGATCCACAGGAAGGGACCACGGACAAGACGCTTGAGGTTCATGGGCGATCGGGGCCAGGCCCCTCATCCTCCGGTCGCAGGGGTTCTGGCCTCGAAGTTACACGGTGTTCCTGGCCGTTCCCGACGATGTTCACCGAGGGCAGAGACCGCCGTGCGCCCCGGTGACGGGCCTCACGACCCGTAGACGTGAGGTGCGAGCGTGCCGACGAACGGCAGGTTGCGGTACTTCTCCGCGTAGTCGAGGCCGTACCCGACGACGAACTCGTTCGGGATGTCGAAGCCGACGTACCGGACGTCGACGTCGACCTTGGACGCCTCGGGCTTGCGCAGCATCGTCGCGATCTCGACGGTGGCGGGCCCGCGCGAACGCAGGTTCGACAGCAGCCACGACAGGGTCAGGCCGGAGTCGATGATGTCCTCGACGATAAGGACGTGCCGGCCCGTGAGGTCGGCGTCGAGGTCCTTGAGGATCCGCACCACGCCGGACGACTTCGTGCCCGAGCCGTACGACGAGACCGCCATCCAGTCCATCTGCACGGAGTGGGTCAGCCGCCGGGCGAGGTCCGCCATGACCATGACCGCACCCTTGAGGACACCCACGAGGAGCAGGTCCTTGCCGGCGTAGTCGGCGTCGATCTGCGCGGCGATCTCGTCGAGCCGGGTGTGCAGCTGCTCCTCGGTCAGGAGCACCCGCTCGAGGTCGTCGCCCATCGTCGCAGGGTCCACCGTCACCGCTCCTGTTGCTCGTCCCGTTGCGGGCTGAACTGCTCGTCCCCCCCGGCCGCGTCGCGGCCAGGACCCAGCACAAGCGTGCCATACGAGCGACGCCCCTCCCGCCTGCCCGGCAGCGCCGCGGGGCCCTGCCCGTGCCACCCCACGACGAGCGCGTCGAGGGCGAGCACGTGCGTGCGGTGCAGCGCTCCCCCGGGACATCCCGCGGTGAGCGCGGCCGCCCGCAGCGCCCGGCGCCGGACCGCGTCGGGGGCGGCGGCGAGCGTGGCGCAGTCCAGCCCGACGAGCCCGTCGTGCCGCCCGGTCACCGCCTGCGTCGCGTCGGCCAGGAGCACACCGGCCAGCGCGTCGAGCGCCGCCGCGTCCTCCCGGAGCTGCGCGGCGGTCCGGGCGAGCGCCGCGGCGACGCCCGGCCCCAGGACGTCCTCCAGGACCGGCAGCACCCGGTCCCGGACCCGCGACCGTGCGCCCGCGGCCGGGTGGTCGGCGGCGTTCGTCGGGTCGTGCCACGGCTCCAGCCCGAGGGCCTCGCACGCCGCAACGGTGTCCGCACGGCGCAGCGCGAGCAAGGGGCGCCGGAGCACGCCCCTCGTGGCGGGCATCCCCGCCAGCGACCGCGCGCCCGAGCCGCGGGCGAGGCCCAGCAGGACCGTCTCCGCCTGGTCGTCGAGCGTGTGGCCGAGCAGCACCGCGGCCGCGCCGGTGTCGGAGGCGGCCTTCTCGAACGCGTCGTGGCGCGCGGCACGAGCGGCCGCCTCGGGTCCGCCCGGACCTGCGACGTCGACGGCCACGACGAGCACCGGGTCCAGGCCCAGACGGCGGCACGCGTCGGCCGCGGCCGCGGCGGCGTCCGACGAGCCGGGCTGCAGGCCGTGGTCGACGACCACCGCACCGGCCCGCAGGGCCACCGGCCGCTCGGCACGTCGCGACCGGTCCGCGACGAACGCGAGGCCCGCCGCGAGCGCCAGCGAGTCGGGGCCGCCCGAGCAGGCGACGAGGACGAGCGCACCGTCCGGCAGGTCGGCGACGGCGTCCGTCACCGCCGAGCGGATCGCCGCCACGCGCGGGTCGGGGCCGCTCACCGCTGCTCGCAGGGCGTGTCGAGCACGGGCATGGCGGGCGTGGGCACGTCAGCCGTGCACGCGGCGGGTCCACGCGCGCGGGTCGGCGATCTCCCGCGCCGTCGGCAGGTTGTGCGGGCCGTCGAACACCGCGTTGAAGCCGTCCAGCCCCACGTCGGCGCGGACGGCCCGGACGAACTTCGCGCCGTCGCGGTACTGGGCGAGCTTGACGTCCATCCCGAGCAGCTTGCGCAGCAGCCGCTCGGTGCCCGTCGACTGCGCGCCCTGGTCCCGCTTCGCCTCGAACTTGCGGCGGATCGTCGCCAGGCTCGGCACGACGCCCGGACCGACCTCGTCCATCGCGACGTCCGCGTGCCCCTCGAGCAGCGCCATCACCGCACCGATCTCCTCGAACACCTCCCGCTGGCGGGGACCGAGCAGGTCGAGCACGCTCACGGACCCCTCGGGGCCGAACACCGCTCGCCCCAGCAGCTGCACGAGGTCCGCGAGCTGCGGACCGCCGCTCCCCCGCGAGCCGTCGACGCCGGGCATCGCGTCCGACAGGTCCCCCATGAGGTCGGCCGCCCGCCCGCGCAGCCAGCCGGCCAGCCAGGGGGCGGCGGCGAACTGCAGCGCGTGCGTCTGCTCGTGGAGCGACACCCACAGCCGGAAGTCCGACGGGTCCAGGCTCAGGGTGCGCTCGAGGTGGAGCACGTTCGGCGCGACGAGAAGCAGCCGGCCACGGCCGTCGGCGGACGGGGTGAACGGGTCGAACTGACCGAGGACCTTGCCCGCGAGCAGCGCGAGCACGCCGCCGACCTGCACCGCCGCCGCCGACCGCGCCCCCGGCGGCACCTTGACCGGCGTGCCGTCCGAGCGGGCGTTGAGCGGGCCGGTCATCACGGCGAACATCTGCGTGTTGGCCTGCGCCCAGCGGGGGCGGTCGACGACGAGCACCCGGGACACCTCGTCGGGCGGGGTGCCGTCGGACGCCGCCAGGCCCGTGATGCGCGAGGCGTGCCCGCCTGCGCGGCGTGCCGAGGCGTGCAGCTCGGCGACGAGCGCCGTCAGCTCGTCGCGCGACGCCCGCGGCCCGGGCTGCGCGAGCCTCCCGGCGATCCGGGCCGCCGCGGGCCAGTCGACAGGTCCGTCCTCGAGCTCCATCGGGCCACGGTAACCGGGCGGACGGCGGGGTGGTCGGGCGTCCGCCCTCGGCGCAACCCGGGCACCTGACGGGTCAGGACCCGTGTCCCCGCGCGGATCAGCCCGGGTCAGCGGCAGCCGCAGGCCGCGAGCGCCGACGCGAACGCGTCGATCGTCTGGCGCGGTGCACCCTGGCCGCCGTCGGGCGTCGCGTCGGCGAGCACGACGAACACGAGCTGGCGGCCGTCCACGTCGAGCACGGTCCCGGCGAGCGCCGTGACGTGCGGGAGGCTCCCCGTCTTGGCCCGGACCATGCCACGGGCGGGGGACGTCGTGTAGCGGTCCGCCAGCGTGCCCGTGAGGCCCGCGATCGGCATGCCGGTCGCGACGTCGCGCAGCGCCGGGTGCGTCGGGTCGGCCGTCAGCCGGAGCAGGCCCAGGAGGAGGTCGGGCGGCAGGACCGAACCCGACCCGAGGCCCGACGCGTCCGACAGGTGCGCGCCCGCGGTGTCGACGCCGAGCACCCCGACCGCGTGCAGGGCCGCCTGCGTGCCGCCCTCGAAGCTCGCCGGCAGCCCCTCGTGGATCGCCACGAGCCGGGACACCACCTCGGTGATGGTGTTGTCGGACTCGTCGAGGAAGTGGTGCACGACCTGGTCGAGCGGGGCCGACCGCACCTCGCCGAGCTGCGGGGCGCCGTCGGGGGCGTCGACGCGCGTCGGGGTGCCGGTGACGGTGATGCCGGCCTCGGTGAGGCGCTGCGCGAACGTCTTCGCGGCGGCCAGCGACGGGTCCGGCCAGCGCGGCGGGTACTCACCGGCCTTCATCTTCGCGGTGTCGACCGCGAGCGCCGTCACGGGCGCGACGAAGCCGGCCGCGATGTCGGCCGGGTCCCACGTCGGGTTGAGCGCGGGACCGGTGAACAGGTAGTCGTCGAACGACAGGCGCACCGACGTGGTGCCCGCGAGCTGCAGGGCCTTCGCCGTCTGGGCCGCGAGGTCGGCGAGACCCGCGTGGCCGACCGTCGCGTCGGGGTCGCCCTCGCCGGGCGCGAGCATCATGTCCCCACCGCCGACGAGCACGACCTCGTCGGCCGCGCCGCGGACCGTGCGCGTCGGCATCGTCTCGTCGGGGCCGAGGGTGCTGAGCGCGGCGACGGCGGTCACGAGCTTCGCGGTCGACGCGGGCGTGCGGCCCTGGTCGGGCAGGTGCGACGCGATGACCTCGCCGGTGAGCTGGTCCGCGACGACCACGCCGACGCTCGGCCCGAGGCGCGGGTCGGCGACGAGGCCGTCGACCATGCCCTGCACCACCGACGACGCCGGCAGCGGCACCTGCGGGTCGAGGGCGGCGAGCGCACCGGTCGGGTCCGTCGGCGCGACCGCGCCGGGTGCCGTGGGGAACGGTGCGGCGGGCGCGACCGTCGGCGCCAGCGTGAGCGGGCCGGGCACGAGGTCGTGCGCGTCGGCCGTGACGTACGCCCCTGCGGTGAGGACCACGACGAGCGCCGCGATGCCGCTCGCGCGCGCCGCTGTGTTCATCGTCACCCATCTCCGTCGGGAGGCAGGGGGGGACGATCCCCCGCCGGTGCGTCAGACTACTGTCCGAGACAATGGGCGCCCCTGACTGCCCGGCGCGCCGTTCACGACGACACAACGTCGCCGGTCCACCGGCCCGCATCCCCGGGCTCGGACGTGGTGCGAAGGAGTGCTGTGGAGTTCGACGTCACGATCGAGATCCCCAAGGGTCAGCGCAACAAGTACGAGGTCGACCACGCGACGGGCCGCATCCGGCTCGACCGCATGCTCTTCACCTCGACGCGCTACCCCGACGACTACGGCTTCATCGAGGGCACCCTCGGCGAGGACGGCGACCCGCTGGACGCCCTCGTCCTGCTCGAGGAGCCCACGTTCCCGGGCTGCCTCATCCGCGCGCGGGCGCTCGGCATGTTCCGCATGCGCGACGAGGCAGGCGGCGACGACAAGGTGCTGTGCGTCCCGACGGGCGACCAGCGCGCGGCGTGGCGGCAGGACATCGACGACGTGTCCGACTTCCACCGCCTCGAGATCCAGCACTTCTTCGAGGTCTACAAGGACCTCGAGCCCGGCAAGTCCGTCGAGGGCGCCCACTGGGTGGGCCGTGCCGAGGCGGAGGCCGAGATCGAGCGCTCGCGCCAGCGGGCCATCGACCAGGGGTACCACACGGGTCACTGACCGACGACGAAGGCCGCCGCCCCCCAGCCCGGGAGCGGCGGCCTTCGTGCTTGCATCCCTGCTGTCGCCAGGGGGGCTCGTCAGGGTCTGTCGTCAGGGGCGGCCGGCGTAGGGCATGACGCTGCCCCAGCGCATCGACGTGATGCGGACCGGCTTGCCCTCGCTCGGGGCCTCGAGGATCTGCCCGTTCCCGGCCCACATGGCCACGTGGTAGATCGCGTCGGCGTCGTTCGGGTTGGTCGACCAGAAGAGCAGGTCGCCGACGCGCAGGTCGCTGTAGCTGATCTTGAGGACCTGCTTGTACTGGTCGCGGGACGTGCGGTTGAGGTTGACGCCCGCCGCGCGCCACGCCTGCATCGTCAGGCCGGAGCAGTCGTAGGCGTCCGGGCCGGTGGCGCCCCAGCCGTACATGATGCCGAGCTTCGTGCGCGCCCAGTCGAGCGCCGCCTGGCCCTGGCCGGCGCTGCCGCGCGACGAGCCGGTGCCGAGGCCGGGGGCCGTGGCGGGCGGGGTGGTCGGGGCGGGCGTCGAGGTGGAGCCGCCGCCGGTGGAGCCGCCGCCCGTCGAGCCACCGCCCGTCGAGCCGCCGGCGCTGCCGCCCGTCGAGCCGCCCGCGCTGCCGCCCGTCGAGCCGCCCGTGCTGCCGCCCGTCGAACCTCCGGTCGAGCCACCGGTCGAGCCGCCCGTCGAACCGCCGCTCGCCGGCGGGGTCGCGGGCTTCGGCTTCGCGGCGAGCGCGGCGGCCTTCGCGGCGGCCTCGGCGCGGGCGCGGTTGTCCGCCTCGATCTGCGCCTGGCGGGCGGCCTCGACCTCGGCGCTCGTCTGCCGGGCGGCGGCGAGCTGGGCGATGAGCTGGTCGCGCTCGGCGGCACCCGCGGCGAGGGCCTCGTCGCTGGCCTGCTGGGTCTGCTTGGCGGTCGTGAGGGCGTCCTCGGCCGTCTGGCGGGCGGCCGCGGCGGTGTCGGACGCCGCCTCGGCGCGCTCGGAGAACGTGGCGGCGACGAGCTGGGCGGCCCGGTAGCCCTGGACGGCCTCGTCGGCCTTGCCGGTGATGTGCTCGAGGGCCGAGCTGCGGCGGGCGACGTCCTCGAACCCGTCGGCGGACAGCACGGCCTGCAGTCCCTCGGTCGAGCCGCCGGACCGGGCCATCTCGCGGGCCATCGCGACGAGCGTCTGCCGGGCGGCCTCGGCGTTGGCGTCGGCCTGGGTGGACCGCTCGGCGGCCTGCTGGGCGGCGGCCGCGGCGGCGTCGGCGTCGGCGAGGGCCTGCGTGTACGCCTCGCCGGCCTGCTGGACGGCGAGCTCGGCGGCGTCGGCCTGCGCGCTGAGCTGCGCGAGCCGGATCTCCATCTCGGCCACGGAGCTCGCGGCGCGGGTCACGGCGCGCTGGGCGTCGCGGACGTCCTTGTCGGAGGGGCTCGACGGGCTGGCGTACGACGGGGCGGCGGCGGCTCCGCCGGCGAGCACCGCGACGGTGAGGACGGCGACCGCGGGGCGGCCGAGGTGGCGCAGCACGGAGCGCCGACGGAGCCCGTCGGCCGTGCGTGCGGCAGCGCTGCGGTGCGTCATCCGGTGGGCCCTCCCCGACCCTGGGAGCGCCATGTGGGGGCCGCTCCGTTCGCGACGCTATCCGCATGTTTCCCAGAAGTGAACACCAGTCACACCCGTCACACGAGTCACACCGGTGTGGTTTGGGAGGAACCGGACGGGATCGGCGACAGATCACCCGTTTGCGCGTCCGACGTGCGCAGACGCGGACCGCGCAGCCGCGGTGCGGCCCTGCGCGCACCCGTGGCGGACGGGCCCACGAGGAGCGTCCGCACGGGCGCGCCGCACGAGGCCGTCCGCGCGGCGGGGCCGTCCGTGCCCGCGCGCCGCGCGACCCGCCATGGACGAGCGCCGTCCACATCTTGAGACATGCGTTTCACCAGGAGGGACGGTCTGCCTACTCTCATCGACATGTCCCGTCGAATGTGTCGCTGACCAGCGCACGCTCGGCTGTGCCCGCGGCCGGTCGCCTCGACGGTGACCTCCCGCCCGAGCCCCGGCTCGATCCGTGCGCCACTCCCTATCCCTCCGCGGGACGGACGTCGGCTGCCCGAGCTCCCCGCGGATCCCTCCACCCGAGAACCACCGCTGAGGAGCACACCGTGAGCAACGAGAGCTGGAGCTTCGAGACCCGCCAGATCCACGCCGGTCAGACCCCCGACCCGGCGACGGGCGCCCGAGCCCTGCCGATCTACCAGACGACGTCGTACGTCTTCGACTCCGCCAAGCAGGCCGCCGACCGGTTCGCGCTCAAGGAGCTCGGCCCGATCTACACGCGCATCGGCAACCCGACCACGGAGGTCGTCGAGAACCGCATCGCGAACCTCGAGGGCGGCGTCGGCGCGCTCGTCGTCGCGTCCGGCCAGGCGGCCGAGACGTTCGCGATCCTCAACATCGCGGAGGCGGGCGACCACATCGTCGCGAGCCCGTCGCTCTACGGCGGCACGTACAACCTGCTGCACTACACGCTGCCGAAGCTGGGCATCGAGACGACGTTCGTCACGGACCCGCACGACGCGCAGGCATGGAAGGACGCGATCCGCCCGAACACCAAGCTGTTCTTCGCGGAGACCATCCCGAACCCGAAGTCCGACATCCTCGACATCGAGCTCGTCGCGGGCGTCGCGCACGACTACGGCGTGCCGCTCGTCGTCGACAACACGGTCGCGACGCCGTACCTCATCAACCCGCTGCAGTGGGGCGCCGACGTCGTCGTGCACTCCGCCACCAAGTACCTCGGCGGCCACGGCTCGGCGATCGGCGGCGTGATCGTCGACGGCGGCACGTTCGACTACGCGCAGTACCCCGAGCGGTTCCCGAACTACAACACCCCCGACCCGTCGTACAACGGGCTCGTGTTCGCCCGGGACCTCGGCGTCGGCGGCCTGTTCGGCGTCAACCTGTCGTTCATCCTCAAGGCCCGCGTGCAGCTCCTGCGCGACCTCGGCTCGTCCATCTCGCCGTTCAACGCCTTCCTCATCGCGCAGGGCATCGAGACGCTGTCGCTGCGCGTGGAGCGGCACGTCGAGAACGCGCAGAAGGTCGCCGAGTGGCTGGAGGCGCGCGACGACGTGAGGTCGGTGCACTACGCCGGCCTCGAGTCGAGCCCGTGGCACGCCGCCCAGGTCAAGTACGCGCCGCGCGGTGCGGGCGCGGTGCTCGCGTTCGAGATCGACGGCGGCACCGAGGCCGGTCAGGCGTTCGTGTCGGCCCTCGAGCTGCACTCCAACGTCGCGAACATCGGCGACGTGCGCTCGCTCGTCATCCACCCGGCCTCGACCACGCACAGCCAGCTCACGCCCGAGGAGCAGGCCCTGTCCGGCGTCACGCCGGGCCTCGTGCGGCTCGCGGTCGGCATCGAGCACATCGACGACATCCTCGCGGACCTCGACGCCGGGTTCCGCGCCGCGAAGGGCGCCTGACCCGCATGACGCCACCGCCGTCCTCGTCGCGCCCGGACCCCGACCCGTCGCAGGGTCGGGGACGGCCCGACGAGGACGGCGCGGCCGTCCCGCCCGGTGAGATCACACCGGGCGAACCCACCACCCCGCCCGGGACACCCCGCGCCCGGCCCGTAGATTGGGGTCTCGTGCCCGACGAGACGTTCACGTTCGCCCCCCACCGGGCCCACGCCCGCACGCTGTCGAGCCGCGTCCCGCTCCCCGAGCGGCCCCCGGTGCCCGCGTCCGCCGCGTGGCGCCAGGGCGACCCCGTGGGTCGTCGCCAGTTCGCGGACCTCGGTCCGTTCGCGCTCGAGTCGGGCGGCCGGCTGCCGGCGGTGCGGCTCGCGTACGAGACGTGGGGGACGCTCAACGAGGACGGCACGAACGCGGTGCTCGTCCTGCACGCGCTCACCGGCGACTCGCACGTCACCGGCGACGCCGGACCGGGCCACCCGACCGCCGGCTGGTGGTCGTCCATGGTCGGACCGGGTGCGCCGATCGACACCGAGGAGTGGTTCGTCGTCGCGCCGAACGTGCTCGGCGGCTGTCAGGGCTCCACCGGCCCGTCGTCGCCCGCCCCCGACGGCCGCCCGTGGGGCGGCCGCTTCCCGCTGCTCACCGTCCGCGACCAGGTCGCCGCCGAGATCCGCCTAGCGGACCTGCTCGGCATCGACTCGTGGGCCCTCGTCATCGGCGCGTCGATGGGCGGCCTGCGCGTCCTCGAGTGGGCGGCGTCCGCCCCGGAGCGCGTCGAGGCCATCGCCGCGATCGCGACGGCCGCGCAGACGTCCGGCGACCAGATCGCCGGCTTCCACACCCAGCTCGCCGCGATCGCGGCCGACCCCGGCTACCGCGGCGGCGACTACTACGACGCGACCGACGGCGACGGCCCGCACAACGGCCTCGGCCTCGCCCGGCAGATCGCGCACCAGACGTACCGCAGCGCGTTCGAGCTCGACGAGCGGTTCGGCCGCATCCCGCAGGGCGGCGAGGACCCGCTCGAGGGCGGCCGGTTCGCGGTGCAGTCGTACCTCGACCACCACGGCGACAAGCTCACCCGGCGGTTCGACGCGAACACGTACGTGGCGCTGACGCGCACGATGATCACGCACGACCTCGGCCGCGACCGCGGCGGCGTCAGCGCGGCCCTCGCGCAGATCACGGCCCGCGCGCTCGTCGTCGCCGTCGACTCCGACCGGCTGTTCCCACCCGCGCAGTCCGAGCGGATCGCCGCCGGCATCCCCGGCGCCGGCCCGGTCCGGACCATCCACTCGGACTACGGCCACGACGGCTTCCTCATCGAGGAGGACCAGGTGGGCCGCTTCGTCTCCGAGTTCCTCGCGGAAGGCGCCCGGCGCCCCTGACGCCTGCGGCACGATGGGCGGATGTCGACCACCGTGAGCGTCCCCGACGCCTCCGCCGCCCTGCACACCCAGTGGTCCCGCCTGCGCACGTGGGTCGGTGACGTGGTCGACGACGAGGTCGGCGGGTCCCCGTCGGTGCTCGACGGCTGGACGGTCACCGAGCTCGTCGCGCACCTCGGCCGGGCCATGGACGCGCTCGCGGTGTGCGTCCCGCTGCCGCCCGAGACCGTGCCCCTGACGCTCGGCGAGTACGTCGGCCAGTACGCGGGCCGCGCGCAGGACATCGCGCAGACCACCCGCGACCTCGCGGCCGAGATCGCCGGCGACCCGCTCCGCCAGGTCGACGCCCGGGCGGCCGCCGCGTTCGCGAAGCTCGACGAGCTCGGCCCCGGCGACCTCGTCGTGCAGGCCCGCCGCGGGCCCGTGCTGCTCAGCACCATGACCGTGTCGCGCGTCATCGAGCTCGTCGTGCACGCCGACGACCTGGCCCGCTCCGTCCGCCGGGCGCGCGGCACCGGCGCCGGCCCCGACCCGGTCGACCCGGGTGCGCTGACGCTCGTCGCGCAGGTGCTGCTCGACGTCGTCGTCGCCCGTGGCGGCTGGAGCCTGGAGGTCGCGGACGCCCGCACGTGGGTGCGGCTCGCCGCCGGGCGGGTGCCGTACGACGTCGACGTGCTCGCCGAGGCGCTGCACCCGCAGTACACGTCCGACGCCGTCCCGGACCTGGGGCGGATGCTGCCGGTGCTCTGACCTCCCGGCGCGCTCGGACGAGTCCCGCCAGCCGCTCTCCTGGATCAGCGAACGTGACCCGTCGATGCCGCGATCCTTGCCGTCCAGGTGCGCTACCGGATCTGGCTGATGTTCCCGTCGGATGCCCACGCGGTGTCTGCGGTCCAGACGGTCCCGCCGAGCCTCGCGCCGAGCGCGAGGCAGAACCGGTCGGCGAGCGAGAGGCCCTCGCCACGACGCCACCGCGTTGCCGCCCACTCGGCGTCGTCGGCCGTGGCGTCGACGACCTGGAGCCCGTAGCTGAGCAGGAGCGCCCGGGCGACCTGCCAGTCCCCGCCCGCCGCCGTGACCTTCTGCGCGACCTCCGACCAGTTCACGGCGGAGCAACGGGCCTGCGACGAGAGCTCGCCTTCGACGACGTCGGCACCAGCCTCGCCCTGCAGGAACGCCAGCAGCGCGGACGCGTCGAGGACGCTCACGCGGCGTCTTCGCCGGCGGCTGCGCGGCGCCGGTCGTCGAGCAGCTGGGCGACGAGGTCCGCGCCCTCGAGCTGGCGGCGTACATGGTCGCGCGCCTGGTCCCGGGTCATCACCACCAGACCGGACGGCGTGTCGATGATGATCAGCGCGGAGCCTTCGCCGAGACCGGCGCGCTGACGCAGCTCGGCGGGCACGACCAACCGCCCCCGATCTCCCATCACGACCGTGTATGTCCCACTCACCCGACGAGCGTACGTCGCGGTTCGCCACGGTGGGAAGACGCCGCAGCAGGCAAGATGGACCCCACCATCCGGCCCGCGCGAGAGGACCCCGCATGGCAGCAGCAGCCCTGTACCTCGGGGCCGCCCTCGTCGGAGGGCTCCTCGCGGTGCTGCTGCGCCTGCCGCCGCTCGTGGGGTTCCTCGCCGCCGGGTTCGCGCTCGGCGCGGGCGGCGCACCCGAGCTCCCCTACCTCGACGCGATCGCGAACCTCGGCGTGGTCCTGCTGCTCTTCGCGATCGGGCTGAAGCTCGACGTCCGGACGCTGCTGCGGCGCGAGATCTGGCTGACCACCGCGGTGCACCTGGCGCTGAGCGTCGCGATCGCGGTCGGGTTCCTCGGGCTGCTCGCCGTGATCGGGTTCGGGTACGTCGCGGGCGAGTCGTGGGGGGCGCTCGCGCTGGTCGGCTTCGCGCTGTCGTTCTCGTCGACCGTCTTCGTCGTCAAGGTCCTCGACGACCGCTCCGACACCACGTCGCTGTACGGGCGCATCGCCGTCGGCGTGCTCGTCATGCAGGACGTCGCCGCCGTCGTCTTCCTGTCCTTCGCGAGCGGTGAGCCGCCGAGCCCGTGGGCCCTGCTGCTCGTGCTGCTCCTGCCGGGCTCGTGGGTGCTGCACCGGGTCTGGGACCGGGTCGGCCACGGCGAGCTGCAGGCGCTGTTCGGGGTGTTCGTCGCGGTCGTGCTCGGGTTCGGCCTGTTCGAGCTCGTCGGCATCGACGGCGACGTGGGCGCGCTCGTCGTCGGTGCGCTGCTCGCGTCCCACCCGCAGGCCGGTGAGCTGTCGCGGTCCCTCATGACGTTCAAGGACCTCATGCTGGTCGCGTTCTTCGTGCAGATCGGGCTGCACGGCACACCGGACGCCGTCGAGGTCGCGCTGGCGGCGCTGCTCCTGCTCCTGCTGCCGTTCCAGGTCGCGGCGTACTCGGTCGTCCTGTGGATGATGCGGCTGCGGCGCCGCACCTCGTTCCTCGCGGGCCTCGTGCTGGCGAACTTCTCCGAGTTCGGGATCATCGTGGTCGCCGTCGGGGCGAGCGCCGCGCTGCTCGACGAGCAGTGGGTGGTCATCACGTCCCTCGCCGTCGCGTTCAGCTTCGGCCTGTCGGCGATCGTGAACCGGCGGGGCGTCGAGCTCGCGTCCCGCCTGTCGCGGCTGCTCCCCGCGCGGGACAAGGACCGGCTGCACCCCGACGACCGGCTCGTCGACATCGGGGACGCCGACGCGGTCGTGCTCGGCCTCGGCCGGGTCGGTGCCGCGACGTACGCACGGCTGCGCGACGAGTACGGGCTGTCCGTCGTCGGCGTGGAGCACGACCGCACGCGCGTCGCGACGCTCGAGGAGGAGGGCTACGAGGTGGTGCGGGCCGACGCGACCGACCTGGAGTTCTGGAACCGGGTGCAGCGGGCCGGCCGCGTCAAGGTCGCCGTCCTCGCGATGCCGTTCCACAAGGCCAACCTCATCGCGCTCGCGCGGCTCCAGGCGGCCGGCTTCACCGGCAAGGTCGCCGCCGTCGCCCGGTACGACGACGACGTCGCCGAGCTGCAGCGCAAGGGCGCCGACGCCGTGTTCCACCTGTACGGGTCGGCCGGGTTCGCGCTCGCCGACCACGCCGCCGAGGTGCTGATGCGCGGCCGCGGTGGGACGCCGGAGCAGCACCACCCCCCGGCCCGCCCGGACGACGGGCTGGACGTGCTCGAGCCGCTGGACCGCCGGGCCGAGCCGGCGTAGCGACCCGGCTGCTCGGCCCACAGCGAACGGCGGCATCGCCCGGCCGTCGCCGCACGCTGTAGCAGGGCATGGACGACGACGAGGCGCTCGACGCCTACTCGCGCACCGTCTCGGGGGTGGCCGCCGCGGTGCTGCCGAGCGTCGCGAGTCTCACGGTCGCGACGAGCCGCGGCACGGGCGCGGGCAGCGCCAGCGTCATCACCTCCGAGGGGCACCTGCTGACGAGCGCGCACGTGGTCACCGGTGCGCGGTCCGTCGAGGCGGCGTTCCTCGACGGGACGGTGGTGCGGGCGGACGTCGTGGGCACCGACCCCCTGTCCGACCTCGCCGTGCTGCACGCCCGGGACGACGTCCCCGCGCCCCTTCCCCTCGGCGACGCCGCGGGGCTGCGCGTCGGCCAGCTCGTCATCGCGCTCGGCAACCCGCTCGGCCTCGCCGGCAGCGTGACCGCGGGCATCGTCTCCGCGCTCGGCCGGTCGCTGCCCACCGCGTCGGGACGCGTGGTCGACGAGGTCATCCAGACGGACGCCGCCCTCAACCCCGGCAACAGCGGCGGGGTGCTGGCCGACGGAGCCGGGCGGATGGTCGGCGTGAACACGGCGCTCGCCGGGATCGGGGTCGGCCTCGCGGTGCCCGTCAACGCGTCGACCCGGCACATCGTGGACGCCCTCATGCACCACGGCCGGGTGCGCCGGGCCTGGCTCGGCATCGCCGGGACCCAGGTGACCCTCGCCCCGGAGGTGGCCGCCCGGATGGGCTCACGCACGGGGCTGCAGGTCGTCGAGGTGTCCCCGGGGAGCGCCGCGGCGGTCGCCGGGCTGCGGCGCGGCGACATCGTCGTCTCCCTGGACGGCAACCGCGTCGTCACCGCGACGGCCGTCCAGCGGCTCATGGTCGAGGACGCCATCGACCGGCGGATCGAGATCACCGTGTGGCGCAACGGCGCCCTCGTCGACGTCCTCGCCTGGCCCCGCGAGCTGACGTAGGTCCGGCCGGCCGCCGCGCACCCCGCGGTGCCGCGACGCAGTCGTGTGACGCTCGACGCAAACGCTCATCGTCGCCCGTCCCGCGCCGATCTCTCTCGGCTGACGACCCGATCGGAGGGAACCCGGACCATGCTCGGCTCAGTGCTCGAGTCGCGTGAGCGGACACCTGCTGCGCTGCTGGTGGACGCCGAGTCCGCGCTGGTCGCCTCCGACGTCGACACGGCGAAGGGGCTGGCCGCCCAGGCCGTCGCGATCGCGGAGGCCGCCGGGGACGCCGTCATGCACGCGCGCGCGATCACCGTGCTCGCCCGGGTCCTGTACGTCCGCCACGACATCGCCGAGGCCATGTCGTGCGTGCTCACCGCGATCGACCTGAGCACGGCGATGGACGACCTGCCGACCTTGGCCAAGGCCCACCACGTGGCGGCGCGGATCCTCGTCGACACCGGCGACACGACCGGTGGCCTGGAGGAGGGCGTCGCGGCGATGGAGGCCGCGGACTCCTGCGGCGACCTCGAGGCGATCTCCGCAGCCGCCCGCGCGATGTGCAACGTGTACGCCGCCCTGCGCCAGTGGGAGCGCGCCCTCACGTTCGCCGAGCGCTACCACGAGGCCACCCGCCTGCTCGGCGACCCGACGTCCGAGTGCTCCGCCATCGACACCGTGTCGTTCTGCTACGGCGGGATGGCCAGCGAGGCCGCCGAACGCGGCGACCACGAGCAGGCCGCCGAGCTGCACGAGCACACCGTCGTGCTCTCCCGCTGGGCCATGCTGATGGCCCGGGAGGCGGGTGCGCGCCGCACCGAGGCCACCGCCGTCGCGAACCTCGCCGAGTCGCTCGCGGACTGCGGCCGCCCGCAGGAGGGCCTGGACCTGCTGGACAGCTGGCCCGCGGACCCGACGCGCGACACCGTGCCGACCATCGGCCACCACCGGCAGACCCGCGGGATCATCCTGCTCGCCCTGGGACGGCGGGAGGAGGCGGCCGAGCTGCTGCGGCTCAGCATCGCCGAGGCCCCGACCCGTTCGCACGAGATCAACGCGCGCAGGGCGCTCGCGAGCCTCCTGGAGGACACCGGCGACCTGTCCGGCGCGCTGACGCACTACAAGCGGATGCTCGCCCTGCTCAGCGACCAGGCGTCGGAGCGGGCGCAGCTGGCCGCGGGGGTCGCCGCGGTCCGGCTCGAGACGGCCCAGGCGCAGGCGCGGGCCCTCGCGCTCGCGAACGAGGCCGCCGACCTGCACGAGAACTCCGAGAAGCTGCGGCGCCAGGCCATGGAGGACCCGCTGACGGGCCTGCCGAACCGTCGCCGCCTCGACGAGCTGCTCGCGTCCGACCTGACGACGAGCTCCGTGGTGATCCTCGACGTGGACCACTTCAAGCGTGTCAACGACGACCACTCCCACCTGGTCGGAGACTCCGTGCTGCGCGTGCTGGCCGGTCTGATGCGCGGCAGCTGCCGCCAGGGCGACACCGTCGCCCGCTTCGGCGGTGAGGAGTTCGCCATGGTGATGCGCGGCGTCTCCCGCGAGGGTGCGATCGCGCTGGCCGAGCGGACCCGCCAGGCCGTCGAGGGCTACGACTGGGCGTCCCTCGCCCCCGGCATCGCCGTCACCGCGAGCTTCGGCGCCGCGCTCGGCACGGAGGCGACGACGAGCATCGAGCTGCTCGCGCTGGCGGACAGCCGCCTGCGGGCGGCGAAGGCCGCCGGACGCAACCGGGTCGTCGGGCCCCCCGCCTGACGCCGGCGGCCGGCGTTCACACAACCGTGAGCAGCTGACGACCCACGAGGCCCACGGTCCGGGCGAGGGTGTCCCGGGCGGCCGCCGCGAGGAACGGCACGTCCCGCACCTGCCACAGCAGCAGCGCGGACACCCACGCGGCGTCGCGGGCCTTGTCGATCGAGAAGCTCGACACGAGGTCGGCGACCGGCGACAGCGGGGCCCCGACCTGCACCACGTGCGCGTCGAGGAACGACTGCCGGATCGGCCGCACGACCTCCGCGAGAACCCCGTTCACCTGCTCGAAGTCGGCGTGCACCGTCCGGTCGTCGGGTGCCACGCCACGGGCCGCGCACGTCGCGACGAGGGCCAGCGCGAGGTCGTGGTTGATGTGCGCGTTCATCCCCGCGAGCGCGAACTGGATCGGCAGGACGCCGGGCGTCGCACGACGTTCGACGAGCGGCGCCCACGCCCGGGACACCCGCCGGTGCGCGGCGACGTCCCGCGGGACGTCGAGGAACAGCCCGGCGAACCGCACGTCGAGGTCCTCGACGAACGCCGGGTCGTGGAACGTCGCGTCCGTGACCCGTTCCCCGACCAGCACCGTGACCGTCCGGTACAGGTCGAGGAACACTCCCAGCCCGTCCTTCGGCGGCCAGTCGTCGCGCCACCCGTCCATCGTCGCGACCACCTGCCCGATCGCGGCCGACCCGCCCATCCGCCACCGTCCCTCGTCGTCGTGACCACCAGGAGACCGCCGCGCGCTGCCACGGACACGGCGACGCGCCCGACGCGCGGACCTTCTGCCCGGCGGCGGCACCGACCGCTGACTACGGTGGCCGGGTGATCGCCGCCTACGCCGCCGGTTTCTCGCCCTCCGACCCGTTGTCCGGCCTGGTGGTCGGCGACCGCCCCGCGCCCGAGCCGCGCGAGCACTGGTCGGTGGTCGACGTCCGGGCGGCCGCCCTGAACCACCACGACCTGTGGACCCTGCGCGGGGTGGGCCTGCGGGCCGAGCAGCTGCCGATGATCCTCGGCACGGACGCCGCCGGCGTCACGGCGGACGGCCGCGAGGTCGTCGTGCACGGCGTCATCGGCGGTGCGAGCGGGCACGGCGTCGGGCCCGACGAGCCCCGGTCGCTGCTGTCCGAGCGCTACCCCGGGACCCTCGCGGAGCAGGTCGCGGTGCCGACGTGGAACCTCGTCGACAAGCCGGCCGGGCTGTCGTTCGTCGAGGCCGCGTGCCTGCCGACGGCGTGGCTCACCGCCTACCGGATGCTGTTCACGACCGGCCGCGCGACGCCCGGCCAGCGGGTGCTCGTGCAGGGGGCGGGTGGCGGGCTCGCGACGGCGGCCGTGCTGCTCGGCGCCGCCGCGGGGCTCGAGATGGTCGTGACCGGCCGCGACGAGGCCCGCCGGGAGCACGCCCTGCGGCTCGGCGCCGCGCAGGCCGTCGAGCCCGGCACCCGCGTCGCACCCGTCGACCTCGTCCTCGAGAGCGTCGGCAAGGCCACCTGGACGCACTCGGTCCGGTCGGTGCGGCCGGGCGGCACGATCGCGCTCGCCGGCCTCACGTCGGGCGACCCGGCACCCGCCGAGCTGACGAAGGTGTTCTTCCAGGAGATCAGCATCGTCGGCACCACGATGGGCTCCCGCGACGACCTCGTGCACCTGCTCGCGTTCCTCGCCCGCACGGGCGTCCGCCCGCTCGTCGACTCGACCTTCCCGCTGACCGGCGCCCGCGACGGGCTCGCCCGGCTGGCCGACGGCGCCCAGTTCGGCAAGGTCGTGCTGGAGGTCTGACGGCCGCACCTCACCCGCTCCCCGTCTGGCCGCGCGCCACCCCGACGGGCATGGTGAGCACATGTCGCTGATGTCCCACCACCGGGCGGCAGCGGCCCCCGCCGTGCCACGGGGCGCCGCCGGCTCGCACGGCACCGTGACGGCCCCCGGCCCGGCCGCGCCACCGGGGACCTGGGTGCCCGACGTGCTGGGCGACGACTACGAGGTCCTCACGCTCCCCCTGCGGCCCGACGACGAGGGCGACGTCGTCGCCAGCCTGGTCCGGTACGCGCCGCCGACGGACGAGCCGGTCCGCCCGTCCCGCGCCGTGCTCTACCTGCACGGCTGGTCCGACTACTTCTTCCAGCGCGGGCTCGCCGAGCACTGGCACGGCGGCGGCGTCGCGTTCTACGCGCTCGACCTGCGCAAGTACGGCCGCAGCCTGCGCCCGCACCAGACGCCCGGGTACACGGACGACCTGCGCGTCTACGACGAGGACCTCGAGGCCGCCCTCGACGTCGTCCGCGCGGAGATCGGCACGCACGGCCGCATCACCGTCATGGGCCACTCGACCGGCGGGCTCGTCGCCGCCCTGTGGGCCGACCGCAACCCCGGGGTGCTGTCCGGACTCGTGCTCAACAGCCCATGGCTGGAGCTGCAGGGGTCGTCGGTGCTGCGGCACCTCAGCGGCCCCGCCGTGAGCCGCCTGGCGAGGTTCGGACCGAAGGCTCCCCTGCCGAACATCGACCCCGGGTACTACGCCCGCACCCTGGCCGACGGCGAGTGGGACTACGACCCGGCGTGGCGGCCCGTCCCCTCGTTCCCCGTCCGGGCCGGCTGGCTCCGCGCGGTCATGACAGGGCACGCGCACGTCGCCCGCGGCCTGCACATCACGGCACCGATCCTCACGCTCGCGTCCAGCCGCACGGTGATCAGCCCGCGGTGGAACGAGGACATGCGGCACGCCGACGTGGTCCTCGACGTGGAGCTCGTCGCCCGCCGCGCCGTGCAGCTCGGCACGCACGTGACCGTCGTCCGCATCCCCGACGGCCTGCACGACCTGTCCCTGTCACCCCCACCGGTCCGGGGCCGGTTCTACGCGGAGATCGACCGGTGGGTCGCCGCGTACGGCTGGACCTGACTGGTCCGCGGAGGGCGGGTCGGCACGGCCGGGTCGGCGCGGCCGGGCCGCGGCGGGTCAGTGAGGGTCGACCCCTGAGGCCTCGGCCAGGGTCGGGCCGCCGTCGCCGAGCCGCCACGCGCGCCACCCGTCGAGCGTGCTCTCCGAGTCCGCCGCCGACGTCGCCGCGGCGTCCGGGTCCGCGAAGATCCGCCCGTTCGAGAGCTGCAGCAGGCCGTCCGGCCGCAGGGTCGCGACGAAGCGCTGACCGCGCCGCTCCCGCAGCCAGACGAGCGTGGTGACCGCCCGGCGGCTCTTCGCGAGCGCCGCGAGCTCGGGCAGCGGCACGAGCCCCTCGGGCTTCGTCGGCGGCTGCTTCGGGTCCGTCACGCGCGCACGTGTGCCCGTGCCCGCCGGGGGCGTCGCGGCCGGGCCCTCCGAGCCGGGCGACGCGACGAACGGTCGCGGCCCGCCCGGGCCCACGAGGTCGTCGGCCTGGCCGGGCCGGGGTCGCACGCGGTCGTCGGCAGCCGCCCGCAGGCCGGCGATCGGGGTGAGCGTCGCGGGGGCCGGGCGGAACGTCGCCGAGGACGGTCGGGCGGTCGACTTCGACGGCGGGGTCCGGGACGCACCCGGTGCGGGTGCCGGGGGCAGCGTGACGACGGGCGGCAGCCCGGCCGGGTCCGTCGTGGGGCCGTCGGTCGCGGTCGGGGTCACCGTCCACGGGCTGCGCGGCGCAGTCGTCTCGTCGGTCGTCGCCGTGCCGTCCTCGGAGCGCTCCTCGTCGTCGGAGCCGGCACCAGGGTCCGTCCCGGTGCCCGTGCCGAGGGCGCCGAACGGGATCGGGGTCGGCTCGGTCGCCGACGAGCGGCGCGCCAGCGGCGTCGGCGCAGGCGGCGTCGACCGGGCCTGCGGCGGCGTCACGGCCCGCAGCTCGCCCGTGAGGGCCTTGCGGGGGTTCGTCGTCGGCAGGTGCGTGTCCCGCTCGGGCGCGTACGCCATCGCGGTCGCGAACGCCTCGCTGGACCGGACCAGCCGCAGCGCCGTGGGCTCGACGGGACGGCGGACGCCCTCGTGGGTCGCCAGCGGCGAGACGTCGATGAGGCGGCGGTCGTCGACCCCGCGGACCACACCGACCTGCAGCACGTCGACGTGCCGGCCGGGACCTCGCAGGAAACCGAGCGTGTCACCGGCCTCGGCGGCCACCTCGGAGCACAGCACGATGAGCCGCACGCCGTCGCGGCGGCTCGTCTGCGTGCCGAACGCGACCTGCTCGCGGAAGCCCGCGTAGTCGACCGCGAACCGGCCGGGGTCCACGTGGTACGCCCGGGCCAGGTCGGTCGCGGTCAGCCGTGACGCGGAACCGGCGTGCCGGAGGGCGGTGACGATCGCGTCGTCGTCCACGACCTGCACGACCTCGACGACGACCGCCCGGCCCGTCGCGTCGAGCGCGAGGAGCTCCGGGAGGTCGGCGTGGTCCGGTGCACCGGTGCGGAACCGCACCGCGAACAGCGGCTCGCCGGCGACCGCCGCCAGGTGGTGCGTCAGGAGCGCGGCGCACTCCTGCGCGAACGATCCGGCCAGGGGCTGCATCGGCTGGACGAGGCGGGGGCGACCCTCGTCGAGCTCGAAGATGGGCATCGTTCCCGGCCTTCCTGGGCGCGCGCCCGTCCCGGCACGTCCCTCGTTGGTCGCTCGCGTGCCCCCCGTCCGGACACGTCTCGCGACCACAGGGTCCCACAGCACGCCAAGCACGTCAGCCCGTCGTTCGGGTGGTGCCTCAGGCAATCTCTCACACCGGACGGTCGCCCGGCGTGAGCCGGCGTGGTCCGCCGTCAGGCGTCGTCGGCGAGCGCGGCCTCGACGCGCTCCACCTTGCCGGTGAGCTCGCCCGTGCGGCCCGGACGGATGTCGGCCTTGAGGACGAGGCTGACGCGGTGACCGTCCCGGCCGACCGCCTCGGTCGCCCGCTTCACGACGTCCATCACCTCGTCCCACTCCCCCTCGATCGTGGTGAACATGGCGTCGGTGCGGTTCGGGAGGCCGGACTCGCGGACGATGCGGACGGCGTCCGCGACGGCCTGCGTGACGGACTCCCCGGTACCGAGCGGGGCGACGGAGAAGGCGACGAGCATCCGTCCATGCTGGTCGCGGGGCCGGGCGATGTCCAACGGCGTCCACCGGCGCCGTGACCAGGTCGTCGCCGGATCGTGACCCGGACCGCACCCGGCCGCCCCGGGGGCGGCCCTAGAGTCACGGACGTGCGAGGACGGCCGGCGCAGCACCCGCGGACAACGGCGTCCCGGGCGCTCGCGCTCGCCGTCCTCGTGGCCGGCCTCCTCGGCGGCTGCGCGTCGATGCCCGGCTCGGCGGTCGACCCCGACGTCGCCGCGTCGGCGTCCGCCGCCTGGGCCGCGCACGGGTCCGACGACTACGCGTTCACGCTGACCGCGGAGTGCGGCGAACGGCTCCTGTGGGGGACGTACCGGGTGACCGTGACCGGCGGCACGATCACGGACGTCGTCGGGCTCGACGAGACCGCCGTGCGGATCGTCGGCGAAGGGCACGACCTCGCCGAGGAGATCCCGACGCTGTCCGAGCTGCAGGCCCGCGTCCTCGACACGGACGCGGACGACGTCGCCGAGGTCTCGTTCGACCCCGCGACCGGCTACCCGGCGTCCGTGCTGTTCGACCCGATGCCCCAGGGCACCGACGACGAGGAGTGCTACGTCGTCACGGACTACGCGCCGACCGGCTGATCCCGGCCGGCGCGCAGCCGGGAGGCCAGCAGCTCCGCGAGGTGGATCCCCTGGACGCCCGCGAGCTGGTCGGCCTGCGTGCGGCACGAGTACCCGTCGGCCAGGTAGACGTCGCCGGGGGCGGCGGCGCGCAGCGCGGGCAGCAGCTGGTTCTCGGCGACGGCCACGGACACCTCGTAGTGGCCCTTCTCCATGCCGAAGTTGCCGGCCAGGCCGCAGCAGCCCGCGAGCGCCGAGAACGTCGCGCCCGCCTCCGTGAGGAGCGTGCGGTCGGCGGTCCACGTCATCACCGAGTAGTGGTGGCAGTGCGGCTGGACCACGGCGGTGACGTCGGACAGGTCCGGGACCTGCCAGCGGTCCCCGGGGCCGATCGGGGCCGGGGCGGTGAGCAGCTCGGCGAGCGTGCGGGTCTCGCGGGCGACCGCGACGGCGCGGGGGTCGTCGGGCAGCAGGTCGAGCAGGTCCGAGCGGAGCACCGCGGTGCAGGACGGCTCGAGGCCGACGATCGGGATGCCGTTGACGGCGAACGGGCCGAGCACGTCGAGCAGGTGGCTGAGCTGGTGGCGGGCGCCGTCGAGCTGGCCCGTGCTGATCCAGGTGAGGCCGCAGCACGCGTCGTGGTCGGGCACGAGGACCTCGTAGCCGGCGGCGCGCAGCACCTGGACGGCGGCCTGCGGGACGGTCGGCGAGAGGGTGTCGCTGAACGAGTCGGTCCAGAGCAGCACGCGCGGCTTCGCACCGGGGGCGCCGGACGAGCCGGCCGGCGACCCGGACCCCGCGCGAGCCGCCGCCCGGCCGGAGGTCCGCGTGACCTGCCCGGCCCCGTCGCGCCGCACCCACGTGCGGAACGGCTGCGTGGCGAACGTGACCATCTGCCGCCGGGTGTCGATCCCGGCCGACGCGAGGACGGCCTTGGCGACCGGCCGCACGCGCAGCGTCGCGTTGACGAGCGCCGCGAGGCCCGGCAGGGACGTCACCAGACGGGTCCACCGGGGCAGCCAGCCGAGCGCGTAGTGCGTCACCGGACGCAGCCGGCGGCGGTATGTACGGTGCAGCACCTCGGACTTGTACTGCGCCATGTCGACGCCTGCGGGGCAGTCCGACGAGCACGCCTTGCAGGACAGGCACAGGTCGAGCGCCTCGTGCACCTCGGGCGAGGACCAGCCGCGCGAGACGAGCGTCCCGTTGGCCATCTCCTGCAGCACGCGGGCCCGGCCGCGGGTCGAGTCCTTCTCGTCCTTCGTCGCGAGGTACGACGGGCACATGAACCCGCCGGCGGCGGTGGTGTCCGCCCGGCACTTGCCGACGCCGACGCAGCGGTGCACGGCGGTGGTGAGGTCGCCCGCGTCGTGCTGGAAGGCGAACCCGGTGGTCGCGAGCAGGGGCCGGGCGTGCGGGCGGCGCAGGTCCACGTCGAGCGGGCGGGGCCGCACGAGCACCCCGGGGTTGAGCAGGTCGTGCGGGTCGAGCAGGTCCTTGAACGCCTCGAACAGGCCGATCGCCCGCTCGCTGTACATCACGGGCAGCAGCTCCGAGCGGGCCCGGCCGTCGCCGTGCTCGCCCGACAGCGAGCCGCCGTGGGACGCGACGAGGTGCGCGGCGTCCGTCATGAAGGCGCGCAGCGGGTCGCCCGACCGCTCCATCGGCACGTCGAGCCGCAGGTGCACGCACCCGTCGCCGAAGTGCCCGTACGCGAGCCCGTCGACGCCGTGGTCGGCCATGAGCGCCTCGAGCTCGCGCAGGTAGGCACCGAGCCGCTCGGGCGGGACGGCCGAGTCCTCGAACCCCGGCCAGGCCTGCTCGCCGGAGGGCGTACGGCCGCCGAGGCCCGCGCCGTCCTCCCGGATCCGCCACATCGCCGCCGCCTGCGGCCCGGGCGGGAACACCCCCACGGCCGTCGTGCGCGCGTCCGCCGCCAGCGCCCGGGCCCGGTCCATCGCCTCGTCGAGGGAGTCGCCGCCCACCTCGACCATGAGCCACCCGGCCCCCTCGGGCAGCGGCGGCACGGCCGCGGCACCGCGCACGCGGCGGACCACGTCGACGAGCCGCGAGTCCATGCCCTCGATCGCCAGCGGCGCGTGCGCGAGCAGCGCCGGGACGGCGTCGGCGGCCGTCGGCATGTCCGGGTAGCCGAGCACGACGAGCACGGGCGCCGCGCTCACGGGCACGAGCCGGACGGTCGCGCCGAGCAGCGTGCCGACCGTGCCCTCGGTGCCGACGAGCGCCTTCGCGAGGTCGACGCCCTTCTCGGGCAGCAGGTGCTCGAGCGAGTAGCCGGACACCTGACGACCGAACCGGCCGAGCTCGGTGCGGATCACGTCGAGGTGCGAGCGGACCAGCGCGTCGAGGCCCGGCACCGCGTCGAGCGACCCGTGCCCGGCCGTGAACCGGCGGCCGGTGCCGTCGACGACGTCGAGCTCCAGCACGTTGTCGGCCGTCCGCCCGTACGCGACCGCCCGGGGGCCGCACGCGTTGTTGCCGATCATGCCGCCGAGCGTCGCGCGGGCCTGCGTCGACGGGTCCGGGCCGAACCGCAGGCCGTGCGGGGCCGCGGCCTTCTGCAGGGCCGCCATCACGACCCCGGGCTCGATGCGCGCGGTCCGGGCCTCGGGGTCGATCTCGAGGATGCGGTTCACGTGGCGGCTGAAGTCGAGGACCACGCCCGTGCCGACCGCGTTGCCCGCGACCGACGTGCCGCCGCCGCGGGCCGTCAGCGGGACCCCGAGCTCGCGGGTCACCGAGAGCGCCGCGAGCACGTCGTCCGGGTCCTGCGGGAACGCCACGACCTGCGGGACCACGCGGTAGTTCGACGCGTCCGTCGAGTACTCGGCGCGCCGGCGCCTCGAGTCGTCGACGGCGCCGCGCATCGCGGAGCGCAGGGCCGTCACGACGTCGGCGGCGGGCACGTCGCTCGCGGGCGGGCGTCCGGCGGGCGAGGCGGCGGTGTCGGTCGGGGCAACCACGGGTGCAGTCTCGCACCGCCCGGCGCCAGGTCCGCCCGTCGCCCCGCGTCGTGGACACCTGCCCGCCACCGGCGCGGCCTCCGGGCCCGCTGAAGACCTCGCCGCACGTGGCGCGACGAAGTCTTCAGCGGAAGGCCGGTCCGGGCGGCGCGCGGCGGTCGGCTCGCGCGGGACCGTTGGCTCGCGCGGCTCCGCGCCCGGTCGCCCGTCAGGCCAGGGCGGCGTCCAGGGTGATCTCCGTGCCCGTGAGCGCCTTGCTGACCGGGCAGGTCGCCTTGGCGGCGGCCGCCGCCTGCGCGAACCCGTCGGCGTCGAGGCCCTCGACCGCACCACGGACCGTGAGCGCGATCCCCGAGATCCGGAACCCGCCGGCCGGGTCGGGCCGCAGGGTGACGTCGGCCTTCACGTCGAGCGACACCGGGGTGCCGCCCGCCTCGGCGATGACCGCCGAGAGCTGCATCGCGAAGCACGACGAGTGCGCCGCGGCGATGAGCTCCTCGGGGCTCGTGGTGCCGCCGGCCTCCTCGGCCGCGCGCTTCGGGAAGGACACCTCGTACGAGCCGGCGCCCGAGCTGACGAGGTCGACCGTGCCGCTGCCCTCCTGCAGGGTCCCGGTCCAGGCGGTGTGTGCGGTGCGCGTGGGCATGCGTGCTCCTCGAGTCGCAGTCGGAGGGGTCGCTCCCCGACCCCCCGGCCACCGTAGGAGGCGGACGACGTCAGCGCGCGCGTTCCAGGTGCCCCGAGACGATCTCGACGGGGGCACCCGCCTCCCGCAGCGCCCACGCCGCCCGGGCGTGCAGCGCGCGACGGCGGGTCGGCTCCAGCCCGTCGTACAGCGCGGAGCGCACGAGCTCGTGCCGGAACACCAGCCGGTCGCCGCGAGCCCGCACCACACCGGCCGCGAGCCCGTGCCGCAGCGTCCGCCAGCAGTCCGGCACCGGGTCGCCCACGAGCGACGCGAGGTCGGACACCACGAACGAGGCCCCCAGCACGGACGCCTGCCGCAGCAGCTCCAGCACGTCCGGCCCGAGGTAGTCGAGGCGCGAACGGATCAGCGTGGCCAGCGGCTCGAGCCAGCCGCTGCCGTTCGTGTCCAGCACGCCCCCCGTGGCCGAGAGCGCCTGCGCCGCCTGCGCGGTCCGCACGACGTCGGCGACGAGCCGCGGGTTGCCGCCGGTCATCGACAGCGTCCCGCGCAGCGACGGGCCGAGCGCACCCCCGGCGAGCCGTTCGCCGAGCTCGACGACCGCGGACGGCGACAGCGGCCGCAGCTCGACGTACCGGGCACCCGCCCGGGTCCAGGCGGCGATCACGGGCGACAGGGCAGGGCGGTACGGGACGGGCCGCAGCGTGAGCACGACGAGCGCGCGCGGCACGGCCCCCTCGCGCGCGAGCCGCAGCAGCACGTCGAGCGACGCGTCGTCGGCGAGGTGCACGTCCTCGAGGACCAGCACCCACGGCCGGGCGTCGCCCCGGCGGCGCAGCAGCGCGGCGAACAGCTCCACGGCGCGCTCGCGACGGGCCGAGGACGCCGACGAGCCCCACGCGGACGCGGGCTCGCCGTGCAGGGCCTCCATCAGGTCGGTGAGCTCGCCCTCGACGGGTCCGCGGGCCCCTGCGCCCCGGCCGATCCGGGAGTCGGCGAGCAGCGCGTCCGCCAGCAGCGCGAACGACGCCGACCGCATCGACGACGCCCGCGCGGTGCGCATCTCGACGTCGAGCAGCCGGGCGCTCGAGGCGAGCGCCTCGACGAGGCTCGTCTTGCCGATGCCCGCCTCGCCCTCGAGGAGGACGGTCCCCCCGTCACCCCCGGCGGCCGTGGAGAGGAGGTCGTCGAGGTCGTCGAGCTCGGCGGCCCGGCCCACCAGCGGACCGGTCCGCCCCGGCTCGGCCGAGGTGCTCATGCGCCCGATCGTAGAGCCGTAGCGGACCTACCGGGCATATCTCACCCGCGGCCCGGGCTGTTCGCGGGTCGCGTCAGCCCTGGTACTCCCAGTGCCACGGCTCGGGCTTCCCGCCGCGCGGCTCGGCCCACGCGGGGTGCGCCCACGCCTGCTCGGCGGCGTGCTCGGACATCCACCGGTACTGCGCGGTGCCGAACGTCTGGATGCCACCGCCGAGGTCGACCGCGACACCGGTGCCGTGGTTGGACGTGCCGGGGGTCGCGCACAGGTGGCCCTTGGTGCGGCGGCACGCGATCTGCCCGCCGTACGAGCGGTAGGAGTCGGACACCGTGAGGTTCGTGCCGAACGCGGCGGCGTACGACGCGTTGAGCGCCTCGAGGGACTCGGCGGCGTCGCAGCGCAGCTGCACGGCGGGGTCGAACGAGACGCCGCACAGCGCGGAGGCGGGGATGCGGCCGTTGGCGTACCCGAGCAGTGACGCCTTCCACGCGGCCCGCTGGGCCTCCTTCTCGGCGGCGGCCGCGGCGGCCTGGGCGGCGGCGGCGTCGGCGGCCTGCTGCGCGGCGGCCGCGGCCTGCGCGGCCTTGTTGGCCTCGGCGCTCTCGTGCACCTGCGTGGCGAGGGTCGCGACCTTGGCGACGGCGGCACGGATCTTGCTGGTGGTGCGGTCCTCGGGACCCTTGGTGGCCGGGACCGTGAGGGCGGTCGCAGCGGGCGTGGCGGCCGGTGCGGCGGCCGTGCCGGTCGCGGTGGCGTCGCCGGCCGGGGCGGGCGTCGCAGCGGCGGGGGCGGCGGCCGTGGTCGCCGGGGCGGGCGGGACCGCCTTGTCGTCGCCGGCGGCCGTGGTGTCGCCCGCGGCGTCGCCGGTCGCGGCGGCGCCGGCGGTGGCGTCGGGCGCGGCGTTCGCGGCGGGCGTCTCCTCAGCCGTGGAGTCCTTGGCCTGCTCGATGAGGTCGTTCAGGTGCGCGGCGGCGTGGTCCAGTGCCTCCAGGGCCGTCGGGTCGACCGCGGCCTGCGTGCCTTCGGCGTGCGTCGCCTCGGCGATCTGGACGGCGTCGTCGGCGACGGTCATCGCGCCGATGCGCGCCTGGCGGACGACGGCGGCCTCCTGCGCGTCGGCCGTGGCGGCGGCGTGGTCGCGCGCGGTCGCCTGGCCCATGGTCGCGCACAGCGCCACGGTCAGGGCGGCGACCACGGCACCCTGCGCGGCGCGCGTGGATGCGCTCCCACCGCGGGGCAGGAGCGCGGCGAGGCTCGGGCGGGGCGCGGTCGAGGCGACGTGCTTGCCGCCCTCGGACCGACGCCTGAGGTTCGGCAATCTGTCACTCACGCGTTACACGTTAAAGGAGCCGGACGGCCGTCCAGCAATGAGGGTGGTGCGACGGCGGGGAGGAGTTGTAAGGATCGCGTCACGCAGCCGTTACACAATTCATAGGTTCACCGGGCTAGGATCTGCGCCGTGCCACCCGCCGAGGACCCCCCTGCCCCGACCCCTGAGCACGGGCTCGACGACCTGTACGACATCGGCCGCCTGGCCACCCGCCTCGGCGTCGAGCACGCCACGATCCGGGTGTGGCTGTCGCGGAACGTGCCGTGGCTCCCCCGCCCCGACGGCCGGCTCAACGGCGGCGCCGTGTGGCGCGCGACCACCCTCGAGGGCATCGAGGACCGCCGCGCGAAGGGACGGCCCGGCCGCAAGCCGAAGTTCGTGCCGGCACCCGTCGCCGCCGACGTCGCCCGCACGGGCCCCGACCCGACGGTCGTCACGACGACGTCCACCACGCCCGCCGTCCCGGCCGGGACCACCTCCGCCGCACACACCTGACACACCTCGGCGCCGGGCGCGGTCACCTCCCGCTGACCGCGTCCTAGGCTCGGGGGATGGGCGAAGGGCCCCGTCCCACACCTGGTCCGGCACCCGGTCCCGCACCCGGCCCGGCGCACGACCCCGCACGCGCGGACGACGTCGCGGAGGCCATGCGGACCCTCGACCGGACCCGGTTCCTCCCTGCCGCCGTGCGGTCGCGGGCGGCGGAGGACCACCCGCTGCCGCTGTGGCACGGCCAGACGAGCTCCCAGCCGAGCACGGTCGCCGCGATGCTGCGCCTGCTCGAGGTCCCCGTCGGCGCCCGCGTGCTCGACGTCGGCGCCGGGTCGGGCTGGACGACGGCTCTGCTCGGCCGGCTCGTCGGACCGACCGGTACCGTGCTCGGGCTCGAGCTGGACCCCGAGCTGGCCGTCTGGGGCGCGCAGAACGTCGCCGCCTGCGCGATGCCGTGGGCCGTCGTCGAGCGCGCCCGGCCGGGCGTCCTCGGGCGACCCGTCGACGGCGGCTGGGACCGGATCCTCGTGTCCGCCGCCCCGATGCGGATGCCGCCCCAGCTCGTCGCGCAGCTCGCGGACCACGGCCGGCTCGTGATCCCGGTCCGGTCGACCATGCACCTCGTCGTCCGACGCGGCGACGAGGTCGACGACACCACCCACGGCTCGTACACGTTCGTCCCCCTGCGCTGACGGCCTGGCCGCGACTCGCCGGGCTGACCTCGGCGGACGTCCCGGGAGTCACAACAGGTCGCACCGATATGCGCCCAGAAGGTGACGAATGGTGTAACTGGTCAGTACGGTGCACGAGGCGCGGTGTGTGACCTGTGACACGCGCGCCTGCCGATCCGCACGAGCCCGGGGATGTGCCCATGTCGCGTCGTCCACTGCTTGCCGCCGTCACCGCTGTGACCTTGTCCGTCAGCACCGCCTTCGTCGGGGTGCAGGCGGCATCCGCGGCTCCGCCGACAGGCGGGCCGCAGGCCGGGAGCTCGGACAGCCTGGACCCGGCCGTCGTCTCGAAGCTGTCGAACGACCTGACGACCGCCAAGGGCAAGGTCACGGCGTTCGTCCAGCTCGACGCGAAGTCCGGGGCCGAGGTCGCCGCCGCCGGTGGCAGCACCGCCGCCGTCCAGGACGCGGTGCAGGACGCCGAGGCGCTCGCCGCCGACGTGGTCCCCCAGGAGCTCAGCGCGGCGACCGTGACGTCCGCCGAGCCGCAGCGGATCGGCACCACCGGCAACCTCGTCGCCGGCACGATCGTCACCGGCGACGCCGCGCAGGTCCAGGAGCTCGCCGCGTCGCCCGACGTCGTCGCCGTGTACCGCGTCGTGCCGAAGAAGGCCACGAACGCGCACAGCGTCGAGTTCGTCCGCGCGCTGCAGACGTGGCAGGACACCGGGGTCACCGGTGAGGGCGTCCGGATCGGCGTCATCGACACCGGGCTCGACTACACGCACGCCGACTTCGGCGGCCCCGGCACCGTCGCGGCCTACGAGGAGGCGTACGGCGAGGACGGGTCCGACCCGGTGCAGCCGGGCCTGTTCGACCCGACCAAGTTCATCGGCGGGTACGACTTCGCCGGACCGCTCTACGACGCGAGCGGCGACGAGCCCGGCTCCACCACGGTGCCCACGCCGGACGAGAACCCGATCGACGCCGTCTACCTGTCCGGCAACAGCGGGCACGGCACGCACGTGGCCGGCACCGCGACCGGCTTCGGCGTGCAGCCGGACGGCACCACCTTCCGCGGCGACTACAGCTCCCTGACGGACGTGTCCGACTGGGAGGTCGGCCCGGGCGCCGCACCGGGAGCCGAGATCTACTCGCTCAAGGTGTTCGGCGACATCGGCGGGTCCACCGACCTCACCGCGCTGGCCCTCGACCGGGCGGCCGACCCGAACGGCGACGGCGACTTCAGCGACCGCCTCGACATCCTCAACCTGTCGCTCGGCAGCGACGGCTCCCCCGCCGACGACCCCGACAACCTGCTGATCGACCAGCTCAGCACCCTCGGCACCGTCGTCGCGATCTCGTCGGGCAACGCCGGCGACGTCACCGACATCGGCGGCAGCCCGGGCAACGCGCAGTCGGCGATCACCGTCGCGAACTCCGTCGGCGACCCGCAGTCGCACGACGGCATCGAGGTCACGGCCGCGGCCGACGCCTCGCTGCTCGGCCTGCACGCCGCGCAGAACTCCGTGAACTACGGCGGCCCGGACGTCACGGCGCCCGTCGCCTTCGTCGGCTCGCGGTTCTCCGGCTGCACCGCCTTCACCGCGGCCCAGGCCGCCACGGTCGCCGGCAAGATCGCCTACCTCTGGTGGGACGACAACGACTCCACGCGCGCGTGCGGGTCGGCGGTCCGGTTCAACAACGCCGCTGCGGCGGGTGCCGTCGGCGTCGTGCTCCCCACGGAGAGCACGGTGTTCCCGGCGGGCATCGCGGGCAACGCGACGATCCCCGGCTCGCAGATGACGGCGCCCGTCACCGACCTGCTGCTCCCCGAGATCGAGGCCGGCACGCTGTCGCTGCACATCGGCCCGTCGCTCGCGGGCGCGGTCGTCGAGAGCGTCACCGGCGACGCCCTGAACCCCGGCTCGTCGCGTGGCGTGCACGGGTCCCTCGGCTGGGCCAAGGTCGACGTCGCGGCGCCGGGCACGGAGATCTTCTCCGCGGCGTCGGGCACCGGCAACGCGCCGAACAAGCTGTCCGGCACGTCGATGGCCTCACCGCTCGTCGCGGGCATCGCGGCGCTCGTCCGCTCGGCGCACCCCTCGTGGGACCAGCCGGAGGTCAAGGCGGCCGTGGTCAACACCGCGACGCACGACGTGTTCACCGGCCCGAACCAGTCCGGTGACAAGTACGGGCCGCAGCGCGTCGGCTCCGGCCGCGTGGACGCCCTGAACGCGGTGTCCACGAACGTCGTCGCGTTCAACTCGGCGAACCCGCGGCTCACGTCCGTGTCGTTCGGCGTGGTCGACGTCGGCACCGCTCCGGTCGTGCAGAAGAAGACCGTGTCGGTGCGCAACTTCGGCACCACGAGCCAGCGGTTCACGGCCTCCGTCACGACGGCGACCACCGCGGGCGGCGCGACGATCACGGCCACCCCGGCGAGCTTCACCCTCGCCGCGGGCCGGACGCAGCTCGTCACGCTCACCCTCACGGCTGACCCGGCCACCCTGCAGCGCGACCTCGACCCGACGTCGCAGGCCGTGCAGAGCGGCGTCCCCCGCGAGTACGTCGCAGAGGTCGCCGGCCGGCTCGTCCTCACGTCCGGCTCGCAGGAGCTGCGCGTCCCGGTGCAGGCCGCACCGCGGCTCGTGAGCGACCTGCACGCCAACCCGGTCGCGTTCGCCGACCCGGGCGTCGCGACCGCCGGTCTCGACCTCGACGGCACGGGTGTCGCGTCCGGCGGCTGGTACTCGCTGACCACGCCGCTGATCCTCGGCACCACGAGCCCGAAGCTCGAGGACTCGCCGGGGCTGCAGACGTCGGACTCGGTGCGGGCGTCCGGCGACATCCGGTTCGTCGGGTGGGCGTCGACCGCACCGCAGGTGGCAGCCGGCGGCGGTGACCCCGCGGACGGCCTGCTCGGCATCGGCATCGCGACCGACGGCAACTGGGCGTCGCTCGCGGGCGGCGGCTCGTCCAACTCCACGTTCCTGCCGGTGATCGACATCGACGTGGACGGCGACGGCGCCCCGGACCTCGAGACGGTCGTGCAGAAGCTGTCCGACTCGGAGGACATCACCGTCGCGGCGACGTTCGACTTCAACACCGGCGCGACCCTGGCCGTCGAGCTCGTCAACGAGTTCGCGGGCGACGTCGAGGCGGGCATCTTCGACAACAGCGTGCTCGTCGCGCCGATCCCGGTCGCCCTCTTCCCGGAGGGGTCGACGCCGACGGTCTCGACGTGGACGTTCTCCGGCTACGCGGAGGACCCGAGCAACGTGCTCGACCAGGCGGACGACTTCACGGTCAACCCGTACGACCCGCCGTTCTGGTTCGAGAACGACATCACCGGCACGTTCTCCTCGCTCGGGGCCGGCGACACGTCGATCCCGGTGCACAAGGGCACCGGTGCCGCCGACGACCAGCTGCTGGTCTTCCAGCACGCCAACGGCGCCCCGGTCTCCCGGGCCCAGGTCGTCGACGTGACCGTGCCCGTGGCGACGGCGACCACGACGACGCTCGGCGTCACCGGGACGCAGATCGCCGGCAAGACGCTCACGCTCACCGCGACCGTCGCCCCGGCGGCGGCCACCGGCAGCGTGGCGTTCGTCGACGGCACGACCACGGTGGCCACGGCCCCGGTGGACCACGGCACGGCGGTCGCCAAGATCGAGGCCACCGGCGGGTCGCACACGTTCACCGCGGTGTTCACACCCGACACGCCCTGGTACCTCGGGTCGACGTCGAACGCGGTCACGGTGGACATCGCACCGTCCGCCTCGACCACGAAGGTGACCCTGTCGAAGTCGACGGTGCCCTACGGGACGCTCGTCAAGGCGACGGTCACGGTCACGGGCAAGTCGGCGGCACCGACCGGACCCGTGGAGATCCGTGAGGGCAGCACCGTGGTCGCCACGGGGACGCTGACCGTGAGCGGGCTGGTCGGCACGGCCGTCATCGACCTGCCGCGCACCCTGAACACCGGCACGCACAAGCTCACCGCGGTGTTCCCGGGCACGGCCGACGTGTCCACCTCGAAGGGCGGCACCACGCTGCACGTCACGAAGGTGTCGTCGCACGTGGTGCTCTCGACGCCGTCGTGGACGGTGCCCGCAGGGTCGAGGCCGGTCATCACCGTCACCGTCACCGGCGACGTCGCGGGTGCACCGGCACCGACGGGCAGCGTGACCGTGCTGCTCGGCCTGCGCGCGGTCGGCACGGCGCCGCTCGTCAACGGGGTCGCGACCGTGACCCTGCCGGCGGTCCAGTCGAGCCAGATCGTCATCGCCGTCTACCCGGGGGACCAGAACCACTTCTTCGGGGCGATGGGCCGGACGTTGACCGTCCAGTAGCACCTGCCTGACGGCGAGGGCCCCGGGGACGCCGTTCCCGGGGCCCTCGTCGTGTCGGGGCCGGGTCGGGCGTCCCGCCCGGTCAGCGTCTCGTCGCGCGCCACCGGCGCAGCAGGCCCGCCCCGGCGACGACGACCACGACGACGGCCGCGACGACGAACAGCCCGAACCCGACCAGGGCACCGACGACCGCCGTAGTCGCGCCGCCGACGAGCCAGCCGAGCAGACCGGCACCGCCGACGAGGACCACGAACGCCGCGGCACCGATCAGGACGACGGCGGCATCACCGAGGAACCCGTCGGCGACGTCGCCGGGGAGCTCGCGCGCCTCACGACGCGCCTCGGAACCGAGACCGGTGGCCGAGGGTGCGCGATCGGGAGGGGCCGTCATGGGCCATGACCCTAACCGCAGCGACGCGGCGTCCTGACACGTCGCTGCGCCCGACGACGCCAGGACCGGGTCGCCCCCGGCGGGCCGGGAGCGGCTTCGGCGGCGTCGTCAGAAGAGCGTGTCCTCCGCCAGGACCCGGGCCGGTGCTGCGACGGCGACGACGGGGATCACCTCCGTGACCGCGTTCGCGGGGCCGACCCGACCGTCGCGGGCCTCCCGGGCGGCGATGCCGGCGAGCTCGTCGGCCCGCTCGTTGAACCGGTCGCCCTGGTGCCCGCGGACCCACGAGAACGTGACGGGCCCGGGCCGCTCGGCGATGGCCCGGTCGATGGCCTGCACGAGGGCGAGGTTCTGCACGGGCCCGCCGGACGCGGTGCGCCAGCCCTTGCGCTTCCAGCCGCGGACCCACTCGGACGCGCACTTGATGGCGTACTGCGAGTCCGCCTCGATGCGCAGCGGCTCGTCGCCGGGGTGTGCGGTGATCGCCTCGAGCACCGCCATGAGCTCGGCGATCTGGTTCGTCCCGGACGCGACACCGCCGCTCGCGTGCGTGCCGTCGTGGTTCGCCCACGCCCAGCCGATCGCCCCTCCGGGGTTGCGCAGGCAGGAGCCGTCCGTGCTGACCGTGATCACGGGGAGACATTCTGCCCTGCGGGGCTCATGTCACCGGCCAGACAGGCCGATGAGACGGTATGACGACGATCGACGACGTCGACCTCTTCGGCGAGACGTTCAGCGGGTTCCGCGACGTGAGCACGAGCCGCCGGCACCCGGCGTGGCTGACCGCGCTCGTGCTGCTCGTGGGCGTGGCGCTGGTCGGCGCGGGCCTCGTGTGGCTGCGCGGCGTCCAGGCCGGCCCGTCGACGGCCGAGCCCGTCGACGCCGTCACGCTGCTCGACGTGTTCGCCGCCCCGCAGCGGCCGGCGGACGTGCTCCCCGACGCCGACCTGCAGGGTCTCGGCCTGGACACGTCGACGACGCGGTACCTCGTCGACACCCCGACGGGCGCGCAGTACGCGGCGGTCAACACGTCGGGCGACCTGTGCGTCGTCACCGTCGTCGCCGGTGAGCTGCCCGGTCTCGGGTGCGCGCACGCGGTGCGCGGCATGACGTTCACGGGCACCGACCTCAAGCTCGTGACGGACGGCGGACCCGCCCCGGCCGCCTCGGAGGGCTGGCGCGAAGCGGGTCCGCAGCTGTTCGTCAAGAACTGACGCCTCACTCCTGCGGGAGTCGCAGCCGGGCCCCGAGGGCGACGGCTCCGACGACCGCGGCCGCGGCGGCCAGGACGACGTCCTTGAGCACGTACTGGGCGGTGAGCGTCGGCCCGCCCGCGGGGAACAGCTCGCCGAAGAACAGGACGAGCGGCGACATGATCCCGACGAGCGCGCACGCGAGGAGCACCAGACCGGACCTGAGGAACTTGCCGGTGACGAGCGTGAGGCCGATGACGGTCTCCATGACGGCCGTGAGCAGCAGCGCCGCACCCGGACCGACGTGGTGCAGCGTGAGCACCCCGATGGTCCGCTCCGCCAGCTCGGCCGCGGGGCTCACGCCCGGGAAGAACTTGAGCACGCCGAACCCGAGGAACACGAGCCCGAGGGCGATCCGCAGGGCGGTCACCGAGTAGCGGGTGAGCACCCGGGCGAGGACGTCGACGGCGTCGTCGGCGCGGGCCGCGAGCGTCGTGCTCCGCTCCTGCTTGGTCGGTCCGGGCGGGAACGTGTTGTCCGGGACGGTGCCGGTCGCGGTGCGTGCGGGGTTGCGCACGTCTGCGGGCGCGGTGGTGGAGGACATGGTGGTGCCTTTCCGGGTGGGGCCCGCGTCGGGCCGTGACGCCGGTGGTCTCCGGCGGGGGCTGCGGCCACCGGTCGGCGGCGCACGTCCCAGCAGGAGGGCAGCTCCCGATGTCTGATACGCCGGGTTTCAGGCTTCACCCGGACGAATGACCAGGAGCGTCTCAGTGCGCGTTGGCCAGGGCGTCCACCACGCGCTTGACGCTCGACGCCAGCCCCCACCGCTCCGCGAGCGCGACGAGCCGCTCCGGGTCGGCCACGACCCGCGGCAACCAGTCGTCGACGTCGCCGACGGCGGCGTCCTGCGCGACCCGCACGACGAGCGGCGCGACCGCCAGGTAGTCCGCGGCCTCGACGAGCCGCTTGCGCTGCGTCGCCGTCAGCCCCGGGTCGCCCGCGTCGCGGGCGGCAAGGATGCCGTCGAGCGACCCGTACCGGTGCACGAGCGCCGCGGCCGTCTTCTCGCCGATCCCCGGCACGCCCGGCAGCCCGTCGCTCGGGTCGCCACGCAGCGCCGCCATGTCCGCGTACCCCGCCCCCGACGACACCGCGTACCGCTCGGCGAGCCGCGCCTGGTCGACGACCTCGAGGTCCTTGATCCCCCGCACCGTGTACAGGACCCGCACGTGGTGCTCGTCGTCGACCAGCTGGAACAGGTCCCGGTCGCCCGTGACGACGTCGACCGCGTCCCCCGCACCGGTCCGCTCGCGGGCGACGAACGTGCCGATCACGTCGTCCGCCTCGTACCCCGGCACCCCGACGCGCGCGATCCCCAGCGCCTCCAGCACCTCGACGATGACCGGCACCTGCGGCAGCAGCAGGTCCGGCACCTCCTCGACCGTCGTGCTGCCCGCCTGCAGGCGGTGCTCCTTGTACGACGGGATCGCCGCCACCCGGAACGCCGGCCGCCAGTCGTCGTCCCAGCACGCCACCAGCCGGGTCGGCCGCCGGTCGACGACGAGCCGGGCGATCATGTCGAGCAGCCCGCGCACCGCGTTCACCGGGGTGCCGTCGGGTGCCTTCACCGAGTCGGGGACCCCGAAGAACGCCCGGAAGTACAGCGAGGCGGAGTCGAGCAGCAGCAGTCGTCCGGCAGTCATGCTGGGAGTCTGGCAGCCCCCGCCCGCGCACGGTGTCCGAGCCGCGAGACAACATGAGTGCTGCTGGCGACCCTCGCGACGACACTCCTGTTGGTCTCGCCGGTCCCGGGGCTGCCACCATGGCTGGTCATGGGGCTGATCTGCGAGTACTTCGTCGCATCGTCGGACGTCGAGGCGGCCGCCGTCGTGCATCGGGTGGGTGGGCCGTCGGACGCGAGCGGGGAGCTCGTGCCGGAGAAGCGGTCGCTCTTCCGTCGCCGGCGCCCGGACCCGGCGCCCACCGTCCCGGCCGTCGCGTTCCGGACGGTGGACGGTGGCGGGGTCGAGCCCGTCGTACAGATGGGCGAGCTCGAGGCGGTGCTGACGGGCCGCCCGCACGACCACGCGGTGCAGGGCAGCGACGTGATCGCCTCCGTCGACGACGGCGGGTGCCTCGTCGTCCGGCTGACCCCGACCCTGGTGGCGGCGCTCGCGGACGCCGCCGGCTCCGACCTGTCCGACGTCGCCACCCGCTGGTCGCAGACCGAGGAGTTCTGGGGCGAGGGCGACCCGCTCGTCCTGACCGACCTCGTGGCCCGCCTGGCCGCGCTCGCGCGCGACGCCCGCGACGAGGGCGCCGGCCTGTACTGCTGGGTCAGCACGTAGTCGTGACCCGCGGGCTCGGCCCACCGAGTGCTCGGCGTAGTCCGCAGCGGGCGGACCGAAGGCCAACCCGTTCTCGTCCAGAGCGTTCTCGATCGTGACCTGCGCGCCCGCGAAACGCAGGTGGACCGCGAGCATCCCGTCGCCGTCGAAGTCGAGCAGGACGGGCGCGTCCGCGAACCAGGCGTCGTCCTCGACATCCCAGAGCAGCCACGCGCGGGTGAGGCGGCGTCCGACGAGCGCTGCGAGGCGCCCGGCATGAGCTCCTGGACGCGTGCGAGCCCGCGCAGCCAGGTCGGCACATATCCGGTGATGCCCAGGTAGGCGTCGTCGTCCACGTCGATCTCCTCCTCCACCGGCACGCGCGGCACGTGCCGCAGTGGGTCAGCTCAGGTCGAGCAGGCCAGCGAGAGCACGGTCGATCGCACCGAGGTCCGCCAGGGACAAGAAGCCCACCGTGTCGCCGAGACGCGCCTGCGGGTCGACCGCGGTGAGCGCGTCGCAGAGGGCGAGCGTCTCGCCGTGCCCCGGGACGGTCACCTGGGGTCGGAAGACGTAGGGGTTGGCCCTGGGGGAGGTCGGGACGACGAGCCACGTGCTCAGGTGGTCGAAGCGGGACGCGAGCACGACGACCGCGAAGCGCGGGCCGGCCTGCTCGTGCCCCCTGGTGCTGCCTGCCTTGAGCCGGTAGACGTCTCCCCGCATCAGCCGAGGAGGTCACGGAGGACGGAGGCGACCTCTGCGCGGTCTGCGGGATCGGCGGCGGCCGCTCGTGCGTCGATCTCCGCCTGCCGTCGCCACTCCTCACGGCGGAGGAGGTCGATGCCCTCGCGGATGACGGCCTCGACGGGCTCGCCGCGCTCACGGCTCAGGGCGTTCAGTGCGTCGCGCGTGGAGGTCCGGACGCGGACCGTCGTGGTGTCAGACATGGCGGGGAGTCTACAGATCGTCTACACGCTCGGTCCAGGGATCAGGACCCCGCCCGGTCAGAGCACCCGGCCCGCGGCGTCGAACGTGAGGTCGGCGAGGAAGGCGTCGAACTCGTCGAGGCCCATCCGCAGGAAGCCGGTGTCGCCGCCGCCGAAGCGGGGCTTGTAGGCGCACTTCCACTCGTCGTAGTACGAGCACCGCAGGGGGCGCTCAGGTGAGCCGTACACCGAGCAGCGGCCGCCGGCGTCGAGGTGGCGGCACGTCGTCTCGACGATGAGGGACCACGCGTCGCCGCCGATGCCGACCTCGACGCCCGGGAAGCCGAGGCATAACCGCCAGAAGTCGAGCTCGACGTTCGTCGCCGGGCGGGGCTTGGGGAAGACGAGCCGGGTGCAGCAGTACGCGCCGCAGTCGTCGCACGGGTGGCGCAGGTCGTCGTACGAGTGCGGCTGCGGCTCGGCCGGGGCGTCCGACCGGAGGCGGGTCGGGCCGAGCGTCAGCGGCACCGCACGCGACACCGCGGCGGCAGAGGCCACCGGCGGCGGCGCAGCCGACGCGAGCAGGTCCTCCCAGGACGGCACCTCGACGATCGTGCGGTGCTCGTCGAACGCCACCTGCTCGCCGATCCGGTCGAGCGCTTCCCGGTCCACCCAGACGAACTCGTCGCTCTCGCCGCCGAACGCCCGCTTGTACCAGCAGGTGTACGGGTTGTACGTCCGGCAGATCTGCGGCTGGCGCTCGGTGGCGTGGATGGTGCACAGGCCCGCAGCGGTGTCGAGGAACCGGCACGGGCGGCCGTAGTAGACGCTCCACTCCCCCGACGACGACAGGCCCAGCTCGATGCCGTCGAAGTTGAGCAGATACCGGGCCTCGTCGAGGTCCATGAGGGTGGTCATCCGGAACGTGTGGACGGGCAGGTGCGTGCAGCAGGGGGTCGTCGAGCACGTCAGGCACGGGGAGCGCCGGGCGTCGGCGAGGGTGAGGCGGGTCGCGACCGCGGTCATGGCGGCGTCACGCGCCCTCGGTCAGCGGCTCCGCGAAGCGCGCGACCTCCTGGGTCCACGCGTCGCCGTCGGGCCCGTCGAACCGCAGACCGGCGGCCCGTGCGGCCTGGCCGGGCAGCACCTTGACCACTCCCTTGTCGAGGCGGGCCCGGTGCGCGTCGAACCAGCCGAGGAACGCGACGAGGGCCTCGGGGTCCTGCTCGTCGGCCAGCACCCCCAGCAGGCGGCGGCCCAGGTCGGCGACCTCGTCGTCCGGGAGCGCGCCCGTCCGCGGGCCCAGCAGGGCGATGATCCCGTGCACCGCGGCGCCGGGCCTGTCGGGCATCCGCAGGAACCGCTCGGCCAGTCCGGGCAGGTCGGACGTCGTGCGGGCCAGCAGCTCGAAGCCCGCGACGTAGCAGACGGCCGGCGCACCCCCCTCGAGATCCTGCTCGAGGTCCCGCTCGACGTCCGCGTCGCCGTCGGTCCAGCCGCGGATCGTCGCGACGGCCGCGGGCAGGTCGTCGTCCGGACCGGTCAGGGCCCGCACCACCGGCGGGTCGGACGCGACGACGAGCACCGGTGCGTCGACGCCGGGTCGCGCCTGGTCCCAGAAGGGCACGTCCCGCAGCGTGTCCGGCGGGAACCGCGGTCCGTCCGGGTCGAGCCTGCGCTCGGGCGGCCGCGACGTCTCGCCGGTCACCGTCTGCGCCGCGTCGGGCAGGGCCCCGAACACGGCGTCGCCGGGCGAGACCGACGCGGTGACCAGGTAGCCGGACCCACGTCCCGACGTCTGCGCCGCGTCGGCCGGCTCGTCGCCCACCACGCGCGCCGTCCCCGTGAACGCGGCCGTCGCACCCTCGACGACCGTCAGCCACGACGGCTGCCCCGGGTTGCGCCGCGACCTCATCGCCCTCCACTCACCAGTTCGCGTCGGTCATCGTCGTGACGTCGTTCGCGACCGGGTCGCCGTGCAGCGGCCACTGCCCGCCGCTGCCGTCGCCCGTCCCCGTGACCTTGGCACCCGACGTCGCCGTCGGCGTGACGACACTCGCGGCGGGCGACGCCGCGTTGAACGCGATCGTCGTGCCGTAGTCCACGAGCCAGTCGGCGTAGTTGAGCATGATCGCGTTCGTCGTGCTCTTCTCCTTGACGGCGAGCCAGCTGCGGAACCGGTCGCGGCCGTCCGTCTTGACGAGGTGCTGCTTGTCGACGCCCGCCCCCAACGTCCACGGGTTGTGGGATCCCGGGGTGTCCTGCATCGACGTGTTCTTCGTGCTGGGGTCCGTCTTGTCGAACGGCAGCACCGTCTCCATGCCGTACCAGGGCCGCTTGCCGGCGTCGCCGTCGCGCACCGGCAGGACGGTGCACGTGTCGGACTGCTTCTTGCGCTCGCCGAAGATCGACGGCGCGATCGTCGCCAGCAGGCCGGGCGTGTGACCGGTCGGCTCGTAGTAGAAGTTCCGGGACGACTCGTAGACGGTCTGCAGGAACCCGATCTCGTAGTTGCCGACGCTCGCCTTCGGGCCGGACGCCTTCACGGTGCCGCTCGCCGTGTACGTCTGGGCGTCGATGGTGAGCTCGGCGGCGTCCTTCGTGATGACGAGGGCCTTGCCGACGGCCGCGTTGAACGCGCTGGAGTCGAACGTGACGGCACCGACGAGCGACCCGGCTGCACCTCCGGCGCCGACGAGCGACGCCACGTTCGCGAGGACGCTGTCCGTGGTGGTGTACCGCTGCACGTCCCGGCGTTGGCCGAACAGCGTCTCGGGCCGCGCACGGGGCGTCTCCCGGCCCCACCGGGCCCCCTCACCCGCCGGGCGAGGGTCGCGTGCCCCGAGCAGGCCCGCGACCGCGCGGTTGCCGGCGGTCCGCTGGAGGGCCGCGAGCCCGGCGCTGCCGGTGCCCGCAGCCGGCTGCGCCCGCTCGGGACGGTCGGGGCCGTTCGACCGCCCGACGGCGTCGACGTCGACGTCGCCGTGGCTGCGGGCCTGACCCATCGCCAGTCCTCTCGTCGGTCACCCGCCCTGCGGCGGGCAGACACCTCCACGCTGCCGGACGGACGTCCGTGACGACAACGCACGCGCGGCTGCCGTCCGGGGCAACCGGCCGTGCCCGAAAGGGCAGCGGGTGACGAAAGGTTTACGCCCACGCCGCCGCCGCTACGTTCCGCTGGTACCCCGGACAGCTCGGCGCAAGGGAGCGCGCATGCGGCACGGCACGGTTCGACGCAGCCTCGTCACGATCGGGACGGCGTCCGCCGTGGTCGGCGCGCTGCTCCTCCCGGCGGCGCCGGGCACCGCCGCGCCGGACGGCTGCCAGTACCCGCCCGGCGGCACCGTGGTCGACGCGGACTTCGAGGACGGCTTCGACGGGTGGGCCGGCAACGGCGCGTCGACCGCCGCCGTCACCGGCACGGACGGCCACGACAGCGCCCACGCGGTGCTCGTCACGGGTCGCACGGCCCAGAGCGACGGCCTCGGCTACGACGTCACGTGCACGTTCCAGCCGGGCACGACCTACCAGTTCGACGGCTGGGTGCGGTTCGCGCCGGGGCAGCCGACGGACGGCGTCTCCCTGACGCTCGCGACGACGACGGGCGGCACGACGTCGTACCGGTCGCTCGGCAGCCTGAGCGACCCGGGCGACACCGGCTGGGCGGAGCTGTCCGCGCGGTTCACCATGCCGGTGGCCGACTCCGCGCTGCTGTACGTCGAGACGACCTGGTACGAGGACGGCTCCGGCAACACGTCCGACCTGCTGCTCGACGACCTCACGGTGACGGCGCTGCCGCCGGCGCAGGTGCAGGACGTCACGCCGATCAAGGACACGCTCGACGCCCCGGTGGGCGTCGCGATCGACTCGCGCGAGACCGTCGGCCCTGCGGCCGAGCTGCTCACCCGGCACTTCGACCAGGTGACCCCCGAGAACGCGATGAAGCCGGCCACCTGGTACGCCGCCGACCACTCCTTCGTCGCGCGCAACGCCGAGGCGGACGCCGTCGCCGACTTCGCACAGGCCCACGACCTGCGGCTCTACGGCCACAACCTGCTGTGGCACGAGCAGACGCCCGACTGGTTCTTCCAGGACGACGACGGCCACGACCTCACCGACAGCCCGGCCGACCAGCAGGTCCTCACCGACCGGCTGCGCGCGCACATCGACCACGTCGCGGCGTACCTGGCCGACCGGTACGGGCCGTTCGGGTCGGCGACCAACCCGGTGACGGCGTTCGACGTGACCAACGAGGTCGTCTCCGACACCCCGGGCACGCCCGGCGGGATGCGGGACACCCGCTGGTTCCAGGTGCTCGGCGAGGGCTTCGTCGACCTCGCGTTCCAGCTCGCCGACGAGGCGTTCAACGACACGTACGCCGACCCGGGCACCGACCGCCCGGTGACGCTGCTCATCAACGACTACAGCACCGAGGACACCGGCAAGCAGGCGCGCCTGCACGACCTGGTCGCCCGGCTGCTGGCGCGGGGCGTGCCCGTGGACGGTGTCGGCCACCAGTTCCACGTGAACCTGTCGACCCCGGTCGACCAGGTCGCGGCGGCGCTCGACGCGTTCGACGACCTGCCCGTCGTGCAGGCCGTCACGGAGCTCGACGTGCCGACCGGCACCCCCGTCACCACGGCACGGCTGCTCGACCAGGCGTACTGGTACCGCGACGCGTTCGCGGTGTTCCGTGCGCACGACCTGTACTCGGTCAGCGTCTGGGGCCTCACCGACGGCCGGAGCTGGGCGAGCGACTCCGGGGCGCCGCTGCTGTTCGACGACGACCTGCAGGCGAAACCCGCGTACCACGGCGTCGTCGGCGACGACCTGCCCGCGCAGCAGCCGTCCGCGCAGGTCTTCGCAGGCGCTCCGCCGCTCGACACGGCGGCGACGCAGTGGCGCGAGCTCCCGGTGCGGCCGCTCGGCGACGCCGCCGCGTTCCAGCTCCGCTGGTCGCCGGACCACCTGACCGCGTACGTGCGGGTGGACGACACGACGAAGGACCGGGCGGACGGGCTGGCGTTCACCGTCGGCGACGAGACGTACACGTTCGGGCGCAAGCGCGGCCGGGGCGACCTCGACGGTGTCCGGGCCGAGCAGCGGGGCGGCTGGACGGCCGTCGTCTCCCTCCCGCTCGACGGCGTGGCCGAGGGCGACACGCTCGAGTTCGACGTGCGCGCGACCGACGGGTCGGCGACGACCGGCTGGGCCTCCCCCGGCGGCCTCGGCACGCTGGAGCTCGTCGAGCCGCTGTCCGTTCTCGACGTGCCCCGGGCCGCGAAGGTGCCGACGGTCGACGGCACGACGGACACGGTCTGGGCCGACGCCCCGGTCGTCCGCACCGACCAGGACCTGTTCGGCTCCGACGGCGGTGCGACCGCCGAGGTCCGCACCCTGTGGCGCGGCGACACCCTGTACGTCCTCGCCGACGTCACCGACCCCGCGGTCGACGTCTCGGCCGACCAGCCGTGGGAGCAGGACTCCCTCGAGATCTTCGTCGACACCGGCAACGCGAAGGCCGGCCCGTACCGGGAGGGCGACGCGCAGCTGCGGGTCAGCGCGACGAACGAGCAGTCGTTCGGCGAGGGGGACGAGGCCGCGCAGCGGGCCCGCCTGACGAGCGCGACCCGGCGCACCGACCACGGGTACGTCGTCGAGGCGGCGGTCGGGCTGCTCGGCACGGGCGGGGCCGACGCGTTCCAGGGCCTCGACGTGCTGGTGAACGACGCCGCGGACGGCGGACGGTGGGCCGCACACGCGTGGGCCGACCCGGTCAACGACGCGTGGCAGTCGACGTCCCGGTGGGGGGTCGCGCACCTCGTCGCGCCGTCCGCGCCGCACGTGACGACGCACCCGGCGTCCGTGACCGTCTCGGCGGGCGCGCCGGTCACGCTCACGGCCGCCGCGACCGGCTCGCCGGCGCCGACGGTGCAGTGGCAGCGCCGGACGGGGCCGTGGCCCTGGTGCGGGTGGACGGACGTGCGTGGCGCGACGAGCACGTCGCTGACGCTCACGCCTGGCGCGCACGACGACGGCGACCGGTACCGGGCGGTGTTCCGGAACGCGTCGGGCACGGCCACGACGCACGAGGCGGTGCTGCGCGTCACGCGATAGCCGGGGCGGCCGCGTCGGACGGGTCGGGCCCTTCGCCCTCGACCCGCCCTCGGGGCGGTACGCCCGCTGAGCGGCGGATCCTCCCGTTCCGCCTGAGCCGCCCGCGGCCCCGCGTCAGCCCTTCGGCCCATCACGGTCCCGCTCCGGGCGCCGATGGGTCCTACGACCCTGACGCCACCTCCCGACCGGAGGGCGCCCTGCGTGGGGGCGCCGACGTCGCGGAGGTCGAGGAGTGGTGCCGACGGGCGCGAACCGCCCGCGCCGGGAGCAGGCGGCCGTGGCGGTCGTCGCGGCCGTCGCCCTCGGGCTGCTGGCCACGACAGCGGTCCGTGCCGTCGCCCTCGAACGCCCCGACCCCCCACCCGTGAGCCGCGGCGACGTCCAGCCGGGCCTGCCTCCCGCCCCTCGTGCCGCGACGTCCCCGTTCCAGGGCTCGTCGCCGTACACGGCCATGTGGCTGTGGGACAACCCGGTGCACGTGACCCACGACGCGCGCGGCCGGGACTTCGTCGACGCCGATCCGCCCACCGTGGCCGCGTTCGCCCACGAGCACGGCGTCTCGACCGTGTACGTGGCGGCCCCGTGGGCCTCCGACGAAGGACCGGTCGCCGCCTGGGTCGACGACATGGTCGTCGTCCTGCGCGGCGAGGGCGTCGACGTCGCCCTGCTCGGCGGCGACGCGACGTGGCTGGGCGACCCGTCCCTCGGTGCCCGGTGGGTGCGCGACGCGCTGCACGGGCGCGGCGTGGACCGGGTGCAGCTCTCCCTCGAGCCGTGGGCCCTGCCGCTGTGGCAGACGGACCGGGACCGCGCCGTCGCGCAGTGGGACGCCGCGACGGACGCCGTCCGGGCCGCGCTCCCCGACGGTGTCGCGCTGGGCGTCGACGCGCCCTACTGGCTCGCCGGCGTCCCGGACGGCCGGGGCGCGACGCTGTTCGACCACGTGCTGAGCCGGGCGGACTCCGTCGCCCTCATCACCTACCGGGACACCGCCCTCGGCGACGAGGGGGTGCTGGCGCTCTCCGCGGACGCGCGCCGGGCCGCCGGGGACGCCGGCGTGCCGTACACGATCGGGCTCGAGACGGACTCCCCGCTCGTCGCGGGCGGCCCGGAGCACACGTTCTTCGACGACGGGGTGCTCGCGCTCGACTCGCAGGCCCGGCTCGTCGACGAGGCGCTGCGCGGGGACGACGCGTACCGCGGCATCGCGGTCGAGCGGTACCGCACGTGGCGGCACCTCGCCGAGGTCGCCGCCGGCACGCTCGTGCGCTGACGGCCGCCGGTCACGCCGTCGCGGGCTGCTTCGGCTCCTTGGGGGGCAGCCCGAGCTGCTTGCGGAACAGGTTGCGCTGCACGTACCAGCCGAGCCCGGCGACGACGAGCCACGTGAGGAGCATGACCGTCTGCTCGACGCCGTCGTCGGGGTGCCGCAGCACGTCGAACACGGCGGGCCACAGGATGCCGAGGCCGGACAGGATGATGCTCGCGCCGCCGAGGGCGGTGAGCCACAGCAGCATCCGCTTCGCGTACTTCTCCGCGAGGAACGCGCTGAGGAACGCGACGGCCGCCACGAGCACGACGCCGAGCAGCACGCTCGTGCCCTCGTTCGCCAGGGCGGACCAGAACTTGGCCCCGATGACGGCACCGGTCGCGAGCCCGACGACGAACGTGGCGAACCGGAACACGAGCGTGACGACGACCCACACGAGCAGCGCCGCGCCGAGCCCGACGAGCACCGCCGTCCACCCCGTCCCGCCGACGGCGTCGGCGATGAGGTAGCCGATGGCGAACCCGGACGCGAGCAGCGCCAGGTTCACCGACCGGATGCCGTAGAAGCACAGCAGGACACCCACCAGCAGCACCACGACGCCGGTCATCGCCGCCCCTCTCCTGGGCTTTCCGCCCAGGCTAGGGTCACGCGCTCGCGCGGACCACCAGGGGCGTCTGCAGCGTGATGGCCGCGGGGTCGCTGCCCTCGACGACCTCCAGCAGGAGCCGGACCATCTCGTGGGCGATCCGCTCCAGGGGCTGGTGCATCGTCGTCAGCGCCGGGTCGAGGGTCGCGGCGAGGCCGGAGTCGTCGAACCCGCCGACCGCCACGTCGTCGGGCACCGTGCGGCCCTGCTCGCGGAGCACCTGCATCGCACCGGCCGCCATGAGGTCGGACGCGACGAACACCGCGTCGAGGTCCGGGCGGCGCTCCAGCAGCTCGCGCATCGCGGCGGCTCCCCCGGCGCGCGTGTAGTCGCCGTGCGCGACGAGCTGCGCGTCGAAGCGGTCGCCGAGCTCCGTGCGGTACCCCTCGAGCCGCTGCCGCCCGCCCGGGGTGTCCATCGGACCGGTGATCGTGGCGACCCGGGTGCGGCCCGAGTCCAGCAGGTGCCGGGTCATCCGGGCGCCGCCGCCGCGGTCGTCCGCCGCGACGTACCCGATCTCCGACTCGAAGCCGAGCGGCGTGCCGCAGGAGATCGTCGGGATCTGCTGCTTCACGAGCGCCCCGAGCACCGGGTCGCCCGCGTGCGACGAGATCAGCAGCACGCCGTCCACGTGGCCGGCGCCGACGTACCCGAGCACCTGCTTCCGCTCGTCGGCGGTGCCCGCGACCATGAGCAGCAGCGGCATCCCGCGGCTGGCCAGCGCCTGGGCGGCGCCGCGCAGCAGGATCGAGTACGTGGGGTCCTCGAACAGCAGGTGCTGCGGCTCGGTGAGCAGGAACGCCACCGAGTTCGAGCGGCCCGTGACGAGGCTGCGCGCGTGCTGGTTCGTCGAGTAGCCGGTGGTCCTGATGGCCTCCTCGACGGCGGCGAGCGCCTCGGGCGAGACCCAGTGGCCGCCGTTGATGACGCGCGAGACCGTGCCGCGGGACACGCCGGCGGCCGCCGCGACGTCACGGATCGTCGGCCGCCTGCGCGGCTGGGCTGTGGATTCCATCGGAGCGAACTCTAGGACGCCGGTGCCGGACTCAGGCCTTCACCGCACCGGCGGCGAGGTCGACCTGCCAGTACCGCTGCAGCGTGAGGAACAGGGCGGCGAGCGGGATGATCGACAGCAGCGCACCCGTGATGACCGACGTGTACATGGCCGGCTGGGACGCCCCCTGGTTGAGCAGCCCCGACAGGCCCACGGTGATCGGGAACAGCCGGTCGTTGCCGAGCATGATGTACGGCAGCATGAAGTTGTTCCAGATGGCGACGAACTGGAACAGGAACACGGTCACGAGGCCCGGCTTCATCATCGGCACGGCGATCTGCAGGAACGTCTTGAGCTCCCCCGCGCCGTCGGTCCGGGCGGCCTCGATCACGTCGTCCGGCACGGCCGCCGCGGCGTAGATGCGCGACAGGTAGATGCCGTACGGGCTGATCAGGCTCGGCAGCAGCACCGACAGGTACGTGTTCGTCAGGCCGACCTTCGCGAGCAGCAGGTACTGCGGCACGGCGAGCACGACGCCCGGCACGAGGACGCCCGCGAGGATGACGTAGAAGATCGCCTTCTTGCCGACGAACTGGTACTTCGCGAGCCCGTAGCCGGCCATCGCCGAGATCAGCACCGACAGCCCGCCGCCGACGCCGGCGTAGATCACCGTGTTGACCATCCACCGCCAGTACAGGCCGCCGCGGTACGTCGACAGCTCCTGGATGTTGTCCCACAGGTGCGTCGACGGCGCGAACGTGAACGTGGAGAACAGCTCGCCCGCGCTCTTCGACGACGCCATGACGACCCACACCACGGGGAGCAGGCAGTACAGCGCGCCGAGCAGCAGGGTGATCGTCGCGGGGGCGCTCGGGCGGTGCCGCCGCTGGTCGAGCGAGGTGCGCACGGGGACGGGCGTCGGCGACGGCCGGGTCAGCGTGGTGGTCATGAGCGGGACTCCTGGGCGAAGGCGCGGTTCTGCACGAGGAGCAGGAACCCGAACGAGAGGACGAAGGTCGCGACGGCGATGACGACCGAGGTCGCGGACGCGGAGTAGATGTCGTCACGCGTGAACGCGTCGCGGTACACCTTCATGAGCGGGCTCCACGTCGACGAGATCGTGTTGGTGAGCGGCCGGAGCGTCATCGGCTCGGCGAACACCTGCAGCGTCGCGACCATGGAGAACAGGAACGTGAGGATCAGCGACGGCATCGCGATCGGGATCTTGATCCGCAGGGCGATGCCGATCTCGGAGGCGCCGTCGAGGCGCGCGGCCTCGTAGAGCTCCGACGGGATCGACTTGAGGGACGTGTAGATGACGAGCATGTTGAACCCGACGCCGCCCCACAGGCCGATGTTCGCGATCGCGAACACGACCCACTGCGCGGACAGGATGTCGGGGACGTCCCAGCCGAGCTTCTCGAACACGTAGTAGAACGGGCTCACGCCCGGCAGGTAGAGGAAGCCCCACAGCAGCGACGCGATGACCGCAGGCACCGCGTACGGCAGGAAGATCGCGATCTTGGAGACGCCCTTGCCGCACGTGCGCCGCGAGTCGAGCAGCAGCGCGAACAGCAGGGCCAGCCCGAGCATCGTGGGGACCAGGAGCAGGCCGTAGAGCGTGACGCGCACGACGGACGCGATGAACTCCGGGTCGGTCAGCGCGGCGGTGTAGTTGGTGAAGCCGGCCCAGATCTCGGTGCGGGCGCCCTTGCCCAGGCCGAGGCCGCTGACCTTCACGGTGCGCAGGCTGAGGTAGAGCGCGTAGCCGATGGGCAGGGCGAGGAACAGCGCGAACAGCACCATCGCGGGGGCGAGGAAGCCGTAGGGGGCCAGCCGACGGCGTCGTCGGACGGCAGCGGCGGAGGCCGCGAGCTCAGTGGTGGTCACAAGTGTTTCCCTCCCGTTGAGGCGAGGGGTCGCCCGGCGCCGGCAGCCGTGCCGGCGCCGGGCGACCCCGGTCGCGTCAGTCCTTGACCGTGAAGCCGGAGCTCTTCAGGTCGTCGACGGTCGCGGTCTGCATCGCCTGGACGGCGTCCGTGAACGCCGACGCCTTCTTGGCCTCGGTGGCCTTGCCGAACTCGTCGTTGTACGCGGAGTACGCCACGTTGACGTTGGGACCGTACGTGAACGGCGTGACGGTCTGGGCGATCTGGCCGGCCAGCGTGTAGAAGTCGGGCTGGTTCGAGAAGAACGCCGGGGGGTTCGCCAGCGCCTCGGCCTGGCCGGGGATGTCGGCCGGGTAGAGGCCGCCCGCCGAGACGAGGATGTTGACGGCCTCCTGGTCCGAGTTCATCCACGCGATGAACTGCGCGGCCTCCTTCGCGTGCTTCGACTGGCTCGTCACCGAGCTGGCCGAGCCGCCCCAGTTGCCCGTGGCGTTGTCGCCGTCCCACTGCGGCATCGGCGCCATCTTCCACTTGCCCGCGGTGTCGGGGGCGTTGCCCTCGAGCACGCCCGGCGCCCAGATGGCCGACAGCCAGCCGACCTGAGTGCCGTCGTTGAGCGCGGCGTTCCACTCGGGGGTGTACATCGGCTTGTTGTCGATGACGCCCTTCTCGACGAGGTCGCCCCAGTACTGCGCGACCTTGAGCGTCTGCACGCTGTTGATCTCGACGGACCACGCGTCGCCGTCGATACCCCACCACGAGGCACCGGCCTGCTGCGTGAGGCCCGTGAACCAGCCGGCGTCCGTCGCGGAGAACGTGCCGAGGTACTTCGTCGGGTCGGCCGTGTGGAGCTGCTCGGCGACCTCCGCGTACTGCTCCCACGTGGTCGGGACCTGCAGGCCGAGCTGCTGGAACACGTCGTCGCGGTAGTAGAACTCCATGGGGCCGGAGTCCTGGGGCACGCCGTAGACGGCGTCGGAGCCGAGCGTCACGGCCTCCCAGGTGCCGGCGGCGAAGTGGTCCTTCGTGCCGTCGGGCAGCACGTCGGCGATGTCCGCGAGGGCGTCGGACGAGACCAGGGTGGGGATCTTCTGGTACTCGGTCTGGAAGATGTCGGGGGCGCCCGAGCCGGCCTTGATGGCGGTGAGCAGCTTGGTGACGGCCGGGTCGCCGCCGTCCTGCTTGTTGACGGTCACGTGGATGTTCGGGTTCTTCGCGTTCCACGCGTCGACGACCTCCTCCATGCCCGGTGCCCAGGTCCAGAAGGTCAGCTCGACCTTCTCGCCCGATCCGGTGGAGCCGTCGGTGGTCTCGTCGCCGCCGCCGGACGAGCAGGCGGTGGCGAGGAGCGCGGTCGCGGCGACGACTGCCGCGAGCCTCAAGCTGGTGTGCAGACGCATCTGACCTCCTTGTCATGGTCCGTCGCGGGGAGCGCCGGACGGGGGCGCCGTACCGGCCGCCTTACCTGTGCACGCTCACAGTAACGATCAGGTTCGAACGATTGTCAACAGGGCGTTCGTAGTGTTATCTCTTCGTTGTGAACGATCACAGTCCCCTGGGACCGTTCACACATTCTCGCCCGCCCGACCCGAAACTGGGGTGTCATGTCCGACTTGCACGCATCGGGCACCGCGTCCGACCAGCACCACGCACCGGCGCCCTCGTGGCCGCTCGGGCTCGACGGCATCGCCTACGGCGGCGACTACAACCCCGAGCAGTGGCCCGAGGAGGTCTGGCTCGAGGACGTCACCCTCATGCGCGAGGCCGGCGTCACCATGGTCAGCGTCGGGATCTTCTCCTGGGGGCTGCTCGAACCGCGGGAGGGCGAGTACGAGTTCGGCTGGCTCGACCGGCTGTTCGACCTGATGCACGCGAACGGCATCCGGGTCGACCTGGGGACCCCCACCGCGTCGCCGCCCGCCTGGTTCTTCGCCACCTACCCGCACGCCCGGGTCGTGACCCGCGACGGCACCGTCCTCGGCTTCGGCTCGCGCGGCATGGCCTGCCCCAGCTCGCCCGAGTACCGCCGTGCGGCCGTCGGCATCACCACCGAGCTCGCCCGCCGCTACGGCACGCACCCCGCCGTCGCCCTCTGGCACGTGCACAACGAGTACGGCGCCCCCGTCTCCGACGACTACTCGCCCGCGTCCGCCGCCGCGTTCCGCACCTGGCTGCAGGACCGGTACGGCACGCTCGACGCCCTCAACGACGCCTGGGGCACCACGTTCTGGGGCCAGTGGTACGGCGACTGGGAGCACGTCGGCGTCCCCGCCGTCGCCGCGAGCGTCGTCAACCCCGCCCAGCGGCTCGACTTCGCCCGGTTCACCGACCACGCCCTGCGCGAGTGCTACGTCGCCGAGCGGGACGCCATCCGCGCCCACTCGTCCGTGCCGGTCACGACGAACTTCATGGCGGGTGCCTGCCCGTCGACCGACCTGTGGGCGTGGGGCCGCGAGGTCGACGTCGTCTCGAACGACCACTACCTCACCGCCGCCGACCGCCGCGGCCACGTCGGCCTCGCGCTCGCCGCCGACCTCACCCGCTCCGTCGCCGGCGGCAAGCCGTGGATGCTCATGGAGCACTCCACGTCCGCCGTGAACTGGCAGCCCCGCAACGTCGCGAAGCGGCCCGGCGAGATGGCGCGCAACGCGTACGCCCACCTGGGCCGAGGCGCCGACGCGATCCTGTTCTTCCAGTGGCGGGCCTCCCGGTCCGGCGCCGAGAAGTTCCACTCCGCGATGCTGCCGCACGCCGGCACGTCCTCCCGGGTGTGGCGCGAGGTCACCGCGCTCGGCGCCGAGCTCGGCCGGCTCGCCGAGCTCCAGGGGTCCCGCGTGCAGGCCGACGTCGCGATCCTGTGGGACTGGGAGTCGTTCTGGGCCCAGGACCTCGAGTGGCGGCCCAGCGTCGACCTCGACCACCGCGAGCGCATCAACGCGTTCTACGAGCGGCTGTGGCAGGACGGCGTGACCGTCGACTTCGCCCACCCGTCGTCCGACCTCTCGGCGTACCGGATGGTCCTGGCACCCGCGTCGTACCTGCTCACCGAGGCCGCCGGGGAGAACCTCGCCGCGTACGTCGAGGGCGGAGGGACGCTCGTCGCGTCCTACTTCTCGGGCATCGTCGACGAGCGCGACGCCGTGCACCCCGGCGGGTACGGCGCTCCCCTGCGCACGGCCCTCGGGCTCACCGTCGAGGAGTTCCTGCCGCTGCGCGCGGGCGACGCCGTGCACCTGGACTGGCGCGCCGGCAGCGACCGGCACACCGAGCTCGTCGGAGACGTGTGGACCGACGACATCGTGCTCCACGGGGCCGACGTCGTCGCCACCTACGTCGACGGCCCCGCCGCCGGGCGGCCCGCGGTCACCCGGAACGCGCACGGCGCCGGCGCCGGCTGGTACGTGTCCACACGGCTCGACGTCGAGCGCCTCGGCGTCGTCCTCGCCGACGCGTACGCGGACGCGGGCATCACCCCGAGCCCGCTGCCCGGCGAGGTCGAGGTCGTCCGGCGGCGCGGCGCGGACGCCGACTACCTCGTCGTCCTCAACCACGGCGACCAGCCCGTCGACGTGCCCGCCCGGGGCACCTCGCTGCTCACCGGAGACGTCGTCGACCGGTCCGTCAAGGTGCCGGGCGGCGGGTACGCCCTCGTCCGCGAGGCCCGGACCGACTGAGCGTCGACTCGCGGCCGGGCCGGTCACGCGGCCCGCACCGCGACCCCACCGCTCCCCCTGGCGGTGGACGTGCCCGGCACCACCCCCGGGCACGGGAAAGGCCGGTCGGCGCTCCCTCCAGCGCCGGCCGGCCTCGTCCGTCCTCCCCTCGGGTGGCCCCTCAGCCCACCGGGGAGAAGTCGAGCTGGTCGTCGACCACCGCGATGACCGTCCACGTCGACCCGTCCGCGTCGGACAGCTCGTACGTCGGCACCAGCACGGACGCACCGTCGGGCAGCGTCGTCAGCGCCACCCCGAGGCGCGCCTTCGTGATGACGACCTCCTGCACCGGCCAGCCGAGCTTCGCGCCCGCCGTCGGCGTGGCCGGGACCGTCGGCGTCGCCTCGGGTGCCGGCATCATCTCCGTCGTCGCACCGTCCACCGCCCGGGCGTCCGCCGCCAGCGGCATCATCCCGCCCGACGCACCGCCGAACCGCGGGTCACCGAGCCGCTCGACCGCCTCGACGGGGCTCACCACGTCGTACGTCCCGAGCTCGACGAGCGGCGCGAGCGACCCCCACGCCGCCTGCACGCCGTCGCCCAGCACCGTGAAGCTCCACGTCACACCCGTCCGGGCACCGTCGAGCACCTGGTAGGCCGACACGCTCGCCGCCTGCGGCGTGCCCGAGTCGACGACCTCCAGCTCGTACCCCGCCGGGTCGACGCCCAGCGCGCTCATCAGGTCGCGCGCCTGGGCCTTCGCCGCGTCCGCGTCCGGCGCCGGTGCGCCGCTCGGCGTGCACCCCGACGGCCCGGTCGGCTCTCCGGGCGCGATCGCCGCACCGGTCGAGCTGCCGGCGCCGCCGCCGGCGCTCGCACCCTCGTCCGTCGTCGTCCCCTGGACCTTGTCCGGCGCCGACCGCACGCATGCCCACGGGTCCCGCGTCGGGTCGTAGTACGACACGCTCGCCGTGCCGTCCGGCGACAGCGTCACCGACGCCCCCGCCCCGTCCTGCGGTCCGACCGTCCACGACCCGTACTGCAGCACCGGCTCCCCGGTCACGTGCAGGACCTCCGCCAGGTGCGCCGCGGTCGCCGCCGAGAACACGCCCGCCGCGTCCAGCGCCCACGCGTCACCCGAACCACCCTCGTCGGACAGCCCGCGCGACGAGAACACCGTCCGCCCACCGAACCAGGCCGACGCCTTGTCGGTGGACATCGACGTGGCCGTCCCCGCCGAGTCGCGCGCCGCCTCCGGGGCGACCGCCGGGTTCTGCAGCGCGATCGCTGGCTCCGCCGTCCCGGTCGCGCCGCCGCCGCGAGCCGCGTCGCCCGCGACGTACCCCGCACCACCGATGACGACGACACCCGCGACGGCCGCGGCGACCTGCAGCCACCGCGCCGGGCGCTTGCGGGCGCGGGCCGCACCGAGCTCGTCGACCGTGATCTCCTCGACGACGACGCGCTCGTCGCCGGCCGGGCTGGTCCCGCCGGCCGCGCCCGATGCGCCCGGTGCGGCCGTCGCGCCCGCTGCGACGTCTGCCGTCACACCGGTCAGCGCCGCGCGCACCCGGGCGAGGTCCGGCTCCACGCCGGCCGCCGGGTCCGCCGCGCGGAGCCGCGCGAAGGCCGGGTCGTCGGCGTCGGACGGTGCAGGGGTCTGGTCGTCGTTCATGGTGTCCCTCCGGGACGTCGCTGAGGCGTCGTGCTCTCCTGCCCCCTCTATGTCCCGACCCGCCCACCTCTTGCACCCGACCCACGACCTGGCCGGCGTGCTGCGACCGGCCCGGGCAGGGGCCGACGCGGTGCCGGGCGGCGGGAGGGGGTTCGGGTCGTCGGCGGGGCGGGGCGTCGTCAGGCGTCCTGGGCGGCCCACGCGTCGCGGAGCCGGGCGCGGGCGCGGCTCAGGGCGGCGTCCGCTCCGCCGCGCCCGATGCCCAGGACCTGCGCGAGCGCCTCGCCCGTGAGGCCCTCCCACGCGTTGAGCAGCAGGATCTGCCGGTCCCGGGGGCCGAGCGCGGCGAGCACCTCCCGGACCCGCTCGTCACGGACCGCCCGCAGCGCGGGGTCGTCGTCGTCCGGCGCGTCGGGGACCACCGCGAGCGGCACGGCCCGGTGCTTGCGCCGGTGGTTCGCGACCACGAACCCCGCCGTCCGGTACAGCCACGGGAGCTCGCCGCCGTCGGGCACGTCGTCGCGGCGCCGCCACGCGACCGTCAGGACGTCGGCCGTGAGGTCCTCCGCGTCGTCGCGGGCGCAGCGCCGGGCGACGAAGCGGAACACGGCCCGGGAGTGCGCGGTGACGAGGCGGTCGAACCAGGCCGCGTCGTGCGGCGGGCCCGGCCGTTCGCCCGACGGCGACGGCCGCAGCGGCAGGACCGCGGCGTCGGGCCGGTCCGGCTCGTCGCCGGGGAGCGGCGTCACGTCACCGGGCTCGTCGGGCACGGCGTCGGGGTCCGCGGCACGGTCGACGTCGTCGTGCGTCCGGCTGTCCGGCGTGCTCGGTGTCCGCGGCGGCACGGTGCTCCCAGGGTCGTCGGTCGCAGGCCGTCCACGGCCCACACCCGCACTGTGTCCCCTGACCCGGCGATCTTGCACGTACCGCCCGACGAGCTTCTACAACCCGTCCGCGACCACTGCGGTGACCTTGAGCCACGCGTCCCGCGTCCGGGGGTGCAGCGCGTCGTAGTCGATGGGGCCGCCGGACACGAGCGACTTGTCGTGCGGCACCTCGAGGACGGCGCGTGTGAGTGCCCCGAAGTGCGAGCGCAGCCGCCCGCGCAGGTCCTTGTCGACCTTCGGCTCGGGGGCGGACAGCACGGTGACGGCCTTGCGGACGACCTCTTCGCGGCCTGACGCCCGCAGGGAGTCGAGCGCCCACGCGGCGGACTGTGCGGTGTCCTCCCGGATCGTCGACACGACCACGATCTGGTCGGCGAGCCCGACGGCGGCCTGCCAGTTCGACGCCCGCATGTTGTTGCCCGTGTCGATGACGAGCACCCGGTAGAACTGCGAGAGCACCTGGTGCAACGACCGGAACGACGCCGCGTCGACGTTCGACACCGACGCCGAGGACTCGTCGGACGCGAGCACGTCGAACTGCTCCGTCGGCTGGGTCCGCACGTACTGGTCGAGGTCCCCGATGCGCACGGTCCCCCGGGCCGACAGCCGCGGCAGGGCGCTCAGCAGGTCGACGGCCGTGTTCGTGTGGTCGGTGTGCGACGAGCGCCAGCCGAGGGTGCCGCGGGTCTCGTTGTTGTCCCACGCGAGCGTGTAGCCGCCGCGCTGCAGCCCGAACGTCGCGGCGAGCAGCATCGTCGCCGTCGTCTTGTGGGCGCCGCCCTTCGGGTTGATGATCACGACCGTCTTCGGCCCGTCGAGCGTGCGGCGCACGGAGGCCGACGCGACCCGGCGGCGCTGCTCGGCACGGCCGGGGCCGGGCGCGACCGCCCCGAACGTCACGCGGCGCACGCCCGCACGCCAGCCGTGCTCGGCGGGACCGCCCGTGACGGGGTGCCGGGCGGCGAGCAGGTCGTCGAGCGTGGGGAGCTGACCTGCGTCACGGGACTGGCCGCTGCCACGGGTGCGGGTCTGCGGTGCCGTGGTGGACGCAGCGGACGACGCGGTGGTCGACGCAGTGGACGCCGCGGTGGTCGACGCGGCCGTCGCTGCGGTCGCCGTCGCTGGTGCGGCGGGTGCCGGCGGCGTCGGGAGCGAGGTCGTCGGCGGGGTGACGGCAGCGGTCGGCGCGGAGTCCGCGGTGAGCGCGGTGACGGCAGGCACCGGCCCGCTGGTCGTGGTGACGATCTCGGCGGGGTCGTCCTCCGGGGCCTCGTCGACGACGCCGTCCGGGTGGATCAGCAGCGACCAGACCCCGTCGGGGTCCCGCACCTTCACCGGCAGCGGTCGCCCCGACTCACCGGCCAGCTCGGCCACCCGGGCCGTGATCGCGGCACCGGCCTCCGCCAGCGTCGCCAGCTGCACCCGCTCGACGACCCCGTCGACCGAGATCTCGCCCGTCCCGTCGTCGCGCACCTCGGCGGTGATCTCCGGCACCCGCTCGGGGGTGGCGGTTCCGCGGTCGTCGGTGCCCTCGGTCATCGTCACGTCGCTCCTCGGTCGCACGACCAGAAACTACGCTGCCCAGCGTAGGCGCGCATGGCGGAACCGCAGGCCAGACGTTCGGGGCAACGGTCAGTCAGCCTCACCGTGCACCTCGAACCACACCGTCTTGCCCCCCGGGACCGCCCGGGTGCCCCAGTCCGACGACAGCGCCTCGACGAGCGCGAGCCCCCGGCCGCTGGGCGCGGTCGGCTCCGGGTGGCCGGCCTTCGGGGCACCTCCGCCCTCGTCGGTGACCTCGACCCGGACGTCGGCCCGGTCGATCCGGACCCGCACGTGGATCGACCCGCCGTCCGGCCCGTGCACCACCGCGTTCGAGACGAGCTCGCCGGTCAGCAGCTCGACGACCTGGTTGGACACCCCACCGACGCCGGCCTCCGCGACGGCGCGCATCACCCAGTGCCGCACCGTGCGCGGCGCCGACCGTTCGGCGACGAGCACCAGCTCGTCGTCGACGACGTGCGCGTCGCGTTGCCGTGCGCTCGCCGCGCTCCTGAGGTCCCGGACATCACCCACCCGTCCAGGGTGCCCGAGTCCGGCCGTGCCCGCCGGGCGGGACCACCGGCACGTGCGGGTGAACGGCCACCCCGATCGAGGGACGGGCTCCGGACGCGCCGTCGACCGCGGCCGACGTCGTCACCGCGTGACGGCCGGGCGCTCCGCTCGTGCAGGTCCGGCCGGTGTCAGGCCGGGGCGGGCCCGGCCTCGAGGACGTCCTTGAGCACGGCCAGGTCGGTGCTCACCAGACCCGCGTCACGTTCGAGCTCCTGGTCGGACATCCCGGGTGCGCGTCGCAGCGTGAAGACGATCTCGCACCGGTCCGCACCGTCGGCGATGACCCGCAGCGGCACGTAGACGGTCGTGCCGTCCGGCAGGGAGATCACGTGGTCGAGGACGCCGAGCTCGTTGGGCGCCACGAAGGTGAACCCGACCCGGCCCTCCGCCGTCGCGACGAACCAGCGGCCGTCCTCCTCCTGCACCACCGAGCTCCCGAGGCCGAGCGCCCACGTCGGCAGGTTGGCGGGGTCCGAGACGTACGCGTACACGTCGGACGCCGCGCGGTCGATGAACACGCTCAGGTGCCACGACTCGGAGTCCATGGCGCGATCCTGCCACCGCTGGACCGCCGTCCGACAGACCTCGTCGCGGTCACGGCTGACGCCGGTGCACCGTCCAGGCCGTCGGCGTGCCGAGGTCGCCGTCGGTGACTCGTGCGTACACGAGGCGGTCGTGCAGCCGGTCGCGTCGACCCGCCCACAGCTCGACCTCGTCGCAGTCGATCCGCCAGCCGCCCCACGTGTCCGGGACCGGCACGTCGTCCGGCGAACCGGTGTCCGGGTACAGCGCGGCGTACCGCTCGTAGGCCGCCACGAGCGCCCCCCGGTCCGCGACCGGCCGCGACTGGTCCGACGCCCACGCGCTGATCCGCGACCCCCACGGCCTCGCCCGGAAGTACGCGTCGATGTCGTCGCGCCCCACGAGGACCGCCCGGCCCCGGAACCGGACCGCCCGGTGCATCGCCGCCCAGGTCAGCGACGCGGCGACCGCGCCGTTCGCGGTGAGCTCGCGACTCTTCGCCGAGCCGAGGTCCGTGACGAACCCGGGCCCCCGTGCGTCGAGGAACCGCATGAGAACCGTGCGGACGTTCGGCCGCCCGTCGGCGTCGACGGTCGCGACCGACAGGGCGGTGGGCTCGGCGACGTCGCCGAGGTCCGCCTGCCGGGCGGTCGCCTCGGCCACCCACCGACGGACCTGCTGCAGCGGCGTCGGTGCGAGCTCGCTCTCGTCCAGCCCGTCGCTCGTGTACTCGCTTCGCACGTCACCCCTTCGACGTCCATCCAGGCTCGCGCAGCGCTTCGGCTGCCCGTCTCCGGAGAACCTCGTCCGCCGTCCGAACGTCCGACCACGCCGCGCACGTGTCGACGGTCCTCCGCGACGACGTCCGTCACGGACTCCACCGGTCGGTCAGCCGGAGCCTCCGCCGTCCGCCAACCATCCGTTGCTCGGCAGTCCGGGCGCCCATGCGACCGGTCCCAGGCCCCAGATGACGTTGTCACGCAGGAAGAGGGCGATCCGTCCGTCACCTCCGCACGCGTCGCACTCGACCATCCAGCCGTCCACGACGACGCGGGGCAGCCCGGGGTCGCCGACGGCAGCCGGCCCCCAGATGATGGTCGATCCCAGGACGTACTCGTGCTGCCACACGTGCCCGTACCGGAACTGGACCTCGCGCTCTGCGACATCCTGACAATGAGGGCAGGTGATCGTTGCGCGGAACGAGTTGTAGAGGCTCATCCGAATTTCTCCGCATCGATTCCGAGGGCAGTCATCGTCTTGAAGAACCGCGAGTCCTGCGTGAGCACAGGGATCCCGAGCTGACACGCCTCCGCCGCCACGCAGAGGTCCCCAGGCCCGAGCACGCGTTGCTGACCGGCGAGCAAGCCATTGTTGTGCGTCGCGAGTCGATCGAGAAGCTCCTGCCTCGCGGCGTCGGAAGCGGCTGGACCGTAGCCGCCCCCTCGCGCCGACAGGAACGCATCGACGTCTGCCTGAGCCCCGCCTCCCGCGAGGAACTCGTCGAGAGCGGTCGATGTCACGACCGGCTGTCGGCCGCCGAGCGCAGCGTCCACCGCAGCAGCCTTCCCGTACTGCGTGGCCGACACGATCACGTTCGTGTCGAGCGACACGCCGTTCGAGACGAAGGACGCCGGCGAGCCTGGGATTCGGGCGAACGCTGCCTGCACTCCCAGGGCGCCCCCCGCGAGGGCGGCGCCGGTCAGGGCGCCGAACGCGATCTCCCCGGCGGACGCCTGCCGGTTCTGGAGCACCGCAGGCATGGCGTTGGCCGCGATCGCACCCGAGTAGGCGCCCGCCACCAGGGCGGTCCCGGTGCCCGCGGTGAAGTAGGTGACCACGAGCGTGCCTGTCACGGCGCCGGCGATCATGCCGCCCTTGTAGGCGCCGCTGGTGTAGTCGACGTGGTCGGTCAGCCAGCCCCACTCGTGCTGCCGGGCGTACCTCGTCCCGCCGAGCGTCAACGCGTCAGCGAATCCCCAGGCCGCGTCGCCGACCGAGCTCAGGCCCAGCGGGTCGATCAGGTCGAGGGGGTCGTTGTTGACGTACGGGTACGGCGTGCTGGTCGCCGCGAGGCCGGGGACGGGCGGCAGCGGGTCGGTCGCGGTGAACCGGCCGGTGCTCGGGTCGTAGGCGCGGGCGCCCATGAGCGGGATCCCGGCCACGGTGAGCTGTCCGCGGTAGCCGAGCCCGACGACGGGGGCGCCGGCGGGGTCGGAGGGGGCGCCGAACTCGTCGTACCCGCCGTCGAGCAGCCCGAGCACGTCGTTGCCGAGCACGGACCCGAGGACGTCCCGCGAGACGTCGGCCACGACCGTGTCGGTCGACGTCTGCAGCAGCGCGCCGCCGACGCCGCGGTACAGGTCGGTCGTGGCGGTCCCGTCGTCGAGGGACGCCACGGTCGGCAGCCCGTCGGGGCTCGTGAGCCAGCCGAGGTCGACGGACCCGGTGGCCGGGTCGTCCCCGCCGGTCGACCAGTCGACGGTCACCGGCCGCCCGTCGCCGTCCCGCGTGAGCGTGGCGACCGTCCCGTCGACCGCGAGACGCGTCGGGGCACCGGACCCGTCGTAGTCGACCTTCCACGACGACCCGTCGGCGACCGACCGCTCGGTGAGGCGCCCGGAGCCGTCGTAGGTGGACGTCGACCAGGTGTCGTCGCCGCGCTCCACACGGGTGAGCTCGTTCGCGTCGTCGTACGAGTACGTGTCGACCGTCCCGCCGGCGGTCGTCGTCGCCCGGTTGCCTGCCGCGTCGTACGTGTAGGTGCGGTCGTCGTCCCCCGGGCCGTCGACGGACGTCAGCTGCCCGGCCGCGTCGTACCCGAAGGAGGTGACGGCGCCGCCGGTCGACAGGCCCGTGACACGGCCGTTCGCGTCCCGCTCGACGCCCGTCGACACGGTGGGCGCCTGCGCGCCGAGCTGCTCGGTGTACCGGGAGAGCAGGCCGTCGAGGTAGGTGAACGTCCGCACGGCACCGGCCGACGAGCCTTCGCGGGTGACCCGCCCGTCCGCGTCGACGGAGTACGCGAGGTAGCTGCCGCGGTTGTCCGTGACCGCCGCCACGTTGCCGTCGGGGTCGCGGCCGACGGTGACGATCGTGCCGTCCGGGTACGTCGTGGTCGCCACGCGACCGTCGCCGTCGTAGGTGAACGTGAACGGCGGGTCGCCGTCGGGCCCCGTGATCGAGGTGAGCTGGCCGGTCGGGTCGTACGTGTAGCGGGTCGTCCCGGTCGCGTCCGTCATCGAGGTACGGCGGCCCGTGACGTCGTACGTCCACCGGGCCTTCGCCCCGCTCGGGTCCGTGCGGCCGACGAGGCGGCCGACCCGGTCGTACGCGTACGTCGTGACGTCTCCGTCGGGGCTCTCGACGCGCACGACGTTGCCACGGGTGTCGTAGCGGTACGAGGTCGTCCGGTCGAGCGGGTCGGTGGCCGTCGCGACGTGCCCGCCGTCGGTCCACGTGTACCGGGTGACGCCGCCGCGCGGGTCGGTGCGGGCGGTGAGGTGTCCGGCGTCGTCGTACGCGTAGGTCGTGCGGCCGCCGGCCGCGTCCGTCGACGACGCCATCCGGCCGGCGTCGTCCCACGTGGACGTCGCCGTGCTCCCGCCGGCGTCGGTCACCGACGTCGGGCGCCCGGCGTCGGAGAGCTCGGTGGTGACGGTCCCGGAGCCCGGGCTCGTCACGGACGTCCGTCGTCCGGCAGCGTCGTACCCGTACCGCGTGACGAGCCCGGCCGGGGTGGTCACCGACGTCGGCCTGCCCGCCGCGTCGTAGGCGTACGCGTAGACGTGGTTGCCCGGGGTGGTCGTCGTCGCGAGCCGACCGTCCTCGTCGTACGCGTACCGGGTGGTGTAGCCCATCGGGTCGGTCGACGACGTGAGGAGGCCCGCGGACGAGTACGTCGCGGTCGAGGTGCGGCCCATCGGGTCCCGGCGGGAGACCTCGTTCCCGTTGGCGTCGTACGTCGACGTCGTCGTCGTGCCGTCGGGCGCGACGGTCGTGAGCAGGCGCCCGAGCGGGTCGTACCCGAACCGGGTCATGTTCCCGTCGGCGTCCGTCGACCCGATCACCCGACCCGCGTCGTCGTACTGCAGCGAGACGCTCTGGCCGCCCGTCTCCACCGCCGTGCGCCGGCCGTCCGCGTCGTACGAGTACGTCGTCGTCACGCCGTCGCGGGTCGACGACGCGACCCGGCCGAACAGGTCGTTCGTGTACGTCGTCTCGACGCCGAGCGGGTCGACCGCGCGGGCGAGGTCCCCTCGGGCGTCGTAGGAGTACCGGGTCACGTCGCCGTCCGGTCCCTCGACCCGCGAGACCCTCCCCGCCTCGTCGTACGCGTACGTGAGACGCAGGCCGTCGGGGTCGGTGAGGGTCGCGACACGGCCGGCCGCGGTGTACGTGGTCCGGGTCACCGCGCCCGACGGGTCGGTGCGGGACACGACGCGACCCGCGGCGTCGTACTCGACCAGGGTCACGCCGCCGTCCGGCGCGGTGGTCGTCGTGACGCGACCGGCCTCGTCGCGCCCGTACGACGTCACCGACCCGCCCGGCGACGTCACCGTCGCGACGTTCCCCTGCGGGTCGTACGTGTACCGGCTCGTGCGCCCGTCGGCGTCGGTGAGGGCGGCGAGGCGCGTCCCGCTGGCCTCGAAGGCCACCGCGGACCCGTCGGGCAGGCTCGCGCCGGTCGGGAGCCGGCCCGCGCCGTCGTAGCTGTACGTCACCGTCTCGCCGGTGGGGCCGGTGACCTTCGTCGGCCGGGCGGCGTCGTCGTACTCGTACGTCGTGGTCGCGCCGTTCGACGTGACGGAGGCGACCTGCCCGGTCGTCGTCCACGTCGTCGTGGTCAGCGCACCGGCGCGGTCGGTCGACTCCGCAGGGCGTCCGCCGGCGTCGTACGTGCGGGTCGTCGTGGTGCCGTCGGCGGCCGTCATCGCCGTGAGGCGGCCGTCCTCGTCGAACGCGTACGCGACCACGAGGGCACCCTCGGGGTCGACGATCCGTGTGGTGCCGTGCTCGTCGTCGTACTCGAAGACCTCGGTGGTCTGCCCGGGCCGGGACTGCTCCAGCACCCGACCGTCGGCGTCGTACCGGTTGTCGACGACACGCGTGCCGTCGGCGTCGGTGATCGAGGCCAGGTGGCCGGCGTCGTCGTAGCCGAACGTCCGCGTCCCGCCGGCCGGGTCGGTGATGCCGACGAGCCGGTCACCGTCGTAGGTGAGGGTCGCCGTGCGCCCGTCCGACGACGTCGCGGACGTGATCCGCCCGTCCCCCGAGGAGGCGAGCGTGAGGGCGTACCCGCCCGCGCCGTTGATCGTCTGCACCTGCCCCGACCACGCGCGGGTCACGGTGACGACGCGGCCGTCGGGGTCCCGGAACGACAGGACCCGCCCCGCGTTGTCGAACGACTCGCCGGAACCGTCGGGCCGCGACGTCGTCCAGCCGGCCGACGTCCTGGTGAGCGTCGCGTCGATGCCCTGCGGGGTGACGTAGCCGTCGTCCTGCCCGACCGCGTAGTCGACGGTCGACCCGTCCGGCCAGCGCACGCTCGCCGAGCCGTCATCGTTCTCCGTCACCGACTCGGTCAGCGACGACGACCATCCGGACCCGAACGGCCCGGCTCGGGTGTCCCGGGAGTTGTACGTGAGGGCCAGGTTCGGCGACCACGGCACCGGGAAGTCGATGACCGGCTCGGCCTGCGTGAAGTTGCCCGTCGCCACGTTGACCGGGTCGTCGGAGTACCCGCCGTACGTCCAGTGGCCGAACAGCTTCTCGACCGACGCGGTCACCGGCTTGCCCGTGCCACCCGCCCCCGCGCCACCGGTGAACGGGGTCACCGTCATGTTGGCGATCTTCGGGTTCTCCGAGTTGATGCTCGGGCTGAACTCCGCGACGTCGTCGAAGGCGAACCCGTAGGCGTTGCCGTTCGCCTCGCTGCGGTGCATCGCCTTCGAGTACAGGTTCGACGCGATGCCGGGCGGGTAGAACGACGCGGCGTCGTGCGTCGCCTGCACGTCGGAGCGCTTGTGGCCGGGCGTCGAGAGGGTGCCGCGGTTGAACGCGGCGCACAGCCGCGCCCCGACGGCCAGCGCCGCGTCGTGCTGGGGCTGCCCTCCGGGCTGCGTCGCCCCCTCGCAGGCCAGCAGGTCGGTGGTCGACGGCTTGCTGAACGTCCCGACGAGCGCACCGGCGGCGTCCGTGAAGACGAACTTGCCTCCCGACACCTTCCCGGTGAACGTGCCGAGAGCCGTCGTCACCGTCAGCGGCGTGCTCGAGTAGTAGGTCCACGCGTCGTTCACGTAGGAGGAGAAGTACCCGGCCGAGATGGAGCCGTCCTCGACCCCGTGGACGGGTGCCATCGCCCGCAGCGGCAGCTGGCCGCCGTCGCGGTACTGGATCAGGTCGCCCCAGCCGTACGCCTTGAGGTCGTCGAAGATCCGGTTGCGACCGTTCGTGACGAGCCGGCCCTGCGTCTCGGGCCGGCCGTCCCCGTGCACGACCGACACCGAGATCGGCACGCTGAACATGTCGACCATGGTCGTGTTGATGAAGAAGCGGGAGCCGTCGCGGGCGAACTCGACCCAGTCGAACAGGGTGTTGTGGTTCGGGTCGGTCTCGACCCAGCCCGCCGGCTCGACGAGGCCCTCGGGCGCCAGGAAGAAGTCGAGCTTGTTCTCGAACGACATGTAGATGCGGCCCGACACCAGGCCCGCGCGCAGGTGCAGCGTCGTGGTCGTGCCGTTGGCCGGGCCGGCGATGGCCGTGTCGGGCGCCGCCGGCGGTGGTGTGCCGTCCGGGACCTCGTCGGGCAGGTCGAACGCGTGCCACGTGCCGGCGCCGTCCACCCAGCCCTGGACGCCCGACGCCTGGTCCCGGGCCATGACGTAGAGGTACGTCTTGCCGCTCAGGCCGGAGCTGTTCGTCACCGCGAACGGGAGCATCCCGGTCACGGCCTGCGCGGGGACCACCAGGCCGACGACGGCGAGCGTCGCGGCGACGAGGGTCCCCACTCCGCGTGAGAGCGCTCTCATCCGACGGGTACGGCTGACCTTGTGCATGAGACGCCCCCCTGCGCTGAAGACCGCCACCCCGGGGGCGCGGCACGGACATGCGGGAGCATCCAATCACGAGCCTCGTGACTCGAAGCAACGATTTGTGTGACGGGCAGGTGAACGATCCCGCCGGTGATCAGCGCGTCTGCGCGACCAGCCCCACGAGGTTCCCCTCGGAGTCCCGCACGAACGCCTGCCACTCGTCGGTGCCCGCCGGCCCCAACGTGTCGTCCTCGTGGCTGAAGATCACGTGCGGCTCCGACTCGATCTCGACGCCCTGACCGCGCAGCCGTTCGACGGTCGCCGCGACGTCGTCGACCCGCAGGTAGAGCAGCGACGACGGAGCGTTCGCGTCGAGCAGGAGCCGCACGCCGTCGAGGTCGAAGAACAGCAGGCCGGGCGGGTCGAACCGTGCCGTGGGCGGCGTCCCGAGCAGGTCCGCGTAGAAGGCGGACGCGCGGTCGAGATCCGTCGCGCGCTGCGCGACCTGCACGAGACCCATGCCGCCCATCGTGCACCCCTGACCTGCGGCGGTACACCCCCGGACCGTCGTCTGAGGTACCTCAGACGGACCTCAGACCGAAGGACGCCGCACAACCCGTCGGTCGACCGATCCGCGGGCCCCCACCTCACGAGCAGATTCATCGTCGACGGAAGAACGCCCGACGCACTCGAGGAGCACACCATGACCGAGATCTGGGGACCCGCGCTCGACGCACAGGTCGCGTTCCACCGCGAGGAGCTCGCACGCGCCGCCGGTCGCCGCCCGAAGCGGGCACGCCGCCCGCGGGCCGACCACCCTCGACGGGCGTCGAGGGGCGCCACGCGTGGGTGGCTGCTGCGAGGATCGGGGGCATGGCACGCGGCCCGATGAGCACCCCGTTCGTGGCCCGCGCGGACCAGGTGGCCGACCTGATGGACGGCCTGGACCGCGCGGGCCGAGGCGTGCCCGGGCTCGTCCTGCTCGCGGCGGACGCGGGGGTCGGCAAGACGCGGCTCGTCCGGCACGTCGCCGACCTCGCGACGGCCACGGGCGCGCGGGTCGTCGTCGCGCACTGCGTCGACCTCGGTGAGATCGGCCTTCCGTACCTGCCGTTCGCGGAGGCGCTCGCGCAGCTCCGTGAGGTCGACGCCGAGGCCGTCGGTGCGGTCGTCGTGGAGCGTCCCGCGCTCGCCCGGCTGCTGCCCGGCAGCGCGCCCGACGAGGAGAGCGGCGACGACCGGGCGGGCCGGCTGCAGCTGTTCGACGGGATCGCCGAGGTGCTCGGCGCTGTCGGTCGCCCGGGCCACCCGCTGCTGCTCGTGCTGGAGGACCTGCACTGGGCCGACGCGTCGAGCCGCGACGTGCTGCGGTTCCTGGTCGCCCGCCTGCGCGACCAGCACGTGCTGGTCGTGGCGACCTACCGCACGGACGACCTGCACCGCCGGCACCCGTGGCGGCCCGTCGCCGCCGAGCTGGCCCGGCACCCGCGCGTGACGCGGATGGACCTGCCCCCGTTCACGCCCGACGAGCTGCGCGACTTCACCACGGCCGTGACGGGCGGCCCGGTGCCGGAGAGCACGCTGCACCGCGTGCAGGACCGGTCCGAGGGCAACGCGTACTTCGCGGAGGAGCTCCTCGAGGCAGGCGACGGCAGCGACGCGCTGCCGTGGTCGCTCGCGGACGTGCTCCGCAGCCGGCTCGAGGTGCTCGAACCGGCCGTGCAACGGCTCGTCGGGGTCGCGTCCGTGGCCGGTCGGCGGGTCTCGGAGCCGCTGCTGCGCGCCGCGGTCGCGGCCGTCGGCGACCCGCTGCTCGGCACCCCCGGAGACGTCGACGCCGCGTTGCGCGAGGCCGTCGCGCACCACGTGCTCGGCGGCGAGGACGGCCGGATCGCGTTCCGGCACGCGCTGCTCGCGGAAGCCGTCTACACGGACCTGCTCCCCGGGGAGCAGTCGAGCCTGCACCGCGCCTACCTGTCGGCGCTGGCCGCCGACCCGTCGCTCGGCCCGTCGTCCCAGCTCGCCTTCCACGCCGTGCGGGTCCCCGACATCCCGACGGCGCTGCGGGCGTCGCGCGACGCCGCGACGCAGGCGCAGCAGGTGCTCGCACCCGTCGAGGAGCTGCGGCACCTGGAGGTCGTGCTGCGGCTGTGGGAGGGGGCCGGTGACGCCGAGGCGCTGCTCGGGGAGTCGCACGTCGACGTGATCTCGGCCGCCGCCGAGGCCGCGAGCCTGGCCGGGCAGCCGGAGCGCGCGGTCCAGCTGTCGCGTGCCGCGATGCACGCCGCACCCGACGGCAGCGAGCAGCAGGCCGCGCTGCGGACGTGCCTCGCGCGGTACCTGCTCGGGCTCGACGACGTGCGCAACGCGCTCGTGCAGGCCGAGCGCGCGCTCGCCGACCTGCCCGCAGCCCCGTCGCCGAACCGGGCGTGGGCGCTCGCGACGTACGCCCGCGCGGCCCTCAACGCGGACCGGGACGACGAGGCCGGGCAGGCCGCCACCGAGGCCGCCGAGATGGCCAAGGCCGTCGGTGCCGCGGACGCCGAGTCCGACGCCCTCACCTCGCTCGCGGTGCTCGTCGTGCACGACGCCGACCGGGCCGCCCAGCTCCTCGGGGACGCGTTGCGCCGGGCCCGGGCCGCGGGCGACGTGGCGACCGAGCTGCGCAGCACGTTCAACCTGGCGAGCCACCACTACTACGCGGGCGAGCTCGCCGAGTCGATCCGGATCCTCGACGACGGGGCCGTCCGCGCCCGCGAGACGGGTACGGCGTGGAGCCCGTACGGGGTGCAGCTCGTCGTCTTCGGGCACCTGTTCCGCTACGCGTCCGGGGACCTGACCCCCGTGCCGACCCGCGGGGTCGTGCCGGACGAGATGGTCGCGGCGCTGCAGGCCACGGCCCTGTACTCGGCGGTCGCGCGCGGCGACGAGGACGCCGTCGAGAAGGGCCGGGCGCTCGAACGCGCCTGGGGGCTCGACGGGTACGTCGCCCTCGTCAGCGGCGGGACGACCGTCGACGCGCTCACCTGGCGGGGCGAGCTCGACGAGGCCGTCGCCCTCGTGGAGCGCGTCATCGACTTCCTCAGCAACGCCTGGACCGACGACTTCCTCGGCGGCATCTGGCTGTGCGCGCTGGGCCTCGCCGCGCTCGCCGACGCTGCGGCGCAGGAGCGGCTCGTCGGCAAGGACGTCACCCCTCGGCTGGAGGCCGGCGAGCGGCTCTTCGCGCGGGCGGTCCGCACCGCGGACATCGGCCGGCCGCGCGGCGGCGTGCTCGGCCCGGAGGGGCGCGGGTGGCTGGCCCGTGCGCACGCCGAGCACGCGCGGCTCGTCGGCACGAACGACCCCGAGCTGTGGCGGGCGGCCCTCGACGAGTTCTCCTACGGCTACCGCTACGAGCAGGCCCGCACCCGGTGGCGGCTCGCGGAGTCCCTGCTGGAGCAGGGCTCACGGGACCTCGCGCGCGACGAGGTGGCCGCGGCGCTCGCCGAGGCCGAGTCCCTCGGGGCGGAACCGCTGGCCACCGCGCTCCGGGGGCTCGCCCGCCGCGGGCGGCTCGACCTGCCCGGCGTCCGGGCGGCCGGGACCGACGTGCTCACCGCACGGGAGGCCGAGGTGCTCGCCCTCGTCGCGCACGGGCTGTCCAACCGGCAGATCGGCGAGAAGCTCTTCATCTCCGGCAAGACGGTGTCCGTGCACATCTCGAACCTGCTCGCCAAGCTCGGGGTGTCCGGGCGGGCGGAGGCGGTGTCGGTCGCGCACCAGCGCGGGCTGATCGGCACGGACTGAGCGGGACGAGCCTTCTCGTCCACCCGCCGTGCAGGCGTCTAGGTGACGGCGGCCCGGCCGAAGGCGATCACCGCACCGGCGACCCATCGCAGGGGCGCCGCGTCGCCGGGCCACGCCCACATGAACCTCGCCGCGTCGGCTTCGATCGTCGGTCCGTCGTCACGGTCCGAGGAGCGCCGCCGGCACGACGGCGATGCCGTCCGATCGACGATAGGCGTGCTCACCCGTCGTCACGACCACCGAGTCGACGACGTCGGCACCGAGCACCCCTTTGAGCCACCGCAGGTGACGGATGTCGGCGTCCGTCACCTGTGCGCTCAGCTTGACCTCGACGGCCACGACGCTGCCGTCGGGCCGACGAAGGATGAGGTCGATCTCGTGATCGCCGTTGCGGGTCCGCAGGTGGTGGACGGTCGCTCCCGACGCCTCCGCGTACACCCGCATGCTCAGGGTGACCAGGTGCTCGAAGAGTGCGCCGAGGAGTGTTCCCCGGTGCAGGCCACCGGGATGACGCTCGCCGGTCGCCCCGCGAAGCAGCGCGGCCGCATCGACCCCGAGCAGACGCGCCGCGAGGGCCGGGTCCGCGAGCTGGTGCTTCGGTGCTTGACCGAGCCTCGCGAGGTCGTTCGTCGTCGGAAGCCAAGCCTCGACCTCGTCGAGCAGCCACAGGCTCTGGAGCGTGTCCCGGTACGCGATCGTCGTCGTCTTGGCGGGCTTGGCGGACTCGCCCGGTGTGGCGGCGTCGAGGATCGCGTTGTAGCTGGCCGTGGAACTGGTCGCAGCGGCATACGCCGCCAACCACGCCCGGAGCGTCGCAGGCCGTCGGACCGCGTGCCCCTGCTCGGCGAACTCGCGTCGGACGACCGTGTCGAGGTAGGCGTCGAGTCGAACTCCTCGCACGAGCGAGCCCTGACGCCGGATGTCCGGGAAGCCCGACGCGACGATCTCCTCGACGTAGTCCACGAGCCCGACTGCGGTCCTGCCGTCGATGGCCGCACCGCCGACCAGCAGCTCCGCGACGGAGACTGTCGGATCGTCGATCTCTCGCTCGGCGAGGCTGAGCGGACGCAGTCGCAGGCCGACGATGCGCCCCGCCCCCGAGTGGATCGATGCACCGGCGGGAGCGGCACTCCCCGTCAGCAGGTAGCGCCCCGCGATCCCGCGGTCGTCGACGTCGCGTCGGACGATGTCCCACACCTCCGGCATCCGCTGCCATTCGTCGACGAGGACGGGCCCGTCGAGTCGAGTGAGGTTCTGGCGGTCGGCGGCGACGATCTCACGCGTCGACGGGTCGTCGAGGGCGACCACCGAGCGGACGCGCCGTCGCGCCGTCGCGGTCTTCCCGACGCCCTTCGGGCCGTGCAGCTCGATGGCTCCGAGTGCGGGGTGGAGCTCGTCGAGGAGGCTGTCCAGGATCCGAGTCTGGTATGGCTGCACGATGTCTACGCTACCGGTAGCAAGCCCTCTACGCTACCGTTAGCAGGCATTCTACGCTACCGATTGCCGCCCATCTGAACTACCGTTCGCCGAACGCCCGGATGAGCCCGAGTGGCTGGTCCGGTTCACTCGGCGCGCGACGGTTCCGGACGCGCAGCAGACCGATGCACGGCAAAGGCACCGGCCGGCGACCGTGCCGGGCGGCTGTCGGTGGGCTGCCCTACGTTGGCTGCATGTCGCCGTCCGCCACCCCCGCCGTCGAGCTCGAGGTCCGCGGCCGCACCGTCCGCGTGAGCAGCCCCGACAAGGTGTACTTCCCCGAGCGGGGGATCACGAAGCTCGACGTCGTGAACTACTTCGTCTCGGTCGGGGACGGCATCCTCGGTGCGCTCCTCGACAGGCCGACCACGCTCGAACGGTGGCCGAAGGGCGTCTTCGAGGGGGCGAAGCTCGCGACCCGGATGGACTCGACGGGCGACGCGTTCTACCAGAAGCGCGTCCCCCAGGGTGCGCCCGAGTACGTGAAGACGGCGCGCATCGCGTTCCCGAGCGGGCGGACCGCCGACGAGGTGGCGCCCAGCGAGCTCGCCGTCGTCGCGTGGGCCGCGAACCTCGGCACCCTGACGTTCCACCCGTGGCCGGTGCTCGGCGACGACGTCGAGAGCCCCGACCAGATGCGGATCGACCTCGACCCGCAGCCCGGCACCGACTTCTCCGACGCCGCTCGCGTCGCCCCGCACGTCCGCGAACTGCTCGCCGAGCACGGCATGGAGGGCACCCCCAAGACGTCGGGCGGGCGGGGCATCCACATCTTCGTGCCTATCGAGCCGCGCTGGTCGTTCGTCGAGGCCCGCCGGGCCACCATCGCGTTCGGCCGGGAGCTCGAACGGCGGATGCCCGAGCAGGTCACGATGAAGTGGTGGAAGGAGGAGCGCGGGCAGAAGATCTTCGTCGACTACAACCAGATGGCCCGCGACCGCACCATCGCCTCGGCGTACTCGATCCGCACCAACCCCCGCGCCACCGTGTCCGCGCCGCTGCGCTGGGACGAGGTCGGCGACGTGCACCCCGACGACTTCGACGTGCTGACGATGCCCGCCCGGTTCGCGGAGGTCGGTGACCTGTTCGCCCCGCTCGTCGCGCACGCCGCCCCCCGGTACTCGCTGGAGCCGCTGCTCGAGCTGGCCGCCCGGCAGGAGGCCGAGGAGGGGCACGGCGACCTGCCGTACCCGCCGGAGTACCCGAAGATGCCCGGCGAGCCGAAGCGCGTGCAGCCGAGCAAGGACCGTGACCGGCCCCGCTGACGACCGGCCCGACGACCGGCCCGAGAACGCGGCTCCCGACGCGCCCGACGAGGCAGCTCCGGTCCCGCCCGACGACGCCGTCACCTACTCGTCCGCGCGCGGCCGGTGGGTGCTGCTCGCGACCGTGCTCGGCTCGGCGATCGCGTTCATCGACGCGACCGTCGTCACGATCGCCCTGCCGAACATCGCGGAGGACCTCGACGCCGACACCGCCGACCTGCAGTGGACCGTCAACGCGTACGCGCTCACGCTCGCCGCGTTCCTGCTGCTGGGAGGCTCGCTGGGCGACCGGTTCGGGCGGCGGCGGGTGTTCCTCGTCGGCGTCGTCTGGTTCGCGGTCGCCTCGCTCGGGTGCGCGGTCGCGCCGTCGATCGGGCTGCTGATCGCGGCGCGGGCGCTGCAGGGCGTCGGCGGGGCGCTGCTCACGCCGGGGTCGCTGGCCATCATCCAGTCGACGTTCTCGGGCGAGGACCGCGGGCGGGCGATCGGCGCGTGGTCCGGGCTCGGGGGCATCGCCGGGGCGGTCGCGCCGTTCCTCGGCGGCTGGATCGTGCAGTTCACCTCGTGGCGGTGGGTGTTCGGCATCAACCTGCCGCTCGCCGCGCTCGTCGTCGCCGTGACGCTGCGGCACGTGCCCGAGAGCGCCGACCCGGAGGCCGCGAAGAGGCTGGACGTCGCCGGCACCGTGCTCGGTGCGCTCGGCCTCGCCGGCCTGACGTACGGGTTCACGAGGTGGACGTCCGTCGGCACCCCGGACGCGGTCGTCGTCGCCACGCTCGCCGGCGGCGTGCTCGCCCTGGTCGCGTTCGTGATCGTCGAGTCCCGGGCCGTCGCACCCTCGCTGCCGCCCGCGCTGTTCCGGTGGCGGCCGTTCGCGGGCACCAACGCGGCGACGCTGCTGATCTACGCGGCGATCTCCGGCCTGTTCTTCTTCCTCGTCGTCACGCTGCAGGTGGTGTCCGGGTACTCGCCGCTCGCCTCGGGGATCGCCCCGCTCCCCGTGACCGCGCTGATGCTCCTGCTCTCGCCGCGGGCGGGGGCGCTGAGCCACCGGATCGGCCCGAGGCTGCCGATGACCGTCGGCCCGCTGGTCTGCGCGGCCGGCGCGGTGATGCTGTCGACGATCGGCGCCGACGCCCCGTACGTGACCCACGTGCTGCCGGGGGTGCTCGTGTTCGGGCTGGGGCTGTCCGCGACCGTCGCTCCCCTCACCACCACGGCCCTCGCGGCAGCACCGGACCGGCTCGCGGGCGTCGCGAGCGGGGTGAACAACGCCGTCGCCCGGATCGCCGGTCTGCTCGCCATCGCCGTCCTGCCGCTCGTCGCGGGCGTCGGGACGTCGCTGACGGACCCCGGCACGCTCGGGCCGGCGTACCAGGCGGCGCTCCTGGTGTGCGCGGGGCTGCTGGCGGGCGGCGGGGTCGTCTCGTGGCTCACGGTGCCGAGCAGCGCCGACGCGGTCCGGCCGGGCTGAGGTCGCGCGTCAGCCGCGGTACTCGAAGTGCCAGTACTCGGGGTTCGAGCCACCCTGCGTCGCCCACGACGGCACGACCCACCCGTACGACGGGCCGTGGGCCACCAGCCAGTCACGCTGCGGCGTCCCGTACCCGTACTCGCAGGGCAGCTCGGGGACGTCGAGCGCGAGGCCCGTGCCGTGCGACGACGTCCCCGGCACGGCGGCGACGGTGCCGAGCGCGTCCCGCATGGCGACCTGCGTGTCGTAGTCCCGGTAGGTGAGGTCGAGGTCGAGGTGGTGGCCGAAGGCGGCGACGAACGCGGCGTCGAGACGTTCGAGGGCCGCGGCGGCCGCGTTCTTCAGGTAGTACGGCGTGCCGTGCGGGTCGACGTCCCAGGAGATCGCGGTGAGCGCGGACGCGGGGAGCCGGCCGTTGGAGCCGTCGCCTCCGTCGGTCGGGGGCGACGTGTAGAACGGCGGGCCGGTGTACGTCGTCTCGCAGGAGGGCGCGGTCGTCGTCGTCGTCGAGGTGGGCTTCGTGGTCCCGGCGGGCGGCGGCGGCTTCGGCGCGGCGGCCTGCTGCTGGAGCCACGCGTCGTGCGACGCCTGCACGGCGGCCGTGGCGGTGGCGACCCGCAGGACCACCGCCCGCAGGGCCAGCGGCGACGTCCCGGCGGACTCCTGCGCGAAGGCCAGCTCGTCCGCGAGCGCCTGACGGGTGGCCTCGTCGGTCACGGCCCCGTCGGACGCCGCGAGCACCTCGCCGCCCGCGGTGACGGCGGCGGCGAGCGCGGCGGCGGCCGAGCCCTGGGCTCCGAGGGTGTCCGCTCGCACGCCCGTCATGTCGTCGAGCACCTGGGTCGACCGGTCGTCGGCCGACGCGGTCACGGCACCGGCGACACGGTCCTGCGCCGCCGTTCGCGCGTCGGCGGCCTGGTCGGCGCGGTCGGCCCGCAGCCAGGCGCCACCCGTGACGGCACCCCCGACGAGCACGACGACGGCGGCGGTGGCGACGACGCGGTGGACCATCACCTCTCCCGGGGATCTCCGACGACCCGGCGCCGCACCCGCAGGCGCGGCGGTTCGCCCGTCAGGCTAACCGCCACCCGCAGCGGACGGCGTGCCCGCAGGTCAGGCGCGCGCACGTCGTCCGCACCGACCCGCACCGACCCGCGCCGGCCGTCGGGGCAGCGACGCACCGCCATCCGGTGGAACACCGCGGCACCGCCTCAAGCGCGGCGGGCGGCCCGCCGATGCGCTCGGCATGAGCGACGTCCGCCCGACGCTGCCCGCGCCCGGCGCAGGTGCGGCCGGGATGCGCGCACTGACCCCCAACGAGCGCCACCACCTCGACGGTCTGCGCGCGCACGTCCGCTCGTCGGGCGTCGACACGTCGGCCGCCGACGCCGTCGGCACCTTCGTGCACCGCACCCACGCGTCGTGGGTGGCCGCCGGCGGGCCGGTCCCCGAGGGTCTGGTCGCCGCCCTGGGCGTCGCGCTCGGCGACCTGGTGGTGGCCCGTGCGGCCGGCGCCCGGTGGATGATGCGGACCGCCGGGTCCGGCCTGACGCCCGCGGTCGTCTCCCTGTCGGGTGCCGCGGCGGTGCTCCCGCTCGACGACATCCGCGCGCGCTGGGACACCGGGTGCGCGCCCGGGTGGGGGGCCGGGTACGTCGTGGCCGCCGCCGCGCACCTGACCGAGGAGACGGGCACGACGTCCCCGACGGTCCCGACACCCCGGTCGTCGGCCGAGACCGCACCGCTGCCCCCGCCGGCCGTGACGACCTCGCGGCCCGACGTGACGCCGGCGCGGTCCGCGGCACCGAACGCGACCCCGGCCGGCCCGGTGCCGACGCCCGCCGACCTGCCGTACCCGCCGTCCCCGTCCGCGCAGGGCCTGGCGCTGCGGGCGCTCGGCCAGATGCTCGACGCGCTCGCCGCGGACCCGTCGGCCCGCCCGTTCGCCGTCGTGGAGGTCGGTGGTCGCGCCGACCTCGAGGAGTTCGACGACACCCCCGCCGCCCGCGCGTGGGTCCGGGCGTCGGGTGCGTCGTGCGCGGCGGTCGCGTGGGTCGGCGTGCTGCCCGACGACGGCGCCCCGGCTGTCCTCGTCGAGGCGTGCGACGCCCGCAGGCCGAGCCTGCGCGTCGCCCACGAGTACGCGCCCGCCCGCCCTGCGGGTGCAGGAAGGGCCCGTCCGGCCCGCCCGGTCGGCGACCCGATCGTCCTCGGGAACGGCGCTCCGCTGCTCTGAGCGCAGCCGCTCGGAACTCTCGCCCGGCGCCGACCGTTGGACAGGGCCCGTCGCCGACCTCAGGAGAGCCCGTGGGCATCCCCCTCACCCCCGTCGACCCCGACCTGCCGACGGTCGCCTCGCCCGGTTCCCCGGCCGCGACCGCGTTCGACCCGGACGCCACACCGCACGCCGAGCTCGAACGCCAGGTCACCGCGTACGTCGAGCTCGGCTTCCCGGCCCTGCTCGGGCTCGACGAGCCGGGGTTCCGGGCCCGCGTCGCGCCGCTCGCCGACGCCCTCCCCGCGTCGCCGGCCACCCCGGCGGTCCCCGGCGACGGCGCCGCGTTCGTGCTGGTGCTGCCCGGTCTCGACGTCAACGACACCGCCCCCGCGATGCGCCGCGGCGCGCGCCTCGGGGTGTCCGTCATCGACCGTGACGAGGCCCCGACCTACCGCCCGCTGCCCGGTCTCGACCTGCCGGGCGTCCCGTACCTGCTCGTCGACGTCGACAGCGGGTCGGAGCTGTGCAACGTCCGCCCGGAGGACGCGCTGGTGACGATCACGGGTCGCGCCCGCACCCCGCTGACGATCGACGAGGGCGTCGCCGTCACCGCGGTCCGGCCCGACCTGCTGCGCCCGAACAAGTGCTTCTCCCTGCTGGGGTCCCGCACGGGGACGAACCAGCGTGTCCCGGCCGTCTGGATCAGCGAGCGTCGCGCGAAGCTCGGCTGGTGCTGGGACCGCAACCCGCACACGTGGCTGGGCGCCGCGTCCGCCGCCGGCCGGGCCACCGCCGGCTAGCCACCCCTCACCCGCACGGTTGCCCGAACGGGCACGTCGTGTGCCCTGCCGGTCCTCTACCGTCGGGCCGTGGGCACCTTCGACCGTGCCGCCCCCGCGCGCGACGGCCGCCCGAGATCTCGGCCTCCCCTGGCGACGACGGGCGGCGCCGCCGGGCTGGCCCGCCTCCAGCGGCTGGCCGGCAACCGCGCGACGACCGCACTGGTCGTGCAGCGGTACGAGGCGTGGGAGCACCGCAGCCTCGGCGACGCCGGCGGCGGCGCGCAGCGCACCGTGCGCCTGCCCAACGGCGTCGTGCTCACCTACGGGCAGATCGTCGCGCTGTCCGGCGACTTCTACCGGTCACCCGAGGCGCTGCTCAAGGCACCCGCCTCCGAGCTGCAGTCGATCCTCACCGTCATGGACCGTGAGCGCGCCGAGGCGGCACCGCGCTCGGAAGGCGGTGCGACCGTCTACCGGCCGACGTCCGCGCAGGCCAACCAGAACAACGCGGACTACGAGCTGGCCACCACCGGCCACGACCGGGAGGGCTCCCGCCAGGACGTCCTCGGTGGGGACGCGGACACTGCGTCGGGCGCGCACGGCGAGGTCGCCGGTGGGGAGCACGTCGAGAGCGGCGCACCGGACATCCAGGCGGGGTTCATCGACCTCGCCGGTTCCAACGAGGCCCACTTCTCGCCGGACAACATCCGCAAGAACTGGCGACCGAAGCACCGCCTCGCCCTCGACCTGGCCCGGCGTGCGTGGACGCTGCGCAACCCGGCGGCGACCGCCCCGTCGATCGCGGCCGGGACGGCCCCCAGCGTCCGGGAGGGGACCCGGACCGCGGCCGACGCCGCGGCGCGACCGGCCGCCGCCGTCCCCGGCTCGCCCGGCGAGCTCGCCGGACCGCCGTCCCCGGCGCTCGACACGGGCTCGCTCGCCGGCGAGCCCGAACGGCTCGAGGGCCAGGCGTACCTCTCGTCGGCCTTCGCCGACCACTACCTCACCGACGCCTTCGCCTCCGGGCACCTGGTGTCGGGCAACGACGGCCGCGCGCTCTGCGAGACGTACTGGGCCAGCAACCGGGCCGCGATCCTCAACGCCCTCGTGTCGTGCGAGAAGCGCGCCATGGGCCCGCTCGGGCTGACGGCCTCCGGCCTCGTGGTGCCGGGCATCGCCGCCGGGCTGGCGGCGGCGGGGAAGATGCCGAGCCTGCTGCTGAAGACGGTGCACGACTTCTACAACTCCGCCGGCATCCAGGTGCGCAACGCCGTCGGCCACGAGTGGACGACGTACGGCGACGCGAGCCTCGGCGGGCATCCCGAGACGATCGCGGTCGCGCAGGCGGCGTCCACGGCGTCCCGCGACGCGGTGGACGACGTCGTGCGCACGGGCGGCACCTCGCGCGGGGAGGCCGCGCTCGACCTGATCCCCGACGTCGCGCACGTCGACAAGGGTGCCTATGTCGGCATCGACGCGTTCGCGACCGACCCCGCGGTGTGGAACCCGGTCCTCGCGCACTCCCTGTCCCCGGACCCCGCCGTGAACCCGCTGTACATGATGATCGCGGGCAACGTCGGGCCGCAGGTGGGGGTCGGGGCGAAGAAGCTGGGCCGGTGGGCCGGCAAGAAGGCGGGCGAGTACGTGGACGACGTCGTCAACGCGCCCGGCGACGTCGCGCGCTGGCTCGACCGGGGGGTGCGGCAGCTGTACGGGCCCCCGTTCTGAGGTTCGCCCGGTCCCCCGGCGTGACGGGCCGGGCCTAGGCTGCGGCCATGCGCTTCCGGACGACGATCCTGCAGAGCGGCAAGACGGCCACGGGCATCCCGGTGCCCGACGACGTCGTCGCGGCGCTGGGCCGCGGCAAGCGGGTCCCCGTCGTCGTGACGCTCAACGGCCACTCGTACCGGAGCACCGTCGCGCCGTACAACGGGCAGAACCTCATCGGCCTGAGCGCGGAGAACCGGGCCGCGGCGGGCGTCGAGGGCGGCCAGGACGTCGAGGTCGAGCTCGAGGTCGACGACGCGCCCCGGACCGTCGAGGTGCCCGACGACCTCGCCGCCGCGCTCACGGGTCCGGCGCGTGCCGCGTTCGACGCGCTCTCCTACAGCCGCCAGCGGGCGATCGTCGAGCCGATCGAGGCCGCGAAGACCACGGAGACCCGCGAGCGCCGCATCGCCAAGGCGGTCGCGGACCTCGCCTGACGAGCGGTCAGACCTTGTACCAGCGGTTGCCGTAGCGGCGGGTCACCGACCGGCCGCTGATGTCGGCGAGCTCGTCGAGCCTGGCCAGCACCGCCCAGCCGGCGCGCCGGGCCGACTGGTCGTCGTCCGCCTGGAACCGCACGGTCACGCGCGCCTGGCCGCGGACCACGGCCACGTCGAACGCCTCGACGGTCACCCTCGCCCGTGCCGTCTCGACGGCCTCGGGCAGCACGTCGGGGGCCGCGACCCCGGGCTGCAGCAGCCCGACCGCGGCACTGACCCGGTAGGACGGCACCGCGTCAACCTACCTGCGCCCGGGCGGGCCGTCCGGCAGCGCCGTCCTACGATCGGGGGACGAGGTCTCCGCCGGAGGGATCCGACCGTGCGAGCGCACCGCAGCGACACGTCACGAACGACCGGCGACAGCGGTCGTCCGGTCCGTGCGCCGCGCCGCCGGAACGTCGCGGGAACGATCCGACGGCACCCCACCGACCCGGAGGCGGTCCTCGACCTCCAGCGCACCGCCGGCAACAAGGTGACCCGCCGGTTCCTCGCGGCCCACGCGGGGGCGTCCGCCGCACCCGTCGTGCAGCGCGCCCCGTACGGGCTCGAGAAGCAGCCCGTCCAGGACAAGTACGTCGACCAGGCCGTCAAGCTGCGCAAGACGCAGCCTGACATGGCGCTCAAGGAGTTCGTCGACACCCTCATGGCGCCCATCGCCGCGGAGCTCAAGGCGAGCGGGGTCCCGTTCTTCGCGTGGACGTTCGTCACCGGCGACGGCGCGCTCGGGGAGTTCAACTCGAAGACGTGGCTGGTCGAGGTGAACGTGTCGAAGTTCAGCAAGCGCCCCGGCGTGACCCCGACGCTCGTCAAGCACCTCACCGACGACGAGGTCACCGAGGTGGTCGGGACGCTGTACCACGAGTCCCGGCACACCGACCAGGATCTCCTCGTCATCCGGTCGCTCCTCGACCAGAAGAAGTCGCCCGCCCAGATCGTCGCGACCACCACGATCCGCAAGGACGTCGTCGACGCGATCAAGGCCACCAGGTTCACGACCAAGCTCGACCCCGCCCAGGTCGCCCACGCCGGCCGCATGTTCGACGTCATGTACGGCGCCCACCGGGAGTTCCTCACCTTCCTCATGGCGCACGCCGACGCCTACGAGGCCCTCGGGAAGCTCGCCGAGACGGGCTCGACGCTCTCCCCCGCGGCGCCGCACATCCCGACGTTCGCCAGGTGGCAGCCCGCCGTCGTGCAGCCCAAGATCAAGAAGCTCGCGGCGATCAAGAAGCCGACCCAGGTCGAGAAGGACCTCCTGGCGGGGTACCGGGCCGTCGACAAGGGCCTGACGGCCCTCCTCGGCGACTGGAAGACGGCCGCCAAGAAGTCACCGACCCCGGACGAGGTGGACAACGTCCGCGTGTCCGCCGAGGACACCCGCAAGGCTATGCAGGCCGTGTACGAGAACCTCGAGAGCGAGGCCGACGCCTTCCGCGTCGAGGGTCTGGTCAAGACGGCGTTCGGTACCAAGCTCGCGAAGCCGTAGCCGGCAGCCGGCAGCCGGCTCAGCCGAGAAGGCTGCTCGCGCCCGTGCAGCTCGTGCCGGTCAGGGTGACCCACGACGGTCGACGAGTCGACCGGGAAGCGCCGCGCACATCGCGGGTACGCCCAATCGGGTGATTCACGCGCAAAGCGGTTGAAAGCCCCGCGCGGCGCCCGCCGGAAGTCTACGGTCACCAAAGACACGTCGAACTGGAGGAACAGATGAAGCGGGCATTCAGCATTCTTGCTGCGACAGCGTTGTGCGTGAGCCTTTTCTCGATCGACGCCAACGCGGACTCGGCACAGCCGTATCTGGGTTGGACCGAGAAGCTGCAGGGCCCCTGCGGCACCGCGAACACCGTGAAGTACGTCGGCACGGTCTCTTTCAGTGACCCCGCCACCCACAGCGTGACCAGGTACAAGACCGTCACGTCGAACGAGTACGGCAACATCCAGACGATCGAGTACACCCAGAACGGTGTGACGGCGGCGTCGGTGTACTCGGGTTGCGCGCCGGGCGAAGGCCTGATCAAGCGGTACAACCCCACCGCGTACAAGCACCGGGCGATCTACAACAACTACTACTGCGGCGCCGCCTCGTGCCAGTACGCCTATACCGTGTACGGCACGTGGGTCGCCGGTGTGGGTTCGCCCCAGTAACAGCTACGCGATTTCTGGATCCGGAGGGTGAGCATGGACGGTGACTTTGCCCAATCCGATCCGAACGGCGCGCTCATTCGTCTGGCCGGCGGACTGGCCTCGACGACCCGTCGCGGTCGGAAGACCCCCAAGATCGTGGTCATCGGGGTCTGCCTGCTGACGGGCTTCGTGGTGCTGGTCGTCGCCCTGGCGGTGGCCTCGCACTTCCGGTGAGCGGACCCCGGCTGCCCTCCGCCCTCGTGGCAGGGCAGCCGGGGTTTCGCGCGCTCGACGCAGCGTCAGGGCCGCGGGCGGCTGTCTCCGGCGGCACGAAGCCCGCGAAGACGGACCGG
>NZ_BONK01000014.1 GCF_016862675.1 Cellulomonas chitinilytica | reverse complement strand
GCAGAGCCCGGTGCCGTCGAACTACCAGACGACCCTGCAGAACTTCGCCAACCTGGGCGTGGACGTGCAGATCACCGAGCTCGACATCGAGGGCTCGGGCAGCTCGCAGGCCTCGAGCTACCAGCGGGTCGTGCAGGCCTGCCTGGCCGTGTCGCGCTGCACCGGCATCACGGTGTGGGGCGTGCGTGACTCCGACTCGTGGCGCTCCTCGGGCACCCCGCTGCTGTTCGACGGCTCGGGCAACAAGAAGGCCGCCTACACCTCCGTCCTCGACGCGCTGAACAACGCCCAGCCGACACCGACGCCGACGACGCCCACCCCGACGCCGACCACGCCCACCCCGACGCCGACGACCCCGACGCCGACCCCGACCCCGACCCCCACACCCGGGACCGGGTGCACGGTCACCTATGCCGCACCCGGCCAGTGGCAGACCGGGTTCACGGCCAGCGTCCGGGTCACCAACCTCGGCCCGACCGTCAACGGCTGGACGCTCGCCTGGACGTTCCCCGGGAACCAGACGGTCACCCAGGCGTGGAACGCCGCCGTCACCCAGAGCGGCGCACAGGTCACGGCGAGGAACGTCGGCTACAACGGCACGATCCCGGCGGGCGGCACCACGGACTTCGGGTTCAACGGCGCGTACAGCGGCAGCAACCCGGCGCCGACGAGCTTCACGCTCAACGGCACGCCGTGCAACGGCGCGGTGACCGCCACACCGACACCGACACCCACCCCGACACCGACACCCACGCCGACCACCAGCACCCCGACGGGCAGCCTCCCGTCGACGTTCGCCTGGTCGTCCAGCGGCATCGTCACGAGCCCGAAGCCGGACGGCTCGCACTCGGTCGCCGGGGTCAAGGACCCGTCGGTGGTGTACGCGGACGGCAGGTGGCACGTGTTCGCCTCGACCGCCTCGTCCGCCGGCTACAACCTGCAGTACACGAGCTTCACCGACTGGTCCCAGGCCTCGTCCGCGACGCCGTACTACCTGGACCGGTCGGCGATCGGCACCGGCTACCGGGCGGCGCCCCAGGTGTTCTGGTTCGCCCCGCAGAGCCTCTGGTACCTCGTGTACCAGACCGGTGCGGGCGGCTCCTACTCGACGACCTCGAACATCTCCGACCCGTCGTCCTGGTCGGCGCCGAAGAACTTCTACTCCTCGCAGCCGCAGATCATCACGAACAACATCGGCGACGGCTACTGGGTCGACTTCTGGACCGTGTGCGACACGTCGAAGTGCTACCTGTTCTCGTCCGACGACAACGGGCACCTCTACCGGTCGGAGACGTCGCTGTCGAGCTTCCCCGACGGGTTCACCAACACGGTGATCACCATGCAGGACTCGAACCGGTACGCGCTGTTCGAGGCCTCGAACGTCTACAAGATCGCCGGCCAGAACTCGTGGCTCATGCTCGTGGAGGCCATCGGGTCCGACGGCAAGCGCTACTTCCGGTCATGGACGTCGTCGTCGATCGCCGGGACGTGGACGCCGCTGGCGGACTCCGAGTCGAACCCGTTCGCCCGGGCGAGCAACGTGACGTTCCCGGGCGGCGCGTGGACCAAGGACATCAGCCACGGCGAGATGATCCGCTCGGGCACGGACCAGACCATGGAGATCAGCCCGTGCAACCTGCGGTACCTGTACCAGGGGATGGACCCGAGCGCGTCCGGCGACTACAACTCGCTGCCGTGGCGGCTCGGTCTGCTGACGCAGACGGGCTCCACCTGCTGATCCGGACCGGCTCGCCCCGCTGACCCCGGGTGAGCCCGGACCCGGCGCCGCCCGACGCCCGACCGCAGGCGAACTGCCTGGGGTCGGGCGTCGGGCGTCTGGCGTCCCGTGGCGCGGCACCGCCCCGGACCTCGGGGGAGGGTCGTAGCTGACGCAGGGCGCGGGGTGTGGCGCGCGCCGGTCGACACCGGTTCGACGGGTGCCTCGTCCGGTAGATTGCCGCTGCCCGCTGCGTGAACCCGCCTGGGTGCCGCGTGCGGGCGGCCATGCGACGACGCGAAGGGGATGCCGTGGCCACGATGGCCGACGTCGCGCGTCGGGCGGGCGTCTCCGCGAAGACGGTGTCGAACGTGCTCAGCGGCTACCCGTACATCCGCGAGTCGACGCGCGAGCGGGTCCTCACGGCGATCGACGAGCTCGGGTACGAGCTCAACGTGACCGCCCGGATCCTGCGCTCCGGGCGCAGCGGGGTCATCGGCCTGGCGGTGCCCGAGCTCGGGCAGCCGTACTTCGGCGAGCTGGCCGACGAGGTGCTCGCCGCCGCCCGCCGGCACGACCTGCAGGTCCTCATCGAGCCGACGGGCTTCACGCGGGACGGTGAGCTCGAGGCGCTCCGCGAGCCGCGTCGTCGGCTGGTGGACGGCCTGGTGTTCAGTCCCGCAGCCCTCGACCAGGGCGACGCGCACGTCCTCGAGAACCTCGGGTACCCGCTCGTGCTGCTCGGTGAGCAGATCTTCTCCTCGCGGGTCGACCACGTGACCATGCACAACGTCGAGGGCGCACGGGCGGCCACCGACCTGCTGCTCGACGTGGGGCGTCGCCGGATCGCGCTGGTCGGCATGCTGCACGCGCCGACCGCCGGCTCGGCCAGGCTGCGCTTCCAGGGCTACCGGGAGGCGCTGGAGGCCCGGGGTCTCTCGGTGGACGAGCGGTTGCTCGGCTGGGCCGACGACGGCTGGCACCGTGCGAACGGCGCGCGGGCGATGGCGGCGGTCCTGGACGGGGTGGGCCAGGTCGACGGCGTCGTCGCGCTCAACGACGCGCTCGCGATCGGTGCGATGTACGAGCTGCAGGTGCGGGGGCTGTCGATCCCGCGTGACGTGGCGGTCGTCGGGTTCGACGACATCGAGGACGCCCGGTACTCGGTCCCGGCGTTGACGACGATCGACCCGGGGCGTCGGGAGATCGCGGAGGTCGCCGTCGACCTGCTGCGCCGTCGGCTCGACGAGCGGACCGGTCCGGGGGAGCCGACCCGTCCGCCGGTGCTGCACGTCGCGGACCTGCGGCTCATCGAGCGGGAGAGCACGCCGCCGCGGGTGCCCTGACCTGCCGGGGCTGGCGTCTCGGCCCGGCGGCCCGCGGGTCGGCGGCGCACCGAGGTGAATCCACGTCCGGAGCGGTTGACAGTGCCCGGCCACGGTCGCCACGGTGGTGTCGACCCGATCTACATCGATGAAAAGAGGCTGCCTGCGACGGCGCCCGGTGCGTCGCGGCGGTGGCCCGGGAAGGTGCGGGAGTGAGCGACGTGCTCGACGAGGTACGGGAGTTCCGGACGGCGGCCGCGAGCCACGCCCGGTCGCAACCGCGCGCCCTGCCGGACCTGCCGAGCGGCACGTTCGAGGTCGTCGACACGACGCCGGGCGCTCCCGTGCCGCAGCTGAGGGTGTACCACCCCGCCGTCGGGCCCGACGTGCCGGGCGTCTTCGTGAACCTGCACGGCGGCGGCTTCGTGCTGGGCGGCTGGCAGGACGACGACCCCTACTGCCGGTTCCTCGCCGACGCGTCGGGCTGCGCGGTCGTCAACGTCGACTACCCGCTCGCGCCGGAGGACGCGTTCCCCGCGGCGCTGCACCAGACGTACGACGTGCTCGGGTGGATCGCCGACCACGGCCGGCTGCTGGGCGTCGACGGCGCGCGCCTCGCGGTGGGCGGGCACAGCGCCGGCGGCAACCTCGCCGCCGCGTCGGCGCTCCTCGCCCGTCGGCACGGGCGCCCGCTCCTACGCGGTGTCGTCGTCGACCACGCGCCGCTCGACCTGGCGACGAGCCCGGCGGACGAGCTCGCGTCCCCGGTGCGAGCGCAGGACCTCGGCGGGCTGCCGCCGACGCTCGTGATCACCGCCGAGCACGACCTGCTGCGCGCCGAGGGGGACCGGTACGCCGCCCGGCTGTCGGCCGCCGGTGTCGACACCGAGCACGTGGTCTTCCCCGGCTGCGGGCACGGCTTCACGCACGTCGGGCCGGAGGAGCAGGCGACCGCCGCCTGGTTGCGGATGGCGACCTTCCTGCGGCGCGTCCTCGGTGAGCCGGAGGGGGCATGGGCCTGACCGGGACGCACGTCTTCACGATCGGTGCGCTGCTCGGCGAGGCCGTCCACGTCGGTGCGCTCGAGCTCCGGCCCCGCGAGCACGTGGCCCGGATCCGGGTCCACCGCGTCGGCGTCACCGGCTGAGCGGCGTCGTCGGCCGTTCCTCGCTGCGCGGGCGCGGCCCGATACTTTCCGGCTCGACGGGTCGCGCCGTCGTGCCGCAGGGCGAGAGATCGGCCCTCATCCAACCGATGGGAGCGAATCTACACCGATGAACTACACCCGGAGGAGTGAATAATCGTTTCGTTCGATCTTTCGAAACTATCAATCCCTCATCTGTGGTTGACCCGCCGCGCCGGCCCAGCGAAGGGTGGCGTGCCCGGCACTCGCGCCGGTGCACGACCATCCCCGAGGAGGGATCGATGACGACCCCGCACCAGCACCACCGCGCCCGTCTGCTCGGCGCCGTCAGCGGCATCGCCGTGGCCGCCCTGGCCGTGGCGCTCGCCGTCCCGGCGCAGGCCGCCGGCAGCACCCTGCAGGCCGCCGCCAGCGGGTCCGGCCGCTACTTCGGCACCGCCATCGCGGCCAGCAGGCTCAGCGACGGGACGTACTCGGGCATCGCGAACCGTGAGTTCAACATGATCACCGCCGAGAACGAGATGAAGGCGGACGCGACCGAGCCGAACCAGAACCAGTTCAACTTCACCAACGGCGACCGGATCCTCAGCTGGGCGCAGAGCAACGGCAAGCGGGTCCGAGGGCACGCGCTGGCCTGGTACTCCCAGCAGCCCGGCTGGATGCAGAACATGTCCGGCAGCTCGCTGCGCAGCGCCATGCTCAACCACGTCACCCAGGTCGCCGGCCACTACAAGGGCAAGATCTACGCCTGGGACGTCGTCAACGAGGCGTTCGCGGACGGCTCGTCCGGCGCGCGTCGCGACTCGAACCTGCAGCGCACGGGCAACGACTGGATCGAGGCCGCGTTCAAGGCCGCCCGCTCGGCCGACTCCGGCGCCAAGCTCTGCTACAACGACTACAACACCGACAACTGGTCGGACGCCAAGACGCAGGCCGTCTACACCATGGTCAAGGACTTCAAGTCGCGCGGCGTGCCGATCGACTGCGTGGGCTTCCAGTCGCACTTCAACTCTCAGAGCCCGGTGCCGTCGAACTACCAGACGACCCTGCAGAACTTCGCCAACCTGGGCGTCGACGTGCAGATCACCGAGCTCGACATCGAGGGCTCAGGCAGCTCGCAGGCCTCGAGCTACCAGCGCGTCGTGCAGGCCTGCCTGGCCGTGTCCCGCTGCACCGGCATCACGGTGTGGGGCGTGCGCGACTCCGACTCGTGGCGCTCCTCCGGCACCCCGCTGCTGTTCGACGGCTCCGGCAACAAGAAGGCCGCCTACACCTCCGTCCTCAACGCGCTGAACGCGGGCGGCTCCACCACGACGCCGGACCCGACGAGCACGTCGACCCCGACCAGCACCCCGAGCCCGACGCCCACGTCGACGACGCCGAGCGGCAACCCGAGCTGCACGGCGACGTACTCCGAGGGCGAGAAGTGGAGCGACCGGTTCAACGGCACGGTCACCATCCGCGCGAACACGAACATCAGCTCGTGGCAGGCGACGGTGACCGTCAGCTACCCGCAGAAGATCATCGCCACCTGGAACGGGTCGCCGACCTGGCCCTCGGCCAACGTCATGGTCATGCGGCCGTCCAACGGCGGCTCGCTCTCCGCAGGGCAGACGACGTCGTTCGGCTTCACCGTCCAGCACGGCGGCAACTGGACGTGGCCGTCGCTGAGCTGCTCGGCCTCCTGACGGGCTGACCATCTCCTGCCGACGGGCGTGGACCCCCCTCCGCGCCCGTCGGCAGGTCGCTAGACGACCAGGCCCAGCAGCAGCACGAAGATCAGCGCGGTCACGGACAGCACGGTCTCCATGACCGACCACGTCTTGAACGTCTGGCCCACCGTCATGCCGAAGTACTCCTTGACCAGCCAGAACCCGGCGTCGTTCACGTGGCTGAAGAACACCGACCCGGCGCCGATCGCGAGCACCAGCAGCGCGACGTGCGACGTGGACAGGTCGGCGGCGAGCGGGGCCACGAGGCCGGCGGCGGTGATCGTGGCGACGGTGGCGGAGCCGGTGGCGAGACGGATGAGGACCGCGACGAGCCAGCCGGCGATCAGCGGGGAGATCGGGGCGTCCGCGAGGCTCTTGCCGATGACGTCGCCGATGCCCGAGTCGACGAGGGTCTGCTTGAACCCACCGCCCGCGCCGACGATCAGCAGGATGCCCGCGATGGGCATGAACGACGCGCCGACCAGCGCGCTGACCTCGTCGCGGGTGCGACCGAGGGCCGTCCCGAACGCGACGAGGGCCACCAGGGACGTGATGAGCAGCGCGACCAGCGGGGTGCCCAGGAAGAGGAAGAACTTGCCGACTGGAGTGTCGTCGAACCCGAGGCTCTCGTCGATGGTCCGGGCCAGCATGAGGACGACGGGCAGGAGCACCACGGTGAGCGCCGTCGCGAACGCCGGCCGCTTCGCGTCCTCGTCCTGACGGGCCTCGCCGAGGAACGACTCCGGCGGCGGGAGCGGCACCCAGCGGTTCATCGGCTTGGCGAGGAGCGGACCGCTGATCGCCACGGTCGGGATCGCGACGAGCAGGCCCAGGCCGAGCGTCATCCCGAGGTTCGCGTTCAGCGCGTCGATCGCGATGAGCGGTCCGGGGTGCGGTGGCACGAGGCCGTGCAGCGCCGACAGGCCCGCGAGGGCCGGGATGCCGACGAGGATCAGGGACACCCGCGAGCGGTGCGCGACGAGCATGACGATGGGGATGAGCAGCACCACGCCGACCTCGAAGAACAGCGGGATGCCGATGATGAACGCGATGAGCGCCATCGCCCACGGCAGCCGCTGCACGGGGGTGCGGCTCAGGATCGTGTCGACGATCTCGTCGGCGCCGCCGCTGTCGATGAGCATCTTGCCGATGATCGCCCCGAGCGCGATGAGGACGCCGACACCGGCGACCGTCGTGCCCAGACCGGCGCTGAAGCTGGTGAACGCGTCCGGGTAGGGGATGCCCGCCGCGACGGCGAGGACACCCGAGCCGATCGTCAGGGCGAGGAACGGGTGGAGCTTGAGGGCGACGATGAGCAGGACGATCGTCGCGATGCCGATGACCGCGGCGACGATCAGCCTGGTCTCGCTGACGTCGGGTGGGTCCGCCGCGAGGAGCTGTGCCGCGATCACGGCCGCACCTCCCGGTCGTGCGCGAGCGCGTCCAGGACCCGTTCGGCGACCTCCTCGGGCGGGACGTCGACCGGGACGACGAACCCGTCCTCCGCGTCGGTGAGCGGCTCGAGCGTCCGGTACTGCGAGGGCAGGAGCTCCGGTGGCATGAAGTGCCCGGCACGTGCCCCCATGCGGTCCTCGATGAGGGCCTCGGGAGCCGCCAGGTGGGCGAACCGCACGCGCCCCTCGGCCTCCCGCAGCACGTCGCGGTACGCGACCTTGAGCGCCGAGCACGTCACCACGGTGCTGCGGCCCTCACGGGCGTGCGCGGTCAGCCAGTCGCGGATGGTGCGGAGCCAGGGCCAGCGGTCCTCGTCGACGAGCGGCGTGCCGGCGGCCATCTTCGCGACGTTCTCGGGCGGGTGGAACTCGTCGGCCTCGCCCAGGGGCCGGTCGAGCCGTGCGGCGAGGATGCGGGCGACCGTCGTCTTGCCGGACCCCGCGACGCCCATGACCACCACGTGCTCGACCTCGGCCACGTGCCTGCCCCCTTGGTCCGTCGACGCGTGCCGGCGGTCGTCGTCCCGGTCGACGGCCCGTCCTCCCGAGCCGTCCGCGGTCTCGTCGAGCGTGGCACCGCCCCCGGGCACCCGCACGCGGGCGGGTGCCCGGGGAGGTCAGACCGCCCGGGGGGACAGCTGGATGACGGGCAGCTCGCGGTCGGTCTTCGTCTGGTACGCCGCGAACCGGTCCGCCGCGGCCGTGACGGCCGCCCACGCCTCGTCGCGGGCCGCACCGTGGAGCTGGCGCGCGGTCACGGGCACCACGCGCCCGGCGGCCTCGACGCGGACCTCGTCCGGATGGGCGGCGAGGTTGTGGTACCAGGCCGGGTTGCGTGCGCCGCCGCCGGCGGAGGCCACGACGACCCAGGTGCCGTCGGGCCGGGCGAAGCCGCGCACGGGCGTGCTGCGCTCCGCACCGCTGCGCGCGCCGATCGTGGTGAGCACGAGGAGCCCGCCCATCAGCTCGCCGCGCTTACGCCGGGTCCGGTTCACCATCATCGTGGTCATCAGCCGTCCGAGCGGGCCTGACGCGCGAGGCTGGTGGGCGCCGTGGGTGCCGTTCGGGGTGTCGAAGCTCATGGGTCCTCCTTCGGGTCGTGACGGTCCCGATCAGACACCCGGCGGCTGCGGCGCACATCGTCCCGAAGGAGGGGGTCCGTCACCGGCGCGGGCGCCTCCACGCCAGCATCACGTGCATGTCCCGCTGGCCGGGCGGCCCCGACAGGACACCGCGCGCGACGGCGGCGACGCCGAGCTGCTCGCACTCCCACAGGTCGAAGTCGACGGTCCTCGACCACGACGGCGACAGGTAGCCGAGCACCACCTCGCCGCTCGACACCCGCACCAGCCCGGGGTCGACCCGGGCGAGGACGACGGGGAACCGGACCGCGTGCCGCGGCGCGTCGTCAGGCAGTGTCGTCTCGCTGAAGCCGAGCACCCGGACGCACACGTGCCCACCACCGACGGGCACCTCACGGGTGCGTCCCGATCGAACGGCGTCCATGCGCGGACGCTAGTCGCGACCCGCGCTCAGTGCGACCCCGACGGCTCGTGCACGACGTGCGGCGTGCCGGCCAGGCCCAAGGTCTGAGCGGCCGGCGACCCGGACGGCGCGACGATCGCGAGCTCGCTGAACTCGCCGGCGAGGGTCTCCAGCGCGCGGACCCCGGCACTGCCCAGGTACCGGACGGCGGCCAGGTCGAGCTCGACCGGGACGAGACCGTTGCGGGCGAGGCGGCGCACCTCCGCCTCGAGCCTCGTCGCCGCGGCCAGATGGTCCACGGCGCCCGCGACCCGCAGGCGTGCGCGGTCCTCGTCGAGCGCGAGGGTGACCGGACCGCTGCCGGCGATCGACGCCTCCCTCGGCGGGCCGGCCTCGTCGAGGGTCGCCAGGCGCCGCGCGGGGCACTCGAGGGTCACGGCGGTGCCTGTCGGGCCGGGGTGGACGGCGACCTGCAGGCCCGCGGTGGCGAGCATGCTGAACCCCCGGCCCCGGTCGCCCGGTCGCGGGTCCGGGTCGCGCCACCGGCCCTCGTCCGTCACGACGACACGGATCACGGCGTCGTCGTCGATCCGTGCGTCGAGGGTCATCCGGCCCGCCGGATGACCGGGGTCCCGGTCGCGGTAGGCGTGCTCGACGACGTTCGCGGCGATCTCGCTCGTGCCCAGCACCAGGTGGTTCCGGTCGACCAGCCCGACGCCGACGCCCTCGCACCACACGTCGATCGCGTGGCGGACCTGCGCCAGCCGGGCCGGCTCCGCGGGCACGCTCAGGTGCAGCGGGTGCAGCGGGGAGCGCCGGACGGCGACGAGCAGCGTCACGTCGTCCGTCGAGCCCCTGTCCACCAGGTCGCGCGGCACCCGCTGCGCGATCCGCACCGCGGCCGACGTCGGACGCGGCGGGCCGTTGAAGGCCGCCACGGCGGAGCGCTCCAGCTCGGCGACGCCGTCGAGCACGGGCCGGTCGTGCTTCTCGACCAGCCCGTCCGTGAACAGCAGCACCGCCTCGCCGGGCGCGAGCCGGCCCGTGCCCACCCGGCCGGTGCCCCGGGCGCCCAGCGGGCCGTCACCGGTCGCGGGCAGCAGACGTGCGGACGTCCCGTCCACGACGAGGGGGGAGGGGTGCCCGCGCGTCACGTACTCCAGCTCACCCGTCGACGGGTCGAGCAGGGCGACGCACACGGTCGTGGCGAACGCCCCCGACACACGTTCCGCGTACGCCTCGACCGCGCCGATCGCCGTGACCAGCCCCGCGCCCTCGAACAGTCGCGCCGACAGCACCGCCCGGAGCTGGGCCATCACCGCCGACGCCTCGACGCCGTGCCCCACGACGTCGCCGACGGTCAGCGCGAGCCGCCCGTCGGGCATCGTCGCGGCGTCGAACCAGTCCCCGCCGGCGGCCTGCTCCACCCCCGCGACGAGGTACGCGGCGGCGACGTCGACCTGGGGGAGCAACGGCACCGTCGTCGGCAGCAGCGCGCCCTGGAGGCGGGCCACGACCTTCCTCGCGCGCGCGTAGCGCTCGTGCGCCTCCGCGGCGCCCTCGGCCGCGTCGACCCGCGCGCGCACGTGCTCCGTGACGTCGAAGCCGGAGCTGAGCACGCCGACCTGGTTCCCGTCGGCGTCCCGCCACGGGGACACCGTGAAGTCGAGCCAGCGCTCCGCCGGGCCGTCGTCCGAGTCGATGCCGACCCGCAGGGCCGCCCGGTGGACCGACCGCCCGGTGTCCTGCACCTGCTGCAGGATCGCGCGGACGCCCTCCAGCCCGGTGTCGGTGACGTCGTCCGCCCGCAGGCCGACGATGGGACGCTGCAGCATCAGCTCGCGCCCGGCCCGGTTCGCGGCGACGATCCGCAGGTCGTCACCGCGGAACGCGTAGTGGAAGCACGACGAGCTCTCGAAGATCTCGGGGACCCACTCCGCCTCGCGCGGCGCGTCGGCAGGCTCGTCGGTCATCGTCATCCCCTCCGTGGGCTCGTCTCGGGCGGGGCCGTGCCCGCGTCCGCCGTCGACCGGGGGTCGGGCACCACCTCGACGTCGAGGGCGTCGGCGCCCACCAGGCCCAGGCTCGTGGTCTCGGACAGCACGAGGCGCAGCCGGACCCGGTCCCCGGCCGCACGGCGGTGGGCCGCCACCAGCACGGAGACACCGACGGACCCCAGGTGCGTGACCCCACGCAGGTCGACGACCACGCTCCCGGGGCGGTGGGCCCGAGCCATGAGCTGCGTCAGCGCGGCGCTCAGCTGCCCGACCGTCGCGAGGTCCACCGGACCCTCGACGACGGCGGCGGGCTCCCCGTCGACCGTCGACGAGCTCACCTGCAGCGTCGGCGCCGAGCGCTGCGCGGGCAGGTCGCCGCCGCCGTCGCCGTTGCTGAGGCTCGCGAAGAAGACGTCGTCGAGCCGTCGCCGCATCCCGGAGCTCAGGCCGCCGGCGGACTCGACGACGGAGACGAGCCGCCCGGCGAGGGTCACGAGCTTGAGGTTGCGCTGCTGGGACCCCCAGCGCAGCAGCTCGAAGGCCGCGTCGCCGTCGAGGCCGTAGCCGAGCATGAGGATGCCCTTGGCCTGGTCGATGACGGCGTGGGACTCGAGCGCGAGCGCGAGCTCGGCGTTGACGCGGCTCGCCATCGCGCGCTGCTGCGCCGCGGTCGTGTCGACCAGGAACCCGCTGACCACGCGGTCGCCCCCGGCGTCGGCGGCGGCCTCGCCGGACCCGGTCAGGGTGACGGTGCGGGCGTGGCCCGCGAGGTCGAGGAGCCGGTACTGGCAGCCGAACGCGGACCCGTCACGCGCCCCCTGGGCGATGTGCTCGAGGACCCGGTCGCGGTCGGCGGCGTCGACGTGCCGGATCATGAGGTCCAGCGTGGGCACGACCTCGCCAGGCTCCATCCCGTGGATCTCGAACATCCCGTCCGACCACCAGCAGCGGCCGTCGCGCGGGTCGAGCCGGAAACGACCGACCGAGGTGCTTCCTCCCGTCGCCATGGGCTCCTCCGGGCGTGCGCGTACGGCGAGCGTGCGGTGCGGGCTCGCGTCTGAACCCGGCGCGACCGACGCCCGCGGCCGCATCCTCGACGGTAGCCCTCCGCGGTCGCGCCGCGCTCGACGGGCGGACGGCAGGACCGTGGCCCGCTCGGTGCCGTCAGGCGGGTGCCGGGGCCGGGTCGGTATCGGGCAGGTAGGTCCCGTGGCCCTCCGCGACCAGGCCGTCGCGCAGCACGAGCACCTCGTCGACCAGCCCGCCACGGTGGTTGCGGTACTCAATCACGAGGGCGCCGACGCCGGAGAACACCCGCTCGACCGTGAAGTGCAGGTCCGGGTACGCGCGCAGACCCCGCGACCAGTACTCCCGGAGCGCGTCCTTGCCCCGGACGACCCCACCCGTGTCGGGCAGGAGCTGCGCGGCCAGCGGTGAGGTGAACACCACGTCGTCGTGGAAGAGGGACAGCACGGCGTCGAGGTCGTGGGCGTTCCAGGCGGCCACCCAGGTGGCAGCGAACGCGGCGGGATCAGGCAGGGTCATGGCCGGCAGTCTGTCAGCGACGGACGGACTCCCGCCACGCGCGCGGGCTCGACCCGTGCTCGCGCTTGAACGCCCGGCTGAACGCCTCCTCCGACTCGTACCCGACGCGCCGGGCGACGGCGCCGACCCCGAGCTCCCCGTTCGCCAGGAGCCCGCGGGCGACGTGCATCCGCCACTGGAACAGGTACCGGATCGGCGGCACGGACAGCACCTGGCGGAAGCGCTCGTCGAGCGCGGACACCGACACGTGGGACCGCGCGGCGAGGTCGGCGACGGACCAGTGGCGCGACGGGTCGCCGTGCAGCGCCGCGAGCGCAGGGGCGAGGACGGGGTCGCGCAGCGCGCGCAGGAGCCCGTGCTCGCCGGACGGCGCCGACGCGAGATGCAGCCGCAGGACCTCGGCGAGCAGCAGCTCCGGCAGCCGGGGCGACACCGAGTAGCGGCCGTCGGCGTCCCGGGACGTCTGGCCCAGCGCGAAGTCGATGCTCGCCCGCACCCACTCGCCGGCGGGGCCGGGCGGCGGGGTGACGACGAAGACGGAGGGCAGGGCGCGCATCGCCGGGTCGAACAGGGGGTCGTGGCTGCTCAGGTACCCGCACACGACGTTCGTCGTCGGGCCGCCCGCGCCGTACCGGATGACCGGCATGGTCGGCCACGGGGGCGGCTGCAGGATCGAGCGGATCGGCACCGCGACCGCCTCGGTCCGGCCGCCCATCCGGTGCCGGTCCCCGTACGGCAGCACGATGACGTCGCCCGGACCCGCCCACAGCCGCTCACCGGGTGCGGTCTCGATCCAGCACGCACCGTCGGCGACCACGTGGAACAGCACGACGCGTTCCTCGCCGGGGGCGAGCAGGTCGGTGACGTCCCGGGTGCTCATCGACTCGTACGCCCAGCTCTCCGAGTACTCGGCCCGCAGGAAGATCGCGCCGTGCACCCGGACGCCACGCACGGCGTCGTCCAGCACGGCGTCGTCCAGCACGGCGTCGTCCCGCACCGTCGCGCCCTCCCGGTCGGGTGCGGGGTCCGGGTCAGGTGCGGCGGGGAACGGGTCATGGTCGTGGGCCGTGTCCGGCACGAGGCTCAGTGTGTCAGGCACCACCGCAAGGACGAAGGAGCAGGAGAGATGCCGCTGTTCATGGACGTGCACGAGACGCTGCCGGAGGGCACCACGCTCGCCGACGTGCGGGGCGCCCACGCCGCCGACCTGGCGACCCAGGAGCGGCACGGCGTGCGGTACGAGAAGTACTGGGTCGACGAGGCGAGCGGGCGGGTCTTCTGCCTGGTCGACGCCCCGGACGCGGAGGCCGCCGCCGCCGTGCACCGCGAGGCGCACGGGCTCGTCGCGGACCGTCTGTTCGCCGTCGTCGAGGGCGACTGAGCCGCACGGTGCGACCCGGCCGCCGTCCGGTGCCGTGCGCCGGGACGGTGGCCGGGTGCGTGCCCGGCCCGAAACTCGCTCGGGCGGCGCCGGGCCGGGACGGCAGGATGGACCCATGAGCGCCGCCACCCTCGACCAGCTGACCGCCGACCTCACCACCGCCATGAAGGCCCGGGACACCGTCCGCGTCGGCGTCCTGCGCCAGGCGATCGGTGCCGTGCGCGCCGAGTCGAAGGCCGGACCGGTCGAGAAGGACCTCACCGAGGACGACGTGCTCAAGGTGCTCGCCCGTGAGGTGAAGAAGCGCCGGGAGAGCGCGCAGATCTACACCGACGCGGGTGCGGCCGAGCGGGCCGAGACGGAGACGGCCGAGGCCGACGTCATCGAGACGTACCTCCCGGCGCGGCTGTCCGACGACGAGCTCGCCGCGCTGGTCACCGCCGTGGTCGCGGACCTCGGTGCGACCTCGCTCAAGGACATGGGCGGCGTCATGAAGGAGGCCACCGCACGGGCGGCGGGTGCGGCCGACGGGAAGAAGCTCTCGACGCTCGTGCGGGCGGCGCTCGCGGGCTGACGGGCGCGCCTCGTCGCCGGGGTCGGGGGGCGCCCCGTCAGGCGTGCGTGGCGAGAAGCGCACCCGCGAGGCCGACGCCGGTGACGACGAGCGTGCTCGCCGCGCCCAGCGCCAGGGTCCGGCCGCCGCCGCGCAGGAGGTCGCGCACGTCCACCTGAGCGCCGAGCGCGGTCAGTGCGGCGGTCAGTGCGACGGTCGACAGGACGTGCGCCGACGCGACGACCGACGGGGGGACGACCCCGGTGCTGCGGACGGCGACGAGCACGAGGAACGCGACGACGAACGGCGGGACGAGCGGCGGGCGGGCGCCGGTCCGTGCCCGTCCTCGCCGACCGGCCCCGACGACCGCGACGACCGGCGCCAGGAGCAGCACGCGCGCGAGCTTCGCGACGACCGCGACCGCGACCGCGGCGGCGGACACCGTGCCGGCGGCGGCGACCACCTGGGCGACCTCGTGCACGGACAGCCCGATCCACAGCGCGGCGGTGCTGTCGGGCAGGTCGAGGGCCCGGGCGGCGAGCGGCAGGCCGACGAGCGCGAGGGTGCCGAACAGGGCGACGAGCGTGACGGCGGCGGCGGTCGCGTCGCGCTCCTCGGACCGCTCCTCGGGCCCGTCGGCGGACCCGTCGTCGGACTGCCCGGTGGCGCTGCCGGGCAGCACGCTCGTCATCGCGGCGACCGCGGCGGCCCCGCAGATCGAGAACCCGGTCGCGACGAGCAGCCGCAGCCGGTCGGGGACGCCGAGGAGACGGCCGAGGGCGAGCGTCGTGGTGAACGTGACGAGCACGGCCGCGACGGCGGCGAGCACGCCGCGCACGCCGAGCCGCCCGAGGTCGCCGAGGGAGAGCTGCAGCCCGAGCAGCGCCACCCCGGTGCGCAGCACGTGCGTCGAGGTCCACGTCAGCCCCCTGCGGGCGGCGTCCGGGACGAGCCCGGCGGTGCGGGCCGCGACGCCGAGACCGAGGGCGACGACGAGGACGGGGGCGGCGGGGTGGAGGTGGGTGACGGCGGCGCCCGCGGCGGCGACCGCGAGCAGGGTGACGACCGTGCGCCGGGTGATGCGGGCAGGAGGGGCGTCGAGTGTGGTGGTTCGTGGGGGCACGCTGCCAGCGTCGGCGGCCCGGGCGCGGCGCAGTAGGGCAGGTTCGCTCGCGAGGGATAGCGTGCGGCTATGGCTCAGGAGCGGTCGACCGACGACGACACCGGTGCGGCCCGCATCCCGCTCGCCGCCGCGAGTCTCCTCGTCGCGATCGACGACCACGGCTCGCTGTCGGCGGCGGCCCGCGCGCTCGGCATCGCCCAGCCGTCGGCGAGCGCGGGGATGCGCCGCCTCGAGCGCCGCACCGGCCTGGCGCTCGTCGACCGCGGGGCGCGCGGCACGACGCTCACGGCGGACGGGCTCCGCCTGGTCCCGCGGGCCCGTGACCTGCTGCGCGCGTCCGACGCGTTCGAGGCCGACGTCGCGACCCTGCGCACCGGGCACGGTGCACGCGTCGTGGTCGCGGCGAGCATGACGATCGCCGAGCACCTCCTGCCGGGGTGGCTCGCGGGCGTCGACCCGGCGACCTCCGTGGACCTCGTCGTGGTGAACTCCGCCGGGGTCGAGCGGGCCGTGCTCGCGGGCGAGGCGGACCTCGGCTTCGTCGAGTCGCCCGAGGTCGACCCGCGGCTGCACGCGCGGGTGGTGGCGGTCGACGAGCTCGTCGTCGTGGTCGCCCCCGAGCACCCGTGGGCGCGCCGCACCCGACCGGTCGACGTCGCGATGCTCGTCGGGTCGCCGCTCGCGCTGCGCGAGGTCGGCTCGGGCACGCGGGAGACGCTCGAGCGGGCGCTCGCGTCGGCCGGCGCCGTGCTGCCGGCCGGCCCCGCTCTGGGCTCGACGACGGCCGTGACCGCGACCGTCCGCGGCGGCCGGCACGCGGCGGTGCTGTCCGCCGTCGCCGTGCAGGGCGACCTGGACCGCGGCACGCTGCGCCGGGTGCACGTCGAGGGCGTGGACCTGCGGCGCGAGCTGCGCCTGGTGTGGGCGCGCGGCCGCCGACCGGGCGCGGCCGTGCAGGACGTGGCGCGCGTGGTCACCGAGAGGGCGGCACGCCCGCGCGACTAGGCCCCAGGTCGCACGGGCGTTCCGTCCGGAGGTGGACGCGCCGGTCGGCGTCAGGCCGCCACGGTGGGTGCATGACGGCACCGCAGCGAGAACCCGTGGGAGCCCTCGTCGTCGAGGCTCGGGCCGCCATTCGCCGGCACCGGGCGGGCCGGCTGCTTCCCCTGCTCGGCGTCGCGGTCGGCGTGCTCACGTCCTTCGCCCAGGGGTGGCTGGACGCACCGTGGTCGTCGCTCGCGAACGCGGCCAGCCCGTGGCTCGTGGTCGCGTTCGTGGTCGGTTACCTCCGGCCGACCGTCGGCTCGGCCGCGCTGCTCGGCATGCTCACGTGCCTCGGCGAGGTGGCGGGCTACTACGCCGCGTCGTCGGTCCGCGGGTTCGGCGTCTCCGCCACCTGGGCGGCGTTCTGGCTGGTCTGCGCCCTCGTCGGTGGACCGTTGTTCGGTGCCTGCGGACGGTGGGCCCGCGAGCACGGGTCGCGGCCGGCGGCGTGGGGTGCGGCCGCCCCGGCTGCCACGTTCCTCGGCGAGGGCGTCGGCGCGTACTGGCTGCGGCTCGGCTACCGGCAGGAGGCGGTGCTGTTCGTCGCGCTCGGCCTCGTCGCGGGTGGGTTCGCGCTGGCGCGGGTGCCCACCCGGGCGACGACGACCGTCGCGATCGTGGTCGGTGCCCTCGGCGGCGTGGCGGTCTACGGCGGCGTCCTGGGCATGCTGGGCTAGGTGTCCTGACGTCGCGACTCCGTCGCGTCCGCCGGAACTGACGAACGGGGAGGGCACGTGAGCGGGACCCCGGGTGCAGCCGCACCGGACGACGAACAGGGCGACGACCTCGAGTGGGGCACGGTCGAGGACAACCTCGGCGCTCCGATGCTCGACCCCCGCACCGCAGGGCTGTCCGCTGCCGAGGAGTACAGCAGGCCTCAGCGCGGCGAGCTGTCGGACGTCGGCGTGCACGTCACGATCGTCGAGGTGTCGACCGACGAGGACGGGAGCCGGGACAGCTAGGCGCCCCGGCCGTCAGACCGCCGGGGGCGCGAGGACGTCGTCGCGCACGACGCGGCGCAGCACCTTCCCGAGGATCGAGCGCGGCAGCTCGGGCACGATCACGAGCCCGCGCGGCACCGCGTACTGCGCGAGCCGCTCGGCGCACCAGGCGCGCACCGCTGCCAGGTCGACGGGCGATGCGTCGTCGTCGAGGACCACCGCCGCGACGACCTTCTCGCCGAGGTCGCCGCCCGGGACACCGACCACGGCCACGTCCCGGACGCCCGGCATGGTGCGCAGGTGGTCCTCGACCTGCGACGGGTACACCTTGAACCCGCCGGTGACGATGACCTCCTTGATGCGGTCGACGAGCACCACGAACCCGTCGTCCGTGAGGCGCACGACGTCGCCGGTACGCAGCCAGCCGTCGGGCAGGAGCTGCTCGGCGGTCTCCTCGGGGCGCTGCCAGTACCCGGCGAACACCTGCGGGCCGCGGACGAGGAGCTCGCCCTGCTCGCCGTGGCCGACGTCCCGGGTGGGGTCCTGCGGGTCGACGACGCGGACGTCGGTGCTGGGGAACGGCAGGCCGAGGGCGCCGGGCCGGCGGGCGGGGGACAGCGGGCTGCCGAGCACCACGGGGGCCGTCTCGGTCATGCCGTATCCCTCGACGACGAGCCCGCCCGTGGCACGCTCCCAGCGGGCGGCCGTCTCGGCCGGCAGCGCCATGCCGCCGCTGAGCGCGTACCGGAACGACGTGAGGTCGGCGCGGGGGTCGGCCTCGGCCGCGGCGGCGAGCCGGTCGAGCATCGGCGGGACGGCCGGCAGGAACGTGCCGGGCCGGCGGCGCTGCGCCGCGAGGACGGCGGCGGCGTCGAACCGGGGGAACGCGACGACCGTCGCGGCGATCCGTACGGTGTAGGTGAGGCCGAGCGTGAGCCCGAACGCGTGGAAGAACGGCAGGGTCGCGTACACGGTCTCCGTGCCGCGGGCGTGGCCGGTCCACGCCTGGCCCTGGACGGTGTTGGCGACGAGGTTGCGGTGCCGCAGCGACGCGCCCTTCGGGGTGCCGGTGGTGCCGCCGGTGTACTGGATGAGCGCGAGGTCCTCGCCGCCCGGCCGCGGGTGGGACGCGGGCAGGGGCGAGGCCGCCGCGACGAGCCGGTGCCAGGACGGGATCCCGGCGGGGACGTCGGCGCGCATCGCGGCCCGGGCGGTGCGCGCGGCGGCGACGGGCAGCCGCAGCGCCCAGCGGGTGCGTCGGGGCAGGTCGGCGGCGAGGTCGACCGCGACGACCGACCGCAGGGCGGTCCCGGGGCGGGCGGCGACGACGGCGGCGACGGCCTTCTGCCAGACGAGCGCGACGGTCGCGCCCGAGTCGGCGAGCTGGTGGTGGAGCTCGGTGGACGAGTACGTGGGGTTGTGCTCGACGACGACGGCGCCGAGCCGCAGGGCGGCGAAGAACCCGACCACGTGGGCGGTGCTGTTGGGCTGCACGAGCGCGACGCGGTCGCCGTGCCGGACGCCGAGGTCGTGCAGCACCTGCGCGCCGCGCGCGACGAGGTCGGCGAGCTCGGCGTACGTGGTGGTGGCGCCGAGGAGGTCGACGGCGACCCGGTCGGGGAAGTCCCGGGCGGCGCGGTCGAGGCTCGCGCCGAGCGGTTCGTCGGGGACGACGACCTCGTGCGGGACGCCGGGGGCGTAGGAGGCGAACCAGCGACGGTCGTTGTCGGCCATCGTCCGAGCCTAACCTACGGTCCCGTAAGTTACTAGCGCGTAACTTTCAGTAGACGTCGCGGACGTACCGCTTCTCGGCCGCGAGCTGCTCGACGTACGCGGACGCCTCCTCGGGCGACAGGTGACCCCACGTCTGCGCCACCTCGTGCAGCGCGGAGTGCACGTCCTTCGCCATCCGGCTCGCGTCGCCGCACACGTAGAAGTGCGCGCCGTCCTGCAGCCACGACCACAGGGCGCCGCCCTGCTGACGCATGAGGTCCTGCACGTACACCTTGTGCCGCTGCTCGCGGGAGAACGCCAGGCTCAGCCGGGACAGCAGCCCGTCGTCCTGCATCTGGCGCAGCTCGTCGCGGTAGTAGAAGTCCGTCTCCGAGTGGCGCTCCCCGAAGAAGAGCCAGTTGCGGCCCTCGTGCCCGAGCGCCCGGCGCTCCTGCAGGAACCCCCGGAACGGGGCGACGCCCGTGCCCGGGCCGACCATGATCATCGGCGCGGACGGGTCGGCCGGCGGCCGGAAGTGGGCCGAGCGCTGCACGAACACCGGCACGTGCGCGTCGTGGCCGCGGTCCGCGAGGAACGTCGAGCACACCCCGTGCCGTCGGCGGCCCTGGTGCTCGAACCGCACCGCCGACACCGTCAGGTGCACCTCGCGCTCGTGGTGGCGCGGGCTCGACGAGATCGAGTACAGGCGCGGCTGCAGCCGCTTCGTCACCCCGAGCCACTCCTCGACGTCCGCCGCGACCCGGTGCTCGGCCAGCACGTCGACGGACTGCCGGCCCCACAGGTAGCCCTGCAGGCTCGTCGTGTTGTCCTGGCGCAGCAGCCGCCCGAGCTCCTGGTTCTTCGCCCGGTCCTGCACGAACCGCAGCAGGTCCGGCGTGATCCGCAGGATCTCCAGGTGGTGGCGTGCCGCGTCGACGAGCGCCATCGGCTCCTGACCGTCGAGCACCACCTCCGTGTCTCCGTCCAGGCCCGTGACGTGCAGCCACTCCTCGACGGCCTCGGGGCTGTTCGTCGGCCACACGCCCAGCGCGTCGCCCGCCTCGTACGCGAACTCGTCGTCGTCCACCGCGAACGCGAAGCTCCGCACGTCCTTCGTCGACCCCTCCGAGCTCAGCCGCTCGTTGCGGACCAGGCGGGTGGGCAGGGGGGACGACCGGGTGAAGCGGGACGGCGTCGGTCGCGGCGACGTGGTCGGGGCGATCGTCGGGGCCGTCGTCGGGGACGGCGCGCTCGCGGCGTCGCCCGCCTCCGCGAGCAGACCGCGGACCGTGGTGAGCCACCGGTCGGCGGGCTCGGACTCGCCCGGCTCGACGTTCACGCGGTCCGTCAGCCGGGTGGCGCCCAGCTCGGCGAGGCGGACGTCGAGGCGGCGGCCGTGCCCGCAGAAGTCGTCGTACGACGAGTCCCCGAACGCCAGCACCGCGTACCGGGTGCCGGACAGGGACCCGACCGTGTCCGACGACAGCGCGTTCCAGAAGCGGGTGCCGTTGTCAGGGGCGTCGCCGTCGCCGAACGTGCTCGTCACGAGGAGGACGGTGCGGCCGGTGCCGTCCGAGGTGAGGTCGGCGACGTCGAACCGGTCCATGCCGACGAGGTCCACGGCCAGGCCGGCGGTCCGCAGCTCGGCGGCGAACCGCTCCGCGTGCTCCTCGGCGTTGCCCGTCTGGGACGCCCACAGCACGAGCACGGATGCAGCAGAGGGCGAGGCGGGCGCCGTGCCGTGCGCCGTGCCCGGCCCGGGCGCCACCGCCGTCGTCGGGAAGGCCGTGACGCCCCCGTCGCGCGAGAACAGCCCGGCGAGCATCCCGTCCACCCACGCGCGGGTCACCGGGTCGAAGGGGGCCGCCGACGGGAGGACGGGGACGCCCGTCCGGCCCGCCTGGCGCATCGACCACAGCAGGCCCCGGACGTACTCCGCCTGCTCGCGGGACAGGTCGGGAGCGGCGGCGGGCTCCAGGCCGAGGGCGCTGCCGACCGCGGCGAGCGCCACGTCGGTGGCCGTGGCCGCAGGGTCCGGGACGTCCGTGGGCGTCGATGCAGGGGCCTCGACGACGGGCACGGCGGCCACCTCCACGCGGGTGAGGGTCACCGCGCACACCTTCAGCTCGGGCTGGAACGACATCGGGTCGACGGCGTCGTTCGTCACCGCATTGATCGCCAGGTACTCGCCGAACGCGTCGTTCCAGTGGATGGGCGCGAAGCACGCGCCGGGCCGGACCCGGTCGCTCACCACGGCCGGCAGGACGGCGCGGCCGCGGCGGGAGGCGATCTCGATGGAGTCGCCCTCGGCGATGGAGAGCCGCTGCGCGTCGTCGGGGTGGATCTCCACGAACGGCCCGGGGTTGAGCTTGGTGAGGGCCGGGACCTTGCCGGTCTTCGTCATCGTGTGCCACTGGTGCTGCAGGCGGCCCGTGTTGAGCACGAACGGGTAGGCGTCGTCCGGGAGCTCGGCGGCGTCCATGTGCGGGCGGGGGAAGAACTGCGCCCGGCCCGACGGCGTCGCGAACGCGAGCTCCGGGGTCGAGCCGTCGGGCGCGACGAGCAGCCGCTGGCTCACGCCGTCGTTGAGGTAGCGGATCGGGGCCCGGTCGTCGTCGCGGCCCGGGGGAGCGGGCCACTGCACGGGTGTCTCGCGGAGCCGGTCGTACGTGACGCCGCGCAGGTCGTAGCCGGTGCGCGGGTTCCAGAACTGCCGCAGCTCGTCGAACACCTCCTCGGCGTCCGCGTACGTGAACGCGTCCGCGAAGCCCATCGCGCACGCCACGTCGGCGATGATCCGCCAGTCCGGCGTCGCCTCGCCGACCGGGTCGGCCGCCTGCTGGTTGAGCGTGAGGTTCCGCTCCGAGTTGACGGTCACGTACGTCGACTCGGCCCACAGGGTGCCCGGCAGCAGGATGTCGGCGTACGCGTTCGTCTCGGTGTCGAGGAACACGTCCTGCGCGATGACCAGCTCGCACGCCTCGAGCCCCTGGATCACGGTGCTCCGGTTCGCGACGGACGCGACTGGATTGGTGCAGATGACCCAGCAGGCCTTGATCGTGCCGTCGACCATCTGCCGGTACATGTCGACCGTGCCGGTGCCGACGTCGGTGCGCAGCGTCCCGGCGGCCAGCCCCCAGGCGTCCTCGACGAACGCCCGGTCGTCGGCGTCCACGACGGACCGCTGCCCCGGCAGCCCCGGGCCCATGTAGCCCATCTCGCGGCCGCCCATCGCGTTCGGCTGCCCCGTGAGCGAGAACGGCCCGCTGCCGGGCTCGCAGATCGCGCCCGTCGCGAGGTGCAGGTTGCAGATCGCGTTCGTGCTCCACGTGCCGTGCGTGCTCTGGTTGAGGCCCATCGTCCAGCAGGTCATCCAGCGCTCGGCCTCGCCGATCCACCGTGCGGCCGTGCGCAGGTCGTCCTCGGGGATCCCGGTGATCTCGGAGACGTGCGCCGGCGGGTAGTCGGCGAGGTGGTCGAGCATCGCGTCCCAGCCGTCGGTGAACCGCTCGATGAACTCCTGGTCCGTGTGCCCGGCCTCGACGAGCAGGTGCAGCAGCCCGTTGAGCAGCGCCAGGTCCGTGCCCGGCTTCACCTGGAGGAACAGGTCGGCCTTCTCGGCGGTGGCCGTGCGGCGCGGGTCGACGACGACGAGCTTCGCGCCTGCCTTGACTCGGTCGAGCATCCGCAGGTGCAGGATCGGGTGGCAGTCCGCCATGTTCGCGCCGATGACGAAGAACAGGTCGGCGTGGTCGAAGTCCTGGTACGACCCGGGCGGCCCGTCCGAGCCGAGCGACTGCTTGTAGCCCGTCCCCGCGCTCGCCATGCACAGCCGGGAGTTCGACTCGATCTGGTTCGTCCCCACGAACCCCTTCGCGAGCTTATTCGCCAGGTACTGCGCCTCCAGCGACATCTGGCCCGACACGTACAGCGCGATCGCGTCCGGCCCGAACTCGTCGAGGATCGCGCGCAGCCGCGCGGCCGCCTCGAGGACGGCGTCGGAGACGGGTGTCGGCTCCGCCGGGGCGTCGCGGCGGGGCCGGACGTACGCGGTCTCCAGGCGGCCGCCCGCCGACAGCATCGCCGCGCTGGTCGCCCCCTTCGTGCACAGCCGGCCGAAGTTCGTCGGGTGCTCCTTGTCGCCCGACGCCTTCAGCACGGTGCGTCTGCCCGACGACGGGTCGCGTCCGATCTGCAGGACCATGCCGCAGCCCACACCGCAGTACGAGCACGACGACCTCACGGTGTCGGTCGCGGGCGCGGTCGTGGGATCCATGCACCCATGAAGCCATCCCGCGGTTGCCGCACCGTGACGCGGTTGTGTCGGGCGGGGCACAAGGGCCTCACGGCGGTGCGCGCCGCGCTGTGCGGACCGGGGCCGCCCGGTGCCGGGCCGGGGTCAGGGCTGGACGAGGTGGCGGGCCTGCCGCGGATCCGGGACGGTCGACAGCCGCGACGCCCACGGCTGCAGCCGGACGAGCTCGTCGACGACCATCCGCCACCGGCGCTCGGCGGCGCGCAGGTGGTCCGCGACGTCGTCGGGCGCGATGTGCCCGCTGCGCCCGTGACCGGCAGCGGCGTCGACGGAGTCGAGCCCACGGCGGATCGTGGTGCGGGTCGCCCGGTAGCCGGGGGAGTCGCGCCCCTCGGACGGCGTGAGCACCTCCAGCACGGCCGCCGCGTCGTCGAACATGGACCTGACCAGCGCGAGCGCGGACGGACGGTCCGTGGTCGACAGCCGGTGGGCGCCGTCCGCGAGCGTCGTGAGCACCGTCGAGCCCGCCAGCCGCTGCACCGTCGCGGGCAGCGCGTGCGGGTCGAGACGCATCTCGAGCAGCAGCACCACCGTGCGGCCGAGGACGGTCTCGTCCCGCTCCCGCTCGACCCGGTGCCGCTCCGCGGCCACGCGCTCCTCCTCCTCGGCGCGCAGCACCGCCGCGTGCGCCTCGCGCTCGAAGCGCTCCGCCTCGAGCCGGGCCTCCGTCGCGTGCCGGGCGACGCGCTCCGCCGCCGACCGGACCCGGTGCTCGCTCTCGTTCTGCCCGCGCAGGACGAGCTCGCGTGCCGTCTGGTTGAACGGTGCCGCGTACCCGTCGTCCGTGTACCCGAACAGCGAGACCCGGTGCTCGTCGGCCCACAGCTGCGCCGTCTTGGTGTAGCCGGACCGCGAGTAGAACGCCGCCGCGCGCGTCCCGGCGGCGCCGTGCAGCTGCTCGACGGCGTCCCGTTCGACCGGGCGGTGCTCGTGGTCCACGCGGGCGACGAGGTCGGGACCGACCAGGTCGACGCCGGCCGGGGCGTCCGGCGGGGCCACCCGGACGTCGGTCCGTGCCAGGACCGTGCGGGCGTGCCGCTCGGCGAACCGCTCCGCCTCGCGGCGGTGCGGGTCCTTGCCCGCTGCGCTCACGCCTGCTCCTCGGTCGTCCCCGAACCCCGGCACTCGACGGTAGGCGTCGACCCGTCTCCGTGCGCTCGGCCGCCCGGGTGACGTCGGGGTGGAATCTGCCGGCCGTTCCCGGGCAGACCGGGACGAACCGCCCCTCGGCGTCGCCCGGAACCGGGCGGTCCGGACCGTGTCGTCCGTTGACGGTCACCACCGCTCGCCGGGGCTCCGTGGCGTCCTGCCTCCCGGGCGCGCGGACGTCCGTCTTGTATGTTGCGGGCACCCGGCCCGTGGACCGAGCCCGTGGAGCTCGTGGACTCAGCCCCGTCGAAGGAGCGCACCGATGGCTTCCCCACAGGGCCTCGCGCCCGCCACCCGCACGTTGCTCACGCTCGCCGCCTTCGTCGTCGCGCTCGCGGGCGTGCACGCCGCGCAGGACATCCTCGCGCCCGTGGTGCTCGCCGCCGTGCTCGTCGTCATCGTGCACCCGATGCGGCACCCGCTGGAGCGGCGCGGCTGGCCGCGGTGGCTCGCGAACACCGTCGTCATCGTCACGGCGTACCTGATCCTGGCGGTGCTCATGGCGATGCTGGTGTTCGCGGGCGTCCGGTTCGCCGACCTGGTCCGCGACTTCCTGCCCGAGCTGCAGGCGGCCGCGAACACCGTGACCGACCGGCTCGCCGAGCTCGGGCTCGACCAGCAGGCCGCCGACGCCGCGGCGGACTTCCTCAACCCGTCGGCGCTGCTCAGCGTCGCGACGACCGTGAGCGGCGCCGTCGTCTCCGTGGCGAGCACCCTGTTCGTCGTCGTCACGTACGTGCTGTTCATGTCGGTGGACGCCGCCCGGTACGACGGGGCGCGCACCCTGTTCGGCTCGCAGCGGCGCAGCGAGCTGGACCGGGCGACCGCGCTGAACGTGGGCGTCCGGCGGTACTTCGTGGTGAGCGCGACATTCGGTGGCATCGTCGCCGTCATCGACGGGCTCGCGCTGCTGTGGCTCGGCGTGCCCGCGCCGGCGGTGTGGGCGATCCTCGCGTTCGTCACGAACTTCATCCCGAACATCGGCTTCGTGCTGGGCGTGATCCCGCCGACCGTGCTCGCCCTCGTGGTGGGCGGGTGGCCGCTCGCGCTGGCCGTCGTCGCCGTCTACAGCGTCGTCAACGTCGTGCTCCAGGTGCTCGTGCAGCCGAAGTTCGTCGCCGACGCCGTGAACATCACGCTCACCCTGAGCTTCGCGTCGGTGGTGTTCTGGACGTTCGTGATCGGGCCGCTCGGGGCGATCCTCGCGGTCCCGCTCACGCTGCTCACGCGGGCGATGCTCCTGCAGGGTGGCGCGCCGACCGCCTGGTACGCGTGGCTCTCGGGCGACGACGCCGTCCCGACCCCCGACGCCCCACCCTCACCGCCCCCGTCCCCGGACGACCACCCGTCACCAGACGGCGACCCCGCCGCGCCGACCACCACCGACGACCCGGCCCCGCTCCCGGCCTGAGGCCCGCTGCCTCGGTGGAAGGGGTGGTGCGGGTGAGCCGAGCGGCGCGGGTCAGCGGCGGGCGACCGTCGAGCCGCGGATCACCAGGCGGCCGTCGACGAACTGGGTGCCCGTGCCGATGTCCTTGCCGTCGAGCGCGGCGAAGACCCACTGGGCGGCGGTGCGGCCGAGCTGCTGCAGGTTGGCGTCGATGCTGGTGAGCTCGGGCCGGGAGTTCGTCGTGAGGACCTCCCAGTTGTCGAAGCCCATCACGGCGACGTCGTCGGGCACGGACCGGCCGAGGGCGTGCGCCATGTCCAGGGCGCCCCGGGCGATCTGGTCGGAGCCGCACAGGATCGCGTCGATCTCGGGGTGCTGCTCGAGGAGCATGGCGGTCGCGTCGCGCCCCCACCGCTCGGACCACTCGCTGTACATCACGTCGCCGACGAGCTCGAGCCCGGCGGCCGTGAGGGCGTCCCGGACGCCGGCGGCGCGGTCCCGGGCGGCGGCGTACGCGTGCTCGCCGGTGATGTGCGCGATGCGGGTGCGGCCGCACGCGACGAGGTGCTCGACGGCCATCCGGCCGGCGCCGGTGTTGTCGGGCGTGAGGGAGCGGTCGTCGGGGTGGTCCGACGGCGCGTAGGCGTAGACGACGGGCACGGGGATGTCGGGGCCGAGGGAGGGGCGGGGGTCGGTCTGCCGGCCGACGATGATGAGGCCGTCGACCCGGCGGCCGAGCAGTGCGCGCAGGTGGTACTGCTCGCGGATCGCGTCGCCGCGCGCGTCGCAGAGGAACACGCTGACCTGCCCCGCGCCGAACGCGTCCTCGGCGCCCATGAGGATCGGGATGACGAACCGGCCCTCGAGGTCGCTCGTGAGCAGCCCGACGGTGCCGGTGCGGCCGGCGAGCAGGCCGCGGGCGAGGGCGTTGGGGCTGAACGAGAGGCGTTCGGCGGCCTCGACGACCCGCTGGCGCGTCGAGTCCTTGACCTGGTCGCGGCCGTTGAGCGCCTTCGAGGCCGTGGCGACCGAGACGCCGGCGAGCCGCGCGACGTCCGTCAGGGTGACGGCGCGTGCGGGGTCCGTGCGGGCCACGGCTCACCTCCAGTCGTGCAGGACCGGTCCGGCCCGGTTCGTGATCGAACTGTAACCGCCAGGACCCGTTGACGCGCCACCCTGCGCCGAACTATCTTCAGAAAACCTTTTCGGCTTCTTTCGATACTCGCTCGGACGCTGACCTGGCGGTTCGGGTGCACGTCAGGACCCCTGGACGTCACGTTGGGGCCTGCGGAGGGACGGGTCGAGTCACAAGAACCGATAAGGGTTTCGCCCCATGGACCCCCTGGGGTGCCTGCCCGGCACCCGCTCGACGAAGAGCACGAGGAGACAGCATGAGGATCACCCGCACCCGGACGGCAGGCACGCGCCTGGCCGCCGGGGTCCTGACGGCCGGCCTGCTGGTCGGCCTGGCGGCGTGCAGCAGTGCGGACGACAGCACCGACGGCGGAGCAGCGGTCACCGCGGGCCCCGACGGCACCGACGACGGCACCACGCTCACCCTGTGGACCCGCGCACCGCTCGAGAAGCAGGCCAAGCTCCTCGTCGCGGCGTACAACGACACCCACAAGAACCAGGTGGAGCTCACCGTCGTCCCGAACGACGACTACGTGGCGAAGGTCGGCGCCGCCGCCGGCTCGGGCGGCCTGCCCGACCTGTTCGCGGCCGACATCGTCTACGTCCCCAACTGGGTCGAGCAGGGCCTGTTCCAGGACCTCACCGCCCAGATCGACGGCCTCAGCTTCAAGGACTCGATCAACAAGGGCCACCTCGCCGCCGGCACGGCCGACGGCAAGGAGCACGTGCTCCCGTTCGTCCTCGACCTGTCGATGCTGTTCTGGAACAAGGACCTGTACAAGGAGGCCGGCCTCGACCCCGACAAGGGTCCGGCCAACATGACCGAGTACGTCGCCAACGCCAAGGCGGTCCAGGCCCTGAACAAGCCCGACACGTACGGCACCGCGACCGGCCTCAACTGCGGCGGCTGCCTGGTGTTCACGTGGTTCCCGTCGGTGTGGGCCGACGGCGACCAGGTGATGAACGCGGACGGCACCGAGTCGCTGCTCAACAGCGACACCGCGAAGAGCATCTACGCCTCGTGGAAGGACCTGTGGGACTCGGGAGCCGTGCTCCCGTCGTCCAAGGACGAGGCCGGTCCGACGTGGACCGCCGGGTTCACCGAGGGCAAGGTCGGCCAGATGTTCTACCCGGCCACCCTGCTGTCGTCGACGACCGGCTTCGACGTCGGCGTCGCGGGCATCCCCGGGCCGAAGGGCGGCGCCTCCACGTTCGTCGGCGGTGACGGGATCGGGGTCTCCAAGGACTCCAAGAACGCGTCGCAGGCCTGGAACTTCCTCAACTGGATGATGTCCGAGGACGCCCAGGTCGGCGTGCTGGCCAAGGACAACGACGTGGTGTCCCGCAGCGACCTCGCCAACAACGAGTACGCCGCCAAGGACCCGCGCCTCGTCACCATCAACGAGGTGGCGGGCAAGGGCGACACCCCGGTGGCGCTCAACTTCCAGCAGGCGTTCAACGCGCCGAACAGCCCGTGGCTCACGCTCGTGCGCAACGCGGTGCTCGGCGACGGCAGCTCGGTGGACACGGACAACGACGAGATCACCGCGGTGCTCTCCCAGTAGTCCCCCCGTCCGGACGCCCCCGCCCACACCGGCGGGGGCGTCCGCCGCCCCGCACGCGTGCCGCGCGCACCGACCGAGAGGTCCCCATGACGCTCCACACCGCAGCCGCACCACCGGCCGCACCCGCACCACCCGGCACCGAGCCGCGGCGCCGCCGCAACGGCCACCGCCTGCGCGGCTGGGGCTACGCCTCGCCGACCGCCCTGTTCGTCCTGGTCCTGTTCGTGGTCCCGCTCGTCCTCGTGTTCCGGATGAGCGCGTCGAAGTGGCCGCTGCTCAGCGGCGACCAGGGCATCAACTTCCCGGACAACTTCAGCGCCGCCGTCGACAACCGGTTCTTCGTCGACTCGGTCCTGTTCACGCTGAAGTACACGTTCTTCGCGACGGTCCTGCTGATCGGCCTCGGTCTCGGGCTCGCGATGCTCGTGCAGGAGTCGTCGCGCTGGAAGGGGCTGCTGCGCACGTCGTTCCTCGTGCCGAGCGCGCTGGGCCTCGCGTCGGCGTCGCTGCTGTTCTACGTCCTGTACTCGCCGCTCGTCGGGCCGCTCGCGCCCCTCATGGAGCACTTCGGGTGGTCGTTCCTCGGCACCCCGAACGCCGCGCTCGCCTCGACGCTGTTCCTCATCGTCTGGCGGTACGCCGGCTTCTACATGCTCCTCATGCTGGTCGGCCTGCAGGCCATCCCGACGGACATCTACGAGGCGGCGCGGATGGACGGTGCCAGCCGGTGGCACACGTTCTGGCGGATCACGATCCCGCTGCTGCGGCCGACGCTCGCGCTCACCACGATCCTGTGCGTCACCGGGTCGCTGCTGGCGTTCGAGCAGTTCTACATCCTCACGAAGGGCGGCCCCGACAACAGCACGATCACCGTGGTCCAGCTCATCTACTCGGTCGCGTTCCAGGGGCAGAACGACCTCGGTGTCGCGGCGGCGCTGTCCGTGATCGTCCTGGCGGCGCTCGTCGTCATCAACGTGGTCCAGCTGCGGGCGTTCCGCGGCTCGGACGAGAGCTGAGGGGCCATGACCTCCACGACCCTGCAGCCGACGGTGTCCCGCACGCCGTCGAACCGCGCGGCCCCGCCGACCACGCTCGCCGGCGTCGCGATCCGCACGCCGTTCTGGGTGTTCTCCGGTGCGCTCGCCGTGATCTTCCTGTTCCCGCTGGTGTGGACGTCGGTGAAGTCCGTCTCGCCGCACCCGGGCACCGGGCAGGTCGACGGCTGGGGCTTCGGCAACTACGCCACGCTCGCGCACTACCAGGCGGGCATCTGGCAGTACCTCGCCAACTCGGCGTTCGTCTCGGGCCTGTGCGTGCTGCTCACGCTGCTGATCTCGACGCTCGGCGGGTACGCGTTCGCGCGGTTCCGGTTCCCGGGTCGCAACGCGCTGTTCATGCTCACGCTCGCGATCCTCATGGTGCCGTACGCGACGCTCCTGATCCCGCTGTACGTGCTGCTCAACAAGCTCGGGCTGGGCAACTCGCTGGTCGGCGTGGCCCTGGTGCTGACGATGTTCCAGCTGCCGTTCTCGACGTTCATGATGCGGATCTCGTTCGAGTCCGTGCCGCGCGAGCTCGACGAGGCGGCGCTCGTGGACGGCTGCTCGTCGTTCAGCGCCCTGTGGCGGGTGCTGCTGCCCGCCGTCCGGCCCGGCCTCATCACCGTGGGCCTGTTCGCGTTCCTCGCCGCCTGGAACGACTTCTTCGCGCCGCTGATCCTCATCAACGACACGAACAAGATGACGCTCCCGCTGGCGGTGTCCAACCTGCGCGTCCAGGTGCAGGGCGTCATCGACTACGGCGCCACGGAGGCGGGCGTCGTGGTGCTCGCCCTGCCCTGCATCGTGCTGTTCCTCCTGCTCCAACGACACTACGTGCGCGGCTTCATGTCGGGTGCGCTCAAGGGATGACCATGACGACGACCACCACCCGGACCGCGACTCCCGTGGCCCCTTCGCGCGGCGCGCTGACCCCTCTCGGCCTCGACGAGGTGCGCGTCACCGGCGGGTTCTGGGCGCACCGCCAGCAGGTCAACGCGGAGGCGAGCCTCGCCCACATCGAGCACTGGATGGAGCGCGAGGGCTGGATCGGCAACTTCGACGCCGCCGCGGCCGGGACCCTGGGTCCGGGGCGCGGGGGCCGGGAGTTCTCCGACTCCGAGGTCTACAAGCTGCTCGAGGCGATGGCCTGGGAGATCGGGCGCACGGGGGACGACGCCCTGGAGGCGCGCTTCACGGCGATCGTGGCGCGCGTCGCCGCCGCCCAGGAGCCCGACGGGTACCTCAACACGAACTTCGGGCGCCCCGGCCAGCCGGCGCGGTACACCGACCTCGAGTGGGGTCACGAGCTGTACTGCTTCGGGCACCTGTTCCAGGCGGCCGTCGCCCGGCTCCGCACGCGCCCGGACGCGCAGGACGGGCTCGTCGACGTCGCCCGGCGGGCCGCGGACCACGTGTGCGCGGCGTTCGGGCCCGACGGCATCGGGTCCGTCTGCGGGCACGCCGAGATCGAGCCGGCGCTCGTCGAGCTCGGCCGCGCGACGGGCGAGCGGCGCTACGTCGAGCAGGCCGCACTGTTCGTCGAGCGCAGGGGCACCGGGACGCTCGCGGACATCGAGCTCGGCCGCGCCTACTACCAGGACGACGTGCCGGTCCGGGAGGCCACGGTGCTGCGCGGCCACGCCGTGCGTGCCAACTACCTGGCGGCCGGTGCGGTGGACGTCGCGGTCGAGACGGACGACGACGGGCTGCTCGCCGCCCTGACGACGCAGTGGGAGAACACCGTCGCGCGCCGGACGTACCTGACCGGCGGGCAGGGCGCGCACCACACGGGGGAGGCGTTCGGCGACGACTTCGTGCTGCCGCCCGACCGCGCCTACTCGGAGACGTGCGCGGGCGTCGGCTCGGTCATGTTCTCGTGGCGGCTGCTGCTCGCCCAGGGGGACCCGCGGTACGCCGACCTCGTCGAGCGGACGCTGTTCAACGTCGTCGCGACGTCGCCGTCGCACGCGGGCACGGCGTTCTACTACACGAACACGCTGCACCAGCGCCGACCGGGCACCGTCCCGGCCGACGACGTCGCGAGCCCCCGGGCCTCGTCGTCGCTGCGGGCGCCGTGGTTCGCGGTGTCGTGCTGCCCGCCGAACGTGGCCCGCACGCTCGCCAGCCTGGCCGCGCTCGTCGCGACCCGGGACGACGACGGCGTGCAGCTGCACCAGTACGTGCCGGCGCAGGTCCGCACGGCGCTCGCGGACGGGACCCGCGTGGAGCTCGACGTCGAGACGCGGTACCCGAGCGACGGCGTCGTGCGGGTGCGGGTGGCGAACGACGTGGACCGGGAGTGGACGCTCACGCTGCGCGTGCCCGGCTGGGCCGCCGGCGCGACGCTCGCGGCGCCGGGGGAGGAGGCCCGGACGGTCGCGCCGGGGTCGGTGGGCGTGACGCGGCGGTTCGCGGCGGGCGACGTCGTCGAGCTGCGGCTGCCGCTCGTGCCGCGGGTCACCGTGCCGGACCCGCGCATCGACGCGGTCCGCGGGTGCGTCGCGGTGGAGCGAGGTCCGGAGGTGCTGGCCCTGGAGTCGGTCGACCTCGTGGCGGCCGGTGCGGCCCCCGGCGTCGACGTCGCGGACGTGCGGCTCGACGTGGACGCCGGGCTGCGCGAGGTCGACGGTCGGGTGGTCGCGCGCGTGCGGCTGGGTGCGCCCGAGGACCGGTCGTGGCCCTACGGGGGCGGTCAGGACGTGCTCGACGGCGGGGCCCTCGACGTGCCGCTCGTCGCCTACCACGACTGGGCGAACCGGGGGCCGTCGACGATGCGGGTGTGGCTGCCGGTCTGATCGCCCGAAGGGCTGGACGGTCGCGGCGGGCCGACCGTACATTGTTTCGCAGCGAATCTAAGTCTCGGTGCCGCTGCGAACGAAAGGGACCACCGCATGCCCGCCACCACCCTCGACGAAGTCGTCCACCTGCGTGCCGACGGCGTCTCGCTGCTCGTCGACCTGCGCGGCGGGACCCTCCCGCGCGTCGTGCACTGGGGCCGCGACCTCGGCGACCTCGCACCGGACGTCCTGCCCGAGATCGTGCGGGCGACCACCCCGTCCACGACCGGGTTCCCGGTCGACGGCCAGGTCGAGGTGTCCGTGCTGCCCGAGCAGGCCGCCGGGTACCTCGGCACCCCCGGGCTCGTCGGGTCGCGCGACGGGTCCGACTTCAGCCCCGCGTTCGCCGTGCGCTCGTCGGCGCTGGAGGTGGACCCGGCCGGCGGCGGGGCGCTCGACGTGGTCGCGGCCGACGCGGACCTCGTCGTCGAGCTCCGGATCGAGCTCACCCCGCAGGGCCTCGTCCGCCTGCGCGCGGGGGTGACCAACGAGGGCGACGCGACGTACACGGTCGACGCCCTCACCCCGATGCTCCCGGTCCCCGAGCGGGCCACCGAGCTGCTCGACCTCGCCGGCCGGTGGGCCCGCGAGCGCAGCCCGCAGCGCACGGCGTTCACGCACGGCACCCGGCTGCGCGAGAACCGGCGTGGCCGCACGGGCTACGACTCGGCGTACGTGATCGCGGCGGGCGTCGCCGGGTTCGCCAACCGCGGCGGCGAGGTCTGGGGTCTGCACACCGCGTGGTCCGGCAACCACCGCACCCTCGCCGAGCGCAGCCACTACCAGGCGGGGCTGCTCGGCGGCGGCGAGCTGCTGCTGCCCGGCGAGGTCCGGCTCGCGACCGGCGAGACGTACACCGGGCCGTGGCTGTACGGCTCCTGGGGAGACGGCCTCGACGACCTGTCCGCCCGGTTCCACCGGTGGATGCGCGCCCGGCCGCAGCACCCGCGCTCACCCCGCCCGGTCACCCTCAACACCTGGGAGGCCGTCTACTTCGACCACGACCTCGGGCGGCTCACCGAGCTCGCCGACGCCGCCGCCGCGATCGGCGCCGAGCGGTACGTGCTCGACGACGGCTGGTTCGGCTCCCGCCGCGACGACCACCGGGGGCTCGGCGACTGGTACGTGTCCGACGAGGTCTGGCCCGACGGCCTGCACCCGCTCGTCGACCACGTCACCGGCCTCGGCCTGCAGTTCGGCCTCTGGGTCGAGCCCGAGATGGTCAACCTCGACTCCGACCTCGCCCGCGCGCACCCCGACTGGATCCTGCGGACGCCGTCGCGGCTCCCGCGGGACGCCCGCCACCAGCAGGTGCTCGACCTCGCGGTCCCCGAGGCGTTCGACTTCATCCTCGAGCGGCTCGACGCGCTGCTGAAGGAGTACGCGATCGGGTACCTCAAGTGGGACCACAACCGCGACCTGCAGGACGCCGGGCACGGCGCCGCCGGCGCGCCGGGCGTGCACGCCCAGACCCTCGCGCTGTACCGGCTGCTCGACGAGCTGCGGCTGCGGCACCCCGGCGTCGAGATCGAGTCGTGCTCGTCGGGCGGCGGCCGCGTCGACCTGGAGATCCTGCAGCGGACCGACCGGGTGTGGGGCAGCGACTGCATCGACGCCTTCGAGCGGCAGCGCATCCAGCGGTGGACCAACCTGCTGATCCCGCTCGAGCTCATCGGCGCGCACGTCGGCTCCGGCACCGCGCACAGCACCGGCCGACGGCACGTTCTGCCGTACCGGGCGGGGACCGCGCTGTTCGGCCACCTCGGCATCGAGTGGGACCTGCGGGAGGCCGACGAGACCCAGCGGGCCGAGCTCGCCGCGTGGGTGGCGGCGTACAAGGACCTGCGCGGCCTGCTGCACACGGGGACGTCCGTGCACGCCGACCCCGTCGACCCGGCGCTCACCGTGCACGGCGTCGTCGCGCAGGACCGGGCGGACGCGGTGTTCGCGGTCGTCGCGTCCGACACGTCGCAGTCCCTGCCCGCCGGGCGCGTGCAGCTGCCCGGGCTCGACCCCGACGGCGTCTACCTCGTGCGGCCGCAGGCTCCGGGCGACGTCGCCGAAGGTCTCGGCGGCGGGGTGCCGCCCTGGTGGGGGCCCGACGGGGTGCGCCTCAGCGGGCGTGCGCTCGGCGAGGTGGGCCTCGCGGCGCCGACGCTGTTCCCGGAGCACCTGGTGCTCGTGCGGGCCACCCGGGCCTGACGGCGGCGGGCCGGTCCGCTCCGGGCGTGACCGGCCCGGTCGCGTGCGTCAGGCGGTGCCCTGCACGACGGACCGGATGGCCAGGGCCGCGGCCGACCGGGCCCACTCGCCGAAGTCGAACGGCTGCACGTCGATCACGAGCCGGTCCGGGTCGGACGCGTACGTCGCCGCCAGCCCGTCGCGGAACCGGGCGGCGGCGACCTCGTGCAGGGGGAGGCCCTCTCCCGTCAGGAGCACCTTCTGCGGGTCGACGACGTTCGCGACGGTCCCGACCACCACGCCGAGCGCGTACCCGGCCCGGTCGACGACCTCGACGGCGGCCGGGTCGCCGGCGCGCGCCCGGGCCAGCGCCTCGTCGAACGTCGGCCGGCCCTCCGGCGTGGTCAGGTGGTCGAGGAGCGCGGCGGTCATCAGGTAGGCGGCGGCGCACCCGCGATGCCCCTGGTCGCACACCGGGCCCGACGGGTCGACGAGCACGTGGCCGAGCTGCCCCGGCAGGCCGTGCGCACCGCGGACGAGCCGGCCGTGCACCACGAGCCCGCACCCGATCCCGGCACCCACCGTGACGACCGCGAGCGAGTCGAGGCCCGCCCCCGCGCCGAACCAGTGCTCGGCCGCGGTGAGCGCCTGCACGTCGTTCTCGACGACGCTCGGCAGCCCCGTCGCGTCCACGAGGAGCTGCTCGAGCGGGACGTCCGCCCAGCGCAGGAACATCGACTCGACGACCACCGCAGGTCCGGCGTCCCGCCTCAGGGTCCCGGCGAGCGTCAGCCCGAGCGCCATGACGCGGCGGTGCCGGCGGCGGAGCCGCTCGACGGCGTCGGCCACCTGCGCGAGCACCGAGGTGACGTCCGTCGAGGTCAGCGGCTCGTCGAGCGTGCCCACGACGCTCGCCGTGAGGTCCGTGACGACCCCGTACAGGTGGTCGCCGGTGAGCTTGACCCCGACGAAGTGCCCCGCCGCCGGGACCACGCGCAACAGCTCGGACGGGCGGCCCAGCGCCGTGCGCAGCTCCGTCTCCGCCTCGACGAGCACACCCGCCTCGACGAGCCCGCGCGTCAGCCGCGTCATCGTCGGCCGGGACAGCCCGAGCCGCTCGGCGAGCTCGGAGCGCGGCATCGCGCCGTGCACGAGCAGCTCGAGCAGCACGTCGCGCGACGCCGCCGGCCGGCGCGGCCAGGCGTACGCCTCCTCACGGACCTCGGTCACGGCCCACACGGTAATCCCACGGCGCGTGCCCGGCCCGGCCCGCCCCCCGCCCCACCTCGACCGACCCCGCCGGTGGGGGATGGTCAAGGGCGGTCGGGGCGGAGGGCGGTGCCGACCAGGACGGAGGCGACGACGACCGCCACGCCCAGGACCGGCCAGCCGCTCGCGGTCGCGAGGACCCCGGCGCCGACCGTCCCGCCGACCTGCGCCGTCGTGGTGACGAGCTCGGCGACGGGCTGGACGCGGCCGCGCTCGCTCGGCCGGTAGGACCCGGCGATCATCGCGCTCCCGCCGCTGAACGCGAGGTTCCAGCCGACCCCGACCGCCGTCATCGCGACGAGGAACGCCCACGTCTGCGGGCTGACGGCCGCCGCGCCGCCGGCGACGACGAGCACGAGCGCCCCGAGCGCGGCGACCCGCCGCTCGCCGATGCGCCCGATCCACCGGGCGACGACGAAGCCGGGCGCGAACATCCCGATCATGTGCAGCTGGACGGCGAGCGTCGCCTGCCCCTCGTCGTGGCCCATGTCCATCCCGGCCATGGGCCCGGCGGTCATCATCGACATCATCGCGACCGCCGCGAGGCACGTGGCCGCGACCCCGGTGAGCAGCACGGGCTGCCGCCACAGCTGCGCGCGTGAGCGGGCGTCGGGCGCGTCGACGGCCCGCGACGGCGCGGCGAGCGTGACGAGCTCGCGGGGGAGACGCGCGTTCCACACCGTCGCGACGGCGCCGCACAGCGCGACGAGCAGGTACGACCCGACGTAGGGCGTGGTGGTGGCGCCACCTGCCGCGGTCGCGAGGAACGGCCCGACGAGCGCGGCGACGAGGCCGCCCGCGAGCACGGTGCTCACGGCCTTCGCGCGGGCGTCGGGGTTGGACTCCGCGGCCGCGTACCGGTAGTAGCCGGCGCCCGCCTGCTGCACGCCGACGATCGCGGTGCCGACGCAGAACAGCCAGAACAGGTGCAGGTGCACGGCGGTCGCGGAGACCAGACCGGCGACGACCGCGCTCGACGACGCGAGCGCGAACACCCGCCGGTACCCGTACCGGCCGATGCCGCGCGACAGCAGGAACGTCGAGGACGCGGCGACCACGGGGATGAGGCCGAACGGCACCGTCGCGAGCGCGCGGGTCGGGGCGAGGTGCGCGCCGACGATGCCGGTGAGCGTGAGGTCCACCGAGCTCGCGAGCACGTACAGGCCCTGGGCGCCGATCAGTCGACGGGTGACGCGGGTGCCGGAGGTGACGGGGGTCGGGGTGGCGAGGGTCGTCATGCCGGTCACGATCCTGTGAGGGCCGCGTCCCGGGCGAGTGGCAGGAGTGCCACTGTTCGATAGATTGCTGCCATGTCGTCCGCCCCGCACCACGTCGCGGTCCTCGTGCTGGACTCCGTGCTCGCCATGGAGGTCGGCATGCCGTTCCAGATCTTCACGGGCCACGGCGACCTCGGGTACACGCTCACGCTCTGCTCCGAGCGCCCCGGCCCGGTGCCGACCACCGGCGGCTACCCCGTCGTCGCCCAGGCGGGGCTCGAGGCGCTCGACACGGCGGACACCGTGCTGGTCCCGGCGTTCCGCCCCCACGACCGCGTCGTGAGCGACGAGGTGCTCGACGCGGTCCGGCGCGCGCACGCCCGCGGCGCCCGCGTCGTGTCGATCTGCGCCGGCGCGTTCCTGCTGGCCCAGGCCGGGCTGCTCGACGGGCGCCGTGCGACGACCCACTGGCTGCACACCGCCGAGCTCGCCCGCCGCTTCCCACGGGTCCGGGTGGACCCGGACGTGCTGTTCGTCGACGAGGGCAGCGTCGTGACGTCCGCCGGCGTGGCCGCGGGCATCGACCTGTGCCTGCACCTGCTGCGCACCGACCGCGGCGCCGCGGTCGCCAACCGGGTCGCCCGCGACATCGTCGCGCCCCCGCACCGCGACGGCGGGCAGGCGCAGTACATCGCCCGACCCCTCGAGCCCGACCGCCCCGGCTCCCTCGCGGCGACCCGGGCGTGGGCCCTGCGACGGCTGGACGAGCCGCTCACCGTCACCGACCTCGCCCGGCACGCCTGCACGTCGGAGCGCACGTTCGCGCGCGCGTTCGTCGCCGAGACGGGCACGACCCCCCTGCGCTGGCTCGTCACCGCGCGGCTCGACCGTGCGCGCGAGCTGCTCGAGACGAGCGACTGGGGGCTCGACCGGGTCGCGGCCGCGAGCGGCCTCGGCACCGCGACCAACCTGCGCCTGCACCTGCGACGGGCCGTCGGCGTGAGCCCGTCCGAGTACCGCAGGACGTTCGCGCGCGCCTGACGGCAGCAGGTCGCAGGCGCCCGTCAGGCGCGCGCGACCGTCCTGCGCAGGCGTCAGTCGCGGGCCATCACCACACGCCACTCGCGGACGGTGACGGTCAGCAGGCCGTCCACGACCGCCTGGTCGTCCTGCGTCGCGAGCCGCACCGCGTCGTCGTACGACGCGACGTCGAGCACCGTCATGCCGCGCCCGTCGTCGTCGGGCAGCGGCCCCGCCGCGACGAGCTCGCCCGCCTCCCGCCGCCGGGCCAGGAACGCGTAGTGGCCGGCGATCCCCGGCTGGTCGAACACCGACTCGCCGTCCGGGACCGCCGGGCCGGGAGCGTGCTGCAGGACGTACCAGTTCGTCGTGGAGCTCATGGCAGCAGGATCCTCCGGGTCGGTCGGGGTGTCAGGAGCGTGGCTCGTCGTCAGCGCTGACCTGGACCGGCACCGGCGCCGGGACCGGTGCGGCCGGGACCTCGGATCGTGCGCGGCGCCAGCGGGAGACCGCCACGACGCCCGCGGCGATCGCGCCGCCGAACGCGAGCCACGGCAGCAGGACGCCGAACAGCACGACCACGACCTTGACGGTCGCCGCGAACGCGGACCAGCCCGCGGAGAGCCCTTCGAGGAACGACTGCGGACCGGTCGGCTCGGGCTCCGGCTCGGGGGCCACGACGACCTCGGGTCCGGTGATCGCGACGGTCAGCGTCGAGAGCCGCACCTGGTCGGCGAGCAGCGCCCGCTGGGACTGGAGCTGCTCGAGGTTCGTCTGGCGCTCGGTGAGCGAGTTCTCCGCCGAGACGACGGCCTCGTTCGTCGTCGCCCGCGCCAGCAGGTCCTGCATCCGGGCCACCGAGAGCTCGAGCCCGTGGATCCGGGCGTCGAGGTCCTTGGCGACGTTCGTCACGTCCTGCGAGTGCAGGTCGACCTGGTCGACGGTGCCGATCGTGCGCAGCGCGGCGAGCGTGGCGGTCATCTCGGTCGACGGCACGCGGATCTTCAGGCTCGCGGTGCCGCGGGTGCCGGCGGTGGCGTCGTGCTCGGTGCGGTCGTCGACCCGGCCACCGGCCTTCTCGGCGAGGTCGACGACGGCGTCCGCCGCGACCCGCACGTCGTCGACGCTCATCGACAGCTCGCCGACCTGGACGACCTGCTGCGTCGACGCCGCCGGGACGGTGCCGTCGGCGGCGGGCTGCACCTGCGAGCCGGCCGCCGCGTCGTCGCTACCGACGTCGCCGCCGACCTCGCCGCCGACGTTCCCGCCGGCCGCCGCGCCGGCGTCGGAGGCGACGTCCGCGCTGTCGGAGGAGCCGCTGTCGTCGCCCGCGCTGCACGCGCCGAGCGCGAGGGTCGCGGCCAGGAGGGCGGCCGCGCCGAGGGCCGCGCTGCGGCGCGGACGGGAGATCCTGCTCGTCGTCGAGGTCATGGCCCGGACGCTAGGGGCGCGGCGTCCCCGGTGGGGGCGACGTCGCGCAATCGTGATGCCACCGGCCCGATGTGCCCCAACCGTGACCCGACCGTCACCGGACAGCGGCCTGCTGACGTGCAGGGACGGGCGGCCGCGGGACAGCGCCGCTGGTCACAGGGCGTAGGCGTGCGACGTCCACAGGTGCACCGCCGCGAACGCCCGGAACGGGCGCCACGCCTCCGCCGCGTGCGCGACGTCCCGGGGGGACGGCACGTCGAGCGCCCGCCGCAGCACGAGGTCGCCGACGGGCAGCGCGTCCCGGTCGGCGAGCACCCGCAGCGCGAGGTAGTCGGCGGTCCACGGCCCGATCCCCGGCAGGGCGACGAGCCGCGAGCGGACGTCGTGGACGTCGGCACCGGGGGCGAGCGTGAGACCGTCCGCGCACGCGGCCGCGAGGGCGTGCAGGGTGCGGGCCCGCGCGTGGGTGATGCGGACGACGGACTGCAGCTCGGCGGGGTCGACGGCGGCGAGCCTGTCCGGGGACGGCGGCACCACGAGGCCCGCGGGTCCCGGGGTGCCGTACGCGCTCGCGAGCCGGCCGGCGAACGTGCGGGCCGCGGCGAGCGACACCTGCTGGCCGAGCACGGTGCTGACCGCCGCCTCGAACCCGTCGAGGTGCCCGAGGATCCGCAGGGTGGGCCGGCGGCGGACGAGCGGGCCGACGACGGGGTCGGGACCGAGCGCGTCGGCGACCGCACCGAGGTCGTCGTCGAGGCCGAACCAGCGGGCGCCGAGCCGCGTCAGGACGTCGACTGGCGCGCCCCGCAGCTCGACGAGGTCGCTCGACAGCCGTGCCTCGACCGCGGTGGGCCGCCCGTCGACGACCGCGAGCCGCCGCACGGTCGACCCCTCGACGACCTCGACGCCCGGTGTCGCGTGGGCGACGAGCGAGGCGAGCAGCGGCGCGGGGTCGAGGGGCCGCTCGAGGCGGTGCCATGTGACGGTGGTCACAAGAGGATGGGGTTCGGTCACGACATCGCAGGCTAGACGCCTCCCCTGACAAAGCGCGCGTAACTGGACATCTGTCTGAGGTGCATCCTGGCAAAGGGAGTGTTAGACAGGGTCCAGCCGATCGTCATGGGAATCCCACGCGACCGGCTGTCAGCGGTTTTCGGACCGCATGTCGAGGGTCCGGCGAGAGCCGGGCCGCCCGCAAGGGTGCAGGGAGCGCGCCACGCCTCGTGCCGGCGAGACGCCTCTCGTGGTGCCCCGTCCTCCACGAGGACGGGGCACCCCTGAAAACGCCCGTGGTCCGGACGCAGCGGCAGGGTTGCGCGGCCCGGCCGACCTGGCGTCCGGCGCGGGCGCCTTCCCGGACGCGCGCCCGGTGTCGCCCCTGGGGCCCGCTGCCTAGGCTGACCGGCGTGCACCGCTCCGTGTTCCCGACCGCCGTGCCCGTGGGGGAGCCCGATCCCACGTCGGCGAGCGACGTCGTCGTGCCTGTGCTCTCGATCCTCGCGTCCGTCGTCGTCGCCTACCTCGTCGCGATCCTGCTCGGCGCGCTCGTCCGGCGGGCCGCACGCCGCTCGCCCGTCGCGGCGGACCTCGCCCGGCACTCGCGCAGGCCCACCCGCGCCGTGCTCGTCGTCGTGGCGCTGTGGATCGCGCTGCGGCTGTCCACCGAGCCCTCCGACTGGCGGGCCGCCGCCGAGCACGTGCTGCTGATCGCGCTGATCCTCTCGGTGGCGTGGCTCGTCGGGAGCCTTGCGTTCGTGCTGGAGGACGCGGCCTTCGCCCGGTACCGGGTGGACGTCGCGGACAACCGCCACGCGCGGCGGGTCCGGACGCAGGTGCAGCTGCTGCGGCGCATCACCGTCGCGGTGATCGTGGTGTGCGCGGCCGGCGCGGTGCTGCTCACGTTCAAGGACGCGCGCGCGTTCGGGGCGAGCCTGCTCGCGTCGGCAGGTCTCCTGTCGATCGTCGCGGGGCTCGCGGCGCAGAGCTCGCTCGCGAACGTGTTCGCGGGGACGCAGATCGCGTTCACCGACGCCATCCGGGTCGACGACGTCGTGGTGGTCGACGGCGAGTGGGGGCGGATCGAGGAGATCACCCTCACGTACGTCGTCGTGCACGTGTGGGACGACCGCCGCCTCATCATGCCGTCGACGTACTTCACGTCGACCCCGTTCGAGAACTGGACCCGGCGCGACGCGAACCTGCTGGGCACCGTCGAGCTCGACCTCGACTGGGAGCTGCCCGTCGAGCGGATGCGCGCCGAGCTCGCGCGGCTGCTGGAGGCCACGGACCTGTGGGACCGCCGGGTCGGGATCCTGCAGGTCACGGACGCGGTGGGCGGCGCGGTCCGGGTGCGCGCGCTCGCGTCGGCGGTCGACGCGCCCACCCTGTTCGACCTGCGCTGCTACGTCCGCGAGGGGCTCGTCGCGTGGCTGCAGGCGGAGGCGCCCGAAGGCCTGCCGCGGACCCGGTGGGAGGCGGGGCGGCCCGCCGACGACGCACGGGACGGCCGGTCGGGGCCGGACGTCGCGGGTCCGGCCACCGCGACGCAGCCCGGCCCGCCAGGACGAGCCGCCCACGCGCAGCCGCCCGTCCGGCTCCCCGCGACCCGCGAGCTGCCACGTCCGGGGGCCCGCGCGCCGGACGACACGGAGGTGCTGACCTCGACCGGCCAGAACGCGCGGCTGTTCACCGGGAGCATCGACGCGCTGAAGCGGTCGGAGCACTTCCAGGGGCCCGGGCAGGACGTCATCGACGAGCGCGAGCACCACGCCGAGGAGAAGGACGGGCGTGCCGCCGACGACGGCGACGGGCGTCCGACGGCGTGACGCGCACGACCGTCACACCCGTCGGCCGGGACACCCTGGTCGCGCACGTCGTCGAGCGCGTGCTCGCGGTCCCGGGCCGCTGCCGGGTCGTGGTGGACGGCGCCGCGGTGCTGCGCCCGGCGGACCTGGCGGACGCGCTCGTCGGCCCGTTGCGTGCCGCCGGCCGGGCCGTGGCGCGGGTGCACGCGGACGACTTCCTGCGGCCCGCGTCGCTGCGGTGGGAGCACGGCCGGCGCGACGCCGACGCCTACCTCGAGGACCGGCTGGACGAGGCGGCGCTGCGTCGTGAGGTGCTCGACCCGTTCGCCGCGGAGGGCCGGTACCTGCCGTCGTTGTGGGACGCGGTCGCCGACCGGGCGACCCGGGCGGGCTACGAGACCGCACCGGCCGGGTCCGTGCTGGTCGTCGACGGGGAGCTGCTCCTCGGACGTGGGCTCGACGTCGACGTCGCCGTGCACCTCGCCGTCCGCCCGGCGACCCTCGCGCGGCTCCTGCCGGAGGAGGAGCGGTGGCTCCTGCCCGCCTTCGCCCGGTACGCCGACGAGGTGGCCCCGGAGGCTGTCGCCGACGTGGTGGTGCGCGTCGACGACCCGCGTCGTCCTGCCCTCGTCTCTGTGACTGACGACCTGTGACTGGTTGACCGGGCCGACGCGTTGACGCTGCCGCCGGACGCGCGTAATCTCCGAGCACACGACGGACAGACCGGACATGACACCGACGTCTTGACCACATGACTCGCGTGGGCCACCGCCCGCCGCACGCCTCAGGCGAAGACCGCAGCCGAATCCCCAGCCGCAGAGCCCGCCTCCCGTCAGGGAGCACGGGACGACCTCCAGGCCCGCGACGCTCGAAGGGGAGTGCCCATGGCCATCTACGGGACACCTGTCCGCACCGTCGACCACGACCTCGCGTGGGCCGCCACCCTCGTCGTCGCCACGGTGCTGTGCGCCACGATCGCGTTCTGGGCGCCGCTGGCCGGGGTCGTCGCGCCGTTCCTCCTCGGCACGTCGCTGTGGCGGCTGCGCCGCGCCCACGAGCTCGCCGTGCAGGCGTTCCTGTGGGCGGCGATCGTCGCGTCCGCGACCGTGGTGCTGCTGCTCGTCGTCGCCACCTTCGCGCCGACCCGCTGACGGGCCAGGCCGACAGGACCGACGTCAGGAGGGCGTCCGCGCCGCGACCGCGCGCCGACGCCGGATCCAGGCCTCGTCGACGACCAGGGCGAGCGCGACGAGCGCGACCATCGCCCAGAACGACCGCCGCTGCGACACCCACAGGTCGACGACGAACCACACGAGCACCACACCGGACACCGCGACCGCCAGCCCGGCCAGCAGGGGCGAGGCGCGCAGCTCGGCCCGCAGGCGGAACGCCGCCACGGCCACCAGCACGAACACCGCCAGCGACACGGCGCTGCCGACCGACGCGAGCGCGCCGACGCTGAGCACCGTCACGAACACGACCATCAGCCCGGCGGTGATCACCAGCCCGCCGTGCCGCCCGAGCCGGGTCCCCGACCCGAACGCCGGCGGGAACATCCCCGACGTCGCCAGCGTCGACGTCAGGGCGCGCGACGCGTACAGCACGGCGGCGACGCTCGACGCGGTCGCGAGCAGCGCCGCGACGGTCATCATCACGTACCCGGCGTGCCCGAGCGCCGGCTCCGCGGCCACGGCGAGCGCCCGCGGACCGGCGGCGACCACCTCGTCGACGGGGAGGGTGCCGAACACGGACAGCGACACGGCGACGTACAGGACGGTGGTGATGCCGAGCGCCGCGTACATCGCGATGGGCAGCTCGCGCCGCGGCTCGGCCAGGTCGTCGCCCGCGAACGAGATCACCGCGAAGCCGAGGTACGCGAAGAACGTGAGGGCGACGCTGGCCACGATGTCGTCCACGCCCGGGTACGTGCTCGGCGCGAGCAGCGACGGGTCGACGTGCGACAGCGTCCCGACGACGAACACCGCGAAGACGGCCAGCAGCAGCCCGACGACGAGCGACTGCACGCGGTCGACGAGTCGCGGCCCCGACACCGTCAGCCACGCACCGAGGACGACGAGGACCACGGCGCACACCTTCGACAGCCAGCCGCCTGCCGGACCGTCGGCGATGACGGCGGCCGCGTAGTCGCCGAACGACGCGGCGACCATCGCACCCACCACCACGATCGACGTGAGGTACCCGAGCCACGCGGCGACCCCGACGAGCCGGCGGCTGCGGTACCCCTGTTGCAGGTACACGATGAGCCCGCCGGAGGAGGGCCAGCGCATCGCGAACCGCACCAGCGTGTACCCGAGCGCGCTCGACATCGCGCCGGCCAGCAGGAACGAGACCCACACCGCCGAGCCGGCGATCGCGCCGGCCTGGCCGAGCAGCGCGAAGATGCCCGCGCCGACCATGGCGCCGACCCCCAGCACCACCGCGCCGCGGACCGTCAGTCGCGCACTCGTCGTCGGAGCCGGGTCGGACATGGGGTTCCCCTCGCGTGCTGCCGGTGGTGCCGCGGGTCGGCTCGCTCGACGAGGTCCGTCGACGAGCGAGGTGTCACGTGCGTCGGGCGGAGCGGGCGAGGACGCCGCCGATGAACCCGAGCACGGCGCCGACGACGACGAGCACCAGCCCGGTGGCCGGTGCGCCGGCCACGGCGGCGGCGACCGCGACGAGGATCATCAGCACGGCGGCGAAGCGGATGCCGCGGCCCGTCGAGCTGTTCAGCCCGAAGAGCATCGCGATCCCGAGCAGCAGCACGAGCACGGTGGACGCGATGGCGGCCGCCGGTGCGATCGCGTCCTCGTTGCCCTCGGCGGCGCTGGTCGCCACGGCGACGACGCTGTTCGGGTCGATCATCGTGCCGAGCCACGGCAGCACCGCCCCGAACATCGCGAGCAGCGACCCGAGCACCACGAGCCACCGCTTCGCGACGGGCCGGCGGTCGGCGGACGTCTGGGTGAGCGTCGCCTCCGCCTCGACCGCGGCGGTCCCGTCGCTCGCGGTGATCCGCAGGTGCCGGGACGACGTGGTGCCCCCGGGCGGCGGCTCGCTGTCCACGGCGAGCCGCACGGTGGCGACCTGCCCGGCCGGGACGGCGACCTCGGGAGGGGTGAACGTGAGGCGCGCGCGGCCGAACTCGTCGTTACCGGTGAGCCGCACCCGCAGGACGTCGCCGCCGAGCCGGTTGTCGACGTGCACCCCGAACACGCCGTGCCGCTCCTGCGTCGCCAGGGTCGACGGCTCGACCCGCAGGCGTGCCGTGGTGATCGGCGCCGCCCGCGAGGTGACCTCGAGGGTGCCCGGCGCCTCGACCTCCCCCTCGCCGTCGTTCGCCACGACGGTGAACTGCCTGGTCTGGGTCGTGCCCGGCGGCGGTGCGGCCGTGCGCAGCAGCGCGTGGACGGTCGTCACCCGGTGCGGCCCGACGACGAGCCGGTTCTCGCCGAACGAGAACGACACGAGCCGCTGCGGGTCGCGCGCGCTCAGGTCCAGGGCCACCCCGACGTCGCTCGCCCGGTTGTCGATGACCACGTCGAACGCCACGGTCCCGTCGCCGGTCGCCTGCAGGTGGCTCGGCTCCAGCCGGACGACGACGGGGCGCCGCTCCGGCGGTGCCGCGGTCCGCTGCGTGATCGTGACGCTCGCCGTGACCTGCCCGTCGTCCGACGTGGCGGTGATCGTCACCTGACGGCTGACCTCCTGGCCGGGCTCCGGCTCGGGCGCGGTGAACCGCACGGTGGTCTCGACGGTGCTGCCCGCGGGCACGTCGACCGCGGGCGGCAGGAAGCCGACGCGGACGACGTCCTCCGGGTCGTGCCCGGACAGGCTGTAGTGCCGGGGGTAGTTCGCGGCCCGGTTGTCGAACGCGAGCGTGAACTGGCCCTCGCCGGTGTCGTTGACGTGCACGAGCGTCGGTCGGGGAGTGAGCGTCGGCGGCGGCCCGAGGCGCGGCACCGTCAGCCGCACCGACACCTCGACGAGCTTCGACGGGTCGATGGACGACCGGACCACCAGCACGACGTCGAGCTCCTGGGCGACGACCAGCACGCCCGGGCGCGTCGCGAACGTCACCTGGACGGTCCGCGTCTCGCCGGGCATGAGGTTGGCGTCCTCCTGCGTCATCACGAGCCACGGCGGCGGTGCCGCCGGGTGCACGACGATGCCGTCGACGATGTCGGAGGCGTTCTTCAGCACCATCGCGAGGGACCCGGGTGCCTGCGGGGTGACGACGACCTCGGTCCGGTCGAGGAGGGCGACCGGCACGGCCGCGCGCGGCTCCTTGCGGGGCGCCGGGGTGGGCTCCTCGCCCGTGGGCTGCTCGGCGGTCGGACCGGTCGTGGGGGCCGTCGTCGTCCCGGTGGCCGAGCTGCCGGCGGCGCCGGTCCCGGGGCCGTCCACCGGGCCCGTCGTCGGGCCGGTCGTCGGGCCGGTCGTCGGGCCTGTCGTCGGGCCTGCGGTCGGGCCTGTCGTCGCCGTGGGGTCGTGCTTCGGGGCGTCGCCGGTGCCGTCCCAGTCGAAGTACGTGTCGCAGACGCGGCAGAACGCGGCATCGGGCGGGTTCGACGCACCGCACACGCTGCAGATGCGATCCGCCATCACGTCCCCCTCGTCGTTGCGAGAGCCCCGTCACCGCGATGCTAGCCGCGTCGGTGCCGGGGGACTTCCCGGAGTAAGGAAGCCCGCAGGTCCACGCTGATACGACGTGCCCACCTCACGTCCCACCGGTGCCGGGCGTCTCCCTCGTGGAAGGTGTGCCGGGATGTCGGAGGGGAGCGGGAAGATGTCGGTCATGACGGCGGCGGAGGCGGAGGTGCGCACGGGCACCGTGACGCACACGGTGGTCGAGTCGGCGATGGGCCCGATCACGCTCGTCGGCACCGGCGGCGCCCTGTCCGCGCTGCTCCTGCCGTCGACGCGGCCGCGCAACCACCCGGCCGACGGTCGGCTCGGGGAGCGCGACGACGCGTCGCTCGCCGACGCCGCACGGCAGCTCACCGAGTACCTGGCGGGCACGCGCACGGTCTTCGACCTGCCGTTGCACCTGGTCGGCTCGGACTTCCAGAAGCGCGTCTGGCGGGGGCTGCTGCGGATCCCGTACGGCACGACGTGGTCCTACGGGGAGCTGGCCGCCGAGATCGGCCTCGACCCGCGCACGTCGTCCCGGGCCGTCGGCGCCGCGAACGGGGCCAACAAGATCGCGATCGTCGTGCCGTGCCACCGCGTCATCGGGGCGGACGGGTCGCTCACCGGGTTCGCGGCGGGCGTCGAGCGCAAGCGGTTCCTGCTGGAGCTCGAGCGGGCACCCGTCGGGGGTGCGGGCACGCTGTTCTGACCGCGCGTCCGACCGCGCGCGGTCGGGGGTTACCCCGACGACGACTTGACGGGGTCACCGGATGGTCGCGGGCACGCGGCCGCCCGGAGGCTGGGATCACCGAGTCCGACCTGCCACGCAGGGGGAGCAGAGGAGATCTCATGAGCGACAGCACGCCCACCACCACCACCGTCCCGACGACGACCTCGTCGCGGCGCCGCCGGGTCCGAGGGGCCACGATCCTGGCCGGCCTGTGCGCCGTCGGGGTCACCGGGGCCCTCGTCGCCGGTCCGGCGACCGCGAACGGCCGACCGTCGCCCGGCGGCACGCGGGACGTCGTCCAGACCCAGCTCGACGCGCTCGTCCAGGACGTCGGGTTCCCCGGCGCCCTCGCGACCTACCAGGACGCCCGCGGCCGCAGCCGCGACTACCGGTCGGGTGTCGGCGACCTCGCGACGGGCGCCCGGGTGCCGCTCGACGGGCAGGTGCGCATCGGCAGCAACAGCAAGACGTTCCTCGCCGTCGCGCTCCTCCAGCTCGTCGACGAGGGGGCCGTCGACCTCGACGCGAGCGTCGAGACGTACCTGCCCGGCCTCGTGCACGGCGACGGCGTCGACGGCAACGCCATCACCGTCCGGCAGGTCATGCAGCACACCAGCGGCGTGCCGAACTACACCGCGGCGATGGACTTCGCCGCGACCCGCCACCAGTACGTCGAGCCCCGCGAGCTCCTCGACCTGGCGCTCACGATGCCGGGCAAGCCGGCCGGGGCCGAGTGGTCGTACAGCAACACCAACTACGTCATCGCGGGCCTGATCGTGCAGCACGTCACCCACCGGCCGCTCGCCGAGGTCATCACCGACCGGGTCATCGAGCCGCTCCACCTGCGTGACACCTACATCCCGGACCGCGGCGAGGAGCAGATCCGCGGGCGGCACCCGCTCGGCTACCACGCGACCACGCCCGGCGGCGAGCTCGTCGAGTGGACCGCGCTCGACCCGTCGTTCGCGTGGGCGGCCGGGGACATCGTGTCGACCCCGAGCGACCTCAACGCGTTCTTCGTCGCGCTGCTCGGCGGCCGGCTCCTGCCGCCCGCGCTGCTCGCGGAGATGCAGGACACCGTCGACGCCCTGCCCGAGTTCGGCTGGAAGTACGGGCTCGGCCTCCTCAGCACCGACCTGAGCTGCGGCGGGGTCGCGTGGGGGCACGGCGGGAGCATCCCGGGCTACGAGACGGGCGGCGGCGTCGGGCCCGACGGGCGGTCCGTGACCGTGGCGGTCACCGCGCTGCCGGCCGCGATGGAGGACCCCGAGGCGGCCGTCCGGCGGATCAACGCGGCGGTCGACGCGGTCCTCTGCTCCTGAGCCAGGGGCGGCCGCGGCCCGCGCGCTGGCGTGGGTCGCGGCCACCCGGCGGTCGCCGACCGCCACGTCACGGTCGCTGGTGCGCGACACCGGGGATCGCCGGCGACCACCTCCGGTACCCGTCGGCGAGCCGCACCCCGTCGGCCGACGCCACCTCGACGTCGGTCCAGTGCACGAGGAACGACCCCCGGTGCCGCCACCGCAGGAACCGGGCGAGCAGCGCCGGCGCGTCCAGGCCGGTGCGTTCGTACCCGAGGAACGACGTCCCGGTCCGCGGGCTCACGAGCAGCCCGTGCACGCGCGGCGCGGCGAGCAGCCCGTCCACCGGCCCGTCGAGCACGAGCCGCACGTCGACGACGAACCCGAGCACCCGCCCGGAGGAGTCGACGACGGGGGCGTCGAGGAGGTCACCCAGGATCATGGCGGCCTCCGGGGATGCGTCCGATCACGTGGTCGCGGACCCAGCGCTCGACCCACAGCACGTCGAGCGAGTCGCCGTGCACGCCCAGCCGCACGGTGGTGCCGACGTCGGTGACGTGCCGCCAGTCGATGCGGTGCAGCCGGGACGCGGGTGGCCGGCCGCCGAAGATCCGGGTGGCGAGCACGGGGCCGGACAGCAGGGCGGTGACGAACACCGAGTCGGTCCCGGCCAGCAGCGAGGACCCCGGCGGCCCGATCTCCAGGTCGTCGACCGTCGCGACAGGGACGTCGTCGACGTCGAGGGTCTGCCGGTCGAGCAGGTGCAGGCGGGCGTCGAGCACGAGGCCGGCCGGCCGCACGGGCTCGGGCAGCGTCTCGTCGGGCGGGAAGGGCCGGGTGGACCGGCGCAGGCGCGGGCTCATGAACCGGCTCCCGTCACGATCATCAGCGGGATCGCCGCGAGCGACGCGACGACGATGACGACGAGGTACACGAGCGCGAGCGCGTTCGTCGCCCGGCCGTTGACGTGCTCGCCCATGTACTCCGGGTCGTTCGCCACCAGGAGGATCGGCAGGTAGGTCAGCGGCAGGGCGATCGCGGAGAACACGACGGAGAACTCGGTGACCCGGATGGGGTCCACGCTCGTCATGAGCACGCCCACGGCCACCAGCATCGCGACGATCATCGTGAGGTGGAAGCGGGCCGCCTGCGCGGGGCGGCGGAACTTGCCCCACGACCAGCCGAAGAACTGGGCGAGCGTGTAGCCGCTGGACAGGCCGGTCTCGAGGGCGGCGCCGAACGTGGCGGCGACGATCCCGACGATGACGACGGCCAGCGCGAGCTTGCCGCCCGCGAGCGCGACGGGCAGCACGATCTGCGACAGCGAGGACACCTCGATCGCCTGCGGCAGGAAGACGATCGCGGCGCAGGCGGCGATGGCCACGGACAGCACCCCGCCGAACGGGAACCCGACGAGGACGTTGATCCGCGACTCGGCGATGTCCTTCGCGGTCCACCTCTCCTCGCGGGCGCCGGACGAGAAGAAGAACACCTCGTACGGCGTCATCGCGGCGCCGAACAGGGCGATCGCGTAGTACCAGTACGACGCCGCCCCCTCCTCGGCCGGCACGGTGGGAGACAGCGCCTGCGAGCCGAGAGAAGCCCAGTCCGGGCCGAGCAGGAACACGGCGACGGCGAACACCACGAGCGTCAGCCCGAGCAGGCCGGTGACGTTCTCCATGACCGAGAACTTCGTGCGCCAGATGACGAGCCACACGGCGAGCCCGGCGACGGGGATCCACAGCCGCGGCTCGACGCTGCTGGCGAGCTGCAGGGCCAGGGCGATGCCGCCGACCTCGGCGGTGAGCGTGAGCAGGTTGATGAGGAACGACGCGACGAGGTTCGCGCCGGCCGTCCGGGGGCCCAGCCGCTCGCGGATGATCTCGAACGTCGCCCGCCCGCTCACGGCCGCGACCCGCCCGGACATCTGGGCGAACAGGCAGATCCCGACGACCCCGACGAGCACGACCCACGCGAGCGTCAGGCCGAACCGGGACCCGACGACGGCGTTCGTGACGAGGTCCCCGATGTCGAGGAACCCGCCGATGGCGGTGAGGATGCCGAGCGCGACGCCGAGCAGCCGCTTCATCGGCCCGCCGCCGCGTCGAGCTCGCTGCCGAGGTCGTCGAGCCGCTGCGCGCTCGCGTCGAGGTCGCCGCGCACGCGGGCCCCGTCGCCGACGCCGTTCGCCCAGTCGCGGGCCCGGGTCACCGCGACGGTCGCCTCGCTGACCGCGTCGAGGGCCTCGTCGCGCCAGGCCGCGCCGCGTGGTCCGCCGGGCACCAGGGTGCTGATCGCGAACGACGCGTCGGCCAGCACGTGCACCGAGTCGTCGATCGCGGTGTCGACGACCGTGGCGGGGGCGCGGTCGGTGCGCAGCAGGCGGGCGGCGAGCCGGGTCGTCTCGACCGCGGACGTCGCCTCCGCCACCGCGCCGCCGAGCGTGGCGGCGTCGGACGTGGGCGCGGACGACGAGCCCACCGCGCAGCCGCTGACCAGGGCGAGCGCGGCGAGCGCCGGCACGACCCGGGTCCGCAGCACGGACGCATCGTCCTGCGTGGCCCGGCGTCCCGCACCAGGAAGGCCCCGGATGCGCCCGTCGCGCAGGGATGCCAGCGTGGGTCGGATGACGAGCGCACCACGACCGGCAGCGGCGGCACCCACGACCCGGCCCGGGACGATCGGGGGTCGCGGATGAGGGTCGTGGTCGTCGGCGCGAGCGGCAACGTCGGGACGGCGCTCCTGCGGCGGTTCATGACCGACCCGACCGTGACGTCGGTGGTCGGCGTCGCGCGGCGCGTCCCTCACGGCCTGCCCCCGCTGCCGTACCGGATCGCGTCGTGGGTCGCGTGCGACCTCGGGGAGGGCGTGCCCGACGAACCGGTCGTGGCGCGCCTCACCGACGTGTTCGCGGGCGCCGACGCGGTGGTGCACCTCGCGTGGGCGGTCCAGCCGAGCCACGACCGCCGGCGGCTGTTCGACGTCAACGTGTCGGGCACCCGGCGGGTGCTCGCGGCGGTCGTCCGGGCCGGCGTGCCTCACGTCGTCGCCGCGTCGTCCGTCGGGGCGTACTCGCCGGCGCCCGACGACGTGCCGCGCGCGGAGGGGTGGCCGACGGACGGCGTCCGGTCGTCGTCGTACTCGCTGCACAAGGCCGCCCAGGAACGCCTGCTCGACGAGACCGAGGCGACCCACCCGGGACTCGTCGTCGCGCGGCTGCGGCCCGCGCTGGTGTTCCAGCGCGACGCGGGACACGAGATCACGCGGTACTTCCTCGGCCGGTTCGTCCCCCGTGCGCTGCTCGACGGCAGGCTCCCGGTGCTGCCGTGGCCGTCGGGCCTGCGGCTGCAGGCGGTGCACGCGGACGACCTCGCCGACGCCTGCCGGGAGGCCGTGGTGCGGCAGGTGCGGGGCGCGTTCAACGTCGCGGCGCCCGGGGTGCTCCGTGGTGAGGACGTGGCCGACGTGATCGGCGCGGGTGCGGTGCGGGAGGTCGCACCCTCGACCGTGCGTGCCGCGCTCGCCGCGGCCTGGCACGCCCGCGCGGTGGCCGTCGGGCCCGGCTGGCTCGACCTGGCGCTCGCCGCCCCCGTGCTGGACACCGCCCGCGCCGAGCGCGAGCTCGACCTGCGGCCGCGGTGGACCGCGGCCGACGCGATGCGGGAGGTCGTCGACGGGATCGTCGCCGGCGACGGCACCGCGAGCCCACCCCTGCTGCCGAGGCGCCTGACGAGGCATAGTGCGTCGCATGGCTGACCCGACCGCGCCCGACCGGCACGTCTACGGCGACCCGCTCGCCCCCGTCACCGTGCTGGAGTACGGCGACCTCGAGTGCCCGTACTGCCGTGCGGCGTCCCCGGTGCTGCGCGAGCTCGTCGACACGTCTGCGGGACGCGTGCGGCTCGTGTGGCGGCACTTCCCGCTGTTCGAGGTGCACCCGCACGCGCTCGCCGCGGCGCTCGCGTCGGAGGCCGCCGCGACGCACGGGCTGTTCTGGGAGATGCACGACGACCTGATGAGCCACCAGGACCGCCTCGCCGAGCGGGACCTGCGCGCCGCGGGCCGCGCGCTCGGGCTCGACCCCGACGACGTCGCGGGCGACGCCGCCCAGCGGTTCGCCCGCGCGGTGCAGGACGACTACGCGGCCGGCGTCGCGGCGGGCGTGACGGGGACCCCGACGATCTTCGTCGGGGGAGTGCGCTACACCGGGCGGCCCGAGCTGCGGCGGCTGCGGGAGGCCGTCGACCAGGCGGTCGCCGCGACGGCCTGATGCGGCACGATGACCCGATGACCTCCTCCACCCCACGGACCGCCCTCGTCACCGGAGCCGGGAGGGGGATCGGCCGCGGCGTGGCGCTCGGGCTCGCCGCCGCCGGGTACGCGGTCGGCCTCGTCGGGCGCACCCGCAGCCACCTGGACGCCGTCGCCGAGGAGGTCGCGGCGCACGGCGTGCCCGTGACGGTCGCCGCCGCCGACCTCGTCGACGTCACCGCCGTCGCCGACGCCGTCGCGCGCGTCGAGGCGGGCCTCGGGGGCATCGGCCTGCTGGTCAACAACGCGGGGGTCCTCGAGCGCGCCGAGGTGCCGTTCGGCGACGACGACGTCGACGACATGTGGCGGGTCGTCGAGACGAACGTGCGCGGGCCGATGCTCGTCACGCACGCGGTGCTGCCGGGCATGCTGTCCCGCGGCGGCGGCCGCGTGCTCAACGTGAACTCGGGGTCCGGGCACAACCGCGGCACCTCGTACACCGGGTACGGCATCAGCAAGGGCGCCCTGGCCCGGTTCACCACGCTGCTCGACGCCCAGTACCGCGAGCGCGGCATCCGCGTCCTCGACCTGGCCCCCGGCGTCGTCGCCACCGACATGACGAGCGGCATGCCGCTGCACGCGGAGCGCACGCAGTGGACGCCGGTCGAGGACGTCGCCGAGCTGGTCCGCGCGTTCGGGGACGGCGAGCTCGACGAGCTGTCCGGCCGGTTCGTCCGGGCCGGGGCCGACACGGTCGCGTCGCTGCGGGCGGCGGCCGCACGGATCGTCGAGCAGGACGTCCGGCGGCTGAGCCTGAGCACCTTCGGGCCCGACGACCCGCTGGCCTGAGCCCCGGTACCTGGCGCTGCGGCCGGTCACGCGCCACCATCGGGCGATGGACCTGTCCCCGATCACGCTCGAGTACCACCTGCGGTGCGCGCCGGGCCCGGCGTTCGACGTGTACGTCCAGCAGATCGGTCGCTGGTGGCACCCGGACTACTCGCTGGACCCCGCCGGGTTCGTCGGCGCGACGATCGAGCCGTGGGTCGGTGGGCGGGTGCTGCTCGAGGACGCGACGCGCGGGGCGCTGCAGTGGGGCGAGGTGCTGGAGGTGCGTTCCGCCGCCCGGCTGGTGCACTCCTCGACGCTCGGCCAGACGCGCGAGCACCCGTCACGCATCACCGTGACGTTCCAGCCGGGGGCCGAGGGCGGCACGCTCATGACGTTCGAGCACGCCGGCTGGACCGAGGAGAACGCCGTGGACCGCCGCAAGTTCACGGAGTGGCCGCGGATCCTCGACCGGTACGCGGCGCTCGCGGACGCCGCCTGAGCGTCTGGGCGCGGGCGTCGGCGCGCGGGGTCGGCGTCAGGCGGGCGACCGCCACGGCAGCGGCGGCAGCGCGGGCGGGGGACCGACCGACGCCGGGGAGCACAGCGGCAGCTTCTCGCCGAGCCACCGCAGCAGCACGGACCCGAGCACCGCGGCGGTCAGCGACCCGGCGAGGACGCCGATCTTCGCGTCCGAGAGCTGGGCGGGGTCGTCGAACGCGAGCTGCGCGATGAACAGCGAGATCGTGAACCCGATCCCGGCGAGCACCGCGCCGCCCAGCAGGTGGCCGTACCGGACACGGCCGGGCAGCTCGCCGAGGCCCATCCGGATCGCGAGCGTCGAGGCGCCCGTGATGCCGATCGCGTTGCCCAGCACGAGCGCCACGGCGACGCCGATGCTCAGCCGCGAGTGGACGGCGGCGCCGAGCGTGTCGACGTCGAGCCGGATGCCCGCGTTGGCCAGGCCGAACAGCGGGACGACGACGAAGGCGCTCCACGGGTGCAGTACGCGCTGGAGCCGGTCGCTGGTCGGGACGGCGGCCCGTGCGGCGAGCTCGGCGAGGTGCTCGCGCTCGGCGGTGGTGTCGTCGACGAGGTCGCCCGCGTAGGCGGGCACGGCCTCGACCTGCTCGCGCTGCGGCACGGTCGCGGGCACGAGGAGCCCGACGAGCACACCGGCCAGGGTCGCGTGCACGCCGGACGCCTGCACGGCGAGCCACAGCACGAGCCCGGCCAGCACGTACGGGGCGAGCTGCCACACCCGCAGCCACCGCATGACGAGCATCCCGGCCACGACGACCCCCGCGAGCGCGAGCGCGGCGCCGTCGACGTCGTCGGTGTAGAACACCGCCATCACGGTGATCGCGCCGATGTCGTCGACGATCGCCAGCGTCAGCAGGAACAGCCGCAGCCGGTCCGGGCAGGCGGGCCCGAACAGCGCGAGGATGCCGACGAGGAACGCCGTGTCCGTCGACATGACGACGCCCCAGCCGTGCGCGGCGTCGGTGCCGCCGTTGAACGCGAGGTAGATGAGCACCGGCACGAGCAGCCCGCCGAGGGCGCCCAGCGCCGGGACGGCGACGGTCCGCCTGTCGCGCAGCTCGCCGCTCGTGGCCTCCCGGCTGATCTCGAGCCCGACGACAGCGAAGAAGACCGCCATCGCGGCGTCGTTGACCCAGTGCTGCAGGTCGAGGTCGAGGCTCCACGTGCCGACGTGCACGCCCGCCGTCGTGGTCCACAGGTCGTCGTACGCGCTGCTCCACGGGGAGTTCGCCCAGACGAGCGCGACGACCGTCGCTGTGAGCAGCACGACGGCGGAGCCGGCCTCCGTCGCGAGGAAGTCCCGGACCGCGGGGTTGAGGCCGGGCACGCGGACGCGCAACGCGGGTCCAGGAGTGGTGGGGGGCGCCGCCATGCGGTCCAACGTCGCAGGTCAGCGCCCGGCGTGCAACGCCGGTCCGGGCCGGGCGCCGCCGAGCGTCAGAGGTGCTTCTCGGGGTCGCCGCGCAGCTCGGCCACGTGGTCGGGCACGTACGTCGACAGCTCGCGCGGCGGCCGGACGTAGCCCTTGGACGCCGCCGGGCGGTCCGGCAGGACGACCTTGTCGTGCGGCACGTCCGTGTACGGGATGGTCGACAGCAGGTGGCTCATCATGTTGAGCCGCGCCGCCTTCTTCACGTCCGACTCGACGATGTACCACGGGCTCGCCGGCACGTCCGTGTGCACGAGCATCTCGTCCTTGGCCCGCGAGTACTCCTCCCACCGGGTGATCGACTCCAGGTCCATCGGCGACAGCTTCCACTGCCGCACCGGGTCGCTCAGCCGCGACCGGAACCGGCGCAGCTGCTCCTCGTCGGACACCGAGAACCAGTACTTGCGCAGCAGGATCCCGTCCTCGACGAGCATCTGCTCGAAGATCGGCGTCTGCCGCATGAACTGGCTGTACTCCTGCGGGGTGCAGAACCCCATGACCCGCTCGACGCCCGCGCGGTTGTACCAGGACCGGTCGAACAGCACGATCTCGCCGGCCGCGGGCAGGTGCGCGACGTAGCGCTGGTAGTACCACTCGGTCTTCTCGCGCTCCGTCGGCGTGGGCAGGGCCGCGATCCGCACCTGCCGGGCGCTGAGGTACTCCGTGATCCGCTTGATCGTGCCGCCCTTGCCGGCCGCGTCGCGCCCCTCGAAGATCACGACGATCCGCGCGCCGGTGGCCTTGGCCCACAGCTGCACCTTCACGAGCTCGGCCTGCAGACGGAACAGCTCGGCCTCGTAGACGTCGTTCGGGATCTTGCCCTGCGCGCGCCGGTCGTCGCCGGACCTCTTCTTGCCGTGCCCCTTCGCCATGGTCGGACGTTACCGCTGGTTGGCGCCTCAGCGGACGTCCGCGGCCGCGTCCCGACGACGTGTCCCGAAACGGGCCACACCGGACAACGCACCGCGCTACGTTCTCGCTACCTGCCGGGTCGACGGTGACGCGGCCGAGACAAGGGGTGGCCGTGCGCACACGCAAGTCGTTCGTCGTCGCAGCGTTCCTCGGGCTCGTCCTCACGGCGGCGGTGCCGCAGGCGGCGGTGGCCAGCCCGACCCCACCAGGCCCCACCACGGCGGACCCCGCGAAGTCCTGGCCGGCCGGGGTCGACGCGCGGTTCATCCAGAACCAGCAGGATCTCGACGCGCTCAAGACCTGGATCATCGACCAGCCCGGCGTCGCGTCCAGCGGGTACGTGGACCAGGTGCACGACTCCGCGCACCGGGCGGTGACGCTGCTCTGGCACGGCACGGACGAGCTGCAGCGCCGGGCCGTCAAGGAAGCGGGACGGCGCGGGATCACCGTCACGGTCGAGCAGCGTTCGCACTCGCTGCCCGAGATCGTCGCCGCGTCGAACGCGATCCTCGACCGCGCCGACGAGCTCGCCGCGTCCGGGTTCGTCGTGCAGGACGTCGTCGGCGTCCAGGCGGGCGTCGACGGGATCGTCGTCGAGGGCACCGCCGTCGCGCCGGCCGCGACGAGCCGGAGCCAGGCCGCCCCGTCCGCGGCCGCGGCGACGACCGCAGCACCGGCCCCGGCAGCCGTGGCCGCCTCGATCACCGACCTCCCGGTGACGTTCGTGTCCGACGTGTCGACCGCCGTGGCCTCGGGACGGAACTCCGACACCAGCCCGTTCTACGCGGGCGGCTACATGATCTCGGGCAGCGAGGTGTGCTCCGCCGGCTTCGCGCTGAAGATCGGCGGGTCGAACAAGATCACCACGGCGCGGCACTGCATCCCGTCGGGCTCGTGGAAGGCGCGCAGCGGCACGGCGTCGTACGGCTCCATCTCCAAGAACGCGTCCGACGGCGCCTTGAGCGTGCTGACCGGATCAGGTGCCGGCCGCACGTTCACCGCGGGCATCGGGTCGACGAACACCCTGCCCGTCGTCGGCTACTCCGACGTCGGCATCAACGACTACGTGTGCACCAGCGGCGGAAACTCCGGGCAGCACTGCGGCGTCAAGGTCACCGCGATGAGCGTCTCGTTCAACGACGGCACCGGCCACGGGAACGTGAGCACGATCAAGGCGGTCGCCGACAGCGGCATCTCCGTGATCCAGGGCGACAGCGGCGGCCCCGTCTTCATCAACAAGGGAGCGGGCGTCTCCGCGGTCGGGATGATCCAGGGCCTGCAGAACGGGTCGACGAGCGGGTGCGGCACGGTCGTCGACAGCGGCAACCTGTGCTCGAAGACCGTCCTGTTCTCCTCCATCCACACCGTGCTTCTCTACGGTGGCCTGAGCGCCACGCTGGTGACGAGCAGCTGACATGGGCAGCCGGGCACGACGGAGGACGACGGTGGACATCGGGTGGGTGAGGCCCGCAGCCCTCGTCTGCGTGGTCGTCGTCGTGCTGGCCGCGTGCGGGACCGGGTCGGGCGCGAGCCCGACCCGGTCCGGGCAGTCCCTCTCGTGCGGGGACGGGGCGGGCTCCGCGCCGTCCCTGTGCGGCACGTTCGTCTCCGTGTCCGGGACCGACGGCGGCGCCGACGTCGCCTGGTTGGCGTCGGACCCGCTCACTGTCGAGGTCGACGCGCGGGACGGCTCGGCGACGCTCGCGGTCGCGACCCCCTGCAACGCGATCGACGTCCCCGTCGAGGTGACCGGCTCGACGCTCGTGCCCGACGTGGAGAACACGACGGTCGGCGCGAAGGGGTGCCTCGGCGAGGCCTCCGCACAGGAGGCGTGGACCCGAGCGCTCGTCGCGCAGCCCCTGACGTACGAGCTCGACGGCGACACCCTGACCCTGTCGACGCCCGACGCCGCGGTCGTCCTCGAGCGCCGCCCCTAGCCCGTCCCCCCGGGCTGCCGCCCCGAAGACCTCACAGTCGCCCCCAGCAGTCGGTGCGCGAAAGGTTCCACCCGCGCAACCTCCCCGATCGGCCGGTCGAAACATCGGTTGCCTAGCGTCGCCGTTGTCCGAGCCCCACCCGATCTGCCGGAGGTCTCCATGGCGACACCGCTCGTGACCGCCGACGCCGCCACGGCGTCCCCCCTCGTCGACGCGCCCGTCGCGCCGGGTCAGCTCACCACCCGTCCGGGCCGTTGGATCGACGGCTGGAACCCCGAGGACGAGGGCCAGTGGTCCTCCGTCGGGAAGCCGATCGCCCGCCGGAACCTCGGCCTGTCCGTGTTCGCCGAGTTCCTCGGCTTCGGCGTCTGGGCGCTCTGGAGCGTCGTGGTGCCGCAGCTCGCCTCGGCCGGCTTCGCCCTCACCGTCGACCAGCAGTTCTGGCTCATCGCGCTGCCCATCCTCGTGGGCGCCACGCTGCGCATCCCGTACACGTTCGCGGTCCCGCTGTTCGGCGGCCGGAACTGGACGATCGTCTCCGCGCTGCTCCTGCTCATCCCCACGATCTCGCTCGCGGTCGCGGTGCAGAACCCGGGCACGTCGTTCGGCGTGCTGCTGGGCGTCGCGGCGCTCGCCGGTCTCGGCGGCGGCAACTTCGCGTCGTCCATGGCGAACATCTCGTTCTTCTACCCGGAGAAGGAGAAGGGCCGCGCGCTCGGCTTCAACGCCGCCGGCGGCAACATCGGCACCGCCGCGGTGCAGATCGCCGTGCCCCTGATCATCGTCGGCGCCGCAGGGGTGCAGCTCGAGCGCGCCGGTCTGATGTTCGTCCCGCTCGTGCTGATCGCCGCGCTGCTGGCCTGGCGGTTCATGGACAACCTGTCGCACGCGAAGTCCGACCCGCGCTCCTACGGTGCGGCGACCCGCGTCAAGCACACGTGGATCATCTCGTTCGTCTACATCGGCACGTTCGGGTCGTTCATCGGCTTCGCCGGGGCGTTCCCGACGCTGCTGAAGAACCAGTTCCCCGAGGTCACCCTCACGGTCGCGTTCCTCGGGGCGCTCGTCGGGTCGGTCGCCCGGCCGCTCGGCGGCATCCTCGCCGACCGCCTCGGCGGTGCGCGGGTGACGATCGGCGCGTTCACGGTCATGGGTGTCGGGACGGTGTGCGCGATCTTCGCCCTGCGCGCCCACTCGTTCGGCGGGTTCCTCGCGTCGTTCCTCGTGCTGTTCGTCGCGACGGGTGCCGGCAACGGGTCCGTGTACCGGATGATCCCCGCGGTGTTCCGGCACGGTGCCACGGACGACGCCGACCGCGCCCGCCGGGCCAAGGCCGCGGCCGGGTGCCTCGGCATCGCCGGTGCCATCGGGGCGTTCGGAGGGTTCCTCGTGCCGCGCGGCTTCGCGGTCTCGACGACGGCGACCGGCAACATCCAGGCGGCGCTGTGGGTCATCGTCGGCCTGTACGTGGTCATGTCCCTGACCGTGTGGGCCGTGTACCAGCGGCGTGGCTCGGCGTTCGGCTCGACCGTCATCTGACGACCTGCCCGACCGCGCGGCGGCACCCGAGGTCCGGGTGCCGCCGCGTCGTCGTCCTCGGACGCCGGCTCAGCGCACGCTCACCCGCACGTCGTCGTACCCGGTCGCACCGTCGGGGACCTCACCCAGCACGACGCCCGTCTGCGGGCCGTCCGGGTCGAACGCCCGCACGTACAGCCGGTGGTCGCCGCTCGGCGCGTCGGGCCACGTCCACGACCACTGCCGCCACGAGTCGATGCCGCCGTCGGCCGCGAGGGTCACGTCGTTCCACGCGCCGTCGTCGACCCGCACCTGCACCCGGGTGACCCCACGGTGCTGCGCCCAGGCGGTCCCGGCGACGACGACGTCCCCGGCGTCGACCGTCGAGCCCGTGCGGGGGACCTCGATGCGGGACTGCGTCTTCACCGGGCCGCGCTCCGACCAGCCGCGGTCCGTCCAGTAGGCGGTGGCGTCGGCGAACCGGGTGACCTCGAGGTCCACGACCCACTTCGTCGCCGACACGTACCCGTACAGCCCCGGCACCACCATCCGCACCGGGAACCCGTGCTCGATGGGCAGCGGCTCGCCGTCCATCCCGACGGCGAGCAGCGAGTCCCGGCCGTCGGTCAGCGCCTCCAGAGGCGTCGACGCCGTGAACCCGTCCGCGCTCGTCGACAGGACCATGTCGGCGTCCGCGTGCGGCTGGGCCCTCGCCATGACCTGCTGCAGGGGGAGGCCGAGCCAGCGCTGGTTCCCGATGAGGTCCCCGCCCACGGGGTTCGACACGCAGCACAGGGTCACCCATGCCTCGACGAGGTCGCTCGCCAGCAGCTCCGCCCACGTCATCGTGAACGGGTGGTCGACGAGCCCGTGGACCTTCAGCGTCCACGTCTCGGGGTCCACCTGCGGGACCACGAGGGCGGTGTCGATCCGGTAGAACTCGGGCGGCGGCGTCTCCCACGGCTGGACCCCGTCGACACCCACGTCCACGCCCGCCGGTACGGGCGGCGCCGTCCTCGTGGCGGCGGGGAGCCGGATGGCGGCGCGGGCCGTGGTCGCGCCCCGCGTCGCCGCCGTCAGGGCCCGCCCGACGAGCACCGCGACGAACCCGGCGCCCGCCGCGACCGCCCCGGCCTGCAGGAACCCTCGCCGCGTCGCCCCCGGCCGGGTGCTCGCGGCTCGGGCGGCCTGCTCGTCGGGCGCGGGGATCCTGCGGATCAGTTCGCGCAGCGTCAGCAGCCCCGCGATCGTGCCGACCACGCTCGGCGCCCCGGCCAGCACCCCTGCGTCGGGCCGTCCCGTCGCGGCGAGCGCGGCGACGGCGCCCAGCACGACGACGAGCGTCGCGCCCCACGCCCACCGCCGGGCCGCCAGGATCCCGGCGAGCGCGCACAGCCCCGCCACGACGAGGACCTCGCCGAGCCGCAGGACCGCCTTGTCGTTCGTGCCGAACGTCGACGTCGCGAAGTCCTTGAGCCACGCCGGCGTCGCGTCCACGAACGCCGCCCCGACCGCGTTCAGCGGGTCCGACGACGGGCCGGTGACGATCGCGACCAGCGACCCGACGCCCACCGTGACCAGCCCGGCGGCCAGCCCGGCGAGCGCGGACAGCCACGTCCAGGTCCGTCGTGTCATCAGCCCTCCGCCCGTCCGGCCCATCGTGCGCTCTCACCGGGGGAAACGCACGGAACGGCCCGCCCCTTCCGTGGTCGGGGCGGGCCGCTGCGTGCGGGACGTCAGTTCGAGGTCGCGGCGTGCCCGTTGTGCGACGGGGTGGCCGCGGGAGCGGCCAGCTGCGAGACGAGCTGGGTCACGTCGAGGCCGGTCGTGGCCTTCACGATCTCCTGGAGCTGCGTGAAGTTGTTCGCCACCGCCTTCGGGAGGGCGGACGCACCGTCCGTCGACAGGACCGTCAGGCTGTCGATGTTGCCCATCGGCGCCGCCAGCTCCCGGGCGATCTGCGGCAGGACCTCGAGCAGGCGGTCGGTGATCGCGGCCGAGTTGAACTGCGCGTACGCCGCCGCACGCTTCTCGAGCGCCTCGGCGTCGGCCGAACCCTCCGCGAGGGTCGCCGCGGCGCGGGCCTCACCCTCGAGACGGGTCGCCTCGGCTGCCGCCTTGCGCAGCGCGAGCTCACCGGCGGCACGCTGCTCGGCCTCCAGGCGAGCGCCCTCGGCCTGCTTGATCGCCGTGGTCCGGTGAGCCTCGGCCTCCTGCTCGGCCTGGTAGCGCGCGGCGTCGGCGGGGCGGCGGACGGTGGTGTCGAGCTCGCGCTCGGTCAGCGCGGCCTGCCGCTCGGCGACGAGCTCCTGCTGGGTGAGGATCTCCTGCTGGCGGGCAGCGACCTCGAGCGGGCCGGCGGCGGCCGACTGGGCCGTCGCGCGGTCCGTCTCCGCCTTGATCTCCGACTCCCGCAGCTGCAGAGCGCGCTGGTAGTTCGCGACCTCGGTGGCGACCTCGACGCGCTTCTGCTCCGAGAGCCGGTGCGCCTCGGCCTCGGCGATCTCGGCCTGCCGGCGGATCTCGGCGGCGGACGCACGACCCATGTCCTGGATGTACGTGCCGGCGTGGTCGCCGACCTCCTGGATGTGGAACGTGTCGAGCTTGAGGCCCTGCTCCGAGAGCGACGTCGTCACGTTCTCCAGGACCTTCTGCGCGAACGACTCGCGGTCCCGGATGACCTGCTCGACGGTCAGCTGCCCGACGATCGCCCGCAGCGCGCCGGAGAGCTCGTTCGTGACGAAGTTGTCGATCTCCTCCTGCTGCGCACCGAAGCGCTGCGCGGCGGCGCGGATCGCGACGTCGTCGTTGTTGACCTTGATCGCCGCCACACCGCGCACGTTCAGCGCGATGCCCTGCGACGACGGAGCCCCGTTGACCTCGACGGTGATCCGGCGCGACGACATGTCGAGCACGGACAGCTGCTGGACCAGCGGGAACACGAACACGCCACCACCGGTGACGACCTTCTGCCCTGACAGGTCGCCGGAGGTCTTGCCGCGCCGACCGGTGACGATGAACGCCTCGTTCGGCTTGGCGACGCGGTACCGCTTGGCGATCGCGAAGGCCAGGATGACGACGACCAGGGCCAGGCCTGCGATGCCCAGGACGGGCGTGGATGCGAAGAGCACGGAACTCCTTCTTGTCTCGGTGACGGGCGTCGAGCGCCCGGTGGGTCAGCGGGCCGGATCAGCCCTCGCGGACGACCTTCACGACGCCGGGGCCCAGCAGCGTGGCGATGCGGACGGTGGAGCCGTTCGTGATCGGCTCGGCCGCGCGGGCCGCGATCGAGGTCGACTGCCCGGCCAGGACCAGGTGCACCTGGCCCATCCCGTCGGCGGGGATCGACGTGGTCACGGTGGCGACCTGGTCGACGTAGTCGGCGGCGGAGAGCTGGTGCGCCGTCGGCCCGTTCGCGAGCGCGCGGGTCACGACCGCGGCGCCGCCGCCGACGACCGCACCGGCGCCGAGCCCGGCGAGGGCGGCCATCAGCATCGAGACGTCGGTCGAGGCGAGCAGGATCGCGCCGGTCAGGCCGAACGTGGCGAAGAACGACAGCACCGCCTCCGACGACAGGAACCCGTCGCCGAGACCGATCGCGTCGAACGTCCCGTCGAGGAAGTCCCCGACCAGGACGGTCACGAGCAGCAACGCCAGCGCGATGCCGGCGATGGCCACGAAGATCAGCACGCTCACCCCAGGGCTCTCAGCGCGGAGAGGTTCTCCGCCCGCACGTCGGCGCGCCAGTCGCTGTCGTCCGACACCGCGGGTGGCACCCGTGCAGATCGGGGCAACCGTAGCGGTCGCCGGGGGTCGCCCACCGGGGATTCACCCACGTGCGCCGGGTGGCCTGCGTCAGAGGTCGGGTGAACCGATCGACGCGGGGACGTTCGTCGCGTGGCCCGCGTCCCGGAGCGCCTGCCGCACGCGCTCCGCCGCCGCGTCGAGCTCGGCGGCCGGCACGTCCGTCCGGGCGTTCCGGAACGACAGGCTGGCCTCGTCCCACGCCGGCAGGACGTGCATGTGCAGGTGCGGCACCTCGAACCCGGCGACCAGCAATGCGGCCCGCGGGGCGTCCCAGGCGGTCTGCTGCGCCCGGCCGATGACCTTGGCGACCCTCGTCAGGTGGGCCAGCAGGTCGTCGTCCGCGTCGGTGAGCTGGACGACCTCCGCCCGGGGGACCACGAGCGTGTGCCCGTCGGTGATCGGCGCGATCGTCGTGAACGCGACGACCACGTCGTCCGCCCACACGAACCGGCCGGGGATGTCGCCGTCGATGATCTTGGTGAAGAGCGTGGCCATGCGGCCACGCTATCGGCGGCCGGCCGGGTGTCAGGACGGGGACGCCGACAGCGGTGCGCCCCGCAGGGCGTCCTTCAGCTTGATGCGGCCGCCCGAGTGGAGGACCGCGTTGGAGTACACCCGGCCCGCGAACCACACCAGCACCGGGATGAGGGCCAGGCACAGGGCCGCGGCGAGCAGCACCTCCCAGAGCGCGACGGCGTCGAGGGCGATGCGGATCGGCATGAGGAACGGCGAGAAGAACGGCACGTACGACAGCCACACGATGAGCGGGTTGTCGGGGTCCCAGGGCGCGATCGAGATGCCGATGATGTACGGGATGACCATCAGCCCGATGACGGGCGAGATGACGGACCCGACGTCCTCCTGCCGCGAGACGAGCGAGGCGAGCGCGGCGAGGACCAGCGCGTACATCGCGAACCCGATCGCGAACCACAGGACGGCCCAGATCGCCGTCACGCCGAGGTTCAACGACGACGAGTCGACGAGCCCGAAGGCGAAGGCCGTCACCACGCCGGAGCCGACGACGGCGACGATCTGGATGAGCCCGATGATGCCGATGCCGAGGACCTTGCCGGCCATGAGCTGCCAGGGCCGCACGGTGGCGAGGAGGAGCTCGACGACGCGGCTGGACTTCTCCTCGACGACGCCCTGGGCGACGAGCTGCCCGGCGGTCATGAGGGAGAGGAACAGCAGGATCCCGGCGATGTAGCCGGCGATGATCTGCGCGCCGTCGACGGACGGTGCAGGTTCGAGCGACGTCACGACCGGTGCGGCCGACGCGATGTCCGCGGCGACGGACGCGGGGTCGCCGCCGAGGTCGGTCACGGCCGAGCCGAGGGCGAGCTGCTGCGCGAGCGGGCCGAAGACGGCCGCGCCGGTGTCGCCGAGCGTCTGCTTCACGACGACGGTCAGCTCGGGGGTGGTCGACGTGACGAGCGCGTCGAGGTCGCCGGACCTCAGCAGGTCGCGGCCGGCGGCCTCGGAGTCGACCTCCCGCGTCTCGATCGGGACGCCGACCGCACGGCCGGTCGCGACGAGCTGGTCGGCGACCCCGGCCGCCTCCGACGTCAGCCCCACCTGCTGCGGGGGAGTCTCGCGGTCGGCGAGCAGGCCCGCCGCGACTCCGCCGAGCACCACGGCCGCGACCAGGGCGACGGTCGTCCAGACGAAGGCCTTCGACGTCAGCCGGAAGCGGATCTCGCGTCCGGCGATCATCCGGATCGCGGCGCCCGGGCTGATCTCCAGGGAGCCGTTCATGCCGACACCTCCTCGAGCTCGGCGGCCGGGGTGGCCTCGGTGGTGACGACGTGCCGGTACAGCTCGACGAGCGTCGGGCGCTGCCGGGCGAACTCGCGCACCGGCCCGGCGGCGAGCGCGGCGCGCAGGAGCTGCTGGTCGACGTCGTCGGGGGCCGACGGACCGACCGCGACGACGGTCCGCGAACCGTCCGACGACACCACCCGGGCGCCGGCGACGGAGGAGGCGAACGCCGACGGCGGCCCGTCGACCACCCACGCCCGCTCGTCCGTCTGCCGCAGCTCGTCGATCCCGCCGACGGCCACCATCGACCCGGCCCGCACGATCCCGACCCGGTCGCACAGCCGCTCCACGAGCTCGAGCTGGTGCGACGAGAACAGCACCGGGACCCCCTGCGCGGCCTGGTCGCGCAGGACGCCGCTCATGACGTCGACCGCGACCGGGTCGAGCCCGGAGAACGGCTCGTCGAGCACGAGGATCTCGGGGTCGTGCACGAGGGCCGCGGCGAGCTGCACGCGCTGCTGGTTGCCGAGCGAGAGCTTGAGCACCTCGTCGCCCCGCCGCTCCTCGACGCCGAGCGTCTCCGTCCAGCGCTCCATCGACCGGCGGGCGGCGGCGGCGTCGAGGCCGTGCAGCCGCGCGAGGTAGACGAGCTGGTCGGCGACCTTCATCCGCGGGTAGAGGCCACGCTCCTCAGGCATGTACCCGATGCGGCGCCGGATCGCGTGGTCCACGGGCCTGCCGTCCCAGGTAACCGTGCCGGCGTCGGCGGAGAGGACCCCGACGGCGATCCGCATGGTCGTGGACTTGCCGGCGCCGTTGGACCCGACGAACCCGAAGATCTCGCCGCCGTGCACGTCGAACGTCATGTCCCGCAGGGCACGCACCGTGCCGTAGGACTTCTCGAGGGAGGAGATGCTCAGAACGGTCACGAGATCGATTCAACCAAACGGGTCCCGACCAGCGACATCGTTCTTCAGGACCGTTCCTGGGCCAGCTTCTGGAGGGCCAGGACGGTCCTCCAGTTGCGGGCGGTCCCGACCCGGCCGGCGGCCTTGGACAGCACGGGGAGCGTGAGCTTGGACCGCCCGATGCCGTCCGGGTAGTACGCGTACGTCTCGCGGCCGTGCCAGATGACCGTCTCGTTCCCGTAGACGGACGCGTCGAAGGTCCGGATCGACGCGACGTCCGGCACGCCGTCCCAGCAGTACACGACCAGGTGCGAACGATCGCTCTCCGCCTCCGCGCGGAACGGCAGCGCCCGCACGACCAGCTCCCACTCGGCGGCGGTCCGCGCCACGACCGGCACCGCGAACCCGTACTGCGACTCGAACGCCGCCGACAGCCCGGCGGCCACGTCGTCGGGCGACGCACCGTCCGCGGGCACCAGCACGAGGTTCCCGCTGTTCACGTAGGTCACGACCTCGGTGTGGCCCAGCGACGTCGCCACCGCCTTGAGCTCGGCGGACCTCACGGTCCGGCTCCCGACGTTCACGGCCCTGAGCAGGGCGACCACAGCAGTCATGCGCCCACCGTGCCAGCCCCCACCCACACTCACACGCCCACCACGCCAGATGTGCGGACAACGTTCCTTCGGGGTAACGGACCGGCGACACCGCGCGAAACACGCGCTTCCTACCGTCGGACTTGCCCTCGTCCCCCCGACCGACCGGAGCCACCCATGGACCCCCGTCACCTCGTCGTCGTCGGCGGCGGCATGGTCGCGCAGCGGCTCGTCGAAGCCCTCCGCGACCGCGACACCGCCGGCGCCTGGCGGATCACCGTCCTCGCCGAGGAGCCTCGCCGCCCCTACGACCGTGTCGCACTGACGAGCTACTTCTCCGGCCGCGACCCCGAGGACCTCGCGCTCGGCGACGCCGACCTGTGGCGCGACCCGCTCGTCCGCCTCGTCCGCGACGACAAGGTGACACAGATCGACCGCGAGGCGCGCACGGTGACGGCCGCGTCGGGCCGTACCTACACCTACGACCACCTGGTCCTCGCGACCGGGTCGTACGCGTGGGTGCCGCCGACGGAGGGCGCGGACCTGCCCGGGGTGTTCGTCTACCGGACGATCGACGACGTCGCCGCGCTGCGCGGGTACGTCGAGAAGCTGCAGCAGGACCTGGTCCGCCCGGTGCGCGGCGCGGTGCTCGGCGGCGGTCTGCTCGGCCTGGAGGCGGCGGGTGCGCTGCACGCGCTCGGCGCCCAGGCCACCGTGCTGCAGGTCGGCACCCACCTCATGGACACGCAGCTCGACCTGGGCGGCGGCGAGGCGCTGCGCCGGCTCATCAACAACATCGGCGTCGGCGTCCGGGTCAAGGCCATGACGGTCCGGATCCGCCCGCACCGTCGCGGCGGCGTCGGCCGGCTCGACCTCGCGGACGGCGGTCGGGTGGACGCCGACGTGGTCGTCGTGGCCGCGGGCGTGCGGCCCCGCGACGAGCTCGCACGCACGTCCGGCCTGGAGGTCGGCCCGCGCGGCGGTGTCGTCGTCGACGACACGTGCCTCACGTCGGACCCCGACGTGTCGGCGGTCGGCGAGGTGGCCTGCATCCAGGGTGCGTGCATCGGCCTCGTCGCCCCTGGCTACGCGATGGCGGAGGTCACCGCGGACCGCCTGCTCGGCGGTGCGGCGGAGTTCCCCGGCGCGGACACCGCGACGAAGCTCAAGCTCGCGGGCGTCGACGTCGCGAGCTTCGGCGACGCGTTCGGCCGCACCGAGGGTGCGCTCGAGCTCGTCTGGGCGGACCCGGTGAACGGCGTCTACAAGAAGCTCGTCATGTCGGACGACGCGCGCACGCTGCTCGGCGGCGTCCTCGTCGGCGACGCGTCCGCCTACGCGAGCCTGCGGCCGATGCTGGGCCGCGAGCTGCCCGGCGACCCGGCCGTGTTCCTCCTGCCGGAGGGCGGCGGGGGAGCGCCGGACCTGGAGCTGCCCGACGACGCGGGCGTCTGCTCGTGCAACAACGTGTCCGCCGGGACCATCCGGGCCGCGGTCACCGAGCACGAGTGCACCGACGTCGGCGCGGTCAAGGCGTGCACGAAGGCCGGCACGAGCTGCGGGTCGTGCCTGCCGCTCGTCAAGAAGCTCGTCACCACCGAGCTCACCAAGCAGGGCATCACCGTCAGCTCCGCGCTGTGCGAGCACTTCGCGCTGTCCCGCGCGCAGCTCTACGACGCCGTCCGGGTCGCCGGCCTGCGCAGCTTCACCGAGGTCGTCGAGCGGTTCGGCACCGGCCGCGGCTGCGACATCTGCAAGCCTGCGGTCGCGTCGATCCTCGCGACGACCGCCCCCGCGCACGTCCTCGACGGTGAGCGCGCCGCCCTGCAGGACACCAACGACCACGTCATGGCGAACCTGCAGAAGGACGGCTCGTACTCGGTGGTGCCGCGCATCCCGGGCGGCGAGGTCACGCCGGAAGGCCTCATCGCGATCGGCGAGGTCGCGAAGGACTACGGCCTCTACACGAAGATCACCGGCGGCCAGCGGATCGACCTGTTCGGGGCTCGCATCGACCAGCTCCCGCTCATCTGGCAGCGGCTCGTCGACGCCGGCTTCGAGTCCGGGCACGCGTACGGGAAGTCGCTGCGGACCGTGAAGTCGTGCGTCGGCTCCACGTGGTGCCGGTTCGGCGTGCAGGACTCGGTGGCGCTCGCGGTGCTGCTCGAGCTCCGGTACCGGGGCCTGCGCTCGCCGCACAAGCTCAAGCTCGGCGTCTCCGGCTGCGCCCGCGAGTGCGCGGAGGCCCGCGGCAAGGACGTCGGCGTCATCGCGACCGACAAGGGCTGGAACCTCTACGTCGGCGGCAACGGCGGGTTCACGCCGCGGCACGCGCAGCTGCTCGCGGAGGACCTCACCACCGAGGACCTGATCCGTGCGATCGACCGGTTCCTCCTCTACTACATCCGCACCGCCGACCGGCTGCAGCGCACGGCGCCGTGGGTCGACGAGGTGGAGGGCGGCCTCGACGGCGTCCGGGCCGTCGTCCTGGAGGACTCGCTCGGCATGGCCGCGGACCTCGACGCGCAGATGGCGCAGCACGTCGAGGAGTACGAGGACGAGTGGCGGGCCACGCTCGAGGACCCCGAGAAGCTGCGGCGGTTCGCGTCGTTCGTCAACGCCCCCGAGGTGCCCGACCCGTCCCTGGCCTACGTCCCCGAGCGCGGCCAGGCACGACCTGCCACACCCGACGAGCGTGCCGCGGCCGGCCGCGGAGAGCCCGTGCTCGTCGCCGGATCGACGCTGGAGGTGCGGTCATGACCGTCCTGGACACCCCCGAGACCCGCACCTGGCAGGCCGTGTGCCGGGTCGACGACCTCGCCCCCGAGCGCGGCGCCGCGGCCCTGCTGGACGGCCGCCAGGTCGCCCTGTTCCGGCTGGTCGACGGCCGGGTCCTCGCGGTCGACCAGCACGACCCGTTCAGCGACGCCTACGTGATCTCACGGGGGATCGTCGGCACCCGCACGGTCGACGGCGTCGAGGCCCCGACGGTCGCGTCGCCCATGTACAAGCAGGTCTTCGACCTGGTCACGGGTGCCTGCCTCGACGCCGCGGGCAAGACGCCCGTCGCGGGCGCGTCCGCCGACCTCACCGCGTGGCCCGTCCGGGTGCGCGACGGCGTCGTCGAGGTGGGGACCCCGTGACGACGATGCTCGGGCTCGACCTCACCGGCCGGCCCGTGCTCGTCGTCGGCGGAGGGCCGGTCGCCGCCCGGCGGGTCCAGGGGCTGCTCGCCGACGCCGCCCGGGTGACCGTCGTCGCGCCCCAGCTGTGCGAGGTGCTGCTCGACCTGCACCGGTGGGGCCTCGTCGAGTGGCGCGCCCGCGAGGTCGTCGAGAGCGACCTCGACGACGTGTGGCTCGTGCACACCGCGACGGGCGACCGGGCCACGGACGGCGCCGTCGGCCGGTGGGCGGCCCAGCGGCGCACGTTCTGCGTGGACGCCGGATCCGGCGCGTCCGGCACGGCGCGCACCCCGGCGACGACCCGCAGCGGCGACGTGCTCGTCGGTGTCGTGTCGACGGGTGCGCCCGACCCCCGACGGACCACCGCGGTGCGGGACGCGCTGTCCGACGTGCTGCACGAGGGTGGCCTCGACCTGCGCGCCCGACGACCCCGCCGACCCGGCGAGGGCCGCGTGGTGCTCGTCGGCGGCGGGCCGGGCGACCCGGCGCTCATGACCGTCGCGGCCCGCCGGGCACTCGCGCAGGCCGACGTCGTCGTCACCGACCGTCTCGGCCCCGTCGAGGTCCTCGACGAGCTCCCTGCGGACGTCGAGGTGATCGACGTCGGCAAGACGCCCGGCCACCACCCCGTGCCGCAGGACGAGATCTGCCGGATCCTCGTCGAGCAGGCGCAGCGCGGCCGGTTCGTCGTGCGGCTCAAGGGCGGCGACCCGTTCCTGTACGGCCGCGGCGGCGAAGAGGTGGTCGCGTGCCGTGAGGCGGGCGTCCCGGTCGAGGTCGTCCCTGGCGTGAGCAGCGCGTTCGCAGCTCCTGCGTCCGCGGGCATCCCGCTGACCCACCGCGGGACCGTCGGCGCGGTGCACGTGATGAACGGGCACGACGGATGGTCGTCGGCCGCGCTCACGGGGCTGCGGGACGCGTCCTGCACGGTCGTGGTGCTCATGGGCGTCGCGGTGCTGCCGGACCTGACCGTGCAGGCGGTCGAGGCGGGCGTCGACCCGTCGACCCCGGTCGCCGTCGTCGAGAACGGCTCGCTGCCGACCCAGCGCGTGACGCGCGCCCCGCTCGGCGAGATCGCCGCGCGGGCCGCCGAGGTCGGCGTCCGTGCGCCGGCCGTCGTGGTGCTCGGACGGGTCGCCGCCGCGGGGCTGCTCGACGGTGCGAGCGGACCGACCGGTGGCGCCGAAACGTCCGTGCCACACGCACGCGACACAATGACCTCGTGAGCGACCCCATCGACCAGACGCTTGCGGGGTGCGTCGTCCTGATCACGGCCGACCGCCGGTCCGCCGAGCTCGCCGCCGCCCTGACCAGGCGCGGCGCGTCCGTCCGGCACGCACCGGCGCTCGGCATGGTGCCGCACACCGACGACGCCGCCCTCATCGAGGGCACGCGTGCCCTGCTCGCCGACCCGCCGGACACGGTCGTCGTCACGACGGGCATCGGCTTCCGCGGCTGGATCGAGGCCGCCGACGCGGTGGGCCTCGCGGAGCAGCTCGTCGACACGCTGAAGCAGACGCGGATCGTCGCGCGCGGTCCGAAGGCCCGTGGTGCCATCCAGGCGGCCGGACTCACCGCCGACTGGGTCGCCGAGTCCGAGACGAGCGCCGAGATCGCGGAGGTGCTGCTCGACGACGGCGTCGCCGGGCTGAAGATCGCCGTGCAGCACCACGGTGCGGGCGCCGACGGCCTCGACGAGGCGTTCGCCGCGGCCGGCGCGACGGTCCGCAGCCTCGTCGTCTACCGCTGGGGGCCGCCGCCCGACCCTGCCGTGGTCACCGCGTCCGTGAAGGCCGTCGCGGGCGGCGAGGTGGACACGGTGGTCTTCACCTCGGCCCCGGGTGCGGCTGCCTGGCTCGCGGCCGCCGACGAGGCCGGGGTCACCGACGCGATCGTGGAGCTCGCCCGTGCCGGCGGCGTCGTGATGGCCGCCGTCGGTCCGGTCACGGCGCGGCCGCTGGTCGACCGGGGCATCGAGCCGCTCGTCCCCGACCGGGGCCGCCTCGGCTCGCTCGTGCGCTCGCTCGTCGCGCACTACGGCGGCCTGCAGGCGCTCAACACGGTCGCGGGGCCGCTGCAGGTGTTCCGGGGCGCGGCGGTGCTCGACGGCCACGTGCTCCCGCTCACGCCGAGCGGCCTGGAGGTGCTGCGCCTGCTCGCCTCGGCGCACGGGTCCGTCGTGCCGCGCGAGCTCGTGCTGCAGGTGCTCCCGGGCGAGTCGCGCGACCCGCACGCCGCCGAGGTCGCCGTGGCCCGGCTGCGCGACGCGACGGGCAGCCGCGAGCTCATCAAGACCGTCGTCAAGCGCGGCTACCGCCTCGAGCTCGAGCACACCGCATGACGAACGCGATGCATGCCGCCCGGCCCGCTCCCGCGCTCGTCGGCTGCTCGCACGGCACCGGCAACGAGGACGGCCGGGCGGCGATCCGCTCGATCCTCGACGGGGTCCGGACCCGGCGGCCCGACCTCGTGGTCCGGGAGGCGTTCGTCGACGTCCAGCAGCCCGAGGTCGCGGACGTCGTCCGGGAGACGCTCGACGAGGGTGCGCCGGGCGTCGTCGTCGTGCCGTTGCTGCTGTCTGTCGGGTTCCACGTGAAGGTCGACATCGCCGCGGCGGTGGACGTGCCGGCCGCGGAGGCGTCCGCACCCCTCGGGCCGGACGACCGGCTCGTCGAGATCCTCGTCGACCGGCTCGCGACGGCCGGCCTGCGGGAGGGCGACGTCGTGGTGCTCGCGGCCGCCGGGTCGAGCGACGCGGCCGCGGCACTGGCCGTCGAGGCCGTGGCGGCGGGCCTGTCGGACGCCCTCGACCAGCCCGTGACCATCGGGTACGGCGCGGGAGCCGAGCCGCGCGTGCCCGCCGCGGTCGCCGCCGCACGCGAGGGGCTCACCGGTGACGGCCGCGTGGTCGTCGCGTCGTACCTGCTGGCCCCGGGGTACTTCCACGACCGGGTCCTCGAGGCGGGCGCCGACGTGGTCGCGGACCCGCTGGCGCCCGACGAGCGGCTCGTCGAGATCGTCCTCGACCGCTTCGACGACGCCGCGGCCGCAGTGCCGCCGGTCGGCTGACCGTCGCGGCGTCGTCGCAGGTCCGACCGGCCTAAGCGTTTCGGCAGGGTCGGTCCGTGGACACGCTCTTGCCGCGTCGACGCACCCGCCGTACGAATCGTCGGTGCACACCGACTCGCCCCGCTCCCGCGTCCTCGTCCCGCTGCTCGCCCTCGTCGCCGGTGGTGCGCTGCTCGCCGGCTGCACGTCGGACGGCGGTGACTACACGTCCGCGCCCACGGAGGGCGGACCCACCATCGGACCGTCTCCGGACCTGCGGGCCGCCGAGGTCCCCGACTGCCTCCCGGAGGGCACCGCGACCGCCGCGACGGGTCCCGAGGACGACCCGACGCTCGTCGCCTGGACCGGGTCCGGCGCGAAGGCCGTGCTCCTCGCGCCGCAGAACCAGAGCGGCCCGTGCGAGTGGGCCGACCAGCTCACCCGGCTCGCAGGCCAGGGGTACCTCGTCGGCACGTTCAGCTGGTCCGAGAACAGCGCGCAGTCCGTGCGGGACGCCGTCCAGGTGCTCCGCACCATCGGCGCGCAGGACTTCGCGCTCGTCGGGGCGTCGAAGGGCGGCACGTACGTCGCGGGTCTCGCCGACGAGATCTACCCGAAGGCCGTCGTGGCGCTGAGCCCGCCCGCGGAGTTCGACGGGGAGAGCGGCCGCGCCACCGACAGCACCTACGACGGGCCGCTGCTCGTCATCGCGTCCGCCGACGACACCGTCGTCGGCGCCGACGTCTCGAAGCTCGTCTCGCGCGCCGACGACCCGAGCACGTACCGGGTGCTCGACGGGGGAGCGCACGGCGTCGCGCTGTTCGGCGGCCCGCACAAGGCCGAGGTCGAGAAGGCGATCGACGACGCCCTGGCCGCAGGCTTCGCGAACTGACGCCACAGCACCGCGGGCGCCGCGACCGGGGGGAGGTCGCGACGCCCGCGGTGGGCTTGGAGGGTCAGACGAGCCGGCGGCGCACCACCGTCGCGATCCCCGCACCGAGGGCGAACAGCGCCACCGCCGCCAGCCCGCGGCCGGTCGCGTTCACGCCCTCGCCGTCGACCCCGGCGATCTCGATCGAGTACGCCGTGGCACCGACCGCGCCGTCCGGCGCGCCGTACGCCATGCCCTCGGTCGACGCCCGCTCGGCACCCGCCTGCAGCACGGCGTACTTCACGCCGTAGTCCGCCGCGGTCTCCTCGCCGCTCTCGACGAGCTGCGAGGTGCCCTGGTCCGAGAGCTGCTGCGCACCGTCGACGAGCCCGGGCGCGCCGTCGGCCGCGGTGGCCAGGCCGTCCGCGAGCTGCGTCGAGCCGTCCGCCGCGTCCTTCAGGCCGGACGCGAGGTCGTGCGCACCCTTGTCGAGCTGCGACGCACCTGCACCGAGCTGACCGAGGCCGCTCTGCAGCGTCTTGCCGCCCGCGTTGAGCTGCGCGACACCGCCCTGCAGCGAGTGGACACCTCCACGCAGGGTGTTGCTGGCCTGGGTGTCCGTCGCGCCACCGACGCCGCCCTGCACCTTGGAGATGACCCCGCCCACGAGCTGGTCGACGCCCGCGTCGACGCCGTCGAACCCGTCGACCTTCTTGGTGGCAGTCAGACCTTCGAGCAGCCCGGGCGTGTCCTTCCGGCACTCCTGCAGCGCCTTCGAGCTGAGCCCGCACTCGACGCCGATCAGCACACCGAGCGCGGCCGTCAGGTCGGTCGAGGTCTGCGCCGTACCCGCCTTGACGACAGGCGCATAGCCCTTGATGCCCGTGAGGGCGTTCTTGGCCTCGGTGAGTGCGGTGTCGTTGTCCGAGCTCGTCACGTGGCTCAGCTGCTCGATCGCGTTGGCCACGCCACCGTCGACCGCGCTCGCTGCCGCGGCGAGCCCGGGAGCCTGGGCTGCGCTCGTCTTCACCGTCGCCCGCAGGGAGTCGACCCCGTAGAGCAGGGTCTTGCCCGGGACCACGGCGCCCGACTGGTCGAACGACCCGATGGAGTCGCGCAGCCTCGCGATCCCCGCGTGGAGCGGCTTGGCGGCCTCCGGCAGGCCGCCGATGTCGGTGTACATCTTCGCGAGGCCGGAGTCGACCATCGCGAGACCGCCGTCGACCTGTGTCAGCCCGGCGATGAGCTGGGGGGCCTTGGCGTTCGCCTCGGCCAGCCCGGAGGAGAGCTTGCGGCTGCCGTCGGCGAGCTGCGCGGCGCCCGGGGCGGCCTCGCCGTTCAGGCCGTCCGAGAGCTGGTTCGCGCCGTCCCGCAGCTGGAGCAGCCCTGCGAGGAGCTCGGACGCCCCGTCGCGCAGGAGCAGCAGGTTGGAGTCGATCTGCACGGCGCCGGACGTCAGGTCGACGCCGCTGTTCGCGCCGGACTGGTAGCTCGCGGAGCCGGCCTTGTAGGACGGGAAGTCGAGCGGCGACACGGGCAGCGAGGTGAGCGTGGCGGGCGGGACGACGCCCTTCGAGACGTGCGCCGTGTAGCCGAACTCGGCGGTCGCGGACCCGATGGGCGGGAAGAGCGTCATCTGGAACGTCATGAGCGTGCCGCCGTGCCCGTCGCCGGCCATGGCGGCCTCGTCGGACCGGACCTCGGTGAACGACGACGGGAGCGTGGTGGTGAGCGAGCCGATCATCGGGACGACCGTCTCGGCCTTCGCGGTGGCCTTCGCGCCGCTGCCGTCGTCGTACTGGACGTCCTGCTGCTTGCCCGTGACGTTCTTGACCGTGTACCTCACAGTCAGCTCGCCGGTCCTGCCGACGACGGCGCCGGGCTCGACGGGCTTCCCGTCGAACAGGTAGCTCACCGCGACCTGCAGCGGGAGGTCCTCCTTGTAGTCGCTCACGGAGCGCAGCCGGCGCTCGCCGTCCACGTCGACCGTCGTGACGACCGCACCGTTCTTCACGGTGTACCCGCCGAAGCCGTCGAGGTTGCGCAGGCCGCTCGTCGAGACCGGGTTGGTGATCGTCGCGGAGCCGTGTCCGGACAGGTCGAGCTGCTCGTACACGCGGGCCTTGACGAGGCCGCCGTTCGCGTTGAGCCGCGCCTGGACGGTCTCGGTGTTGGTGACGCTCACGTCACCGGGGTCCGCGGCGATCGCGGCACCGCCGGTCGTGCCGACGAGCAGCGGGACCAGGGCGAGGGCGCACAGGCTGGTGGCGGTGGGACGGCGCACGTCAGGCCTCCGTGGCGGGCTGGAACGGACGGGGGTCGGCGGGGGCGAACGTCTGCTCGTACTCCTGCTGCTCGGCGACGCGCTCGCGCTCGCGGTCGGCCTCGACCTGCGGGCCGAGCAGCGACGTGGCGACGAAGCCGGCACCGGCGGCGAGCAGCACGGACGTCGCGGTGCTCCACGACGAGCTGACGAACGCGGTCGGGTCGGCCGCGTAGGTGAGCTCGTAGGCACCGGCCATCGCGGCGGCGCCCAGGAGCGTCGCCCACAGCGGCAGACGGCCCCGGGTCCCGGCCGCGACCGCGAGGCACAGCAGCAGGACGAGGAGCACGGCGACCGCGCGGCCGCCGCTCGTGTCGGGCAGCACCGCGGCGCGGACGGCGTAGCCGACCCAGGCTGCGACGAAGCCCACGCCGAACGCGCCGGCACGCTGGGCGGGGGACCGGTCCGGGACGAGCCCGAGGGCGCCGCCGAGGGCCGCGCCGAGCAGGGCGACGCCCTGGACGTCGAGACCGAACGCGTCGGAGAGCAGGACGATCGCCGTCGTCAGGACCGCGAGGAAGACCCCCGCGAGGATGTGTCGCCTCATGACCACCTCGATGTGGTGAACCGCTGGATGGACGTCCACCCCGGTCCGGTGCACCGCCTCCGTCGCCGTTGACGGGTGCGCGCGCCGGGCTGCCGGGGTGGAACCGAGCGATGTCTACCAGCGAGGGCGACACGTGAGCCATGCGGTACTAGGTAATTGGTCCCGCGTCCTAGGTAAATCCGGACCGGTATCAGGTAACCGTTACAGGTCTGTGACCTGGGTCACGAATCCGGTCAAAACGGAGGCGACGCCGTCGGTCACAGGTAGCGCAGCGGGTCGAACTCCTCGAGCGGGATGATCCGCAGGCGCGGCAGCTGCACGTTGAACGCGGCGACGTCCGACTCCAGGTCGAACGTCGACAGCCCGCGCGCCGTCAGGCCGGCCAGCGCGGTGCTCGTGAACTCCCGGAACGCCAGCAGCCCCACCCGCCGGTCCGGGTCGTCGACCAGCACCTCGACCTCGGGGGCGAAGTCGCCGTCGTGGCTGGCCAGGAGCACGTCACCCTCGCGCTGCGCGATCGCGGCGAGCGTGCGCTTGATGCCGATGTCGACGACCTTCTCGTACGACTCGCCCGACAGCGGGATCGGCTGGAACCCGATCGCGAGCAGCGCCTGCACGAACGGCATCGGCAGGTTGCCGTTCGACGCGTTGAGGAAGAACAGGCCCTTGACCGGCTGCTGCCACGTCTGCTGCGCGAACTGCAGCACCCGCTCCCAGCGGGGACGCTGCTCGGGCGTCGGGCGGCCGCCGAGGATCGACGAGCCGAGGGTCGCGTCGATGTTCTCGCCGTCGACGAGGAGGTACGTGGTCCTGCCGGCGGTGTCCTGGCTCATCGGGCCAGCGTATCGGCGGGTTCCCGGGACGGGCGCCGGGCACGACGACGGCCCGGCACCCGCAGGAGGTCCTGCGGGCACCGGGCCGCCGGTCGACGTCACGCCCCGTCAGGGACGCCCGTCGTCAGGAGCAGGTGGTGCCGTTGAGCGTGAACGACGACGGAGCCGTGTTCGTGCCCGTGTGCGAGCCGTTGAAGCCGATCTGCGCGCTGCCACCGGCCGGGAGCGAGCCGTTCCACGACTCGTTGGTGATCGTCACGGCGGAGCCGGACTGGCTCGCCTTGGACGACCACGCCTGCGTGATCGTCTGCCCGGACGGGAACGAGAACTTCAGCGTCCAGCCGTTGATCGCCGCGGACGAGGTGTTCTTGATCGTCACGTTGGCCGTGAAGCCGGTGTTCCACTGGTTGACGCTGTACGTGACCTGGCAGCCGGCCGGCCCCTGGGTCTGGGTGGGCGTCGGCGTCGGGGTCGGCGTCGTGGGGGTCGGCGTCGGCGTGGTGGGCGTGGGGGTCGGCGTCGTCGGGGTCGGCGTGGGCGTCACGCCGCTGAACGCCGACACGATGCCGTCGTACGCCGGCTTCTTGGCGTAGTTGTTGTCCCACACGAGCGCCGCACCCTGGCCGGAGAACGTGTCGGGGACCCACGAGTACTTGTCGGTGATGCCCCAGATCGTCACGCCCTTGCAGCGCGTGACGTTGTTGCAGGCCTGGAAGACCTTCTTGTAGTCGGCGGCCTGGTTGGCGAGCTTGGTCGCGTCCGACGGCGTCTGCATGCGGATGTCGAGCTCGGTGATGCGGACGTCGACCCCGAGGTCGGCGAACCGCTGCAGGTTCGTCTGGAAGTCGCCGGGGACCTGGCCGACGATGAGGTGCGACTGGAAGCCGACGCAGTCGATCGGGACGCCGCGGGCCTTGAAGTCCTTGACGAGGTTGTAGACCGCGGTGCTCTTCGCGTTGACGCCCTCGATGTTGTAGTCGTTGATGCAGAGCTTCGCGTTGGGGTCGGCCGCCTTCGCCGTCTTGAACGCGGTCTCGATGTAGCCGTCACCGAGCTTCTGCTGGAACGGGGACTCCGAGCGGCGCGTGCCGCTGTCGGAGAAGGCCTCGTTGACGACGTCCCAGGCGAAGACCTTGCCGGCGTAGTGCGTCGCGACGTTGGTGATGTGGTTCTTCATCGCGGCCTCCATGGCGGTGGCCGACAGGCCGGATACCCAGCCGGGGAGCTGCGAGTGCCACACCAGGGTGTGCCCGTACAGCTTCTTGCCGCTCGTCGCGGCGTAGCTCGCGACCTGGTCGCCGGTGCCGTAGGTGAAGTTGTTCTGCGACGACTCCGTGGCGTCCCACTTCATGCCGTTCTCGGGCACGACCAGCGAGAACTCGCTGTCCGCGATCGACTTGTAGCCGGACTCCGAGAGCTTGTCGGGGCTGAGCGCGAAGCCGATGTCCTTGCCGGCGGCGTTGCCGTAGTCCTTCAGGGTGCTCGCGGCCTGCGCCGGGGTGACGACCAGCGCGGCGCCCACCACCAGGGTCGCGGCGGCGGCGCAGATCGTCGTGCGCAGTGCGGTCCGCGTCCGGGCCTTGGGCCGGGCGTGCGGTTGTGTCGGGGCCATGGTTTTCCTCCTCGTCGAGCCAGTGCCGAACGAAGAGTGGTCATCCGTGACGGGGGTGCGCGAGGTACTGAAACATTTCGGGCGATTGCCCTCGGAACTTTCGATAGTTATGGGTCCGGGAAGGATGCGCCGGGCCGGGATGTTGTTGCGAACGCATGGACCTGACGGAGGAGCTGCAGATGACGCAGGGGCACGAGCTCGCCGGCACGCGCGCGGCGGCCGAGGCGTGGGAGTCGCTGTTCCGCGCCCAGGTGGCCCTGATGCGGCGCTTCCAGCGCGACGACGTCTGGGGGCCCCTGTCCATCCGCGAGTACGACGTGCTGTTCACCCTGTCCCGCTGCCCCGGCCGGTCCGCCCGGCTCAAGGAGCTCGGCGAGGGGTCGCTCCTGACGCAGCCCAGCCTGTCCCGCCTCGTCGAACGGCTCGAGGCCGACGGCCTCGTCACCCGGGGACCGGTGCCCGACGACGCCCGTGGCGTCGCGGTGACGCTCACCGACGAGGGCGCGCGGATGCAGCGGGAGATCGGCCGGCGGCACGTCCGCTCCATCCGACGCCTCGTCGGCGGGGCGCTCGACGCCGACGAGCTCGCGACCCTGCAGGCCCTCACGGACAAGCTGCGCGCCGCTCAGGCCGCCATCCCCGACCCGTCCTGAGCACGTCAGGACCTCCGGCCCATCCGTTCGTCCGGTCTGTCCCGGACCATGGATGAGTCGCCGCTCGCCCGTCGGGCGGCCATCAGCACAGAGGGGAGCGAGGTTCCATGCGCGTGCTCGTCACGATCGCATCTCGGCACGGGGGCACCTGGGGGATCGGCGAGGCCGTCTCCGACGTCCTGCGGCAGCGAGGTCACGAGGTGACCATGCGCGAGCCCGACGACGTCGCGACGCTCGACGGCGTCGACGCCGTCGTGCTGGGCTCCGCGGTCTACACGGCCCACTGGCTGCCCGCCGCCCGCGACCTCGCGGACCGGCTCGCCGACGAGCTCGCCGAGCGGCCCGTCTGGCTGCTGTCCTCCGGCCTCGCGACCCAGCCGGCCGCCGCGGCGAACTCGCCGCACGAGACGCGCGACCTCGCCGAGCGGATCGGCGCCCGGGGACATCGCAGCTTCCGTGGGCGTCTCGACCGCAGCGTCCTGTCGTTCACCGAGCGTGCGGTCATCGCCGGCGCGCGCGCCCGTGACGGCGACCACCGCGACATGGCGGCCGTGGCCGCGTGGGCGGAAGAGGTCGCGGACGCGCTGACCCCCGCGCACGCCTGACGGCCCCGCACGCCTGACGGCACGGCGCGCCTGACGGCAGGGCGCGCCTGGCGGCCGTAAACGCCTGGCCGTCAGGCCTCGGGCGCCCTCAGGAGACGCGCGGTGCCACGTGCCGCAGCGCCCGGAGCTCGGCCGCCACGGCCGCCGTCGCGGGCCGGCGGGCCGGGTCCTGCTCCGTCATCGCGCCGAGCAGCCGGACCCACTCCGGGCCGAGCTCGGGCGGGATCGTCGCGGGGTGGAGCAGCCGGGCCAGCGAGCTCGTCAGCGCGTCTCCCGGGTACGCGCGCTCGCCCGTGAGGCACTCCAGGAGCACCAGGCCGAGCGAGTACACGTCGCTCGCCGGTCCCGCCTCGCGGCCCAGCGCCTGCTCGGGGCTCTGGTAGCCGGCGGTCCCGGAGGTCGATCCCGTCGAGCGGACCGCACGGCGTACTGCGCCGTTCGCCCCGTCGCCTAACCTGCCGCCCGCCGCGCCGCCCGTCGCGGCGGTCGTGGCGGACGCGATGCCGAAGTCGGCGAGCACGACGGGGAGCCACGGCGCGTCGCCGCGACCGGTGGGTGCCGCCGTGGACGCCACCAGCACGTTCGAGGGCTTCACGTCCCGGTGGGTCACCCCGGCGGCGTGCGCGTGGCCGAGCGCCACCGCGAGCTGCCGGCCGACGTCCGCCGTCAGGGCCGGTGCCAGCGGCCCGTCGGAGATCGTGTCGCGCAGGGTGCGTCCCTCCACGAGCTCCATGACGAGGAAGGCCACGGGGCCGACCCCGTCGAGGACGTCGGCTCCGACGTCGAGCAGGGCGACGAGGTTCGGGTGGGCGAGCCCGGACAGGATCCGTGCCTCGTGCGCGTAGCGTCGGATCTCGTCGGGGGACGCGGCGGCGAGCGTGAAGATCTTCACGGCGACGCGGCGGTCGAGCCGACCGTCGGTCGCGACGAGCACGTCTCCCGAGCCGCCGCGGCCCAGCGGGCCGCCGAGCCGGTAGCGCCGGCCGAGCACGGCGGCGCCCGGCGCCGGGTCGTCGGTCAGCGGCACGGTGTCCTCGGGTGGTCGGCGCGTCGGGGGCGCGGGCGGCACGGCGGGTCGGGGTCCGCCTGGGACGACGGTAGGAGCGTGCGGTCCTGGCCGCATGTCCAGGGGGGTGCCGTCGCCCGTCCAGGTGAGTGCCTCGACATGCCGTCCGCGGCTTGCAAGGGAATGCAAGCGGCTTGCAACATGGGGACGTAGACTTCGCTGCATGTCACGGCGACTCGCAGAGGTAGCGCGCAAGGTCGGTGTCTCGGAGGCGACCGTCAGCCGGGTGCTGAACGGCAAGCCGGGGGTCTCCGAGCAGACCCGCGAGGCCGTGCTCACCGCGCTCGACGTGCTCGGCTACGAGCGGCCCACCAAGCTGCGCGGCGAGCGCGCCCGGCTCGTCGGACTGGTGCTGCCCGAGCTGCAGAACCCGATCTTCCCCGCGTTCGCCGAGGTCGTCGGGGGAGCGCTCGCGCAGCAGGGCTTCACCCCCGTGCTGTGCACCCAGACCGCCGGCGGCGTGTCCGAGGCCGACTACGTCGAGCTGCTCCTCGGTCAGCAGGTGTCGGGCATCGTGTTCGCGGGCGGGCACTACGCCCAGCGGGACGCGACCCACGGGCACTACGAGCGGCTGACCGGCCGCAACCTGCCCGTCGTCCTCATCAACGCGTCGATCGAGGAGCTGCCGTTCCCGCGCGTCTCGTGCGACGACCAGGTCGCCATCGAGCAGGCCATCGGCCACCTCGCCTCGCTCGGTCACACCCGGCTCGGCATCGTGCTCGGTCCTGTCGACCACGTGCCGTCGGAGCGCAAGCTCGTCGCGGCGAAGGCGTGCGCGGAGCGTCTCGGCATCGACCTCGGCGGCCACCACGTCGTGCGCTCCGCCTACTCGCTCGAGAGCGGGCAGGCCGCAGCGACGCGCCTCCTGAAGGAGGGCGTCACGGGCATCGTGTGCGCGAGCGACCCCCTCGCGCTCGGCGCGATCCGCGCTGCGCGGCGGGCCGGGCTGCGGGTTCCGGAGGACGTGTCCGTCGTGGGCTACGACGACTCCGCGTTCATGAACTGCACCGAGCCGCCGCTCACGACGGTCCGCCAGCCGATCGAGCCCATGGGCCGTGCGGCGATCGACCTCCTGGTCAGCCAGATCAACGGCGGGTCGGTGCCGCAGGAGGAGCTCCTGTTCGAGCCCGAGCTCGTGGTCCGCGGCTCGACGGCGCCCGCGCCGACCGCCTGACCTCCCACCCGGCCGCCACCGCTCGCGGCGGCCGGCCCGCGCCCGGCCGACGCCGCTCGCCACGGCCGAGGCACGCGCACGGCACACCTCTCTCGCCACGGCCGGCGCGCGCGCCCGACCCCGGCGACGCCTTGGCGACCGTACGGGCCGCGCTCCGGCGTCGATGTGGCCCCCGTCACGCCAGCGGACGACGGCTCGCGCACTGGTTCGACCGCGCTGAGGTCACGCTTCGATAACTGTCCTGTCGTGTTCTTGCGTGCTTTCAGTCGAGACCTTTAGTCTCGGCCACACGCGGACGACGCAGCGACGCCCACGGCCCGACGACGGGCCGCACGCGGACGAGGCAGCGGACGCGCAGCCGAGCACCGGCCCCGACGACGCCGTCGGAGCCCACGAGAGACGAGAGACCGCGTGCCCCAGGCCCAGCCCGAGACCGACGCCCAGTGGTGGCGCGGCGCGGTGATCTACCAGGTGTACCCGCGCAGCTTCGCCGACGGGAACGGCGACGGCACCGGTGACATCGCCGGCGTCCGCGCCCGTCTGCCGTACCTGCGCGACCTGGGCGTCGACGCGATCTGGGTGACCCCGTGGTACGTGTCGCCGCTCGCCGACGGCGGGTACGACGTCGCCGACTACCGGGCCATCGACCCGGCGTTCGGCACGCTCGCCGAGGCCGAGGAGCTCATCGCCGAGGCGCTCGCGCTCGGCATCCGCACGATCATCGACGTCGTCCCGAACCACGTCTCCGACCAGCACGCCTGGTTCCGGGCGGCGCTGGCTGCCGGTCCGGGCAGCCCCGAGCGGGAGCGGTTCTGGTTCCACCCGGGCAAGGGGGAGCACGGCGAGCTGATGCCGACGCAGTGGGTGTCGGACTTCCAGGGCAGCACGTGGACGCGGACGACGAACCCCGACGGCACCCCCGGCGAGTGGTACCTGCACCTGTTCGCGCCGCAGCAGCCGGACGTCAACTGGTCGCACCCCGACGTCCGCGCCGAGTTCGAGGACGTGCTGCGGTTCTGGTTCGACCGGGGCGTCGCCGGCATCCGCATCGACTCGGCCGCGCTGCTCATCAAGGACGGCGACCTCCCCGAGTACACGGAGAACCCCGGCCCGGGCGACCACCCGCACGTCGACCGCGACGAGATCCACGACGTCTACCGCGCGTGGCGCAAGGTGGCCGACTCGTACGCCGGCACCCGGGTGCTCGTCGGCGAGGTGTGGCTGCAGGACAAGGCGCGGTTCGCGCAGTACCTGCGTCCCGACGAGATGCACACGGCCTTCAACTTCGACTTCATGGCCCGGCCGTGGGACGCCAAGCAGCTGCGCGAGTCGATCGACATGACCCTCGCCGCGCACGGCCCGGTCGGAGCGCCGGCCACGTGGGTCCTGTCCAACCACGACGTCACGCGCCCGGTCACCCGGTACGGCCGCGAGGACTCGTCGTTCGCGTTCACGGCCAAGCGCTTCGGCACGCCCACCGACCTGGCCGTCGGGGCCCGTCGGGCGCGTGCTGCCGCGCTGCTCACGGCCGCGCTTCCCGGCTCGCTGTACGTGTACCAGGGCGACGAGCTCGGCCTGCCCGAGGTCGAGGACCTGCCGGTCGAGCTCCTGCAGGACCCCATGCACTTCCGGAGCCAGGGGGTGGACCCCGGCCGCGACGGCTGCCGGGTCCCGCTGCCCTGGTCCGGGACCGCCGCGCCGTACGGGTTCAGCCCGGACGGGGCGACGGGGGAGCCGTGGCTCCCGCAGCCCGCCGCGTGGGCCGGCTTCACGGTCGAGGCCCAGGAGGCGGACCCGCACTCGATGCTGCACCTCTACCGTGCCGCCCTCGCGGCCCGCCGGGCCGAGCCGTCGCTCGGTGACGGGTCGCTGACCTGGGTCGACGCCCCCGACGGCGTGCTGGCGTTCGCCCGTGGCGACGTCGTCTGCGTCGTCAACCTGGGCACGTCTGCCGTCGAACTACCAGCCCACCTCGACGTCCTGCTCACGAGCGACCCGCTCGAGGCAGGCCTGCTGCCCCGCGACACCACCGCGTGGCTGCGCACCGAACGACCGCTCGCCCCCTGACCCACCGACCCGATCCGCCCGCAACAAGCGGCCTGACCCCCCGTCCGGCCGCAACTCACGAAGGAGTGACGATGAGGTCCTCACGCACCACCGCGCTGGCCATGGCCGGCGTGCTGTCGCTCGGCCTCCTGGCCGCGTGCAGCAGCAACGACGACTCGAGCGACTCGCCCAGCGGCGCGTCCGGCAAGGTCACCATCAAGGTCGCGGGCCTGCTCCCGACGGCCGACGACGCCGCGAAGCAGCAGCTCGCGGACCGCGTCGCGTCGTTCGAGGAGAAGTACCCGGACATCACGATCGAGACCGAGGACTACGACTGGAAGGCGTCGACGTTCACCGCGCAGCTCGCCGGTGGCACGCTGCCGAACGTCTTCGAGATCCCGCTGACCGACGGCAAGACGCTCATCGAGAACAGCCAGCTCGCGGACATCGACTCGTACGTCAAGGCGCTGCCGTACGGCGACCAGTTCAACGAGAAGCTCATCGCGAACGGCACCGGCGAGGACGGCAAGATCTACGCCGTCCCGGCCAAGTCCATCTACGCGGTGGCGCTGCACTACAACCGGAACCTGTTCACGCAGGCCGGCCTCGACCCCGACAAGCCGCCGACGACGTGGGACCAGGTCCGCGAGGACGCGAAGAAGATCCACGATGCCACCGGCGTCGCGGGCTACGCGATGATGGCGCTCGACAACGCGGGCGGCTGGCAGCTCGCCGCGGGCGCGAACTCGCGCGGTGGCGTCATCGAGACGTTCGACGGCGAGAACTACACCGCGACGCTCGACGACAAGGCTGTCAAGGAGCACCTGCAGTGGCTCCACGACCTCAAGTGGGAGGACGGCTCGCTCCTCGACCGGACCGACCTCGGCTGGGGCGACATCAACACCGAGTTCGCGGCGGGCAACCTCGCGATGTACACGTCGGGCTCCGACGTCTACAACTCGCTCGTCGAGTCGAACGGCGTGAACAGCGACTGGGGCTACGGCCTCACCGCGATCCCGACGTCGGGCGAGGGCGGCGCCCTCACGGGCGGCACGATGGCGGCCGTCACGAAGGACTCCACGGACGCGCAGAAGGACGCCGCGGTCAAGTGGATCGACTGGTGGTACCTGAGCAAGCTGCAGGACAAGGACCAGGCCGTCGCCGACGCCCAGTCCCGGGTCGCCGCGAACCCGCCGCAGGCGGTGGGCACCCCGGTGCTGCCGATCTTCTCGCAGGCCAACTACGAGCAGAGCCAGGAGTGGATCACGCAGTACATCAACGTGCCGCTCGCGGACATGAAGGGCTACACGGACGTGATGTTCACGCAGAACCTGGTGCCCGAGGCCTCGGCGTCGGTCCAGGACCTGTACGCGCAGCTCTTCCCGGTGGTCCAGGCCGTCATCTCCGACGAGGGCGCGGACATCGACCAGCTGCTCGAGGACGCGAACGCGGCCGGCCAGTCGGCCATCGACAGCGCCAAGTGAGCCGGTCCCGGGGTCCGCAGCCCCGGTGACACCACGCAGTGGCGCCGGACGGGTACCCACCCGTCCGGCGCCACCGCCGCCGTACCTCCCGACCGACAGAAAGCGCGCCATGACCACGGACGACGTCGTCCTCGCCGACCGGCCCCGCGGGGACGCCACGGCGAGCCCCACCCGGGGGACACCTCGCGGGACACCCGCCACCTGGGCCCGGCGGGGCGGCCTGACCGCCCTCGTCTTCGGCCTGCCGATCCTGCTGGTCTTCGGCATCTTCTCGTGGTGGCCGATCGTGTCGGCGGTCGTCATGAGCTTCCAGAAGACCAACATGACCGACGCCGCCGTCTGGGTCGGCTGGGACAACTTCGCGGCGATCTTCACGGACCCGCTGCTCCCGAAGGTCATCCGGAACACCGCCTGGTTCGCCCTGCTCGCGCTGGTGTTCGGCTACCCGGTCCCGCTCGTCGGCGCGGTGCTCATGAGCGAGCTGCGCCGCCGCAAGGGCCTGTACTCCGTGCTCGCGTACCTGCCGGTGGTCGTGCCGCCGGTCGTCGCGGTGCTGCTGTGGAAGTTCTTCTACGACCCGCGGCCGCAGGGCGTGTTCAACACGATCCTCGGCTGGGTCGGTCTCGGGCCCTACAGCTGGCTCAACGACCAGGCCATGGCCATGCCGTCGCTCGTGCTGGAGGCCACGTGGGCCGCCGCGGGCGGCACGGTCATCATCTACCTCGCCGCCCTGATCACGGTGCCGCCGGAGCTGTACGACGCCGCCGAGGTCGACGGCGCCTCCGTCTGGCGCAAGGTGTGGCACGTGACGATGCCGCACCTGCGCGGCGTCCTGCTCATCACGTTGATCCTGCAGGTCATCGGCACGGCCCAGGTGTTCCTCGAACCGTTCCTGTTCACGAACGGCGGCCCGAACCACGCGACCCTGACCGTGATGCTCTGGGTGTACCAGCTCGCGTTCACGTCGATCGGCAACCACTTCGGCGAGGCCACGGCCCTGAGCCTGCTGCTAGCGCTTTTCCTCGCGGTCCTGTCGCTCGCGTACTTCCACCTGACCCGGAGCTGGAGCGAATCGTGACCACCATCGACACCGGCACGAAGATGCAGCGGACGAAGACCGCCGTCCTCGACCCCGTGCCCGCCCCGAAGCCACCGCGCCGGCGGGGCAACGAGCCCGTCGACCGCGGCGCCCTGTCCACCGCCGACTGGCACCGCTCGACCGTGAAGCACACGTGGCGCTCGATGCACCTCCTGCTGCTCGTGCTCCTCGTGGTGTGGTGCCTCGGACCGCTGCTGCTGCTCGGCAAGTTCGCGTTCACGCCGACGCAGGACATCCAGAGCTCGCCGCTCGCGTTCTTCCCGCACGGCGCCACGACGAAGAACATCGACATGGCGTGGAACAGGTACCACATCGGTCATTTCTTCATGAACACCGTGTGGGTCGCGCTGGGCTCGTGGTTCGTGCAGATCCTCGTCGCGACGACAGGCGGGTTCGTGCTGTCGGTGCTGCGGCCGCGCTGGGCGAAGGTGCTCAACTGGGCGGTGCTCACCACGCTGTTCGTGCCGGCGGTCGTGCTGCTCGTGCCGCTGTACAAGATCGTCGTCGACCCGCCCGTCGGCGAGAGCCTGGTGAACAACTTCCTCGCCGTCTGGCTGCCGGCCGGGGCGAGCGCGTTCAACGTCGTGCTCGTCGCCCGGTTCTTCGCGGGGCTGCCGCGGGAGATCTTCGAGGCGGCGCGGATGGACGGCGCCGGCCCGTTCCGGCTGTTCTGGAACATCGTGCTGCCGATGAGCAAGCCGATCATCGGCGTCGTGTCGGTGTTCGCGGTCATCGCGTCGTGGAAGGACTTCCTCTGGCCGTTCCTGGTGCTGAAGGACCAGTCGGTCATGCCCCTGTCCGTCTACCTGCAGTCGATGGCGAACGTCGACAAGGGCACGCTCATGGCGGCGCTCGCGATCTCGACGCTCATCCCGATCGTGATGTTCCTCGTCTTCCAGCGCATGTTCCTCAGCGGCGCGGGCCTCGGGGGTGCCGTCAAGGGCTGAGCCCACCGCACGCGGCGCGGACCTGCCCCTCGCGGGCGGGTCCGCGCCGTCGTCGCCGGCGGACGGTTTCCTGACGCGTTGTCCTATCAAGATCACGTTCCTCCGACGCCCTGCGGGCGGGGGCGTCCCGCGGCGCGGTGCGATGATCGAGCGGTGGCCCCTAACACGTCGCTGAGCCCCCGCACGCCCGCAGCCCCGACCGCCGACGTCGCCCCGTACGACGCGCTGCTGCTCTTCTCGTTCGGCGGGCCGAACGGCCCCGAGGACGTGCTGCCGTTCCTGCGCAACGTCACGGCCGGCAAGGGGATCCCCGACGAGCGGCTCGCCGAGGTCGCCGAGCACTACCACCACTTCGGCGGCGCCAGCCCGATCAACGCCCAGAACCTCGCCCTGCAGCGCGCCCTGACCGCCGAGCTCGAGCGCCGTGGCCTCGACCTGCCGGTCGTCTGGGGCAACCGCAACTGGGAGCCGTACACCCGCGACGCGCTCGCGGCCGCCCACGCCGACGGCGCCCGGCGGGTCGTCGCGCTCGTGACCAGCGCGTACGCGTCCTACTCGGGCTGCCGGCAGTACCGCGAGAACCTCTGGACGGCCCTCGAGGACCTCGGTGCCGAGCTCGGCCTGCCCGACGGCGAGCAGCCTCTGGCCGTCGACAAGGTCCGCACCTACTTCAACCACCCGGGGTTCGTCGAGGCGAACGTCGACGCCGTCACGGAGGCCTACGAGAAGCTCGGCGCCGACGGCCGCCTCGTCTTCGTCACGCACTCCATCCCGGACACCATGGAGGCCGCGTCCGCCGTCGGCGGGGCGACGTACAGCGAGCAGCACCTCGACGTGGCCGCGACCGTCGCGGCCGCCGTGGGCGAGCGGCTCGGCCGCACGGTCGAGTGGGACCTCGCGTACTGCTCGCGCTCCGGCCCGCCCAGCCAGCCGTGGCTCGAGCCGGACGTCAACGACCACCTGCGCACGCTGGCGGCGCAGGGCACGACGGCCGTGGTGATCGCGCCCATCGGCTTCATCTCCGACCACATGGAGGTCGCGTTCGACCTCGACACCGAGGCGCTCGCGACCGCCGCCGAGCTGGGCCTCGCCGCGTTCCGCGCGGACACCGTCGGCACGCGAGAGCCGTTCGTGCGCGGCCTCGTCGACCTGGTGCTGGAGCGCGCCGCGCACGCCCGCGCCGCCGGTTCCGGCGAGCCCGCACCGACGCCCGCCGTCGTCGGCGGCCTGCCCGCCCGCGCCGACGTGTGCGCGCCCGGCTGCTGCCGTCAGCGCGACGGCGTCGACTCCGGCCTCCCGGCGGCCTGCTCCGCCGACCCCCGGTCCTGACCCGCACCTTCCCGAGAGGACGACCCGTGAGCCACCCCGCCGCCGACGCCGAGGCCCTGAACAGCACGATCCGCTACACCATGTGGTCCGTGTTCGCCCTGGAGGAGGTGCTCCCGGAGGACGACGACGAGCGCGCCGCCCTCATCGCGGCCGCGCAGCAGGCGGTCGGCGCGGACGGCCTCGTGGTCCGCGGCTGGTACGACGTGGCCGGGCTGCGTGCCGACGCCGACCTCATGGTCTGGTGGCACGCCGAGACCGTCGAGGAGGTGCAGGGCGCCTACCAGCGGCTGCGGGCGAGCGACCTCGGCCGGCACCTGCTGCCCGTGTGGTCCGTCGTCGGGCTGCACCGTGCCGCGGAGTTCAACCGCGCGCACGTCCCCGCGTTCCTCGCGGGCGAGCCCGCCGGCGACTACCTGTGCGTGTACCCGTTCGTCCGGTCGTACGACTGGTACGTGCTCGACGGCGACGACCGCCGCCGGATGCTCGTCGAGCACGGCGAGGCCGCCCGGGACTACAAGGACGTGCGCGCCAACACGGTGTCCGCGTTCGCGCTCGGCGACTACGAGTGGATCCTCGCCTTCGAGGCCCCCGAGCTGCACCGGATCGTCGACCTCATGCGCGAGCTGCGGAACACCGAGGCACGCCTGCACGTGCGCGAGGAGGTCCCGTTCTACACGGGCCCGCGCACGACGCTCGAGGCCTGGGCGGACCGCCAGCCGCGCGGCTGACGGCGCCGGACGGGGACCAGCGCCGATCCGCGACGGCCCGGCCGGTCCGCGACGGCCCGGGTGGTGCGATCATCGGCTCATGGTCGACGTGGACGGGACATGGCGGTTCACCGCGCTCACGGGGGCGGACGTCGCGGGGCTGGGGCAGCACACGCCCTGGCTGACGTTCGACGGTGACGGGCAGGTCTACGGCCTGGCCGGCGTGAACCGGGTGCGGGGGACCTGGACGGCGCAGGACGACACGATCACCTTCGGTCCCGTCGTCTCGACGCTGATGGCCGGGCCGCCGGAGGCGACCGCCGCCGAGCGCGCGGTCCTCGCGCTGCTCGGGTCCACGCTCACCGTGACGGCCCCCGAGAGCGACCGGCGGCGCGTCACGTCCCCGGACGGCGGCACCGCCGAGCTCGTCCGCGACGACGTCGCCGGCCAGGCCTGACGCTGCGGCCCGTCCGCGACGCGTCAGAGGTGCCAGCCGGTCGCGAGCGCCCCCAGCGTGCTGATCCGCGTCTCGACGTCGAACGCGGTGCCCGTGACCATGAGCTCGGTCGCGCCCGTCCGGTTCACCAGCTCGGTGAGCTCCGCGACGGCCCGGTCGGCGGTCGTGGCGATCTGCGTCCCGGGCACCTTCGCGAAGAAGTCCGCGGCGGCCGCCGGGTCGAGGTCGGCCAGCGCGGCGGCGGCGTCGTCGGGGGAGAGGATCGGCGCGAGCGGCCGGCCCGTGCGCAGGCTCAGCGCCATGACCCGGCTGGGGCCGGCGAGGTGGTGCGCCTCCTCGTCCGACTCCGCGATCAGCACCGACGCCGACACCATGAGCCGCGGCGAGTCGAGCACCGCGGACGGCCGGAAGGCGCGACGGTACGTCAGACCGGCCTGCAGGGTGTGCCCGGTGTTGAAGTGGTGGGCGTAGCTGAACGGCAGGCCCAGGGTCCCCGCGAGCTCGGCGCTGAACAGGCTGGACCCGAGCAGCCACACCTCGGGGCTGGACGTCGGGGCCGGCGTCGCCGTGAGCCGCTGGGCGCGCGCCGACGGCGCCAGACCGTCGAGCCGGACCCCGAGCATCGCGAGCACGTCGATCACCTCGGCGGGGAAGTCCTCGTGCCCGAGCCCCTCGACGGTTCGCCGCAGCGCCGCCGCCGTCTCCGGGTCCGCGCCGGGCGCGCGCCCGATGCCGAGGTCGATCCGTCCGGGGTGCAGGGCCTCGAGCATCGCGAACTGCTCGGCGACCACGAGCGAGGGGTGGTTGGGCAGCATGACACCGCCCGACCCGACCCGGATGCGTCCGGTCGCGGACGCGAGGTGGGCGATGAGGACGCCCGGCGACGTCGACGCCACGGCGGGCATCGCGTGGTGCTCCGCGACCCAGAACCGGTGGAACCCCAGCGTGTCGGCGACCACCGCCAGCCGTGTCGTCGCGGCGAGGGCGTCGCCGCTCGTCGCCCCCGCGCTCACGGGCGCGGTGTCGAGCACGGACAGGGGCACGGGGCCGGTCGCGGAGGTCACGGACACCGCAACACGTGGACGCGTCCCGCTACTCCCGACGTCACGGGTACAGGCCGCGGATCTGGTGGGCCTCCGCGACCCGCCGGACACCGATCGCGAGGGCCGCGTCCCGCAACGACAGGCCCTCGGCGTGCGCGAGCGACGCGACCGACCGGTACGACGCGAGCATCCGCTGCTCGAGCCGCTCCGCGATCTCGTGCTCCGTCCACCAGTACGCCTGGTTCGCCTGGACCCACTCGAAGTACGACACGATGACGCCGCCCGCGTTCGCGAGGATGTCCGGCACCACCTGGACCCCGCGGTCGGCGAGGACCCGGTCGCCCTCCGTCGTGGTGGGTCCGTTGGCGGCCTCGACGACCCACCGGGCCTTGACCCGGGCGGCCGACTCCTCGTCGAGCACGCCCTCGACCGCGGCGGGGATGAGCAGGTCGACGTCGAGGGCCAGGAGCTCGGCGTTGCTGATGGGCTCGCCGCCCGCGAAACCCGTCACGGTGCCCGCCTCCTGGACGTGTCGCAGCAGCGCCGGCACGTCCAGCCCGTCCGCCGCCCGCACACCGCCGTGCTCGTCGCTCACCGCGACGACCCGTGCGCCCGCCTCGTGCAGGAACCGGCACGCGTGCGAGCCGACCTTGCCGAACCCCTGCACGGCCGCCGAAACCTCGTCGAGCCGCACGCCGGCGTCGGCGAGGGCCGCGGTCGCCGCGTGCACCACCCCGCGGGACGTCGCGGTGGGCCGCCCGAGGGAGCCGCCGACCGCGAGGGGCTTGCCCGTCGTGACCGCCGGGATCGTGTACCCGAGGTTCACCGAGTACGTGTCCATGACCCACGCCATGGTCTGCTCGTCGGTGCCGATGTCGGGCGCCATGATGTCCCGCTCGGGCCCGATGATCGGCATGATCTCGCTCGTGTACCGCCGGGTGACCCGCTCCAGCTCGGCCTGGGAGTGCAGCCGCGGGTCGATGGTGACGCCACCCTTGGCGCCCCCGTACGGCACGTCGACGACGGCGCACTTCCACGTCATCCACATCGCCAGGGCCCGGACCTCGTCGACGTCGACCGACGACGAGTACCGCAGGCCGCCCTTGCCGGGGCCGCGCGAGATGTTGTGCTGCACCCGGTACCCGGTGAACAGCACGACCTCGCCGTCGTCCCGGCGCAGCGGGATCGCGACGTTCATCTCGCGCCGCGGCGTCGCGAGCATCTGGTGCAGACCCTCGCCGTAGCCGAGGATCTCGATCGCCGAGGCGAGCTGCGCGCGCGCGGTCTCGAGCGGGGTCGTGTGCGGGGGACGGGGCTCCGTTGCCTGGTCGGTCACGCCCCCACCTTGGTCATCGGCGCAGGTTCCCGCCACCGGTCCCAGCGGGCGAGCGGAACTCGTCCAGGCCTCGGTCGGGTGAGGCGTCGGCCTCAGCAGATCTGCGACTCCTCCATGGGCTTGATCACTGAGCCACCCAGGTGACGCGAGTGCCGCGCGGGGACCAGGACGCACGTGCCGAACGTCCCGTTGAGGTACACCGGCTTGACGAAGACGTCGGTGTCGCGGCAGTTGATGGTCCGCACCGAGTAGTACGCGGGCTTGTACACGTACACGCCGGTCAGGTAGCCGCACCACGCCTCCTCGTCCTCGATCGTCGCCGCGACGCTGACGCCCGAGTGCGGCTGGGGGAGGCCCGGCAGCGTCTCGACGGGAAGGTCCGGGCCGGCGACGGGGCCGGCTGCGGGGCCGGCTGCCGGGCCCGCGTCGGACGCGTGGGCGGGTGTCGCACCGAGGCACAGCGCGGCACCCAGGAGGACGCTCACGGCGGCGACAGGGACGGGGCGGGTCGATGCACGCAGGGTCACGGGTGGTCCTCTCGTTCGACGACGATGTCGACGGCACTCGGCCGGGCGCCCAGGATGTCCGGGTGGTTCCCCGCGGTGCAAACCGGGTGGTCCGGGCGCCGCCGCCGGGTCCGGCAGCGTCGGTCGGCGCCGTGGCACACACTGTGAGCACCGACGGCGGCAGGACGACGAAGGCAGGTGCGGGCGGCACATGACGGACGACGCGCAGGTGGTCGAGGAGGCCGTCCGGCTCGCCGGGGAGTGGCTCGCCGCCACGTCCAGCGGTCAGACCGCGGCCGAGCGTCGCACGACCGGGCGGCTGGCGGCGCTCGTCGCGGACCCCGCGGGCCTCGAGCTCGCGGTGCGGTTCGTCGACCGGGTCGCCCGGCCCCGGGACGTGCGTGTCGCCGCCCGCGAGCTCACGGCGCTCGCCGGGACCGCCGACGCCGCCGCGGGGTTCCTCGGGCCGCTCGACCGCGCGCTGCTCGGCATCGGCACGCGGGTCGCCCCGGTGCTCCCGGACGTCGTGGTGCCCGCGGCCCGGTACCGGCTCCGGCAGCTCGTCGGGCACCTCGTGGTCGACGACGGTCCGGCCCTGCGCCGCCACCTCGCGACGATGCGGGCCGCCGGCTACCGGCTCAACCTCAACCTGCTCGGCGAGGCCGTGCTCGGCGAGCACGAGGCCACCGCCCGGCTCGCCCGGGTCCGCGCGCTCGTCGAACGGCCGGACGTCGACTACGTGTCCGTCAAGGTCTCCGCCGTCGCGAGCCAGCTGTCCACGTGGGACACCGAAGGCAGCGTCCGGCGCGTCGTCGACCGGCTCCGACCCCTGTACCTCACGGCGGCACGGCACGGCACGTTCCTCAACCTCGACATGGAGGAGTACCGCGACCTCACGCTGACCGTGCGGGTCTTCGAACGGCTCGTGTCCGACCCCGAGCTGCTCGACGCGTCCGCCGGGATCGTCCTGCAGGCGTACCTGCCCGACGCGGCCGACGCCCTCGACGAGCTCACCGACCTCGCCCGTCGGCGGCGCGACGCCGGAGGGACACCGCTCAAGGTGCGGCTCGTCAAGGGTGCCAACCTCGCGATGGAACGGGTCGAGGCGGAGCTGCACGGCTGGCCGCAGGCGCCCTACCCGACGAAGGCCGACGTCGACGCCGCCTACCTGCGCCTCGTCGACCGCGCGCTGACCCCCGGCCGGGCCGACGTGCTGCGCGTCGGCGTCGCGAGCCACAACCTGTACCACGTCGCCGCGGCCCACCTGCTCGCCTGGTCGCGCGGCGTGCAGGACGCGCTGGACGTCGAGATGCTCCAGGGCATGGCGCCCGCCCAGGCGCGCGCCGTGCGCGACGACGTCGGGAGCGTGCTGCTCTACACGCCGGTCGTCGCGCGCGACGACCTCGACGTCGCGGTCGCGTACCTCGTGCGGCGGCTCGAGGAGAACGCGGCGGGGGAGAACTTCCTGCACGCGCTGTTCGCGCCGGACGACGACCGCGCGATGCCCGACCAGGAGCGGGCGTTCCGCGTCGCGTGGCGGGACCGCGACGAGCCGTCGACCGCGCCGCGCCGGGTCGCCCGGCCGTCCGCCGACGCACCGGTCGACCGGTTCGTCAACACCCCGGACACCGACCCCGCCGTGGCGGTCGCGCGCGCGTGGGCGCGTGAGGTGGCCGGTCGTGACGTCCCTGTCCCGGCCGGTGCCGTCACGGTCGCGACCGTCGCCGACGTCGACGCCGTGGTCGCCCGTGCCGTCGCCGCCGCGCCCGGGTGGGGCTCGACGGCTCCCGCGGCCCGGGCGGAGGCGCTGCGCCGGGTCGCCGACGCGCTGGAGGACGCCCGCGCCGACCTCGTGTCCACGATGGTCCACGAGGCCGGCAAGACCGTCGCCGAGGCCGACCCGGAGGTGAGCGAGGCCGTCGACTTCGCGCGCTACTACGCCGACCGGGCCGACGACCTCGCGGACGGCACCGTGCCCGGCGCGGTGCACCGACCCTCCGGTGTCACGGTCGTGACACCGCCCTGGAACTTCCCCGTCGCCATCCCCGTCGGCTCCGTGCTCGCCTCGATCGCCGCCGGGTCGCCGGTGCTCGTCAAGCCCGCCCCCCAGACGCCGCGGTGCGCGCAGGTCGCGATGGCCGCGATCGCCCGGGGCCTCGCCGCCGCCGACGCCCCCGCCGGCGTGCTCACCGTCGTGCTCAGCCCCGAGGGGGACGTCGGCCGACGGCTCGTGACGCACCCGGACGTCGCCCGCGTGCTGCTCACCGGGTCGATCGAGACCGCCCGGCTCTTCGCGCGCTGGCGACCCGACCTCGACGTGCTCGCCGAGACCTCCGGCAAGAACGCCCTCGTCGTCACCCCCTCCGCGGACGTCGACCTCGCCGTCGCCGACGTCGTGCGGTCCGCGTTCGGTCACGGCGGCCAGAAGTGCTCCGCCGCGTCGCTGCTCATCCTCGTCGGCTCCGCGGGCCGGGACGACCGCCTGCGCCGCCAGCTCGCGGACGCCGTCGCGTCGCTGCACGTCGGGCCTGCCGACGACCTGTCGACCGCCGTCGGCCCGCTCGTCGAACCCGCGTCCGGCAAGCTGCTGCGCGCGCTGACGACGCTCGAACCGGGCGAGGCGTGGCTCGTGGCGCCGCGCAGGCTCGACGACGAGGGCCGCGTCTGGTCGCCCGGCGTCAAGCACGGCGTCGCACCCGGGTCGTGGTTCCACGTCACCGAGTGCTTCGGGCCCGTGCTCGGCGTGATGCGGGCCGACACGCTCGACGACGCCCTCGAGCTGCAGAACGGCGTGCCGTTCGGGCTCACCGGCGGCCTGCACAGCCTCGACGACGACGAGATCGACCACTGGCTCGACGAGGTCCACGTCGGCAACGCGTACGTGAACCGGCACATCACCGGCGCGATCGTGCAGCGGCAGCCGTTCGGCGGGTGGAAGGCGTCCGTCGTCGGACCCGGTGCGAAGGCGGGCGGCCCGCACTACGTCGCCCAGATCGGCTCCTGGTCCGACGCGCCCGACGTCCCGCAGGACGACGACGGCTGGCTCGCGTGGGCGTCCCAGGACGACCGGCGTGCCTGGCGGGACCTGTTCTCCCGCGAGCACGACGCGACAGGGCTGCGGGTCGAGGAGAACCTGCTGCGCTACCGCCCCGTGCCGGTGCTGACCGTGCGCGTCGGCGACGGTGCACGGTCCCGCGACGTCGCGCGCGTGCTCCACGCGGCGCGGACCGCCGGCGTGCCCGTCGTCGAGAGCCACGTCGACGACGAGTCGCACGAGAGGTTCGCCAAGCGCGTGCGCAACGGTGCCGTCCAGGGGAGGGTCCGCGTCGTCGGCGCCGCACCCGGCCTGCGGGCCGCCGCCGCCCACCACGCGGGGGAGGTCACCGTGCTCGACGGGCCGGTGCTGGCGAGCGCCGAACGCGAGCTGCTCACGGTGCTGCGGGAGCAGGCCGTCAGCCGGACCCGGCACCGGTTCGGGCACGTCGACCGGATGCCCGAGACCGGCGCGACGGGGGCCCGCCCGCCCGAGGCGTGACCGACAGCCGTGCACTGCTCGAACGTCGTGCGCTGCTCGCACGTCGGCGCCGATGCCCGCCGGCGCTGCACATGCGACTGCCCGGTGCGCGTCGGGCAGACGTGCACCGGGCAGGCACAGGAATCGGGGCGGCGACGCACCCGGGGGGAGCGTCAGGCGGACGCGCGGATCACCAGCTCCGGCGCGAAGATCAGCGGCTCGCTCGGCGGCGTCGCCCCCTGCAGCTGGTCCAGGAGCCGCGCGCCGGCCGCACGGGCCATCGCGACGACCGGCTGGATGACGCTCGTCAGCGGCGGCGTCGTCGACGCCGCCACGCCGAGGTTGTCGTACCCGACGACCGCGATGTCGCCCGGGACGTCCCTGCCGTGCTCGGCGAGGACCCCCAGCGCACCCGCGGCCATCAGGTCGGACGCGATGAAGATGGCGTCGAGGTCCGGGAACCGCTCGAGCAGCTCACGCGCCGCACGCGCACCCGACGCGATCGTGAAGTCGCCGTGCACGACCGCGTCCTGCGGCAGGTCGGCGGCCTCCATGGCGTCACGCCAGCCGAGGAGCCGGTCGATGCCGGCGGACATGTCCTGTGGCCCGGCGATCGTGCCGATGCGGCGCCGGCCCTGGTCGATGAGGTGCTGCGTCGCCATGCGACCGCCCTCGTGGTTGTCCGTGTCGACGTACTGGACGTCGCGCTCGTCGGCGGACAACGGCCGCCCCACGAAGACGTTCGGCACCCGGGACGCGAGCAGCGCCCGGTCCAGCTCGTCGTCGCGGTGGTGCGAGACCACGATCGCGCCGTCGACGTGACCGTTGCGCAGGTAGCGGATGGTCCGCTCGCTCTCACCAGGACGGGCGATCACGAGGACCACCTGGATGTCCGAGTCGGCGAGCGAGGTGCTCAGGCCGTTCAGCGTGCCCGCGAAGAACGGGTCCGACAGCACGCGCTCGTCGGGTTCCGGGACCACGAGCGCGATCGAGTCGGTCCGCTTCGTGACCAGGGAGCGTGCGGCGCGGTTCGGCGTGTAGCCCAGGTCTGCCACGGCTGCCTCGACGGAGGCGAGGGCCTCCGGCGAGACGCGCAGGCCACCGTTGATCGCGCGCGAGGCCGTCGAGCGGGAGACACCCGCGCGCTCGGCGACCTCCTCGAGCGTCGGCGCGGGGGGCCGGGCCGGCTCGGTACGGGTCGGGATGTTGTCGACCACCGTTGGTCTTCCCTCCTGTGGCTGCCGGGGCGGGCAGCGGATACGTGCTGAACGGACGACGAGGGCGGGGTGCCGGGGGCACCCCGCCCTCGTGACCTTCACCGGATCATCGCGCAGACGGACTCGCGTGACATCCGGGTGGAACCAGACGTGCCGGGCGTCAGCCCTTGACGGCACCCTGCATGATGCCTGCGACCAGCTGGCGGCCGGCCACGAAGAACAGGACGATCAGCGGGATGATCGAGACCGTGACACCGGCCATGATCAGCGCCATGTCCTTGAAGTAGGACGCCTGGAGCAGCTGGACCGCCACCGGGAGCGTCGGGTTCTCCGGGCCGAGCACGATGAACGGCCAGAAGAAGCTCGTCCACGATCCGACGAACGTGAACAGGCCGAGCATGACGGCGGCCGGCCGGGCGGCGGGCAGCGCGACGTGCCAGAACGAGCGGATCATCGACGCACCGTCCACGCGGGACGCCTCGATGAGCTCGTAGGGGAGCGCCGACTCGAGGTACTGGGTCATCCAGAACACGCCGAACGCGGTGACGAGGCCCGGCACGATGACGGCGATGAGCTTGCCGGTCCAGTGCAGCTGCGACATCACGATGAACAGCGGCACGATGCCGAGCTGCGTCGGCACCGCCTGGGTGGCGATGACGAACACCAGCAGGCCGTTGCGCCCACGGAACCGCAGCTTCGAGAACGAGAACCCGGCGAGCGTCGAGAAGAAGACCAGGAACACGGCCTGGACCGTCGCGACGATGATCGAGTTGCCGAGCGCCTTCCAGAACTGGATGTCCGAGTTCAGGACGCGGCTGACGTTGTCGAAGAACTCGCCCTGCGGGATCAGCGACGGGATCGGGTGCTGCGCGATGTACGCGGAGTTCGACGACGCCAGCAGGAACGCGTAGTACAGCGGCAGGATCGAGCCGATGAGGACGACCGTCAGGATCAGGTACGAGACCCAGCCCGGACGACGCTCGGAGCCGCCGACCTTGGTGTGCCGCCGGCGCGCGGCCGCTCGTGCGGCCCCCTTGCCGGCGGTCTGCGCGATGACGGGAACAGAGGGGGCGCTCATCGCACAACCTTCTTTCGGGCCTTCTTCGACGACTCGTCGGAGGAGATCCGCCGGGTGATCGAGAAGTTGATGATGCCGACGATCAGGATGATCAGGAACAGGATCCACGCGACGGCCGACGCACGGCCGAAGCTCTTCTGGTTGCCCCAGCCGACCTCGTAGATGTACATGGTGGCGGTCATCCACTGGCGGCTCGGGCCACCCTGGCCGACCTGGTCGAACAGTCGGGGCTCGTCGAAGATCTGCAGGCCGCCGATGGTCGACGTGATGACCACGAAGATGATCGTGGGGCGCAGCATCGGGACCGTGACGGAGAAGAACTGGCGGACGCGGTTCGCACCGTCGAGGACGGCGGCCTCGTACAGGTCGCGCGGGATCGCCTGCATGGCGGCGAGGAACACGAGCGTGTTGAACCCGGTCCAGCGGAAGTCGACCATCGACGCGATGGCGATGTGGCTGGGCAGCACCTGGGCGTGCCAGCCGATGGGGTCGACGCCCACCTTGCCGAGCAGCGTGTTGATGATGCCGGACTGGTCGGCGAAGAGCTTGCCGAAGATGAGGCTGACGGCCACGGGGGCGATGACGTAGGGCAGCAGGACACCCATGCGCCAGAACGTCTTCGCCCGCAGGTTCGCGTCGAGCATCGCGGCGATCGTGATCGCGAGGATCAGCTGGGGGATCGTCGAGATGAAGAAGATGCTGAAGGTGTTGCGGATGCCCTTCCAGAAGTTCGGCTGCTGGAGGACGTAGGTGTAGTTCTCGAACCCGACGAATTCACCCTTGCCGCCGATGAGGTTCCAGTCGTGCAGCGACACGAAGGCCGTGTAGAGCAGCGGGAACAGACCGGTGAGCGCGAAGAGGATGAAGAACGGGGAGATGTAGAGGTAGGGCGAGAGCTTGACGTCCCAACGCCCGAGGGTCTGGCTGAATCCGACCCGGCGCGGAGTGCGTCCAGGGTCGGTCGGTCCGCCGCGGTTCAGCTGCGGAGACGTGGTGGAGGTGGCCATCGGTTGTCCTTAGCGGGGGGCGAGCGTCGGGTAAGCGGCTGTGAAGCCGGGCCGGCGCGACCAGCGCACCGGCCCGGCTTCAGCTCAACGTCAGCCCAGCGCGTTGACGGCGGTGATGAACGTGTTCCACTGCTCGTCGGGGTTGCCCTTGTTGACGTCCACCTCGGTGAGCGCCGACTGCATCGCGTCGTTGATCGCGAAGAAGTTCGGGCCCTTGTAGGTGGAGATGATGCCCTGGCCACGGTTGGCGAGGATCTCACCGGTGGGGGCGTTGTTGAAGAACGCGTTCACGGCGCCCGTGAACTTCGGGTCCTTCAGGCCGTCGACCTGGCTCGGGACGGTGCCCTTGTTGAGGAAGGCCTGCACCTGCTGCTCGGGAGCGGTGAGCCAAGCGGCGAGCTCCTTCGCCTCCTTCGGGTGCGCACCCTGCTCGGGGACCGTGAGGAACGAGCCGCCCCAGTTGCCGGCGCCGCCGGGGTAGACGTCCGCGAGGTCCCAGCCCGTCACGCCGGCCGAGTTGCCCTCGATGACACCGAGCATCCAGCCCGGCGCGAGCATCGTGGCGAAGCCGTTGGTCTGGAAGGACGCCGTCCAGTCGTCGCTCCACTGCGAGAGGTGAGCGGACAGGTTGTCCGTGACCGCGGCCTGGACGACCTGGTCGTAGATCTCCTTCACGCGCGGGTTGTCCGCGGCGATGATCTCGTTCGTCTTGGGGTCCTCGTAAGGAGCCTTCTCCTGGTAGATCAGGCCCTGCCAGATCGCGCCGGCGGAGTCGAACCACGCGCCACCGCCACCGGCCTGGTACTCCTTGCCCGCGGCGAAGTAGTCGTCCCAGCTGTTGTCCTTGCCCTTGATGAGCGTGGCGACAGCCTCGCGGTCCTTCGGCAGGCCCGCGGCCTCGAGCAGGTCACCGCGGTAGGCGATGCCCTCGGGGCCGAAGTCCGTGCCGTAGCCGAGGAGCTTGCCGTCGGGGGTCGTGACGGCGGCGGTCTTGAAGTCGAGCCAGCGGCCCTCGAGGGCCGGGTCCGTCAGGTCGACGAACTTGTCCGGGTACTGCATGAGCTCGGGCATCCAGTCGGTGTCGACCGCCTCGATGTCGGAGAGGCCGGAGCCGGCGGCGAGACGCGTGTTGAGGTTCTCGCGAGCCTCGTTCGACGTCGCGGCCTTCTTCTCCTTGACCGTGATGCCGGGGTGCGACTCCTCGTACGCCTTGAACATGTCCTCGGTGTAGCCGAACTCGTTGAACGTCGCGACGGTGAGCGTGATGTTCTCGCCACCCGTGCTGTCGTCGCTGGTGTTGTCACCCGAGCCGGAGGAGCACGCGGTGGCGAGGAGGGCGATGCCCGTGACCCCGGCCGCGGCTGCCCACATCTTGCTGGTGGTCTTGCGCACTATGACTCCCTTGTCAGTCGGACGGCGTCCTCGCCGTACCCCTAGGGCGTCCGCCGACCGTCTGCCGCAGGGGCCGCTGGCGGGCGTCGGACGTGGGCCTGGTGGACCCCGCGCGAGACGCTCCCATCCGCAGTTCTGCGGGAGCGTTCCCACGCGCTGCATGAACTGTCGTCGGCAGCCTTGGCGGTGTCAAGGATGGAGCGTCCGATCGTGGCGGTGGTAGCGATCTCACAGGAACGTTCCCGCAGGTCAGGGCGATTTCGATCGTCCACCGTGTTACCGAATCGTTACGGCTGGGTCGCCGTGCCGTGATCAGCGATCCACTGCGCCGCGACGCCCTCCTCGGCGCTCAGCGCGCCCTTCACGGCTCCCGCCGCCGCCTGCTCGACCGCCGCCCCGAACAGGGGGATCGCGGCGTGCAGCTCGCCCTCGTACACGAGCACGCTGCCGCCGTCGGCGGGCTGCAGGGACGCGCGTCCGGTGAGCCGCACGGGCGCGCCGGCGATCTCCACGACGACGGTGCCGGCACGGCTGCCGTCGGCCGCGGCCGCCTCCCACGCCTCGACGTGCCGCACGTCCAGGCTGCTGCCCACGAACCCACGCAGGTGGGCCGGGATGCTGTCGGTCGGCAGCGACCGGCGCGTCGTGACGGTGAACGCGTCCGGCGCCGACCCCGTGACGTCGACGTGCTGGTCGAGCGCGCCGCTCGCGGCGAGCTTGAGGTGCACGTACTCGGGGTCGGCGAGCATGGCGGCCGCCGAGGTGGGATCGGTCGCGATCGCGACCGAGACGCTCAGGTGCACGATGTTCCTTCCGGGCATGCGACGAGCGCCCGGGCAGGTCGTCCGCGCCGGGCGGCACGTGGGCGGCGGCTCCGCCGTGGTGTCGAGGGTATCCGTCCGCCTCGCCCGGGCGACGGCGACGCGCGCGTGCGCGTGTCCGCCCGCCCGTCGCCGGACCCGGCCTGCGGTCCGGCGGGGCCGTCCGGCCACCTACCCTGGTGTGCGTGTCCACCCTGAGCACGCTCGTCGCCCGCCACGCCTCGCTCGACGCCGCCGACCTCGAGTGGCTCCACCTGCTCGTCGGGGACTGGCAGGTCCTGTCGGACCTCGCGTTCGCGGACCTCGTCCTGTGGCTGCCGACCGAGGACGGCGACTTCATCGCCGTCGCGCAGTGCCGCCCGTCCACCGGTGCGACCGTGCACTACGACGACGTCGTGGGATCGCGCGCCCCCGAGGGGCAGCGTCCCCAGCTGCAGCGCTCGCTCGACGAGGTCGCGGCGCAGCGGTCCCGCGAGCCGCGGTGGTTCGGGTCGTACGCGGTCCGCGAGGAGGCGGTGCCGGTCGTCCGGCGCGGCCGGCCGATCGCGGTGATCGCGCGGCAGACGAACCTGGGCGGGGCGCGGACGCCGAGCCGGCTCGAGCTCAACTACGTCGAGGCCGCCGACGACATCTTCGCGATGATCTCGCGCGGCGAGTTCCCCGCGACGGACGCCCCCACGGGTCCCCGTCGCGGCGCTCCGCGCGTGGGCGACGGCCTGGTCCGGCTGAACTCCGAGGGCGAGGTCCTGTACGCCAGCCCCAACGCGCTGTCCTGCTTCCACCGCCTCGGCGCGCTCGGCGACCTGGCCGGCCGCTCGCTCGTCGAGGTCACCGCCGACCTCATCGAGCAGGAGGCGACGGTCGACGAGTCGATGCCGCTCGTGCTGATGGGCCGGGCGCCGTGGCGGACCGACGTGGAGGCCCGCGGCGTGGCGCTCTCGTTGCGCGCGGTGCCGCTCACCGAGCACGGTCAGCGCATCGGCGCCGTGCTGCTGTGCCGGGACGTGTCGGAGCTGCGCCGGCGGGAGCGGGAGCTCATCACGAAGGACGCGACGATCCGCGAGATCCACCACCGCGTGAAGAACAACCTGCAGACGGTCGCGGCGCTGCTGCGGCTGCAGTCGCGCCGGATGGAGTCGCCGGAGGCGCGCGAGGCGCTCGCCGAGGCGATGCGTCGGGTGTCGACGATCGCGCTCGTGCACGAGACGCTGTCGCAGACGCTCGACGAGATCGTGCCGTTCGACGACCTGGTCGGGCGCAGCCTGCGGCTGGCCGCGGACGTCGCGACCGCCGGTGCGCACGTGCGGACGCTGGTCCGCGGGTCGTTCGGTGCCATCCCGGCCGAGGACGCGACGGCGCTGGCGCTCGTGCTCACCGAGCTCGTCACGAACGCCGTGGAGCACGGCTTCGAGGGGCGCGAGTCGGGGACCGTCGAGATCGTCGTGGAGCGGGAGGCCGACCACCTGCGCGTCGAGGTCGCGGACGACGGTGCCGGCCTGCCGCCCGGGCGGGGCGCGGGCAGCGGCCTCGGCACGCAGATCGTCTCGACGCTCGTGACGAACGAGCTCGGCGGGACGATCGCGTGGTCGCCGCGGGAGGGCGGCGGCACGTCGGTCGTCATCGACGCTCGGCTGCGGGCGAGGGACGCCGCCGTCTCAGGCCTCTGACGGCGGGTGCGCCGCGACCGGGCCGGCGGCCGACGCCCTGAGCGTGCGCGCGCTGGGAGGTCCGAAGACAGGCGGACCGGCCGCGCCATGAGGCGGGCCGGTCCGGGGTGGTGCGGTGCGGGGGAGCTCAGCCGGCGCGACGCTGGCGAGCGGTCCGACGCTTGAGCGCGCGGCGCTCGTCCTCCGACAGGCCGCCCCAGACGCCGGCGTCCTGGCCGGTCTCGATCGCCCACTTCAGGCACGTGTCGACGACGGGGCAACGCCGGCACACGGCCTTCGCCTCGTCGATCTGCAGCAGCGCAGGCCCCGTGTTCCCGATGGGGAAGAACAGCTCAGGGTCCTCGTCGAGACACGCTGCGCGGTGGCGCCAATCCATGGGACTCTCCTCGGGCGCACGACGACCCACCGCCCGGGGTGAGGGCGCGCGGCTGTCATGCCAGATCAGGGTTGGGGGGGAACGTGCTCCATCAAGGGTCACACCGCGGCCGCCGGGGCACAAGGGGTTACGGGCGGGTTTCGGCCCGGTAACGGCTGAGGCGTTGGTCACACCCGTTCGGCCGCACCGGGTCCCCGTCGGCGAGATGCCCGGATCGTTCCGGGTCGTCCCGGACGAATGTCCAGGTCAGCGCGTCGCGGCGCATAGACGCTGGCCACGTCGGTCTGGCGGGCCGCATCTGCCTACGCTGGACCCGTGAGTCGCTCCCGCACCGCCCCGCTCGTCGTCGTCTGCGCCCTCGTCGCGGTGGAGGCGATCGCCTTCCTCGGACTGGGCGTCGCGTTCGTGGTGGACCTCACACGTGGTAATGCGACTCTGCCGGCGGCCACCGTGTTCCTCGCGCTGTTCGCCCTCGCGGTCGCCGCGCTCCTCGGTGGTGCGTCCCGCGGGCTGTGGCGAGGACGGCGCTGGGCACGCTCGCCGGTCATGACGTGGCAGATCCTCCTGGTCGTGATGTCGCTCGGCTGGCTCGGAGTGGAGGCGTCCGTCTGGGCCGTCGCCGTGGCGGTCGTCGCGGTCGTCGTCGCGGTGGGCCTCCTGCTGCCCTCCGTCGTGGCCGCGACGACGGGCCCTGCCGGGCCGGACCTGCCGACAGGACCTCACGACGACGGCTCCGGGCCCGCGGTCGACCCGGCACGGTCGGGCGCGTAGACCTGCACCGGTGTCGCGGTGCGTCCCACGACGAGCACACCGCGGCCCGCGGGGCGGTCCGCAGGATCGGCGAGCCAGGCGGCCCGGCCTCCGACGAGCTCGGCCGACGCGGCGTCGTGCACGTCCAGGACGACCGCCCGCCGCAGCCGCAGGAGCGTCGGCACCAGCCCGCGGTAGGCCCCGACGGCGGCCGACGACGTCGTGGCGGCGACGAACACGCACCCCGCGCCGGACCATCGCGCCCAGGCGTCGACCAGGTCCGGGTACGCGCGCTCGAGGTCGTCGAGGTCGTCCACGAGAACCGTCCGGCGACCGGGCCCGTCGAGCACGCTCCGGGCGTCCCCGCGGCTCACGTCGACGTCGACGACCCCCGGGAGCGCGACGACCGGACCGCACGCGAGGTCGACCAGCCGGACCACGGGGACGCCCGCCCGGACCAGCCCGTCCGCCACGACCCCGAGCGTCGTCGAGCGGCCCGAGCCGGGAGGACCCGCGACCAGCAGCCCGGGGTCGACGTCGACCCGCACGGGCGACGCGTCGTCGCCGCCTACGCCGAGCGGCACCCCGCCCGCGGCCGGCACCCCGCCCGCGCCCGGCAGCTCGCCACCCGGCATCTCGCCACCCGGCATCTCGCCCGCCGGTGCGTGCCGCTCCGCCGGGCGCGTCGCGCGGCGAGGCAGCGCCTCCACACGGACCGTCGTGCCGGGTGGACGCCGGGGCGCTCGCGGCACCGTGGTCGCGGGCAGGGCGACCTGGCAGACCACCGCACCGGCCGGTCCGACGTGGATCGCCCGCCCAGGCTCCGCCCGGGCGCCGGACAGTGCTCCGGGGACGCCTGCGACGGCGTCGAGCGAGATGTCGGGCACCCGGAGCACGAGCCGGTCGCGGAAGTGCGTGCCGTGCCGGACCGCGCCGCCGGTCACGTCGGCGGTCGCGACCACGGCGACCCCGCCGGCGGACCCGCCCGAGCGCCACAGCCGCGTGAGCCGGTCCGGGCCGGCACCACGGGCCAGGACCGCGAGCGCGTCCAGCGTCGTCGTGAGGTCGTCGACCAGCAGCACCGCCCGTGGTCCCGCACCGTCGTCGGGGCCCGGGTGGGAGCCGAGCAGCTCAGCGAGCCGTGCGACCCGGACCGGCTCGTCCGACCGGGCCACGGTCCCGACCAGCCCGAGCGGGTCGCGCGCCCTCAGCTCGGCGACGGCACGGGCAGGAAGGCCCACGGCATGCACGGGGAGCCCGTCACGCAGGGCCTCGGTGCCGAGCGTGAGGAGCGTCGTCGTTCGACCGGACCCGGGGCCGCCGAGGACGAGCAGGTGCCCGTCGGCCGGGTCCCACCGGACCGGTGCGCGTCGTTGCTCGTCGGGGACGTCCGCCACGGCGAGCGCCAGACCCGGCCCGGGAGCCACGTCCTCGACGGTGACCTGCTCGGGCAGCGCCGGGACCCAGGGGACGGGACGCACGGGTCGTCCGACGGCCGCCCGACGGGCCGCGGTGACCCACGCGGCGACCTCGTCGTCGGCCGAGCAGGCCGCGACCTGCGGCGTCCAGGGCTCCGAGGGCCGCGACGGTCGGGCGAGCCTGACCCCGGCGTCCTCGTCGACGCGCCCACCGGGGCGGGCCACCTGGAGCAGCTCGGGGGCTCCGCCCGCCCGACGCAGGACCGCGCGGCCGGGCGTCGACGGCGGGAGCAGGGCGGCGTCGGGGACCTCGACGACGTCGAGGGAGTCCGCGGGGTCGGCCACGCGCAAGGCGATCCTCAGGCTCGTGTTCGCGCGCAGGTCGGCGCTCACCGCCCCCGCCGGGCGTTGCGTGGCGAGCAGGAGGTGGACGCCGAGCGCCCGGCCCTGCGCGGCGAGCCGGACCAGCGTCGCCGTGGCGTCGGGCAGGTCGTCGACGAGGGCGCGGAGCTCGTCGACGACGACGAGCAGGCGCGGCGGCGTCGCGGCGTCGTCGCGGTCGAGGTCGGCGACGTCGCGCGCGGCGTGGTCGGCGAGCAGGCGCTCGCGGCGTCGCAGCTCGGCGCGGAGCCCCGTGAGGACCCGGCGTGCGCGGGTCGCGTCGAGGTCCGTGACGTGGTCGACGACGTGGGGGAGCCCGGCCACCGCGCCGAGTCCGGCGCCGCCCTTGAAGTCGACGAGGAGCACCGCGAGACGCTCGGGCGGGTGGCGCAGCGCGGTGGCCAGCACCCAGGTGGTGAGGAGCTCGGACTTGCCCGCCCCGGTGGTGCCCGCCACGAGCGCGTGCGGCCCGTCCGCGACGAGGTCGACCTCGACCGGAACGAGTCCTGACGTCCGGCCGAGCGGTGCGGCCAGGCCGGCGCGCGGCGACCCCCACGCGGTGGCGACGGACGGGGCGTCGGCGGCCGGCAGGTCCGGCAGCCCGGCGAGGGGCACCTGCGAGGGCAGCGGGTCGAGCGGCCCGCCGAGCGGGCCCGGGTCGAGCCGCCCTCGAAGCTCACGGACGCCGCAGGCCCGGGCCACCTGCGCCCGTGCGGTGTCGCTCGACACGGCGTGGAGCGGGACGGCCCGCCACCCGTCGCCGTCGGGCACGCCACGCCGGCTCCGGGCGGTGCCCCGCGCGGGAGTGTCAGGCACCAGGGCGTCAGGGAGGGGTGCGTCGGTGCCGCCGCGCAGCCGCGCCGACGTCGGGCCGACCTGCAGCACGTGGCGGCACCAGGCGGGCACCTGGTCGCGGGACGGCAGGACCAGGAGCATCCGCTGCCCGGGCCCGGCCGTGGATCGCCGGGTGGCCGTCTCGTCGGTGACGCGGGTGCGGTCGACGACCACGACGTGGTCCTCGACGCCGGGACCGGCATCGACGACCGGGCGGGCGAGCGCGGCTGCCCAGGCCCACGGCTCCGGGTCGTCGGCGAGGACCGAGAGGGACGGCCGCGCGTGCGTGCCGAGCTCGCCCAGCACGAGCCCGCGTGCGACGGCCAGCGCCGTGCCGCGGGGCCCCACGACGGCCAGCGCACCGTCCGCGTCCCACGGCGCGCGCCGGTGCACGACCGGTCCGCCGTCGAGCGCGAGCACCGTCGCTGCCACGAGGTGCGCCGGGTCGTCCGCGTCGGACGGGTCGAGCGGTGATCCGTCAGGTGCGTCGACGGATCGTGCGTCCCGGCCGCCGGTGAGCAGCAGCAGCGGACCCGTCGCAGCCGTCAGCAGCAAGAGCGGCTGGTGCAGCGCGAGCGCGAGCGCGACCGAGCCGACCAGCGGCGCCAGCACCATGGCTGCGGCCGGACCGGTGGCGCGCCCCGGCGGCCGACCTGCGGCGGTCGGCCGCGTCGCCGGACCGCTCCGGGACCGCAGCGCGAGCGTCGTCGCGCCGACGCGGAGGTCGTCATCCGGGCGCCACCGCACCCACGTCCGGCGGCGGACGGCGACCGGGCGCCGGCCGCGCCGCCACCACCGAGGCGCGGCCCGCGCGAGGGTCGCGGGCCGGTCGACCCGGACCCGGACCCGGCCGCCCGCGCACCGGACGCGGACCCGGCCGAGGTCCGGGTCCGCGAGGAGCAGCTCGTCGCCGTCCGTCGCGGGCGCCCCCGCGGAACGAGGACCCCGCACCGTCGTCTCCGTCCCCGGCGCGACCGGGTGCAGCCGGCCGCAGTCCGGTCCGGCGACGACCGCGACGTGCAGCGCGGCGCCGACGGCGCTCTCGGCCTCCGGGCGGTGTCCGGGGCCCGGCCGGAGCTCGCAGCCGGCGACCAGGGGGTAGGCGCCGACGCGGTGGGTGTCGTCGAGGACGGCATCGTCGACGGCCAGGCGCACGGTGCCGCTCGACCATCCGGGCCACCCGGTGATCCGGGCGAGCTCCGGACGCAACCGGGCGAGCGGCAGACCTCGCTGCGCCTCGACGTCCGTGGAGACCAGCCCGGTGCCGCGTCGCGGGTCGGGGTGCAGGGCGGTGAGGAGCATCCGGTCACCGTGCCGGACGCCTCGACCGCACGGACGCCCGCCCGGCGCTGGCGGGGGACGCCCGTGCGGTCCACAGGCCCGTTCGTCGGCTCGGTGCCGATCGGCGTCAGTCCACCGCGAGCGCCGCGACGGGCGAGGTGCGGGCCGCCGCCCGGGCGGGCAGGACCGACGCGACCAGGCCCGCGAGCAGCGCGACGAGAAGCACGAGCGCGAGGTCCCGCCACGGCACGGCGAGCCGCAGATCCGCCGTCTGGCCGAAGGCCGTGGCCGCCCCCGCCCAGCCGTACAGGAGGCCGAGGAGCACGCCGAGCACCGCGCCGACGACGGCGATGAGCATGCCCTCGACGGCCAGCATCCACCGGAGCTGGCGCCGGGTCAGCCCGATCGCACGGAGCGTGGCCGACTCGCGGCGTCGTTCGATGACCGACAACGACAAGGTGTTCGCGACCCCGACGAGCGCGATCACGACGGCGACCGCGAGCAGGCCCACGACGACCGCGAGGAGCGACGAGATGAGCCGCTCGTAGCTGTGGCGCTGCGCGGCGGCGCTGACCACGCTGACCGGGGACTCGGGGACCGCGTCCCGGACGTCCTGCAGCACCCGCGTCGGGTCGGCCGAGTCGTCGAGCCGGACCCACAGCACGACCGGCACCGCGTCCGGGGCCACCCGAGCGAGGGTCGACGGTGTGACCAGTGCGTCCTGCCCGCCGAGGTCCGTCGCGACCGTGGCCAGGTCGAGGGACACCCCGTCAGGCGCGGGGTCGCCCGTCTCGGCGGACAGCTCGTGCACGGCGACGGTGCCGAGGTCGCCGCCGGACTGCTTCGGCAGGAGGACCGTGCCGTCCGTCAGGTCGTCGAGCGAGCCTGCGCTGCGCAGCACCCGGGCCGCCTGCTCGGGGTCGGGGGCGACGAGCCGGAACACGCGGTCGCCCACCTGCGCGAGCGCGACCGGCACGGGCACGACCTCGTCGACCCCCGGCACCTCGGAGATGGTCGCGATCGTGCCGTCCAGCAGGCCGGTCCGGCCGTCGGTCTGCTCGACCGTGAGATCGACCGGGTACTGGTCGGCGAGGTCCTTCGCGAGCGACTCGCGGGCGCTCGCGGCGCCGGTGCTCATCATCACGACGAGCGTCACCCCGATGAGCAGGGCGGTGCTCGTCGCCGCGGTGCGACGGGGGTTGCGGACCGTGTTCGCGGCCGCGATCCGTGCGCTCGTCCCGGTGGCCGCGAGGAGCCGGCCCGCGAGCGAGACGACGCGGGGCACCCAGAACACCGCGCCGAGCAGGATGCCGACGAACGAGACGGTGCCGGCGAGGATGCCGACGCCCAGCAGGGCCAGCTCGCTCCCGCTGACGGCGCGGGACGCCGCCACCGTGAGCAGCAGGCCGGCGACGCCACCGGCCGTGAGGACGGCGGACACCGCGAGCCGGACCTTCCCGGTCCGGGCCGTCACGGTCGGCGCGTCGACGGGACGCAGCGCCGCGACCGGGGGGACGCGGGTCGCCGCACGGGCCGGGACGAGCGACGCGAGCAGCGTGACGAGCGTGCCCACCACCAGCGGGACGACCACCACCGTGACGGTCACGTCGACCGAGCGGGGGAGCGGCACGCCGTCGGTCATCCGGCCGAGCACGCTGAGCGCGGCCTGTGCGAGGGCGGCGCCCGTGACGAGGCCCACGAGCGAGGCGGCCGCGCCGAGGATCGACGCCTCGAGGAGCACGGAGCGGCGCAGCTGGCGCTTCTCCGCCCCGACGCACCGCAGGAGGGCCAGGAGCCGGACGCGCTGGGCGACGAGCACCTGGAACGTGTTCGAGATGACGAGCGCGGCGACGAGCAGCGCCACCGCGGCGAAGCCGAGCACGATCGTGAGCAGCACGTTGCCCTCGCCCGACACCTCGGACACCGCCTTGGCGGCGGCCTCGTCCTTCGTCAGCACGTCGAGCGTGGGGGCCGTCCCGGCGAGCGCGGCGCGGACGTCCGCCGCGTCGCCGTCGGTCGCGACCAGCAGGGTGTTCGCTCCCAGCTCGTCGAACGAGACCCCGTTCCAGTGGGCGAGGTCGTCGATCAGGCCGAGCCCGGCGCCGCCGTACTGCGCCCACGCCCCGCGCGGGTCGTCGACGATCCCGACGACGGTGAGCGTCTCCTCGGCCGTCGGCCGGTCGGCCTTCGGGGTGAAGTAGTCGGTCGTGAGCGTGTCGCCGACGGCCACACGCAGCCGTTCGGCCGTCTTCGCCGGCAGCGCGATCTCGCCGGACGCGGACGGCATCGCTCCGCTGGACACCGTGAGCGACGCGAGGCGCTCGTCGGACGGGACCGGCAGGAGGTTCTGCCAGACCCGCGCACCGCCCTTGTGCAGCTCGACCCCGCCGACGTACAGCGGGTCCGCCGCGTCGACCCCGGGGGTGTCCCGCACCGCGGCGAGCGAGCTGTCGGTGAGGGTGCCGGTCGCGACGAGGTCGGCGTCGCCGAACGTCGCGGTCACGGCGTCGTAGCCGGTCCGGGTGATGACGCCCCCCGCGAGGAGCGTCGTGGTGAGGAACGCCGTGCCGATCGCGATCGCGATCGCGGCCGCGACGAGCCGCCCGGCGCTGCGACGCATCTGGGCCAGGGTGAGCTGCAGCATCAGGCCCCCACCGCCGCCGCGCCCGCGGGGCCGTCGAGGGTGCGCAGCGCGTCGAGGCCCGTGAGGACGGACTCGGGCGTCGGGTCGACGATGTCGCCCGCGACCCGGCCGTCGGCCAGCATGACGACCCGGTCCGCGTAGGCGGCGGCCGTCGGGTCGTGCGTGACCATGATGACGGTCCGGCCGAGCTCGCGGACCGACCGGCGCAGGAAGCTGAGCACCTCGGCCCCGGCCCGGGAGTCCAGGTTCCCCGTCGGCTCGTCGGCGAACACGACCTCGGGCTTGGCGATGAGCGCCCGGGCGATGGCGACGCGCTGCTGCTGGCCGCCGGACAGCTCGCCGGGGCGGTGCTGCAGGCGCTCGCCGAGCCCCAGCGTGACGACCAGCAGGTCGAGCCACGCAGGGTCCGGCTTGACGCCCGCGAGCTGCAGCGGCAGCAGGATGTTCTGCTCGGCCGTGAACATCGGCAGCAGGTTGAACGACTGGAAGACGAAGCCGACGCGGTCCCGCCGCAACCGGGTCAGGGCGCCGTCGTCGAGCGCGGTCAGCGCGGTCGGTCCGAGGCGCACCTCACCGGACGTCGCCTCGTCGAGGCCCGCGAGCAGGTGCATGAGCGTCGACTTGCCGGAGCCCGACGGGCCCATGATCGCCGTGAACGCGCCGGACGCGAAGTCGACGTCGACGCCGTCGAGCGCCCGGACCGCTGCCGGGCCCTGCCCGTACACCTTGGTCAGGCCGCGGGCGCTGGACGCGGTGAGGTCCGGCACGGTGGGCCGGGTCGGCTCGGGGGTGCGGGAGAGGGTGGTGTCCACGGGGGCTCCTTCGCGGGGTCGCTGGCAGGGTCGACGCTAGGTCGCGGCCGTGCGGCACCGCATCGGGCGGCGGGCTGGGACGACGTCCGGCACCCGTCATCCCGTGGGGGGACACGACCGGGGACGGCGGTCAGCCCCCGGGCCGGACCAGCCCCGTCTCGTACGCGACCACGACGGCCTGGACGCGGTCGCGGGCGCCGAGCTTCGCCAGGATCCGTCCGACGTGCGTCTTGACCGTGGCCTCCGCGACGAACAGGTCGCGGCCGATCTCGCTGTTGGACCGGCCGCGGGCCATGAGGAGCAGCACCTCGCGCTCGCGGTCGGTGAGGTCCGCGACGGCCTGCCGGGCGGGGTCGGCCGGGGCGCCGGGCTCGTCGGGCGGCAGCGCGGTGACCAGGTGCTCGAGGAGCCGCCGCGTGCTCGACGGGGCGATCACGGCGTCCCCGCGGTGCACGGTGCGGATCGCGGCGAGCATGTCCTCCGGGGGTGTGTCCTTCAGCAGGAAGCCGCTGGCCCCGGCGCGGATCGCGGCGAGCACGTACTCGTCGAGGTCGAACGTGGTGAGCACGATGACGCGCGGCGCGGGTGCGTCGTCGGTGGCCCGCGCGGTGATCTCCGCGGTGGCGGTGAGCCCGTCCATCGTGGGCATGCGCACGTCCATCAGCACGACGTCGACGGGACCGGTGACGGTCCGGGCGGCGGGGTCGAGCGCGCGGACGGCCTGGGCGCCGTCGCCGGCCTCGAGCACGACCTCGAGGTCGGGCTGCGAGTCGATGACCATCCGGAAGCCCGCGCGGACGAGCTGCTGGTCGTCGACGAGGGCCACCCGGACGGGGGCGGGGGTCGGGTCGCTCACGGGGTCTCCTCGTCGCTGGTGCTCACACTGGTCCTCTCGCGGGGGGTGGGGAGCTGGGCGCGGACCCGGAACCCGCCGCCGGGGCGCGGTCCGGCCGTGACCGTGCCGCCGAACATCGTGGCCCGCTCGCGCATGCCGAGCATGCCCTGACCGAGGCCGTCGCTCTCCGCGGACGCGCCCCGGCCGTCGTCGTCGACCTCGACGAGGATCGCCTCGGGCTGCCAGCTCACCATGACGGTGACCTGCGGGTCGGGTCCGGCGTGCTTGAGGACGTTGGTGAGCGCCTCCTGCGCGATCCGGTAGACGGCGAGCCCCATCCCGGGCGGCAGGCGTCGGGGTGTGCCCATCCGGACGAGCGAGACCCGGACCCCGCTCCCGCGGACCTGGTCGACGAGCGCGCCTATGTCGTCGGCGCTCGGCTGGGGGGCGAAGCGGTCGACGGCGGGCGTCGACCCGGTGGCGGTCGCGGGCTCGCCGGGGCCGGGGCTGCCGGCGCCGCCCGTCCCGCCCGGTCCGGCGCGCAGGACGCCGAGCAGCCGCCGCATGTCCGTGAGGGCCGCGCGCCCGGTCTCCCCGATCGTGGCGAGCGCTCGCGTCGCGGCGGCCGGGTCGGCCTCGGCGGCGTATCGCCCGCCGTCCGCCTGGGCGATCACGACGCTCAGGGAGTGGGCGACGATGTCGTGCAGGTCGCGGGCGATCCGCGCCCGCTCGGCGGCCGTCGCGATCTGCGTCTGCTGGTCGCGCTCGACCTCGAGGCGCTGCGCGCGGTCCACGAGCGCCTCGATGGTCTCCCGTCGGGACCGGCGCGCGAGCCCGAACGCCCAGACCGTGAGCATCGTGGACGAGGCGATGATCGCGGTGCCCAGGGCGGCGGGCGGGTACGACGAGCCGCTGAGCAGCACAGCGAGCGTCAGCGACCCGAGCAGCGCTCCGCCGACGGCGACCCGGTGCGCCCAGCGAGGTCCGTGCACCGTGACCGAGTACAGGGCCACCGGCACCGTGAGGTCCGCCGGGATCAGGAGCGGTGTCAGGAACACCATCTGGAGCAGGGCGACCGTGTAGACGGCCGCGACGGAGGCGGTGGGTCGCACCCGGCGCCAGGCGAGCGGGGCCACGAGGAGCACCGTCGTCAGGTACAGCACCCAGCCCCGGTTTCCGTAGCCGGGGACGGCGACCGCGAAGGGCACGACGAGCAGGAGCGTGAACGCGGTCCCCACCGCGTCGACGACGAAGCGGTGGGCCTCCTCCCACCGCAGCAGCCTGTCCCACCGGGTCACACCCCGAGGGTAGGTGGAGCCGTCGCGGGCGACGTGCCCCCGGAGGCTGACACCCGCCGTCGCAGGTCAGCCTCCGGGCGCAGATCGGGCGTCGAGCGAAGAACCCGCAGAACTCGGGTGCGCGGCAGTGGCGGGCGAGACCGACCCGTGACCTAGCATGGGCGAATGACCCAGGTGCTTCTGGCTGAGGACGATCCAGCGATTGCCGAACCTTTGGCCCGCGCGCTCGGGCGTGAAGGTTACGACGTGCGCGTGCAAGGAACAGGTCAAGGGGCGATCGACGGTGCCGCCTCGGCGGACCTCGTCGTGCTCGACCTCGGCCTCCCGGACATGGACGGGCTCGACGTCGCGCGCGCCATCCGCAACCAGGGGCTCACCACGCCGGTGCTCGTGCTGACGGCCCGCGCGGACGAGGTCGACCTCGTCGTCGGCCTCGACGCCGGCGCGGACGACTACGTGACGAAACCCTTCCGGCTCGCCGAGCTGCTCGCACGGGTGCGGGCGCTGCTGCGCCGCAGCGTCGGCGACCCGGGCGACGAGGACGAGCTGCACGCGCAGAACGTGCGCGTCGACGTCGCCGCCCACCGCGCGTTCCAGGCGGAGCGCGAGCTGCACCTCACGGCCAAGGAGTTCGACCTGCTGCGCGTGCTCGTCGCGGCGGCTGGCACGGTGGTGGCGCGGGAGACGCTCATGCGCGAGGTCTGGGGCTCCGACCCGACGGGGTCCACGAAGACGCTCGACATGCACGTGTCCTGGCTGCGTCGCAAGCTCGGCGACGACGCGAACTCGCCGCGGTACGTGACGACGGTGCGCGGCATGGGCTTCCGGTTCGAGACGGGCAACGTGAGCGCCGTCGAGCGGGTCTGACGCGTGCGTCGTCGTGTCCTGCAGGCGACGATCGCCGCCGTCACGGTCGCGGTCGTCCTGCTCGGCTTCCCTCTGGCCTTCCTCGGTGCGCAGCTCGTGCGCGAGAACGAGGTGCAGAGCCTGCAGGTGCGTGCGCAGAACGTCGCCCGGACGGTCGACTTCCGGATCGAGTCGGACTACCCGCTGACGAACCGCATGCTGGCGGTGGGGACGGGCGGCGAGGGGGAGATCCCCGCGTCCGTCATCGTGCGCGCGCCCGACGGCACCGTGTACGAGGCGGGAGACCGGGTGCAGGGCCGCAGCCTGTCGGTGCAGGTCCGCTCCGCCGCCGGTGCGACGGTCCTGCTCTACGTGTCGTTCTGGGACGTGTTCTGGCTCAGCGCCCGGGTCATCGCGCTCGTCGTCGTCGCGGCGGTGGTCGCGTTCGCCGCCGGCATCGCGATGGCCATCTGGCAGGCCAACCGGCTCGCGGCCCCGCTCGTCTACCTCGCCGCGTCCGCCGAGCAGCTCGGCTCGGGCCAGGTGCGACCCCAGCTCGAGCCGTCCGGGGTGGAGGAGATCGACCTCGTCGCCGCCGAGCTCGCCCGCAGCGCCGACCGGATGGCGGGACGCCTCGCCGCCGAGCGGCAGTTCGCCTCGGACGCCTCCCACCAGCTCCGGACGCCCCTGACGGCGCTGTCGATGCGGCTCGAGGAGATCATGCTCACGAGCGCCGAGCCGGAGGTCAGCGAGGAGGCCCGGATCTCGCTCGAGCAGGTCGAGCGTCTCGTCCGCGTGGTCGACGACCTGCTCACCCGCTCGCGGCGCGCGCACGGCGGCACCACCGAGGCCGTGAGCCTCCTCGACGTCGTGCACCAGCAGGAGGAGGAGTGGGCGCCGACGTTCGAGGCGGCCGGCCGTCGCCTCGTCGTCGAGGTCGAGCCCGGCACGCAGGTGCTCGCGACACCGGGAGCGCTCGCACAGGTGCTCGCGACGCTCATCGAGAACTCGCTCAAGCACGGCGCCGGCACGACGACGGTGCGCTCCCGGGTCGGCGGCCCCGCGCGCGCCGTCGTCGTGGAGGTCGCCGACGAGGGGGAGGGCGTGCCCGACGACCTCGCCCCCCGGATCTTCGAGCGCGAGGTCACGTCGGGTGCGGGGACCGGCCTCGGGCTGTCCCTGGCCCGGGACCTCGCGTCGGCCGACGGCGGACGTCTGGAGCTCGCGCAGCGCCGGCCGGCCGTGTTCGCGGTGTTCCTGTCCGGGGTCCCCGCGTCGATGCGACCCGACGTCGTGCTGCCGCGCGGCGCTGTGGTGTCCGCCCGGCCCGACCGGCGGCGACGGTGAGCGCGGCCCGGCGCCGTGCCCCGGTCCGGCCCGGCGCGCGCGGACGGCGGACGGGCAGGATCACGTAGCCTACGGGTGCTTGGCCCGACGGACGTCCCCTGCCGCGTGGGCAGGCCGAGACGACGAGGCACGACGACAGGAGCAGTCAGATGTACCGGCTCACGCCCTCGACGCACCCGGACGCGTGGGGCTCGACGACGGCGATCCCGGACCTGCTGAGCCTGGTCCCCGACGGGCGGCCGGTCGCCGAGGCCTGGTTCGGTGCGCACCCCAGCGCGCCCGCGCTCGCGCACGTCGACGGCAGCCAGGTGCGGCTCGACGACGTCATCGCCGCGGACCCCGAGGGGACGCTCGGCGCCGACGTCGCGTCCCGCTCCGAGAACCGGCTGCCGTACCTGCTCAAGATCATCGCCGCCGCGTCGCCCATCTCCCTGCAGGTGCACCCGAGCATCCAGCGGGCACGCGTCGGCTACGAGCTCGAGGACGCCGCGGGAACCCCGATCGACGCCCGCGAGCGCAGCTACCGCGACCGCAACCACAAGCCCGAGCTCGTGTACGCGCTGACCCGGTTCGACGCGATGGTCGGCTTCCGTGCCCCCCGGCGGGCGGCGGAGCTGCTCGTCGGTCTCGACACGCCGCTCGCCGCCGACCTGCGCGCCCGCCTCATGGCCGACCCCGCCCAGTCCGGCGTGCGGGCCGCCTTCGAGTGGCTGGTGTCGCCCGAGACGCGGCCGGGCATCGGCGAGGTGCAGGCGTTCGCGGACGCCTGCGCGAAGCGGCTGGTCGACGGGTCGCCGTCACCCCGCACCGACCGCACCGTCATCCGGCTCGCCGCCGCGTACCCGGGCGACGCGGGTGCGGTCACGTCGGTGCTGCTCAACCCGGTGACGCTGCGACCGGGCGAGGCCGTCTTCGTCCCGGCGGGCACGGTGCACGCGTACCTGCAGGGCGTGGGCGTCGAGATCATGGCCAACTCCGACAACGTCCTGCGCGCCGGCCTCACGGAGAAGCACATCGACCTGCCCGAGCTGCTGGTGAACCTCGACGCCGTCGCGGCGCCGCCCATCAGGATCGCGCCCGAGCGGGTGTTCACGTCCACGGAGATCTACTACGCGCCCGTCGACGACTTCGAGCTGTCGGTCACCCGCCTCACCGACGAGGGGGTCGCGCGGATCCCCGGTCGGGGGCCGCGGGTCCTGCTGTGCCTGGAGGGCGAGATCGAGGTGCACACCGAGCGCAACGGCACCCTGCCCCTGCGCCGGGGCCAGGCGGCGTTCGCGCCCGCCGGCGAGGGTGCGGTCACGGCGTGGGGCGACGGAGTGCTCGTCCAGGCGGACGTGCCCTGACCGCGTGGCCCCGACGCGGCGGTCACGCGCGAGCGTGCGTCAGGCGAGCGTGCGTCAGGAGCGCGCGCCGGTCCCGGTGAACACCCAGCGCTTGTAGCCGACGTACCGCAGGACGGTCCCGATCACGATGCCGACGACGGTCGCGACGTTGTCCGCGAGCGGCGTCGTCAGGCTCAGCACGTAGTGGGAGAACGCCAGGGTCCCCACGGGGACCACGGCGCAGCCCACGTTGATCGCGGCGAAGACGACGAGCTCGCGCCCCCGTCGCGCGGTGCGGTGCTCGGCGAACGTCCAGTGCCGGTTGCCGTACCACGACACGAGCGTCGCGACGGCCAGCGAGATCACCTTCGCCGTGATGGGCTTCGCCTCCAGCAGGTGGCCGGGTCCGAAGCGCAGCAGGTTGAACAGCCCCAGGTCGACGACGAACGCGACACCGCCGACCGACAGGAACCGGGCGATCTCGTACGCACGTGCCCGCAGCGCGGCGTTGCGGAACGCGGACGTCGCGGGGGTCGCGGCGGCCGTCGCCGGGAGGGCGACGTCGGCGAGGCTCGCCGACGCCACCGGGCCGACCGCTCCGTCGGGTCCACTCACTCGTCAGTCCTCCACGCTCGCGGATCGTCCGGCGAGGATAGCGCCGTTGGCTGGGAGGACCGTGTGCGGGCCCCGCGTGAAGCGTTTCGGTCGCCGGTCGTTCGTGCTCCGGGCCTCGGCTAGGCTCGTCGCCCGTGGCAGCACCCGTGGTGGCAGTGGTCGGTGGTGGGCAGCTCGCACGCATGATGACACCGGCGGCGACGGCCCTCGGTGTGCACCTGCGGGTGCTGGTGGAGAGCCCGACGTCGTCGGCCGCGCAGGTAGTGGTCGACGCACCGGTCGGCACCGCGTCGGACGCGCAGGCCGTGCTGGACCTCGCCCACGGCGCCGCGGTCCTGACGTTCGAGCACGAGCACGTGCCCGGCGCCCTGCTGGACCGGGTCTCCGGTCTCGGCACGCCCGTCCGCCCGAGCGCCGCCGCGCTGGTCCACGCGCAGGACAAGATCACGATGCGCACCCGGCTCGGTGAGCTCGGTGTGCCCTGCCCGCGCTGGGCACCGTTGTCGCAGCGCGGGGACCTCGAGCGCTTCCTGGCGGCCGCCGGTGGCGAGGCCGTCGTGAAGACGGCGCGCGGCGGGTACGACGGCAAGGGCGTCCGCGTGGTGCGGTCGGCCGACGACGCCGCGGACTGGCTGACCGCTGCCGCGGACGGGACGGGCGCCCCGCTCCTCGCGGAGGAGAAGGTGCCGTTCAGCCGCGAGCTCGCGGTGCTCGTCGCCCGCCGGCCGAGCGGGGAGGTGCGCACCTGGCCCGTCGTCGAGTCCGTCCAGCGCGACGGCGTCTGCGCCGAGGTGATCGCCCCCGCCCCCGACCTGGACGCCGCCACCCGCGACGAGGCGGTGGGCATCGCCGTGCGGATCGCCGAGGGGCTCGGGGTCACCGGGGTGCTCGCGGTCGAGCTGTTCGAGGTCGCGGACCCCGACGGCGGTCCCGCGCGGGTGCTCGTCAACGAGCTCGCCATGCGGCCCCACAACTCCGGGCACTGGACGATCGACGGCGCCGTGACGAGCCAGTTCGAGCAGCACCTGCGCGCGGTCCTCGACCTCCCGCTCGGGGACACCGCCCCGCGTGCGGCGTGGACGGTGATGTCGAACGTCCTCGGCAGCACCCTCGAGGACCTGACCGACGCCCTCGCCGGCGTCTCCCGGCAGGACCCGCAGGCCAAGGTGCACCTGTACGGCAAGGACGTCCGACCGGGCCGCAAGCTCGGGCACGTGAACGTGAGCGGCGACGACCTCTCCGAGGTCCGTCGTCGGGCGAACGCCGCGGCAGCGCTGCTGCGCGGCGAGGCACCGCACGAGCAGACGGAGGCGTGATGGCAGCACAGGCCCTGGTGGGCGTGGTCATGGGGTCGGACTCGGACTGGTCCGTCATGGAGGCGGCGGCGCTCGCGCTCGCCGAGTTCGACGTCCCGGTCGAGGTGGACGTGGTGTCCGCCCATCGGCAGCCGGACAAGATGGTCGCGTACGGCCGGTCGGCCGCGGAGCGGGGCGTGCGCGTGATCGTGGCCGGTGCCGGCGGCGCCGCCCACCTGCCGGGGATGCTCGCGGCCGTCACGCCGCTGCCGGTCATCGGGGTGCCCGTGCCGCTGGCCCACCTCGACGGCCTCGACTCGTTGCTGTCGATCGTGCAGATGCCGGCGGGTGTGCCGGTCGCGACCGTGTCGGTCGGCGGCGCGCGCAACGCGGGGCTGCTCGCCGTGCGGATCCTCGCGTCCGGGGTCGACGACGACGCGGCACGGCTGAGGGCCGCGATGCTGACGTTCCAGGACGGGCTCCGCGAGCAGGCCGACGACAAGGGCCGGCGGCTGCGCGACCGTGCCTCAGGGCGGATGCCGACGGGCTTCAGCGCCTGACGCGCAGCCCGTGAAGGGTCGGTGACGATCCGGGGGGACGGGGCTCCAGCGGTCGCGGCCCCGCAGGGGCGTGCCTAGCGTCGAGCGGATGACCACGCCCCCCGCGCGTCTCACGGCGCTCGACGGACTGCGGTTCGCCGCCGCCGCCGCCGTCGTCCTCTACCACCTGACCGCCCGGACGTCGTCCGCGTGGGGGCCCGGTCAGGCGGCCGAGCTCGGGGGCGTGGGCCGCTGGACCTCCTACGGGTCGCTCGGGCCCGAGCTGTTCTTCGTGGTCAGCGGCTTCGTCGTGCTCATGTCGGTGTGGGGCCGGCCGACCGCCCACGTCGTCGCGTCGCGGGTCGCCCGCCTGTACCCGGCGTACTGGGTGGCGGTCCTGATGACGGGCGGGCTGCTGCTCTTCGTGTGGCCCGACGGCAAGGACGTCACCGCCCACCAGGTGCTCGTGAACCTCACGATGGTCCAGTCGCAGCTCGGCGTGGAGCACGTCGACGGCGTCTACTGGACGCTCTGGACCGAGCTGCGGTTCTACCTGCTCGTCGGCGTGCTGTCGCTCGTCGGGGTCACCCGGCGACGGGTCCTCGCCGTCGTCGTCGCCTGGCCCCTGGCGGGGCTCGTCGCCGAGCGGGCCGGGTGGGACGGGCTGGCCACCGTGCTCGTGTCGGACTACGCGCCCCTGTTCGCGGCCGGCATGGCGCTGCACATCCTGTTCCGGACCGCCGACGACGGGCCGCGCCTCGCGGTCGCCACGTGGGCCGCCGTCGTCGGGAACACGGTCCTCGCGATCTGGCGGGTCGTCCCGTCCCGCAGCGAGGTGCTCGCACGGACGACGGGGTACCAGCCGTCCGTCGTGCTCCTCGGTGTCGGCGTCGGGGTGTGCGTGGCTGCCGTGGCCGTCGTGACGCTGACACCGCTGGCGCGGGTCGACTCGCGGCGCCTCGTCGCCGCCGGTGCCCTGACGTACCCGCTGTACCTCGTGCACGAGTACTGGGGCCTGTACGTCGTCCGGCTCACCTCGCCCCGGGTGCCCGCGGCGCTGTCGGTCGCGGCTGCGCTGGTGGTCGTCCTCGGCCTCGCGTGGGTGGTGCACCGTGGCGTCGAGCGACCCCTCGGTCCACGTCTGCGGGCCGCGACCGAGGCGGCGCTCGTCCGGGCGCGCGCGGTCGTGCTCGAGCCGGTGACGCGGGGGCCGCGCCTGCTGGGGCTGCACGGCTGAGCCGGGCGGCCGGGGCCGCACGGCCGACGGCGGGCGTCAGGACGTCGGCATGCCCCCGACGGGCCCCGCGGGCAGCGAGCCGTCGCGGATCGCCGCGAAGAACGTCGGGGTGGCGTCCTTGTCGAGCAGCACGGTCGAGCCGAGGTTGTGCCCGGGCCGGTAGTCGATGCTCGTGATCGGCGGGGTGCCCGTGATGCCTCCGGGACCGTTCGCCGCCTTGAACGCGAGCGCCAGGCGTGCGAGGTCGACGATGTCCGACCCGTCGTCGACGGTCAGCGCGCCCGTGCCGGCGTCGACGAGCTCGACCTGGCGCCCGGGGTGCAGCACGAGGGACGACGGCTTCACCTTGCTCATCACCGCGCCGATCAGCTGGCGCTGACGTTCCGCGCGGCCCACGTCGCCGGTCGGGTCGGCCTTGCGCATGCGCGAGAACGCCAGGGCGTCCACGCCGCCGACGTCGTGGCAGCCGCTCGTCCACACCATGCCGGAGTCGGGGTCGTTCACGTCGGCGTCGTAGCAGAGGTTCACGCCGCCGACCGCGTCCACGACCTGCTCGACGCCACCCATGCCGATCTCGGCGTAGTGGTCCACGGTCAGCCCGGACAGCTGCTCGACCGTCTGGACGAGCAGCGGCGCCTTCCCCCACGAGAACGCGGCGTTGAGCTTGGCGGGACCTCGGCCCGGCACGTCGACGTACGTGTCGCGCGGGAGCGAGATGAGTGCCGTGGGGCCGTGCTCGGGGACGTGCAGCAGCAGGATCGTGTCGGTCCGCGCGCCCTCGGTCGTCGTGTCCTCGATCGCGCCGTCCGCCCGTGAGTCGGACCCGGTGAGCAGGTACGTGGTGCCCGGGGTGTCGGCCGCGCCGGACAGCGCGGGGGTGTGCTGCACCTTGCCGTTCGCCCACACGACCAGCCCGATGGGCCACGCGAGCAGCGCGACGAGCACGAGGAGGCCGACTGCCACCGCGACGGTGCGACGACGGACGCGCCGGCCGGGCGCGGCGGGGCCGCCGGCCGGTGCGGGGCGACGGACGGGCGGGCCGGCCGGGCCGCCGGGCGGGACACGTCCGCCGCTGGGCGGGCCGCCCGCCCGGACCGGGCTGGCCGGGCGGCTGGGGGCACGGGAAGCCGGGCGTGCGGGCGCCGCCGGGCCGCTCGACGCGGCGGCACCCGTCGCGGACCGGCCGCGCGCCGGGGTGGCCGTCGACACCGCGGGTCGCTGCCCGCCGCCGGACGGTGCGAACGACGCCGGTCGGCTCGGGACGCCACGCGGCGGGGTCGGGGGTGCGGCGGACGCGGACGCGGCGGACGCGGATGCGGATGCGGGACGTGCCGCGCGCTGGCCGCTGCCGCCCACGACGATCGCGTCGTCCGGGGCGTCCGTCGGCCGGGAGGCGGCGGAGCCCGGCGTGAACGACGGGGGAGCGGGTCGGCGGAGTCGCTCGTCCTGGTTCACGGCGTCATCACCCCGCGTCGCAGACGGCCGTCGTGTCGTCGAGGTTGAACGCCTCGCGACCGGCCTTCTTGGTCGGCGCCGGCGTCGGCTCGGCCTGGACCGGCGGGGCCGTGGCCGCGTCCGTCGGCGCCGTCGTGGGCGCAGTCGTCGCGGGAGCCGTCGGCGCGGTCGTCTCGACCGGTGCCGCCTGGCCGAGCGCCGGCAGGTCGTTCGCGATGTTCTCCCACATCTGCTGCGCGGCCGGGAGCCACACGACACGGTTCGGGTCGCTGGGCGCCGGCCCCCACGGCACGGTCATGAACGTGATGCTGCCACCGCGGATGGCGCGCATGTTGTAGGCGAGGCCGACCATCGTGCTCGTCGACAGGCCGTCGTCGACCGTCAGCGAGCTCGTCGCGGCGTTGAGGAAGCCCGCGAGCTTCGGCACGTCCGTGAGGACGTTCTTCGACAGCACCTCCTGGACCATCGCGGCCACCAGACGCTGCTGGTTGCCGATCCGGTTCGTGTCGGACCCGTCGCCGACGCCCTTGCCCTTGCGCGCCCGGGCGAACGCGAGGGCGGTCGAGCCGTCCAGCGTCTGGTTGCCGGCCTTCACGCTCAGGCCCGCGTCCTTGGACGTCATGTCGTTCGGGATGCAGATCGGGACCCCGCCGATCGCGTCGACCATCGACTGGAACCCCGCGAAGTCGACCACGACGAAGTGCTCGGGCTGGATCCCCGTGTTGGCGGCCACCGTGCGGATGGTGCACGCGGCGGCGGACGCCATGTCGCCGCCCATGTCCCACCCCGTGGCGAACGCCGAGTTGAACATCCCGTGCGTGGCCTTCGAGGTCTTGCCGTTCGACATCGTGCACGACGGGATGTCGACCAGGGAGTCCCGGGGGATCGACACCGCCTCGACGCGCGACCGGTCCGCGGAGATGTGCACGAGCATCGTGGTGTCCGACCGCATGCCCGCGGCCTCGCCACCGATCTCTGCGTTCACGCCGTCACGCTGGTCGGACCCCAGGACCAGGAGGTTGACCGCCTGGCCGGCGTTCGGGTCGTCGGGGTCGGGCGTCTTGCTGGGCTTGGGCGCAGCGCCCACGAGGCCTGAGACGTCCACCCGGTTGACGTTCCCGTCGAGCTTGTTGAACGTCGCGGCCGCTCCCGCCACCCCGAACGCCAGCACGCCCACCGTCGAGAGCGCCACGACCCGCAGGACCCGGTGCGGATGGTGGTTCCGGGCGTGCCGGGCGGCACGAGGGCGCGAGGTAGCAGCGTGGCGGGAGGTCACCGCACGATCCTAGGAGCGCGATCAGTCAGTCCGGGGTAGCCCACGCAGGGGCGCGGTGGAGGACGTGTGCAGATCAGCGACCCAGCTGGGCGTACTTCGCCTCGGTCGCGTCCTTCTGGCGCCGCCACCACGCCTCGTTCGCCCGGTACCACTGGACGGTCGCCTCGAGGCCGGCCCGGAAGTTCTCGTACCGAGGCGTCCAGCCGAGCTCCTCGCGCAGCTTCGTGGAGTCGATCGCGTACCGCAGGTCGTGGCCCGGCCGGTCGCTGACCAGGTCGTACGCGTCGGACGGCTGGCCCATGATCTCGAGGATCGACTCGACGACGGTCTTGTTGTTCTCCTCGCCGTCGGCACCGATGAGGTACGTCTCTCCGATGCGACCGCGCTCGATGATCGCCCACACCGCGCTGTTGTGGTCCTCGACGTGGATCCAGTCGCGCACGTTCTCGCCGGTGCCGTACAGCTTCGGCCGGATGCCGTCGACGACGTTGGTGATCTGCCGGGGGATGAACTTCTCGACGTGCTGGTACGGGCCGTAGTTGTTCGAGCAGTTGGAGATCGTCGCCTGCACCCCGAAGCTGCGTGCCCACGCGCGGACCAGCAGGTCGGACGACGCCTTCGTGGAGGAGTACGGGCTGGACGGGTTGTACGGGGTGTCGGGCGTGAACTTCGCGGGGTCGTCGAGCTCGAGGTCGCCGTACACCTCGTCCGTCGAGATGTGGTGGTAGCGCACGCCGTGACGCCGCACCGCCTCGAGGAGCTGGTACGTGCCGATGACGTTCGTCCGCAGGAAGGGCCACGGGTCGTGCAGCGAGTTGTCGTTGTGCGACTCGGCGGCGAAGTGCACCACGAGGTCGACGTCCTTGACGAGGCTGTCGACGATGTCCGGGTCGGCGATGTCGCCCTTGGCGAAGACGACCTTGCCCTCGACCGGGTCCAGGCTGCGCTCGTCGCCGGCGTACGTGAGGGCGTCGAGGACCGTCACCCGGACGTCGGGGCGCTCGCGCACCGTCTGGTGGACGAAGTTGGAGCCGATGAAGCCGGCCCCACCGGTGACGAGGATGCGCATCAGGCTCTCTTCCTGCGGACGGATTGTCGGACCAGCCTACCGACTGGGCGTGGGCGGGCGGCCGGGCAGGTGCGCGACTCGGGTAACCTCGACGTGGCTCGCGGCCGAGGACGCCGCTGGAGTGCCAGTCAGCCGGGGGCGTCGCGGCTCGACAATGCCGCCACGAGACGAGGAGTACGCCAGCGTGTCCCGATACAGCTCGGTCGTCGATCCCTCCCAGCCGAACTCGAGCCAGAGCCTGGCGCTCGAGCTCGCCGGCCGGGGCAAGGACGTCCTCGACGTCGGGTGCGCGACGGGTGACCTCGCCCGCGCGCTCGCGTCGCGCGGATGCCGGGTCAGCGGGGTCGAGCAGGACCGGGCGGCCGCCGACGCCGCCCGCCCCGACCTCGTGAAGCTCCTCGTCGGCGACGTCGCCACGGCGGACCTGAGCGCGGAGTTCGGCGAGAAGTCGTTCGACGTGCTCGTCTTCGGCGACGTCCTCGAGCACCTCGCCGACCCGGAGACGGTCCTCCGGTCCAGCCTGCCGGTGCTGCGCGACGAGGGCGACGTGATCCTGTCGATCCCGAACGTCGCGCACGGCGCCGTCCGGCTCGCGCTCCTGCAGGGGCGGTGGCGCACCACCGAGACCGGGCTCCTGGACGCCACGCACCTGCGCTTCTTCACGCTCGAGTCGATCGTCGACCTCCTCGAGCGAGCCGGGCTCGCGGTCGTCGAGCTCTGGGCGACGGTGATCGACCCGCTGGAGTCCGAGGTCGACATCGACGCGTCCGACCTGCCGCCCGGTGTCGTCGACTGGGTGCGCGGCCGCGAGAGCTCGTCGGTCTACCAGTACGTGGTCCGTGCGCGCCGGGGCGAGCCGGGCGCGGCGCTGCCGCCGCTCCAGCTGGCGGTCGAGCCGCCCGCCCCGTCCGAGCCGGAGCCGTCGTTGGCCGAGCGTCGTCAGGCGGCCTGGGACACGGAGCGTGCCGAGCTGGTCGCGCAGGTCCGCGCGCTCGAGCACACCCTCATGGTCCTGCGCGACGAGGTGATCGGCGCCAAGGCGCAGGCCGGCACGGCACAGGCACGGGCTCACCTCGCGGACGTGGGGCGCAAGGAGGCGGACGAGCGGCTGGACGCGCTCCTGGGGTCCCGGTCCTACCGGCTGGGCAACGCCGTGATGCGGCCCGTGTCGCGAGTTGTGCGCAGGAGCGACTCGTGACCGCTGGGGCCGATCCGACCATCTCGTTCGTCACCCCCGTCTACGACCCGCCGCTCGACGCGTTGGAGGCGTGCCTCGACTCGGTGCTCGCCCAGCGCGGCCTGAGCTGGGAGCACATCCTCGTCGACGACCGCTCGACCGATCCGCGGGTGCGTGAGCTCCTGCGTCGCCGGAGCGCGGCGGACCCCAGGGTCCGGGTCGTCGAACGCGAGGTCAACGGCGGCATCGTCGCGGCGTCGCAGGACGCCGTCGAGGCGGCCAGGGGCGAGTTCGTCGCCTTCCTCGACCACGACGACCGGCTCGCTCCGACAGCACTGACGGTGCTCGCCGACGTCCTGGTCGACCCCGAGGTTGACTACGTCTACACGGACGAGGACAAGGTCGACGACGAGGGTCGCCACTTCGACGCCTTCCGCAAGCCGGCCTGGTCGCCCGAGCGGCTCCGGCACCAGATGTACGTCGGGCACCTCTCCGTGATGCGGACGTCCCTCGTCCGCGAGGTCGGGGGCGTCCGGCCGGGCTTCGACGGGTCCCAGGACCACGACCTCGCGCTCCGCGTCACCGAGCGCGCCCGCACGATCGTCCACGTGCCGCAGGTGCTCTACCACTGGCGCACGGTGAGCGGTTCGACCGCTGCGGACCCCAACGCGAAGCCTTACGCGTGGGAGGCGGGTCGCCGAGCCGTCGCCGAGCACCTCGTCCGCACGGGCATCGACGCCGAGGCCGAGCTGGGGCCAGTCCCGGGCACGTACTGGGTGCACCGGGCGACGCCGGACGTGCTCATCAGCGTCGTCATCCCGACCCGTGGCGGGTCGGGCATCATCTGGGGCGCTCGCCAGCACTACGTGCTCGAGGCCGTGGACTCGATCATCGCGACGACCGAGGCGAGGTTCGAGGTCGTCGTCGTGTACGACAGCGTCACCGACCCGCACGTCCTGGACGAGCTGCGGGCCCGGCTCGGCGACCGGCTCGTGCTCGTGGAGTTCGAGGAGCAGTTCAACTTCAGCCAGAAGTGCAACGTCGGCGTCGCGGCGGCGCGCGGCGACGTCGTCGTCCTCATGAACGACGACGTGTACCTCTCCGCGCCACGGAGCTTGGACCAGCTGGCCGCCACCGCTCTCGAGCCGGGGGTCGGCGGCGTCGGCTGCCGGCTGCTGTTCGAGGACGGGCGGCTCCAGCACGGCGGTCACGTCTACGAGCACGGCGACTGGCACCACGTCCTGCTCGCAGCCGGCCCCGACGAGCACGGACCGTTCGCCGGCCTGCACGTCGGGCGCGAAGCGTCGGGCGTGACGGCCGCGCTGCTCGCGGTCCGGCGCGACGTCTACCTCGAGGTCGGGGGCATGGCGGAGCGGCTGCCGGTGAACTTCAACGACGTCGACTTCAGCTACAAGCTGTGGCACGAGGGCCATCGCGTCCTGTGGCTGCCGGAGGTGACCGCCTACCACTTCGAGTCGCAGACCCGGGTGCCGAAGGTGTTCGCCTGGGAGATCTCGCTCGTGCGCCAGAGGTGGGGCATCCCTGGTCGCGACAGCTACTTCCCGGAGGGAAGCCACTTCTGACCGGTCACCGGGAGGTCTCCGCGCGAAGCGGTCGGCCCCGGCGGCACGGAACTGACTAGAAGGCCCGGAAGACCGTCTCCACCGCGATCGGCCCCCGGGAGGACTCGGCGCCGTCCACGGAGAACTCGCCGGCGACCGGCACCGTGTGCAGCTCGCTCCCGCCCGATGTCGTGAGCGTGGTGCGCACGGCGTACTCGCCCGGGGTGAGCGGCAACGACGAGAGGTCGAAGAGGAACTGCTGGGTCCCCTCGAGCCGAAGCGGGGCAGACCCGAGCATCGTCGTCGTCGTCGAGTACAGGGTCAGTCCCAGCGGCGTCGTGATGGAGACGCCCAGGACACCGTCCTCGACGCGCCCGTCGGTCTTCGTCTCCATCGCGACCACGAGCGGGCTGCCGCTCGGGATCGTCGGGTTCGGGCCTTCGTCCTTGCCCGAGGCCGTGCGCAGCGCGATCCCCGTGAAGTTCGCCTTGGCCGGCGTGGCCCCCAGCTCGTCGTTCGCCCGGCTGGCCTCCTCCTGGCGGGTCGCCTCGAAGTCGGCGCGGAGCTTCTTGAGCCCCTCCCGCGCCGTCCCGTCCGCGATGACGCGCCCACTCTCGAGCACGACGGCGCGGTCGCAGAACTCCGCGACCTGGTCGAGCCCGTGTGTCACGAGCACGATGGTGCGACCGTCGCTCTGGAACGTGCGGATGCGCTCGAGGCACTTCCTCTGGAACGGCTCGTCACCGACGGCGAGAACCTCGTCCACCAGCAGGATGTCCGGGTCGACGTGCACGGCCACCGCGAACGCGAGCCGCACGTACATGCCGGACGAGTAGAACTTCACCTGGGTGTCGATGAACTGCTCGATGCCCGAGAAGTCGACGATCGCGTCGAAGTGCCGGTCGATCTCCTGCTTCGACAGCCCGAGGATCGACGCGTTGATGTAGACGTTCTCGCGACCCGTGAGGTCCGGGTGGAACCCCGCTCCGAGCTCGAGGAGCGCCGCGAGCCGCCCGCGCAGCTGAACTGAGCCCTGCGTGGGCTGCATGATGCCGCTGATCAGCTTGAGCAGCGTGCTCTTGCCCGAGCCGTTGGGGCCGATGAGGCCGACCGTGGCCCCGGAGCTGATCTCGAGGTTGACGTCACGCAGCGCCCAGAAGTCCTCCTTGTGGACGCTGGACCTGCGGCGGTTGACGACGCGTTCCTTGAGCGACTTCTCCTTGCGGATGACGAACCGCTTGGAGACGTCTTCGACGCTGACGACGACGGGGCGGACCATCACAGCTCCTGGGCGAAGTTGCTCTGCAGGGTCGCGAAGAGCCGCTGACCCGCCCAGAGCAGGACGAGACCGATGCCGAGCGCGATACCCAGGCGGGCACCGAGATCGGCCGGGACGGGCTGGGAGTCGCCTGCGACCCAGAACGCCTGCTGGAACCCCATCACCACGAGCGTGATGGGGTTCGCGAGGTACAGCTGCTCCCAGAACGTGCCTCCGAGGTGCTCTTCGACGAGCCGCCACGGGTACACGATCGGCGACGCCCAGAAGAGCAGGGCCAGGCCGACCTCGACGAGGTACTGCACGTCGCGCAGGTAGACGTTCGCGGCCGACAGGACGAGGCTCAGCGTCGTCGAGAATGCGAAGAGCACGGCGGCGGCCAGCGGGAGGTAGAACCAGCGCGACCCGGTCGGGAACTGCTGGGCGGCCGCGGTCGCGGCGAGCAGGATGACGAGCTGGATCAGGAAGTTGAAGCCGGCTGACCCGACGGCAGCCAGCGGGAAGACCTCGCGCGGGACGTACACCTTCTTGATCAGGCCGGCGTTCTGGACGACGGACATCGTCCCGGAGGTCACGGCCTCGGCGAAGAGCGTCCACGCGGTCAGGCCGCAGTAGATGAAGATGGCGAACGACGGCGTGCCCCGGGCCGCGCCGAGGAACTGCCCGACGGCGACGTAGTACACCAGCAGCATCGTCAGGGGCCGGATGAGGCTCCAGACGAAGCCCAGCGTGCTGTCCTTGTACCTCGACTTGAGCTCGCGCCGTACCAGGTGGGAGAGGAGCTCGCGGTTCGCCTGGAGGTCACGCAAGGAGGCCGTCGTCCCGGCGATGAACCCCTGCCGGGCGCCGGCGTTGCGGAAGGGGAGCTGCGCCAGCTCACGAGCACGTTCATCCGCAGACGTCGTCATGTGGCCTCTCGCTTCGGGCAGGGGTAGCGCGCGAGCCCGGAAGCTCGCCGGAACAGGCTACCTGGCGTTGCACCGCGCTCCGGCCAGCGCCGGCGTCAGCCCTTCGGAGGAACATGCGCTCCGGGAGAGAGAGTC
>NZ_BONK01000013.1 GCF_016862675.1 Cellulomonas chitinilytica | reverse complement strand
GGGTCGGCGTGCGGGTCGGCGTGCGGGTCGGCGTGCGGGTCGGCGTGCGGGTCGGCGTGCGGGTCGGCGTGCGGGTCGGCGTGCGGGTCGGCGTCGAGCCCCGGCACGCGCAGGACGACGGCGTGCGCCGCGCCGGCCGCGACCCGCGCGACCACGAACCTCTCCAGGGCGGGGACGACCGGGGAGGCGACGTGCACGCCGCGAACCTACCGCCCCCGCCGTCGATGCCCGCCGCTCGGCCTCGCGCGAACGCGGGCCCGCCACCCTCGTCGGCGGCGTCGGGCCGCCGGAAGGCGCTGGGACGGTTGCGGGACGGGTCTGGAGCAGGTGGCGTGCTCCAGGACTTCGGGGCGGCGGCGCAGCGAACCCCCGGCACGGGTGTCGCCTGCGGGGACCGCCGCGCAGGCCCCCCGACGCGACCCGGCCCGTGACCGCCCGTACCGTGGTGACGCAGGTCGACGCGGGCACGAGGGGGCGGCCGTGGACGTCGCGAACGATCGCCGGGCCGTGGCCGAGCGAGTCCCGGCACCGGCTCCCGGCTCGCTCCGGGGCGCGGGGCGGAGGGCGGCCGCGCGAGCGACCGGACCGTCCCCTGGACCGGCCTCCGGGGAGCCGTCGGAGCTGCTGCGGCTGCAGCGCCTGGTCGGCAACGCGTCGGTGAGCAGGCTCGTGAACGGTGCGACGCCCGTCGTCGTGCAACGCGTCGAGGCCTACGACAAGCCTGCCGTCGACACCCAGCTGAACGAGGTCATCACGATCGCCGGTCAGGCGTTCGACGCGTACGCCTCGACGAAGAAGAAGGACCCCGACAAGGCCGCGCTCGCGACCGACGTCCAGACGCGCCTGCGTGCGGTGGTCACGAAGTCCAAGGCGGCGTCGAAGTCGCGGATGACCGGCACGCTCGAGGGGTCGGGCCTCCTCGACGCGACGGGCGGAGGTGCCGGCCTGGAGATCCGGGCGGACAGCACCCTCGACGACTCGGCGGTCACCGTCGCGCACCCGGACGGCATCCGGATCACCTTCGGTGACACGGCGCTCACCTCCGCGACCCGGTTCCGGTCGGTGATCTTCCACGAGTTCGTGCACGTCCTGCAGAGCGCCGACCAGCCCGACGAGCTCCGCACGGAGGAGGGCGACATGTGGGTCCACAACCTCGAGACCGTCGAGGGTCCGGACCGCGAGCAGTACCTGAGCCTCGGGACCACCCCGTTCGACACGGCGAAGGTCAAGAGCCTCGACGACAAGATCACCGACCACCCGGGCTTCGCACTGAACGACGCGTTGCGCGAGATCCAGGCGTACTCGTACGAGCTGCGCTACGCGGCCCAGACGGGGATCACGGCGGGCGGCGCGAAGACCTACCGCGAGGAGACCGTCAGGAACCTCAACAGGTACGTCGACGCGGTGCAGAGCGCGCTCTACCAGCTGCGGACGGTCAGGGCCGACACGGTGACGGCGGACTACTGGACGGGCTACGTGGCGAAGGCGAAGGCGCTGGTCCTCACCGCCAAGAAGGCGTACCCGGACGTGTACACGCCGAAGTTCTGAGCGGGCGGCGTCACGCGCCCGACGACCCGAGGACCTCGAGCAGCACGGTCACGTGGCTGGCGTCGAGCGACCGGGTCGCGCTCAGCAGGGTGAGGTCCTCGTCCGTCGCGAGCGCTCGTAGCCCGTCGAGCGCGACGGCCGCCTCGGTCGACCCGAGCTCGACGAGGTAGCGCTGCCGGAACTCCTCGTACCCGTCGGGGTGCGCGTGGTACCACTGCCGCAGCTCGGTGCTCGGCGTGAGCTCCTTCGGCCATTCGTCGAGGTGGGCCTCCTCCTTGCGCAGGCCCCGCGGCCACAGCCGGTCGACGAGCACACGCCGGCCGTCGTCGGGTCCTGGCCGGTCGTAGACACGCGCCGCGCGGATCGACCCCATCGGCCGATCATGGCACCCCGGCTCAGACCCCGATCGTCAGCGACGCGGTGTACCCCGACGTGCTGTCCCCGCTCATGGTCGCGACCTGGTGGATGCCGCCGTCGTCCCCGAACACGTTGTCGCCCGCGAGGCTCACCCGGGCGAGGTTGTCCACGCTCCGCTCGTACCCGGTGGTCGCGTAGACGGCCTCGCACGCCTCCTTCGGCAGGGCGATCTGCGACGTCTTGACGATCGGGCCGGACGCGACGGCCGTGCCGAGGTCGCCGTACACCTCGAAGTGGACGTGCGGCCACCGGCCGGAGTAGCAGCCGGGGAACACCGACGTGAACGTGACGGTGCCCGTGCCGTCGACCTGCTGGACGCCGCGCAGGTAGTTCTCGTCCTGAAGGCCCTGCCCGTACAGCGAGTACCCACCGGCACGGTCGCAGTGCCACAGGTACACGGCGGCGCCCGGGACGACGTCCCCGGTGGACGCGTCCCGCACGGTGAGGGCGATCGTGAGGGGCACGCCGGGGGCGGTGGTCGTGGACGTGCCGAACGACGAGCGGATGTCGCGGCGGACGATGCCCGAGTCGTCGAGCACGTCCGGGCCGTTGGACCCGTCGCCCGGGTACGGTCCCCCGGTCTCGTCGGGGACCTCGGTGAGGCCGCCGTCGGCCGTGGACGCACCGGCGGTGCCGGTCGCCGTGGTGTCAGGCGTCGGGCCGACCGTGGGGGACGGCGAGCACGCCGCGAGCAGCCCCGCCGCGGTGAGGCCGCCGAACAGCCCGAGGACGTGACGGCGGTCGACGAGCGTGCGCACGTCGTACACGAGCCCGCGGTCCTCCTCGTCGATCTCGCGTCCGGCACGGTCGAGCCAGCGGCGGTCCGGGTGCGTGGTCATCGGCTCCTCCTCGGTGATGGCGGCAGGACCACCCTCTCGCCCGTCCCCCTGGCCGGCCCGTGCGTGACCTGGGTGCGGGCTGTGAGCGGGGACGCTGCCCTTTGAGCCGCACGCCAGCGGAGCCGGGCGCTCGCGTGCGGAGCGCCGAGCGTCAGACCGTCGCGCGCGACGCCGCCCGAGCCGCGAGGGTGTCGGTCACGGCGACGGACCACGGGGTCGCCGTCGTGCCGAGCACCTTCTGCGACGCCTCGGTGCTCATGACGAACGGGGCCGAGAAGTGGTCGCTGACGGCCGCGATCTCACGGATCAGCGGCGAGACGAGGCCCAGGGCGCGCAGCGCCGCCGGCGGCACGGGGCGCATCCGGGGTTCGGGCGCGCCTGCGGCCGCGGCGAACCGGCCGGCCAGCTCGCGGAACGTCAGGGGCTCGGCCGTCGGCACGTGCCATGCGCTCCCCCACGCCTCGGCGGTGGCGCCCGCCGCGACCATCGCGTGCGCGAAGTCCGGCAGGTACGTCCAGCTGTGCGGCTGGTCGACGGCGACGACCGTGCGCACGACCTTGCCCGCGAGCAGCGGGTCGAGGAACCGGGGGCCTGCGTGCGCCTGCGAGTCGGCGAGCGGACCCAGGTAGTCGCCGGCACGGACCTCGGTCGCGCGCAGCTCGCCGAGCCGGTGCCGGCGTTCGGCCTCGTGCCACACGGCGGCCCGGGCGGCTCCCTTGGACTCGGTGGCCCGCAGCGGCAGGTCCTCGGTCATGACCGCGCCGTGCGTCCCGTACCCGTAGAGGTTGCCGGCCGTGACGAGCACCGCACCGGTCGCGGCGGCGGCGTCGAGCGCGCCGGAGATGAGCGCCGGCCAGTCCGACACCCACCGGTGGTACGGCGGGTTCACGCAGTTGTAGATCACGTCCGCACCACGGGCGGCGCGCGCCAGGGCGGCACCGTCGGCGACGTCGACCGCCGCGTGCTCGACGTCGCTCCCCGCTGCGGGCCGGCCCGAGCGGCTCACGACGAGCACGGACTCTCCTCGCCCGGCGAGCACGTTCACGAGCGTCGAGCCGACCGCTCCCTTGCCGAGGACCACGTGTCGAGCCATGAGCCGATCTCCTGACGTCCGATTGTGAGCACTGCTCTCTGTTGTGAGCAATGCTCGCACCATGCACGGCCCTCGCGCAAGAGCGGTGATCCGACACGAGATCAGTGCTCTTGACTCGGCCGTCGCGCGAGGCACACTGGGCGCATGCCGTCCACCGAGGTGCCGTCCGTCCCCGCGACCGCACGCGAACGCGCCCGGGCCCAGGTCCTCGCCGAGCTCCTCGATGCCGCGCGGACCCGGCTCGAGACCGACGGGGCTGCCGACCTCTCGCTGCGCGCTGTGGCACGGGACCTCGGCGTCGCGTCCTCGGCGGTGTACCGCTACGTCGAGTCCCGCGACGCGCTCCTGACACTGCTCATCATCGAGACGTACGACGCCGTCGGCACCGTGGCCGAGACCGCCGCGGCCGACGCCCGCGCGCGCGGCGCCGACCCGGCACGGACCTGGCTCGAGGTCGCTCGCGCCGTCCGCACGTGGGCACTGGCCCAGCCCTACGCGTTCGAGCTGATCTACGGGACCCCCGTCCGCGGGTACCGGGCGCCCGACGACACCGTGCCGTCCGCGCTGCGGATGTGGGGCGTCATCGTCGGGGTGCTGCAGCAGGCCGACGCCGAGGGCACGCTCTCGCCCGCCGGCCCGGACTTCGACCCCCGCGGCCGGGTCACGCCGGAGGTGGTCGCGGCCGTCGGCGGCGCCCTCGGCCCCGTGCCCGACGACGCGCTCCGCACGGCCGCCCGCTCGGCCACCCTGTTCTGCTCGCTCCTCGGCGCCGTCTCGGCCGAGCTGTTCGGCCACCTGCACCGGTTCGCCGACGACTACGCGGCACTGTTCGACGTCACGATCGCGACGGCCGCCGCGGGCGTCGGGCTGCACGCGGACCTGACCGCGCCCTGAGGTCGCCGCACCACGTCGCCGCAGGTGTGACGGACACCCCAGTCCGTTCTGCCCTGCGGCGTCCCTAATGCGCGCGACTCGTGTCAGTGGTCGCGACTACGGTCGATCGTGCCGCGCAGCGATGACGCGCGGCCGTCGTGGGCATCGCCCGCACCCCGTGGTCGCCACGACCCGGAGGCACTCCGCACCGATCTCCTCAGGGGGCTCCGCCATGAAGCTGTCCATCACCCGTGCCGGTCTCGTCGTGACGCTCGCCGCGGCAGCCGCGCTGCTCGCGGGCTGCTCCGACTCCGGCTCCGGTGACGACTCGTCGCCCGCCGAGACGACCGCCGACGCGCAGGTCACCACCGACTCGGGCTCCGTCGAGGTCATCGACCAGACGCACCTGCTGCTCGGCACCGCGCAGGAGACCCTCGAGGCCCGCGGGCTCAAGGTCGAGGCCACCGACGCGACGGGCCAGGGCCGCACGGTCGACGACCCGACCGCCTGGGTCGTCGTGTCGCAGGACCCGACCTCGGGCACGGTCGACGCCGGCAGCACGGTCGTGCTCACGGTCCGCAAGACGGACGACCCGGCCTCCTGACCGAGCACGGGCCGGCCGGGCCACGCGGCCCGGCCGGTCCGTGATGGGATGCGGGGCGTGACGACGACGTTCCTGCAGCCCCACGACCGCGTCCTGCTCACCGGCGACTCCGTGACGGACTGGGGGCGCGACCGCGACGACCCCACCAGCCTCGGGCACGGCTACGCGGCGATCGTCGCCGCCCTCGCGGGCGCCAGACGCCCCGATCTCGACCTGACGTTCCTCAACCGCGGCGTCGGCGGCGACACCTCCGCGATGCTGCGGGCCCGCTGGGAGCGCGACGCCCTCGCCCTCGCGCCCACCGTCGTCTCGGTCCTCATCGGCATCAACGACACGTGGCGGCGGTACGACGCGGGGAGCCCGACGGCGACCGACGCCTACGAGGACCACCTGCGCGCGATCCTCGACGCCACCCGCGACCGGCTCGGCGCCCGCCTGGTCCTCGTCGAGCCGTTCCTCGTGCCCGTCGACGCCGCGCAGCACGCCTGGCGCGAGGACCTCGACCCGCGCATCGGCGTGGTCCGCCGCCTCGCCGCCGAGCACGCCGCCGAGCACCGCGCGGTGCTCGTGCCGGCCGACGGCCTGTTCGCCGCGGCCGCCGTCCGCACCGGGCCCGCGCACTGGGTGTCCGACGGCGTCCACCCCACCCCGGCCGGGTTCGGGCTGCTCGCCGAGGCCTGGCTGGACGCCGTGGGGATCCCGGGCCGCTGACCGTCCTGCCTCTGCGACCAGCGCAGACACCCACGGCTGTCCACCAGACGGGGAACCTTTGCGTCACCCGCCACGTTGACGCTACGGTCAGGCCCGACTGCGGTCGTGATTCCGTGCGACCCCTCTGCGGCACCGGGCAGCCCCCGGCCGCGGCACTGAAGGAGAGCGATGAGCGTGCAGGCCAGCACCCCCGCCTCCGCCTCGCACGCCCACGCGGTGCGTGCCTGTTGTCGCTGTCTGTAGAGCGCTGGCTGCTCCTCGACGTGAGGATGCCCTGACCGGGGTGCGCCCCGTGCGCCAGCGCTCGCCCCGCGGCTCCACCACCGCCTGACGTCGTTCGTCCGCGACGCGCGGTGCCCCCGTCCCAGCAGGACCACGTCCCCCACCTCGCCGTCGGGACCACCGGCGGCTCGACCGAAGAGGAACCATGGCACGCATCTACGACGACGCGACGGCGCTGATCGGCAACACCCCGCTCGTCCGCATCAACAAGATCACCGACGGCGCCCCCGCCACCGTGGTCGGCAAGCTCGAGTTCTACAACCCGGCCAACTCCGTCAAGGACCGCATCGGCGTCGCGATCATCGACGCGGCCGAGGAGTCCGGCGAGCTGAAGCCGGGCGGCACCATCGTCGAGGCGACGTCCGGCAACACGGGCATCGCGCTCGCGTTCGTCGGTGCAGCGCGCGGCTACAAGGTCGTCCTGACGATGCCCGAGACGATGTCGAAGGAGCGGCGCGCCCTGCTGCGCGCGTTCGGCGCCGAGCTCATCCTGACGCCGGGTTCCGAGGGCATGAAGGGTGCGGTCAACAAGGCCGACGAGATCGTCGCCGAGCGTGAGGGCGCCATCCTCGCCCGCCAGTTCGCCAACGAGGCCAACCCGGCGATCCACCGCCGCACCACGGCCGAGGAGATCTGGGCGGACACCGACGGCGAGATCGACATCCTCGTCGCGGGCATCGGCACGGGCGGCACCATCACGGGCGTCGGCCAGGTGCTCAAGGAGCGCAAGCCCGGTGTGCAGATCGTCGGCGTGGAGCCGGCCGAGTCGCCGATCCTCAACGGCGGCGCCCCCGGCCCGCACAAGATCCAGGGCATCGGCGCGAACTTCGTGCCGGAGATCCTCGACACGACGGTCTACGACGAGATCATCGACGTGGACGCCGAGACCGCCGTGGCCGTCGCCCGCCGCGCCGCCGCCGAGGAGGGGCTGCTCGTCGGTATCTCGTCGGGTGCCGCCCTGCACGCCGCGACGCTGCTGGCCAACCGCCCGGAGAACGCCGGCAAGCTGATCGTCGCGATCATCCCGTCGTTCGGCGAGCGCTACCTGTCGACCGTGCTCTACGCCGACCTGCTCGACTGACCTACCCGAGCAACCCAGGGGCCTGCATCCACATGTCTGAACCGCTGCACTTCCTCGCCGTCCTCCGGGAGGACCTCGAGGCTGCCCGGCACCGCGACCCCGCGGCCCGCAGCATGCTCGAGGTCGGCCTGGCGTACCCGGGCGTGCACGCGGTGTGGGTGTACCGGCTGGCGCACCGCATGTGGCGGGTGCCGTCCCTGCGGCTGCCCGCGCGACTGGTCTCCCAGCTCGCGCGGGCAGCCACCGGCATCGAGATCCACCCGGGCGCCCGGTTGGGCCGCCGGCTGTTCATCGACCACGGCATGGGCGTGGTCATCGGCGAGACGGCCGAGGTCGGCGACGACGTGGTGCTGTTCCACGGGTCGACGCTCGGCGGCAAGACGATGCGGCACGGCAAGCGGCACCCCACGCTCGGCGACAACGTGGTCGTCGGGGCGGGCGCGAAGATCCTCGGTCCGGTGTGGATCGGGTCGGGTGCGCAGGTCGGGGCGAACGCCGTGGTGATCCACGACGTGCCCGCGGGCGCGATCGCCGTGGGTGTGCCTGCGCAGATCCGGCTCCGGCCGGCCAAGGCGGCGTTCGACGTCGAGATCGACGACCCCGCCATCTACATCTGACGGCCGGCCGTCTCCGAGGACACGAATTTGTTCTAGTTGTCACCGAACAACTAGGCTGAGCGGGTGCTCCTCCGCATCGACCCCACCTCCGCCGAGCCGCTGTTCGCGCAGCTGGCCGCCCAGGTGCGGACCTCCGTGGCCCGCGGCGACCTCACCCCGGGCACGCGCCTGCCGGCCGCCCGGGACCTGGCCGCCGCGCTCGACATCAACCTCCACACCGTCCTGCGCGCCTACCAGGAGCTGCGGGACGAGGGGCTCATCGAGCTGCGTCGCGGGCGCGGCGCGGTGGTGAGCGAGCACGCCGCCCTCGACTACGCACCCCTGCGCGCCGCCCTGACCGAGGTCGTGCGCGCGTCACGCTCGCTCGGGCTCGCCCCCGAGACCACGACCGCCCTGCTCAAGGACGCCCTCAGCGAGGAGACGACCCGATGACGACGACCACGCCCACGGTCCCCCACCGCCTCGCGAGCACGCTGGTCGCGCTCGTCGTCCCGCTGGTGCTCACGGCAGCGACGGTCGTCGTCGCCCTGTCCTGGCGCGACGACCTGCCGGACCCCGTCGCGACGCACTGGGGCCCCGACGGCCCGGACGGCTCCGGCTCCCTGGTCGCGTTCGTCTGGTCCTCGGCGCTCGCCGCGGTCCTGCTCGCGGCGGGCGGCTGGGCCCTCGCGTTCTTCGCCGGCCGCGCCGCGACGACCCGACGCCTGGGCACCGGCTTCTCGCTCGGCTTCGCGGGCTTCCTCAGCACCCTCGTGCTCGGCACGCTGGCCCTCCAGCGCGGCGTGGCCGACTGGACGGCCGCCCCACCCGTCGACGGCGTCGTGCTGCTCACCCTGCTCGCGGGCCTCGTGCTCGGCGCGCTCGGAGCGGCGCTGACACCCGGCGACGCGCCCCACCCCACGTCGACCCCGGTGCCCGTCGACGCCGCCCGGCTCCCGCTCGCACCCGACGAGCGCGCCGGATGGGTGCAGCACATCCGCAGCCGCGGCGTGCTCGTCGTCGCCGGGGTCGTCCTCGTCCCCGTGCTGCTCGTCGCCGTGCTCGTCCGCACCCCCGCGGTCGTCGTGCCCGCCGTGCTCGTCTTGGCCCTGCTCGTCGCGTCGATGGCGTCGTTCACCGTGAGCGTCGACGCCCGGGGCCTGTCCGTGCGGTCAGGGCTCGGCTGGCCGCGGCAGCACGTGCCGCTCGACGAGGTGGTCCGCGCGGAGGTCGTGCCCGTGCGGCCGTTCCCCGAGTTCGGCGGCTGGGGCTACCGCGTCGGCCGCGGTGGGCGCGTCGGCATCGTCCTGCGCACCGGCGAGGGGCTCCTCGTCGAGCGGACCGGCGGACGCTCGCTCGTCGTCACCGTCGACGACGCCGCGACGGCCGCGGCACTGCTGAACACCCTCGCCGACCGCGCCCGGGTAGCCTGACGCGCGCGTCGACGACGACGCCGGACGACGAGGAGAACCGATGCGGCTGGGCTATCACACCGGGTACTGGTCGGCGGGTCCCCCGCCGGGCGCGCAGGAGGCGGTGCTCGCCGCCGAGCAGCTCGGCTTCGACTCCGTCTGGACGGCCGAGGCGTACGGCTCCGACGCGCTGACCCCGCTCGCCTGGTGGGGGGCCCGGACCTCGCGGATCCGGCTCGGCACCGCCATCGCACAGCTCTCCGCGCGAACCCCGACCGCCGCCGCGATGGCCGCGATCACGCTCGACCACCTCTCGGGCGGCCGGTTCGTGCTCGGCCTCGGCGCCTCGGGTCCGCAGGTCGTCGAGGGCTGGTACGGCCAGCCGTACCCCCGCCCGCTCGCCCGGACGCGCGAGTACGTCTCGATCGTGCGGCAGGTGCTCGCCCGGGAGGCGCCGGTGACGTTCGACGGCGCGTTCTACAAGCTCCCGCTGCCCGCCGACCAGGGATCCGGGCTCGGCAAGGCGCTGCGCTCGACGGTGCACCCGCTGCGCGCCGACATCCCGATCCACCTGGCCGCTGAGGGCCCCCGCAACACCGTGATGACCGCCGAGATCGGCGACGGCTGGCTGCCGCTGTTCTACTCGCCGCGGATGGACGACGAGTACCGGGCGCTGCTCGCCGAGGGGTTCGCGCTGCGCGCACCCGAGCGCCGGCCCGTCGAGGAGTTCGAGGTCACCGCCACGGTCCCCGTCGTGCTCGGCGACGACATCGAGTCCGCGGCCGACGTCGTGCGCCCGTTCGTCGCCCTGTACGCCGGCGGCATGGGCGCCAAGGGGGCCAACTTCCACCGGGCCGTGCTCGACCGGCTCGGCTACACCGAGGCGTGCGACGAGATCCAGGCGCACTACCTCGGCGGCGACCGGGCGCGGGCGATCGCCGCGGTGCCCCTCGAGCTCGTCCGGGACATCGCGCTGGTCGGCACGGCGGACGACATCCGCGCGCAGCTGCCGGCGTGGCGGTCGACCGCGATCACCACGATGCTCGTCCAGGCCGACCCCCGGACCCTGCCTGCGGTCGCGCAGGTGCTCACCCCCTGACCGTGGACGACGAGTACGTCGAGGCGGTCCTCGACCTCGTCGAGGCGATCCCGCCCGGCCGGGCCATGACCTACGGACTCATCGCGGAGGTGCTCGCCGACCGCGCCGTCCGGGCCGGTCGGACGCCTCGCGGCGGCCCCCGGCAGGTCGGCCAGGTGATGGGCCGGGCGGGGTCGGGGGTGCCGTGGTGGCGTGTCGTCAACGCCGCCGGCAGCCCGCCCGCCCGGCACGCCTCGCGCGCGGTCGCCCTCCTGGTGGCGGACGGGACGCCGATGGTCACGGACGGCACCCGGGTCGCGCTGCGGCGCGCGATCTGGTTCCCCGACGACTGAGCGCGGCCGTCGTCCGCGGGCGGGTTCAGTCCCGGCAGACGAGGACGAGCGCGCGGTCGTCGTCGTCCGCCGCCGCGACCCCGGCGAGCACGGCCGCCGCTCCCCCGCGCCGCGGTCCGAGCACCCGGTCGGCCGCCCCCATGAGCCGGTCGAGGCCGCGGTCCAGGTCGGTGCCGGGTGCGTCGACGAGCCCGTCCGTGTAGAGCAGCAGCACGTCCCCGTGGTCCAGGTGCCCCTCCTGGGGGGAGCACTCGATGCCCGGGACGACACCCAGCGCCGGGCTGCCGACGGTGTTCACCACGTCGATCCGGCCCGCCCCCGCATGCAGGTGGAGGGGCGGCGGGTGGCCGGCGGACGCGACCCAGTACGCGCCCGAGTCGAGGTCCACCGCGACGTGCACGGCCGTCGCGAACCCCTCGGCCCACTGCTGGTCCAGCAGGTAGTCGTTGGCGGCGGGGAGGAACCCCTCACGCGGCATCGCGCCGAGCAGACCGCCGAACGCCCCGGAGAGCTGCAGCGACCGGACGCCCGCCCCCTGCCCCTTGCCGGACACGTCGACGAGCGCGATCTCGAGCAGCGACGACGCCCGCAGCACCGCCACCATGAAGTCGCCCGAGAACGCGTCCGCGTGCGCGGAGCGGATCTCGCTGTCCACCCGCCACCCGTCCGGCAACGGCGGCACCCGGCCGTGCGCGGAGAGCCTGTCCCGCAGGTCGACGAGCATGCGGTCCCCCGGCGCCCCCTGCAGCCCGATCTGGTGCCGGCGCCAGCCGAACGTCAGCGTCACCACGACCGAGATGACGATCACGACGACGACACCGGGGATCATGCTCGGCGCCCCGGTGGCCCACAACCACGCGGTGAGGACCAGGATCAGGACGCCCAGCACCACGAGCATCCGCTGACGCAGGAAGAAGACGGCCACCACCTGCAGGAGCAGGAACGTGGACGGCGGCACCCAGTCCGGCTCGAGCCGCACACCCACGCTGATGGCGACGGCGCTCAGCAGGAGCACCAGGCTGGCCACGAGGTGGAGCCGCGCACGGCGGTGCACGGCACGCCGGGCGCGACCGAGGAGGCTGCGCCGCGCCCGCCTCCCGTGCGTGCTCATCACCCGAGCGTATCCGCAGGTCGCGGGCGTCCGACCGGCCGCGACGCGCCGATAAAGGCTCTCTCCGCGGACGGGCCTGGGCCACGATGGAGCCCATGACCCCACTCCCTGACGGGTACCGCGTCGTCGAGGTGCCCGAGACCCGCAAGCAGGAGTTCCTCGAGGTCGATCGCCTCGCCTTCGCGTTCGACTCCACACCCGAGACCGACGCCCTCGTGCCGCTCACCCTCCCGTGGGACCGGACCGTCGCGGTCGAGCGGCCCGACGGGACGTTCGCGTCGGTGCACGCGTCGTTCCCGTTCCGGCTCCCCGTCCCCGGCGCTACGGTCGACTGCTCGGGGCTGACCTGGGTCGGTGCCCGGCCCGACCAGCGGCGTCGAGGCCTCCTGCACACGATGATCGACACGCACTTCGCCCGGTCGCTCGGCCGCGGGGAGCCCGTCTCGGCGCTGTTCGCGGCGGAGCACGCGATCTACGGGCGCTTCGGGTACGGGTCTGCCTCGGACAACGTGCGGGTGTCGGTCGGCCGCGGTGCCGCGCTGCGACCCGTGCCCGGCAGCGACGAGCTGTCGGTGCGGTTCGCGACCGTCGACCGCGACGCGCACACCGCGCTCGTCGACGGTCTGCACCGCGCCGCGGGGCAGGGCCGGCCGGGCTGGATCACACGCGACACGGACGAGCTGCGGATCCGCGCCATGGTCGACCCCCCGGCCTGGCGCAACGGCGGCGAGCCCCTACGCATCGTGACCGTGCACACCGCCGACGGCGAGCCGCGCGCCTACGCGATGCTGCGCCGCAAGGAGAAGTGGGAGCACGCCGGCCCGCGGCACACCGTCGAGATCCGCGAGGCGGTCGCCGTCGACGCCGCCGCCACGCACCGCCTGTGGTCGTTCCTGCTGGACCTCGACCTCACGGCCAGCGTCGAGGGGCCGATGCTCCCGGTCGACGACGCGCTGCTGCACCTGCTCGTCGACCCCCGCGCGGTCGTCCCGAAGGTCACGGACAACCTGTGGGTGCGGGTGCTCGACCTCCCCGCGGCGCTCGCGGGCCGTCGGTACGCCGCCCCGGTCGACGTCGTGCTCGACGTGACGGACGCCCGCCTGCCCGCGAACGCCGGCCGCTGGCGGCTGCGCACGGGCGACGCCGAGGCCGGCTCGTGGGCGGCGACCGTCGAGCGCACGCAGGACGACGCGGACCTCGAGCTGGACGTGCGCGAGCTCGGCGCCGCCTACCTCGGGGGCCGGTCGCTCGAGGCCCAGCGGCGCGCCGGGCTGGTCACCGAGCGCCGTCCCGGTGCCGCCCTCGCCGCCGCGGCCGCGTTCGGCTGGCCGGTCGCACCGGTGTGCAGCTGGGTGTTCTGAGCGTCGCCCCGCACGAGGCGGGGACGGCGGAGGGCGGGCGACGCCGGCCCTCCGCCGTGCCCGGTCAGGCGCGCTGCTCGTACGCCGTCAGCAGGTCGATGCGGCGCTGGTGCCGGGGGTCGCCGCTGAACGGCTCGGCGACGAACGCGTCGACCAGCTCGAGCGCGTCGTCGACGGAGTGCTGGCGCGCCCCGATCGCGACGACGTTCGCGTCGTTGTGCTGACGGCCCAGGCGGGCCGTGTCGAGGTTCCAGGCCAGCGCCGCGCGGACGCCGGGCACCTTGTTCGCGGCGATCTGCTCGCCGTTGCCGGACCCGCCGATGACGACGCCGAGCGACCCCGGCTCGGCCACCACGGCCTCACCCGCGTCGAAGCAGAACGGCGGGTAGTCGTCCTGCGCGTCGTACGTGTGCGCGCCGTGGTCCACGACGTCGTGGCCCTCGGATCGCAGGTGCTCGACGAGCGCGACCTTGAGCTCGTATCCGGCGTGGTCGGAGGCGACGTGGATGCGCATGGGCTCATCCTGCCGCAGCGTCGGGCGTGCCGCGGCCGGCGCCCACGCAGCGGCCGCGGGGCCCCGCGAGCGCCGCGCGTCCGTAGGCTGTGCGCATGACGCGCAGTGGCATCGACCTGACGGCCCTCGACCCCGACGTCCGCCCCGCGGACGACCTCTTCGCCCACGTGAACGGACGGTGGCTCGCCAGCCACGAGATCCCCGCGGACCGGGCCATGGACGGCGCGTTCCGCGCGCTGCATGACCAGGCGGAGGAGCAGGTCCGCGACATCATCGTGGAAGCCGCCGCCGCTGCGGCCTCGCGGGCGGGCGACGGTCCCGCGGACGACGACGTCGAGGCGAAGGTCGGCGCCGTCTACGCCTCGTTCATGGACACCGACACCGTCGAGGCGGCCGGCGTCGCACCGCTGCGCGCGGACCTCGCGCTCGTCGAGGCCGCGACGTCGGCCGCGGACCTGACCGGTGCTCTCGGTGCCCTGCAGCGCACCGGGGCGGGCGGCGCGGTGGGGTTCTGGGTCGACAACGACGCGAAGGACCCCGACCGGTACGTCGTGTACCTCTACCAGGGCGGCCTCGGGCTGCCGGACGAGTCGTACTACCGCGACGAGCAGTACGCGTCGGTCCTCGCCGCGTTCCGCCCGCACGTCGCCCGCATGCTCCTGCTGGCCCGGGCCGCGACGGACGAGGCGCACGCCGACGAGCTCGCCGGCCGGGTCGTCGGGCTGGAGACGAAGCTCGCCGGTCACCACTGGGACGTCGTGAAGGACCGCGACGCCGACCTGACCTACAACCCGACGACGCTCGCGGACCTCGCCGGGCGCGCACCGGGCTTCGACTGGCACGCCTGGGCGCTCGCGCTGGGTGCGCCGGCCGGGTCCCTCGACCAGGTCGTCGTCCGCGAGCCGTCCTTCGCCGAGGGCTTCGCCGCTCTCTGGCAGAGCGAGCCGCTGGAGGACTGGAAGGCGTGGCTGACGTACCACGTCGTCACCGACCGCGCCCCCTACCTGTCGCAGGACGTCGTCGAGGCCAACTTCGACTTCTACGGCCGCACCCTCACCGGCGCCCAGGCGCTGCGCGACCGCTGGAAGCGTGGCGTCGCCCTCGTCCAGGGCGTGCTCGGCGAGGCCGTCGGCAAGGTCTACGTCGAGAAGCACTTCCCCGCCTCCCACAAGGAGCGGATGGACGAGCTCGTCACGAACCTCGTCGAGGCGTACCGCGAGTCGATCACGGGGCTCGAGTGGATGGGTGAGGAGACGCGCGCGAAGGCGCTCGCGAAGCTCGACGCGTTCACGCCGAAGATCGGCTACCCGGCCAAGTGGCGGGACTACTCGTCGCTCGTCGTCTCGGCGGACGACCTGCTGGGCAACGTGCGGCGCGCGTCGGCCTTCGAGCAGGACCGCGAGCTGCACAAGATCGGCAGGCCGATCGACCGCGACGAGTGGTTCATGACGCCGCAGACGGTCAACGCCTACTACAACCCGGGCATGAACGAGATCGTCTTCCCCGCGGCCATCCTGCAGCCCCCGTTCTTCGACGCGGACGCGGACGACGCCGTGAACTACGGCGGCATCGGTGCCGTGATCGGCCACGAGATCGGGCACGGGTTCGACGACCAGGGCTCCAAGTACGACGGCGACGGCCGGCTCGAGGACTGGTGGACGGCGGACGACCGCGCCGAGTTCGAGAAGCGGACCAAGGCCCTCATCGACCAGTACGGCGAGTTCTCGCCGGCGCAGCTCGGCGGGTCGCACAAGGTCAACGGCGCGCTGACGATCGGCGAGAACATCGGCGACCTCGGCGGCCTGTCGATCGCGCTCAAGGCCTACCGGATCGCGCTCGGCACGTCGCTCGACGAGGCGCCCGTCGTCGACGGGCTCACCGGCGTGCAGCGCGTGCTGCTCGGCTGGGGCCAGGTCTGGCAGGCGAAGGGCCGCGACGAGGAGGTCGTCCGCCGGATCGCGACCGACCCGCACTCCCCCAACGAGTTCCGCTGCAACGGCGTGGTGCGCAACATCGACGAGTTCTACGAGGCGTTCGACGTGCAGCCGGGCGACGCGCTGTACCTCGACCCGGCGGAGCGCGTCCGCATCTGGTGAGGTCCGGCCCGGCGCGCCCGTCAGGGTGCGCCGGGCCGTGCTCGCCGGGTCAGGGCAGCTCGGTCCAGCTCGCCCGGGCGAGCCGGAACCCGACGCCCGCGCCATTCGTGCACGTCACGCCGTCGGTCGCGCTCGTGCAGGTGTAGTCGCCGGCCGTCGCCGACGAGCCGTACTCGAGCGTCGCGACGTCGTCGCCGGCGACCTGCGGCGTCGGTCCCGTCTCGCACGTGAACGCGGCCCCGTCGGCGTCGAGCACGAGCACGTGACCGGTCGTCCCGGTGCACCCGGCGACGACCGGCTGGGCGTAGGAGTACGACGCGATGGTGCACGTCACGCCTTCGTCGGCCATCGCGCACGCGATGTTGCCGCTCGGGAGGCGGAAGGACGCCGGACCCGTGGTCGCGCCCGCCGTCGCGGCAGGCGCGCTGGACGTGGGCGACGCCGAGACCTGGGCGTCGCCACCGTCGCCCGAGGACCCGCCCGCGACGTACAGCACGAGCAGCACGAGGAAGGTCAGCACCAGGACGACGTCGGCCACGACCATGGCGCGGATGGTGCGCGTCTCGGTCATGTCGCTCCCGCGGTCGTGGACGCCGACAGGATCACACGGGGCGAACCGGACGTTCCAGTCGAGCGTCCAGCATCGTGGGTGCGGCTGCTCAGAACTGGGGACCCGCCGTCCGGGAGCGCTTGAGCTCGTAGAAGCCCGGCACGCTCGTGACCAGCGCGAGGCCGTCGAACAGCCGTCCGGCGTCGTCGCCCTTCGGGGCGGGCGTGATGACGGGACCGAAGAACCCGACGCCGTCGATCGCGACGACGGGCGTGCCGACGTCGTCGCCGACGAGCGCCATCGCCTCGGCGTGGGACTCGCGCAGGAGCGCGTCGACCTCGTCGGTGGCACCGACCGCGGCGAGCTCGGCGGGCAGGCCGACCTCGGCCAGCGACTCCGCGATGATCTGGGCGGTGTCCTTGCGGCCGCCCGGGTGGCGGCGGGTGCCGATCGCGTCGTAGAGCGGCTTGACGACCTGGTCGCCGTGGTCGCGGGCGGCCGCGACGATGGTGCGGACCGCGGCCCAGGAGTCGTCCATGAGCGCGCGGTAGTGCTCCGGGAGGTCACGCTTCTCGTTGAGCACCGACAGGCTCATGACGTGCCACCGCACGTCCACGTCCCGCACGCGGCCCACCTCGTCCATCCACCGGGAGGTCATCCACGCCCAGGGGCAGGCCGGGTCGAACCAGAAGTCGACGACGGGTCGTGCGGCAGGCGTGACGGTCACGAGAGTCCTCCTCGGGGTGGCAGGCAGATGAGCCGTGGCGAGTCTGCCCGTTCGAGGGCGTTCCGCGCACATCGGTCGTCGAGCCGTCCACAGCCCAGACGCCGTCGGTTCGCCGCACGGCCGCCGATAACCACGGCGGGCAGGCGTGGGCCGCGTGGGATGATCGAGCCCGGCCACGAGCCACCACCATCTCGTCCGAGGAGAACCCGCGTGCCCGCTGAGAACCTGACCCGTGCGGAGGCGCGCGAGCGCGCCTCGGTCGTGACGACGCAGTCGTACGACGTGACGCTGGACCTGACCGCGAGCCCCACCACGTTCGGGTCGCGCACGGTCCTCCGGTTCGGCGCGACGCCCGGTGCGAGCACGTTCGTCGACCTCATCGCGCCCACGGTCCACGAGGTCACGCTCAACGGCCGCGCCCTCGACGTCGCGGACGTGTTCGCCGACTCCCGCATCCGGCTCGACGACCTGGCCGCGCAGAACGAGCTCGTGGTCGTCGCGGACGCCGCCTACATGAACACCGGCGAGGGCCTGCACCGGTTCGTCGACCCGGTCGACGACGAGGTCTACCTGTACTCGCAGTTCGAGGTCGCGGACTCCCGCCGCGTGTTCGCCGTGTTCGAGCAGCCCGACCTGAAGGCGACCTTCACGTTCACCGTCACCGCGCCGGCGCACTGGAAGGTCGTGTCGAACTACCCGCAGGTCGGCGAGGCGGCCCCGGTCGAGGACGGCGTGAACCGCAACGGCGGCGTCGACAAGGGCACGGCCACCTGGACGTTCGAGACGACGCCGCGCATCGCGCCGTACATCACCGCGATCATCGCGGGCCCGTACCACGAGGAGCGCGGCGAGCTCACGAGCAGCGACGGCCGCACCATCCCGCTCGGCGTGTACTGCCGCGAGTCCCTCGCGGAGCACCTCGACACGGACAACATCCTCGACATCACGCGGGCAGGCTTCGCCTTCTACGAGGAGAAGTTCGACTTCCCGTACCCGTTCGCGAAGTACGACCAGCTCTTCGTGCCCGAGTTCAACGCGGGCGCCATGGAGAACGCGGGCGCCGTGACGTTCCTCGAGTCGTACGTGTTCCGGTCCAAGGTCCCCGAGGCGACCGTCGAACGGCGTGCGGTGACGATCCTGCACGAGCTCGCGCACATGTGGTTCGGCGACCTGGTGACGATGCGCTGGTGGGACGACCTGTGGCTCAACGAGTCCTTCGCGGAGTACGCGTCGACGCTCGCCACCGCCGAGGCGACCCGCTGGACGAGCGCGTGGACCACGTTCTCCTCGCTCGAGAAGAGCTGGGCGTACCGCCAGGACCAGCTGCCGTCCACGCACCCGATCGTCGCCGACATGCGCGACCTGGAGGACGTCGAGGTCAACTTCGACGGCATCACGTACGCCAAGGGCGCGAGCGTGCTCAAGCAGCTCGTCGCCTGGGTCGGCCAGGACGAGTTCTTCGCGGGGGTGCGCGCCTACTTCGCGAAGCACGCGTGGGGCAACACCGAGCTGCGCGACCTGCTCTCCGAGCTCGAGACCACGAGCGGTCGCGACCTGTCCGCCTGGTCCGGGCTGTGGCTCGAGAAGGCCGGCGTGACGCTCCTGCGCCCCGCGATCGAGGTCGACGAGAACGACGTCATCACCTCGTTCGACGTGCTCCAGGAGGTGCCCGGCGAGCACCCCGTGCAGCGCCCGCACCGCCTCGCCATCGGCGGCTACGACCTCGACGCCACCACCGGGCGCCTCGTCCGCACCGCGCACGTCGAGCTCGACGTCGACGGCGCGCGCACCCCGGTGCCCGCACTCGTGGGCCGGCCTCGGCCCGCGCTCGTGCTGGTCAACGACGACGACCTGGCGTACGCGAAGATCCGGCTGGACGACCGCTCGCTGGCGACCGCGATCGAGCACCTGTCGGCGTTCGAGGACTCGCTGCCGCGCACCCTCGTGTGGACCGCGGCCTGGGACGCGACCCGCGACGGCGAGACGCCGGCCCGCGACTTCGTCGACCTCGTCCTGCGGAACGTCGCGCACGAGTCCGACTCGTCCGTGGTGCTCGTGCTCCTCCGCCAGCTCTCCACGGCGCTCGACCTGTACGTCGCGCCCGAGCACCGGGAGGCGACCGAGGTCGCCGCGGCGGACCGGCTGCTGGAGCTCGCCCGCGCGGCCGCGGCCGGGTCGGACACGCAGCTGCAGCTCGTGAAGGCGTTCGCCGGCCGGGCGTCGACGCCCGCCCAGCTGGACGCCGTCGTCGCGCTGCTCGACGGCAAGGACTCGCTCGACGGACTGCCGATCGACACCGACCTGCGCTGGGAGCTGCTCACGTCGCTCGTCACGGGCGGGCGCGCCGGTGAGCTCGACATCGCCGCGCAGCTCTCGGTCGACGCGACCGCCACGGGCCAGCGTGCCGCCGCGGCCGCGCGGGCGGCGCTCCCGACGCCCGAGGCGAAGACCACCGCGTGGGCCGCCGTCGTGGACGGGGACGACCTCCCGAACGCGCTCCAGGCAGCCACGATCGCCGGCTTCGGCCGCGTGCACGACCGAGGTCTGCTCGTGCCGTTCGTCGAGCCGTACTTCGCGGCGCTCGAGCAGGTCTGGTCCGACCGGACGAACGAGATGGCGCAGAACATCGTCGTCGGCCTGTACCCGACCGACCTCGCGGACGACGACCGGGTCGACGTGCTCGGCGCGACCGACGCGTGGCTCGAGGCCCACCCCGACGCCGCACCCGCGCTGCGCCGGCTCGTCGGCGAGTCGCGCGACGGTGTCCGTCGCGCGCTGGCCGCCCAGGAGGCCGACCGACGCCGGCCGTGACGGTCGGCATCGTCGCAGGTCACGCGCCGCTCGCGTCCCCCGCTCAGCAGGCTCACAGGGACGGATTGGGCAGGCCGGTGTGGTGTGGGGCACCATGATTCGTCGCCGTCCCCGTCGGCACGCCCGACGACCCCCGCTGGAGGCTCCGCCCCGATGAGCAACGCACCCCGTGGCACCACCGCGGACCACGACGACCGGACCGTGCCGGGCGAGCGGCGGCGCACCGGTCGGTCCCGGGGCCGTGCGACCGTGGCGGCCGCGGTGGCGGCGGTCGCCGTCCTCGCGCTGACGGCGGCGTGCGACAAGGGGACCACGACGACCGGGGACCCGACGAGCAGCTCGTCCGCCGCCCCGACGGGCGGCCCGGAGAACATGCTCAGCGACGGCGCCGTCTTCGTCGGTCAGTCGGGCAAGATCTCGGTCCGCCCGACCGCGGCGCTCGCCGAGGGCGCCGCGCCGGTCGCGACGGAGAGCCTGCGTGACGGCGGCCTGATCGACGTCGTGCTGTACCTCGACTACCGCAGCCCGGACGCGGCGACGTTCTGGTCGACGAACTCGAAGATGCTCGAGGAGTGGCTCTCGGGCGGGCACGTGACGTTCGAGGTCCACCCGGTCGCGGTGCTCGACGGCGCGACGTCGACCTCGGCGCCGCCCTCCGACGGCGCGACCGCAGGCGCGGCCACGGCTCTCAGCGGCGACTACTCGACGCGGGCCGCCGGCGCGTTCGCGTGCGTCGCGTCGACCGACCCGGAGCACGCGTACGACGTCAACGCCGCCCTGCTCGAGGCGCAGCCCGACCTCCCCGACGACGGGCTCGCCACCGACGCGCTCGTCGAGCTCGTCGCGGGTGCAGGCGCGACCGGCGACGACGTCGCGAGCTGCATCGAGCACGGCGACTGGACGGGCTGGGCCGCGCAGGCGACCGCCCGCGCCCAGGAGTCCGTGCCCTTCGAGAACGTGCCGGCGCTGGACGTGCCGATGCGGCTGCTCATCGGCGGGGTCCCGTACCCCGGCGAGATCGACAGCCCGGACCAGTTCTTCGCGTTCATGGCGCAGACGTACAACGGCATCATGGCGGCGGCGCAGCAGAAGGCGCTCGAAGGCCAGACCGGCGCGAGCACGACGCCCACGCCCGGGGGCTGACCGGCCCCGCCCGCCCGGCCCGCGCGGCGGGCTCAGCCGATGTCGGCGTTGAGCACGGTCGCGAGCGACCGCAGGCGCGCGCTCGTGAACAGGTCCTCGACGAGGACGACCTGCCCGGCGCTGTCCGCGAGCGGCACCTTCCAGTTCGGGTACTCCTGGTCGGTGCCGGGCTGGTTCTGCGCGCGTCGTTCCCCGACGGCATCGGTCAGCGCGACCCCGACGAGCACGGACGGCGTGGCCGTCACGTAACGGTGCAGCGCCTCGACGATCTCGCGCTCCGACGGGTCGTCACCGACGAGCCCTCGCTCCCGCAGCACCGCGATCATCTGGTCGCGCTCGGCCCGGGCGGCGGCGCGCACGACGCTGACGGGCTCGGTGAGCAGGCCGAGGCGGTCGCGGATCGTCACGTGCTCACCGGCGAGATACCCCGCGGTCGGGGGCAGGTCGTGGGTCGTGACGGTGGCGAGCACGAGCGGCCGGTAGTGCTCGGGTGCGAGCGGGGCGCCGTGCATGTCCCGCTCGAACCACAGGACGGACGTGCCGAGGATGCCGCGTTCCGACAGGTAGTCACGCACCCACGGCTCGACGACCCCGAGGTCCTCGCCGATGACGACCGCACCGGCGCGGTGCGCCTCGAGGGCCAGGATCCCGACGAGCGCCTCGTGGTCGTACCGGACGTAGGCGCCTTCGGACGGCGGCGCACCGTCCGGCACCCACCACAGCCGGAACAGGCCGAGCACGTGGTCGATGCGGATCGCCCCGGCGTGCCGGAGCACGGTGCGCAGCATGTCCCGGTACGGCCGGTAGGCGGCCCGGGCGAGCGCGTCGGGCTGCCACGGCGGCTGGGACCAGTCCTGGCCCTGCTGGTTGTACATGTCGGGCGGCGCACCGACGCTCGCGCCGGTGGCGAGCACGTCGCCCAGCGCCCACACGTCCGCACCCTGCGGGTGCACGCCGACGGCGAGGTCGTGCATGATGCCGACCGCCATGCCGCCGTCGAGCGCGGCGCGGTGCGCGTCGGCGATCTGCTCGTCGGCGACCCACTGCAGCCACCGGTGGAACGCGACGCGCTCCGCGAGCTCGTCGCGTGCCTGCGCGACGAGGTCCGACTGCGGGTCCAGCGCCTCCTCGGGCCACGTCTCCTGGCCGTAGCGTTCCGCGAGCGCGCACCACAGCGCGAACGTCTCGAGGCCCGTGCCCTCCTCCTCGACGTAGGCGTCGAGCGCCGCCTGCCGGGCCGCGGAGCGCGGTGCCGCGAACACCACCTCGAGGGCGGCGCGCTTGGCGGTCCAGGCGGCGTCGCGGTCGATCGGTCCCGGGTCGGTGTCGAGCAGACGGACCGGCTCACCTGCCCACTCGACGAGCGCCCGGTCGGCGGCCGACAGGTAGGCGGCCTCGCGGACGTCCTCCACGCGGATGTACAGCGGGTTCACGAACCGGCGGGTCGTCGGCAGGTACGGGGACGGGGTGAGCGGCGCCTGCGGCTCGGCGGCGTGCAGCGGGTTGACGAGCAGGAAGTCCGCACCGAGCTCACGTCCGGCGAGCCAGCTCACCTCGGCCAGGTCCGCCAGGTCGCCGACACCCCACGAGTCGCGGGAGCGCACGGAGTACAGCTGCGCCATGAGGCCCCACGCCCGCCTGCCCTGCAGGGCCGGGGGCAGCTCGAGCCGGTCCGGGGTGACCACGACGGGGCTCCGGGCACCTGCGCTCGGACCTTCGGCGCGGATCTCGTGCCACCCGAGCGGCAGGTCAACGGGCAGGGTGAACGTCGCGCGGCCGACGAGGCGGCCGTCGACCGAGCGCGGCGGCACCGGCACGTCGGCCTGCGTGAGCTCGCGCCGGCCGCCGCCCGCCTCCGGGTCGAGCTCGAGCCAGACCTCGACGGGGTCGCCGTGCGCGACGTGCACCGGCACGTGCGCGAGACGCCCGGCGCGCACGACGACGACCGGGGGCAGCGTGCGACGCCACGGCATGTCCTCGACGAAGGCTGCGGCCAGCGCGATGCGCTCCGGCGACGACGCGTCGACGCCCAGGGCGGCGAGCACGGCGCGCAGGGTGGTGGCGGACGCGACCTTGTGCGTGCCGTCGAATCCCCAGTAGTCGGCGGTCACGCCGTAGGCGTTCGCGAGGCGCAGCAAGGCGTCGGACGGGAGCTCCGGGTCGTCTGCCACGTCCCCGATCCTGCCAGAGCCCCCCGGCAGGGTGCGCGACGACGCGACCGCGCGCGGCGGGCGCGACCTGCGCGGACGCCCGGACGACGGGCACGCGGCCGGCCGCCGGGTGCGGGCGGGCCGGCGCGTGGTCCCGTCCGACGACGCCCTGGCCGTCCCGACGGTCCGCGCGACCCGCCGGTCGGCGGCGGTGGGGTGGCCGGCGGGCATCGGCGGCGACGCGTCGTAGCCTTGCGGACCATGACCGCACGCACGCTGCGCACGTACCCCACCGCCCGGCGCGACGACCTCGTCGAGGACCTGCACGGCCACCGCGTCGCCGACCCGTACCGGTGGCTCGAGGACACGTCCGACGACGAGACGCAGGCGTGGTCGGCGAGCCAGGACGAGCTGTACGCGGCGTACCGCGACGGGCAGCGGCTCACGGGGCCGTTCGCCACCGACAGGCTCACGGCGCGGATGCGCGAGCTGCTCGGCGCCGGGGTCGTGGGGGCACCGGCGTGGCGGGGCGAGCGGTACTTCTTCTCCCGGCGCGCCGGCGACCAGGAGCACGCGGTCGTCGTCGTCTCCGAGCCGGACGCGGACGGGACGGGCCGCACCGAGCGGGTCCTCGTCGACCCGATGGCCCTGGACCCGGCGGGGACGACGACGCTCGACACGTGGCAGCCGTCCAAGGAAGGTCATCTGCTGGCCTACCAGGTGTCGTCGGGCGGCACCGAGGAGAGCGTCCTGCACGTGCTGGACGTCGCCACCGGCGAGCTCGTCGACGGGCCCGTCGACCGCGCGCGGTACTCCCCCGTGGCGTGGGTGCCCGGCGGTGAGGAGCTCTACTACGTGCGTCGGCTCGCACCGCAGGGCCTGCCGGAGGACGAGCAGCAGTACCACCGGCGGGTGTGGCTGCACCGGGTGGGCACGTCGCCCGACGAGGACGTCGAGGTGTTCGGCGACGGTCTCGACATGACCAACTACTACGGCGTCTCGGTCTCGCGCGACGGGCGCTGGCTCCTGGTGTCCGCCTCCGCGGGGACCGCACCCCGGACGGACGTGTGGATCGCGGACCGCACCACCGGTGCCCCGCCGGTGTTCGTCGAGGTCGCCGTCGGGCTCGACGCGCAGACGGGTGCGTGGGTGGCGCGCGACGGGCGCCTGTACGTGCAGACCGACCTCGACGCCCCGCGTGGCCGGCTGGCCGTCACCGACCCGGCCCGGCCGGGCGTCGACACGTGGGTGACGCTGCTCGCCGAGGACCCGGCGGCGGTGCTCGAGGACGTCGCGTTCACGGACGACGGCGGCGACGACACCACGCCCACGCTCCTGCTCGCGTCCTGGCGCCGGCACGCCGTCTCCGAGGTGACGCTGCACGACCCGGCGACCGGCGACCGGCTGCCTGGCGACGACGGCACCCTCGCCCTGCCCGGCCTGGGCTCGGTCTCCGGGCTCGTCACCCGGCCCGACGGCGGGCACGACGTGTGGTTCTCGTACACGGACCACACGACGGTCGCGAGCGTGCACCGCTTCGACGGGCGCACCCGCAGCACCACGGTGTGGGCGGAGCCCCCGGGCGTCGTCGCCGACGTCGCCGCCGTGACCACCCGCCAGGTCGAGGTCACGAGCGCCGACGGCACGACCGTGCGCGCGTTCGTCCTGGCCCGCACCGACCTGCTGGACGCCGACGGACGACCGCTCGCCCCCGCACCGGCGATCCTGTACGGCTACGGCGGCTTCCAGATCTCCCTCGACCCCGGCTACTCGGCGACCACCCTCGCGTGGGTCGAGGCCGGCGGCGTGTACGTCGTCGCGAACCTGCGCGGTGGCGGCGAGGAGGGCGAGGACTGGCACCGCGCCGGCATGCGCGCGCACAAGCAGAACGTGTTCGACGACTTCCACGCCGTCGCGGAGGCGCTCGTCGCCGCCGGGTGGACCACCCCGGAGCAGCTCGCCTGCTGGGGCGGCTCGAACGGCGGCCTGCTCGTCGGCGCCGCGCTCACCCAGCGCCCCGACCTGTTCGCGGCCGTCGTGTGCTCCGCGCCGCTGCTCGACATGGTCCGGTACCAGCGGTTCGGGCTCGGCGTGACGTGGACCGAGGAGTACGGCGACGCCGACGACCCCACGCAGCTCGGCTGGCTGCTCGGGTACTCGCCTTACCACCGGGTCGTCGACGGCACCGAGTACCCGGCGACGCTGTTCACGGTGTTCGAGGGCGACACCCGTGTCGACCCGCTGCACGCGCGCAAGCTCGCCGCCGCGCTGCAGGCCGCGACCACCGGTGACCCGCTCGAGCGTCCCGTGCTCGTGCGCCGGGAGACCGGCGTCGGGCACGGGGGACGGTCGCTGACGCGCACGATCGGGCTGACCGTCGAGCAGCTGCAGTTCGTCGCCGACCGGACGGGGCTGGCCCGATGAGCATCACCGCAGCCGTCGTCCGTGCGGCCGAGAGCACACCGGACCCGACGGACCCCCTCTCCGAGCACGGCCCCGGGGACAAGAGCGACCCGGCCGCCTGGGTCACCTGGTTCCTCGGGACGCCGCTGAAGATCGTCCTCATCGTCGTCATCGGCAGCATCGTCCTGGTGCTGGTCCGCCGCGCGATCCGTGGTGTCACGCACCACATCGCCGAAGGCACGCCGATGCTGCAGCGCGGTGTCATGAAGCCCATCGGCGAGACCGGCGTCGGCAGCGTGCTGCTCAAGGCGGACCCGCTCGCCAGCGCCCGCCGCGCGCAGCGCGCCCGCACGATCGACTCCGTGCTGCGCTCGTCGGCGACCATCCTCATCGGCAGCACGGTCGTGTTCATGGTGCTGGCGGCGCTCGGCGTGAACATCGCGCCGTTCATCGCGTCCGCCGGCATCATCGGCGTCGCGCTCGGCTTCGGCGCGCAGAGCCTCGTGAAGGACTTCCTCACGGGCACGTTCATGCTGCTCGAGGACCAGTACGGCGTGGGCGACGTGGTCGACGTCGGGCCGGCGAACGGCACCGTCGAGGCCGTCACGCTGCGCGTCACGAAGATCCGGGACGCCGACGGCACCCTCTGGTACGTGCCGAACGGGTCGATGCTGCGGGTCGGCAACAAGACCCAGGGCTGGGCGACGGCCGTCGTCGACGTCGACGTGGACTACTTCGCCGACCTCGACGAGGTGCGGGCGCTGCTCACCCAGGCGGCGGGCCGCGTCGCCCGGGACCCGGAGGTCGGGACGTACCTGCAGGGCGAACCCACGATCACCGGCATCGAACGGCTCGCCGCCGACGCCGTCTCGCTGCGGCTCAAGGTGAAGACGTCGCCCGCGATGCAGTGGGAGGTCGCCCGGGCGCTGCGCGTCGCGGCCCGCGACGAGCTCGAGCGGGCCGGGGTGCCGCTCGCCGGGCAGCGCGACCTGCTCGCGGCCCACCAGGCCGCGCGAGCGTCGAAGGACGGGACGTCGGCCCAGGACGGGGCCGGAACGGCGGACGAGCAGGCGGAGACGGTCGAGCAGTCCGGGACGGGCGGCTCACGCACCGACGACGGCACCCAGGTCCCCCGCGACCCGCACGACACCGTGCTCGACGACGTCGTGAACCGTCAGGACGCCCGCCAGGCGCTCCCGCCGTCCTGACGGGGCCGGTGCCGGTCGAGCGGTCGGTGCCGGTCGAGCGGTCCCGGTCGAGCGGTCAGTGCCAGTCGAGCAGCGGGTCCCCGGCCTGCACGGTCGCGCCGTCCTCGACGAGCTGCTCGAGCAGGTCCCGGTCCGCCTGGAGCGCCACGACGGGGCACACGGTCGCCAGCCCGGCGGCCGCGACGTCCACCGGCGACCACGTGACGAGCCGGTCGCCCGCGCGCACGCGCGTCCCGCGTTCGACGTGCAGCGTGAACCCCTGGCCCGCGAGGCGCACGGTGTCGATCCCGAGGTGCACGAGCACCGACCTGTCGCCCGGCAGCTCCAGGGCGAAGGCGTGGGCGTGCAGGGCGCCGATGACGCCGTCGGCCGGTGAGACGACGACCTGCGACTGCGTCCGCAGAGGCTCGACGGCCACGCCCGGTCCCACGATCTCGTTCGCGAACACGGGGTCGGGGACGCTCGACACGGGGTGCACGACACCGGCGAGCGGACTCACGATCCGCAGCGTGCTCATCGTGGACGCCGCGACGGGACGGTCAGCGCAGGGTGTCGAGCTCGGCGGCGAGGTTGTCGGCCTCGGGGCCGACGATCACCTGGACGATGCGGCCGGAGCGGACGACACCGAACGCACCGCTGGCCTTGAGGGCCGCCTCGTCGACGAGGTGTGCGTCGGTCACCTCGACGCGCAGCCGCGTGATGCACGGCTCGAGGTCGACGACGTTCGTGTCGCCACCCAGCGCTGCGAGGATCTGCTCTGCCTTGCTCATGGAACTCCCCGGCTCGTCCGGCGCCGGCTGGTCGGCGCGCACACCCTCCAGCCTAACCCTGACCTGCCGGTCCTTCGCGGCCGTTCCGGCTTTGCACCGGCGCCGCCCCAGGGACGAGACTGCGTCAGGTCGACGAGGAGGTTGGTCCGAGTGAGTCCGCACCCCGCCACGGTCGTCACCGGCATCGGTGTCAGCCCGGGCCGCGTGGTCGCCCCCGTGGCGCTGCTCCCCGACCCCGTCGCCGAGCCTCCCTCGGGTCGCCGCCTGCCGCCGGGCACCGACTACGCCGCCGAGGCCTCCCGCATCGCCGTCGCGTCCGCCCGCGTGCAGGCGGAGCTGGAGGCCGCGGCCGACCGCGCGACCGGCGACGCCGCGGGCGTCCTGCGCGCGACCGCCGCGATCGCCACCGACCCGACGCTCGTCGCCGACGCGACGCAGCGGGTCATCGACGACCGGCTCGTCCCGGAGCGCGCCGTGTGGGAGGCCGCCGACGCGGTCGCGGCCCAGTTCGAGGCGCTCGGCGGCCATCTCGCCGACCTCGCCCGGGACATCGCCGACGTGCGCGACCGGCTCGTCGCCGACCTCACGGGCCGTCCCGCACCGGGCCTGCCGGCCCGGGACGAGCCGTACGTCCTCGTCGCGACCGACCTGGCACCCGCGCTCGTCGCGACGCTCGACCCGACCACCGTGCGCGCGGTCGTCACCTCCGAGGGCGGCCCGACGTCGCACACCGCGATCCTCGCCCGCTCCCGGGGCATCCCCGGCGTCGTCGCCGCCCGCGGCATCGACGTGCTGGTCGGCGAGGGTGACGTCGTCCTCGTCGACGGCAGCGCCGGGACGGTCACGGTGGCCCCCGACGACGACCAGGTCGCCGCGGCCCTCGCCCTCGCCGGCCAGGTGCGCACGTTCGACGGGCTCGGCCGCACCGCCGACGGGCACCGCGTCGAGCTGCTCGCGAACGTCGGGGACCCCGCCGACGCGGCACCGGCCGCCGCGGCGGGTGCCGAGGGCGTCGGCCTGTTCCGGACCGAGTTCGCGTTCCTCGACCGCGCCGAGGCACCCACGCTCGACGAGCAGGTCGCCGCGTACCGGCAGGTGCTCGCCGCGTTCCCCGGCCGCAAGGTCGTGGTGCGGACGCTCGACGCGGGCGCCGACAAGCCGATGCCGTTCCTCGCCGGGGACCCGGAGACGAACCCCGCGCTCGGCGTCCGCGGCCTGCGGACGGTCGCCCGGCACCCGGGGGTGCTCGAGGACCAGCTGGCCGCGATCGCGCAGGCGGCGAAGGCCGAGTCCGCGCAGGTGTGGGTCATGGCGCCGATGGTGTCCACGGTCGACGAGGCCGAGCAGTTCGTCGCGGCCTGCGCCCGGCACGGGCTGGCCACGTCCGGCGTGATGGTGGAGGTGCCCAGCGCGGCGCTGCTGGCCGGCCCGATCCTCGCGCACGCCACGTTCGCGAGCATCGGCACCAACGACCTCACGCAGTACGCGATGGCGGCCGACCGGATGCTCGGCGCCGTCGCGCACCTGTCCGACGCGTGGCAGCCCGCGGTGCTGCAGCTCGTCGCCGCGACGTGCGCGGGTGGAGCCGCCCAGGGCCGCCCCGTCGGGGTGTGCGGCGAGGCCGCGGCCGTGCCGGCGCTCGCCGTCGTGCTCGTCGGGCTGGGGGTGTCGTCCTTGTCGATGACGCCGCGCGCGCTGCCCGACGTCGCGGCGGTCCTGGCGTCGACGACGGTCGACGAGTGCCGGCGGCTCGCGCAGCTGGCGCTCACGTCACCCACAGCGGAGGACGCCCGGGCCGTCGTCCGTCGGGGCCTGCCGGTGCTCGACGAGCTCGGCCTGTAACGGGACTCACCGTCGGTTCCCCCGCCCATCGCCGGGACCCGTCGCACGCGCGTGTGAGGATGGTCGCCGTGAGGCCTGACTCCTTCTACGACGCCGTCGGCGGTCACGCCACCTTCGTCGCGCTGGTCGACGAGTTCTACCGCGGCGTCGCCGACGACCGGGTGCTGCGGGAGATGTACCCCGAGGAGGACCTCGGCCCGGCCGCCGAGCGCCTGACGCTGTTCCTCGAGCAGTACTGGGGCGGCCCGACGACGTACTCCGACCAGCGCGGGCACCCGCGGCTGCGGATGCGGCACGCCGGGTTCAAGGTGAACCCCGACGCCCGGGACCGCTGGCTCGCGCACATGCGCGCCGCCGTCGACTCGCTGGACCTCGCCCCCCTGCACCGCGCGGAGCTCTGGGACTACCTGGAGCGCGCGGCGCACTCGATGCTCAACACCTTCGAGGACTGACCCGATGACGATCGACCCCACCGTCCCCGTGCTCGACATCCTGGACCTCGAGGCCGACCCGGCGGCGCCGGACACGTTCACCGGCCGCAGCCTGCAGCAGCCGGGCGGCCGGGTGTTCGGCGGCCAGGTGCTCGCGCAGGCTCTGCTCGCCGCGGGGCGCACGCTCGACGCCGACCGGCTCCCCCACTCGATGCACGGGTACTTCCTGCGTCCCGGCGACGTCCGCGAGCCGATCGGGTTCGCCGTCGAGCGGCTGCGCGACGGGCGGTCGTTCTCGGCCCGGCGCACGCACGCGCTGCAGGGCGGGGTGCCGATCCTGTCGATGATCGCGTCGTTCCAGCAGGAGCAGGACGGCCTCGACTACGCCGACGAGATGCCCGCCGACGTCCCCGGCCCGGAGGGTCTGACGTCCGTGCACGAGCGGCTCGACGGCATCGACCACCCGGTCGCGCGGTTCTGGGCGCACGAGGCGGCCTTCGACGTCCGGCACGTCGGTGACAACGTCAACCTGCGCCCCGCCCGCGACACGTCCGGGCAGCAGAAGGTGTGGTTCCGCTCCCGGGGGCCCGTGCCCGCCGGCGACCAGCTGCTGCACCGCGCGCTGCTCGCGTACGCCTGCGACCAGGTCATGCTGGAGCCGATCCTGCGCCGGGCCGGCCGGTCGTGGATCTCCCCCGGGCTGTCGATCGCGAGCCTCGACCACGCCATGTGGTGGCACCGAGACGTGCAGGTCGACCAGTGGCTGCTGTTCGTGCAGTCGACGCCGAGCGCGCAGGGCGGCCGGGGCCTGGGTGCCGCGCGCGTGTTCACCCAGGACGGCGTGCTCGTGGCGTCCATCGCCCAGGAGGGCATGGTCCGCTTCGCCGACTGACGCCGGAGGCCCGGTCGTCGGCGGCGCCTCAGCCCGCGACGACGGACCCGTCGGGCGCGGTCAGGTGCGCGTCGAGGAGGCACACCCACGCGTCGTCGTGCAGGGAGTACCACGCACCCGGGAGCCACGCGGCGATGCCCTGCGGGCACTCCTGCGGGTCGGCGACGGGGCGCTCCACGACGACGTCGTGCGGCGCCGCGCACAGGACGAGGTGCACGTACAGCTCCTCGTCGACCCGCGCGCACGTGCCCTCCGTCGGCGAGAGCCGTGCCGTCTGCACCACGACCGCGCCGGCGACGACGCCCAGCACCGCGACCGCGGCGGTGGCTGCCACGAGTGCCCAGCGGAGCCCGGGACCCGCTCCGGGTGCGCCCGCCCGGCGCACGGCCCGCAGCATCCGCAGGCCGACGACCGCGACCGGCACACCGAGGACGGCGAGCCCGACCCGGCCGAGCCAGGCGTCACCGCGCAGTGCGGCGACGGCCGCTGCGACCGCGCCGGCGAGCGTGAGGACCTCGCCGGCACCGAGGACGACGACCGCGCGGACCCGTTCACGTCGGTCGACGACGTCGTCGTCGTCGGGCACCCACGTCCGCCACCCGATCGGCGGCCGCGGCCATGCCGGGTCCGGCTCCCAGCCGCGCGGCGGCCTCCAGCCGGGCTCGACCGGCCAGCCGGGCGGAGGGTTGAAGCGCACGCGTGCCGTCCACTGGTCGCTCGACGGCCGCGACGGCCGACCCCGCTGGTCGGCGGTGCGGCGCACACCCTAGCGCCGCCGCCGCGCGTCCGGCGGCGGATCCGGCCGTCGCCGCGAGCCCGTCGCCCGCCGACGCGCGCCGCCGGTGACGGCAGGTGACACTGTGCGGCATGGTCAGGCTACGGCGCGTGCGCATCGACGCGCCGGGGTGGACCCGTCGCCGGGCCGGCCGTGGCTTCATGTACCTGGACCTCGACCGCGCCCGCATCACGGACGAGGAGCACCTCGACCGGATCGTCGCGCTGGCGATCCCGCCGGCTTGGCACGACGTCTGGATCAGCCCGTTCCCGAACGGTCACATCCAGGCGGCCGGCCTCGACGACGCCCTGCGCCGCCAGTACCTGTACCACCAGCAGTGGCGGGTGCGGCGTGACCGGCTCAAGCACGACCACGTGCTCGACGTCGCGCGGAACCTGCCCGCCGCCCGACGACGCGTCCGGCGGGAGCTCGCGCTCGACGGGATGCCCCGCGAGAAGGCGCTCGCGCTCGCCTTCCGGCTGCTCGACCTCGCCTACCTGCGCGTCGGCGGCGAGGGGTACGCGGCCAGGCACGGCTCGTACGGCCTGGCGACGTTGCTGCGCGAGCACGCCACCGTCCTGCGTCCGGCGGCCGACGGCGAGGAGGGCCGGGTGCACCTGCACTTCCCGGCGAAGTCCGGACAGGTCGGCGACACGGTCGTCGAGGACGACCAGGTGGCCGCCGCCGTCCGGCTGCTCGTGCGGCGCGACGACCCCGGCACCGAGCTGCTCGCCTGGCAGGACCCGACGGGGTGGCACGACGTGACGAGCGCCGACGTGGGGCTGGCGGTCAAGGAGCGGCTCGGCGGCGACGCGACGCCGAAGGACTTCCGCACGTGGCACGCGACGGTGCTCGCCGCCCGCGGGCTGGCTGCCGCCGGTGCGCCTCCCAGGTCGGAGCGGGCGCGGCGCCGGGTCGTGGCGCAGGTCGTCAAGGACGTCGCCGAGGAGCTCGGGAACACCCCCGCCGTGTGTCGCGCGTCGTACATCGACCCGCGGGTCGTGGACCTCTGGGAGCACGGCACGACGATCCGCCCGACCCGCTCGCAGGCCGTCGCCGAGCGCGAGACGCTCCGGATGCTGACCCCGTGACGGGCCCCGACGACGCCGCCCCGCCCCGGCCCGGCGCCGGCGCGGTCGCTCCCGACGACCTCGCGCCCGAGCCCGTGGCACGCACGCTCCCCGGCCTCGTGCCCGGTCCCGGTCCGGACGGCCGGCCTCGTCCCGACGCGCCGGTCGCCGCCGTCACGGGCGTGACCGGGTACGTCGGCGGCCGGCTCGTGCCCGAGCTGCTCGCCGCCGGCTACCGGGTCCGGGCCGTCGCCCGGAACCCCGACCGGCTGCGCGCCCGGCCCTGGTACGGCGACGTGGAGGTGGCGACGGCCGACGCGTCCGACCTCGACGCGATCCGGGCAGCGCTGGCCGGCGCCGACGTCGCGTACTACCTCATCCACGCGCTCGGGTCGGGGCGCTCGTTCGAGGCCCGCGACCGGCGCACCGCGCTGGCGTTCGCGCAGGCGGCCCGGGAGGCGGGGGTCCGCCGCATCGTCTACCTCGGCGGCCTCCACCCCGAGGGCGAGGAGCTGTCGCCGCACCTGCAGTCGCGGACCGAGGTCGGGGAGATCCTCCTCGCGTCGGGCGTGCCGACCACCGTGCTGCGTGCTGCCGTCATCCTCGGCTCGGGGTCGGCGTCGTTCGAGATGATGCGCTACCTCACGGAGCGGCTGCCGGCCATGACGGTGCCGCGGTGGGTCGACAACCGCATCCAGCCCATCGCGATCCGGGACGTCCTGCGGTACCTCGTGGGGGCCGCGGCGATGCCGTCCGACGTGAGCCGCGGGTTCGACATCGGCGGGCCCGAGGTCCTCACGTACCGCGACATGATGCAGCGGTACGCGGCGGTCGCAGGTCTGCGGCGGCGGCTCGTCGTCGGCGTCGGGGTGCTCACGCCACGGCTGTCGAGCCTGTGGGTCTCGCTCGTCACGCCCGTGCCCGCCGGTCTCGCCCGGCCGCTCGTCGAGTCCCTCGTGCACGAGGTCGTGTGCGACGAGCACGACATCGCCGCGCACGTCCCGGACCCGCCGGGCGGCCTCGTGGGGTTCGACCGGGCGGTCCGTCTGGCCCTGCAGCGCGTGCACGACGCTGCCGTGACGACACGGTGGACGTCTGCGTCCGTCCCGGGCGCCCCGAGCGACCCGCTGCCGACGGACCCCGACTGGGCGGGCGGGTCCCTCTACGTCGACGAGCGCCGGATCGACGTCGCGGCGTCCCCGGCCGCGCTGTGGCGCGTGCTCGAGGCCCTCGGGGGCGAGCGCGGGTGGTACTCGTGGCCGCTCGCGTGGCGGGTGCGGGGCCTCGCCGACCGGCTGGTCGGCGGCCCGGGTCTGCGCCGCGGCCGGCGCGACCCGTGGACGCTCCTGGTCGACGACGCCGTCGACTTCTGGCGGGTGGAGGCCGTCGAGCCCGTCTCCCTGCTGCGGCTGCGGGCCGAGATGCGCGTCCCGGGGCTCGCGTGGCTCGAGCTGCGCATCGAGGGCGAGGAGCCGAGCACGGCACCGACGGCGTTCGTGCAGCGTGCCCTGTTCCATCCCCACGGGCTCGCCGGGCACCTGTACTGGTGGTCGGTCTACCCGTTCCACGGGATCGTGTTCGGCGGGATGCAACGCAACATCGCCCGGGCCGCCGAGCGCGTCGAGCGCTCACGCACGGACGTCTGACGGGCCCTCCCCGTCAGCGCCGGCGGCGGAACGTCAGCGGCTCCTCGACGAACGGCTCCCACGCCGCCCGCTCCGCGGGCCCGATGCGCTGCGGCCGCCCCGACCCGGTGTCGACCAGCACGATCGTCGTGGTCGCCCGCGCGAACACGGCGCTCCCGTCCTCGGCGGCGGGGCGGTCCCGCACCTCGTAGCAGACCTCCAGGCTCGCGCCGCCGAGCCGCCCGATCCACATCTCGACGACCACGGGACGGCGCTGGTAGCCGAGCGGCAGCAGGTACTCGATCTCCTGGTGCGCGATGAGCGTCGACATCGTGGAGCTCGGTCCGGCGTCGAGCACGGCCGTCGACCAGGCACCGTCCGGCCGGGTGCCGTCGGAGTCCACGGGGTGGCTCCAGAACGCCTCGATGCGGGCCTCCTCGAGCAGCCGCAGCATCTCGACGTTGTTCACGTGCGCGTACGCGTCCATGTCGGACCAGCGCAGCTGCACCGGGACCTCGAGCCGAGCCATCGGACCTCCTTCGACCGGCCGATCCTATGCGGGGCACGGGGTTCCGGCCCTGGTCAGCGTCGCCCGGCCGCGCGGGTGGCCGCGTGCCGGCAGCCGTCGCGTGCGACCTGGTCGGCGACGAGCGGGTCGACGACCAGACGACCCGCGACGTCGTCGACCGCACCCCGCAGCGCACGCCGGACGCCGCGCGCACGCCGCCGCGCCCCGACGGACGCCGCCACCCGGGCCACCAGGGCGACGAGCAGACCGAGGACGGCACCGCCGACGGCGAGCACGGTCGGCCACGGGACGGTCCCCCACTGCGGGGTCGGCGGTTCGGGCAGCCGCAGGTACCCGGCGAGCGCCAGGGCCGCGAGCCAGAGCACCCCTGCGACCGCCACGCCCAGCACACCCCACTGCAGGGCCGCCACGGCACGCCACCACCGGGGGTCGGGGGCCGACGTGGCGTCGACGCGGACGACCGCCTGGTCGAGCGCGTCGACCAGGTCCGCGGCCCCGACCGTGCTGCGCGCCTCGAGCACCCACGCGTCGGGGGCGCCTGCGGTCGCGGCGTCGACGTAGTCCCGGACCCCGAGCGCGGCGCGCGCCCGTGCCGCGGCACCCGGGCCCCCCAGCGAGCTGCGCCGGGTGGCGGCCTCGTCAGCGGCGGCGCCCTCGCCACCGCGCCGCGACGCGGACGGACGTCGTGACCCGCCCAGGCCGAGGCGACGCAGCGGGTCCGCACGCCAGCGTCCGACCCAGCGCGTCGGCGGCCATCCGGTGGCGGCACGGGCACGACGGACCGCCGAGACCCTCGTCGCCTCGACCACGGCCCGCACGCCCGCGGCCTCCTCGAGGGCGTCGACGAGGGCGGGCCGCGCGCGTTGCGGCAGGGCGTGCCGCGGTGCGTCGCCGCACGCCTCGACGACGGCCAACGCGCTCGACCGGACGTCGGCCAGCACCCGGTCCGTCGCTGCCCGGCGCCGCCGCGCGGCCTCGGCGAGCGCCGCCCGCAGGTCGTCGACCCCCTCGCCCGTCGTGGCGCTCACGGCGAGCACCCGGGCGCCGGTGAGGCCGTCGGCCGCGACGATCCGGCGCAGGTCCGCGAGGCACGCCCGCGCGTCGTCGGGGCCCAGGCGGTCCACCTGGTTGAGCACGAGGACCACGACCGTGTCGTGCCCCGCGAGCGGACGCAGGTACCGCACGTGCAGCGCCGCGTCGGCGTACTTCTGCGGGTCCACCACCCACACGAGCAGGTCGACGCGGTCGTACAGGCGCTCCGAGATGGCCCGGTGCTCGGTGACCACGGAGTCGTGGTCGGGCAGGTCGAGCAGCACCAGCCCGGTCGCCGCGGACAGCGGGGAGCGTGATCGGTCCACGACGGTCCGCTCGTCGACCGCGAGCCAGTCGAGCAGCTCGTGCGGTCCGGACCCGACCGTCGCGGCCGGTGCGGCGGGGCCGCGCGACCGACGCCGCCACGCGCGCTCCGGGCGGCTCGTCGGCGCGGGCCGCTCCCCGGCGCCGGGCGACGGGTCGGCGGCGTCGACGTCGGGCACGATCACGGCGAGCGGCTGCCCCGTGGTGGGCCGCAGGATCCCCGGGCGGGCCACCGCCGTCCCCGCGAGGGCGTTGACGAGCGACGACTTGCCCGCCCCCGTCGGGCCCGCCAGGGCGACGACCGTGTGCTCGCCGGACAGCGCGAGCCGTCGCCGGGCGCGCTCCACGACGGCGTCGGCGCGGGCGAGCAGGTCGGCCGGCAGCCATCGGCGTCCCAGGGCCACCGCCTCGTCGAGCGCGTCGGTGCGGCCTCGCGCGTCCGTTGGCGAGGACGCTCCCGCCGCGCTCATCCCGACCGCCCGCGGCGCCACCAGCGCCACCGTCCCGCACGCTGCTGCCCGTCGGCCGTCTCGTCCGTCTCCCGCGCCGACGGCACGCCCCCCGGCACGGCTCCGCGCAGACCGGTCCCGCCGGGGCGCTCCCGCCGGTCGGTCGGCGACGGCGGGGCCGCGGCGAGGGCGCGGGCGGCGACCTCGACGAGGGACGCCCGTGACCGCACCGCACCGCCGTCGCGCACCTGCGCCGCCACCGGGTCCAGGAGTGCGAGGAACCGCGCGGTCTCCGCGTCGAGCAGCCCGCCCACGCGTGCGTCCAGACGATCGTGGGCCGTCCTGGTGAGGCGACGGACCGCCTCGTCGCCGAAGACCGCCTCCAGGAGCCGCTGGGCGAGCAGGGCCGTCCCGCCGAAGATGCCCACCTCGGCGCCCGTGAGGCCGCCCGTCGACGCGAACACCGCGACCATGAGCGTCGCACCGAGCCCGTTGACGCCGAACGACAGGGCACGGGCGGTGGTGCGCCGTCCGGCGCCCTCGGCCCGGACCAGGTCGAGGACGTCGCCCTGCCAGGCCCGCACCGCCACGTCGACGCGCTCACGCAGGTCGCCCGACGCCCGCGACAGCGCGAGACCGTCGAGCAGCGCGTGGCCCGCGGGGTCGTGGTACCAGTCGGCGTGCGCACGCTCCGCCGCGTCCTGGGCGGCGTCCAGCACGACCGCCTCCAGCCCGTGCCCGACGGCCTCGACGATCGCGGGGTCCGCCGCGCGCCGGCCGCGCACCGCCGCGGAGACCCGGTCGCGCAGGCGCGCCACGCCGCCCTCGATCGACCGGACCCACTCCCCCGTGCCGACGACGTCCTGCCACCGCGCCAGCACCTCGCCGCGCAGCATCGAGCCGTCGGCGGTGCGCTCCGCGACGAGCTCGCGCGCCGCCGCGTACGACGCGAGGACCGCGCCACGCAGCCGGTCCGCGGCCGCACGCTGGTCGTCGGCGGCGTCCGCCAGGGCCCGCGCCACGCGTGCGGCCTCCAGGGCGGAGCCGTCGCGCGTCTCGGCGAGCGCGCGCTCCCGGGTCGCGGCGTCGAACGCGAGCGCGGTCGCCCAGGTCGCGACGGCGGCGACGGCGCTCTCGGGCAGCAGCCCGTCCTCGTCGGGGCGGGACTCCGGGACGAGCAGCACGGGGGTGCCGGGGAGCCCGCGCTCGTCGAGCATCACCCTCAGGTGCGCCTCCACCGCGGGCGCGTCCGCGGCGTCGACCCGGTCCAGCACCAGGGCCAGGTGGGTCCGTCGGCGCGCCGCGTCCCCCAGCAGCTCCCACGGCACCGCGTCCGCGTACCGGGCGGCCGTCGTCACGAACAGCCACGCGTCCCCGGCGCCGAGCAGCTGGACCGCGAGCGTGCGGTTCGCCTCCTCCACGGAGTCGATGTCGGGGGCGTCGAGCAGGGCGATGCCGCGGGGCACCGCCGGGGTCGCGACGAGCCGCACGCCCCGGCCGTCGGCCGTCCCACCGCCGGTGACCCGGGGCAGCCCGGGCAGCACCCGGTCCCCCGTGAACTGGTCCGTGTCGTCGGGGTGGTGCACGAGGACCGGCCAGCGGGTCGTCGGCCGGAGCACGCCCGCCGGGCTGACCGCCTCGCCCACGAGCGAGCTGACCAGGGTCGACTTGCCCGCTCCCGTGGATCCGCCGACCACGAGCAACGTCGGTGCGTCGGGGTGCCGCAGCCGTGGCAGCAGGTGGTCGTCGAGCCGCTCCAGCAGCCGCCTGTGCTCGTCCCGTGCTGCCGGCGCGGACGCGACCTCGAAAGGCAGCGCGACGTCCGCGACCGCGGCGTGCAGCCCGGTGACGGCGTCGACGAGGGCAGCGACCTCGTTCTCCGCCACTCGCACGCTCCCCCGCCGGCGACGCTCGGACACGCCGCTCCTGGGGGCCCAGGATGCCGCGCGGGCGTGCGGTCCGCCCGTCGGCACGGCTCCGCGGCAGCGGGCTCCGACCTTGCCGGCCGTGGGTGTCACCGCTCGGGCGCGCGAGCGCCCGGGGACGGCGGAGGGGCCGCGACGTCCGTCACGGCCCCTCCGGGGTGCGCCTGTCGGGCCGCGGGACGACCCCGGCCCGGCAGGGTCAGTCGCGGCGCAGCTTGCGGTACGTCACCCGGTGCGGACGAGCGGCGTCCGCGCCCAGACGGCTGACCTTGTTCTCCTCGTAGGACGCGAAGTTCCCCTCGAACCAGTACCAGTTCGCCGGGTCCTCCTCGGTGCCCTCGTACGCCAGGATGTGCGTCGCCACCCGGTCGAGGAACCACCGGTCGTGCGAGACGACGACCGCGCAGCCCGGGAACTCGAGCAGGGCGTTCTCGAGCGAGCCGAGCGTCTCGACGTCGAGGTCGTTGGTGGGCTCGTCGAGCAGCAGCAGGTTGCCGCCCTGCTTGAGGGTGAGCGCGAGGTTGAGGCGGTTGCGCTCACCACCGGACAGGACGCCGGCGGGCTTCTGCTGGTCGGGCCCCTTGAACCCGAACGCGGCGACGTACGCGCGGGACGGCATCTCGACGTTCCCGACCTTGAGGAAGTCGAGGCCGTCCGAGACGACCTCCCACAGCGTCTTCTTCGGGTCGATGCCGCCGCGCGACTGGTCGACGTAGGAGATCGAGACGGTCTCGCCGACCTTGAGGTCGCCGGCGTCGAGCGGCTCCAGGCCGACGATCGTCTTGAACAGCGTGGTCTTGCCGACGCCGTTCGGTCCGATGACGCCGACGATGCCGTTGCGCGGCAGCGTGAAGCTCAGGCCGTCGATGAGCGTGCGCCCGTCGAAGCCCTTCTGCAGCTTCGACGCCTCCAGGACCACGTTGCCCAGGCGGGGGCCCGGCGGGATCTGGATCTCCTCGAAGTCGAGCTTCCTCGTGCGGTCGGCCTCGGCCGCCATCTCCTCGTAGCGCGCGAGCCGGGACTTCGACTTCGTCTGGCGGCCCTTCGCGTTGGACCGGACCCACTCGAGCTCGTCCTTGAGGCGCTTCGCGAGCTTGGCGTCCTTCTTGCCCTGGACCTGCAGGCGCTCCTGCTTCTTCTCCAGGTACGTCGAGTAGTTGCCCTCGTACGGGTAGAGCCGGCCGCGGTCGACCTCGCAGATCCACTCGGCGATGTTGTCGAGGAAGTACCTGTCGTGCGTCACGGCCAGGATGGCGCCCGCGTACGCCTTGAGGTGCTGCTCGAGCCAGAGCACGCTCTCCGCGTCGAGGTGGTTGGTCGGCTCGTCGAGCAGCAGGAGGTCCGGCTTCTCCAGGAGCAGCTTGCACAGCGCGACTCGGCGGCGCTCACCACCGGACAGGACCGACACGTCGGCGTCCGGCGGCGGGCAGCGCAGCGCGTCCATCGCCTGCTCGAGCTGGGTGTCGAGGTCCCACGCGTCGGCGGCGTCGATCGCCTCCTGGAGCTGGCCCATCTCGGCGAGCAGCGCGTCGAAGTCGGCGTCGGGCTCCGCCATCAGCGCGGAGATCTCGTTGTACCGGTCGAGCTGGCCCTTGATCTCGGCGACGCCCTCCTCGACGTTGCCGAGGACCGTCTTCGACTCGTTGAGCGGCGGCTCCTGCTGCAGGATGCCGACCGTGTAGCCGGGGCTCAGGCGCGCCTCGCCGTTCGACGGCTGGTCGAGGCCGGCCATGATCTTGAGGATCGTCGACTTGCCCGCGCCGTTCGGGCCGACGACGCCGATCTTGGCGCCGGGCAGGAAGTTCAGCGAGACGTCGTCGAGGATGACCTTGTCGCCGTGCGCCTTGCGCGCCTTGTACATGGAGTAGATGAACTCAGCCACTGGCTCTTCGTCCGCCTCGGTGCTCAGGTGCCCGACCGGCGCGTGCGGAGCGGCGCTGCGGGGCAGGGAGGCTGTCTCCAGCTCACGGTCCTGCCCGCAGCGGCGTCCGCGGCGACGTCGGGCGTCGTCGGATGGTGGTTGCCGGTCCCCCAGCCTAGGCGATCACGGCTGGGGAACCCGGCCCCACGACGTCGGCGCTGGTCGGCGCCTGTCAGCGTGCGCCGACGAGCGTCCGGACCTCCTCGGGCTCGACGGCCACGTCCTCGGCGGGGACGAGCGCGTCCTCGTCGGCGAGCTCGTCGAGCCCCGAGACGTCGGCCGGCGCCTCGGCACCCTCGGCCGCCCCCTGCTCCGCGGCCGCGGGGCTGAGGGTCCGACGGAAGTGCGTCGTGCCGAAGGTGAGGTCGTGCCCGACCGCGGACGCCTCGATCACGAGCGTGGTGCGCGGCCCCTCGGGGGCTGCCCACTCCTCCGTGGACAGCCGGCCGTGGACCACGACCGGGTCGCCCTTGCGCAGGCTGTGCCCGGCGTTCTGCGCGGCCTGCCGCCACAGCTTGACGGTGAACCACTCGGTCCGGCCGTCCTTCCAGACGTTCTCGCGGCGGTCGAACCACCGCCGGGTGCTGGCCATCCGGAACGAGGTGAACTCCGTGGAGCCGTCCGTGCTCGGGTAGTTGCGGACCTCGCTGCCGATCCAGCCGACGAGGGTCAGGTCCAGGGTGTGCGTGCTCATGGCGTCCTCCGTGCCGCGTGTCCCGCGGGCTGCGGGACGGGTGCGGCCAGCGTCGGCGACGCCGTCGTGCTGCGGCTCGGGTCGACGGCCCGACCGGGACCCGGGCGGCCGCCGCGGGGGCTGTGGGCGGTTCGACGACAACCCGAGCGGAGGCCCGATCAGTCCCGGGCGCTCGCGACGAGCTCGCGCACCCGCCGGTGCTCCGCGAGGACGGCCTGCGTCGGCTCGAGCAGCCGCACGCGGGCCACCCCGTCGAGCGCGGACCGGCCGTCCCGCAGCACCCGCGCGGCCCGGCGCCGGGCCGCCGCACGCCGCGTCGACGCCGCCGCGACCGCGACCAGCACCGCCGCGACCACCAGCACCCCCGCGACCACGGGAGCCCACGGGTTGGCCCGGACCGACGACATCCCGGACCCGAGCGCGACCCCGCCGACCACGACGGCACCGAGACCGAGCAGCAGCGCGAGGACGACGAGCCACGCCGCCAGCACCGACCGCCGCGCCGCCACCGTGACCTGCGTGAGGGCGTCCGTCACCGCGAGCCGGAGCTCCGCGGTCGTCGCGACGCGGCTCGACACGTCCTGCGCCCAGCGCCGCGGCAGGCTCGGTGCGACCGCGTCGAGCCACGCGCTGCGCGCCAGCCCGACCGCGTCCTCCTGCACCGCGCCGAACGCGGGACGGTCGGACGAGCCACCCCGCACCACGGCGGCGACCGCGCCCGCGACGGCCGTCAGCCCGGCGGCGTCCGACAACGTGTCGACGACCTCCCCGACCGAGAGCGCGGACGGCGGCGGCTCGCTCGCCGCGACCTGCGCGGCCAGCAGACCCGCGGCGTCGTGGACCTCCGCACCGGCGCGACGTGCCGCGAGCGACCGCGTCTCGACGCCCGCCGCGAGCCGGGCACGCAGACCCGCCACGCCCTCACCGGTCCGCGCCGACACCTCGTGCACCGGGACGCCGACCAGGCCGTCGTCCACGAGCAGCCTCGCGACGTCCCGCGCGAGCTCGGGCCGCACGTCCGACGGCACGGTGTCGACCTGGTTGAGCACCACCAGCATCGACGCCTCGTGCCCGACCAGCCCCCGCAGGTAGCCGGTGTGCAGCGCGTCGTCGGCGTACTTCTGGGGGTCCACGACCCAGACGAGCACGTCGGCCTGCGGGAGCATCCGGTCGACGGTCTCCCGGTGCTCGGGCGCGATCGAGTCGTGGTCCGGCAGGTCCAGCAGCACCAGGCCCCGCAGCACCGCCTCGGACTCCCCGTCGAGCAGGCTCTCGCGCTCGATGCGGCGGTCCGGCACGACGCCGAGCCAGTCGAGCAGCGGGCCGCCGTCCTCGCCCCACACGCAGGCCGTCACCTCGGACGTCGTCGGCCGCTTGACCCCGACGTCCGCGAACTGCAGGCCGCTGATCGCGTTGAACAGGCTGGACTTGCCGGATCCCGTGCCACCGACCAGGGCGACGACCGTGTGGTCTACGCCGAGCTCGAGACGCTCCCGCACCCGGTCCACGGCCGACACGACGCGACCGACGACCGGCTCGTCGAGCCGCGTGCCACCGACCACCAGGGCCGCGTCGAGCGCGTCGACGCGCGCGTGCAGCAGCTCCGTCTCGCGGCCGTGCAGGACGCCGTGCAGCACGTCGCGGTGCACCCCGTGGTGCTCGCCGGACGACGTCGTCGACGACGGACCGGTGCCGGCCGCGTCGTCGCCCTGCCTGGTGTGGGCCCCGGTCACGTCAGTCCCTTCAGCACGGCGAGCCGCAGGCGCAGCCGCGACGCGGCGTCCTCGGCCAGGTCGGGGTCGTCGAGCACCCCGCCGACGGACGTCCGTTCCAGCGCGACCTGCGCGAGGACCCGGTCGCCGAGGTCGGACCGCAGCTCCGTGACGGCCTGCTCCCCGGCGCTGCCGAGCAGGTCGACGAGCAGGTCCCGCGCCTCGTCGACGCCCGCCGCGCCAGCGAGCGCGACGGCGCCGAGCCCGGCCTCGCCGAGCGCGCGCTCCGCCTTCTCGCGGCGCTTCGCCTCCCGCGCCACGTCCCGCGCGCGCCGCGGACGGTCGTCGTCCGGCGGTCCCGCGACGAGCGCGGCGCGCACGGCCCGGGCCCCCTGCGACGTCCATCCCCGGGCCGACAGGTCCGCGGCGTGCACGCGGGTGCGGCGCAGCCCCTCGCTGCTCCACGCCGCGTCGACCGACGCACCGCCGTGCGGCGCCCCGGGCCCCGTGAGGGCCGCGCGCAGCACGTCCTCCGCGTGCGCGCCCGCCGCCGCGAGCGACGCCGCGGCCGAGCGCGTGAGGTCCTCCACGAGCGGCGCGACGGCGGCGGACCGCGCTCGGCCGTCACGCGCGGAGCCGCGGATGCGTCCGGACGAGCGGACGACGTCGGCGAGCACCGCGCCGTCGGTGGTCAGCTCGGCCCACCGGGCGCGCACCGCACCGTCGGCGAGCGCCCCGCCGCGCAGCGACGCCGCCGCCTGCCCTGCGGGTCCGTCCACGGCCTCGTCCAGCGCACGGCCGATGCGGACGGCGGCGTCCGCCTGGGCCTGCACCGCCTCGGCGAGCTCGTCGACCCACGGCCGCAGCGCCGCCAAGGACCCGCGCAGGGTGCGGCCGATCACGGTCCGCGAACGGTCCGGCCCGGCCAGCATCATGAGCCAGCGCTGCACCGGGGCGACGACCGCGGGTGCGAGCAGCCCTTCGTGCGGGCCGAGGTCCGGCACGACGAACAGCGGCGACCCCGCCAGGCCGTGCCCGCGCAGCCGCTCCAGCAGGTCGCCGCGCACGGTCGGCAGGGACACGGGCGGGACCCGGTTGAGCACCATCGCGATCGACGTGCCGCGCTCCACCGCCGCCTCGAGCACCTTCCACGGCAGCGCGTCGCCGTACCGGGCCGCCGTCGTCACGAACAGCCACAGGTCGGCGGCCTCGAGCAGCCGGTGCGCCTGCTCACGGTTCGACTCGAGCACGGAGTCGAGGTCGGGCGCGTCCAGCAGCGCGATGCCCCGCGGCACGTTCTCGTCGGCGACGACCTGCACGGACTCGAGCACCGGGTGGTGCGAGAGCAGCTCGGTGTCGAGCGGGTGGTGCACGAGGACGGGCTGGCGGGTGGTCGGACGCAGCACGCCCGCCTGGCTCACCTCGCGTCCGACCAACGAGTTCACGAGGGTCGACTTCCCCGCACCCGTCGAACCGGACACCACCACCACGGCCGGCGCCGACAGCTCCGTCAGCCGGGGCACCAGGTGCTCGCCGAGCTGGTCCACGAGACGCGCCCGGGACTGTCGCGCGGACGCCGTGCCGTCGAGGTCGAGCGGGAACCGGGTACGTTCCACGTCCCGGTGCAGGTCCTTGACGGCATCGAGCAGCGACTGCGCCGCGAGCGGCCTGGCCAGCACCTCACGAGGGTCGCTCGCCGCGTGGCGCGCACGGACCGCCAGGGGCTGCTGCGCCACGAGCGCAGGGTTCGCTGGCTGCGCTGGCACGGTGCCGGGCTGCGCGCTCACGGGGCCCATTGTCCCGGGCGCATCTGACCAGGCCAAACGCAACGCGCGGAGAATCTGTCCTGTCCGGGACGAACCCGGACGATCCGCCGGCATGCCGCCGAACGGGTTCGGCGGGCCTCACAACGGCTGCCGGACCCGTCTAGGCTGGGCGCGCACCTCAGGCCCCCGTAGCTCAACGGATAGAGCAACGGCCTTCTAATCCGTCGGTTGCAGGTTCGAGTCCTGCCGGGGGCGCCGCTCGAGCGAGGGCATCGCACCACCATCGCTCGTGTCGAAACTCGCTCCCGGCATCCCTTCCGTCCCGGTCGGGCGCTAGCGTCGCTCCTGTCGGTCCTGGTCACAGGACCCCTCGCCAGGAGGCAGCGAGTGAGAACGCGAGAGAGCACGGTCGAGACGGTTCCTGCCCGGTCCGGTCTGCAGCGGGTGCTCGACGCGGTGGAGCGCGCGGGCAACAAGGTCCCGCACCCGGTCATCATCTTCCTGGCGCTCATCGCGCTGATCATCATCCTGTCGGCCGTGTTCCAGGCCGCGGGCACGGAGGTCACGTTCGAGCAGGCGCAGCTCGGCTCCGACCAGGTGGAGACGGTCACGGTGCAGGCGCAGAGCCTGCTCGACGCGGACGGGATCCGGTTCATCTTCACGTCGGCCGTGGCGAACTTCAACGGGTTCGGCGTGGTGGGCGTGATCCTCGTCGCGATGATCGGGGTGGGGCTCGCCGAGGAGGTCGGCCTGATCGGGGCGTTCATCAAGCGCCTGGTCAAGGTGACCCCGGCGCGGTTCGTGACGTTCAGCATCGTGCTGCTCGGCGTGCTCTCGTCGATCGCGACGGACGCCGGCTACCTGGTGCTGATCCCGCTGGCCGCCGCGGTGTTCTACTCCCTGGGTCGGCACCCGCTCGCCGGCCTCGCAGCCGCGTTCGCGGGCGTGGGTGGCGGCTTCGCGGTGAACATCCTCATCACCCCCGTGGACGGGATGCTGGCGGAGATCACCAACGAGTCGATCGTCGACCCGGCCAACCACGTGTCGATCACGGGCAACCTGTTCTTCGGCATCGTCTCGACGCTCCTGGTCACGATCGTCGCGACGATCCTCACGGAGAAGGTCGTCGAGCCGCGCCTGGGCCCGTACCGCGCGGACGAGGCGCCCGCCTCCGACGACCCCGAGGTCGGTCCGGCCCCGGCGCCCGCGTCGGGCGACCTGACCGGGCAGGAGCGCAACGGTCTGCGGTGGGCGTTCTGGGGGCTGCTCGGGTGCCTCGTGCTCGTCCTGGCGCTGTCGCTGCCGCCCGACGCGCCCCTGCGCAACCCCGAGACCGGCAGCCTCATCGAGCAGTCGCCGCTGCTGAACAGCATCATCTTCCTGATCCTGCTGTTCTTCTTCGTGATGGGGCTCTGCTACGGCAGGGGCGCCGGCACCGTGAAGAGCTCGATGGACGTCATCAACCCGATGACGAAGACGATCTCGAACCTGTCCGGCCTGATCTTCCTGCTCCTGGTGATCAGCCAGTTCATCGCGTACTTCAACTACTCGAACCTCGGCACCATCGTCGCCGTCAACATGGCCGACTCCCTCGAGTCCGCGAACCTCAGCACGGTGTGGCTGATCATCGGGCTGATCGCGATGACCGCGGTGATCGACATCTTCATCGGCGGCGTGGTGCCGAAGTGGGCGATCTTCGCGCCCGTGTTCGTCCCGCTGTTCATCCAGCTCGGGATCTCGCCGGACCTGGCGATGGCGGCCTACCGCGTCGGCGACTCGCCGGTGAACGTCGCCACGCCGCTCATGCCGTACTTCGCGCTCATCGTGATCTTCGCCGAGCGGTACCGGCGCAAGGTCGGCGTCGGCTCGATCATCTCGCTGATGCTGCCGTACACGGTCGCGCTGCTGATCACGTGGAGCGCGCTGCTGGTGGTCTGGTACCTGCTGGGCATCCCGCTCGGCCCGGGCGGGAGCATCTACCTCGACTAGCGGGTCGCCGCCCAGCCGGCCGCGACCTCGGCGAGCAGGCGGGCGCCGTACCCGGTCGCGCCCTTGGTCCGCCACGCGTCGTCCTTCTCGGAGCGCATGGGCCCCGCGATGTCGAGGTGCGCCCACGGCACGTCGCCCACCCACTCGGCGAGGAACAGCGCAGCGGTGATGGCGCCCGCGAACTCGCCGCCGAGGTTCTTGATGTCGGCGACCTCCGACTCCATCCAGGGCCGGTAGCGCCGGTCGAGCGGGAGCCGCCAGACGCGCTCGTCGGTGCGCTCCGCGGCAGCCTCCACCACCTCCGCCATGGTGTCGTCGTTGCCGATCAGGCCGGCGCTGAGCGGGCCGAGCGCCGCCAGGCAGGCGCCCGTGAGGGTCGCGATGTCGACGATCGCGTCGACGCCGGCCTCCCGGGCGAGCGCGATCGCGTCGGCCATCACGAGGCGCCCCTCGGCGTCGGTGTTGACGACCTCGATGGTGCGGCCGCTGCGTGTGGTGAGCACGTCGCCGAGCTTCGTCGCGGACCCCGACGGCATGTTGTCCGTGCAGGCCAGGTACGCGCTGACCCGGACGGGCACGGCGAGCTCTCGCAGCACCGTCATCGCGGCGAGCACCGCCCCGGCACCGCTCATGTCCATCTTCATCGCGGCGTGCATCGCGTTCGACGGCTTCAGGCTGATGCCGCCCGAGTCGTAGGTGATCCCCTTGCCGACGAAGCCGAGGTGGCCGTCCGCGCCGGAGTCCGGCACGTAGCGCAGGACGATCATGCGCGGCTCCTCCACCGACCCGGCGTTCACGCCGAGCAGTCCCCCGCACCCCAGCTCGACGAGCGCCGCCTTGTCGTGGACCTCGATCTGCAGGCCCGTCGCCGCGGCGAGGCGCGTCGCCACGTCGGCGAGCCCGGGGGCCGTGAGGTGCCCCGCCGGGGTGCCCGCGAGGTCGCGGGACAGCGCCGCGGCCCGGGCGAGCACGAGCCCGCGCTCGGCACCCTGCTGCGCGTCGGCCACGTCGCCGTCGACGACCAGGACGACCTCGCTCACGGCCACCGCGTCCGACGACGAGCGCAGCACGTCGTAGCGGTACCGGCCCAGGAGCACCCCCTCGACGACGGCCTGCGCGGCGGCCGCCGTGTCACCGTCGCTCGCCGGCACCGCCGCCAGGTCCGTCACGAGGACCGCCTCGCGGGCCGCCGCACGCCCGAACGCCGCTGCTGCGTCACGCAGGACGGCCGTCGTGACGTCGTCGGGCGCGCCGACCCCGACGGCGACCACCGGCGTGTCGGGCCGTGCGACCGTGAACGTGCTGCCGGCCTTGCCCGTGAAGCCCCATGCGGCGAGCCCCTCACGGGACAGCCCGACGGCCTCCGGGACGGCTCCGGTGGCGGGCACCGCGACACCGAGAGCCCGCACGCCGGCCTCGCCGCGTCCCACGGCTCGGACCCGGACGTCGCGCGTCGCGGCGACGGACGGGGTGGGGTCGAACGTCGTGCTCATCGCGCGCTCCCTGCGGACGGTCGGCGGAACTCCGTGCATCGACCGTAGCGAGACGACCCTCCCCCGGCCCTCGCCCGTGACGGGTGAGCGGTCGGCCCGCTCACCCCGGCCAGATCAGCGGGATCAGCCCCACGGCCACCACGAACCAGGCGCCCGTCGTCACCAGGCCCAGCTTCCAGTAGTCGCCGAACCGGTACCCGGCCGGGCCCATGACGATCATGTTCGCCGGGGTCGCGATCGGCGTGAGGAACGACGCCGCGCCCGCGACGGCCACGAGCATCAGCACCGGCGCGAGCCCGACGCCGGACTCCTGCGCCGCGGACACCGCGATCGGCACGACGATGAGCACGGTCGCGGTGTTGCTCACGACCTGACCGAGCACGAGCGTCAGGACGAACAACGCCGCCAGCAGCAGCCGGGTACCGCCGCCGGACACCAGGTCGACGAGGTGGCCGGCGACCAGGTCGGCCGCGCCCGACGTCGAGATCGCCGTCGACAGCGGGATGAGCCCGCCGACCAGCACCACCGTCTCCCACGAGATCGCCCGGTACGCCTGCTGCGGCAGCACGGTCCGCGTGAGGACCATCGCCCCCGCACCCACGAGGCCGGCGACCGCGGGCGGCACGGCCCCGCTCGCCAGCAGCGCCACCGTGCCGACCAGCACCGCGATGGCCCGCCACGCGGTCGGACCGAGCGCGACCGACTGGCGACGCACCAGCGCCGGGTCGTCGACGACGAGGACCGTGTCGTCGGTCGCGAGCGCCTCGACGGCGGGCCACGTGCCGTGCAGCAGCAGCATGTCGCCCTCGGCGAGGGACGTCGGCTGGGCGCCCCGCGCGCGACCGAGCCGACGGATCGACAGCACCGTGACCCCGGCGCGCACCAGGCCCGGGAAGGCCCGCTGGCCGATGAGGCGTGAGCGGGGCGGGACCACGACCTCCGCCACCCCCCTCTCCCGGCCCAGCAGCGCCTCCCGGGTGTCCCGGGTCAGCGGCGTCGTCACGACGACGAGGTCGTGCCGCTCGACGAGCTCGGCGACGCCCTCCGACGGCCCGCTCACGACCAGGACGTCCCCCTCGGCGATCGCCTCGCCGACCTGGCCCGGGTCACCGGCCTCGTGCTGGGCGCCGACGAGGATGACGTCCGCCGGCATCGCGACGTCCGCGGGGCGCGCACCGACGAGGTCGGAACCGGCACCCACCGCCATCCGGAAGAAGCCCCGCTCCAGCCGGTAGTGCTCCACCAGGGTGTCGAGGTGGTCGGAGAAGTCGGCGGGGAGCTCGTCCGGGGACCGGTCCGGCAGCAGCCGCGCGCCCCCGAGCACCGACACCGCGATCGTCACCGCGACGAGCGGCACCCCCATCAGCCCGAACTCGAAGAACCCGAACCCCTCCCCCGTCGACGCGGCCAGCGCGTCCGCGACGATCACGTTGACGGTGCTGCCCGACAGCACCAGCAGCGCCCCCGCGCTCGCCGCGAAGGCCAGCGGCATGAGCATCTGCGAGGGCGCCCGGCGCGAGCGTCGGGCGGCGAGCACCACGACCGGCAGGAGGGCCGCGGCCGCACCGTTCGGCGTGACGACCGCCGCCATCAGCGCGGCCAGCAGCATCAGCGCGACGAGGAGCGGGGTCCGGTCGGTGCCCGCGCGCCGCACCAGCAGCTGGCCGACCCACGCCGTCACCCCGGAGGCCTCGAGCCCCTCGCTGAGCACGAAGAGCGTCGCGATGAAGACGACGACGGGGTCCCCGAAGCCGGACACGGCGGTCGTGGCGTCCACCAGGCCGGTGGCGTACAGCGCGAGGGCCGTGAGGATCGCGACGAGGCTGACCGGGAGCCGGTTCCACACGAACAGCGCGACCACGACGGCGAGCACCACCAGGCTCAACGTCGCATCGGACACGCTGCCCTCCCGGACCGCACGCGCCCGTGACGGCGCCTGCGGCCACGCTAGGGCACAGGGGTCCGTTCGCGCCCGAGCGGACGCCCGGGGCCGCTGCTAGCGTGCCGAGCATGGGACGTCGAGCGGTCACCCTGGCCCTGGTCTCGGTCTTCGCCCTCGGGGCGCTCAGCGCGTGCGCGGGCGACGACGGCGAGGGGTCGGGCGACGCGACGGCAGCCGTGACGACGAGCCCGACCGGCACCAGCCCGAGCCCCGCCCCCGCGAGCGCGTCCGACGTCGCCGGCACCTGGGGGAGCTCGACGACGGTCGGCGAGGCCTACCTCACGCTCGGCGACGACGGCAGCGCGAGCGGCTCGGACGGCTGCAACCAGCTCTCGGGCTCGTGGACCGCCGGCGACGACGGCATCAGCTTCTCCCCGTGGGCGCAGACCCAGATGTACTGCGCGGACGTCGACGACTGGCTCGGCCGGTCGACGTCGGCCCAGGTCCAGGACGACCAGCTCGTCCTGTTCGACGAGAACGGCACGCAGATCGGGACCCTCCAGCGCACCTCCTGACGCGGAGCCGCACCGGGACGAAACGCCTCGAAAATGATGTGACGCCGGTATCACCGGCATGGTCTGGTTCTCCTACACCACCGAATGCCAGGGCCGTCCGGGCCCTGGTTCGTCATGTCCAGGAGCCGATCATGCATCCCACCATCACGTTCGAGCTCGCCCGGCAGGACGCCGCGGCCCGCCTCGAGCACGCCGAGACCATGCGGTCCCGGGCACGCATCCTGCGGGCCCGCCATGCCAGCGACGCCTCGCGGCGTCCACCGGATCCGCAGCGCGTCACCGTCCCGTCCTGGCTCCTCGCGGGGACCACGGCCGGCACGGCGTTCGCGCGCTGACCCCACGCTCGCCCGTCGAGCACCCACGAGGTGGGGCCCCCTGGGCCCCACCTCGTCCGCATGCGCGGCCGGCCTCGGGCTCGACGGCTCCGGCACGTCCTGACGGCGTGCGCCGACGGGCCGCCGCCCGTGCCACCATGACGCCATGCCGCAGCGCCCCATCGCCCCGCACCCGTCCGACGGGGCTCGCTGATGGGGCGTCACGCCACCCCCGCACCCGACGCGGCGCGCCCTCCGCGGGAACGCCTCCTGTCGCGCGTCGTCACCTGGCTCGAACGGCTCGCGCTCGGCGCCGCCGCCGGCGGGGTGACGTTCGGGGTGCTGCACTGGGCGGGCGTCGACGCGGCCGCCACCCGGTGGTGCGCCGGCATCGCCGCCGTGGTCGTCGTCGTGGCCACGTGGCTCGCCTCGACGGTCCCCGGGCAGCACGACGCCTCCGCCTGACCGGACGCCGCGGACCTCTCCCGCGCGCACCGACGCTTCCTCGCACCCCTCACCCCGTAGGCTGACCGAGTGACGAGCACGACGACACCCGAGGGCGCCCCCTCGAACGGCCACGAGAGCGCTGAGCGCATCGTCTGGATCGACTGCGAGATGACCGGTCTCGACCTGGGCGCCGACGCGCTCGTCGAGGTCGCCGCCGTGGTCACCGACTCCGAGCTGCGGGTCCTCGGGGAGGGCGTCGACGTGGTCGTCTCCCCTCCCGTCGAGGCCGTCGACCAGATGAGCGACTTCGTCCGGACGATGCACACCACGTCCGGCCTGCTGACCGCGCTGTCCGCCGGCACGTCGCTCGCCGACGCACAGGCGCAGGTCCTCGACTACATCCGCACGTGGGTGCCGGACCCCGGCAAGGCGCCGCTCGCCGGCAACTCCGTCGGCACCGACAAGGCGTTCCTCGACCGCGACATGCCCGAGCTGGTCGCGCACCTGCACTACCGCGTGATCGACGTCTCGTCGATCAAGGAGCTCGCCCGGCGCTGGTACCCGCGCGTCTACTTCGCGTCGCCGCGCAAGAACGGCGGACACCGGGCGCTCGCGGACATCCTCGAGTCGATCGACGAGCTGCGGTACTACCGGGCGGCGCTCCTGCCCGCCCAGCCGGGACCCGACTCCGCGTCGGCCCGCCGGATCGCCGCGGAGATCGTCGCGACGTCGGTCAAGGGCCCAGCGGCGACCGCCTGACCTGCGCTGCTGCGCCACGCTCCGCCATCGCGGCGGAGACGACGAGAGGCGCCGACCGTGACGGTCGGCGCCTCTCGCACTCATGGGGTGGCTAACGGGACTTGAACCCGCGACCCCCTGGACCACAACCAGGTGCTCTACCACCTGAGCTATAGCCACCACGTGACGGACCAGGCGCGAACGCCTGGGCCGACGAAAAGTGTACCGGGTGCGACGGTGTGCCCCCGACACGAATCAGAGGCGGGCCGCCAGCGCGTCCACGAACCTCTCGACCGACCCCGCGGCGAAGCCGAAGAAGAACGACGGCTCGGTGAGCTCGACCTCGAGGATCACGGGGTTGCCCTCGTCGTCCGGGAGGAGGTCGACCCGGGAGTACAGGAGCGGCTGCGCCGAGTCGGGGAAGAGGTCGCCGACGGCCGCGACCGCCCGGTCCGCGACCGCCCGCTCGGCGTCCGTCGCCTCGCGCGGCGTCATGACCTCCCGGCGGTACAGCACGCCCTCGGTCTCGCCCTCGCGGTACGGACCCTCGAGCAGCGCGCCCTTGCGGACCGCGTGGCTGAACTTCCCGTCGATGTAGATGAGCGCCGTCTCGCCGACCGTGTCGACCTGCTTGAGGTACCGCTGGATCATCACCCGACGCCCCACGCCCAGCAGGTTCTTCGCGTGGGTGATCGCGAGCGACCGGCTGGACGTGACGTCCGCCGCGTAGCGGCCCGTGTCCCGTGAGCCGGCGCTGACGGTCGGCTTGACGACGAAGTCGCCGAACGCCGGGAAGCGGGTGTGGATCGCGCGAGCGTCGAAGTTGCGCTCGGGGTCCAGCCAGATGGTCGGGACGATCGGCAGGCCGCGCTGCTCGAGGTCCCGCAGGTAGGTCTTGTCGATGTTCCACTGGACGACGTCGGCCGGGTTGAGCAGCGTGCTGCTGCGGGTCACCCGGCGGGTCCAGTCCGCGAACTGCGCGGGTCGCTCGGTGTAGTCCCAGGTCGAGCGGATCAGGACGTGGTGGTAGGTGGCCCAGTCGACCGTCGGGTCGTCCCACACGACGATGTCCGTCGGGATGCCACGCTCGACGAGCAGCTCGAGCAGCGGGTGGTCGTCGGGGTCGAGCTCGGGGAGCTCGGCGCAGGTCGCGAGCGCGAGTCGTGCGGTGGGAGTCGTCACGTGGGCAGCGTACCGACGGGGTCCTGCTCCGCATCAGGTGCTCGGCCGGGGGGCTGCGTCACAGTGGAGGGCCCGTCGTCGGCGACGTCCGTCAGCCGCCGCAGCGCGTCCAGCACGCTCGTGGGCGTCACCCAGCCGATGGTCCGGCCGTGCTCGGTGACGGGCAGGCGCCCGTCCGGGCGGCCGACGAACGACGCGAGGACGTCGCCCAGCTCGCTGCCCAGGGGGACCTGCTCCGCACCGGCGCCGAGCGTGACGGGCGACGACGCCGCGCCGGTCACCGCGTCGGGGGCGCCCGCACCCGTGCTGGTCGGGGGCGGTGTCGCCCCGTCGTCGGACGCGACCTCCGCGAGGTCGTCGCGCTCCAGGCGGCCGAGCGCGAGCAGCCGGGCCATCCGGCCCCGCCCGACGAGGTCCGCGACCGCCGGGCTCGCCGGGCGGGCCACGACCTCGAGCGGCGGGGCGAGCTGCTCGACGTGCGCACCGGTGCTGAGCACCGCGACCCGGTCGCCCATCCGGACCGCCTCGTCGATGTCGTGCGTGACGAGCATCACGGTGGTGCCGACCGCCCGCTGGATGCGGGCGAACTCCGTCTGCAGCCGGCGGCGGCCCACGGGGTCGACCGCGCCGAACGGCTCGTCCATGAGCAGCACCGGCGGGTCCGTGGCGAGCGCGCGGGCGACCCCGACACGCTGCCGCTCTCCCCCGGACAGCTCGTGCGGGAACCGCCGGGCGTAGCGGGCGGGGTCGAGGCCGACGAGGTCGAGGAGCTCGTCGACCCGCGCGGACGTGCGGCGGCGGTCCCAGCCGAGCAGCCGCGGGACGGTCGCGACGTTCTGCGCGACGGTGCGGTGCGGGAACAGGCCGACGTTCTGGATCACGTACCCGATGCGCCGGCGCAGCGCGACGGGGTCGCTGGTCGTCACGTCCTCGCCCTGCAGCAGGATCCGCCCCGACGTGGGCTCGACGAGACGGTTCGCCATCCGCAGGGTCGTCGACTTGCCGCAGCCCGAGGGGCCGACCAGCACGAGGACCTCGTGCTCGTGCACGTCGAGGGTCAGGTCGTGGACGGCCGCCTGCTCGCCGGCGCCCCGGCCCTGCTCGGCGGCGTAGTCCTTGCTGACGTGCTCGAACCTGATCGCGCTCGCTGCCACCCCAGGGACGCTAGCCCAGTGCGCCGACAGGCGCCGTCGCGCAGGGTGCCGACAGGCGCCGTCGCGTACGTCGCCCGGGGGCGTCTGTCGGAGGGGGCGGGTACCTTCGCGGGATGCGGCTGGCAGCACCGTCCAACCCGTGGTTCTCCTGGGAGTACCTGCAACGCAACAGCGCCGACGTGCTGACGGCGCTGCAGCAGCACACCACCCTCACGCTCGAGGCGGTCGTCGTCGCGTTCGCCCTCGCGCTGCCCCTCGGCGCGCTCGCGCACCTGCGGCCACGGCTCGGCGGCCCGCTGCTCGGCGTCGCGGGCGTGATGTACACGGTGCCGTCGCTGGCGCTGTTCGCGGTCCTCGCGCCGTACACGGGCGTGGGGCGGACCACGGTCCTCGTCGGGCTGGTCGCGTACGCGCTGCTGGTGCTCATCCGCAACGTGCTGGTCGGGCTGCAGGGCGTCGACCCCGCGGTCCGCGACGCCGCCCGCGGCATGGGCTACGGCCCGGTCCGGCTCCTGCTGACCGTCGAGCTCCCGCAGGCCGTCCCGAGCATCGTCGCGGGTCTGCGGCTCGCGACGGTCTCCACGGTGGCGCTCGTGACGGTGGGGGTCGTGGTGGGCTATGGCGGGCTGGGCCAGCTGATGTTCCGCGGGTTCCGCAGCAACTACCACGCCGAGATCATGACGGCGACGGTGCTGTGCCTCCTCCTCGCCCTCGTGTGCGACCTCGTCATCGCCGGGGTCGGCCGGCGGCTCACGCCGTGGGCCCGCACCACCAGGCCGGTGTGACGTGGACGTCCTGCAGGAGGCGTTCGCCTGGCTCAACGACCCGCTGAACTGGACGGGCCGCAACGGCGTGCTCGCCCTCACGGTCGCGCACGTGACGGTGTCGGTGCTCGCGGTGCTGCTCGCCGCCGTCGTCGCGCTGCCGGTCGGGCTGTGGCTCGGTCACCGTGGCCGCGGCGGCACGGCCGGGGTCGTCGTCGCGAACACCACGCGCGCGCTGCCGACGCTCGCCCTGCTGACCCTGCTCGCGGCGAGCGGGCTGTTCGGCAACACCGCGACCGTGCTCGCGTGCGCCGTGTTCGCCGTCCCTCCGCTGCTGTCGGGGGCCGTGACGGGTCTCGGCGACGTCGACGCGGACGTCCGCGACGCGGCCAGGGGCACGGGCATGTCGGGCGGGCGCAGCCTGTGGTCGGTGGAGCTACCGCTCGCCGTGCCGCAGCTGGCCGCCGGAGTGCGGACCGGGGCGGTGCAGGTGCTCGCCACCGTGCCGCTGGCCGCGCTCGTCGGGGGCCGCAGCCTCGGCACGATCGTCGTCGAGGGCTTCGGCACGCTGAACTACGGCCAGGTGCTCGCCGGGGGGTTCCTCGTCGCCGCGCTCTGCCTGGTCGCCGAAGGGCTGCTCGCCGTCGCGCAGCGGCTCGTGACCCCCGCCGGTCTGCAGGCTCTCGGCCGTGACGGTCGCACCCCGCGGAGCCGTCGCCGCACCCGTCGCCGCACCGCCCACCGCACCGACCGGCCCGCTGCCGCGTCCCACGAACCACCGATACCGGTTGCCGTCACGCCGTCGACCGACTCGAATGGGTCAGGCTCCCCCGTCTGACCGGCCCACCTCCCCGTCCCTGCCCCAGGAGTGACCGATGAACGCCAGACGCATGACCGCTCTCAGCCTGCTCGCCGCCGCGACGCTCCTCCTCGGTGCCTGCGGCACCCCCGGGTCGGGGGGCGGTGAGGCAGACGCCCAGGTCACCGGCACGTCCGGGCTGCCCACGTGCGACCCCGTCAAGGGTGACAAGCTCGTGGTCCTCGAGGACGACAAGGGCCTGCAGAACGCCGACAACATCATCCCGGCCGTCAACAAGGCCGCGGCGACCGAGCACCCCGAGATCCTCGAGGTGCTCGACGAGGTGTCCGCGGCGCTCGACACCGAGAAGCTGATCGAGCTCAACAAGGCCGTCGACATCGACCGCAAGACCTCCAGCGAGGTGGGTGGCGAGTTCGTCACCCAGGAGGGCATCGCCGCCGCCGACCAGTCGGGGTCGGGGACGTCCCTCGTCATCGGCGCCGCGAACTTCTCGGAGAGCGCGACGCTCGCGGAGATCTACGCGGCCGCGCTGCGCACCGCCGGGTTCACGGTCGAGGTCCGGACCATCGGCAACCGCGAGCTGTACCTGCCGCAGATCACTGACGGCAGCCTCACGGCGGTACCGGAGTACGCCGCGACGCTCGCGGACTTCCTCAACGCCCAGCAGAACGGCGCGGACGCCGAGTCGGTCGCCTCCGACGACGTCGACGCGACGGTCGCCGCCCTGACGCCGCTGGCGGGGGCCGCCGGGATCACCGTCGGGAAGCCGTCCGCGGCGCAGGACCAGAACGCGTTCGCCGTCACGGAGGCGTTCGCGCAGGAGCACGACGTCACGACCCTGAGCGACCTGGCCGCGGCGTGCGGCGGGCTGGTGCTCGCGGGACCGGCCGAGTGCCCGGACCGGCCGTTCTGCCAGCCGGGGCTCGAGGACACGTACGGGCTCGAGTTCGCCGAGTTCAAGTCGTACGACTTCGGTCTCATCGGCCAGGCCGTGCGGCAGGGGGACGCGGCGATCGGGCTGGTCCTGTCCAGCGACGGGTCGCTGGCCGCCGACTGACACCGACCGACTGATCGGCACGACAGAAGAGGGCCGCGCCGTCGGCGCGGCCCTCTTCTGCGTCGTGGTCGGCCGCTGACCTGCGCCGACGCCCATCTGCTGCAGCATCGGACCGGCGTCACTAGGGTCGGGCCATGGACGGCAGCGCTGCTCGTCTCGACGGTCCGGCCTCCGACGCGCTGCTGCGGACGGGCCGGTTCTTCACCCGGTGGGACGAGACGCCGGACTCGCGGGCGGTGTTCCGTGAGGGCGGCAGGCGCGGAGACGTCTTCTACCGGGACCGCTGGCGGCACGACAAGGTGGTCCGCTCCACGCACGGCGTGAACTGCACCGGTTCGTGCTCGTGGAAGGTGTACGTCAAGGACGGCATCATCACGTGGGAGGCCCAGCAGACGGACTACCCGTCACCGGGCCCCGACCGTCCCGACTACGAGCCTCGCGGCTGCCCGCGTGGCGCCGCGTTCTCCTGGTACACGTACTCCCCCACCCGGGTGCGCTACCCGTACGCGCGGGGCGTGCTCGTCGAGATGTACCGCGAGGCCCGCGCCCGGCTGAAGGACCCCGTGCTCGCCTGGGCCGACGTCGTCGGCGACCCCGAGCGGCGGAGGCGCTACCAGCAGGCACGCGGCAAGGGCGGACTGGTGCGGGTCGGCTGGGACGAGGCCGTCGAGATGGTGGCGGCCGCGCACGTGCACACGATCAAGACGCACGGTCCGGACCGCTGCGCGGGCTTCTCTCCGATCCCGGCGATGTCGATCGTGTCGCACTGCGTGGGGACGCGGTTCATCCAGCTCATCGGCGGCGTGATGACGTCGTTCTACGACTGGTACGCGGACCTGCCCGTCGCGTCCCCGCAGATGTTCGGCGACCAGACGGACGTGCCCGAGTCCGGCGACTGGTGGGACGCGACGTACCTCATGATGTGGGGCTCGAACGTGCCGGTGACCAGGACGCCCGACGCGCACTGGATGGCGGAGGTGCGCTACCGCGGCACCAAGGTCGTCACGGTGTCGCCGGACTACTCGGACAACACGAAGTTCGCGGACGAGTGGCTGCCCGCACAGGCCGGGACCGACGCGGCGCTGGCGATGGCGATGGGCCACGTCGTCCTGCGCGAGTACCTCGTGGACCGGCAGGTGCCGTTCTTCGCCGACTACGTGCGCCGGTACACGGACCTGCCGTTCCTGATCACGTTGCAGGAGCGCGAGGGCGGGTACGTGCCGGGCAAGTTCCTGCGGGAGAGCGACCTTCCGGGCGCGACGGGGGCGTCACCGGCTGAGGGTGCCGAGTGGAAGACGGTGCTCCTCGACTCCGCGACGGGTACCCCGGTGGTCCCGAACGGCTCGATGGGCTTCCGCTACACGGACTCCGGCGAGGGGCGCTGGAACCTCGACCTGGACGGCGTCGAGCCGGCGCTCAGCATCAGCGACGCCCCCGGCGGCGGCGACACCGCCACCGTCCTGCTGCCCTGCTTCGAGGCCCCGGACGGGTCGGGCTCTGTGCTGCGGCGCGGCGTCCCGGTCCGACGGGTCGGCGACCACCTGGTGACGACGGTCTTCGACCTGACCTTGGCCCAGTACGGCGTCGGGCGCGAGGGTCTGCCCGGCGAGTGGCCGACGGGGTTCGACGACCCGGAGGTCCCGTACACCCCGGCGTGGCAGGAGTCGATCACGTCGGTGCCGGCGCAGGCGTGCACGCGGATCGCCAGGGAGTTCGCGACGAACGCCGAGAAGTCCCGCGGCCGGTCGATGATCATCATGGGCGCGGGGATCTGCCAGTGGTTCCACGGCGACGTGACGTACCGGGCGGTGCTGGCGCTGCTCGCGTTCACGGGGTGCTTCGGTCGCAACGGCGGCGGGTGGGCGCACTACGTCGGGCAGGAGAAGTGCCGCCCGCTGACGGGGTGGCTGTCGCTCGCGAACGCGCTGGACTGGTCGCGGCCGCCGCGGACGATGACGGGCACGTCGTACTGGTACATGCACACGGACCAGTGGCGGTTCGACGGGTATCGCGCGGACGCGCTCGCGTCTCCCCTGGCCGAGGGGAACCTGAGCGGCATGCACACGGCCGACACGATCGCGCAGTCGGCGCGGCTCGGCTGGATGCCGTTCTACCCGCAGTTCGACCGCAACCCGCTCGACCTGGCCGACGAGGCGCGCGCCGCGGTCGAGGCAGGCACCGCCCAGGACGAGGTCCAGCACGTGGTCCAGCGGATCGCGGACCGGGACGTGAAGTTCGCGATCGAGGACGTCGACGCCCCCGAGGCATGGCCGCGCACGCTGGTGCTGTGGCGGGCGAACCTGCTGGGCTCGTCGAGCAAGGGCAACGAGTACTTCCTCAAGCACCTGCTGGGCACGCACTCGAACGTCGCCGCGACCGAGCCGGCGCCCGACCTGCGCCCGCAGGAGGTGACGTGGCGCGACGACATCCCCGAGGGCAAGCTCGACCTGCTCGTGAGCGCGGACTTCCGCATGACGTCGACGACGATGCTCTCCGACGTCGTCCTGCCCGCCGCCACCTGGTACGAGAAGCACGACCTGTCGTCGACGGACATGCACCCGTTCGTGCACGCATTCACGCCGGCGATCGACCCGCCGTGGGAGGCGCGCAGCGACTTCGACGCGTTCCACCTGGTCGCGCAGCGGTTCTCCGAGCTGGCCCGGACGCACCTGGGCGTGCGGCACGACGTGGTGAGTGTGCCGGTCCAGCACGACACCCCCGGCGAGGCCGGGCAGCCCGGCGGGGTGGTGCGGGACTGGCTGCGCGGCGACGTCCCCGCGGTGCCCGGGAAGACGATGCCGCTGCTCCAGGTCGTCGAGCGCGACTACACCGCCATCGCGGACAAGCTCGCGACGCTCGGCCCGCTCGCGGACCGGCTCGGCTTCACGATCAAGAACGTCACGTACCGGCTGGAGCACGAGGTCGACCGTCTCGGGAAGCTCAACGGCGTGATGCTCGGCGGGGCGGGTGACGGACGGCCGGCGCTCGACACGGACGTCAAGCTCGCCGAGGCGATCCTGTCGCTGAGCGGCACGACGAACGGCGAGCTCGCCGTGCAGGGGTTCAAGACCCTGGAGCGCCGCGTCGGCAAGCCGCTCGCGGACCTCGCGGAGGGCAGCGAGGAGAAGCGGATCACGTTCGCCGACACGCAGGCGCGGCCGGTCCCGGTGATCACGTCGCCCGAGTGGTCCGGCTCGGAGACGGGCGGCCGCCGGTACGCGCCGTTCACGGTGAACGTCGAGCGTCTCAAGCCGTGGCACACGCTGACGGGCCGCATGCACCTGTTCCTCGACCACGACTGGATGCGCGACCTCGGCGAGGCCCTGCCGATCTACCGGCCGCCGCTCGACCTGCACCGGCTGCTGGGAGAGCCCGAGCTGGGCCCCGACGGGGCGAAGCAGGTGACGGTCCGCTACCTGACGCCGCACTCCAAGTGGTCGATCCACTCGGAGTACCAGGACAACCTGCTGATGCTGTCGCTGTCCCGGGGCGGCCCGACGTGCTGGATGAGCCCGCAGGACGCCGAGGCGATCGGCGCGGCGGACAACGACTGGATCGAGTGCTCGAACGCGAACGGGATCTTCGTCTGCCGCGCGATCGTCAGCCACCGGATGCCCGCGGGCGTCGTCTTCGTGCACCACGCGCAGGAACGCACCATCGACGTCCCGAAGACGGAGAGGACGGGCCGCCGCGGCGGCATCCACAACTCGGTGACCCGGCTGCTCGTGAAGCCGACGCACCTCATCGGCGGGTACGCGCAGCTCTCGTACACGTTCAACTACCTCGGCCCGACGGGAAACCAGCGGGACATGGTGACGACCATCCGGCGGCGCAGCCAGGACGTGAGGTACTGACCGATGCGTGTCATGGCCCAGATGGCGATGGTGATGAACCTCGACAAGTGCATCGGGTGCCACACGTGCTCGGTGACGTGCAAGCAGGCGTGGACGAACCGCGCGGGCGTCGAGTACGTGTGGTTCAACAACGTCGAGACCCGCCCCGGCCAGGGGTACCCGCGGCGGTACGAGGACCAGGAGACGTGGCGCGGCGGCTGGACGCTGAACAAGCGCGGCCGCCTCGCGCTGAAGGCAGGCGGCCGGGTCAAGAAGCTCCTGACGATCTTCGCGAGCCCGGTGCAGCCGAAGCTCGAGGACTACTACGAGCCGTGGACGTACGACTACGAGACGCTCGTCGACGCACCCCTCGGCGACGACTTCCCGGTGGCACGGCCGAAGAGCCTGATCACGGGCGAGGACACGAAGATCCGCTGGTCGGCGAACTGGGACGACGACCTGGGCGGCGTCACGGAGGCCGGCCACCTGGACCCCATGGTCGAGAAGGTGCGCGCCGAGTCGGAGGACCGGATCCGCTTCGAGTTCGAGCGGACGTTCATGATGTACCTGCCGCGGATCTGCGAGCACTGCCTCAACCCGTCCTGCATGGCGTCGTGCCCGTCGGGGGCGATCTACAAGCGGGCCGAGGACGGCATCGTGCTCGTGGACCAGGACCGCTGCCGCGGCTGGCGGCAGTGCGTGACGGGGTGCCCTTACAAGAAGATCTACTTCAACCACAAGACCGGCAAGGCCGAGAAGTGCACGTTCTGCTACCCCCGGATCGAGGTGGGGCTGCCGACCGTCTGCTCGGAGACGTGCGTCGGCCGGCTGCGGTACATCGGGCTCGTCCTGTACGACGCGGACCGCGTCACGGCGGCCGCGTCGGTCAAGGACGAGCGCGCCCTGTACGAGGCACAGCTCGACCTCATGCTCGACCCGAACGACCCCACGGTCGTCGCCGCCGCCCGTGAGCAGGGCATCCCGCAGGACTGGCTCGACGCCGCCGTCCGGTCGCCCGTCTACGCGCTCGCCAAGACGTACCGGGTCGCGCTGCCGCTGCACCCCGAGTACCGGACGATGCCGATGGTCTGGTACGTCCCGCCGCTGTCCCCCGTCGTCGACCTGCTGCGCGAGCAGGGGCACGACGCCGAGGACCACGGGAACCTGTTCGGCGCGATCGAGGCGCTGCGCATCCCGGTCGAGTACCTGGCCTCGTTGTTCTCCGCCGGCGACACCGAGGTCGTCACCGGGGTCCTGCGCCGCCTGGCGGCCATGCGCGCCTACCTGCGCGGCATCACGCTCGAGGACGACGCCGTCGAGGCCGTCCCCCGGTCCGTCGGCATGACGGGCACGACGATGTACGCGATGTACCGGCTGCTCGCGATCGCGAAGTACGCCGACCGGTACGTCATCCCGAAGGCCCACGAGGAGCGCGGCCACGAGCTCGAGGAGCTCGGCTGCTCGCTCGACTACGACGAGGGCCCGGGGATGTACGAGTCGGCGGCGTTCGGCGAGGCGTCCGGGCGGCCCGTGCCGGTGGCCGTCGAGACGTTCCACGCGCTGAAGCAGCGGCAGACGTCGGAGGGCATCGCACCGTCCGAGTCGATGCGCGGCCGGGTCAACCTGCTCAACTGGGACGGCGTCGGGACGCCGCCGGGGCTGTTCCCGGAGCACCACGCCGGTGACGCGCCCGGGGAGGCGGCACCGTGAGGGCCCCACGCGGCCGGCCGGCCGAGCGGGTCGTGCACCAGGTGGCGTCGTGGTGCCTGTCGTACCCCGACCGCGCGTTCACCGAGCGTCTCCCACTGCTGCGGGACGCGGTCGACGAGCTCCCGGCGACGACGTCGGGCGGCGGCCTGCGCACGTTCCTCGACCACGCCGGCGCAGTCCCGCCGGCCGACCTGCAGCGCGAGTACGTCGACCTGTTCGACCTGTCCCACCGGCAGCCGCTGTACCTGTCGTACTGGACCGACGGCGACACCCGCCGCCGCGGCGAGGTGCTCGGCCGGTTCAAGGAGCGCTACCGCGCGAGCGGGTTCCTCGTCGACACGCACGGCGAGCTCCCCGACCACCTGCCGCTCGTGCTCGAGTACGCGGCCGTCGCCGACCCCGTGGACGGGCCCGCGCTGCTGCAGGAGTACCGCGCCAGCCTCGAGCTCGTCCGGCTCGCGCTGCACGAGGCCGGCACCCCGTACGCGGGGGTGCTCGACGACGTGTGCGCGACCCTGCCGGGCGAGTCGCCGACCGACCGGGCCGCCGTGCACCGGATGGCCGCGGCCGGGCCGCCGCGCGAGGACGTGGGGCTCGACTCCGCCGACCCGCGGCTGCTCCCGCTCGCCGGCGGGCCGGGAGGATCGGGAGGACCGGCATGAGCGTCGTGCTGTGGGGCGTGCTCCCCTACCTGGCGATCGTCACGCTCGTCGGCGGGACCATCTGGCGGTACCGGTACGACCAGTTCGGCTGGACCACCCGGTCGTCGCAGCTCTACGAGTCCCGGCTGCTGCGGATCGGCAGCCCGCTGTTCCACTTCGGGCTCGTGTTCGTCATCGTCGGGCACATCGGCGGCCTGGTCATCCCGATGTCGTGGACCGAGGCCGTCGGGATCACGCAGGAGCAGTACCACGCCGTCGCGCTGTCCGTCGGCGGCGTCGCGGGCTTCTGCACGCTCGTCGGCATCGCGATCCTCGTCTACCGCCGCCGCCGGACGGGCCCGGTGTTCATGGCCACCACCAAGAACGACAAGCTCATGTACGTCGTCCTCGTCGGCGCGATCGTGCTCGGCCTGTGGGCGACGCTCGCCGGGGCCACCGCCGGTCACGAGGGCAACTACCGGGAGACGGTCTCGCCGTGGTTCCGGTCGATCTTCGTGCTGCAGCCCGACGTCGCCTCGATGGCGGCGGCACCGCTGCCGTTCCAGATCCACACGCTCACGGGCCTCGCCCTGATCGCGATCTTCCCGTTCACCCGGCTCGTGCACGCGTTCACGGCCCCGCTGCACTACCTGTTCCGCCCGTACATCGTCTACCGCAGCCGCGACGCGCGGCCCACCCCCGGCGCCAGCGCACCGCGCCGCGGCTGGGACCCCGTGGGCACGCGGGACAGGGACCGCTGAGCACCCGGAGGGCACGTGACCACGACCGCCGCCACCACGCGGACCAGCAGCCGCACCACGAACCTCGTGCTGGCAACGTGGACGTTCGCGATCACGTTCTGGGCCTGGAACATCATCGGCCCGCTCGGCACCCGGTACGCCGAGGACCTGGACCTGTCGTCGACGCAGAAGTCGCTCCTCGTCGCGATCCCGGTGCTGGTCGGCGCGCTGGGCCGGATCCCCGTGGGGGCCCTCACCGACCGCTACGGCGGTCGGCTCATGCTGGGCGTGCTCAGCCTCGCGAGCATCGTCCCGGTCCTGCTCGTCGCGTACGCGGGAAACCAGGGGTCGTACGAGCTGCTCCTCGTGTTCGGCTTCGTGCTCGGCATCGCGGGGACGACGTTCGCGGCGGGCGTGCCGTTCGTCAACGCGTGGTTCGAGCCGTCCCGCCGCGGCTTCGCGACGGGCGTGTTCGGCGCCGGGATGGGCGGTACGGCCCTGTCGTCGTTCTTCACGCCCCGCTTCGTCGAGAAGTGGGGGTACACGACCGCCCACGTGATCGTGGCCGTCGCGCTCGCGGTGACCGGGATCGTGGTGCTCGTCGTCATGCGGGACGCCCCCGCGTGGAAACGCAGCACCCAGTCGGTGCTGCCGAAGCTCGCGGCGGCGCTCAAGCTGCCGGTGACCTGGCAGATGTCGTTCCTGTACGCGGTCACGTTCGGTGGCTTCGTCGCGTTCTCGACGTACCTGCCGACCTACCTCAAGGACGTCTACGGCTTCGACCTGGCCGGGGCCGGCACCCGGACGGCCGGGTTCGCGATCGCGGCCGTCGTCGCGCGGCCGATCGGTGGCACGCTCTCCGACCGGCTGCACCCGAAGCCGATCGTCCTGGTGTCCCTCGGTGCGGTCGCCGCGCTCGCGCTCGTCATCGCGACCCAGCCGCAGCCCGAGGTCCCCGCCGGCGCCGTGTTCGTGGCGATGGCCTTCTTCCTCGGACTCGGCACCGGCGGCGTGTTCGCGTGGGTCGCCCTGCGGACACCCGCCGAGCGGGTCGGCAGCGTCTCCGGCATCGTCGGGGCCGCGGGTGGTCTCGGCGGGTTCTTCCCGCCGCTCGTCATGGGTGCGACGTACGACGAGGTGGACCACACGTACACGGTCGGCCTGGTGCTGCTGTCCGCGACGGCCCTGGTCGCGTTCCTGTACGTGCTGCTGCGGCTGCGCAAGGAGGCGCCCGCGCGCACGTCCTGACCGTCAGAGGCCCGCGGTCTCCAGGAAGCGCAGCCACACCTCGCTGAGCGTCGGGTACGAGGGCACCGCGTGCCACAGCCGGTCGAGCGGCACCTCGCCGACCACCGCGACCGTCGCGGCGTGCAGGAGCTCGGCGACGTCCGGCCCGACGAACGTCGCTCCGACGACGACGCCGCGTGACCGGTCGACGACCAGCCGCCCGCGGCCCCGGTAGTCCGGCGACAGCACGGTGGCGCCGGCGACGTCCTCGAGCGCGTAGTCGAGGACCTGCACGTCGATCCCCGCGTCGCGCGCCGCCGCCTCCGACCGTCCGACCCACGCGACCTCCGGCCGGGTGAACACGACCTGTGGCACGGCCGCCACGTCGGCGGTGGCCCGGAACCGGCTCCACGGGGCCGCGTCACGCTCGTCGCCGCCGCCCGGCCCGAACCGGTGCGCGACCACGTCCCCCGCGACCCGCGCGTCGTACTTGCCCTGGTGGGTGGTCGCGGTCCGGCCGGAGACGTCGCCGACGGCGAACAGCCAGCCGTCCTCGACGCCGGTGACGCACAGCGCGTCGTCGACCTCGGCGGGCTTCCCGGGGGTGAGGCCGATCGTCTCCAGGCCGACGTCCGACGTCCTGGGGCGCCGCCCGGTCGCGGCGAGGACCTCGGTGACGTCCAGCCGCACGGTGCCGTCCGCGCTGCTCAGTTCGAGGTGCACGCCGCCGTCGTCGCGCGTCGCGCCCGTGACCTCCGTGCCGAAGCGGACGTCGACGCCGGCCGCTCGCAGCGCGTCCGCCACCAGCTCCCCCGCGAACGGCTCCGCCCCGCCGAGCAGCCGCGCGCCACGGACCAGCAGCGTGACCTCGCTGCCGAAGTCCGCGAACGCCGTCGCCATCTCGACGCCGACCACGCCGCCGCCGAGGATCGCCAGCCGCGCCGGCACGTGCTGCGCCGACGTCGCGTCGCGGCTGCTCCACGGGCGGACGTCGGCGAGCGTCGCCGGGACGATCGGCTCCGACCCGGTCGCGAGCACGACGGCGCGTCGCGCGACGACGGGCGTCTCCTCGCTGCCGTCCGTCACCGTGAGCGCGCGCGGGCCCGTGAACCGGGCGTGCCCGCGCAGGAGCGTGATGCCCGCGCTGTCGAGCCAGGAGACCTGCGAGCCATCGTCCCAGTGGTGCGCCACCTCGTCGCGTCGCGCGAACGCCGCAGCCACGTCGACCGTACCCGTGCCGGCCGCGGCCGCGCCGGGCACCGCACGGGCCGCAGCGAGCGCCGAGCCCGGCCGCAGCAGCGCCTTGGACGGCATGCACGCCCAGTACGAGCACTCGCCTCCGACCAGCGCATGCTCGACGATCGCGACGCTCAGCCCGGTCCGCCCGGCCCGGTCCGCGGCGTTCTCCCCCACCGCACCGCCACCGACGACCACCACGTCGAACTCCTGCACCTGCTGCACCATCACGAGGCTCCCGTCCGCGCCGAGGGCCACCCCGAGGACGTCAGGGCGGTGCCTCCCATGCTGGCCGCGAGCGCCGGAGTCCGCAGGCCGAGCCCGTCCGGTGCCGCGGCTGGTCGCGACTCCCGCAGGGGCTGTGGATAGAACGCTTGTTCGATTCGCCGTTCTCGCTAACTTCCGTCCGGCTGCTCGGCATCGAGCAGCGTCACCACGGTGACAACACTCACAAGAAGGTACGTAGATGCGACGAGTCATACGTGCGGGCCGTTCGACCGCCCTGCTGGCAACCGCTGCTCTGGCGCTGACCATCGGTGTCGGCACGGGCGCCGACGCGGCACCGTCCGCTCCCGACCGGGTGGCAGACCAGATCGAGCGCGTCGCGCCGAAGGCTTCCCTCAGGGACTTCGCGCGAGGCCGTGACGGCCGGTTCACCGCAGGAGGAAGGGTCGACGTGGCTGCCCCCGAGTCGACGTCGGGGGTGGTCGTTCTGAGGAGCGTCGAGGGTGCGTCCGTCACTCTCGGGCTTCCTCGGGAGGCAACCGCTGCAGCCAAGGTCGCGCAGGACGGCACGGCGGTCTACGCCGGCAGGTCCGTCGACGTGGCCGTGCAGGCGACCACCACCGGCGCACGAGTGCTGACGGTTCTGTCCAGCAAGGACGCCCCGTCGACGTACACCTACGGCCTCGCCGACGGGGTGGTGCCGGTCATCAATCCGGACGGCTCCGCCACCCTGACGGTGCCGGTCGGTGCGGCCACCGTGATCGACCTGGCGACGGTCCAGGCTCCGTGGGCGAAGGACGCCGAGGGAAGGAGGGTGCCGACGCACTTCGAATCCACTGCCGATGGCCTGGTGCAGGTCGTCGAGCACGCGGGGGCGGATCTCACCTACCCCGTGGTGGCCGACCCCCACGTCGATCTCAACTGGGCGAACTTCACCGTCACGCTCAGCCAGGCCGAGCAGCGGATCCTGCTCGCAGGCGATGTCACCGGCCTGGGTACGGCCATCTGCGCCGTCGCGGCACCCGTCTGCGTCCCGGCGGCGGCCCTCCTCGCCAGCGGCCTCCAGTGGCTGTTCGAGCGAGGCTCCATCTGCACGGGTTCCAAGCCGCGCCTGCGCATGGTGGCGCCGTACACGTTCCCGATCGGGGGCGCAGTCTTCGGATGCGTAAAGTGACCGGCATGCAGGCAGACACCCGAAGGGCCGTGGGGATCGCGACCTTGTTCGTGGTGTGTGTCACGGCAATGTCGTGGGCGGCTCAGCATGACGCGCGCGAGACCGCGTTGACGGCGATCGTCGCTGCCGCGATGGCCGGGCTCGGCAGCTGGGTCGGCATCTCGGTGAATCGCAGTCGACACCGCTGACACCTGAACGCGAATGGCCTCCGGCAGCCGCCGGGGGCCATTCGTCAGGGTCGACTCGAACCTGACACCGGATCGCGCCACGCAGCGGCTCGCTCCGGTCCCACGGACCGTCCGCGCACCACTGCGCGCCCAACCAGAAGGGCCCCTCGTCCGCGTTCCCGCAGACGAGAGGCCCTCGATGGTGCGCCATCAGGGACTCGAACCCCGAACCCGCTGATTAAGAGTCAGCTGCTCTGCCAATTGAGCTAATGGCGCGCGGTTGAGAACGTTAGCAGGCCCGGGGCCCGGCAAGCGAACCAGAACGGGCCGCAGTGACGACCGTCACGCCGGCGGCTCGCCGGACGTCCCGGTCCCGGGGGTGTCCTGCTCCCACCACGGCGTGTCGGGAAGACCCTCGGACTCGAGGATCTCGGCCGACGGCGGCGCGGCGTCCGTGAGGAGGTCCACCAGGAGCGTCAGCGGCACGTGCGCGTCCAGCAGGTCCTTGACGGGCTCGATGTTGTCGGGGGCGGCGTCGGGGTGCACGGCGTCTCCTCCTTCGTCTCTCGTGATCACTCAGCCCAGCACCGAACGCACGGTCGTGCAACCGTGCCGGCTACAGGTACAACCCCGTGCCCTCCCCGATAGTTCCCGGGGCCGCGACGGCGTGCACGTCCTTCTCCCGCAGCAGCAGGTACGTGGTGCCCGCGAGCTCGACCTCCGCGCGGTCCTCCGGGTCGAACAGGACCCGGTCGCCGACCTCGACCTGCCGGACGTGCTGGCCGACGGCGACGACGGCCGCCCAGGACAGCCGCTTGCCGACGGCGGCCGTGGCGGGGATCACGATCCCCGAGCTCGAGCGCCGCTCGGCCGTCTCGCGGTCGATCGTGACGAGCAGACGGTCGTTCAGCATCCGGATGGGCAGGTGCGGGGACGGCTCGGCGTTCTGTGCGCTCACGGGCCTGACGGTACCCGGCCGACGTAGGCTGACGCCGTCCCCGCCTCACCTCGTCTGGAGCTCCCGTGCCTCGTCTCGCCGTCGGCGACCTCGCCCCCGACTTCACGCTGCCGACCGCCGACGGTGGCAGTGTCACGCTGTCCGACCTGCGCGGACGGCACGTCATCGTGTACTTCTACCCGGCGGCCATGACGCCCGGGTGCACCACGCAGGCGTGCGACTTCCGCGACTCGCTCGCGTCGCTGCAGGGCGCCGGGTACGCCGTCGTCGGGCTCTCCCCCGACCCCGTCGAGAAGCTCGCGGCGTTCGTCGAGCAGGAGCACCTCACGTTCCCGCTCGCGTCCGACCCGGACCGCTCGGTGCTGGAGGCGTGGGGCGCGTGGGGCGAGAAGCAGCTCTACGGGAAGACGGTCACGGGCGTCATCCGCTCGACGGTCGTCGTCGACCCCGAGGGGCGCGTCGAGCTCGCGCAGTACAACGTGAAGGCGACCGGTCACGTGGCCAAGCTGCGGCGGGACCTCAAGGTCGCCTGACGCACGGTCCGGCCGGGGCCCGCTGTGGGACACTCGGCCGCGCGGGAGTGGTGAAACGGCAGCCACGCCAGGTTTAGGTCCTGGTGCCCGAGAGGGCGTGCGGGTTCAAGTCCCGTCTCCCGCACTCGTCGACACGTGCGGTCGCCCTCGCGGGCGGAACCCGGCGGGTCAGACGGGCGTGATGTCCCGCAGGATCACCCGCGCCGGCGCGCTGACCACGGTCGCGCCCGGCGGGACGTCGTGCACGACCACCGCACCCGCGCCGATGCGCGCCCCCGCCCCCACGGTCACGGCACCGATCACCTGGGCGCCCGCACCGATGTAGACGCCGTCGCCGATCGTCGGCGACCCGAAGCGGGGGCTGTCCGGGTCGTCGTTCTTCCCGATCGTCACCTGCTGGTGGATCGTCACCCCGCTGCCGATCCGGGCTCCGGGGGCGATGAACACGCTGAGCATCTTGTGCGGCAGCCTCGGCTCACCGGCGAACTCCGCAAGGAGCGACACGTACCCGCCGTGCTCCTCGACGTACATCTTGTAGACGCCGACCTGGATCCGTCGCACGAACCCCCGCGAACGCAGGCAGCGCTCGCGGTGCTGCCACCATCCGCCCGACAGGCGGACCCAGACGCGGGGAATCATGGGCCGGACGCTACTACCCGGGGCGGGTGCCGAGCGGGTGATTCTGGACAGACGGCCAGAAATCACCGCATCGGCAGCCACAGCTCGCTGACCAGGCCCCCGTCCGTCCGTGGCGTCAGGACGAGGCGTCCACCGTGGTGGTCCGCCACCGCTCGCACCACCGTGAGGCCGAGGCCGACCCCGGTGCCGTTCGTCGTGCGGTCCGCCGAGGCACGCCGGAAGGGCAGGACGAGGTCGGCGGCCTCGTCGGGCGCCACCGCGGGCCCGGTGTTCGTCACGACGACCCGGGCACCGTCGTGCTCCTCGGCGAGACGTACCGAGACGCGACCGTCCGGGACGTTGTGGTGCGCCGCGTTGTGCACCAGGTTGGCCACGGCCCGGCCGAGCAGGGCGGGCTCCCCCGGCACGGTGACGTCGGTGAGCCGCACGTCCCAGGCCAGGCCGTCGTCGGGGCGGCGCACCTGGTCGACGGCGTCCGCGACGGCGCCGCGCAGGTCGACCGGCGTCGGCGGCCCGACAGCCTCGCCGGACTGCGCACGGGCGAGCACGAGGAGCGCGTCGATCGTGCGGGCGGCCCGCCTGCTCTGGTCGAGCGCGGTCGCCGCCGCGGCGCGCAGCTCGCCGGCGTCGGCGTCGGGGTCCGCGAGCGCGACGTCGAGCGCGGCCTGCTGGTTCGCGAGCGGGGTGCGCAGCTCGTGGGACATGGTCGCGACGAGCCGCCGCTCCGAGCTCACGGTCTGCTGCACGCGGGCCAGCAGCGCGTCGAACGTGTCGGCCAGCTCGCGGAGCTCGTCGCGGGGGCCACCGAGGGCGATCCGCTCGTCCAGGGAGTCCGCCGAGATCCGCTGCGCGCGGGCGGTGATCGTGTGCACGGGCGCGAGGACGCGACCGGCGACCACCCAGCCGATGCCGACGGAGGCGGCCGTGACGAGCAGCAGCCCGAGCCACGAGTTCCGCACGAGCTGGTCCATCGTCGACCCGACCGCGTCCTCACGGACCTCCGAGACCACGGGTGGGGGCAGGGGCGCCGTCACGCCGGACCCGGGCAGCACGTGCGACTCGGTGCGCATGCTGCGGCTCTGGGCCTGCGTCACGAGACCGTAGACGAGCGCCAGCAGCACCGCCCCGGACAGGGCGACGACGAGCGTGTAGAAGAGTGTGAGCCGCCACCGCACGCTCAGCGACCGCCTCACGGGACCACCACCCGGTAGCCCGCGCCCCGGAGCGTCTCGATGACGGGCGGGTCCCCGAGCTTGCGCCGCAGGCCCACCATCGTGACCCGCACCGCGTTCGTGAACGGGTCGGCGTTCTCGTCCCAGACCCGTTCGAGCAGGTCCTCCGCCGAGACGACGGCACCGTCGGCGCGGACGAGCTCCGCGAGGACGCCGTACTCCTTGAGCGTGAGGTCGACGGGCCGCCCCGCCCGCGTCACCGCGCGACGCGACACGTCCACCCGCAGGTCGCCGGCGGTCAGCACGGGCGGCTGCGCGGGGGCGGTGCGGCGGGCGAGCGCCTGGACGCGCGCGAGCAGCTCGGCGAACGCGAACGGCTTCGCGAGGTAGTCGTCGGCTCCCAGCGCGAAGCCGCCGACCTTCTCGTCCAGGCCGCCGGCCGCCGTCAGCATGAGGATGCGGGCCGGCGAGCCGCCGTCGACCAGCGCCCGGCACACGTCGTCGCCGTGCACGACGGGCAGGTCGCGGTCGAGCAGCACCACGTCGTACCGGTTCACGCCCGCCAGCGCCAGCGCGGTGCCGCCGTCGGCGGCGACGTCCGCCGCGTACCCGGCACGACGCAGGCCGCGCGCGAGCGCGTCCGCCATGACCTCCTCGTCCTCGGCCACGAGCACCCGCACCCAGCACCTCCGTCGCGATCGGACTCGTCTGCGCAGCATCGGACCGGCTGTGTTCAGCCAGCGTAAGCGCGCGGGACGCGGCCGGTCCCGCAGCCAACGCTGGCCGAACGGGCGCGGCGGTGGGCTGGGGCCGTCCCTCCCGACGATCCGAGGAGCCCACCGTGACCACCATCGACACGCGTCCGCACCCCACCAGGACCAGCCGCCCGCCGCTCCGCCACCTGCTGTGCGCGCTCGGCGCCGTCGGCGTCGTGCTCGCCGCCGCCGCCTGCACCGCGGACACACCCTCCTCGGCGCTCCCGGGAGCCACCGGGGACGCGGACCCCGGCAGCACGCCGTCGGCGTCCGCCTCGCTCGACCCCGAGGACGCGATGCTCCAGTGGGCGCGCTGCATGCGCGAGCAGGGCGTGGACGTGCCGGACCCCGTCGACGGGAAGGTCACCGTCGACGGCAAGGGCCTGTCGCCCGAGCAGATGCAGGCGGCCGAGGACGCGTGCGCGACCTGGCAGGAGATGGCCGAGCCGCAGGACGACGGGCGCGAGCTCTCCGAGGAGCAGAAGCAGGCGTTCCTCGACCAGGCGCAGTGCATGCGCGACCGCGGCTGGGACGTGTCCGACCCGGAGTTCGACGGCGGCCGCGTGACGCAGCACCACCACCGCAGCCCGGACGGTGCCGCCACGCCCGGCGAGCCGAAGCCCGGCGACCCGCAGTTCGAGCAGGACCTGCTGGAGTGCGCCGACGAGGCCGGCGTCGAGCCCCCGCAGAACGAGGGCTGACATGACGACCTCCGTCCGCCTCGTCCCCGCGCTCGCCCTGCTGGCCGTCGGTGGCCTGCTGACCGCGTGCGGCGCACCTGCCGACCCCGCGTCCGGCGCGTCGCCGTCCGCCTCCGCGAGCCGCCCGACCGCCACCGTGACGCGGTCCGACCTCGTCTCGAGCACGACGACCCAGTGCGAGCTCGGCCACGGCGCGACGACGCCGCTCGAGGCCCGGGACCAGGGCACGCTGACGGCGCTCGCCGCCGTCGGTGAGACGGTCGGTCAGGGTGGGGTGCTCTACGCCGTCGACACCCGGCCCGTGGTCCGCCTGACCGGTGCGGAACCCGCGTGGCGGCAGCTCGGCCCGTCGTCGACGGACGGTGCCGACGTGCAGCAGCTCGAGCAGGCGCTCGTCGACCTCGGGTACACGACCGGGCTCGGCCTCACCGTCGACGAGGACTGGACGGCGGCCACGACGGCCGCCGTCAAGCGCTGGCAGAAGGCGCTCGGCGAGACGCAGACGGGCACGGTGGCCCTCGGCGACGTCGTGTTCACCCCCCAGGACGTGCGGGTCGCCGAGCACCTCCTCGACCTGGGAGCGACCGTCGAGCCGGGCAAGCCCGTGCTCGCCGTCGGCGGCACGCCGATGGTCGTCACGTGCGCGTTGCGCACCAGCCAGGCGGCGCTCGCGCCCGTCGGGGCGAGCGCGCACCTCACGCTGCCCGACGGGACGACGACCGACGGCACCGTGTCGGCCGTCGAGCTCGTCACGACCGACGAGCAGCAGCAGCTCGAGGTGTCGATCGCGGCGACCGGCGACGCCGTGGCGGCGCTGCTCGAGGGGGCGCCCGTGCAGGTAGTCCTCGACCAGGTCGTCGCGACCGACGTGCTCGTCGTCCCGGTCACCGCGCTCGTCGCGCTGTCCACCGGCGGGCACGGCGTGGAGAAGGTCCTCGACGACGGCTCCACCCGGTACGTCCAGGTCACGACCGGGGCGTTCGCCGGGACCGACGTCGAGGTGTCCGGCGACGACGTCGCCGAGGGCGACGAGGTGGTGGTCACGCCATGACCGTCGTCGAGCTGCACGGGGTCACCAAGACGTACGGCACGGGCCCGGCGGCGCTCACGGTGCTGCACGACCTCGACCTGGGCGTCGAGGCCGGCGACTACATGGCCGTCGTCGGGCCGTCGGGCTCGGGCAAGTCGACGCTGCTCCACGTGATGGGGGCGCTCGACCGACCCTCGACGGGGCGGGTGCGGTTCGCCGGCGACGACGTCACCGCGATGTCGGACGCCGCCCTGTCCCGTGTCCGGGCCGTGCACCTCGGGTTCGTGTTCCAGCAGTTCTTCCTGCTGGACGGCCGGTCCGCGCTCGAGAACGTCGCCGACGGGCTGCTCTACCAGGGTGTCCGGCGACCCGAGCGGCTGCGCCGGGCCCGGGAGGCGCTCGACCGCGTCGGGCTCGGTGCGCGTGCGGGGCACACGCCCACGGAGCTGTCGGGTGGCGAGTGCCAGCGGGTCGCCGTGGCCCGGGCGCTCGTGCACGGGCCGCGGGTCCTGCTCGCGGACGAGCCGACGGGGAACCTGGACCAGGCGTCCGGCGCCGCGGTGCTCGACCTGTTCGACACGCTGCACGAGGAGGGCGCGACGATCGTCGTCGTCACGCACGACGAGCACATCGCCGGGCGGCTGCCGCGCGTCGTGTCGATGCGGGACGGGCGCGTGGAGCACGACACGTGCCCGGTGCCGCCGTCGTCCGCCGGGGTGACGTCGTGACGCGCACCGAGGTCGGGCCCCCGGTCGCCCGCCCGCGGGACCGCCGTCCGCACGGGCCGGACGGCCCGACCGTCGTCCGGCGCATGTCCGCCGGCGACCGGCTCCGGCTCGGCGCGCGCGGACTCACCGTCCGCAAGGGCCGCACGGCGTTGTCGGCGCTCGGCGTCGCGATCGGGATCACCGCGCTCGTCGGGGTGCTCGGCCTGTCCGAGTCGTCGCGCGCCGACCTGCAGGCGCAGCTCGACGCGCTCGGCACCAACCTGCTCACGGTCGCCCCGGGCCAAGGGGTGCTCGGCGACGACGCGACGCTGCCCGACGAGTCCGTCGCGATGATCGCCCGGATCCCCACGGTCGAGTCCGCCGCCGCCGTGCGCAAGGTCGACGCGACCGTCCGGCGCAACGACCTGGTCCCGACGAGCGAGACGAGCGGGATCGGTGTCGTCGCGGCGGACCTCGACCTGCTCCGGACCGTCGCGGCGACGCTCCGCGAGGGTCGCTGGCTCGACGACGCGACGTCCCGGTACCCCGCGGTGGTGCTCGGCTCGACGGCCGCGCGACGCCTCGCGATCGGCTCGCTCGACGGCGGAGTCGACGTGTGGATCGGCAGCCGGCCGTTCACCGTCGTCGGCATCCTCGACCCGGTGGTCCTCGCGTCGGAGCTGAACGAGGCGGCGATCATCGGCACCACCGTCGCCGACGCGGTCTCCGACGAGGACCTGCCGCCGTCCGGCGTGTACGTGCGGGTCGACCCCGACGAGGTCGTCGCGACGCGGGCGCTGCTCGGGAGGACCGCCAACCCCGCCGCCCCCGACGAGGTGCAGGTGTCCCGCCCGTCCGACGCGCTCGCCGCCCAGGACGCCGCGACCCGGTCGTTCACGCTGCTGGCCCTCGGCCTCGGGGGCGTGGCGCTGCTCGTCGGTGGAGTCGGGATCGCGAACGTCATGGTCGTGTCGGTCCTGGAGCGGCGCCGGGAGATCGGTGTGCGCCGGGCGCTCGGCGCCACCCGGGGCTCCATCGGGGGGCAGTTCCTCGTGGAGTCCGTGCTGCTCTCGCTGCTCGGCGGGGTGGCCGGCGCACTGCTCGGCGTGGCCCTGACCTGGGGGTACGCGACCGCGCAGGGCTGGGCGATCGTCGTGCCGTGGCGGCCCGTCGTGGCCGGGCTCGCCTGCTCGCTCGTCATCGGCTCGCTCGTGGGCCTGTACCCGGCGATGCGCGCCGCCCGGGTGCCGCCCACCGAGGCGCTGCGGACCGCGTGACGGGCGTCGGGACGGTCCTCTCGACGCGGACGGGCCGCCGGTCCCGAGGGGGGTCCGGCGGCCCGTCCGTCCGTGGGGGCGATCAGCTCAGCGGCAGCCTGATCACCGTCTCGGGCACCCCCACGCTCGTCGGGCCGGACCCGATCGCGTTCCACAGCGCGACCCGGACGGTCCCGCCGTGCAGCGCACCGAGCGTCCCGGTGGCCGACTGCAGCCCGACGGCTTCCGTCAGGTGCTCGAAACCGGGGATCGGGTCGGTCGCGAAGTACCGGTAGATCTCCGTCCGGTCCCACGTCCCGTCACCCGTGAGGTCGTACGAGAGGGAGATCCGGGTGCCGTTGCCGACGACCATGCCCGCGTCGAGCGCGACGTCGAACGTCGGCCCCGCCCCCGTCGGGGTGCCGTTGAGCCCGCTCGCCGTCCACACGAGCGCGTTCGGGGACTCCTGGCCCGTGTCGATGCCGAACGCCTGCGGGACGACGACCGTCGGCGGGCTGGTCGGCTGCTGCGCGACGAGCGACCCGTTCGGGCCGAGGTATCGCGTGAACACGCTCGGCTGCGGTCCCGTCGGCGTCGGGGTCGGCGTCGGCGTCTTCGTGGGCTTCGGCGTCTTCGTCGGCTTCGGCGTCTTGGTGGGCGTCGGCGTCTTGGTCGGCTTCGGGGTCGGCGTCGGCGTCGGCGTCACGGTGGGCGTCGGCGTCGGCGTGACCGTCGGAGTCGGCGTCGGAGTCGGCGTCGGCGTCGGCGTGGGTGTCGGGGTGCCGGTCGGACCGCCCGTCGCGCCGCCGCCGCTCCACGTGAACGCCCCGGACGTGACCGTCTTCCCGGCGGCCACGGCGAGCAGCGTCCCGTCGCTGAAGGTCACCGTGAGCGGCGCCGAGGTCGGGTTCGACGCCACGTACGTCCGTCCGCCCGCGCCCTTGAAGACGACGGCGAGCGCGTGGTCGGCGCGCACCGTCGGGTCGACGTGACCGAGCGACGCGAGGTTGGCGACCCAGTGCAGCGTGTGCGCCCGGCTCTCCCCCTCCTCGACGGCGTACCCGGGGTTGGCGAGCAGGCTGGTCAGCGCCGCCTGACCGTCCGCGAGCGCCAGGTAGCTCCACAGGATGTCCTGCCACGCGGACGGCTGGCCGCCGTTGGCCTTGACGAGCTCGGCGTAGTTGGCCTCGACGTCGTCGGGTCGCAGACCGAGGTACAGGTGGCCGCCGGTGACGGGCAGCGTGTTGATGCCCTGGATCATCTCCGGCTCGGCGCTGAACCACGTGGAGTACGACGCGCCGTCGCCCCAGACCATGCCGACCGTGGAGTGGCCGAAGCCCTGCGGCATGGCCCCCGACCCGTCGAACCAGTAGTCCTGGATCGCGGCCGCCTCGGTGGCGTAGATGTACGCGCCGGCGTCGCGGACGGCCGTGTCACCGGTCGCCTCGCCCCACTCGACGAGACCGGCGGCGAAGTTCATGCCCTCCGAGCTGGACTCCTGGTTGTTGCCGGCGTCGAACGCACCGTGCCCGGACGCCCAGTCGTGACCGGCGTAGATGTCGAAGTCGCGCAGGTACGGGAACCGCGTCTCGGACCGGTCGTAGCTGTTCGCGTCGCGCACGAGCGTGTCGACCATCCCGCCGTACGCGTCCTTGCTCGCCCAGGCTGGGTCGAACCGTGCGAGCGTCGCGGCGGCCACGACGAAGTAGCCGTAGTGGAAGTGGTGGTCGTTGAGCTCGGTGTCGGACCCGTACGAGGCGGGGTAGCCGATGAGCGTGCCCCAGTCCGCGTCGTACGCGAACACCTGCGACGTCTTGCCGGGTGTCGCGGTGAACCAGTCGGTGAGCGTGGCCTTGATGGTCGCGAGCGTGCGGTCGCGCAGGTCCGTGTCACCGAGCTGGTCGGCGATCTCGACGATGCGCGTGGCCCGGCCGAGGGCCTTGCCGGTCCAGTAGGTGTCGGCCTTGAGCGCCCCGAGGCTGTCGGGGTCCTCGGCGGCGAGCAGCTCGTCGAGCCGGGCGCGGAGCGTTCCCGTGCTCGTGGCGACGGCGGGGATCTCGGGCAGGACGCCGGTGAACGGCGTCGCGGTGGTGAACGAGGGCGACCCGACGTAGGCCGTCATCGGGCCGCGGGGAGAGACGTAGGTGGACGACAGCTTGCTGCCGCCGCCCGCGCTGGTCACGTACTGCTGCTGGTGCGGGTAGAGCGCGACGACGGTCCCCTTCGCGGAGCCTTCGAGCGCCTTCGTGGTCAGGGCGTACGTGGTGCGGACCACCGACGCGGACTCGTCGTACGTGTACGTGGCCTTGGTGCCGGTGACCTCGGCGTACGCGTACGGCGCGAACGCGGTCGCCTGCGCCACCCGGTCGGCGTCGCTGCTCGTGGCGCCGGTGGTGAGCGAGGCGACCGAGAGGTACCCCTTCCCGGCGAGCGTGCTGGTCAGCGTGCTGCCCTGCACCGTCCACGTCGAGCCCGTCGGGGCGTACGCCACGTAGTCGTGGCCGCCGGCGGTGAAGCCGAGGGTCGGTCCGTCCTTCAGCCAGACCGTGACCGTGCCGGTGCCGGTCAGCGTCGCCGCGCCGCCGCTCACGTGGTACCAGCTGAACGGCAGGCCGTGCCCGATCGTCGCCGTGAGCGTGCGCGTCCCGTCCGACCACGACGGCGTGACCGTCCAGTCGCTCCACCCGGCGACCTTGACCTCCGGGGCGGCCAGGCCCGCGACGCCCACGAGGACGTCCTGCGAGTACGGGTAGTGGAACTCCCCCACCCCGCCCGGCGTCCCGGTGAGGACCGGCACGCGCGTCGACGACAGCCCGAGGCCGCCCGCCGACGGCAGGTAGGACACGGGGTGCGCGTGCAGCGGCTGGCTCCACCGGCAGTCGAGGCGCTTGTAGAGAAGCGACGACCACCAGTCGTTCGTCGGGAGTGCGCCTTGCGGGGCGTCCGCCGTCAGGGCGGATCGCGGGTCCGTCTCGATCGCGTCGCACCCCTCGGGTGTGGGTCCGACGGGTGTCGCGACGTACCCGCCCTGACCGACGGAGACGGTGGCGGCGGTCTGCACGTTCGCGCGTGAGACCGATCCCCAGGCCGCGGGCGCCGCCGTGAGGGCGAGCGCGAGGGCGGCGGTCAGGGCGAGGAACAGGACGAGCGGACGGGACGTCCGTGGCGCAGGTTGCATGGTGTGTGGCCCCCAGAAGTGGGCAGGCGCGACCGTCTCGGCGGTGAGGGCGGTGGCGAGCTGCCGAGTCCGGGTGACCACGCCGACGTGGTCTCCCGGGGATCACCCCCCGCACGGCCCCCATTGGACGTGCTGGTGTGAGGGAGATCACAGTCACGGTAACCACGAGGGTGAAGTTTAGGCAAACCCAACACAAAGGGAGCCGGTGACTCGTGTGAACGACCGGCTCCCTTTGGAGGTGACTCGTGTCAGGCGGACTCGGTCTTCGAGGCGGCGATCTTCTCGCGCACCTCGTCCATGTCCAGGCCCTTCACGGCGTTGACGACCTGCTCCAGCGCGGGCGCGGGCAGCGCGCCGGCCTGGTTGAACACCAGGATCCCGTCGCGGAACGCCATCAGCGTGGGGATCGAGAAGATCTGCAGCTCCTGCGCGAGCGCCTGCTCCGCCTCGGTGTCGACCTTGGCGTGCACGACGTCCGGGTGCTCCTGCGACGACGCCTCGAACACCGGGCCGAAGCGCTGGCACGGACCGCACCACTCCGCCCAGAAGTCGACGAGGACGATCTCGTTGTCCTTGATGGTCTGACCGATGGTGTCGGCGGTCAGGGTGGTCGTGGCCACGTGATACCTCCCGTGATGAGTGTCGCGTGGTAGAGCGTCACGGTACCGGTGACTATTCCCGGGCGACGCGGACCGCCCCGCCGCCCGCGCGCCCGTTACCGGCACCCGGTGCGTCAGGGGTACAACTGCACGGTGACCGAGACCGCCGACTTCCCCTCCGGCCCCGAGCGTCCCGCCGGCTGGCTGAGCCCCGAGCAGATCGGCGCCGTGCGACTCCAGCTCCCGATCCTCTACGTGGACGCCGTGCCCGTCCGGGTCGACGACTCGGGCGACGTCGTCGCCGTCGGCCTCCTCCTGCGCGTCACCCCCGAGGGCGTGATGTCCCGCGCCCTCGTCTCCGGCCGCGTGATGTACCACGAGCGCGTGCGCGACGCGCTCGTGCGGCACGTCGAGAAGGACCTCGGCCCCGTCGCACTCCCGCAGATCCCCTCGTCGCCCCAGCCGTTCACCGTCGCGGAGTACTTCCCGACCCCCGGGGTCACGCCGTACCACGACCCCCGCCAGCACGCCGTGTCGCTCGCCTACGTCGTGCCCGTGCTCGGCGACTGCCGGCCGCAGCAGGACGCCATCGACCTCGCGTGGCTCACCCCCGAGGAGGCGTGCGCCGAGCAGGTGCAGGTCGAGATGAACGGCGGGCAGGGGCTCCTGCTGCGGCAGGCGATGGCGCACGTGGGCCGCCTGCCCTGACTCGCGCCGTCCCGCGTCAGGACAGCGTGAGCTCCGGCCAGTCGCCCAGGTCGGCACGCATCCTGCGGTCGTGCGTCGCGACGACCACCGCCGCGGACGTGAGCCGCAGCGCCTGCGTGAGCTCGTCGACCAGGCCGACCGACAGGTGGTTCGTGGGCTCGTCGAGGATCAGCACGTGCGGCGCCGCCAGCAGCGCGCACGCCAGGTCGAACCGGCGGCGCTGACCGACGGACAGGTCGCGCAACGGCCGGTCCAGGTCCTCCTCCGTGAGCAGGCCCAGCGCCGCGACGGGCACCAGCTCGTCCGGGTCGAGCAGCCCGCCGTGCAGCAGGTCGAGCGCATGCCGCGCGTACGCGTCGAAGGCCGACACGGGCGGCGCCGCCGCGGTCACGGCCCCCGGGACGTCCGGCTCGGACCTCCCCGCGTCGCGCGCGTGCTCCGTCGGGCCCTCCTGCGCGAGCACCCCCAGCCGGACGCCGGGCGCCACCGTCCGCGACCCGCGGTCGAGCGGCAGCCGCCCGGCGAGCGCCGCGACGAGCGTCGACTTGCCGGACCCGTTCGGCCCGGTCACGAGCAGGCGCCCGCACGGCGGCACGTCGATCCGGACCCCGGGCAGGTCGAGCCTCCCCTCGACACGCGGTGCCCGCACCTCCAGCAGCGGTCCCCTGACCTGCGGTGCCGCCGCGGCCAGGTCGTCGTCGCGGGACGGGCGGTCCGGGTCCTGGACGCCTGCGTGCCGCGGGATCGACGGCAGGTCCGGGAACGACAGCGCGAGCGGTGGCACGGGCACCTCCACGGCCTGCGCCTCGAGCCGTTCGACCAGCCGGTCCGCGGCCTTCACGTGGATGCGGGCGCGCGTGGCCCGGCGGTGCGCCTGCGACCCCTTCGGCGGGCGCCACTCGTCGGACAGCCCCTCGTACGCCTGGTCGAGCCGCTCCGCGAGCTGCAGCGCACGCTTGCGCTCCGCGCGGTAGCGGGCCCGCCAGCGGCGCAGCATCTGGTCCTTCGCGAACCGGTAGTCGGCGTACCGGGTCGCCCCGTACAGCGCGGGGCGGCCGTCCATCGCCGGGTCGAGGTCGAGGATCGCCGTCATCACGTCGTCGAGCAGCCGGCGGTCGTGCGTGACGATCACCAGCGCGCCCGGCCATCCCTGGAGCTGCGCGGTGAGGTGGTCGATCCCCGCCGCGTCGAGGTGGTTCGTCGGCTCGTCGAGCAGCAGCAGGTCCGCCCGCTCCCCCAGCCGGCACGCCAGCCGGACGCGGTACCGCTCCCCCACGCTGAGCTGCGCGAGCCGCCGCTCGTGGTCGCGCGGGGCGCCGAACCGGGTCAGCGCCTCGTCGATCCGCCGGTCGGCGTCCCACGCGGCCAGGTGCTCGTAGCGGTGCATCGCGTGGCCGAGCGCCGCGAGGTCCCCCGACTCGTGGTCGAACGCCTCGACGGCGGCGGCGAGCGCGTCCGACGCGGCCCGGACCGTCGCCAGCGCACCCGCGACCATCGAGCCGATCGTCTCGTCGCTCGCCACGTCGAGCTCCTGGTCCACGACAGCGAGGCTGCCGACCCGCCGCACGCTGCCCGCCGACGGGACCAGGTCGCCCGCGAGCACCCGCAGCAGCGTCGTCTTGCCCGCGCCGTTCTCGCCGACCAGGCCGATCCGGTCGCCCGCCGAGACGACGAGGTCGACCGAGTCGAGCACCGGGTGCCCGGGGTAGCCGAAGGTCACGCCGTCGGCGACCAGCTGGACGTCTGCCGCGCTCGCGTCAGCCACCGGCCGTCACCCTCCGAGCGCCCGCACCACCGCCGGCACGAGCGCACGGAAGGCCTGCCCGCGGTGGCTGATCGCGTTCTTCTCCTGCGGCGACAGCTCCGCGCACGTCCGGGACTCCCCGAGCGGCACGAGCACCGGGTCGTACCCGAAGCCGTGCTCGCCGCGCGGGCTCCCCGCGAGCGTGCCGACGAGGGCACCCGTCTCGACGTGCTCGAACCCGTCGGGGGTCACGAGAGCGGCCGCGCAGACGAATCGAGCACCCCGGTGCTCGGGCGCGATGTCGGCGAGCTGGGCGAGGAGGAGGTCGAGGTTCGCCGCGTCGTCGCCGTGCCGCCCGGCCCAGCGGGCCGAGAAGATGCCGGGTGCGCCGCCGAGCACGTCGACGCTGAGTCCCGAGTCGTCGGCGACCGCGGGCAGCCCCGTGAACGCCGCGAGCGCCCGCGCCTTGATCAGCGCGTTCTCCGCGAACGTCACCCCGTCCTCGACCGGCTCGGGCGCGCCGACCTCGCGGGCACCGACGACGGCGGACGGGTCGAGGCCCGGCAGCGCGGGCGCGAGGATCGCGCGCAGCTCGCCGACCTTGTGCGCGTTGTGGGTCGCCAGGACGAGCCTGGCGCCGGCGGGCACGCTCACGGGAGCGTGACGCGGGTCGCCGACCCGTCGGCCGGCGGCGCTGCGAGGACCGCGGCCTGGATCTGCGCGAGGCGGTCGGTCCCGGCCACGGCCAGGTCGAGCAGCACGTCGAGCTCGCGACGGTCGAACGGCGCGTGCTCGGCGGTGCCCTGCACCTCGACGAACGTGCCCGACCCCGTGACGACGACGTTCATGTCCGTCTCCGCCCGCACGTCCTCGACGTACGGCAAGTCGAGCATCGGGACGCCGTCGATGATGCCGACGCTCACCGCGGCGACCGAGTCCTTGAGCACCGTGCGGCCCTTCGGCACGAGCCGCTTCTCCGTCGCCCACGCCACCGCGTCGGCGAGCGCCACGTAGGCGCCCGTGATCGCGGCCGTCCGCGTCCCGCCGTCGGCCTGCAGCACGTCGCAGTCCAGCACGATGGTGTTCTCGCCGAGCTGCGCGACGTCGATGATCGCGCGCAGCGACCGCCCGACGAGGCGGGAGATCTCGTGCGTCCGGCCGCCGACGCGCCCCTTGATCGACTCGCGGTCCGACCGGCTCGACGTGGCCCGCGGCAGCATCGCGTACTCGGCCGTGACCCAGCCCTCGCCCGACCCCTTGCGCCAGCGCGGCACGCCCTCGGTGAACGACGCGACGCACAGCACCTTCGTGCCGCCGAACTCGACGAGCACGCTGCCCTCCCCGGCCTCGAGGAACCGGCGGGTGATCGTCACGGGGCGCAGCTCGTCGGGCCGACGGCCGTCGGCGCGCAGCACGGGGGTGGTGGCAGTCATGCGGACGAGCCTAACCGCGGGGGCCGACAGTCCCGGTCGCGGTCCGGGGCGGTCAGAGCGCGTGCACGGCGCCCGGGACGGCGAGGTCGACCGGGCCGTCGTACACGCTGCGCGCCTCCGCCACGGCCACCGCCGGGTCGTTCCACGCCGGGATGTGCGTCAGGACGAGCCTCCCGGCACCCCCTCGGGCAGCGGCCTCGCCGGCGCGACGTCCCGTGAGGTGGATCCCCCGCCAGTGGTCGTCACGTCCCTCGATGTACGCCGCCTCGCTCAGCAGCAGGTCGACGCCGGCGGCGAGCGCGGCGAGACCCGGGCAGGCGTCCGTGTCGCCGGTGTAGGCGAGCGCGACCGTCCGGGCCGGGTCGGTGTCGGACGGGCCGGTGACGCGCACGCCGAAGGCGGGCAGGGGGTGCTCGACGGGGACGGGGGTGAGGGTCATCGGCCCGACGTGGACCGGCACGGCCGGGTCCCACTCGCGGACGGCGAACTGGCCGCCGACGTCGGTCGCAGGGTCCTTGCCGGCCATGGTCGCGAGCCGGTCGGCGGTCCCGACGGGGCCGTAGACGGGCACCGGGTCGCACGGCCCGTCGGGGCGGTACCGCCGCAGCACGTTGAGCACCACCATGTCGGCGATGTGGTCGGAGTGCAGGTGGGACAGCCCGATCATGTCGAGCGCGGTCGGGTCGCCGTACTTCTGCAGCGGTCCGAGCGCACCGTTGCCGAGGTCGAGCAGCACGGTCCAGGTGCGGCCGTCGGCGTCGTCGGCCTGCACGAGGTACCCGGACGCGGCGGAGTCCGGACCGGGGAACGACCCCGCGCAGCCCAGCACGACGAGCCTCATCGCAGCGACCCCGCGGGCTCGACGGCGCCGACCTCGGGCCCGAGGAAGCGGCGGGCGAGGGCATGGAACGCGTCCGGGTCGCCCGTGGCCAGGAACCGGTGCTGCGGCGGCCCGGCGGCCACGTCCCGTTCCAGGTGGTGCGCGACGAGCGTGCGGTAGACGTCCTTGGCGGTCTCCTCGGCGCTCGACACGAGGGTCACCTCTTCCCCCATGACGTAGGAGATGGCGCCGGTGAGCAGCGGGTAGTGCGTGCAGCCGAGCACGAGCGTGTCGACGTCCGCGGCCCGCACCGGCTCGAGGTACTCCCGCGCGAGCGCCAGCACGTCCGGGCCGGACGTGATGCCCTTCTCGACGTACTCGACGAACCGGGGGCACGCCTGCGTGGTGAGCTCGACGCCTGGCGCGACGGCGAACGCGTCGTCGTAGGACCGGCTCTCCACGGTCGACTTCGTCGCGATGACGCCGATGCGGCCGGACCGGGTGGCCGCGACCGCGCGTCGGGCGGCGGGCAGGATCACCTCGACGACCGGGATGCCGCGGCGCAGCGTGTACCGCTCCCGGGCGTCGCGCAGCATCGCCGACGACGCCGTGTTGCACGCGATGACGAGCAGCTTCACCCCGGCGTCCACGAGGTCGTCCATCACCTCGAGGGCGTGCGCCCGGACCGCGGCGAGGGGCTTGCTGCCGTACGGGGTGTTGAGGGTGTCACCGATGTAGAGGGTCGACTCGTGCGGCAGCTGGTCCAGGACCGCACGCGCCACGGTGAGACCACCGACGCCGGAGTCGAAGATGCCGATGGGGGCGTCGTTCACGCAGCCGAGCCTAACCGCTGCCAGCGACGTCACCCGTGCCCTGGGTCCCGGGCGGGCCGTCCCCGTGAGCCCGGCGGGCCTGCCGGGCGTCCGCGAGCATGAGGACGACGAGCGACTCCTGGAGCCACGTCAGCGCGCCGTACACGGACACGAGGTACCGGCGTGTCTCGTGGTCCCCGCGGGCGGCGGACGCCGGCGGCGGCGGCTCGCCGAGCACCGCGTACATGGCGTCGGCCTCGGCGTCGGTGTGCACGCCGAGGCGCTCCGCGAGCACGAGGCGCAGGTCCGTGAGGGCGGCGGCGACGGCCGGGGCGTCCTGCGCGCTGACCACGAGCTCGTCGCGCCGGCGGCCCCCGCCCGGTGACTCGAGCGCCCGCCACAGCGCCTCGAGCCGGTCGACCTTCTGCGCCCGCAGGTCGTCCTCCGTGAGCCGGCGGAACTCCGCGGCGAGCGACGGGTCGTCCCGGGAGGCGTCCGGCAGGAGGCGGCGCACGGCGGGGTCGCCGGGCGGCGCGGGCGTGTCGGTCCGCAGGTGGGGCAGCCCGCCCGGCTCCTGCGGGGCGGCAGGACGGTCGTCGCCGGCGTGCTCCTCGTCGGGCCGCGGCGCGCCCAGGAGCTCGAGGACGTCGGCGACGACCGACGCGACGACCGCCCGCTCACCCTCGTCGACGCGCGCCACGAACCGGCCCTGCCGGGCCTTGAACCCGTGCATCAGGCGCCGCTGCGCTGCAGGGTCGCCCACAGCCCGAACCCGTGCATCGCCTGCACGTCGACCTCCATGGACTCCAGCACGCCGGTCGACACCACCGCGCGGCCCTCCTCGTGGACCTGCCGCATGAGCTTCTCGGCCGTCGCGTGCGGGTGGCCGAAGTAGGTCTCGAAGACGTACGTCACGTAGCTCATGAGGTTCACGGGGTCGTTCCAGACGATCGTGACCCACGGGTCGCCGAGCGACGTCTCCTCGACGGCCTCGACCCGTTCGTCGGGCGTGGTCTGCACTGGCACGACCACCACTGTAGGTGGGTCTGCGACCCGTGCTCCGACCCGCGTCCCGGCCCCGCGCACGTGCGTGCACCCGCCGCGCCCCGCCCCTACGTTGGCGACATGACCACGTCCCCGGAGCAGGGCACGAGCAGCGCGCTCCTCACGGACCGCTACGAGCTCACGATGGTGGAGGCGGCCCTGCGGGACGGCACCGCGGACCGCAGGTGCGTGTTCGAGGTGTTCACCCGGCGCCTCCCGCCGGGCCGGCGGTACGGCGTGCTGGCCGGCACCGGGCGGCTGCTGGAGCTGCTCGACGCGTTCCGGTTCTCGACGGCCGAGCTCGACTGGCTCGCGGACGCCCGGGTCGTCGACGACGCGACGCTCGACTTCCTCGCCGGCTACCGGTTCACGGGCTCGATGGTCGGGTACGCGGAGGGCGAGGTCTTCTTCCCGTCGTCGCCCGTGCTCGTCGTCGAGGGCACGTTCGCGGAGGCGGTGCTCCTCGAGACGCTCGTGCTGTCGGTCCTCAACTACGACTCGGCCGTCGCGTCCGCCGCGTCCCGCATGACGAGCGCCGCCGTCGACCGGCCGTGCCTCGAGATGGGGTCGCGCCGCGCCCACGAGGAGGCGGCCGTGGCGGCCGCGCGCGCCGCCGTCGTCGCGGGCTTCGCGGGCACGTCGAACCTGGAGGCCGGCCGCAGGTACGGGCTCACGACCATCGGGACGGCCGCGCACGCGTTCACGCTCCTGCACGACGACGAGAGCAGCGCGTTCGCGGCCCAGGTCGCCGCGCTCGGCACGGGCACGACCCTGCTGGTGGACACCTACGACGTCCGGCGCGGCGTGGCGAACGCTCTCGCGGCCGCGGGGACCGGGCTCGGGGCGGTGCGGCTCGACTCGGGCGACCTCGGCGTGCTCGCCCAGGAGGTGCGCGCCCAGCTCGACGAGGCCGGCGCCCACGGGACGAGGATCACGGTGACGTCGGACCTGGACGAGTACGCCATCGCTGCGCTCGCCGCGGCCCCGGTGGACGCCTACGGGGTGGGCACGTCGGTCGTGACGGGGTCGGGAGCGCCGACGTGCGGGATGGTCTACAAGCTCGTCGCGCGGCAGGGCCGCGACGGGACGCTCGAACCGGTCGCGAAGGCGTCGCGGTCGAAGGTCAGCGTCGGGGGCCGCAAGGCGGCGGCGCGGCGGAGGGGCGGCGACGGGCGGGCCGTCGAGGAGGTCCTGGTCACCGGGCCCGACGAGCGGGTCCTGGGCTGGACGCCCGACGGGGACGAGCTGCGTGCGCTGCACGTGCCGCTCGTCGCGGACGGGGTCGTGGACCGGGGCTGGACGGGGGCGTCGGGGGTGGCCCGGGCCCGGGATCGGCACCGCGCCTCGCGGGACGAGCTGCCGCGGGGGGCGCGACGGCTGTCGGCCGACGAGGCCGCGGTGCCGACCGTGACGCTGCGGCTCGGGGACTGACGGGGACCCGCAGCGTCGAGACGGGACCGCTCGCGCGGCGGGGCGGGCCAGGGGTGCCCGCCCCGCCGGCGGCGGCCCGGTCAGACCCGGCTTCGGCCGCGTCCCACCAGCCCGAGGATCAGGCTGACGACGAGCACGATCACGCCGATCCAGATGAGGAACGAGCCGATGTTCGTCGCGACCCCGAGGACGAGGAGGACGACACCGACGAGGATGAGGATGAGCCAGGCGGGCATGGGTTGACCTCTTTCTGCATGGTCACCGAGACGGCGTCCGGGGGGACCCGGGGCCGGTTGGGCACACCACGAGATTTGCAGCGGTCGGCGCGGTCGGCACGTCGAGGGCGAAGTTGCGAGTTCCCGCCGCGGTGTTATGTGGTCACGCGTCCAAGGCTCTGACCTGCGACGACGTCGGCCGAGGTCTGCGTCCACCATGTGAGACGGGGCTTGTGCGCGGACGGTCGTCAATGCATCGGCCAATGCTCACGAAGCGCTCAGCGCTTGCCGACGAACCATCCCCGGAGCATGTCCACGCGCGCGGTCAGCTGGTCCGGGTCGGCCAGCGCCACCTCCGGACCACCGCACCGCCGGCGCAGCTCGTTGTGCACCGACCCGTGCGGCTGACCCGACCGGCGCGACCACGCACCGACCAGCTGCGCGAGCTCCTTGCGCAGCTCCGCCTGCTTGCGGTGGTCCATCGCCGCCAGGTCGGCCGCAGCAGCCGCCGACGCCGCCCGGCGCTTCCCGCTCTGCTGGTCCGCCTGACGCTGCCGCAGCAGCGCCGACACCTGGTCCGCGTCCAGCAGGCCCGGCAGGCCCAGGAAGTCGAGCTCCTCCTCCGAGCCCACCTCCGCGCCCGTGCCGAACTCGCCGCCGTCGAACAGCACCCGGTCGAACGACGCCTGCGCCTCGAGCGCCTCGAACGCGCCCTGCTTGCCGTCGGGCCCGAGGGCGTCGGCACCGTTGCGCTCGGAGTTCGCCGCCGCGAGCAGCGCATCCTCGGGGTTGTAGTCGAGCCCCTGCTCCTCCGCCGTCTTCGGGCGGTCGAGCGCGTGGTCCCGCTCCAGCTCCATGCTGTTCGCGAGCGCGAGCAGCTGCGGCACGGACGGCAGGAAGACCGACGCCGTCTCGCCGCGGCGACGGGCCCGGACGAACCGCCCGACGGCCTGCGCGAAGAACAGCGGCGTCGCGGTGCTCGTCGCGTACACACCGACCGCGAGGCGCGGCACGTCGACCCCCTCGGAGACCATCCGGACCGCGACGAGCCATCGGGAGTCCCCGGCGGAGAACGCGTCGATCCGGTCGCTCGCACCGTCGTCGTCGGACAGGACGACCGTCGGCGACTCGCCCGTGAGGCGCGCGAGGTGGCCGGCGTAGGCGCGGGCGTCCGTCTGGTCCGTCGCGATGATCATGGCGCCCGCGTCCGGCACCGCACGGCGGACCTCGGTGAGCCGGCGGTCCGCCGCCGCCAGGACGCTCGGAATCCACTCGCCGTTCGGGTCGAGCGCCGTCCGCCACGCCTGCGACGTCATGTCCTTGGTCAACGGCTCGCCCAGACGCGCGCTGACCTCGTCGCCCGCCTTGGTCCGCCACCGCATCGAGCCGGAGTACGACAGGAAGATCACGGGACGGACCACGTGGTCGCGCAGCGCGTCCCCGTAGCCGTACGTGTAGTCGGCGACGCTGCGACGGATGCCCTCGCGGTCGGCCGCGTACTCGACGAACGGGATGGCCGCCGTGTCCGAGCGGAACGGCGTGCCCGTGAGCGAGAGCCGCCGGGTGGCGTCCTCGAACGCCTCCCGGACCGCGTCGCCCCACGACAGCGCGTCACCGCCGTGGTGCACCTCGTCCAGGATCACGAGCGTCGGCGCGGCGGTGGTCCGTGCCGCGTGCAGCGCCGGCTTGCTCGCGACCTGCGCGTACGTGACGGCGACGCCGTCGAACCCGTGACCGTGGCGGCCCTGCGCGTTGCTGAAGTTCGGGTCGAGCGTGATGCCCACCCGCGCCGCGGCGTCCGCCCACTGCCGCTTAAGGTGCTCGGTCGGCGCGACGACGGTGACCCGGCGGATCACCCGGGCCTCGAGCAGCTCGGTCGCGATCCGCAGGGCGAACGTCGTCTTGCCGGCACCCGGCGTGGCGACCGCGAGGAAGTCGCGGGGCTCACGCGCCCGGTAGATCTCCAGCGCCTCGGCCTGCCACGCGCGCAGCTTGCCCGCAGTCCCCCACGGCGCACGCGACGGGAACGCCGGCGGCAGGTGGGAGGCCGCCGACGACGACGCGTGGCTCGAGGTGAGGGAGGACGGGCGCGGGGTGGCCGTCACTTGGCCGACGAGCCGCGGCCGAAGCCCCAGCGACGTCCGCCGGAACCCCCGGAGCCTCCGGACCCGCCGGAGCCGCCCGACTCACCGCCGGCCCCGTCGCCGTCCTGCGGCTCACGCAGGCCCTCGTAGATCTCCTTGCAGACCGGGCAGACGGGGAACTTGTTCGGGTCGCGACCCGGCACCCACACCTTCCCGCAGAGCGCGACGACGGGCCGGCCGCTCAGCGCCGACTCCATGATCTTCTCCTTGCGCACGTAGTGCGCGAAGCGCTCGTGGTCGCCCGGCTCGACCTGCTCGTGGGTCTCCTGGCGCTCCAGGACGCTCGTCGAGGTGCCCTGGTCCGGGCCGGACGGGTCGTCGGGTCCGGTGCTCGGCGGGAAGGGCTCACTCATGGCGACGAGTGTACGTCGGAGGTCCGACGCGACCCGGGGCCGCGCCGGTGTGCGGACCGCCACGACGAGCCCTACAGCCCCTGCCACGCGGGCTTCGCGGCGAACGTCTCGCGGTAGTAGTCGGCGAGCTGCAGCCTGCTCGCCGCGGCGTCGTCGACGAGCACCGTGACGTGCGGGTGGTGCTGCAGGATCGTCGCCGGCCACATCGCGCTCACCGGACCCTCCGCGAGCTGGTGGACCGCCTCGGCCTTGCCCCGGCCGGTCGCGAGCAGCACCAGGTGGCGCGCGGACATGATCGTCGCGAGCCCCTGCGTCAGGCAGTGCGTCGGCACCTGGGCCAGGTCGCCGCCGAAGAACCGCGCGTTGTCCTCCCGGGTCTGCCGCGTGAGCGTCTTGATGCGCGTCCGCGACGCGAGCGACGACCCCGGCTCGTTGAACGCGACGTGGCCGTCGGTCCCGATGCCGAGGATCTGCAGGTCGACACCGCCCGCGTCGACGATGGCCTGCTCGTACGCCGCGCACGCGCCGACCACGTCCGACGCGAGGCCGTCAGGCCCCTGGACGGCACCGGGCGCGAAGTCGACGCGCGAGGCGATCTCCTTCTCGATGACGTTCCGGTACCGCTCGGGGTGGTCCGCCGGCAGGCCGACGTACTCGTCGAGCATGAACGCGCGCGACCGCGCGAACGACAGGCCACCCTCGGTGTGCCGCCGCGCCAGCTCGTCGTACACGGCGAGGGGGCTGGACCCCGTCGCGAGTCCGAGCACGGCGTCCGGACGGTCCCGCAGCAGCCGCTCGACCGCGTCGGCCGCGATCCGCGCGAGCCGCTCGGCGGGGGCGATGACGACCTCCATCAGGCACTTCCCTCCCGGCTCCAGACCGTCACGGCTGGGCTCCTCGTCCGACGATCGCAGCGCCCAGCGCCCCCACAGGGACACCGACCGGTGTCAGCGTGACGCGCTCGGACAACCGCACCGTACGCAGGAACGGCGACGCCTGGGCCTCCCGGTCCAGCTCGCCGCGCACCGCGCGCAGCAGCGGCTCCCCGAGCGAGCTCACGCCCCCGCCGATCACCACGTGCCGCACGTCGCACGTCAGGACGAGGATGCGCACCGCGGACGCGACCGCCCACGCGAACTGGTCACGCAGCGCGACCGCGTCCGGGTCCCCGGCCTCGGCCGCGGCGAAGACCTCGGCCGGCGAGGGCAGCCCCTGCCGGCTCGGCCATGCCGCGTCGAGCGCGGAGCCCGACGCGTACTGCTCGAGGCAGCCGAGCTGGCCGCACTTGCACGGCAGCCCGCCCGGGACGAGCGTCAGGTGGCCGATCTCCCCCGCCGCACCCCACGCGCCGCGGCGCAGCCGCCCGTCGAGCAGCAGCCCCGCGGCGACGCCCGTGCCGAGCGCGAGGAACCCGATGTCCTGCGCCTGCGGGCCCAGCGCGTGCGCGGAGCCGACGACGGCCACGTTGAGGTCGTTCTCCACCCGCACGGGGACCGTCCCGCCGAGCGCCTCGGCGAGCATGGTCGCGAGCGGGACCCTCCCCTCGATGCCGAGGTTCACCGCGTGCTCGACGGTGCCGTCCGCGGCGCGCACCACGCCCGGCAGGCCGATCCCGACCCCGGCGAGGTCGTCGACGGCCACGCCCGCCCGGGTCGCGAGGGTCTGGACCGCCGCGACCGCACCGGCGACGACGCCGTCCGCGCCCGGGACGGTCGCCGCGAGGATCTCGTGACGGACGTACCCCTGGGCGTCGACGACGACTCCCAGCACCTTGGTGCCGCCGACGTCGAGCCCGATCGTCAGCCTCTGGTCCTGTGCCACGTCAGCCCTTCACCGCTCCGGCGACGAGGCCCGACGTCATCTTGTTCTGGACGAACAGGAAGAAGACGATGACCGGGATCGCGATGAGCGCCGCACCGGCCATGACGACACCCCAGTCGGTGGCCCGGTTGGCCTCGACGAGCCCCTGCAGCCACAGCGGCAGGGTGCGCTGGGACGGGTCGGTCATGACGACGAGCGCGAGGGTGTACTCGTTCCAGGCCTGCAGGAACCCGTACACGCCCGCGGCCACGAGGCCCGGTGCGAGCAGCGGGAACGTGATGCGGAAGAACGCACCGGTGCGCGACAGGCCGTCGACCATGCCGGCCTCTTCGAGCTCGATCGGCACGCCCTGCACGAAGCCGCGCAGCATCCAGATCGTGAACGGCAGGATCGCGGCGATGTACACGAGCGCGAGCCCGGCGACCTTGTTCACCAGGTGCCAGCCGTCGAGCATCTGGAACTGCGAGATGAACAGGCCCTCCGCGGGGATCATCTGCACGACGAGGATCGTGAGGATGAACGCCTTGCGGCCGCGGAACCGGAACCGGCTGACGGCGAGCGCCGCGAGGAACGCGAAGATCAGCGCGGCGACCAGGACGAGCACCACGACGGACAGCGAGATGCGCATCGCGGCCCAGAACGTGGGGTCGTCGAGCACCTGGCGGAAGTTCGCCATCGTCCCGCCGAACGGCAGGAACGTCGGGTCCGGCGCCTGCAGCTTGTTCAGCGGCAGGAACGCGCTGTTGATCATCCAGTAGATGGGGAACACCCAGACGACGGCGATGACCACGGCGACGACGCCCCAGGCGCGGCGCCCGGCCGACGAGGCCGCGGGGCCGTCGCCGTGGCGGGCCTTCGTCGGGCGGACGGGCTGGTCGGCCGCGTCCGTCATGGCGGGCTGGGCGGGCGTGGCGAGCGTGCTCACAGCTCGTCCTCCTTGAGCATCTGCCGGATGTAGAACCCGGTCAGCGCGAGGGTGATGACCAGCATGATCGTGGCCAGGGCCCCCGCCGTGGAGAACTCCTTGGCGTAGGAGTAGATGAGGGTGCCGAGCAGGTTGGTGTCGCGCGTCGGCGCGCCCGCCCGCTGGAGCACGTAGATCTGCGTGAAGACCTTGAGGTCCCAGATGACCTGCAGGAGCAGGACGACGGACAGGACCGGCCGGACCATCGGCATCGTGATGTTCCAGAACCGCTGACGCGCGGACGCGCCGTCGAGCTGGGCGGCCTCCATCGTCTCCTCGGGGACCTGCAGCAGGCCCGCGTAGACGGAGAACGCGACGAACGGCACGGACATCCACACGACGATGACGGTCGCGACGAAGTAGAACGACAGCGGCTGGATGATCCACGAGTGGTGGGCCATGCCCTCGAGGCCGAGGACGTTGCTGAGCACCCAGTTGATGGCGCCGTACTGCGAGTCGAACAGCCACTGCCACACCGTCATCGACGCGAGCACGGGGGTGCCCCACGCGAGGAGCAGCGACACCTGCAGCGTCATGCGGGCGGCCTTGCCGACGCGGTTCATGAGCACGGCGAACGCGATGCCGATCACCATCGTGACGGCGGCGTTGACGAGGCAGAACGCGATGGAGCGGGCGATGACGGTCCACACGTAGGGGTCCGTCAGGAGGTCGACGTAGTTCTGGAGGCCGACCCACTCAGCGGGCTGGCCGAACTGCTGACGCAGCCCGTACTCCTGGAAGGAGATGACGAACTGCCGGACGAGCGGGTAGCCGAGGGCCACCGCCATGAGGATGCTGGCGGGGACCAGCAGGCCGTAGACGCCCAGCTTGGGCCGCCGGCGGCGGAGGGTCGTCGTGGTGCCGTCGCCCGGCACCTCGAGGGTCGTGACTGCCATTCGAGGGGCTCCTGTCTGGTGGTGCCGGTCGGGCTGCCGTGATGGGCAGCCCGACCGGCACCCGGATCAGGTGGCGGGCCGGTGGTCACCGGCCCGCCGGTGATCAGTTGAGCGCGTCTTCGATGAGCTTGTCCGCGTCGGCCGCGGCCTGCTTCACGTCGGCGCCCGAGGCCACCTTCTGGAAGAAGTCCTCGAGGATGCGGTCGCCCTCGACGGTGGCCCAGTTCTCGGCCGCCGGCGTGAGCTTGGCGTTGAGCGCCGCCGCGACGGCCGCCTTGGCGTAGACGTCGTCACCCATCGAGGTGGCGTACGACGAGTTGCCCGGGATCAGGCCGTTCTCGCCGAGCTGGTTCTGGAACTCGCCCGAGAAGATGATCCGCAGGAGGTTCTTGGCCAGCTCCGGGTGCTTCGACTTCGCGGCGACCGCGATGTTCGAGCCACCGGCGAAGCCCGTGGCGACCTTGTCGGCGGTCAGGCCGGGGAGCGGGAAGATCCCGGTGTGCTCCTCGTTGCAGGCCTGCTGCTCGCCGAGCAGCGCCTTTGCGGCGTCGGACTTGTCGTCCGCCGCGACGCCCTTGTTGCACTGGGGCAGGTCGATGCTCCAGCGCGCCCAGGTCGGCGCCGAGAACATGGCGGCCTGGCCGGCGTTGAAGGGCACCCACGGCTCGTTGGAGTCGGAGTCCGCCGGGGCGTGCGTGGCCGTCTTGAACAGCGTCTGCACCTCCTCGAGGCCCTTGAGCGACTTCTCGCTCGACAGGCCGCCCTTCCACGTGCCGCCCTCGTACGTGGCGAGGTCGCCGCCGTTCGTGTAGATCCAGGCGGCGCCGTTGTACCAGTCCTGGCCGGGGAACCAGAAGCCGGACACCGCGTCCGTCTGGAGCTTCTGCGCGACGGTCGTGAAGTCGGCGAGCGTGGTCGGGACCTCGACGCCGGCGGCCGCGAACGCGTCCTTGTTGTAGAACACGGCGCGGGCACCCGAGTAGTAGGGCACCGAGTAGAGCTTGCCGTCGGCCTTGCCGGCCTCGACGAAGCCGGGGAGCAGCTTGTCGCCGCCCAGCTCGTCGTACATGCCCGTGATGTCGGCGAACGCGCCGGCGTACGTGAAGGTCGGCGACTGCGTGTTGCCGATCTCGACGACGTCGGGCGTCTGGTCCTCGGACGCGAGGGCCGTCTGGAGGCGCGGGACGAGGCCGCTCCAGTCCTGCTCCTCGATGACGAGCTTCGAGCCCGGGTTCTCCTTCTCGAAGGTCGTCGTCAGGTAGTCACGGAGCGCCTGGGGCGTGTCCGTGCCGTTGAGCCACAGCTTGATCGTGGCGGCCTCAGGGGTGCCGTTGTCGCTGGGCTGGTCGGAGGTGTCGTCGCCAGAAGAGCAAGCGGTCAGCGCCAGTGCTGCCGCCACGCCGACGGCGGCGAAACGTAGGATCTTCACGTTGGGGTTCCTCCCGTGAGCGAGGCGTTCGCCGGACGGCGACGCCGGGTGGTGATTCCGACTGCAGTCGGTCGGCTCGGGGTCGTCACGTGACCCCGAGCTGACCTGACAGGACGAGGACCGCCGCACCGGCGAGAGCCCCGTCCTCGTCCAAGGAACCCATCCGCATGTCCAGTCCCTGCCCGATGACTGGCATGGTGCGTGCGCGGAGGGTGGTGAGCGCCGATTCCCGCAGAGGACCGTCCAGCAGCTCCGGGGGCCCAGAGAGCAGGACCTCGGCGAGGTCGAGCGCGGAGACGACGGGCGCGAGTGCGATCCCGAGCAGTCGTCCGACCGACGCCAGTGCGGCGTCGGAGTCGTGAGGGGCGAGCCCCTGGGTGCGGCGGCGCAGGGCCGGCACGCTGAGCACCGTCTCGAGGCAGCCCACGCGCCCGCAGGCGCACTCGTGCGGCATCTCGTCGCGCGAGTCGTCGTCGACGACCGTGACGTGCCCGATCTCGCCGGCGGCGTGGTGCCGGCCCCGGACCAGGGCGCCGTCGACGACGAGCCCGGCACCGACGCCCTCGCCGACGGTGACGACGATCGTGCCGCCGCCGGCTGCCTGGCCGTACGTGAACTCACCGAGCGCGCGGGTGTTGGCGTCGTTGCCGACGTGCACGGGCACGTCGAGGCGGTCCGTGAGGAGAGCCGCGAGCGGCACGCCGTACCAGCCGCGGTTGGGGGCCTGGACGACGACGCCGTCGGGGTCGATGACACCCGGCGACGCGATGCCGATGCCGAGCACCGGCCGGTCGGCGGCGGTGAGCAGGTCGCGGCAGAGCGCCTCGAGCAGGTCGACGGCCCGCTCCCCCGTCTGCCCGTCGAGCGGGACCTCGCGGCGGACGACGACGTCGCCGACGATCGACAGGACGCCGCCGAGGATGCGCGTGTCGCTCGTGAGGTCGACGGCGACGATCTGGAACGCCTCGGTGCGCATCGCGACGAGCGTGGCCGGCTTGCCGACCTTGCCCTCGATGCGCAGCCCCTGCTCCTCGACGAGGCCCTCGGCGATGAGCTCGGCGACGAGGCCCGAGACGGTGACGCGGGTGAGGCCGGTGCTGCGGGCGATGTCGGCGCGGGAGGCGGCGGTCGCGTGGAAGAGGTGGCCGAGGACGAGCGAGCGGTTGTGGGCCCGGGCGTGCTCGGGGAGCACCTTGCCCGTCGGCCGCAGTGCCCGGCCGACTCCTCGCCCGGTTCCCGCGGGCGGCGCCGTCGTCGCTCTCATGTTTGTTAGTAGAACTTCCTTATTAATCGAAGTCAACTCTCTGCGGTGACCGTGATCACATCGTGACCGTGCGTTCACACGATCGACTCATGGGACGAATCGGGCGGCCGCGGCGCGGCGACCAGCGCGTTCACCGGAACGCCGACGAACGCCCGTACGTTGCGTGGACATGGAACTGGGTCTCTACACGTTCGGCGACATTCACCCCGATCCGGTCACGGGCGCACCCACCTCCCCCGCCCAGCGCCTCCGGGACGTCCTCGAACGGATCCGCCTCGCCGAGGAGGTCGGCCTGGACTACGTCGGGATCGGCGAGCACCACCGCCCCGACTACGCGATCTCCTCGCCGTCGACCGTCATCGCCGCCGGGCTCGCGCAGACGTCCCGCATCACCGTCGGGTCGGCCGTCACCGTGCTGTCCACCGAGGACCCCGTCCGCGTCTACCAGCAGTTCGCGACCATGGACCTCTACTCCGGCGGCCGTGTCGAGCTGCTCGCCGGACGCGGCTCGTTCATCGAGTCCTACCCCCTGTTCGGGGCGTCCCTCGACGACTACGACGAGCTCTACGACGAGAAGATCGGCCTGCTGCTCGCCCTCGACGAGGCCGAGCGCGTCACCTGGTCGGGCCGGTTCCGCCCCCCGCTCGAGGACGCCCTCGTCCTCCCCCGGCCGTCCGACAAGCCCGGCCTCGGTTCGCGCCTGCGGATCGCGGTCGCGACCGGCGGCAGCCCCCGGTCCTCGGTCCGCGCCGGGGCCCTCGGGCTGCCCGTCAGCTACGCGATCATCGGCGGCCGGCCCGCGTCGTTCGCCTCCCTCGTGGAGACGTACCGGCTCTCGTTCTCGCACGCCGTGAACCCGCGGCCCGACGGGCCGTTCGTGTCCGTGGCCGGCATGGGGTTCCTCGCCGACGACGGCCGCGCCGCCCGCGAGTTCTTCTACCCCTACTGGCGCGAGTCGATGGCCCGCATCGCGGCCGAGCGCGGGTTCTCCCAGCCGAACCGGATCGCGTTCGAGTCGCAGGCCGCCCGCGGCGGCGCCTACTTCGTCGGGCAGCCCGAGGAGGTCGCCGAGCGGATCGTCGAGCTGCACGGGGTGCTCCGGCACGACCGGCAGGCGTTCCAGATGGACCTGTCCGGGGTGCCGCAGCGCGAGTCGCTGCACGCGATCGAGCTGCTCGGCACGCAGGTCGCGCCGCTCGTGCGGGAGGCGCTCGGGAGGGCCTCGGCCTGAAGGCTCAGGACTGCGCGAGCAGCCCGCTCGTGCGGCGGTCGACGAGGACCCACGTCGAGATCCCGAGCACCGCCGCGACGAGGACCACCGACGGCCACGCGCCCAGGTGCGGCGCGAGCAGGTGCGACGCGACGAAGCACAGCGCCCCGATGACGACGACCGCGACCGTCCGGGCCGGGCCGGCGGGGCGCCACGCGCGGACCGCGCACCACGCGACGCCCGCGAGCAGGACGATCCCGCCGAGCGCGCGCACGCCGGTCGACTGGGCGACGGCGAACCCGACGACGAGGGTGAGGGCGGCGATCACGGCGGTGGGGAGACGAGGCACGCCCACACCCTAGGCACACCGCCGCCCAGGTCCGGACGTCCCGTGCGACCCCCTCGTGCGGCGCACTAGGTTGGACGCGGCCACCCACTCGCGCGCAGCCGCGGGCCGCCCACCCGTCACAGAGGGAGTCCTCATGCCCACGCCACCCGTCGACGCGACCAGCACGAGCGCCTGGCAGGACCTCAGCACGCACGAGTCGACGCTGCACGCGGACCTGCGCGGCTGGTTCGCCGCGGACGCCGGACGGGCCGAGCGCCTGTCGTTCCCGCTGGCCGACCTGCACGTCGACCTCTCGAAGAACCTGGTGACGGACGAGACGCTCGCGCTGCTGGTCCGCCTGGCCGACGAGGTCGGGCTCGCCGACCGGGTGCAGGCCCAGCTCCGCGGCGACCACATCAACGTGACGGAGGACCGTGCGGTCCTGCACACGGCCCTGCGTCGGCCGGCCGGCGCGCAGCCGCCGCTCGTGGTGGACGGCCAGGACGTGGACCACGACGTGCACGAGGTGCTCGCGAAGGTGTACGCGTTCGCCGACACGGTGCGGTCCGGCGAGTGGACGGGCGTCACGGGTGAGCGGGTGCGCACGGTCGTCAACATCGGCATCGGCGGGTCCGACCTCGGCCCGGTGATGGCGTACGAGGCGCTCAAGCCGTACGTGCAGGCCGGCCTGGAGCTGCGGTTCGTGTCGAACATCGACCCGACCGACCTGGCCGAGAAGGTCAAGGACCTGGACCCGACGACGACGCTCTTCATCGTCGCGTCGAAGACGTTCGGCACCCTCGAGACGCTGACGAACGCGCGGCTCGCCCGGGCCTGGCTGTGGGAGCAGCTCGCCGCGGCGGGGCACCTCGCGGACGACGACGCGGCCCGCACGGACGCCGTCGCGAAGCACTTCGTCGCCGTCTCGACGGCCCTCGACAAGGTCGCCGCGTTCGGCATCGACCCGGCCAACGCGTTCGGGTTCTGGGACTGGGTCGGCGGCCGCTACTCGGTGGACTCCGCGATCGGCACGTCGCTGGCGATCGCGATCGGGCCGGACGGCTTCCGCGACTTCCTCGCGGGCTTCCACGCGGTCGACGAGCACGTCGCGACCACGCCGTTCGACCGCAACGTCCCGGTGCTGATGGGGCTGCTCAACGTCTGGTACGTCAACTTCCTCGGCGCGCACACGCACGCCGTGCTGCCGTACGCGCAGTACCTGCACCGGTTCGCGGCGTACCTGCAGCAGCTGACGATGGAGTCGAACGGCAAGTCGGTGCGCTGGGACGGCACACCCGTCACGACGCAGACGGGCGAGGTGTTCTGGGGCGAGCCCGGCACGAACGGCCAGCACGCGTTCTACCAGCTCATCCACCAGGGCACCCGGCTCATCCCTGCCGACTTCATCGCGGTCGCGAACCCGGCGCACCCGCTGAAGGACGGCGGGACCGACGTCCACTCGCTGTTCCTCGCGAACTACTTCGCGCAGACCAAGGCGCTCGCGTTCGGCAAGACGGCCGACGAGGTGCGGGCCGAGGGCACCGCGGAGGAGATCGTGCCGGCGCGGGTGTTCTCCGGGAACCGCCCGACGACGTCGATCCTCGCGCCGTCGCTCACGCCGTCGGTTCTGGGTCAGCTCATCGCGCTGTACGAGCACATCACGTTCGTGCAGGGCGTCGTGTGGGGCATCGACTCGTTCGACCAGTGGGGCGTGGAGCTCGGCAAGAAGCTCGCGACCGAGATCGCCCCGGCGGTCGAGGGCGACGCCGCCGCGCTCGACGCGCAGGACCCGTCGACGAAGGCGCTCATCGCGAAGTACCTCGAGCTGCGTCACTGACGCAGCCGCGACGAGGGGCGTCGTCCTGCCGTTCGGCGGGCGGCGCCCTTCGTGCGTCCCGGCTCGTCACGGCGGTCGACGCAGTCACCGCAGCGGCCGGGAAAGTCTGGACCGGTCGAGATCGTGTGAAACCTCTCATATCCGACCCAGAGAGGGTCGACCCGTGGTTCGGTGTCATGGCAAACGCTTACCAACCCACGGAGGCCTCATGACATCGCGTCGCACCACCCACCTACGACAGACCGTCGCCCTCGCCGTCGCCGCCGTCCTCGGCGCCACGGTCGCGGTCGCGGTCGCACCGTCCGCCTCCGCCACCACGCCCGACGGGTCAGCCTGGTACGTGCTCGTCAGCCGCAAGAGCGGGCTCGCGCTCGACGTGAAGGGCGGCTCGACGTCCGACGGCGCCGCCCTCGTCCAGACCACCCGGACCGACGCCACGTCGCAGCAGTTCCGGTTCGTCTCCGCGGGCAGCGGCTGGTACGAGCTGCAGAACCGCGGCTCGGGCAAGGTCGTGTCCGTCAGCGGCGGCAGCACGAGCGACGGCGCCGCGATCGTCCAGCAGACCGACGCGAGCGCGACGAACCAGCAGTTCTCGCTCGTCGACCAGAGCGACTACGTGCGGCTCGTCAACCGCAAGTCGTCCAAGGTCGCCGAGGTCGCCGACGCGTCGAAGTCCAGCGGCGCGGCGATCGTCCAGGGCACCGACGCGAAGTCGTACCACCAGCAGTGGCAGCTCGTGAAGGTCGGCAGCGGCGGGACACCGACGTCCACCGCGACGACCACCCCGAAGCCGACCAGCTCGCCGACCCCGACGAGCAGCCCGACGAGCAGCCCGACGTCGAACCCCGGCACGTTCCCGTCCTGGCCGTCCGCCAAGGGTGAGAAGAAGGTGTCCAGCACGATCTCCGTCAGCGGCACGTTCGACGGCGGCCTCGTCCGCTACTACGGCCTGTCCTCCGACGGTCAGAGCGAGTCCCAGCCGCCGATGTTCCTGCTCTCGGACGGCGCCGTCCTGAAGAACGTCATCCTCGGCAGCGGCGCGGGCGACGGCGTCCACTGCACCGGCACCTGCACGCTGCAGAACGTGTGGTGGGAGGACGTCGAGGAGGACGCCGCCACCCTCAAGGGCAGCTCGTCGTCGCAGGTCATGACCGTCGACGGCGGCGGCGCGAGGTCGGCGTCGGACAAGGTGTTCCAGCACAACGGCCCCGGCACGTTCGTCATCAGGAACTTCCAGGTGTCGGACTTCGGCAAGCTCTACCGCTCGTGCGGCAACTGCAAGACGCAGTACGCCCGCTCGGTCGTCGTCGAGAACGTCCAGGTCACCGCGCCGGGCAAGGCCCTCGTCGGGATCAACCCGAACCTCGGCGACAAGGCGAAGCTGTCCGGCCTCACGATCGTCGGCGACTCGTCGAAGAAGATCTCGATCTGCGACCAGTACAAGGGCGTGACGTCCGGCGAGCCGTCGAAGATCGGCAGCGGCCCGAGCAGCGCCTGCCAGTACGACCCGTCGGCGATCGCCTACAGGTGACACCTCGCCGCTGACCGACGGCGCCGTCCTGGGGACTCCTCGGGACGGCGCCGTCGCCGCGCTCAGGACGCGAAACGCTCCGCGCGCTCGACGACCCGGCCTCGGCGCTCGTCGGCGTCCCACGTGTAGACCGTGCGGCCCTCGATGAGGACGTGCTCCGCGCGCGAGTCGATGTCCAGCGGGTCGCCCGACCACACGACCACGTCACCGTCACGGCCCGGCTCGAGGGCACCGATGCGCCCGTCGAGGTCGAAGAAGGACGCCGGGTTCGTCGTGAGCGCCTCCAGGGCGGTCTGCCGCGGCAGGCCGTCACGGACCGCGAGCGTGGCCTGGTGCACCAGGAAGTGGATCGGCACGACCGGGTGGTCGGTGGTGATCGCCACGCGGACGCCGGCCGCCGCGAGCGTCGCGAGGTTCGCGATCGCGCGGTCGCGCAGCTCGACCTTGGACCGGCTCGTGAACAGCGGCCCGAAGATCACCGGCACGTCCCGCTCGGCGAGCACGTCCGCGATCTTGTGCGCCTCGGTGCCGTGGTTGACGACGAGCCGGTAGCCGAACTCGTCGGCGAGCCGCAGCGCGGTCGCGATGTCGTCGTGCCGGTGCGTGTGCTGGTCCCAGACGAGCTCGCCGTCGAGCACCCGGACGAGGGCCTCGAGGTGCAGGTCCGGGGCGAACGGCTTGCCCTCGGCTACCGCCGCCGCGCGGCCGGCCGCGTAGTGCCGGGCGCGGCCGAACGCGTCGCGGATGACGAACGCGGTGCCGAGGCGCGTGGACGGGAGCTGCTTGCGGTCGCCGTAGACCCGCTTCGGGTTCTCCCCCAGCGCCGACTTCACGCTCACCGACGCCGAGATGACCTGCTCGTCGACCGTGCGGCCTCCCCACGTCTTCATCGCGACCGACTGCCCGCCGATCGGGTTGCCCGACCCCGGCTTGACCACGACGGACGTGATGCCGCCCGCGAGCGCGTCCCGGAAGCCCTCGTCCTCGATGTTCACGGCGTCGACCGCCCGCACCCCGGCGGTGTTCGGCGTGGTCATCTCGTTCGTGTCGTCGCCGGCCCAGCCCTGCGACTCCTCGTGGATCCCGACGTGGCCGTGCGCCTCGACGAACCCGGGCAGCACCCACCGCCCGGTCGCGTCGATCACGTGCGCGCCGGACGGCACGGCGACGTCGGCGCCGACGGCGGTGATCCGTCCGTCGGTGACGACGACCGTGCCGCCGTCGATCGGTGCGGAGGAGACAGGGACGACGTGGCCGCCGGTGATCGCGACGACGTGGGGCGTGCTGGCATCAGGCATGGACCCACCGTAGGCGGGCCCGCCCCGGGTCAGCGCGGGGTGCAATACAGGGCCGCCACCTGGCCGGAGCCGGTGCCCTGGAACCCGAAGTCCGTGTGCTGTCCGACGGCGAGCGTGCCGTTCCAGGGCGCGTTCGCGAACTGCAGCGGGTCGCCCGTCATCGTCTGCTGCGCGCTCCACGCGTTCGCGACCTTGCCGTCCGGCAGGGAGAAGTTGACCCACCAGCCGGTGATCGGGCCGTTCACGGCGGTGACCCGGAGGCTCGCGACGAACCCGCCCGGCCACGTGCTGGCGAGCGTGTACGTGGCGATGCAGCCGGGGGTGCCCGGCGGGGGCGTGGGCATCGTGTACGTCGGGCTCGGGGTGGGCGTCGGGGTCGGGGTGACGGTGGGGGTCGACGTGGGGGTCGGCGTGGGGGTCGGCGTCGTCGTCGGGGTCGTGCCGTCGAGCGCCGCCTTGAGGGCGGGGTACCAGCGGTCGGCCATCTTCACGATGCCGGCGTCGTTCGGGTGCACGCCGTCGCCCGTGTCCGTCGACGGGACCCAGCCGGTCCACTGGTCGACGACCGTGACGGGCGACGCCGAGGTCGTCAGCCCGGCCGCCCACCCCGGGATCGCCGCGTTGAGCGCCGTCGTGCGCCCGGGGCACTCGGCGCACGAGGACGGCGCGACGGGGATGATCTGCGCGACGAGGATCTTCATCCGGGGGTTGCTCGCCCGCATCTGGTTCACGAGCGTCGTGTACGCGGCGAGGATCTGCTGGGTCGAGATGTTGCTCCACACGTCGTTCGTGCCGAAGTGCATGACGACGACGTCGGGGTGGGCCGACGACAGCCAGCCGACGAGCTGGTTCTGCGCGGCGACGTTCGTGACGAGGTAGCCGCCGTGGCCCTCGTTGTCGCCGTCGTAGGTGAAGCCGCACCCCTGCGCGGGCAGCGTGCCGACCATGTCGATGTTCGTGTAGCCCGTCTGCTGGAGCTTCTGCCACAGCAGCGCCCGCCAGCAGCCCGGCGAGCCGGTGATCGAGTCGCCGAGGGCCATGATGCGGACCGGGTCCGCCGCGGACGTGGGGCCCGCGAGCGCGAGCGCCCCGCCGACGAGGAGCGCGAGCGCGGCGAGCACGCCTGCGAGTCGACGCGTGAGGCCGGTCGTCGGTCGGGTCGTCATGGGGTCCCTCCGGGGCGCGTGGGGGCGGGCGTCGTCGCCCGGCGGCGGGCGGCGGCCCGCCACCGCCGAGCGTGGCGGGCGGGCTCGCGACGGGCACGGCGGTGAAGCGTTTCGACGGCGTGAGAAGGTCGAGCCATGGCGGAGGTGGTGCGGGCCCGGGTCGACGCGTGGACGTGGGCCGTACGGCTGTTCCCGACCCGGTCGGCGGCCGGTGCGGCGTGCCGGGCGGGCCACGTGCGCGTCAACGGCGACCGCGCGAAGCCAGCCACCCAGGTGGTGCCCGGCGACGAGGTGCACGTCCGTGGCGGCGCGCGCGAGCGGATCGTGATCGTGCAGCGGACGATCGTGAAGCGGGTCGGCGCGGACGTCGCCGTGGCGTGCTACCTCGACCGCTCCCCCGCCGTCGTGCCCCGCGAGCAGGTCGTCGTCGCCGGGCAGCGGGACCGCGGCGCGGGCCGCCCCACGAAGCGCGACCGCCGGCTCATCGAGAAGCTCCGCGGGCACTGACGCTCACGAGACCGGCGTGACCGCCTCGGCCGGCAGGATCCCGAGCCGCGCCTCGAGCGCCATCGCGTCCACCGGTGCGCGCACCTTCAGGTCGTTGTCGAAGTAGACGAACACGTCCCGGCCCGCCGTCGCCGGCGCAGGCGGGGCCAGCCGGCGGGCGTCGGCCGGCTCGCCGCCGTCCGCCCACGCCCGGATCCTGGCCGCCCACCGGTCGAGCGCGGCGTCGTCGTACCCGCTCGTGTAGAGCTCGGTGTCGCCGTGCAGCCGCACGTAGACGACGTCCGAGGTGACGTCCTCCAGCACCGGCCAGCGACCCGCCGTGTCGGCGACGACCAGGCCGACGTCGTGCGCCCGCAGCAGCTCGACGAACTCCGGGCGCTCGAAGCTCGCGTGCCGGACCTCGATCACGTGCCGCAGCGGACGGTCCGCGTCCGTCGTGGTCCACGCCCGGTCCTCGACCCGGTCGTCGTGCTCCGCCGCGAGGGCCGCCGCGGCGGTCGTCGTCCGGGGCAGCAGGTCGAAGAACCGGGCCAGCCGGTCCGCGTCGAACCCGAGGTTCGGCGGGAGCTGCCACAGCACCGGGCCGAGCTTCGGGCCGAGCGCCAGCATCCCGTTCGCGAGGAAGTTCACGACCGGCATCCGGACGTCGGCCAGCTTCTTCATGTGCGTGACGAACCGCGGCCCCTTCACGGAGAAGACGAACCCGTCGGGAGTCTGCGCGGCCCACGCCTGGTAGCTCTCGGGCCGCTGCAACGAGTAGAACGACCCGTTGACCTCGATCGACGTCATCCGGCGGGACGCGAACGCGAGCTCGTCCTTCTGCGGCACGCCCTTCGGGTAGAACACGCCGCGCCACGGCGGGTACCGCCAGCCCGCGATGCCGACCCGGATCGTCACGTGGCGCAGTGTGCCCGTCGGGCGGGTCTGTGGCATCCCGGCGCGGGCGCAGACTGGTGGCGTGCTCCCCCTCGTCGCCCCGCCGGACGACGAGCGCGTGCTGCGCACCGTCTACCGGCCGCGGGCGCCCGTCGACGTCCGGCTGACCCTGTCGCCGCTGCGGCGCGGCGCGGGCGACCCGACCTGGGCGTCGACGCCCGACGGTGCACTCTGGTGGGCGACGTCGAACGCGGCCGGTCCGGCGACCCTCCACCTGCACGTCCGGCGGGACGGCGTGCACGCGACCGCGTGGGGTCCGGGGGCCGAGCGGGCGGTCGACGGCGTCCCGGCGCTGCTCGGAGCGGGCGACGACCCCACGGGCTTCCGGGCGGACCTGCACCCGCTCGTCCGCGAGGCGCACCGACGGCTGCCGGGCCTGCGGATCCCGCGGTCCGGCCAGGTGCTCGAGGCGCTCGTGCCCGCGATCCTCGAGCAGCGCGTCGTCGGGCTGGACGCCCGGGCGTCGTGGCGGCGGCTCGTGCTCCGGCACGGCACGCCGGCCCCCGGTCCCGCCCCGTCCGGGATGCGGGTGGCTCCGTCGGCGCCCGTGTGGCGTGACCTGCCGGTGTGGGAGTGGCGGCGCGCGGGCGTCGAGGAGGCACGGTCCGGGACCGTGCGCCGGGCGGCGACCGTCGCGCGCGGCCTGCAAGCAGGCGCCGACCTGCCGCTCGACGAGGCGCGACGGCGGCTGCTGACCGTGCGGGGCGTCGGCCCGTGGACCGTCGCGGAGGTCGCGTCGCGCGCGCTCGGCGACGCCGACGCGGTGTCGGTCGGCGACTTCCACCTCGCGCACCTCGTCGGGTGGGCGCTGACCGGACGACGGACGGACGACGCCGGGATGCTCGGGCTGCTGGAGCCGTGGCGCGGCCACCGGCAGCGCGTGATCCGGCTGCTCGAGATCACGCAGGCGTCCCGTGCGCCCCGGTTCGGGCCCCGCGCCCCGCGCGCCCGGCCGCTGGTGTGACGCACCCGCGCCGACACACCGTGGACGCGGGTGGCGGGCGCACCTCGCCGCGGGGGAAACTCGACGTCAGGACCGCCGGTCCCTCGACGACGAAGGAGCCCCCGCCATGACGTACCCCGTGATCGAGCCTCGCGACGAGCAGAGCAGCGAGTCGGCGGGCCGGGTGGTCGGGACGTTCTTCGCGTTCGTGTTCCTGATCGGCGGGTTCGTGCTGTTCGGCCTGTCGTTCAGCGGCGACGAAACCGTGTCGTGGACGTTCCTCGGGGCGATCGCGAGCATCACCCTCGCGTTCATGATCCCCACCACGATCCTGCCCGCGATCGAAGGCGAGTAGCCGGACCCGGTGCCGGCCCCGCTGAGCCTGCGCGACCTGCGGGCGGACTGCTCCCGCTGCGTCGCCCTGTGCTGCGTGGCGCTGCCGTTCGCGGCGTCCACCGACTTCGCGTTCGACAAGCCCGGCGGCGTCCCGTGCCGGCACCTGCGGCATGACGACGGCTGCGGCATCCACGCGCACCTGCGCGAGCGCGGCTTCCCGGGGTGCACGGTGTTCGACTGCTTCGGCGCGGGCCAGCACGTCACCCAGGGCACGTTCGAGGGCCGGTCGTGGCGGGACGGCCCGGAGGTCGCCGGGCAGATGTTCGCGGCGTTCGCGGTGGCCCGCCAGCTGCACGAGCTGCTCTGGTACCTCACGGACGCGCAGGAGCGCGACGCGACCCGCCCCCTGCACGACGACCTGGGCCGCGCCGTCGACGACGTGCGCGACCTCGCCGACCTCCCGGCCGACGAGCTCACCGGCCTGGACGTCGGCCCGCACCGGGAACGGGTGGGCGCGCTGCTGGCCGCCGCGAGCCGGCTCGTGCGAGCACCCTTCGCCGGCCCGGACCGCCGCCGCGCGGACCTCGTCGGCGCCCGGCTGGCCGGCGCCGACCTGCGCGCAGCGGACCTGCGGGGCGCGCTGCTGCTCGGCGCCGACCTGCGGCGCGCGGACCTGCGGGACGCGGACCTGCTCGGGACGGACCTGCGCGGGGCCGACCTGAGCGGCGCCGACCTCACCGGGTCGCTGTACCTGACCCAGCCGCAGGCCGCGGCCGCACGCGGTGACGCGACGACCCTGCTGCCCACGCGGGTGACCCGCCCCGCCCACTGGGCCTGACGGCCCTCACCGGCGCGGCACGACGAGCTCGGCCCGCAGACCGCCCAGCTCCGACACCCCGAGCAGCACGTCGCCGGCCTGCTCCCGCGCGACCTCCCGCGCGATCGCGAGCCCGAGCCCGCTCCCGCCCGCCTCACGCTCGCGGGCGTCGTCGAGCCGCACGAACCGTTCGAACACCCGCTCCCGGTCCGCCTCGGCGATGCCCCGGCCGTCGTCCTCGACCACCACCGCACCGTCGGCGACCGTCACCAGCACGCGCGTCGCCGCGTGCCGGGCGGCGTTGTCGACGAGGTTGCGGACGACCCGGCCGAGCGACGCGGCCTGGCCGAGCCCCGCACCCGACCCGACCACCGTCACCGGCGCGCCGGTGCGCGGCATCGCGGCGACGTCGCGGGCCAGCGAGCCCAGGTCGACGTCCGTGCGCACGGTCGGGGCGGACCCGACCCGGGCGAGCAGCAGCAGGTCGTCGACGAGGGCCTGCATCCGCAGGACCTCGCGCTCCAGGTCGGCGGCTAGCTCACCCGTCCCGTACGACTCCGGGTGGGCGCGGGCGACGTCGACCGAGGTGCGCAGGGCGGCCAGCGGCGAGCGCAGCTCGTGGGCGGCGTCGGCGACGAACGTGCGCTGCCGGGCGGCCGACGTCTCCAGCCGGTCGAGCATCTCGTTGAGGGTGCGGGCCAGGGCGGCGATCTCGTCGTCGGCGTGCGGCACCGGCAGCGAGCCGGGCCCGCCGCTGCGGGCGACCTCGGCGGCGGCCCGGCGCATCTGGTCGACGGGACGCAACGCCCTGCCGAGCACCACCCAGATCGTCCAGGCGAGCAGCAGCGTCAGCACGGGCACCACCACCACGAGCGACAGCCGCAGCGCGCGGACCAGCCCGCGGACCTCGCCGAGGGGCACGCTCGCGACCACCGTCGCGGGCTCGCCCCGGAACGTGGTGGCCCGGGCGGCGACGAGGGCCTCCTGGTCGTACCCGGTCGCCGCCGTGGTGACCGCCACCCCGTCGCCCGCCGGCCGCAGGTCGGCGAGGGGGCCCGCGTCGAGCAGCGGCAGCGTCGCGCTCGCGTTCGGCGACGTCGCGAGCACGTGGCCGTCCGCGTCGAGCAGCTGGGCGATCTCGCCGGGCTCCTGCACGGGCAGCGTCGACGGCAGCCGGTCGCCCGCCGCGAGCTCCGCCACCGTGGCCGTCCGGGCCGTGACCACGTCGTGCAGCGCGGCGACCCGGCTCGTCGAGAGCACCGTCGTCAGCGCCACCGCACCCGCGACGAGCGCGGCGCACAGCAGCCCCGACGTGAGGACCGTGAGGTGCAGCCGCAGCGACCGGCCCCGCCAGCCGGGCCCGCGCGGGCGCACGCTCACCCGGCGACGCGGTAGCCGGCGCCCCGCACGGTCGCCACGGTCTGCCGCCCGAGCTTGCGCCGCAGGTACCCGACGTACACCTCGACGACGTTGACGTCCTCGCCGGTGCCCTCCCACACGTGGTCGCGCAGCTCGACCTTCCCGACGACCCGGTCGGCGTGCCGCATGAGGTACTCCAGCAGCGCCAGCTCACGGACGGTGAGCGCGACCGGCCTGCCCGCCTGCGTGACGGTCCGGGCGGACGGGTCGAGCTGCACGTCCCCGACCTCGAGCACCGCGGGCCGGGCCTGCGACGGGCGGCGCACGAGGGCCCGCAGCCGGGCGACGAGCACCACGAACGAGAACGGCTTCGTCAGGTAGTCGTCCGCACCGACGTCGAGGCCGTCCGCGACGTCGTACTCGCCGTCCTTCGCGCTGAGCATGAGCACCGGTGTCCAGACCTCGCGCTCCCGCAGGGCCGTCACGACGTCGTAACCGTGGCGCCGCGGGAGCATGATGTCCAGGACGATCGCGTCGTACTCGTGGTCCGTCGCGAGCTGGAGGCCGGTCTCGCCGTCGAACGCGACGTCGACGGCGAACCCCTCGGCGCTCAGCCCGCGGTGCAGCGCGCGCACGAGCCCGCGCTCGTCGTCCACCACCAGAACCCGCACGTGAGCAGCATCCCACCCGGATCCCACCCGCTCGTGCCCCCGACCCGGACACCCTCTCAGCGTGGCCTCAGGGGCCGCGACGCAGCATGGAGCCATGACCGAGACATCGCCTCTCCCCCCGTCGCCGCGGCGCACGCTGTCGGCCCGCGCCCGCTGGGCGTTCCCCGCGGTCGTCGCCGTCGGCGTCGGTGCCGCGTTCGCCGCCCCGCCCCTGCTCGCCTCCGCGGACAGCAGCGGGCTCCCGCCGGTCACGCCGGAGGAGCTCGTCGCCGCGGTCGCGGCCGCGCAGCCGCAGGCGCTGTCCGGCACCGTCGTGTACACGGCCCGGCTCGGGCTGCCGTCGCTCCCGTTCGGTCCCGAGACCGCGGACCCGGTGAACCTGCTCGACGGCTCCTCGACGCTGCGCGTCTGGACGGACGGCGGCGAGCGCAGCCGGGTGTCGCTGCTCGGCGACATGTCGGAGTTCTCCGTCGTGCACGACGGACCCGAGGTGTGGACGTACGCGAGCTCGGACGACGCGGTCGTGCACTACACCGTGAGCGACGCGGACCGGGCGCGCTACGAGTCGCTCAAGGACGACGCCGCGGCCGGCCAGGTGCCGGGCGGCGCGGACCTGCCGACCCCCACGGAGGCCGCCCAGCAGGTGCTCGACCAGGCCGAGCAGCTCTCCCACGTCTCGCTCGACGCCGAGAGCACCGTCGCCGGCCGCGGCGCGTACCAGCTCGTCGTCACACCGAAGACGCCCGGCACGCTGGTGGCCCGCGTCGTCGTCGCGATCGACGCCCAGACCCAGACCCCGCTGCGGGTCCAGGTGTGGAGCACCCAGGACGCGCAGACCCCGGCGCTCGAGGTCGGCTTCACCGACGTCACGTTCGCGACGCCGTCCGACTCGGTCCTGGCGTTCTCCGCACCGGCGGGCGCGACCACGACGGAGAAGGTCGTGACGCTGCCGACCGACGAGCAGATCGCGGCCGACCACGCCGCCGGCGCCGACGGCGAGCTGCCCGAGGGCGTGACCGTGTCCGGCACCGGGTGGGCGACCGTCGTGCAGGCGACCGGCGTGGACGTGCCCGGCCTGGTCGCCGGCGACCCGTCGGCGCTCGCCGCGGTGCCCAGCGGGCACCCGACGATCGGGTCGGAGAGCGCGCAGGGCCTGCTCGACCAGTTCGGGCCGCAGGACGGCGCCGGCCCCGCGAGCAAGTTCCAGGGGCTCGACCCCGCCGCCCTCTACGACTCGCTCACGACGAAGGTCCCCGAGGGACACCTCATCAGCTCGGCGTTGCTGAGCGTCCTGATCACCGACGACGGCCGCGTGCTGGCCGGGGCGGTGCCGGCCGCGACGCTGCAGGCGATGGCGTGAGCACAGGCGTGCTCGACCCCGCACGGGTCGGCCAGGGGTCCGGTGACGACACCGGGCCCCTGGCCGTGCGCACCGACGGGCTGACGAAACGGTTCCGGTCCGGGCAGGTGGCCGTCGACGACCTCGCGCTGCGGGTGCCGCGCGGGGCCGTGTACGGCTTCCTCGGCCCCAACGGCTCCGGGAAGACGACGACGATCCGGATGCTGCTCGGCCTGGTGCGCCCCACGGGCGGGCAGGCGTGGCTGCTCGACCAGCCGATGCCGGACGCCGGCGCCGCGGTGCTGCCCCGCGTCGGCGCGCTCGTCGAGGGGCCCGCCTTCCACCCGTACCTCAGCGGCCGCGCGAACCTCGACCGGCTGGCGGCGGTCGACGCCACCGCCGACCCGCGGACCGCCGCGCGCCGGCGCGACGAGGCGCTCGAGCGGGTCGGGCTCGGCGCCGCGGCGGAGAAGCGGTTCCGGCAGTACTCGCTCGGCATGAAGCAGCGCCTCGGGCTGGCGGCGGCCCTGCTGCAGCCCCGCGAGCTGCTCGTGCTCGACGAGCCGACCAACGGGCTCGACCCGCAGGGCACCCGCGAGGTGCGCCACCTCGTGCGCGAGCTCGCCGACGCCGGCACGACGGTGCTCGTCTCGTCGCACCTGCTCGCCGAGATCGAGCAGGTGTGCACCCACGTCGGGATCATGAGCCGCGGGCACCTCGTGCTGCAGGGCGCCCGGTCCGTGCTCGCCGAGCGCGGGCAGGCCCGGGTGTCCGTCACGACGACCACTGGGCACGTCGGCGCCGCCGCCCGCGTGCTGCGCGGGCTGGGCCTGGAGGAGCCGGTCGTCGACGGCCTGCGGCTCGACGCCCCCGTCGACGGGCTCGCCCCCGAGGACGTCTCGGCGGCGCTGGTCCGCGCGGACGTGCCCGTCGTGGGGTTCGAGGTGCGGCGGCCCAGCCTCGAGCAGGTCTTCGTCGAGCTCACCGGGGAGGGCTTCGATGTCGCACGCTGAGACCATGGTCGGCGCACCCGTGCAGGTCCGCGGCGCGTTCGGGCGGCTGCTGCGCAGCGAGCTGCGCCTCCAGCTCGGGCGCCGCCGCAACCTCGTGCTGCTCGCCGGGCTCGCGGCCGTGCCGCTGCTGCTCGGGCTCGTCCTGTTCCTCACGCGGGACACCGACCTCGCCGGGCAGGGTCCCGGGTTCGTCGGCAAGGTCACCGAGAACGGGATCTTCCTCGTCGTCGCGTCGATCTTCGTGTGCCTGCCGTTCCTGCTGCCGCTGACCATCGGGATCGCGTCCGGTGACGCGGTCGCGGGCGAGGCGTCGGCGGGGACGCTGCGGTACCTGCTCGTGGTGCCGGTCGCGCGGACCCGGCTGCTCGTCGTCAAGGCGCTCGCCGCGCTCGCGTTCGCGGGCTCGGCCGTGCTCGCGATCGCGGTCGTCGGCCTGGTGGCGGGTGCGGCGTTCTTCGGGCTGCACGACGTCGTCCTGCTGTCCGGCGACACCGTGCCGCTCGGCGTCGGCGCCGTGCGCATCGCGGGGGTCGTCGCCTACGTGGCGCTGTCGATGACGGGGCTCGTCGCCGTCGGGCTGTTCTACTCGACCCTCACCGAGGTGCCGGTCGGGGCGATGGCCGCGACCGTCGTCACCGCGATCGTCTCGGGCGTGCTCGACACCCTGCCGGCGCTCTCGGCGATCCACCCGTGGCTGCTCACCCACCACTGGCTCGACTTCGCGGAGTTCCTGCGGATCGAGCCCGACTGGCAGGTCGTCGCCGGTGGCCTCGGCGTGCAGGCGGCCTGGGTGGCGGTGTTCTCGGCGCTCGCGTGGGCGCGGTTCACGACGGCGGACGTGTCGTCCTGAGCCGGGCTCAGACCACCCAGTCGGAGGCGACGAGGAGCACGACGTCGACGGCGGCGACCGCGATCGCCGCCGCGAACGGCAGCCTGCTCCGTGTCGCCCGGAGCGCCACGAGCGTGCCCGTCACGGCCAGCACGGCCGCCCCGACGAGCGCCGCCACGGCCGCCGGCGTCGGGCGGCCAGCGGGGGCGACGACGACGAGCAAGGTCGCGGCCAGCAGCGTGCCCGTGGCGAGCACGCTCGTGCCGGTCCGGCCGAGCCGGTGCCCCGCACCGCGCACCCCCGTGCCCTCGTCGTCCTCCAGGTCGGGCAGGACGTTCGCCAGGTGCGCGCCGACGCCGAGCAGCGCACCGCCCGCGACCGCCCACCAGGACGCGGCGGGCGCCCCGGGCAGCGCGAGCGCGACGACCATCGGCAGCAGCCCGAACGAGAACGCGAACGGCGCCCAGGACCAGGCGCTGCTCTTGAGGCGCACGTTGTAGGACCAGGCCGACGCGACGGTCGCGACGTTGAGCAGCCCGGCACGCCACCCGAGCGTCGCGGACAGGACCACGCAGGCCGCCGCCGCCGCCCACGCCGCCGCCCGCACGGCGCGCACCGGCAGCCGACCCGCGCCCACCGGCTTGTCGGTGCGGCCGACGGCGGCGTCCCGGGCCGCGTCGACCCAGTCGTTCGACCAGCCGATCGACAGCTGCCCGGCGAGCACCGCGAGCGTGACGAGCGTCGCCGTCCGGGCCGGCGCACCCGCGCCGAGCGCCATCGCCGCCGCGAAGAGCGTGACCGCGACCGTCGGTCCCGGGTGGGACGCGAGCGCGAGCTCGACGGCCGCACGCCGCGGTCGCACGTCCACCTCGCTCACGCGCCCACCTCCCCGGACCGCGCCATCGTCGCAGGTGCGCGACCTGCCCGGACAGGCCCGGCGAACGGGCGACGGAACCGGACGTGCGTGACACGATGCCCCCATGGCGCGGATCGCCTCGATCGCCCCCGTCCTTCCCCCGCACTCGTACCCGCAGTCCGACATCACCGCCACGCTCGCCCCCCTGCTCACCGCGGACCCGCGGCGACGGGCGGTCATCGAGCGGGTGCACGCCGGCACCGGGATCGCGACGCGGCACACGGCGCTGCCGCTCGACGCGTACGCCTCGCTCACGTCGTTCGCGGACGCCAACGACGCGTTCCTGCGCGAGGGCCTCGCCCTGGCGGGCACCGCCTGCCGCGCGGCGCTCGCGGGCGCCGGCCTCGCGCCGGCCGACGTCGACTTCGTGCTGTTCACCTCGATCACGGGGATCGGTGCCCCGTCGCTCGACGCGCTGCTCGTCGAGCACCTGGGCCTGCGGAACGACGTGCGCCGGATCCCCGTGTTCGGGCTGGGGTGCGTGGCCGGGGCGGCGGGGATCGCCCGCGTCCGGGACTACCTGCAGGGGCACCCGCACGACGTCGCGCTGCTGGTGTCCGTCGAGCTGTGCTCGCTGACGCTGCAGCGCGGGGACGACTCGATGGCGAACGTCGTCTCGAGCGGCCTGTTCGGGGACGGTGCGGCCGCCGCCGTCATGGTGGGGTCCGCCCGGGCGCAGGACGTCGGCGGCGTGGACGTCGTCGACAGCCGCAGCGCGCTCTACCCGGACACGGCGGGGATGCTCGGCTGGGACATCGGCGGCAGCGGGTTCCGCATCGTGCTGGCCGCGAGCCTCGCCGACGTCGTCGAGCGTCACCTCGGCCCCGACGTCGTGGACCTGCTCGCCGCGCACGGCCTCAAGGTGAGCGACGTGGACACGTGGGTGGCGCACGCCGGCGGCCCGCGGATCCTGGAGGCGGCCGCCCGGTCGCTCGACGTGCCCGAGGGGGCGTTCGCCGCGAGCTGGGAGTCTCTGTCCCGGGTCGGCAACCTGTCGTCCGCGTCGGTGCTGCACGTGCTGGCGGACCGGCTGCGGGACGGCGGCGCCGTCCCCGGGTCGGCGGGGGTCGTGTTCGCGTTCGGGCCGGGCGTGAGCGCCGAGGCGGTCCTGCTGCGGTGGCCGGAGGAGGTCGCGTGACCTGGTACGACGCGCTCGTGCTCGCCGTGGGGTTCGAGCGGCTCGCCGAGCTGGTCGTCGCGTCCCGGAACGCGCGGTGGGCGTTCGCGCGGGGCGGTGTCGAGACGGGCGCCCGGCACTACCCGCCGATGGTGGCCCTGCACACCGGCCTGCTCGTGGCGTGCGTCGTGGAGGTGCACGTCGCCGACCGGCCGTTCCTTCCGGTGCTCGGGTGGACCGCGTTCGCGGCCGTGCTGGCCGCCCAGGCGCTGCGGTGGTGGTGCATCGCGACCCTCGGGCCGCAGTGGAACACCCGGATCATCGTGGTGCCCGGCGCCGACCTGGTGCACCGCGGGCCGTACCGGTGGCTGCGGCACCCCAACTACGTCGCGGTGGCCGTCGAGGGCGCCGCGCTCCCCCTGGTCCACACCGCGTGGGTCACGGCGCTCGCGTTCACGGTGCTCAACGCCGTGCTGCTGCTCGGTTTTCGCATCCCGGCCGAGGAGCGCGCCCTGCGCGCGGCCGAGCCCGCCGGCACATGAGGACCGACGCGGACGTGCTCGTCGTCGGCGGCGGGCCCGTCGGGCTGGCCGCCGCGATCGAGGCGCGGCTCGCGGGACTGTCGGTCGTCGTCGTCGAGCCGCGCGCCACGCCCGTCGACAAGGCGTGCGGCGAGGGGCTGATGCCCGGCGCGGTGGCGGCGCTCGCACGTCTCGGGGTGCATCCCGAGGGCCACGTGCTGACCGGGATCCGGTACGTGTCGGGCGACCGGGTCGCCGACCACCTGTTCGCCACCGGCCCGGGCCTGGGCGTGCGGCGCACCACCCTGCACGCCGCGCTCGCCGCACGGGCCGACGAGCTGGGCGCGACGGTGGTCGCCGGTCGCGCGGAGGTCGTCCACCAGGACCGGGACGGCGCGACCGCCGCGGGGGTGCGCGGCCGGTGGCTCCTCGCGTGCGACGGCCTGCACTCCGTGGTCCGCCGCCAGGCCGGGCTCGACGCCCCGAACAGCCAGGCGCGCGCCCGGCGGCGGTACGGCGTCCGCCGGCACTTCCGGGTGCAGCCGTGGTCGGACCTCGTCGAGGTGCACTGGGGCCGCACGACGGAGGCGTACGTGACGCCGGTGTCCGACGACGTCGTCGGGATCGCGCTGCTCGGCCCGCCGCGCACCGACGTCGACCGCACGCTCGACGCGATGCCCGCGCTGCGCGAGCACCTGGCCGGCGCACCCGTGCTGGGTCCCACCCGCGGCGCGGGTCCGCTCCGGCAGCGCACCACCGCCCGCACGGCGGGACGGATCCGGCTCGTCGGCGACGCGTCGGGATACGTCGACGCGCTCACCGGGGAGGGCCTGCGGGTCGGCCTGGCGCAGGCGCACGCGGCCGTCGTCACGCTCGGCGCGGACGTCGCCCGGTCCAACGCGGCGTACGAGCGGGCGTGGACGGCGGCCACCCGGGACTACCGGCTGATCACGGCCGGCCTGGTGTCCGCCGCGGGCTCACCGGTGCGCGGCGGGATCGTGCCGCTCGCGGCCGCCCTCCCGGCGCTGTACGGCGCGATCGTCGAGCGCCTCGCCCGCTGAGCGGACGCGCGTCAACCGCACCGGTCTCACGAGGGACAATGGAGCACTCCCGACCGACAGGACCTCTGCCGTGAACCAGCCCCGCATGAACGTCGAGTCCTTCAACCTCGACCACCGCACCGTCGCCGCCCCGTACGTCCGCCTCGCCGACACCAAGGTGCTGCCCGCGGGCGACGTCATCCAGAAGTACGACGTGCGGTTCACGCAGCCGAACGTGGCGCACCTCGAGATGCCCACCGTGCACTCGCTGGAGCACCTGTTCGCGGAGCACTCCCGCAACCACTCGGACCGGGTCGTCGACTTCTCGCCGATGGGCTGCCAGACGGGCTTCTACCTGATCCTGCAGGGCGAGTGGGCGTACGACGACGTCCTCGACCTGGTGCAGAGCACGCTGCAGGACGTCACGACGGCCACCGAGGTGCCCGCCGCGAACGAGGTGCAGTGCGGCTGGGGCGCGAACCACACGCTCGCCGGCGCGCAGGAGGCGGCTCGGACGTTCCTCGCCGCGCGCGACGAGTGGAGCCAGGTGACCGCGTGATCGCCGTCGACGCCGTCATCGTCACGGCGATGGCCGACGAGGCCGCGCCGTTCGCCGACCGCGCGGACTTCGTCGGTCCCGCGACCCGGGTCGGTCACGCCGAGCACCGGATGGCGACGCTCGCGGGGCGCCAGGTGCTCCTCGTGACGTGCGGCATCGGTCTGGTGAACTCCGCGACGGCCGCGGCGGTCGCGATCAACGCCACCCACCCCCGCGCCCTGGTGAGCGCGGGCTCGGCCGGGGGCGTCGGGGTCGACGTCCGGGTCGGCGACGTCGTCGTCGGGTCCGAGTACCTGTACTCCGGGGCCGACGCCCGGGCGTTCGGCTACTCGCTCGGCCAGGTGCCGGGGATGCCCGAGGTGTACGCCGCCGAGAAGGCGCTGCACGACGCCGCCGCGACCGCGTCCGTCGACCTGACCGTGCTCTCCGGCACCGTGCTGTCCGGGGACGCGTTCATCGACGCGAGCCGGGTGGACCGGATCCGTGCGGCGTTCCCCGGGGCCCTCGCGACCGACATGGAGTCGGCGGCGCTCGCGCACACCAGCCACCTGTACGGCGTGCCGTTCCTGTCGGTCCGCGGCATCTCCGACCTGTGCGGGCCCGTCGCCGGGGAGGACTTCCTGGCGCACGTCGACGACGCGGCGGACCGGTCCGCGGCGGTCGTCGTCGAGGTGCTGCGCTCGCTCGAGGTGACCGGCTAGCACGACCGGTCGTGCCGTCGCGGCGCCCTCAGGACGCCTGCGTCGCGCACACGACGCCGACGCACTGCGGCGACCTGCCGTTGCCCCGTGCCGTGTTGCCCCCGAGGTCGACGGCGCCCGGCGCGTAGATGCCCCAGCCGGTGTTCCGTCGTGCGGTGTTGCCACCGAGCTGGAGGCCGGGTGCGTCCACGTCCGACAGGATCCCGTCGCCGTTGGCCCGGAACACGTTGTCCCGCAGCACCACGCCGGCCCCGGCGACGGTGAGGTGGAACCCGATCCCGTTGGACGTGAACGTGTTCCGCTCGAACGTCCCGATGCCGACGTCCATGAGCACGCCCGTGCCGCTCCCGGTGAACGTGGAACCGCTCACGGCGACGTCGGAGTCCCACGAGGCGGTGACGGCGACGTCTCCGCCGGCGAACCGGCTGTCGGCGATCGTCACCGCACCGAGGTTGGTGTGCGTGACCCCCAGGGTGTTGTCGACGAACGTGCTGCGCGCCACCGTCGCCCAGGCCTCGTACACCCGCAGGGCCGTGGCGTTGCCCTCGAACCGGGAGCGATCGATGTCGACGGATGAGAACCCCGCCGACCAGGCGCCGACCCCGTTGCCGACGAACGTCGACCGGTCGACCTTCGCCCCGGTCTGCCAGCCGGCGACGAGGCCCTCGTCGTTCCGGTCGAACGTCGAGCGGACGACCGTGGTCGGCTTGACGTACTCGCCGGTGCCGTCCAGCCCGGTCGTGTCCAGTCCTCGGTGGTTGTCCCGGAAGGTCACCCGCTCGACCGTGAGAGGACTGCCGACACCTTCCCACTCGCCCTCCAGGAGGGTCGCGATGCCGGTGCCCCACCCGGCGACCGTGCCGTTCCTCACGACGACCGGCCCGAACGCCGAGACCGACAGGCCGGTCCCCGTCCTCGACCCGGACAGGGTGTGCCCGCGCAGGTTCAGGGTCACGCCCGGCGCCAGGGTCAGCCCGTCGCCCGGGCACGCGAGGTCCCGCCGGAGGGACGTGTCGACGGTCAGCGTCGTGCCGCACGCGGGCTCGGGCGGGTAGGCGCCCGCGGGTGCGGCGAGCGCGGTGGTCATCGCGGCGGCAGCCACCACGACAGGCATGACGAGCACGGACAGACGCATCGCTTCCCCCGTTGAGCGTTCGTCGGCCCGCGATGACGGGCGCGGGCACCACGCTCCTCCACGCCCCGTCCGTTCACAACCGTTTCGACCCGTTTTGTCCGCTCTGCGGCCGTCCCGGTCGAGGTGCTGCGGTCGCTCGAGGGGACCGGCTACCTTGGTGGCGTAGCGCCGGCCCGTCCGCTCGGCAGGGACGCCGGTCGGCGGTCCCTCGATCCGTCGGGCACCAGCACAGGAGCGACGATGTCGTCCACGACGCCAGGCACGCGGGTCCAGGGCACGATCCCCCTCCGGCTCGGGTCGGTGAGGTGGGTGCTGCTCGGGCTCCTGGTCCTCACCGCCGCCGTCGTCTCCTGGGGTGTGCACGAGCGCGACGTCGCCGCCGGGTACGCCGACGCGTTCGAGCGGGGCGGCGTCGCGGCGGTCGTCCAGCACGCGGCCGACCGCGGCGACACGGTGACGGTGCATCCCGGCGGTGTCCAGGCGCCGGGTGGCTGCTACCTCGTCACGGGCGTGCGGCTCGAGCACCTGACGTCCGCCGACGAGTGCGCACAGGTCGCCGCGCTCGCCGCACGGGCGACGAGCTGAGCGGACCCGCGCGGCGGCTCAGAGCTCAGCCAGCCGGTCGACGGCCTCCCGCGTCACCGCGTCGCGCACCCACGCGGCGAGGCTGGTCGCCGGCGGGCGCAGGATGACGGTCTCGACCTCGAGGGCCGCGTAGGGCCGCAGCTGCTCGACGAACCGGTCGACGTCCCCGGCGATGAGCGCGTCGCTGCCGTGCAGCATGGTCACCCGGACCTCGGCGGGGTCGCGGCCGACGTCGGCGCAGTGCGCGCGCAGCACGTCGAGCTTGTGCGCGATCTCGTCCGGCGAGCTCGCGAACAGGTTGCACGCGTCGGCGTACTGCGCGACGAGCCGCAGCGTCTTGCGCTCGCCGCCACCGCCGACCAGGATCTCGGGCCGCTTCAGCGGGAGCGGGCGGCACAGCGTCTCGGCGAGCTGGTAGTGCTTCCCCTCGTACGGCCCCTCGTGGCCGGGATCCCACATCTGCCCGGCGATCTGCAGCGCCTCCTCGAGCCGTTCGAACCGCTCGGCGAGCGGCGGGAACGGCACGCCGAGGGCGCGGTGCTCGCGGTCGTACCAGGCGGCACCGATGCCGAGGGTCGCGCGGCCTCCCGAGAGCACGTCGAGGGTCGCGACGGTCTTCGCGAGCAGGCCCGGGTACCGGTAGGTGACGCCGGTGACGAGCACGCCGAGCTGCGCCGTCGTGGTGACGCCCGCGAGGTACCCGAGGGTCGTGTACGCCTCGAGCATCGGGTCCTCGGCGGGGAACCCGGCGGGCTCCATCTGGAAGAAGTGGTCCATGACGGAGATCCAGGAGACGCCCGCGGCCTCGGCGGCCCCCGCCGTGTCGGCGAGCTCCTGCCGCAGCCGGGCGGGCTCGACGGAGTCGAACCGCATGAGGTGGATGCCGACGCGCATGGGTGGTCCTTCCGGGAGGGGTCAGCGGCAGGGTGCCGCTTCGAGTGCGCTCGAAGTCAAGGCGTCAGGGGCGGATCTCGAACGCGCCGAGCCGCCCGGGAGGGGCGTCCTGCACGTCGACGTCGCTGACCACGGCGCCGGCGGGGCCTCGGCGTGCCCAGGCGACGAGCGCGTCGACGGTCTCCTCGTCGCCCTCCACAACGGCCTCGACCGCGCCGTCCTCCCGGTTGCGGACCCAGCCGCGGGCGCCGCGCCGGTCGGCCTCGCGCGCCATGGACCAGCGGTAGCCCACGCCCTGGACCATGCCGCGGACCACGATCCGGCGCCGGGTCGTCCCCATGCGGCCACGCTGCCACGGGGCCGGCGGGCGCGCACCCGCCTCCGTCGGGACGAGGCGGTCAGGTCGCCGAGGTGGCGCACGCGACCCTGGGCCTCTTGCGGTGGATCGTCCGGATCGTCATGCTCGGCTCGTGCCGGGCACCTGTCCGCCACACCTGCGCGGCACGTTCATCCGACAACGACGTAGGAGAACCCCCGTGGCCAGATCCCTGTCCCGTCTTCGCACGACCCTGCTCGCCACGGTCGCCGTGGTAGCGCTCCCACTCGCCGCCGCCCTCCCGGCGTCGGCCCACGGCACTCCCCCGCACCACCCGAAGCCCCCCGTGACCCGCCTGTTCACCCCGCCCCCGGACGACGGCGCGGTCGCCCAGATCAAGCAGCTCGTCAAGCAGCACCAGTGGTCCGACGCCGCGCTGCTCACCAGGATGGCGGCCACCCCGCAGGCCGTCTGGTTCACGTCCGGGACGCCGAAGGAGGTGCGCAAGGCCGTCGAGAAGACGATGAAGCAGGCCCGGCTCACCCGCTCGGTCCCAGTGCTCGTCGCGTACGACCTGCCGTACCGGGACTGCGCCCAGTACTCGGCGGGCGGCGCCGCCGACACGGAGTCGTACCTGGCGTGGATCGACGGGTTCGTGAAGGGCATCGGCGACGGCACGGCGATCGTGCTCGTCGAGCCCGACGGCCTCGGGATCATCCCCTGGTACACCTCGATCAACGGCGCCCAGGAGTGGTGCCAGCCCGCCGACGCCGACCCGGCGACCGCTGCGGCCGACCGCTTCACGCAGCTCAACGGCGCGGTCGACCGGCTCGCCGCCCTGCCGAACGTGTCCGTGTACCTCGACGCCACCCACTCCGGCTGGCTCGGGTCCGGCGACGCCGCCGACCGGCTGCACAAGGCCGGTGTCGAGCGGACCGACGGCTTCTTCCTCAACGTGTCGAACTTCCAGGCCACCGAGAAGCTGCAGAAGTTCGGCAGCTGGATCTCGCAGTGCCTCTGGTTCGGCACGAACGACGCCGAGGGCGGCTGGCGGCTCGGCCACTTCGACTGGTGCGGCAGCCAGTACTACCCGGCGGACCCGAACGACTTCAGCACGTGGGGCCTGACCGACCAGTGGTACACGGACAACGTGACGAACGCGGCCAACCCGCCGAGCGGACCGGACGTCCTCGCGGGCTTCGTGATCGACACCAGCCGCAACGGGCAGGGTCCGTGGGTTCCGCCCGCCGACCACCCGGCCGGCGACCCGCAGGACTGGTGCAACCCGCCGGACCGCGGCCTCGGCCTGCGCCCGACGACGAGCACGGGCGTCCCGATGCTCGACGCGTACCTCTGGGTCAAGATCCCCGGCGAGTCCGACGGCCAGTGCACGCGGTGGGACCCGGCCGGCGGCATCGACCCGGTCCGCGGCTACGCCGACCCGGCGGCAGGGGCGTGGTTCCCGCAGATGGCGCTCGAGCTCGTGCACCACGCGAACCCGGCGCCCTGACGCGGTCCCCGGCTCGGCCGAGCGCGTGACCTCGGGGTGAGAACGGCACTCTGACGTGCCGTTCTCACCCCGACGTCCCGTTCTCGCGCGTCCGACGTGGGTCAGGAGACGTGCTCGGCCAGGACGTCGAGGGCCGACACCCAGCCGTCGTAGAAGCTGCCGTCGCCGGGTGCGCCCACCAGGCCGTCGAGGCGGAACGTGAGGCGGGTCTGCTCGCCGAGGTCGTCCAGCGTCACCGTGGCGAGCGCGGCCCCCTCCGCACCGGGGTCGCCCCACGTGAACACGAGACGCTCGGGCTCGACGACCTCCTGGTACACGCCTCCGGTCGGGTAGGCGGTCTCGTCGGGGGCGACCATCGTGTAGCGGTACTCCCCGCCGGCCCGCAGGTCGACCGCGACCGAGTCGCGCGGCGTCGTGAGCCCGCGCGGATGGAACCAGTGCGCCATCTCGTCGGGGTCGGTCCAGGCCTGCCAGACGGCGGACCGGGGCGCGTCGAGCACGCGCGTGATCGTGAACGTCTTCTCCATGGTCCTGCTCTCGCTCATCGGTTCTCCTCCTGCGGCCGTGGGGTGGTCGGAGCGTCGCGCCCAGCACGGAGGCGGTCCTCCAGCAGGTCGAAGCGCTCGTCCCAGTACCGGCGGTGCCGGTCGACCCACGACGCGATCTCGTCGAGGGGCTCGGTGCGCAGCGTGCAGGTGCGCCACTGCGCCGTGACGGTCCGCTCGATGAGGCCGGCGGCCTCCAGCACGCGCAGGTGCTGGGAGATGGCCGGACGGCTCATCGCGAACGGCTCCGCGATCTGGCCCACCGTGGTGGGTCCCTGGGCGAGGTGCGTGAGGATCGCGCGCCTCGTGGGGTCGGCCAGGGCCGCGAACACGGTGCTCAGCAGGTCCCGGTCGGTCATGTAAGTGACTCCTTAATTAAGGAACTTCTTCACCGTAGGACCGGCCGACGGCCCCGTCAAGGGGCGGGCAGCAGGAAGGCCGGCGACCCGTGCGGGTCGCCGGCCTTGCGTGCGGCGCGGGCGGTCAGACGGTCGCGACCGCGTCGCTCGGCACGCCGTCGGACACCTCGTCGGCCGCACCGTCCGGCACCCCGTGGCCGTCGTGCCCGCCGGGCGCGCCACGCACCGCGAACGCCGCCGGGATCGCGAGCAGCGAGATCGCCGCCCCCACCAGGAACGCGACGTGCGCTCCCCCGGCCGTCGACTCGACGACACCCGCACCCCCGCGCGCCAGCGTCGCCGCCTGCGCGGTGAGCACGGTGACGAACAGCGCCGTGCCGGCCGCACCCGCGACCTGCTGCACGGTGCCCACCACGGCGCTGCCGTGCGAGTACAGCCGCCCCGGCAGCGACCCGAGGGCCGACGTGAACAGCGGCGTGAACATCAGCGCGAGCCCGGCGCTCAGCACCACGTGCGCCACGAGCAGCAGCCACGGCGAGCTCGTCGCGGTCAGCAGCGTGAACGCCCACGCACCGGCGCTCACCACCACGGCGCCCGGGACGAGCAGCACCCGCGGACCGAAACGGTCGTACGCCCGGCCGACGCTCGGGGCCAGCAGGCCCATGAGGAGCCCGCCCGGCAGGAGCAGCAGGCCGGTCTGCAACGCGTCGAGGCCCAGCACGACCTGCGCGAACAGCGGCACCAGGATGAGGGTGCCGAACAGCGACATCATCGTGATCGCCATGACCCCGACCGACACCGCGAAGGCGGGCGTCGAGAAGGTCCGCAGGTCGAGCAGCGCGTCGTCGACCCGCTGCAGCCGCAGCTGCCGGGCCACGAACACCACGAGCCCGACCACGCCGACCCCGAGCGACACCCACGTGGACGTGGCGACGCCGGTCGTCGCCGCCGCGCCGAGCCCGCTCAGCCCGTAGACCAGACCGCCGAACGCGAACGCCGACAGCACGACCGAGAAGACGTCCACCCGGGCCGTGCGCGGGTCGGTGAGGTTCGGCATCCGTGCCGCGCCGAGGGCCAGCGCGGCCAGCGCCACGGGGAGCACCAGCACGAACAGCCAGCGCCACGGCAGCACGCTCAGCACCAGCCCGGAGATCGTCGGACCGAGCGCGGGCGCGACCGAGATGACGATCGAGATGTTGCCCATCGTCCGGCCGCGGCTCGCAGGCGGCGTCACCGTCATCACGGTGGTCATGAGCAGCGGCAGCATGATCGCCGTGCCGCTGGCCTGCACCACGCGGCCGACGATCAGCACCTCGAACCCGGGCGCGAGCGCGCAGATCAGCGTGCCGAGGCTGAACAGGCCCATCGCCGTCAGGAACGTGGTCCGGGTGGTGAGGCGCTGGATGAGGAAGCCGGTCACGGGGATGACGACGGCCATCGTCAGCATGAACGCCGTCGTCACCCACTGGGCGGTGCTCGCGGGGATCGCGAGGTCCGACATGAGGTGCGGCAGCGCCACGCCCATGACGGTCTCGTTGAGGATGACGACGAACGTCGAGATCAGCAGCAGGCGGACCGCGAGGCGGTCGCGGCCGGACGTGTCGGGTGACGCCGTCGGTGCGGACGGGAGGGTGGCGGTGGTGTCGGTCACGGGGATGTCCTCACGGGTCGGTGGCCGGGGCGGGTCTCACCCTCTGGTCGAAGCGCGAACCGCCATTTCGACACACTCGCGTCCGCTCTGTCCCTCTCAATTCCGAGGGACGCGGCCTCATTCCGGCTCAGGCCGGCCGTCTCACGGGGCGGCCGGTCCCGACCAGGTGGCCAGCAGCACGCAGATGTCGTCCCGGTCGTCGCCCCGGCGCACCGCGGCGGCGTCGACGAGCCCCGCCGCGGAGCCGGACGGGCCGAGCAGCCCGCGCGCGGACCCGGCGAGGTCGTCGAGCCCGTCGGCGAGCGGGCGGTCGCGGCGTTCCACGAGGCCGTCCGTGTAGAGCAGGAGCCGGTCGCCGGCGACGAGGTCGACGACCGCGTCGGTCCGAGGACGTGCCGCGACGGGCGCGCCGAGCGGTGTCGAGCGCCCGTCCCACAGGAACTCGGCCGTGCCGTCGACCGTGAGCCGCAGCGGTGGCGGATGCCCGGCGGCGGCGTACCGCACGCGTCCCGTCGCGGGCTCCACCTCGGCGTACACCATCGTCGCCATGAAACCCACGCCGGCCCGCTCGACGAACCGGTCGACGTGCGAGAGCACCGCGGCCGGACCGACCCCGGGCCCGGCGGCGGCACGCACGGCGCTGCGCAGCTGCCCCATCGACACCGCCGCCTGCAGACCACGCCCGACGACGTCACCGACCACGACGGCGACGACGTCCCCGACCGTGAACGCGTCGTACCAGTCGCCGCCCACCTCCAGGGACTGCACGGCGGGGCGGTACTCCGTCGCGATGGACAGGCGCGGGTCGGACGGCACGTTCGTGGTCAGGAGGGCACGCTGCAGCTCGTGCGCGACGGTCGCGCTCTCGTCGAACAGCCGCGCCCGGTCGAGCGCCTGGCCCGCCTGCTGGCCGACGGCCGTGAGCACCGCCAGGTCCCACGGGTCGACCGTCGGGCCCGTGCGCGGCCACAGCTGCGCGACGCCGTGCCACCGGGACGCACCACGCAGCGCGACGACGGCGGTGCCGTCCGTGGCCACGCCCGCGTCAGGGCTGTCGGGGGCCCGGGCCGGTGCGGTCCCGGGTCCCGTCGTCGAGCCGGCCCCGGCGAGGCGGCCGTCCGGCCCGACGAGCCAGACGCGAGCGACGGCCGCACCCAGGTGCTCGACCGACGTGGCGAGCAGCGCCTCCACGACGCCGCCCACGTCCGACGCCCGCGAGAAGGCGGCGGTCGTCCGCTGCAGCGCGCGTACGCGTTGCGTCGAGGACTCGGCGGCACGGCGTGCCGCGAGCAGCTCGCGCTCGTACCGGGACCGCTCCTGCGCCCCGGAGAGCACGACGTCGATCTCGCCGCCGGGCCGCACCACCGCGGACAGCAGCACGGGCCTGCGGCCGTCGGGGCCGCGCAGCTCCACGGCGAGCTCGTCGACCCGGCCCTGCATGTGCAGCAGCGGCGCGACGTGCGTCTCCCAGTAGATGCGTCCACCCACCGAGAGCAGCTCGCTGAGCCGCGCCCGCCCGGTCACCTGTGCGGCGGAGCGGCCGGACCAGCGCAGGAACGTCGCGTTGGCGTCGACGACACCGCCGTCCCGGTCGAGCACGAGCAGCGCCGCCGGCGACTCCTGCCACGCCCGGCCGCGCTCGGCGGCGCTCATCAGGCGCCCACTGGACCGCTCACCGGGCGAGGTACTCCGTCATCGCGGCGACCAGCGCGTCGGGGGCGCTCATGTGCGGGCAGTGCCCGACCGCGTCGACGACCACGAGCTCGCTGTCCCGCAGGTGCTCGTGGACGTAGCGGCCCACCTCGAGCGGGGCGATCACGTCGTCCCGGCACTGCACGACGAGCGACGGGGTGGTGACCTTCGGCAGGTCGTCGCGGTTGTCCGACAGGAACGTGGTGCGGGCGAACCGTCGTGCGATCGCCGGGTCGGTCCGGCAGAAGGAGTTGGTCAGCTCCTCGCCGAGCTCGGGGCGGTCCGCGTTGCCCATGATCACGGGGGCGATGAACGCCGACCAGCCGAGGTAGTTGTCGTCCATCGTGTCGAGCAGCTCGTCGATCTCGTCCGCGCTGAACCCGCCGCGGTAGCCGTCGTCGTCGATGTACCGCGGGCTCGGGCCGACGAGCACGAGCCGGTCGAACAGCTCCGGGGCGCTGATGGCGGCGAGCGTCCCGATCACGGCGCTCACGGAGTGCCCGACGAGCACGGCGGGCCCGAGGTCGAGCGCGTCGAGGATCTCCACGACGTCCTGGGCGTACCCGTCGAGCGAGCCGTGCCGGCGTTCGTCGTACGCGGTGAGGTCGGACCCGCCCGCCCCGACGTGGTCGAACAGGACGACGCGGTGCGACCGCTCGAACGCGGGCGCCACCCACCGCCACATGCTCTTGTCGCAGCCGAAGCCGTGGGCGAAGACCATCGGAGGTGCACCGGGCGTGCCGGTCACCTGCACGTCGTTGCGTCGGAGCACGTCCATCGGACGAGCGTACGGGCCGGATCTCGACCGCCGGACCGCGACGGCGGACTCACCTGCCGGAACGGTCCAGCAGCCCCCGCACGTAGGACGCCTGCCCGGCGTGCTGCAGGTCGTCGGCGACGATGCTCACCAGCCGGACACCGAGGGTGACGGGCGGGTCCCAGGACTCGTCGACGACCTCGTCGAGGTCCGCCGGATGCAGCCGCCGCAGGAACTCGAGGGTCTGCTCGGCCACGGCGTCGTAGTAGTCGAGCAGCAGGTCGGCGGGCGCGTCCACGAGGGCCACCTCGTCGGACGACTGCCCGTAGCCGGTCGCGGACGCCGCGAACGGCAGGCCGAACCGCTGCGCCCAGCCCTGCACGACCCACACCTGGCCGATCCCCGCGACGTCGGCGACCTGCGCGTCCTGCACCCGGCCCGCGTGCCACACGAGCCAGGCGAGCGTGTTCGCGTCCGCGTCCGGCCGGAACGTCAGGCCCCGGCTGTCCAGCCCACGGACCGCCCGGTGCAGGATCGGCCCGATCCGGCCGTACTGCTCGACCAGCAGCGCTGCGACGTCCATCCGTTGGCCCCCCGTCCCGTCGTCCCGCCCGGTCGGGGCGGCTGCAGGTCGCGCACGACGCTACCGGCGCCCTCGCCGCCCGGCGCGCCGGACCCCTGGTGGGCGCTCCTCGACGGTGCCAGACTCCGGGCATCGTCCCTGCTCCTGCGAAAGCTGACGGCCATGGCGAACGCGTTCCTCAGGCTCGACTCCATCCCGGGCGGCTCGGTGGACCGCAGCCATCGCGACTGGATCGACGTCCGCAGCGTCCAGTGGTCCGAGAGCCAGAGCGGCACCGTCCTGGCGGGGACCGGCGCGGGTACGGGGAAGGTCGACGCACGGCCCGTCGAGCTGACGTCGTCGCTGGGCGTCGCCTCACCGCTGCTGTTCCTCGCCTGCGCCCGCGGCGGCCACGTCCCGACGGCGACGCTCGAGCTCGTGCACGCCGGCGGCCGGCCCGCGGTCGTGCTGCGCTGGCAGCTGCAGGACGTGACGGTCGCGTCGTACGGCCTGTGCGACGACGTCGGAGCCGGCGAGCCGGTCGACGCGTTCTCCCTCACGTTCCGCACGCTGACGTTCTCCTACCTGCCGCAGCGCAGCGACGGCAGCGCCGGGACGCCCGTGACGGCCGGGTGGGACTTCGTGCGGCACGTGCCGGTGTGACGTCAGATCCCGCTCGTCAGCGACGCGAGCAGGGCTGAGGAGTCCGCGACCGCCCCGAACACCCCGCCCTGCATCGTCACCATCTTGAGCGCGGCCTCGTGGTTGCCCCGGTCGGTCGCGCCCGTGCAGTCGCTCAGCACGAGGCACTCGTACCCGCGGTCGTTCGCGTCGCGCATCGTGGTGTGCACGCACACGTCGGTGGTGATGCCGGTGAAGACGAGGTGGGTGATGCCGTGGGTGCGCAGCAGCAGGTCGAGGTCGGTGGCGTAGAACGCGCCCTTGCCGGGCTTGTCGACGACCAGCTCGCCCGGCTCCGGCGCCATCTCGGGGACGATCTCCCAGCCCGGCTCCCCGCGCACGAGGATCCGGCCGCACGGACCGGTCGAGCCGATCGCCGCGCCGATCCGTTCCGAGCGCCACAGCTTGTTCGGCGGCAGGTCGGCGAGGTCCGGGCGGTGCCCCTCACGGGTGTGCACGACCAGGAACCCGGCGTCGCGGCTCGCCGCGAGCACCTCGGCCGCCGGGCCCAGCGGTGCCCGGGTGAGCGCCAGGTCGTAGCCCATCGTGTCGACGTACCCGCCGGGGCCGCAGAAGTCGACCTGCCAGTCGATGTTGACCAGCGCGGTGCGCGCCGGGTCGATGACGCCGTCGTACGGCCAGTTGTACGGCTCCGCCATCACAGGTGCGTACGTCACGCGTGTCTCCTCCGTCGTCATCGCTGCCCTCCGTGGGTCCCCGCGGCGGACGTCAGGGCACGGGTGGCGAGCTCGTCCGCCACGGCGCCCGACGTCACGACCGCACCGAAGATGCCCCCCGAGAACCGGATCGTGGACAGGGCCCCGGGGGCGAGGGCGGTGTCCCACGGCGTGCACAGGTCGGCGACGACCGCGCACTCGTAGCCGATGTCGTTCGCGGCCCGCAGCGTCGAGTGGACACCGACCTCGAGCCAGTACCCGGCGAGCAGCAGCGTGCTGCGGCCGGCGGCGCGCAGCAGGTCGTCGAGCGGGCTCGACGAGAACCCGTTCCAGCCCGGCGCGACGACGCTCTCGTCGACGGCGCCGCCCAGCCAGTCCTCGGGGGGCACCCGGTCGTGCCGCGCCCCGACGGTCACCCGGAACGTCGGGGCGCCCGCGCGCTCGGTGCGCTCGAGCCACGGGCGCAGCCGCGACCGGAGGCCCGCCGGCGCGGGCATCGCGCAGTCGACGACGAGCACCGCCCAGTCGTCGGGTCCCGCCCCGTCCCAGGGCCAGGGGTACGGCTCGCTCCCGGCCACGTGCATGTCCGTCCTCCTCGCGTCCGTCGTCCCGGCGCCGGGCACCCCACCGGTCCGGCGGGGTGCCCGGCGCCGCTGCCGGTCGGGCCGTCAGCCCATGGCCGGGAGCGTCCCCACCACGCCCTTGACCAGGCACGTGAACGTCGTGTTCACGTCCTCGTACGTCGCGACCTCGCCCTCGGGGACCAGGACGGTGCCGTCCTGGCAGTAGATCGGTCCGACGAACGTCGACGCGTCCGGCTTCTTCAGGTCGTCCTCCGCGGCCGTGATCTCGGCCTGGAGGTCGCCGTCCACGGCGGACCCGAACGACGCGAGCTCGATCGGGTTGTCCCCCGTCGCGAACGAGCCGATCCAGTTCGCGTTGAACTCGCTGCCCGCGAACCCGCCGGACTCGACGGTCTCGATGATCCGCGAGTACAGCGGGGCCCAGTTCCAGGCCGACCCGGTGAGCCACCCGCCCGGGATGAGCTCGTTCGCGTCGTAGTGGTAGCCGACGAAGTACTTCCCGGCGGACTTCACGGCCTGCACGATCGTCGCCTGGCAGTCCTGGTGGTCGGAGAACACGTCGACGCCCTCGGCGAGCAGCGTGCTCACCGCCTGCTTCTGCTTGATCGGGTCGCACCACGCGGAGGTGTTCACCACGTACGTCTCGGCGTCGGGGTTGACCTTCTGCGCGCCGAGCGCGAACGCGTTGATGTTCGCGATGGTCTGGGAGATCGGGAACGCGTAGATGAACCCCAGCTTGTCGGTCTTCGTCGTGCCGCCCGCCGCGATGCCGCCGAGGCTCACCGGGTCGTAGGACTCGCCCCAGTAGGTGCCGAAGTTCGCGGGGAACGCGTCCTCGACGTAGCCGCCCTGGTGCAGCACGACGACGTCGGGGTGGGACTCGGCGAACTTCTGCGCGTACGGCAGGTACCCGTAGCTCGTCGCGAAGATGACCGTCGCGCCCTTGTCGACCATCGCCTGCATGGTCTGCGTGACGTTGTTGTTCTCGGGGATCTGGTCCGCGGTGAGGACCTTGACGCCGAGCTCCTTGCCGACGGTGGCCGCGGCCACGTCGACCGCCTGGTTGTACCCGGCGTCCTTCTTCGAGCCGACCATGACGAACCCGACGGTCGGCGCGCCCGGGGACGCGTCGTCGGAGCCCGCCTGGCTGCCGCCGGCGCACGCGCCGAGCAGGGACAGGCTCACGACGAGACCGGCGGCCGCCGCGACGCGCACGCGCATGTGCTGTGGCATGTCGTTCCTCACCTTCCGTTCGTTGGCAGTGCGGAACCCGGGGACGCGGGGGACGTCCCCTGGACAGGAGGTGGGGACCTAGGTGACGGCCCCGATCGCGTTGCGCAGGGACTCCGGGCCGGCCGACCGGCCACGGGCCGACGTCAGGACGAGGACGACGACGGTGAGCACGTACGGGACGACGTCGAGCACGTACTGGTTGACGGCCAGGCCGTGCGCCTGGGAGACGGTGGCCGCCGCGAGCGCGAGCCCGAACATGTACGCGCCGGCCATCACGCCGAACGGGTTCCACCGGGCGAACGCGACGATCGCGACGGCGACGAACCCGTAGCCGTTGGTCATGCCGTCGCTCCAGTTGCCGACCATCCCGACGGTGAGCATCACGCCGCCGAGCCCGGCGAACGCCCCGCCGACGGTGACGGCGACGAGCCGCACGCGCGCCGGGTGGTGACCGGCGGCCACGACCACCGCAGGACGTTCGCCGGTGGCCCGCAGCGTCAGCCCCGAGCGGGTGCGCAGGACCCACCACCACACCAGCGGCACCACCAGGTAGCCGACGTACACGAGCACGTTCTGGGCGAACAGCGCCGGACCGACCACGGGGATCGCGGACAGCAGCGGGATCTCGACGGGCCCGAGGGGCTCGACGACCTGCCCGTAGAAGCCGGCGCCGAGCACCGACGTGACGCCCAGCACGAGGAACCAGACGACGAGGCCGCTGGCGAGCTGGTTGGCCTTCCACCGCACGACCGCGACCGCGTGCAGGGCCCCGCACAGCGCCCCCGCGACGACCCCGGCGAGCGCGCCCAGCCACGGGTCCCCGGTGCCGATCGTCACGCCGATGCCGGTCATGGCCCCGGCGAGCATGCCGCCCTCCGTGCCGAGGTTGATGATGCCGCTGCGCTCGCCGATCAGCTCCCCGACCGCCGGGTACAGCAGCACCGTGCCGGTGGCGACCGCCCCCGTGACCAGCTCCTGGACCGCTCCGCTCACGAGAAGGCCTCCTTCGTGCGGCCGCTCACCACGAGCATGGTGAGGACGATCAGCCCGAGCAGCACGTTGACGGCGCTGCCGTTGAGCCCTTCGGACAGCTGGAGCCCGTTGCCGCTGTTCGCGATGGCGCTGAACAGCACCGCGGCGCCGAGGACCGGGAACGGCCGGCTGCCGCCGAGGAAGTTCGCGAGGAACGCGACGTACCCGAACGTGGCCGTCATCCCCGGTCGCAGAGCCCCTTCGGCGCCCATGACGTTGAGCGCCCCGCCGATGCCGGCGAGCGCTCCGCCCGCGAGCATCGAGCCGAGCAGGATCCGTCGCACGGGCAGCCCGGACCGCAGGGCAGCCGTCGGGTTGCCGCCCGCGACCGTGAGGCGGAAGCCCCAGCTCGTGTACTTCAGGAGCGCCCACACGCCGACCACGACGAGCACCATGAACGGCACCGCGAGCGTGAGCTGCAGCCCCCCGACGGCGGGCAGCAGCTGGTCGGAGGTGAGCGGCTCGCTCTGCGGCAGCGACGTCGCGTCCCCCTCGCGCCACACCTGGTAGATGACGTAGAGCATGACGTCGGCCGCGATGAAGTTGAAGAACAGCGTCGTGACGGACTCGCTCGCGTTGAGCCGGACCCGCAGGAACCCGCAGATCCCGCACCACACGGCCCCCGCGACGGCCGCGCCCGCCACGATCGCGAGCCACGCGACCGGACCTCCGACGGCCTGGCCGAGCGCGAGCCCGACGCCGACGGCGGCGACCGACCCCATGATGATCTGCCCCTCGCCACCGACGTTCACGAGGCCGGCCCGGGCGGGGATCGTGCAGGCGAGGGCGGCGAGCACGATCGGCACCGACCGCACGAGCGTCTGCTGCAGGGTGCCCCAGTCGAGGACCGAGGACTGCAGCATTGTCGTGAAGATCGACGCCGGGTCGGCGCCCTGCGTCGCGGCGAACGCGGCGAAGACCGCGAGGCACAGCAGGTAGGCGGCGACCACGAACAGCAGCCGTCGCCAGAACGGCTGGCCGGACGCCGTCGCACGGGCCGGCTCCACGACCTTCGGGGGGTCCTTCTCCAGCACGCTCATGCCGCACCCTCCGTCATCAGCAGGCCCAGCCGGTCGCGGTCGGCGTCGACGGCGGGGACGGTGCCCGCGACCCGGCCGTGGTGCAGGACGACGACCTCGTCGGACAGGGCGAGCAGCTCGTCGAGGTCCTCGGAGACGAGCACGACCGCCTCGCCGCGGTCGCGCGCCTCCAGGAGCAGGGCGTGGGTCCGCTCGGTGGTGAGCACGTCCAGCCCGCGTGTCGGGTACGACGCGATGACGAGCCTCGCGTCCTGCGTGAGCGCCAAGGTGAGCAGGACGCGCTGGATGTTCCCGCCCGAGAGCTGGTCGAGGCGGCGGGACGGGTCGGCGGCGCGCAGGCCGGCGCGCTCGTCGCGACGGGCGAAGGTCGTGGCAGCGCCGCGGACGTCGAAGCGGCGCCGCCCGGCCGTCGTGGCCTCCCACAGGGCGACGTGGTCGCTGATCGTCATGCCGCGCACCACGTAGTCGTGCACGGGGTTCGCGACGACGTCGACGACGCCGGCGACGCGCAGGTCGCCGGTCGTGGTGCCGCGGGCGTCGAGGCCGGGCAGCTCCATCGAGCCGGACCGCAGCGGCGCGACCCCGACGAGCAGGTCGGCGAGCTCGCCCTGCCCACTGCCCGCGATCCCGGCGACGCCGAGGATGCGTCCCGCCCGGATGTCGAGGTCCACGCCGTCGAGCCCGAGGACGCCGGTGGGCCGCAGCACGCTCGCGCCGCGGAGGCTGACCACGACCGGGGCGTCGGCGGTCTCGTCGGTCGGCTCCGGCCGGCGCGAGACGGGCTTGACGCTCGTGCCCACCATCGCCCGGACGAGCTCCGCGTCGGTGAGCTCGTGCGGGTCGGTGTCCGCCAGGACCGTGCGGCCCCCGCGCAGCACGGTCACCCGGTCGGCGATCTGCCGGACCTCGCGGATCTTGTGCGCGATGAGGATCACCCCGACGCCGTCGGCGGTCAGCCGCCGCAGGACGTCGAACAGCGCGTCCGCCTCCTGGGGGGTCAGGACGCTCGTCGGCTCGTCGAGGATCAGCACGCGCGCACCGGCCAGCAGCACCTTCAGCAGCTCCGCGCGCTGCCACTCGCCGATGGACAGGTCCCGCACGAGGGCGCTCGGGTCCACGTCGAGGCCGTAGTGTGCACTCGCGTCGGTGATGGCCCGTTGCGCGTCCCGGGGCTTGAGGACCCGGGGCGTGTCGCGGAGCTGGAGCGCGATGTTCTCCCAGACGGTGAGGGCGGGGATGAGGCGCATGTCCTGGAACACCATGCCGATGCCCAGGTCGCGGGCGTGCGACGGCGACGCGATGCGCTCGTCCCGCCCGTCCACCACGACCCGCCCCGCGTCGGGCTGGTGGATGCCGTACAGCGACTTCACGAGGGTGCTCTTGCCGGCGCCGTTCTCGCCGAGCAGCCCGTGCACCTCCCCCGCCCGCACCGTGAACGTGACGTCGTCGTTGGCGACGAGGGAGCCGAAGCGCTTGGTCAGGCCCTGCACCTCGAGGAGCGGCACGGGTGCCGCGTCGGTGGTCACCGGCCCGCCAGGCGAGCGGGGTCCAGCACCGCATACCGGCCTGTATACCGGCGCAGGCCGTACGCCTGCGGGTCTCGCGGACGGTGGGACATGACGGAACGGTACGAACCGGACATTGCGGCGTCGTTTCCGCCGGGGGTCGGCTCTGCAACGGTCTCGCCGGCGCCCCCACCTGCGCACCTGCCCGGGCCGCTGCTGCACCCGGGCTCCCGGCTCGTGCTCGTGCACGGCACCGCGACGGACGGGCGCATCTGGACGGCCGGCCGCCACGGCGCCCGCGCCGCGACGCTGCTGGCGGACCTGCAGGCGCACGGCGTGGACCTCCACACCCCGACCCGGCCTCAGTCGGGCGACCTCGACACCGAGGTCGAGTTCCTCGCCCCCCTGTGCGCCGGCGCGTACGTCGTCGGTGTCAGCGGCGGCGCGACGCTCGGGCTCGAGCTGGCCGCGCGCGGGGTCGAGATGGCCGGCGTGGTGCTGCACGAGCCCGCCGCGGGGTCGCTGGTCCCCGGCCTGCTCGCCCACGTGGTGGCGGGGCTCGACGCCGACGGGGTGCCCGGGTTCGGGCACGCGCTGTACGGGCCGTCGTGGACGACGCGGATGACGAGGGCCTCCCTCGCCACCGTGCGCGCGGAGCTGGCCATGTTCTCCGCGTTCGAACCCGCCCCTCTGACCGGGAGCGTCGGCCACGTGGCGGTGACGGTCGGCGGCCGATCCCCCGCGATCCGCCACCGGTCCGTGGCGGCGTTGTCGGCGTTCCTCGACGTCCCGGTGGGGACGGTCCCCGACGTCGGCCACGCGGCGCACCTGGACGGTGGGCTCGTGCGCCTGATCGGGGCCCTCGGCCGGGCCGAGCTCAGCGGCCGCCCCGCCGCCACGCAGGCCCGTCCGCCCGGCCTGTCCTGAGCACGAGGCCCACCGCCGGTGCCGGTGGGCGGCGTCAGACCACGGCGCGCAGCCAGACGTCCGAGCCCGGGGTCAGCTCGAGCGTGTCCGCCTGGCCGCGGGTGAGCTGGACCCACAGGTCGCCGTCCGCGGTCGTCACGTCGGCCCGGACCTCGAACCCGATCCGCTGCAGCCGGGCGACCCGGCCGGGCACCGCGCCGTCGACGTGCGCCGCGGTGACCTGCACGTCGTGCGGGCGCACCAGCCGGCCGCCGAGCCGCGTGACCGGGCCCATGAACTCCATGACGAAGTCGTTCGCGGGCTTGTCGTACAGGTCCGACGGCGACCCGACCTGCTCGACCTTGCCGTTGTTGACGACGACGATCTCGTCGGCGACCTCGAGGGCCTCCTCCTGGTCGTGCGTGACGAACACGGTCGTCACGTGGACCTCGTCGTGCAGGGCCCGCAGCCAGCCGCGCAGCTCGCGGCGCACCTTCGTGTCGAGCGCCCCGAACGGCTCGTCGAGCAGCAGCACGGACGGCTCGGCCGCGAGCGCCCGCGCCAGGGCCATGCGCTGGCGCTGGCCCCCGGAGAGCTGGGCGGGCTTGCGGTCGGCGAGCTCCTCGAGGTGCACGAGCTCGAGCAGCTCGTTGACCCGGCGGCGCACCTCCGCCTTGGGCCGGCGCCGGATCTCCAGGCCGAACGCCACGTTCCGGAACACCGACAGGTGCTGGAACGCGGCGTAGTGCTGGAAGACGAAGCCGACGTTCCGCTCGTGCGCGGGGACGCGGGTCATGTCGCGACCCGCGATCGAGACCTCGCCCGCGTCGGGCGTCTCGAGCCCGCCGATGACGCGCAGCAGGGTCGACTTGCCGCCGCCGCTCGGGCCGAGCAGCGCGGTGAGCGCGCCCGCGTGCACGTCGAGGTCGACGTCGTCGAGCGCCACGAACGCGCCGAAGCGCTTGGTGACGCCGTTGGCCTGGATGCTCATGAGAGCTCGTCCTTCCGGCGGATGTTGGCGGCGACCAGCAGGGCGGCAACCGTGGTGACGATGAGGACGAACGCCAGCTGGTACGCCCCCGGTTCCATCTGCTGGACCCGTTCGGCGATGACGAGCGTCGTCGTCTGGGTCTGACCGGTGCCGCTGACGTTGCCGGACACCACGGCGACGGCCCCGAACTCCCCGACGCACCGGGCGAGGGCGAGGACCACGCCGTACGTGAGCGCCGGCCTGATGGTCGGGACCGTGATGCGCCAGAACGTGTGCCACCCGCCCGCGCCGAGCACCCGGGCGGCCTGCTCCTGGTCGGTGCCGATCTCCTGGAGGACGGGCACGACCTCGCGCAGCACGAGCGGCAGGGACACGAACGTGGTGGCGAGGATCATGCCCGGGACGGCGTAGATGATGCTGATGCCGGCCGCCTCGAGGGGGCCGCCGAACCAGCCGTTGCGCCCGTAGACGAGAACGAGGGCGAGGCCCGCGACGATCGGGGACACCGCCATCGGCAGGTCCGCGAGGACGCCGAGGAGCCGCCGCCCGACGAAGTGGTACCGCGTGAGCAGGATCCCCAGGGCCACGCCGAACGTGGTGCCGAGCAGCACGGACGCGAACGCGACCTCGGCGGTCAGCCGGAACGCGGTGACGGCCTGCTCGGAGCTGATCGCCGCCCAGAACGCCGGCATGCCGGGGCTGAGGGCACGCCAGGTGATGATCCCCAGCGGGACGAGCACGAGCACGCCGACGTAGGCGAGGCCGACGGTGCGCAGCGCGATCCGGCCGGCGCTGCGCGCGGGGCGGATCGCCGAGGGACGTGCGGGGGCGAGGGTGTCAGCCACGGCGACCTGCCCGGTGGGAGACGATCTCGAACCCCACGAGCACGACGAGCGAGACGACGAGCAGCACGGTCGCGGTCGCGGCGGCCCCCGGGAAGTCGTAGCTCTCGTAGAGGCTGAACGCGTACATCGACGACACCTGCGTCTTGTCGAGCCCGCCCGAGATGAGCAGCACCGACCCGTACTCCCCCATCGCCCGTGCGAACGCGAGGGCGGCGCCGGCGGCGATGGCGGGTACGAGCGGCGGCAGCACGATGCGACGGAACACGGTGGCCGGGCGGGCGCCGAGCGTCGCGGCGGCGCGCTCGGTGTCCCGGTCGAACGCCATGAGCGTCGGCTGCACGGTGCGGGCGACGAACGGGAGCGTGACGAACAGCAGCGCGACCATGACGCCCCACCGGGTGCCGAACAGGTCGATGCCGACGGGGCTGTTGCGCCCGTACACGCTGAGGATGACGAGGCCTGCGACGATCGTCGGCAGCGCGAACGGGACGTCGATGACGAGCTCGACCCACCGCTTGCCGGGGAAGTCGTCCCGCACGAGGACCCACGCGAGGAGCGTGCCCATCACCGCGTTGATCGCGGTGACGACGAACGAGCTCGTGACGGTGAGGACCAGGGCGTCGACCGCGGCGGGTGCGGTGACGGCGGCCCAGAACCCCGACCAGCCGGTGCTGCCCGCCTCGGCCGCGACGGCAGCGAGCGGGATGAGGACGAGGAGGCTCAGCGCCAGCAGGACGACGCCGAGCGTGAGGCCCGACGCCCGCCCGAGGGGCGCGCCGGTCCGCTGCGCACGTGCGCCTGTGGGCGCGGCCGCCGCAGCGGTCGCGCCCACAGGCGTCTCGACGAGGGTCGTGGTCACCCGACCGACGCCTCGATCTTCGTCACGAGACCGTCGGTCTTGTCGAAGTACTCCTTGTCGACCTTCTCCCAGCCGCCGAGGTCCTCGATGGTGGTGAGCTTCTTGACGGCCGGGAACGGCTTCTCGGGGTCGGTCGCACCCTTGACCGTGCCGGGCTCGACCGCGTCCTGCACCGGGCGGAAGCCGTGCGAGGCGAAGACCTTCTGGCCGTCGTCGCTCGTCACGAACGCGAGGAACTTCTTCGCGGCGTCCGAGGACCCGACCGTGACGGCACCCGGGTTCTCGATGAGGAAGCTCTCGTCCGGGACGACGTAGTCGACGTCGGCGCCCTTCTGCCGGGCCGCGATGGCCTCGTTCTCGTAGGAGACGAGCACGTCGCCGGTGCCCTGCGTGAACGTGGTCGTCGCGTCGGCGCCGCTGTCCGGCTTGCTCACGATGTGCGTGAAGAAGTCCGTGAGGTAGGCGTTCGCGTCCTCGGGCGTCCCGCCGTTGGCGATGACGTGCTGGTAGGCGGCGAGGATGTTCCACTTCGCCGAGCCGGACGTCGCGGGGTCGGGCGTCACGATCTCGACGCCCTCCTTGGTGAGGTCGTCCCAGCCGGTGATGTGCTTCGGGTTGCCCTTGCGGACCACGAGCACGACGACCGAGCTCGACACGATGCCCTTGTTCGCGTCGGCGTCCCAGCCCTCGGCGACCTGGTCCGGGACCAGCCGCGTGAGGTCGCCGCCGACCGAGAAGCCGACGTAGTCCGCGGGCTGACCGGCGGCGACGGCCTTGCTCTGCGAGCCGCTGGGGCCGTAGGACGCGGAGAACTCGACGCCCTTGCCGTCGTCCGTCTTCTGGAACGCCGTCTCGAGGTCGTCGTACGCGGGCTTCGGGACCGAGAACGCGACGATGCTGACCTTGCCGCCCGCGGCGGGGGCGGCGCTCGAGCTGGCACCGGAGTCGTCCGCGTCGGCCTGCGAGGAGCACCCCGCGACGGTCAACGCAGTGGCCGTCAGGCACGCGACCGCGGCCCAACGGCGGGCGGCAGCGCGGGGGTGGGTGGTCTTCGCAGTCATGTCTCTCGTTCCCTCGGGGGTAGGAAGCGGTGCTCTCGGTGCGAGAACCAAACCAGAGTAAGCCGACCAGAGCGATAGGGTATTCAAGATGTGAGACGGCCGTCTCATAGTTGAACGCACAAGCGGATTCCCTGGTCAGAGCGGGGACGACGGACGGCTCGCTGACCCGTGATCGCACGGACCACGTAGCCCGTACCGGGCAGTAACCTCGGGGCCGAGGTCGCACGCTCGACGAGGTGCGTGGACCGTTGGTCGTGCCCGGCCCGCTGTCACCAGGGGCCCAGCCGTCACGAGAGGCAGACAGCAGCGATGACCCAGCAGCACGACGTGCGCGTCCACCCGAGCGCCGACCGCCTGGCCCGCACCGACCAGCTCGCGTGGAAGATCGCCGAGGTCGCCGTCGACCCGGTCGCGGTGCCGGACGACGTGACGGACATGATCGTCAACCGGGTCATCGACAACGCCGCCGTCACCGTGGCCTCCCTGACGCGTCGTCCGGCCGTCGCCGCCCGGGCCCAGGCCCTGACCCACCCGCTCGCCGCCGGGTCGACGCGGCACGGCGCGACCGTCTCGGGTGTGGCCCCGACGACGCGCGTGACGCCCGAGTGGGCGGCGTGGGCCAACGGGGTCGCGGTGCGTGAGCTCGACTACCACGACACGTTCCTCGCCGCGGACTACTCGCACCCGGGCGACAACATCCCGCCGATCGTCGCCGTCGCCCAGCACACGGGCCGCTCGGGCGCCGACCTGGTCCGCGCGATCGCCACCGGGTACGAGATCCAGGTGGACCTCGTGCGGGCGATCAGCCTGCACGCGCACAAGATCGACCACGTCGCGCACCTCGGCCCGTCGGTCGCCGCGGGGCTCGGCACGCTGCTCGGCCTGCCGACGGACGTCGTGTTCCACGCCGTCGGCCAGGCGCTGCACACCACCACGGCGACGCGGCAGTCCCGCAAGGGCGAGATCTCGTCGTGGAAGGCCTACGCCCCGGCGTTCGCCGGGAAGGTCGCGATCGAGGCCGTGGACCGGGCGATGCGCGGCGAGACGTCCCCGACGCCGATCTACGAGGGCGAGGACGGCGTGATCGCCTGGCTCCTCGACGGCCCGGACGCCCGCTACGTCGTCCCGCTGCCCGGTCCCGGCGAGGCGAAGACGGCGATCCTCGACACGTACACGAAGGAGCACTCGGCGGAGTACCAGTCGCAGGCGCTCATCGACCTGGCGCGGCGCCTCCACCGGGAACGCCCGGACCTCGCGGACCCGGCGAACGTGGCGACGATCGTGATCCACACGTCGCACCACACGCACTACGTGATCGGCTCGGGCGCGAACGACCCGCAGAAGTACGACCCGTCGGCGTCGAGGGAGACCCTCGACCACTCGATCCCGTACATCTTCGCGGTCGCGCTGCAGGACGGCGGCTGGCACCACGTCGACTCGTACGCCCCCGCACGGGCGAACCGTCCGGACACGGTGGCCCTGTGGCAGAAGGTCACGACGACAGAGGACCCGTCGTGGACCGCGCGGTACCACTCGACGGACCCGGCCGAGAAGGCCTTCGGCGGCCGCGTCGAGATCACGACGACGTCCGGCGAGGTCGTCGTCGAGGAGATCGCGGTGGCCGACGCCCACCCGCTCGGCGCCCGGCCGTTCGCCCGCGCGCAGTACGTGGAGAAGTTCCGCACGCTGGCCGCGGGCGTCCTGCCCGACGACGAGGTCGAGCGCTTCCTCGACGTCGCGCAGCGGCTGCCCGACCTGCGGCCCGACGAGCTCGGCGGCCTGACGGTCGTCGCACCGCGGGAGGTCCTCGACGCCGTCCGTACCCCGGAGGGACTGTTCTGATGCTCTACACGACGACCACCGCGGCCGACCGCCGGGCGACCCTGCGCGCCGAGCTCGCGAGCGGGCGGCTGCTGCGGTTCCCCGGCGCGTTCAACCCGCTGTCGGCACGGCTCATCGAGGCCAAGGGCTTCGACGGCGTCTACATCTCGGGTGCCGTCCTGTCCGCGGACCTCGGCCTGCCGGACATCGGCCTCACCACCGCCACCGAGGTCACGCAGCGCGCCGGCCAGATCGCCCGGATGACGAACCTGCCCGCGATCGTCGACGCCGACACCGGCTTCGGCGAGCCGATGAACGTCGCGCGCACGGTCCAGGGCCTCGAGGACGCCGGACTGGCCGGCTGCCACATCGAGGACCAGGTCAACCCCAAGCGGTGCGGCCACCTCGACGGCAAGTCCGTCGTCGACGAGGAGACCGCGCTGCAGCGGATCCGCGCGGCGGTCGACGGACGACGGGACCCGAACTTCCTCGTCATGGCGCGCACCGACATCCGGGCGGTCGACGGGCTCGCCGCCGCGGTCGACCGGGCGAAGGCCCTCGTCGACGCGGGGGCCGACGCGATCTTCCCCGAGGCGATGGCCAGCGCGTCGGAGTTCGAGGCGATCCGCGAAGCCGTCGACGTGCCGCTGCTCGCGAACATGACGGAGTTCGGCAAGGGCGAGCTGCTCACCGCGCAGCAGCTCACCGACCTCGGCATGAACATCGTCATCTACCCGGTCACGCTGCTGCGCCTCGCGATGGGCGCCGCGATGGCCGGGCTCGACGAGATCACGGCCGAGGGCACGCAGGCCGGTCTGCTCGACAGGATGCAGACCCGCGCCGAGCTCTACGACCTGCTCGACTACGCGTCGTACAACCACTTCGACGCGGACGTCTTCAACTTCCGGCTCTGACCCCTTTCCCGTTTCACCATCAACGACGATGGAGGCCCACGTGACCGAAACCCCCGAGACCCAGATCCACAAGGGTCTGGCCGGCGTCGTCGTCGACACCACCCAGGTGTCGTCGGTCGACGCGGCGAGCAACTCCCTGCTCTACCGCGGCTACCCCGTGCAGCAGCTCGCCGCCCGCTGCTCGTTCGAGGAGGTCGCGTACCTCCTGTGGCACGGGGAGCTGCCGTCCGCTGCGCAGCTCGCCGACCTGCAGAAGGCCGAGCGCTGGCACCGGGTGCTCGACGAGCACGTGGTGGCGGCCGTCCTGGCGCTCCCGGAGTCCTGCCATCCGATGGACGTCGTCCGGACCGCCGTGAGCGTGATCGGCGCGCACGACCCGACGGCCGGCGACGCCTCCCCCGAGGCGAACCTCGCCAAGTCGGTGCGCCTGCTCGCCCAGCTCCCGGGCATCGTCGCGCTCGACCAGCGCCGCCGCCGCGGCCAGGACACGATCGCCCCGCGCGACGACCTCGGGTTCGCCGAGAACTTCCTGTGGGTCACGTTCGGCGAGCTGCCCGACCCCGTCGTCGTCAAGGCGTTCGAGGTGTCGATGGTGCTGTACGCCGAGCACTCGTTCAACGCCTCGACCTTCACGGCCCGCGTCATCGCCTCGACGCTGTCCGACCTCCATTCCGCCGTGGTCGGCGCCATCGGCGCCTTGAAGGGACCGCTGCACGGCGGCGCCAACGAGGCCGTCATGGCGACGTTCGCCGAGATCGGCTCCGCCGACCGGGCCGCCGCCTGGCTCGACGACGCCCTGGCGCACAAGCGCAAGATCATGGGCTTCGGCCACCGTGTCTACAAGCACGGCGACTCCCGCGTCCCCACCATGCGGGCCTCGCTCGACGAGCTCGTCGCCCACTACGACCGCCCGGACCTGCTCGCCCTGTACGAGGCGCTCGAGACGGCGATGGCCGAGCGCAAGGACATCCAGCCGAACCTCGACTACCCCACCGGCCCCGCGTACCACCTCATGGGGTTCGACACCCCGACGTTCACACCCCTGTTCGTCGCGAGCCGCGTCACCGGGTGGACCGCGCACGTCATGGAGCAGCTCGCGTCGAACGCCCTGATCCGGCCGCTCAGCAAGTACACCGGGCCTGAGCGGCGGGACGTGCCGGAGGCCTAGCCACGAAGGGATCACCTCGTCCCGAGGTATCCCCTCCGTTCGCCGTCCGCTCCTCTCGGACGCCTGCACTGCCGGGGCGGGCACTCGATGAGGAGGGGGAATCATGGCAGCGACGTTCGGCGTGGAGGCCATCCGGCACTTCGGGAACGCCCGGGCGAACGGCATCTCCACGGCCGCGGACCTGACGTACACGTTCAACCGCAGCAACGGGTTCGACGAGGAGCTCCGGGACGCGGGCCACAACCGTGCCTGGTACTGGTCGGAGCAGGACTGTTGGGAGAACGACATCCAGGACTCCAGCGGGGGCGGTGACGACGCCACGTGGGTCGACACGGTCGACCTGTTCTGGATCGAGACGCACGGGAACCACACGGCCGACGGGCAGGCGCGCCTGCTCTACGACACACCGCAGGACCAGTGGCGGACGTTCTCGGGCACGTGGGAGCTCGGCGAGAACTGGAACGCCGAGTGGGTCATGGCCTACTCGTGCGACACGGCACCGCTCGGCACCCTGACCGGGCTGTGGAACATCTTCAACCGGCTCCACCTGTACTGCGGGGCCTTCGAGGAGATGTGGGACGGCATCACCACCGACGAGTGCGGTGAGGACGTCGCCGACAACCTCACGGACGGCGACACGGTGTCGTCGGCGTGGATCGACGGCGTCTCCGACTGGTACTTCGACAACCACCCGGTGGTCGTGGGCCCGTCGACGAGCCAGACCTGGAACGGCGGCAACGTGATCTGGCCGCTCAGCACGCACAACCGGGACCACCTGTGGGGCGAGGGCTCCGTGACCGCCGACCTGTCCCCGTCGCAGCAGGGCTGCCTGCTGTGGCGCTGGGCCGAGGGCTGAGAGGAGAGGGACGATGACATCGACGAAGGAGCTCACCGCGAGGCTCACGGAGCTGGTCGGGGACGTGCCGGACGTGACCGAGGTGGTCGAGCTGGCCGCCCTGCGGCCCGAGGCGGTGCTGCGACGCAACGAGAAGGTGCTCGCGGACCTCGCCGGCACGGCCGGCATCACGCTCGACGTCGCGAAGGGCGGCGAGCAGCTCAAGGAGCGCACGGTGTACCGGGGCGAGGACGGCGGCCGCGCGGTCACGTTCCACGCGTCGGGCGCGTTCACGCTGTGCTCGGGCGTCGACCCGCTGGAGGACCTGTTCGCGCAGGTCGAGCCGGACGACGTCCTGCGCAAGGCCGTCGACTCCGTCGCCGACAAGCTCGGGCTGACCGGGTTGGTCGACAAGGAGGACGCGCTCGCGTTCGAGCGGCTGTGGAAGCTCAAGGCGGCCGGTGCCGACCGGGAGGGCAAGCTGAGCGACCCGGTGCTCACCCGGGCCGTCGGCGCGTACCGCCAGTCGGTCCGCGACCTGCCGGTGCTGGGCCGGGCGTCGGCCAGCGTCGAGGTCACGGGCAGCGGCGCCCTGTCGGCGCTGACGGTCACGCTGCGCCGGTTCGCGGGCGACGGCGGCGGCCAGACCATCGACAAGGCGCGCTCCCGCAGGCCGGAGGAGGCCGCCGCGGACATCGCCGCGCGGGTCTCGAAGATGCTGGGCGGCCAGGAGGAGGACGTGGTCCTGGACGCGCAGTCGTTCGCGTTCGGCTACCTCAGCCTCGGCCGGCGCCGGGCACAGGCGCTCCTGGCCCCGATGTACGTCGCGGCGATCACCGTCGACGGGGGCCCGGAGCGTGAGCGGTCGGCGCACGTCGTCGCGGTGGCGGGCAGCGAGCAGCAGTACCTGAAGCTGCCCACCGGGGTCCGCCCAGCGGCGGCGCCGCGCGTGGCCTGAGCGGCACGACGGACGGGGGCGACCGCCACGGCGCTCGCCCCCGTCTGCGCCGTCGGCCTGCAGTTCGGGCCCGGCGGTGCCGATGACCGAGACGTGATGCTGACCTGCGTGCTCATCGGATTCCTCGCCCTGGCGGCGGTCGTCACCATCCGCTGGGTGCTCACCCGGGTCGACGCGCTGGGCCGGGTCGCCCCGTTCCCCCGCATCAGCGTCGGGCTGTGCCTCGCGATCGTGCTGGGCTGCGCGGTGCCGCTCGTCGTGCACGCGCGGCTGGAGCACCGTCTCGAGCGGGCCGCGAGCACGGTCGCCGGGGAGCCCGTGCGGGTGCACTGCCAGACGGTCGGTGAGGCGTTCGTCGACGTCGGCAGCGAGCTCGGCTACGTGCGGTGGGGCGAGGACGGCGTCCCGGAGCGTTCGACCCTCATCAAGTCGCACGTGTGCGGGGACCTGCGGGCGTGGCTGGGGTCGTCGAAGGCGCACCCGACCCTGGACCAGGTCGTCGCGGTGCACGTGCTCACCCATGAAGTGATGCACATGACGGGGACCACGGACGAGGCGCTCGCGGAGTGCGCCGCCATGGGACGTGACGCCGAGACGGCGATCGCGCTCGGGGCCTCGCAGGACGAGGCGGCCGCCCTGGCCCAGCGGTACCGGACGGAGGTGTACCCGCGGATGCCCGACGACTACCGGGGTGCCTGCTGACGATGTGCAACTCGCGGGTTGCCATCTACGGGAATTGATGCAACCTTTGAGTTGCATCGATCGACGACGCCGACCCAGGAGGACCCGGACCATGACCAGCACCCCGCAGCCGCCCGCCGTCGCGGACGCCGAGACCTTCACCGTCACCCGCACGGTGCACGTCGCCGCACCCGTCGACCGCGTCTGGCAGGCCCTCACCCACGAGGAGCACATGACCCGCTGGTTCGGGGCCCGCGCCTCGCTGCCCGAGGTGCACGTCGGCGCCGAGGGGCACATCGGGTTCGAGGGGTACGGCGACTTCGTCATCCGCGTCGAGGAGGTCGACGAGCACCGCGTCTTCGCGTACACGTGGGGCGCGCACCCCGGCGACCCCGAGCCGCTCGCCGACGGGACGTCCACGCTCGTCCGTTTCACGCTCGCCCCCGAGGACGACGGCACGCGCCTCACCGTCACCGAGACCGGCTTCGGCTCGCTCACCTCGCGCGACCCGCGCACCGCGCTCGAGGACAACCGCCAGGGCTGGACCTCCGAGCTCGACGAGCTCGTCGCCTACCTCGAGCAGGATGTCGTGAGGTCCGCATGATCGCGGCCGCCGGCGACACCCTCGTGCCCGTGTTCGCGGCGCTCGCGGACGAGACCCGGTGGCGCGTCCTCACCGAGCTCGGTCGCGGCGACGCGTCCGCGTCGGCGCTCGCCGGCCGGCTCCCCGTGACCCGTCAGGCCATCGCGAAGCACCTCGCCGTGCTCGCGGAGGCCGGGCTCGTCGAGCCCGTGCGCGTTGGGCGCGAGATCCGGTACCGGCCCCTCGGGTCGCGGCTCGACGAGACCGCACGCGCGCTCGACGCGATCGGCGCCGAGTGGGACCGCCGCCTCGCCGAGGTGAAGCGGATCGCGGAGTCTCTCTGACGCGGTCGCTCGCGCGGGGATCGATGCCCCGTGCGGGCGGCCGTCACGGCGTGACGCGCCTCGTCTCGTACGCCCACATCGCGATCTCCACCCGGTTCCGGACCCCGAGCTTGGCCATGAGGCTGCCGAGGTGCGTCTTCACGGTGCTCAGGCTGATGTGCAGCTCCTCGGCGATCTCCGCGTTCGTCAGCCCGCGGGCCACCGTGAGCAGGACCTCCTCCTCGCGGGCCGTCAGCGGGTCCACCGGCTGCTGCGGCACCCGGGCCGGCGCGCTGCCCGCGAACGCCGCGAGCAGCCGCACCGTGACGTTCGGGGCGATCAGCGCCTCACCGTCCGCAGCCGCGCGGACCGCCTGCGCCAGCAGCTCCGGCCCGGCGTCCTTGAGCAGGAACCCGCGAGCCCCGGCGCGCAGCGCACCGTGCACGTACTCGTCGAGGTCGAACGTCGTGATGACGACGACCGCGGGCGCGTCGTCGCCGGAGCCCACGATGAGCCGGGTCGCCTCCAGGCCGTTGACCTCGGGCATGCGGATGTCGAGCAGGCACACGTCGGGTCGCACCTCACGCGCCAGCCGGACCGCCTCACGGCCGTCGCGCGCCTCCGCGACCACCTCGATGCCCGGCTGCGCGTCCAGGATCAGCCGCAGCCCCGTGCGGACGATCTCCTGGTCGTCCGCGACCAGCACCCGGATGCTCACGCGGTCGCCCGGACCCGCGGCAGGATCCCGTCGACGACCCACCCCCGGTCCGGTCCCGGACCGATCGAGACGGTGCCGCCGAGCAGCGCCGCCCGCTCCGTCATCCCCACCACCCCGTACCCGGGCACGCGGGACGCCCCGGGATCGCCGTCGTCCGTCACCGTGAACCGCACCTGACGATCATCGCCGACGACCCGCACGTCGATGCGGGTGGCGTGCCGCGCGTGCCGCAGCGCGTTGGTGAGCGACTCCTGCACGATCCGGAACACGGCCGCCCCCACGGCCGGCCCGACGTCGTCCAGCGCCCCCGTGAGCTGCACCGCGACGGGCGGGTCACCGCCCAGCGACCGGGCGAGCGGCTCGATGTCGGCGATGCCCCGCGCGGGCGCGAGCTCCGCGTCGTCGGACCCGCGCAGCGCCCCCACCATCGCGCGCATCTCGGTGAGCGTCCGCGCCCCCTCCGCCTCGATGACGGCGAGCGCCTCGGTCGCCGCCTCCGGCCGCGTCGCCGCGACGACCCGACCCGCCTGCGCCCGGACGACCATCGCCGACACGTGGTGCGCGACGGTGTCGTGCAGCTCGCGGGCGAGCTGCTCGCGCTCGCGGAGCCGCACCTGGTCGAGCTCCCGCAGCCGGGACGTCCGCACGAGCCGCACGGTCGACCCGAGGGCGGCCGCGAACGCGACGACGACAAACCCGAACACCGCCTCGCCGAGGTTCGTGTAGTCGCGCACGGTCCCGATGCCGAACGCCACCGCCGCGACCGCCGACCCGAGCAGCACCTCCCGCCCGGCGCCCCAGCGGTACAGCGCGTAGACGATCACGAGGACGTACCCCATGGTCCCCAGGCCGATCGACTCGGCGGTGCCGCCCACGATCGAGGCGAGGTCGGAGACGACGAGCGTCCCGAACACGACGGTCGTCACCGCCAGCGGGTGCGTGCGCCGCCACATCAACGCGGGTGCCAGCCCGACCGCGAGCACGATCGCCACGGGCCGCCACGGCACGTCGGCCCGCAGCACCCCCTCGGTCACGGCCCCCGCGACGACGAGCACGAGCAGCGCCCAGTCCCGCCACACCCGCACCGGGGCGTGCGGGGCACGTGGTTCCGCCCAGAGCCGCCGGGCCACCTGCATGATCACGGGCCCAGCGTAGGGACCGGTGCCGCGGGCGCGGATCGGCCGAAAGGGCCAGCGCCCGACCACCCGTCCGGCCGGTCCTCCCCCGGCTCCGGGGCCGATGTGACCAGGGACGACGCGTCGCGACGATGGTCTGGCGCCGGTCGTCCCGGCGCCTTCGCCCACCGGGAGGACCCCATGCTGTCGCACGCGCTGTCTCGACTCGGGCGCACCGCCGCCCGGCACCGCTGGACCGTGATCGGCGCGTGGCTCGTCCTCGCCGCCGTCGTCGTCGGCCTCTCGAACGCCTACGGCACGACCCTGCAGGACTCGTTCCGGGTGCCGGACCTCGACTCGCAGCGGGCGAACGACCTCCTCGCCGCGACCGGGTCGCACCAGGCCGGCCTCACCGCGCAGGTCGTCGTCACCCCGGCCGACCCCGGCACCACGTTCGCGGACGACCCCGCGGCCCGCGACGCGCTCGCCGACCTGCAGCAGTCCGTCGCGGCGCTCCCGCACGTGCTCGGCACGACCGACCCGGCCGGTGCGCTCACCGACGGCGCACCGCCGGGCGCGTCGGCCGGCGTCGTGTCGCCCGACGGGCGCGTCGCGCTCCTGCGCGTCCAGTACCCGCTCCTCGAGGACCTCTCGGCCGCCGACCTGGACCGGCTGACGGCCGTCGGCGCGGACGTGGACGACTCCGTACTGCGCGTCGAGATGGGCGGCGACCTGTTCTTCGCGTTCGAGGAGGCGCCCGCCGGCGTCGGGGAGCTCGTCGGCGTGCTCGTCGCGCTCGTCATCCTGCTGTTTGCGTTCGGCTCGTTCGTCGCCGCGACGATCCCGATCGGCATGGCGCTGCTCGGCATCGCGGTCGGGCTCGGGGCGATGCCGCTGATCAACCACCTCGTCGAGATCCCCAGCTACGCCCCGGTGCTCGGCGCGATGGTCGGGCTCGGGGTCGGCATCGACTACGCGCTGTTCGTCCTCACCCGGCACCGCGACCACCTGCAGCACGGCCTGCCCGTCGAGGACTCGGTGAGCCGCGCCCTGGCGACCGCGGGGCAGCCCGTCGTGTTCGCGGGCGGCATCGTCGTGGTCTCGATCCTCGGCCTGGCCGTCGCCGACGTGCCGTTCATGACCGCGGGCGGCATCGCGATCGCCGTCGTCGTCCTCGTCATGGTCGCCGCGTCCGTCACGCTGCTGCCCGCGCTGCTGTCGCTCGCGGGGCGGCGTGTCCTCGGCCGTCGCACCATCTCCCAGGAGGGACCCGGCTGGCAGCGGTGGGTCGGCCACGTGACCCGGCACCCGGGCGCCTACGCGGTCGGCGCGACCGCGCTGCTCGTCGGGCTCGCGGCGCCCGTCACCGCGCTGCGCGTCGGCATCCCCGACGACGGCGCGCTGCCGCCCGACTGGACGCAGCGCCAGGCGTACGACCTGCTCGCGGACGGCTTCGGCCCCGGCACGAACGGCCCGCTCGTGGTCGCCGTCGAGCTGCACGGCGACGACGCCGCGGTGGGTCCGCTCGTGGACGCGATCGCGGCCGACCCGGGCGTCGCCTCCGTCGGCACCCCGACGGTCGACGACGGCACGGGCATCGCCACCGTCGTCGCCGTCCCCACCACCGGACCGCAGGACGCGGCGACCACCGGGACCATCGACCGGCTGCGGTCGACGGTGTTCCCCGCGGCGCTCGCCGGCACCACCGCCGAGGCGCACGTCGGCGGCCAGGCCGCGAACTTCGCCGACGTCGGCGAACGCGTCAACGACCGCCTGCCCGCGTTCGTCGGGGCGGTGCTCGCGATGTCGTTCGTGCTGCTCGTGCTCGTGTTCCGGTCGGTGCTCGTGCCGCTCAAGGCCGTGGTGCTCAACCTTCTGGGCGTCGCCGCCGCCTACGGCGTCATGGTGATGGTGTTCCAGTGGGGCTGGGGCGCCGACCTCATCGGGCTCGAGGCGACCGTGCCGATCGTGTCGTTCATCCCGATGTTCATGTTCGCGATCCTGTTCGGGCTGTCCATGGACTACGAGGTGTTCCTGCTGTCCCGCGTCCGCGAGGAGTACGCCGCCACCGGGTCGCCCACCGGCTCCGTCGTGCACGGCGTCGCACGCACCGGCCGGGTCATCACGTCGGCGGCGCTCATCATGGTCGCCGTGTTCTTCGCCTTCGTGCTCGGCGAGGACGCGGCCACCAAGATGTTCGGCATCGGGCTGGCCACCGCGATCTTCCTCGACGCCACCCTGGTCCGGATGGTGCTCGTGCCCGCGACGATGACGCTGCTCGGCCGTGCGAACTGGTGGCTGCCCGGCTGGCTCGACCGGATCCTGCCGCGGGTGTCCTTCGAGGGCACCGACCCGGTGGCCGCTGCCCGAGAGCGGGAGCTCGCTCCGGCGTGACGCGTCGGACGCCGCCGCCCTGCTCCCTCCGTGAGGGCAGGGCGGCGGCGTCCGTGGTCGTCAGGCCGTGGCGTCCACCGCGGCGAGGATCAGCGCCGTCGTCTCGTCCGGGTGGCTGATCATCGCGACGTGCGAGCTGTCGACCTCGACGGTCGTCGCCCCGGCGCGCGCGGCCATGACCCGGGCGGAGGCGGCCGGGATGAGGTGGTCGGCGACCCCGACGAGGTACCAGCTCGGCAGCGTCTTCCACGCGGGTGTGCCCGACGGCTCCCCGAGGCCCGACAGCGCCGCGGGTCGCTGCGACACGGCCATGACGGCGGCCACGTCGGCCGGGAGGTCCTGGCAGAACGCCTGCGAGAAGACCGCCGGGTTGATGTACCCGTCCGCGTTGCCCTCCCCCGCACCCGGGAACGGCCGGGCCACGATCACCGGGCCGAGGTCCACCGGGTCACCGCCGAGCGCGAGCGCCTCGGCGACCGACTCGCCCTCGTCGAGCGCGAACGCCGCGACGTAGACGAGCGCACGGACGTTGTCGGCACCGACGGCGGCGTTCGTGATGACCGCACCGCCGTAGGAGTGGCCGACGAGGACGACAGGCCCCTCGACGGTGCCGAGGAAGTCGCGGACGTACGCGGCGTCGGCCGCGATGCCGCGCAGGGGGTTGGCCGGGGCGTAGACCGGGAAGTCCTGCGCCTGCAGGCGGCTGATCACACCGCCCCAGCCGGAGGCGTCGGCGAAGGCGCCGTGGACGAGCACGATGGTGGGCTTGTCGCTCATGAGGAGTCCTCGGGGTCGTGGGGCGGGATGACGGGACCATCCGTATCGGAACAATCGGGCATCGGCAACCACTGCGGAGTGACGACAGGGCCACGACCTGGGGCGACGGTCCGCGGGCTCGCCGTCGAGCCCGGCGCGGCGCCGCTCAACACTGCCTGCGCTCATGCCGATACGTCGGCATGAGTCGTGTCCGGCCGTCGTTCCTCGTGGCGCTCGTGGCCGTCGTCGTCGCCGCGGTCGTCGCGCTCGCGGCCTCGGGTGTCGTCGCCCGGGTGGACGACGCTCGCCGCGAGCGGGCGCTCGCCGCGGCGCACGCCGTGCCCGCACCGGAGGGCGCGGTCACGTCCCACAACTGCCACGGCGACGGCACCGTCGCGTGCTGGGAGTCCGACCAGCCCGTCGACGACGTCGTCGCGGCGCTGCAGGCATCCTGGGAGCGCACCTCAGGACGGGCGGCCGAGCAGTCGTGCTTCGCCACCCCGGTCGGTCGCGTCGACGCGGAGCCGCTGGCCGCGCGCACCTGCTCGCTCGCCCAGCGTTTCGGCGACCACGCCGCCTTCGTGTTCGTCAGCCCCCGGATCGCGCCGGCCACGCCCGACGACGACGCCGGCCGGCCGGCGGTGACGGGTTCGCTCGTGCAGGTGTCCGGCGACTGACGGGCGGGTGTCGGTGGTCGCTGGAAGCATCCCCGCATGAAGATCACGAAGCAGGTCACCGTGTTCGACGCCGCCGACCTCGCCGCGGAGAGCACCTTCTGGGCCGGGCTCCTCGGGGGCACCGTCGAGGCGGAGGACGACTGGCACACCGTCTACGTCGACGGCGCCCCGCGGCTCGGCTTCCAGCTCGCACCGAACCACGTGCAGCCCGACTGGCCGCACGGCGAGCAGCAGCAGATCCACCTCGACCTGTACGTCGAGGACCTCGGACCGGCCCACGACGAGGCGACCGCGCTCGGCGCACGGCTGCTGCAGGCCGCCTCCGACCCGACCGCCACCGAGGGGTTCCAGGTCTACGCGGACCCTGCCGGGCACCCGTTCTGCCTCTGCTGGGGCTGACGGCGTCACCCGTCCGCGCGCCGATGTCGGAGGTCGGGTCGAACATGTGTTCGTGTCCGACGCACCCCGCACCGCCGCCATCCTGCACGCCGACCTCGACGCGTTCTACGCCTCCGTGGAGCAGCGCGACGACCCCCGCCTGCGCCACCGTCCGATCGCCGTCGGCGGCGGGGTCGTGCTCGCCGCGTCGTACGAGGCGAAGCGCTGCGGGGTGAAGACCGCGATGAGCGGCCGCGAGGCGCGGATGCTGTGCCCGGACCTCATCGAGGTCCGTCCCCGGTTCGACGCGTACGTCGAGGCCAGCCGCGCGGTGTTCGACCTGTTCCACCGCACGACGCCGCAGGTGCAGGGCGTCTCGATCGACGAGGCGTTCCTCGACGTCGCCGGTCTGCACCGCATCGACGTGCCGCCGGTGGACATCGCCGCACGCCTGCGCGCCCAGGTGCGCGACGAGGTCGGGCTGCCGATCACGGTCGGCGTGGCGCGCACACCGTTCCTGGCGAAGGTCGCGAGCCGGGTCGCGAAGCCCGACGGCCTCCTGCTCGTGCCGCCGGACGGCGAGGAGGCGTTCCTGCACCCGCTCCCCCTCGAGCAGCTCTGGGGGGTCGGCGACGTGACGGCCCGCAAGCTGCACGGCTACGGCCTCGTGACCGCGGGCGACGTGGCCTCGCTGCCCGAGCAGGTCCTCGCCGGTGCGCTGGGGCGGGCGGCCGGGCGGCACCTGTTCGCGGTCGTGCACGGCCGGACGCCGGAGCGCGTCGTCACCGGCCGGGCGCGCGGCTCCATCGGGGCGCAGCGGGCGATCGGCCGCGGGCCGCACTCCCCCGAGTTCGTCCGGGCCGCGCTGCTGGGGCTGGTCGACCGGGTGTGCAGGCGGATGCGCAAGGCCCACCGGACCGCGGGGACGGTCGTGCTGCGCCTGCGGTTCGACGACTACACGCGCGCGACGAGGTCCCGGTCGTTCCTGCACAACACGACGTCCGGCGCCGACGTGGCCGCAGCGGCCGTCGCCCTCCTGGACTCGGCGGAGCTGTTGATCCGCGAGCGCGGCGTCACGCTCGTCGGGATCGCGCTGACCCGGCTGGGGTCCGACGCGGTCGTCCAGCCGGTGCTGCCGCTCGACGGGCCGGACCTCGGGCAGCTCGACGCGGCCATGGACGCGGTGTCGTCGCGGTTCGGCAAGGGCGCCCTCGTGCGCGGCAGCCTGCTGCGGGCCGGCGAGGGGTTCGCCGTCCCGCAGCTGCCGGACTGACCGCCGGCAGACGTCCGGGTCGCGGCTCGCACCGTGCAGCGAGCAGCGACCCGGGCGTCGGACCGGCGTCAGGAGACGGCGACCGGCTCCCGTCGGTCGGCCGCGGCGGCGTCGGAGCCGGCGCCCGCCCGGAGGGCGTCGGGGCCGGTGTCCTCGTCGGTGTCCTCGACGTCGTCGCGGAACAGGTCCTCGGCGGAGGCCGAGTCGTACTGCTGCACGTCGAGGATCCCCTCGCGCTTCGCGACGACGGTCGGCACGAGCGCCTGACCGGCGACGTTCACCGCGGTGCGGCCCATGTCGAGGATCGGGTCGATCGCGAGGAGCAGCCCGACGCCGGCGAGCGGCAGGCCGAGCGTCGACAGCGTGAGGGTCAGCATCACGACGGCACCGGTGAGGCCGGCGGTCGCGGCCGACCCGACGACGGAGACGAACGCGATGAGCAGGTAGTCGGTGAACGACAGGTCGATGCCGAAGATCTGCGCGACGAAGATCGCCGAGATCGCCGGGTAGATCGAGGCGCAGCCGTCCATCTTCGTCGTCGCGGCGAGCGGCACGGCGAACGACGCGTACGACCGCGGCACGCCGAGGTTGCGCTCGACGACCCGCTCGGTGAGGGGCAGCGTGCCGACGGACGACCGGGACACGAAGGCGAGCTGGATCGCGGGCCAGGCACCCCGGAAGAACGACCCGATCCGCAGGCCGTTGGTCCGCAGGATCACGGGGTAGACCACGAACAGGACGACGGCGAGGCCGGTGTAGATCGCGACGGCGAACGACCCGAGCGGAGCGAGCAGGTCCCAGCCGTACGTCGCGACGGCGTGCCCGATGAGGCCGAGCGTGCCGAGTGGCGCGAGGCGGATGACCCACCACAGGACCTTCTGCACGATGGTGAGCGCGGAGCGGGTGACGGCGAGGAACGGCTCCGCGGCCTTGCCGGAGCGCAGCGCGGCGATGCCGACGACGATCGCGATGACGACGATCTGCAGCACGCTGAACGAGACGGACGTCTTCGCGGCGAGGCCCCCGCCGGCGTCGGCGGACACCTGGGTGCCGGCGCCGAGGCCGAGGAAGTTGCCGGGGATGAGCCCGTTGAGGAAGTCGAGCCACGAACCGGTCGTGCCGACCGCCTCGGCCCCTTCGGTGCTCAGCGTGGAGTTCGCGCCGGGGTTGAACAGGAGCCCGAGGCCGATGCCGACCGCGACGGAGATCGCCGCGGTGATGGCGAACCACAGGAGCGTCTGCCAGGCGAGCCGGGCGGCGTTCGTGACCTTCTGGAGGTTCGCGATCGACGTGACGATCGCGAGGAACACCAGCGGCGGGACGATCGCCTTGAGCAGCGTGACGAACGAGGAGCCGATGGTGTCGAGCGTGGTGGCGAGCCAGTTCGCGTCGCCGGCGGCGGTGTCGCCCATCTGGAGGGCGACCCAGCCGAGCAGCACGCCGAGCCCGAGGCCGAGCAGGACCTGGACGGAGAACGAGGGAAGCCACAGCCGACGCTGGGGCTTCGTGGTGGTGGTGTCAGACACGGAGAGGCCTTTCGGGGCGCGCCGGGGCGCGCCGAGGGTCTGGTGCACAGGGGGGACACGACGTCGTGACGTCGGTGGGGTGCCGCCCCACCACGTCGGGCGAGGTCGGGCGTGGCCGGCGGACGCGGCCGGGTCCGGAACGGTGTCCGGCGGGGTCAGCGACCCGGGTCAGGCCGACAGAGCGCGCTGGCGACCCGGCGGAGGTCGACGGCACGGCGCTCGGTCAGGTTCCACGTGCTCACGTGGTGCGGCTCCCAGGGTCGGTGTGGTGCGACCGTCCGTGACGGCCGCCCATCGCAACACAGGGTAGGCAGACGAATCTTCCCGCCCGGCACCGCGAGACGCCGATGAGACCGACGTCACGCGGCGGGCGGTCCGACGAGGTGCGCGCCCGCTCCGGCGGGGTCACACGGCCGCGAGCCTGCGCTCCCCCAGGAACGCCCGGATGTCCTGCGCGAGGTCGTCGACGACCTCCATCGCCGGGAAGTGACCGCCGCGCGGGTGCTCGCCCCAGTACGCGAGCCGTCCACCGGGGTCGAGGATGCGCCGCATGAGCGGCTCCTCGCCGAACGCGGCCATGCCGAGCGGCCGGTCGTGGGTCCGACCCCACGCGGCGGCCGCGTGCGCCGCCTCGTACAGCATGTTCGCGGCACCGTCGCCGGCCCGCCCGAACCAGGACACCGTCACGAGGGTCAGCAGGTCGTCGACGTCGACGGCGTCGTCGGGCGAGGTGCGTGTCGGGTCCGTCCACTCCTGGAACTTCTCGACGATCCACGTGAGCTGCATCGCCGGCGAGTCGGTGAGGCCGTAGGCGACGCTCAGGGGCCGCGTCGTCTGCACGGCCAGGTAGCCGAAGTCCTCCGACCGGGCCGCCTTCAGGCGGTCGTGCTCCGCGCGTTCCTCGTCGCTGAGGTGGTCGGTCGGCGGGGTGTACTGGGTCGCGATCGCGCCCGGGTCCGTCGCGCACAGCGCCGCGACGACGCGCTCACCGGCGTCGAGGCAGAGCTGGTCGACCACGCCCGCGCCGACGTCCTCGCCGAACACCGTGTACCGCTCGTAGCCGAGCTCGCGCATGAGCCGGTCGAACGCGTCGGCGGTCCGGGCGATGTCCCAGCCGTGCCCGGTGAGCGGGGTGGACAGCCCGAAGCCGGGGATGGACGGGACGACGACGTGGAACGCCGGTGTGCCGTCGGGCGGCGCGGCGAGCAGCGGGGCGAGGCGGGCGAACTCGACGAGGTTCGAGGGGTAGCCGTGGCACAGCAGGAGCGGGGTGGCGTCGCCGCGCTCGGCGCGCACGTGCAGGCCGTGCAGGGGCTGGCCGTCGACGTCGGCGAGGAACTGCGGCATGGCGTTCAGGCGCCGCTCGTGGGCACGCCAGTCGTACGCCGTGCGCCAGCGCTCGGCCAGGTCACGGGCGTAGTCGACGGGGGTGCCACGCTCCCAGCCGCCGGTCAGCGCGGCAGGCCAGCGCGTCCGGGCGAGCCGGTCGTGCAGGTCGTCGAGGTCGTCCTGCGGGACGGCGATCTCGTAGGGGCGGATGTCCATCGGGCCGGTCCTCTCTCACGCAGGTGCTCACGGGTCTCGGCCACCAGCGAACCGGTCCCGTCGCGCGCCGTCTTGAACCTGCGCGACAGTCGTCAGACGGGTTCGGACCGCCCCTGCGACTGGCCCGGCGTGTACCCGGTGAGGCGCTTGAGGTCGCGCGTGAGGTGGGACTGGTCGGCGTACCCGAGGTCGTGCGCGACGTCCGCGATCGCGCGGCCCTGCTGGAGCCGCGCGACGGCGGCGCGGGCCCGAGTGATCTGCCGGACGTGCCCTGGGCTGAGGCCGGTGGCGTGCGTGAAGTGGCGTTCCACGGTGCGGGCGGACAGGTGCGGCGCACCGCCGTCGAGCGCGGCGCCGACGACCTCGTCGAGCCGGAGCAGACCGTGCCGCCCGAACGCGTCGGCGAGGTCGTCGACGTCGCCGTAGCCCGGGAACGGCCAGCCGGCACCGGCGAGCTCGAAGTGCCCCGCGTCGGGCATCGGCAGGAGGACGGTGCGGTCGCACAGCGTGCGGGCCGGTACGTGCGTGAAGAAGGCCCCGGGCGCGAACCTGACCCCGACGTTGAGGTTGCCCGCCACGTACGGGACCTCGACCGGGCGGGACGCCGGGCCGCACAGCAGCGCGCGCCGCGAGCCGTCGGGGCCGACCGTGAAGATCATGTCCCAGCAGGCGTCCGCGGACGCGAGGTACGTGCCGTCGCTGACGTCACGCGTCTGCCAGACGACGTCCACGTAGGGCGACGACGATGTGCGTTCCTCGTAGAGGAAGCTCATGGACCCCGAGGGTAGACCGGTCGTCCGACAGCCCGGCCGCCGGCCGCCCGTCAGGCCGGAGATGCAGCGCGCAGCCGGATGCGGGATCCTCGCGTCATCCGGTCCTGAGGGCTCCATGGAGGCGCTGTGGGCAACCCCGTCGTCCTGACCCGACGATGAGGCGACCGCTGTGCTTCGTGCTGATGCCGTTCCGCGCGACGCGGGACAGCGACGGCCAGCTCGTCGACTTCGCCGCCGTGTACCGGCAGCTCATCATCCCCGCGATCGAGGCCGCCGGGATGAGCCCCGTGCGGGCCGACGAGGACCTCACCGGCGGCATCTTCCACAAGACGATGTTCGAGCAGCTCGTCCTGTGCGAGTTCGCCGTGGCGGACCTCTCGACGGGGAACCCGAACGTGTACTACGAGCTCGGGGTCCGGCACGGGCTGCGGCCGTACAGCACCGTGCCCGTCTTCCGGAAGGGCTGGAGCCTGCCGCTGGACGTCGCACCGATCTCGGCGCTCCAGTACCCCGTCGACCGCGACGGGACGCCGACGGACGTCGCTGCGACGACGGACCTGCTCACCGCCCGGCTCGTCACCGCACGCGAGGCGAGGACCGACAGCCCCGTCCACCAGCTCGTCACCGGGCTCGCCGTGCCCGAGGTGGACCACGAACGGATCGACGCGTTCCGCGAGCACGCCGACCGGGACGAGGACCTGCGCAGGCGGCTGGACCACGCCGCGCGGATCGGCGGCGCCGCGGTGAGGTCCGTCGAGGAGGAGCTCGGGCAGGGCCGTGACCTCGACGTCTCGACCGCCGTGGCGCTCCTGGTCGCCTACCGGTCGTGCTCGGCGTGGGACGACATGGTCCGCCTCGTCGAGAGCCTGTCGCAGCCCGCGCGGGCCACCCGCCTGGTCCAGGAGCAGCTCGGCCTCGCCCTCAACCGCGTCGGCAGGGACGCCGACGCCGAGCACGTGCTGCAGACCCTCCTGCGGGAGCGACCCAGCAGCGAGACGTACGGGCTGCTCGGACGCGTCTACAAGGACCGGTGGAGCCGCGAGACGTCGAGCCGGCGCCGCGCGGGTCTCCTCTCGCAGGCGATCGACGCGTACGTGCGGGGCTTCGAGGTGGACTGGCGCGACCCGTACCCCGGCATCAACGCCGTCACCCTCATGTCCCTCACGGACCCGGTCGACCCCCGCCTGGACCGGTTCCTGCCCGTGGTCCGGTTCGCCGCCGAGCGACGGCTCGACGGCTCGGACCGCGACCCGGACTACTGGGACCACGCGAGCGACCTGGGCCTCGCCGTGCTCGCCGGTGACCGGGAGCGGGCCGAGCGGGCGCTGGAGCACGCCCTCGCGGTGGTCCGCGACGAGTTCGAGCCGGAGACGACGGCGAGGGACCTCGGATGGGTCGCGGACGCCATGGTCGCGCGCGGCGAGGACGCGGGCTGGGTGCTCGAGCTCGTCGCCGACCTCCGTGCCGCACGACCTGCCTGAGCCGCCGGTGCGTCGCAGCCCGCCGCGCCCGCATCCACGGCAGACTCGCGACGTCGTGGACAGGGAGAACGAGAACCCCGGGGGGACGTCCCCGAGCAGCGTCAGGCTCCTCGGGGAGACGCCGCGCGAGCACGCGGACGCCGCCTACCGGGCGCACCATCCCGAGCCGACCGTCCTCCTGCTCATGCGGTTCGGGGGCTCCGCGGTGCTCCGGGGGATCGACGCCGGCGTGCGGTCCGCCGGGGCGAGGTTCGGCCGGGACGTGGTCCGGGCGGACGACCGTGACTACACCGGCGAGCTGTGGGCCAACGTCGCGCTGTGCCTGCACAACAGCGACCTCGTCGTCGCCGTGCTCGAGGAGATCGACGGCCGGTGCGACGCGAACGTCATGGTCGAGCTCGGCTTCGCGTTGAGCTCGGGTCGTCGCTGCCTCATCCTGGTGGAGCACCGACGACCGGCACTCCCGACCGTCCTGCGGCACCGGCTGACGCGTGAGTTCGACGCCTACGACGTGCCGGGCTCGGTCCAGACGCAGGTGGAGGACTGGTTCCGGCGCGACCTGGGACTGGTCGAGCGGCACGACGCGTAGCCGCTGGCGGCGCGACGCGCGTCGGGGACGGGGGCACGCATGGTGGTCGACGCCGCTCCGGCCCGGGACGACTGATGCCGTCGCCTGCGGCGACCTACCGGGTCGTGATCCTCACGGCGGACCGTCACGACGACGTCGGCCCGCTCGAGGCGGCGCTCCGCGAGAGCGCGCTCGTCGCGGGCAACCGTCGCACGACGCTCGACGTGACCACGGACAGCGGTCTGCTGACCCGCCCCGCGGACCCCGCGGACCCGCCGACGGTCGCCGTGGTGCTCGGCGGCGGTCCGGCGACGGCGCACGACCCGGGGATCGCGGCGGCCGTCGCACCCTCACGTGCCCGCTACGTCGCGCTCCTGCCGGTGGTCTCCGACAGCACCGTGTTCCATGAGCAGGCACCGGAGGCGTTGCACGAGCTCAACGGGTACGAGTGGCGCAGCGGCGACCCCGCCGGCCCGCTGGCGGACGCCGTCCTGCGGCTCGTCGGCCTGTCCGAGAAGGACCGCCGGGTGTTCGTCTCCTACCGCCGGACCGACGCCACCACGATCGCCGAGCAGGTCCGCCGGGCGCTCGACGACGACAGGTGGGACGTGTTCCTCGACAGGTACAGCATCCCGCCGGCGGAGGACGTCCAGCGTCGGGTGGACCTCGAGCTCGCCGACAAGGCGTTCGTGCTGCTCCTGGAGTCGCCCGACGCGACGACCAGCGCGTGGGTCGAGCACGAGATCGCGTTCGCGCTGCGCCACCGCTACGGGCTGATGGGCCTCGCGTTCCCGGGCACCCCGGCGAGCGGGCTGTTCCCTGCGCTGCACGACGCGTTCCGCCGGAGGCTGCGGCCCGACGAGCTCACGGGGACCGGCCACGACGCCCGGCTCACCGGACCGGCCCTGCAGGCGGTCCTGTCGGAGATCGAGCGACGTCACGCCGCCGCGACCCGCCTGCGCCGGGAGAGCACCATGGTCGACGTGTCGGACCAGCTCCACGACCTCGGGTTCCGTGTCTCGGCGGCGGACGAGTGGTCCCTGCTCGCGGAGCGTGGCACGCAGCGCGAGGCCCTCCTCGTGACGCCACGCGCGCCGCTGCCGGCCGACCTGCGCACCGCCGACCTGCTCCGGCGTCGTCACGCGGGGCCCACGGGCGCCAGGCCCCGTGGCTGGGTGGTCCACCCGACGAAGGACGCCGACGAGGAACGCGCCCGGCTGATGCGGTGGCTCAGCCGGCATCGTGCGGTGCGGTCGACGCCCGTGATGCTGCTGTCCAAGAGGCTGCGGGGATGAGCGCCGTCCTGCTCTCCGCCGGCATCCCGAGCGCCGACGCGCGCGGCGACGCCGTCCGCCCGTTCTACCCGGGCGACATCCTCGCCGCGACCTCGTCCACCGTCGAGGCCGTCCTGCGCAGCGGCGCCGACCTCGTCTTCGGCGGGCACCCGACGATCAGCCCGGTCGTGCTGCAGCTCGCGGCGCTGCTCGACGCTGGGGAGCAGGTGCACGTGTGGCAGTCCGAGGTCTTCGCGTCCAGCATCACCGACGAGGTCCGTCGCCTGGTCACGGAGCACCGTGCCCACCTGCACATGGTCGCGGGCGAGGACGGTCGGGACGCGAGCCTCGGCTCGATGCGGGCCGCGATGATCGGGGCTCACGACCTCGCCGCGGCGTTCTTCGTCGGGGGGATGGACGGGATCGCCGTCGAGCTCGAGCTGCTCGCCGGACGGACGCCGCGGGTGCCGTTCTTCGCCTTCGTCACGCCCGGGGGCATGGCCGGACGTGTCGCGCGGGACCGGGCGCTGCCGACCGACGCGCTCCCCGCGCCGGACGCGGACGCCCGGGGGCGGGGCCTCGTGGGCCGGGCGTACGGCTCGCTGGCCCTGTCGGCGCTCGACGACGTCGGCCTCCATGCCCGGGAGCGCTGACGCCGTTCGTCGCGCACCCGTCAGTCGGCGTCCCGCCAGAGCAGCAGCGCCTCGCCCTGCCCTCCCCCGCCGCACAGCGCGACGGCGGCCCGCCCGTGCCCGCGCCGGGCGAGCTCCGTGGCGGCGTGCCCGGCCAGACGGGCCCCGGACGCCCCGATGGGGTGCCCGAGGGCGATCGCTCCGCCGTGGATGTTCGTCCGGTCGAGCGGGTAGTCGAGGTCGGCGAGGGACTGCACGACGACGGACCCGAACGCCTCGTTGATCTCCAGGAGGTCGACGTCCGACAGCGACCATCCCGCCCGCTTGAGGGCGGCGGTGATCGCGGCGGACGGCTGCGAGTGCAGCGAGGTGTCCGGGCCGGCGACCTGTCCTGACGCCCCCACGGAGGCGAGCCACGGCAGGCCGCGCGACTCGGCGACGTCCCGGGCGGCGACGACGACGGCCGCGGCCCCGTCGGTGAGCGGCGACGCGTTGCCCGCGGTGAGGGTCCCGTCGGCCGTGAACGCCGGCCGCAGCGCCGCGAGCGACTCGACGGACGTGTCGGGCCGGATCCCCTCGTCGGCGTCGACCCGGACCGGCGAGCCGCGTCGCTGCGGCACGTCGACGGCGACGATCTCGGCGGCGAACACCCCGGAGGCGACGGCGGCGGCCGCGCGCCGGTGGCTCGCCACGGCGACCTCGTCCTGCGCGCGCCGACCGATCCCCAGCGACGCGTTGCCGCGCTCGGTCGACGCCCCCATCGACTCGTGGTCGAACGCGTCGGTGAGCCCGTCCCACGCGAGGGAGTCGACGGCCTGCAGGTCGCCGTACGTCCAGCCGCGGCGCGAGCCGGGCAGCAGGTGCGGCGCCTGGCTCATCGACTCCTGCCCGCCGGCGACCACGACGTCCGCCTCGCCGGTGCGGATCAGCCGGGCGGCGTCGACGATCGCGGTCAGGCCGCTGAGGCACACCTTGTTGACGGTCGTCGCCGGGACCGTCCACGGCAGGCCGGCCAGGTGCGCGGCCTGCCGGGCGGGGTTCTGCCCGGCGCCGGCCTGCACGACCTGGCCCATGACCACCTGGTCGACCAGGCCGGCGGGCACGTCGGCGCGGACGAGCGCCTCGCGGATCGCGGCGGCCCCCAGCTCGGCGGCCCGCAGGCCGGACAGGGCGCCGTTGAGCCGCGCCATCGGCGTCCGGGCGAAGGACAGCAGCACCACCTCGCGCTCGGTCATGAGAGCACCATCTCCGGCACGTCGCCCGCACCGAGCGGGACCGGCGTCGCCGCCACGATCTCGTCGACCGTGACCCCCGGCGCGCGTTCGCGCAGCACGAGCCCGTCGCCGGTCACGTCGATCACCGCGAGGTCCGTGATGATGCGGTGCACGACGCCCTTGCCGGTCAGCGGCAGCGTGCACTCGGGCAGCACCTTCGCGGACCCGTCGCGCGCGACGTGCTCCATGAGCACGACGATCCGGCGGGCGCCGTGCACGAGGTCCATCGCGCCGCCCATGCCCTTGACCATCTTCCCGGGGATCATCCAGTTCGCGATGTCCCCGCCGGCGGAGACCTGCATGGCGCCGAGGACGGCGACGTCGACCTTGCCGCCGCGGATCATCGCGAAGCTCGTGGCGGAGTCGAAGTACGACGCCCCGGGGCCGACGGTGATCGTCTCCTTGCCGGCGTTGATGAGGTCGGGGTCGACCTCCTCGTCGTCCGGGTACGGGCCGACGCCGAGCACGCCGTTCTCCGACTGCAGCACCAGCTCGACGCCGGGCGGCAGGTAGTTCGGCACGAGGGTCGGCAGGCCGATGCCGAGGTTGACGTAGGAGCCGTCGGGCAGCTCCTGGGCGGCGCGGGCCGCCATCTGCTCACGGGTCAGGGTCATGACGCGCTCCCCACCCGCAGCGTGCGGCGTTCGATGCGCTTCTCCGCGGCCTGCTCGGGCGTCAGCTCGACGACCCGGTCGACGAAGATCCCGGGCAGGTGGATCGCGTCGGGGTCCAGGTCGCCGACGTCCAAGAGACGCTCGACCTCCGCGACCGCGACCCGACCGGCCGCCGCGCACAGCGGGTTGAAGTTCCGGGCCGACGAGCGGAACACGAGGTTGCCCGCACGGTCGCCCACGGCGGCGCGCACGAGCGAGAAGTCGGCGGTGATCGCCTCCTCGCGGACGAACTCCTGCGGCTCGCCCCGGATCACGAACGTCTCGACCGGCTTCGGCGGTGACGCGACCGCGACTCCCCCGTCGGCGTCGTACCGCCACGGCAGGCCGCCCTCCGCGACCTGGGTGCCCACACCGGTCCGCGTGTAGAACGCGGCGATGCCGCTCCCACCTGCACGGAGCCGCTCGGCGAGCGTGCCCTGCGGCGTCAGCTCGACCTCGAGCTCACCGGCCAGGTACTGCCGGGCGAACTCCTTGTTCTCGCCCACGTACGACGCGACGACACGCCGGACCCGGCGCTCCTGCAGCAGCAGGCCGAGCCCCCAGTCGTCCACGCCGCAGTTGTTGCTGACCACCTCCAGGTCCTTGACCCCGGAGTCGAGCAGAGCGCGGATCAGCACGCTCGGGATACCGCACAGACCGAATCCACCGACCGCGAGGGTCGCCCCGTCGGGGATGTCGGAGACCGCCTCGACGGCGGAACGGACAACCTTGTCCATCGTCTGCCTCCTGTCGACGAGGTCATTGTGCGCCGACCGGTCAAGGGGCGCCGTGTGCACGACTCACCCGGGGGGCGCATGGGCACAAGGTCCCTCGCGGACTTACATTGGCGGGACATCAGGCAATGGGGCCTCAGCTTCACGAGAGCGACGGGCTCCGCCGACCGACGGAGCGAAACATGTTGCGTTCAGATGTGTCGAACGGCCGCGCCCCTGTGCGGGAGCACGACCCGGCGCCGCACGACCCCCTCCCGGCGCCCGACTGGGGCGAGATGCTCCAGCTGCTGTCCCCCGACGGCACCCGCCACCCCGACCCCGTCTACGACCCGTGGGTCGAGGACGTCGACGACGACGCCCTCCTCGCCCTCTACGAGGACATGGTCGTGTCGCGCCGGTTCGACGTGGAGGCGGTCGCGCTCCAGCGTCAGGGGCAGCTCGGGCTGTGGCCGCCGCTGCTGGGCCAGGAGGCCGCGCAGATCGGCTCCGCCCGCACGCTGCGGCCCGACGACTTCGTCTTCACCAGCTACCGCGAGAACGGTGTCGCCTACTGCCGCGGCGCGTCCCCGGTCGACCTCGTGCGCGTGTGGCGCGGCAACGCCCTGGCCGGCTGGGACCCGCGGGCGATCGGCATGGCGACCCCGCAAGTGATGATCGGCGCCCAGACGTTGCACGCCACCGGGTACGCGCTCGGCTGCGTCCGGGACGGCGTCGACTCGGTGGCCGTCGCGTACTTCGGCGACGGAGCCACGAGCAAGGGCGACGTGCACGAGGCGATGGTGTTCGCCGCGACCTTCGCCGCCCCCGTGGTGTTCTTCTGCCAGAACAACCAGTGGGCCATCTCCGAGCCCGTCGGGCTGCAGGCGCACCGCCCGCTCGCGGACCGGGCACCCGGGTACGGCATCCCGAGCGTACGCGTCGACGGGAACGACGTGCTGGCCGTCATGGCCGCGACCCGCGTCGCCCTGGACCGGGCGCGGCGTGGCGAGGGCCCGACGTTCGTCGAGGCCGTGACGTACCGGATGGGCCCCCACACCACGTCCGACGACCCGACCCGCTACGCCGACCCCGAGGTCCGTGCGCAGTGGGCGGCGAAGGACCCGATCGTGCGCGTCGAGCAGCACCTGCACGCGCGCGGGGCGCTGTCCGAGGAGCGCACCCAGGAGGTCAAGGAGAAGGCCGAGGCGTTCGCGATGCAGATGCGCGAGGCCACCTACGGCATGACGGCACCCGAACCGCTGACCGTGTTCGACCACGTCCTCGTGGAGCCGTCGGCCGAGCTCGAACGGCAGCGCAGCCAGTACGCCGCGTACCTCGCGATGTTCGGGGGCGAGGGCTGATGGCCACGACGACGATGGCGGCCGCGCTCGGCTCCGGGCTGCGCCGCGCGCTGGAGGACGACCCGCGGGTCGTGCTGCTCGGCGAGGACATCGGCCGGCTCGGCGGGGTGTTCCGCGTGACCGACGGGCTGCAGCGCGACTTCGGGCTCGACCGCGTGATGGACACCCCGCTCGCCGAGGCGGGGATCATGGGCGTCGCCGTCGGGCTCGCCTACCGCGGGTTCCGGCCCGTCGTGGAGATCCAGTTCGACGGCTTCGTCTACCCGGCGCTCGACCAGATGGTCACGCAGGTCGGACGCCTGCACTACCGGACGGGCGGCACGGTGCGGATGCCGATCACGATCCGCATCCCGTACGGGGGCGGCATCGGCGCCGTCGAGCACCACTCGGAGTCGCCCGAGGCGTACTTCGCGCACACCCCCGGCCTGCGGGTGGTCACCTGCGCGAGCCCGCAGGACGCGCACACGATGATCCGTCAGGCGATCGCGTGCGACGACCCCGTGGTGTTCTTCGAGCCGAAACGGCGGTACTGGACCAAGGGCGACGTGGACGACGTCGCCCTCGACGACGCGCTGCCGCTCGACCGGGCGCGCGTCGTCGTCGAGGGCACCGACGTGACGCTCGTCGCGTACGGGCCGCTCGTCGTCACCGCTCGCGACGCGGCGCTCGCCGCAGCCGACGACGGGGTGTCCGTCGAGGTCGTCGACCTGCGCTCCCTGTCGCCGCTGGACCTGTCCACGGTGGAGCAGTCGGTGCGCAAGACCGGCCGGCTCGTCGTGACCCACGAGGCGCAGCGCAGCGGCGGCCTCGGCGCGGAGATCGCCGCGGGCATCACCGAACGCTGCTTCCCCGTGCTGAGCGCGGCGCCCGTGCGGGTCACCGGCTTCGACACGCCGTACCCGCCCGCGAAGCTCGAGGAGCACTTCCTGCCCGACCTCGACCGGCTGCTCGACGCCGTCGACCAGGTCCTGGGCCGCCAGCACTCCCTGACCGGATGGAGCGCGTGATGACCGTCGACAAGCAGGTGACCATGCCCGATCTCGGCGAGGGACTCACCGAGTCCGACCTCGTCGAGTGGACCGTCGCCGTCGGCGACACCGTGACGCTCAACCAGGTCGTCGCGGAGGTCGAGACGGCGAAGGCGCTCGTCCAGCTGCCCTGCCCGTTCGCCGGGGTCGTGTCCTCGCTCGAGGTCGAGCCCGGCACCACCGTCGCCGTCGGGGCACCGATCATGACGATCGCCGTCGAGGACCGCAGCGGCGCCGAGCCCGCCCCCCAGCACTCGGCGCCGTCTGCCCCCGTCGACCGTGAGGTCCCCGTGGTGCCCGAGCGCACGTCGGTGCTGGTCGGGTACGGCCCGCTGGTCGAGGGGTCGGACCGGCCGAAGCGGCGGTCCCGGTCGCCCGAGTGGGTCGCGGCCCACGTGGTGGCCGAGCACGAGGCCGGCGCGGCGCGCGCCTCCGGCATCGGGCTCGCCGCCCACCCCGTCGGGCCGCGGGTGCTCCCACCCGTCCGCAAGCTCGCGCACGACCTCGGCGTCGACCTCAACCGCGTCGAGGGCACCGGGCACGACGGGACGATCACGCGGGAGGACGTCCTGCACGTCGTGTCGAGCACCGCCCCCGCCCCGGGTGCGCACCGGCCCGCCGCGGCGCCCCTGCGCCCGTCGCACGGTTTCCCTCCGGCCGTCCACCGCCCGGACTCGGCGCCGACGCACGCCCGCCTGGCGCCTGCTGCGGGCGACCGACGCCGGCCGACGCCCACCCCCACGGATCCCCGCGAGGTCCGCATCCCCGTCGCCGGGGTCCGCAAGCAGACCGCGGCCGCGATGGTGACCAGCGCGTTCACGGCACCGCACGCGTCGACGTCCCTGACCGTCGACGTCACGCCGACGACGGAGCTGCTGGAGCAGTTCCGGTCGGACCGGGCGCTCGACGGGCACCGGATCACCTTGCTCGCGATCGTCGCGAAGGCCCTCACGATCGCCGTCGGTCGCAACCCGTCGCTCAACGCCCGCTGGGACGAGGACGCCGGCGAGATCGTCGAGCACCGCTACGTGAACCTCGGCCTCGCCGCCGCCACCCCGCGCGGACTGCTCGTGCCGACGATCAAGGACGCCGACCGGCTCGGGCTCGCCGACCTGGCGGACGCGATCAGCGCACTGACGTCGGCCGCCCGCGAGGGCACGACGACCCCGTCCGACCTGGCCGGGGGCACCATCACGATCACCAACATCGGCGTCCTCGGCGTCGACAGCGGGACCCCGATCCTCGTGCCGGGCCAGGCCGCGATCCTCGCGACGGGGGCCGTGCGACGCAGGCCGTGGGAGTACCGGGACGAGATCGCGCTGCGTGACGTGATGACGCTCAGCCTGTCGTTCGACCACCGCCTGGTCGACGGCGCGGAGGCTGCGCACTTCCTCACGGACCTCGGTGCGATCCTCGCCAACCCGGGGTCGGTGCTGCGGATGGTCTAGGAACCTGCGACCGGCGCCTCGACGTCGCCCGACCGGAGGAACGGGTCCTGCCCCGCCAGGAGCGCGAGGCCGACACCACCGTGGGACGCCGGGTACTCGGCCCAGAGCCCGTGCCCCCGTCCACGCGCGTGCTGCTGGACCCACGCGAGGGCCTCGAGCACCGAGCCGGCGTCCGAGAGCCGCCACTCCTCGGCGGTGGCACAGGCGTAGAAGATCGCGCGGTAGGTCGGTCGATCGACCTCCTCGGTGGCATCTCGGGGGTCGATCATCTCGGCGCGCACGGTCGTCAGGCTTCCCGATCCGGTGGACTCGAGCCCACCGGATTTCCGCCGGACAGCCCTGGTCCGGGCGCCGGGCCGGTCGAGAGGGACGTGCCCGGCGGGGCAGACCGCCGGGCGCTCACCTTCACGCCCGCGCCTGGGCCGCCTCCACCCGCGAGCCGGTGCGGACGTGCCGCCGCCGCGCCGGGTACGGGACGGGGTGGGCGACCATGAACGCCGCACCCGCGCAGACGAGCTCCTTGTACCGGGCGGCCAGCCGTCCGCCCGGTGCGAACGACCGGGCACGGTCGTCGGTCGTGACCAGCTGGATGAGGCCGTCGCGCCGCCCCAGGCTGATGCACTGGTGCACGTAGCCGAGCGGCGTGTGCGGGAGCCTGCCACCGGTCAGCCGTGCGACGAGGGAGTCGGCGGCCTGCCAGGCCATCGGCATGCCGGACGCGCACGACATCCGCAGCGAGTTGCCGACCGGGCCGTGGGCGAGCGCCGCGTCACCCACCGCGTAGACGTCGGGGTGCGACACGGACCGCATCGTCTCGTCGACGAGGATCTGCCCGCGGTCGGTCACGGCGAGGGAGGTCGCCGCCGCGATCGGGTGGACGGCGAACCCACCGGCCCACACGGTCACGTCGGCCGCCAGGTCGGTGCCGGCCTCCGTGCGGACCTCCGTCGCGCCGACGCTCACGACCGCGGTGCGCTCGTGCACGGTGATGCCGAGACGCTCGAACGTGCCGCGCAGGTGTCGCCGGCCCGCCGGGGAGAGCCAGTCGCCGAGGCCGCCGCGCACGGCGCTCGCGACGTCGAGGTGCGGGAACGACTCGGCGATCTCGGTGGCCGCCTCGATCCCGGTCAGCCCTCCGCCGACGACGACCACGCGCCCACCGGGGGCGAGCGCACGCAGCCGGTCGCGCAGGCGGAGCGCGCCGTCCCGGCTCGCGACCTCCTCCGCGTGCTCGCGCACTCCGGGCACGCCGTGGTCGTCCCGTGCGCTGCCCAGGGCGTAGACGAGCGTGTCGTACGGCAGCTCGTCGCCGTCCGCGAGCGCGACGGTCTTGCGGTCGACGTCGAGCGAGACGACCCGCCCCACCCGGAGACGCGGCACCCGTCCCTGCCAGCATCTCCTCGAGCGGCCGCGGCTCGAGCTCCTGGCCCGTCGCGAGCTGGTGCATCCGGACCCGCTCGACGAAGTCGGGCTCGGCGTTGACGAGCGTGACGTCGACGTCGTCGGTGTGCAGGCGTCGCGCCAGACGCCCGGCGGCGGACGCCCCGGCGTACCCGGCTCCGAGGATGACGATGCGGTGCTTCATGGCTCGCTCCTGTCGTGGATCGGTGGTGCCTCCTGAACCGGACGGCTCCCCGATCCCTGACGGTCGCGAGGTGTGACCTCGATCACTCACCAGCCGCGGAGCAGCGGCTCCCCTTGGTCCGAGGCCGTCCACCGGCGTGCGGCGCGGCCGAGCTTGTCCGGGTTGACCTGCGAGCGGACGGCAGCGATCCCGTCGTCGGTGACCTCGAGGCTCATGACGCCCACGAGCCGGTCCCCCACCACCGCCAGGAGGGCCGGGCTGCCGTTCGCGGTCCCGGCGTAGAAGTCGGGGCTGCCGCCGACGAGCGCGCGCTTCGCGGCCGCGGGCCGGAACAGGCCGCGCAGGAACTGCGCGACCGCCGGGGCGCCGAAGAACGGCTTCGCGCGCGCCGGGACGTGGCCGCCGCCGTCGCCCACGCCCATCGCGTCGGCGGTGAGCAGGCGCAGCAGCGGCTCGGTGCGACCGCTCGTCGCCGCCGCCAGGAACTCCTGGACGACCTCGCGGGCGGCCCGCCGGTCCACGTCGGTCCGGGCCTTCGGCACGGCGAGGTGCTGCTTGGCCCGGTGCAGGATCTGCTGGCTGCCCGCCTCGGTGACGTCCAGCAGCTCGGCGATCTCCGCGTGCGAGTACGAGAACGCCTCCCGCAGCACGTAGACCGCCCGCTCGCTCGGGGTGAGGCGCTCCATCAGCACCAGGACGGCCATCGAGACCGACTCACGCTGCTCGGCCGTGTCCGCCGGACCGAGCATCGGGTCGCCGTCGAGCAGCGGCTCCGGGAGCCACTCGCCGACGTAGACCTCGCGACGCGCCCGGGCGGACCCGAGCTGCGTCAGGCAGAGGTTCGTCACCACCCTGGTCAGCCACGCCGCCGGCACCCGGACCTGCTCGCGGTCCGCGGCCTGCCACCGCAGGTAGGCCTCCTGGACGACGTCCTCGGCCTCCTGCGCGGAGCCGAGCAGGCGGTAGGCGATGGCACCGAGCCGGGGCCGGAGCGACTCGAAGACGTCGACGTCGACCACGCTGTCCGTGTCGTTCACGCTCACGTGCCGACCCTACGACCCGTGCGGCGCGGTGGGCTCAGGACCGCTGACGGAACGGGGCGAGCGTGGCGCGCACCAGCTCGGCGGCGCCCCAGTCGTCGTCGAACTGGGCGATCACGGCCAGGTGCTGGCGCAGCTGCACGACCGGCATCCGCTCGCGCCAGCCGTCGTCGAGGCCGGTGAGCTCGGCGTACAGGTCGAAGAACGTGCGCGCCTCCGGCGGTGGCGCCGTGGTCCACAGGTGCGCGAGGTCGACCTCCGCCCAGGTGTACGACACGGCGGGGTCGATCAGCGCGGGCCGCCCGTCGGCGGTGGCCAGGACGTTCTGCGCCCACAGGTCGCCGTGCGCGAGGCAGGCCGGTCGGTCCGGCAGGAGGTCCGGGAGCCGGGAGCAGAGCCGTTCGAGCGCCGCGCGGTCCGCGGGGTCGAGCGCGGCCTCGACGCGGGGCTCGTCCAGCCAGCGCAGCAGGCGGTGCCGCGCGAAGAACTCGAACCCGTCGTCCTCCCAGGTGTTGACCTGCCGGCGGCGGCCGAGCCAGTTGTCGCGGTGCCACCCGAACCGGGGGTGGGTCGTGGTCGTGTGCAGGTGGGCCAGCACGTGGGCGAGCTGCTCCCAGAAGGTCTCGTCGCGCGGCCGGGGGTGCAGCACCTCGAGGACGAGCAGCTCCGGGCTCGCCACGACCACCTCCGGTGTCGCGATTCCGCCGAGCGTCCGCAGCGCGGCCAGCCCTTCCGCCTCGGCGGCGAAGGCGTCGTCCGAGGGTGCGTCGTCGAACGCCTTCACGAACACCGTCGAGCCGTCGCCGCGGCGCGCGAGGCCCGCGGTCGCGGCGAGGCCCCCGGTCGCGGGCTCCACGTCGACGGCGTCGGTGATCCCCGCCGCGCGGAGCCGTTCGAGCAGCAGCGGCATCAGGTCCGGCACAGGTCGCTCCTTCGGTCTGGCCGTGCATCATGGCACGTCAGACGCCCGTTGCGACCTCGGTGCACGCACCTCAGCCGCAGACCTCCTGCTGCGGGACGACGAGGTCCACGAGGAACGCGTCGATCGCCTCGCGGGCGCACTGCGACGTGTAGTACGACGTGTGCCCGTCGCCCTCGCGGGTCAGCACATGGCTGCCCTGGATCTGGGCGGCCAGGCTGTGCGCCCACTCGTACGGCAGCGACGGGTCGTGCGTCGCGTGCACGACGAGCGCCGGCACGTCCCGCACGTCGAGGAGCCGCGGCGGGTTCGCCGCCTCGAGCGGCCAGCCGATGCACGCGTTGACCCACCACGTCTCCGAGGCACCCTGGAGGTGCGGGGCGAGCTGCCGGCCCATCTCGATGCGCTGGCGCATCTGCTCCCACGTGCGCACCTGCGGCACGTACTCCATGCACCCGATCCCGGCCCGCGCCTGGAGCCCGCTCTGCGGCACGCCGGCCGGGAAGGCGAACGCTGCGGCGTCCCCGGCGAGGGCGGCCTGGAGCGCTCGGGAGAGTCCTGCCCAGGACACGTCCGGCCCGTAGATCGAGGGCTCCGGGAACGTGAGCCGACCGATCGTGCCCATCCGGATGTCCTCGCCGGTGACGGCGCGCACCGCCCCCTCGACGGGGAGGGGCGACTCGTCGGCCGCCGCCACGAGCGCGTCGAACACGGCACCGACGTCCTGGCCCTGCAGCGCGCACGTCGCATCCGTGTCGCACCACCGGGCGAAGCGGTTGAACGAGTCTTCGACGGTCCGGATCTCCCCGGCGACCTGCAGGACCTCGGGCAGGCTGTGCTCCAGCGCCGCGTCCAGGACCATCGCGCGCGTCCGCCGCGGGAACAGCTCGGCGTAGTTCGGGGCGAGCTGGGTGCCGTACGAGATGCCGAGCCAGCTCACCTGTCGCACCCGCAGCGCCTGCCGCAGGGCCTCGTGGTCGCGCGCGACGCTCACCGTGTCGAGGTGACCCAGCAGGGGGCCCACGTCCTGCAGGCAGCTCTCGCCGACGGCGCGGCTGTGCGCCACGAGGTCGTCGAACTGCTGCTCGGTGCGCGGCCAGAGCGTGAACTCGGGGGTGACCACCGGCTCGGCGCAGGAGACGGGCGTGCTCTCGCCGACGCCCCGGGGGTCCATCGCGACGATGTCGAACCGTGCGCGCAGCGTCGCCGAGAAGATCTGCTCCGCGGCGACGACGTACGCCACCCCGCCGTCCCCCGGTCCGCCGGGGTTGTAGAAGAGCGTGCCGACGCGGTGCTGCGGGTCGTCGGCCGGCCGCCGCGCGACGGCCAGCGAGATGCGCTCGCCGCGCGGCCTGGACCAGTCGAGGGGCACGGCAAGGGTCCCGCAGAGGGCGACGTCCGACCCTGGGCACGGCACCCAGTCGACCGACGGCGACGGTCGTCGGCCGTCCGGTCGGGTCTGCGCCTGGGCGGACCCGGCGACGGGGCCCGTCGCGAGGAGGAGCGCGGTGCCGAGCACCAGCGCGCGGGAGAGGTGACGCATCGTCATGGTCTGCTCCAGCCCGGGACCGGCGCGAGGAGATGGCCCCCTGTGAGTCACTGCGAGCTCGACCGCGCCGTCCCGTTCGACGTTCCTCGTGCCGCCGTGCACGGTCAAGGTCCGGCGATGCCCGGCGCAGCCTCAGCGGCCGAGGGCCGCGAGCGCCATGTCCTCCAGCACCGTCCGGGTGCGCGCTGCGGTCAGGGACCGGGCGGAGTGCGGGGTCGAGTTCATCAGGCCGAACGTCGCCTGGGCGCGCAGCCGGAGCTCGGCGCGGTCGACGGCCGGGCTGAGGCGGGACAGCACGTCGACCCACACCTCGACGTACCGCCGCTGCAGGTCACGGACGGCCTGCCCGTCCCGCTCGGAGAGGGCGG